>NZ_OZ026463.1 GCF_964019715.1 Spiroplasma endosymbiont of Lonchoptera lutea | reverse complement strand
CTTGAATTACTTCCTATAAATATCATAACTTTAAAGTGGAAAAAGTTATCCATAAAAAATAAATAAATGTGGATAACTATAGTTATCCACATTATTATCCCCATTTATTTCCTTTATAAATATTGAATTTTTAATAGTTATCCACAAAATTTAATAATAACTAAAAAATTGTTAATTATTTGTTAATTAGATGTTAGTAATTGTTATTAAAATTAATTTCAATTAATTAGCTTTTTAAAATATTATAGCTTTCTAATTCCAAAATATCATTAGGTAAACGAATAATAATTCTTTCATTTCTAAAAATAATAAGTCAAGGACGCGTAAAGTTTTGTTAGGTAGGAAAAGGTTTAAATAATTTTGAAAAAAAAGTAATCACAATTTAATTATCATTTTATCTAAAAAATAAGTAATAAAACAAAATATTTAATATTAACAAACATAATCTTAATAAAAGGTTATAAAAACTCACTAAAATGCTTATAAAAACAACATTAAAATAATTTTTTACAAAAAAAATCATACATAAGAAATATATACTTAATTTGCATATTGAAATAATTTATAGTAAATGATTATTTTTTCTTTTTTTAAAAATACTTAAGAAAACTAAACGCGACCTATGTTGTTATTTAGTTTGACTTAATAAGGATATGTCTGTAAAATTAATTGGAACTATAATTACTTTTTTAAAGTTTTTTTATTTTAGTTTAAAAACAGTAACTTATTTTTAAAGAGGAGAATGACAATGAAAAGAACCTATCAACCATCAAAAGAAAAAACAAAAAAAGTTCATGGTTTTCGTTCAAGAATGGCAACAGTTGCAGGAAGAAAAGTTTTACAAAACCGACGCAGAAAACAACGCGCTAAGTTAACAGTATAAAAGGATTTAAATACACCTTGCAAAAGAAATTTCGTTTAAAAAAGAATTATGATTTTCAAAGAATTATTAATGGAAAACAAAAAATTCATAATAATTCATTTGTTATTTATTATGCAAATAATTCATTAGATCATTGTCGTTTTGGAATATCAGTTAGTAAAAAAAATGCGAATGCTGTTAATCGTAATCGGATTCGTCGCCAAGTTCGTTCAATGTTACAAAAGGTTTGATGCTTAAAAAATAATAATATGGATATTATTATTTTAGTAAGACCACCTTATTTAAAACAGGAATATAGTAAAAATCAAAGATTTTTAGATATTTTGTTAAAAAAAATTATTAAATAATGGAGAAAAATTATGGACTATAAAAAATATTTATTTGCGCCTAATAAGCCACAAACTCCATGGTGAAAACAAGTTTGAAAATTTGGTAAAATTTTCATTTATACCTTTTTTATTGTTACCTTTTTATGAGGTTGTGGACAGATGTTTGATCCTAATGTGTCAACAAGTGGAAAAACTACGGGTGCAGGTTCAATATTTGGTACTTATTTTGAATTACTTTTCCCTGGTGATGGCAATAAGACACATTTTATAAATGGTGAAGAAGAATTACCTTTTAATGGTATTTCTAGTTGAAGTGAAGCTTGAACAGTTACTAAATCACCATTTTTTGGTTTATTTGTTTATCCAATTGCTGCATTATTATGAGTATTACTAAAAGGTTTTAGTGGTGGAATTGCTGCTGAACCAACAGCAGCTGCAGCAATTGGAGCAATGTTTGTTACCGCTTTAATAATTAAATTAATTACTTTAGCCTTTTCTTGAAAATCGCAAAAAAATCAAGAGAAAATGCAAGCAATTCAATTAAAACAAGGCGAGATTCAAGCAAAATATAAAGGTTCAACTGATCCCCAAGCAAGACAAAAAATGCAATTAGAATTAATGGGATTATATAAAAAAGAAGGGGTTAAACCTTTAGCATCATTTGCAAGTTTATTTTTATCAATGCCATTTTTATATGCGATGTTTATGGTTGTTCGTTCAATGAGAATTTTGAAAGAACAAGAGTTTGGGGCAATTTCTTTTACAATAACGCCGTGAGAAGGGTTAAAAGCAGGAGACTGAGCATATTTAGCAATTGTTTTTGTTTATTTACCAATTCAAATTATTTCAATGTTATTACCAATGTATTTAAATCGTGGTAAGAAAAAAGTTTTTACTAAAGAATCGAAAGCAGCACAAAAGAAACAATTAATTACACAGTTAATTATGACGGGGGTGTTTATGTTACTGGTCTTTACAATTGGTTCAGGAGTTGCGATATATTGAATTTTTTCTGGGGCGTTGCAAATTGGACAAACAGTTTTATTTCATTATATAAATAAGAATGCTAAGTATAAAAAGAAAAAATAAATTTGGAGTTGAATTAAATGGAACAAAAAATATTTAAGAAACGCGAAGATTTAAAAACTTTTATTGAGCAACAAGATGAACCCCATTTTTACATTATTAAAGAAGAAATTAAAACATTTTTAAAAAAACAAGTGATTGCCTTAATATATAATATGAGTGATGTTAAAACCTATTTAGTTGGTGTTTTGCAAGGACTTTTAACAGAGTTAGACTTTAATGATATTGAAATTAAAATTTCACAAATTAACTATGAAACGATTAAAGTTAATATTAATTGTGATAATAATGCGTTATTAATTGGTAAAAATGGTTATGTATTAAGTTCTTTACAAAATTTATCTAACTGTTATTTATCAAGTAAGTTTCATCGTCGTTATATTGTTAAAGTTGATGTTAATGACTATTTTCAAAGACAAGAGAGTAATTTAATTAATTTAGCAAAAAACACTGCTAAAAAAGTATTGTTTACTAAAAATGATATGGCATTATTACCAATGCCTAATAATCAGCGAAGAATTATTCATAATGAATTAAAAAAATTCGATAAGGTTATTAGTGAATCTCAGGGTTCAGGTAATAAAAGACATATTGTTATTAAATATCTTGAAAGCAGTGAAATCTAGTCGTTAATGTCTAGATTTTTATTTTTAAAAAAGAAATTTGGTGATATTTATGATTAATGATACGATTATTGCTTTAGCAAGTGCTCCTCTTAAACAAGCCATTGCTATTATTAGAGTTAGTGGTCCAGAAACATTTTCACTTATTAATAAAGTATTTAGTAGAAATATTTTAAATGCTTCAAAAGAAAAATATTTCGGAAGGATTATTAATCCTAATACAAAGATAATTATTGATGAAGTAGTTTTAGTTTGCTACTATAAAAGTAGTTCATTTACTGGTGAAGATACTATTGAAATTAATTGTCATGGTAGTATGTTAATTGTTAATAAAATTATTCATTTATTATTAACAATTATGAAAAATGATAATATTCGGTTAGCAACTGCGGGCGAATTTACAAAAAGAGCATTTTTAAATGGAAAAATTGATTTATTACAAGCACAAGCGGTTAATGATTTAATTAATGCGCCTAATGATGAAGCGTTAGCATTAGCAATGAATAGCTTAAATGGTAATAATAGCAAATTATTAAAAGAACTTGAAACAAGATTATTAGAGTTAATAGCTAATATTAGTGTTAATATTGATTATCCTGAATATGATGGGGTTGAAAACTTAACCCAAAAATTAGTTTTAACTCGTACAAATGAACTTTATAGTGGTTTATTAACCATTACTAAACAAAGTAAAATTGCTCAGGTTATTAATGATGGCATTGATACTGTAATTATTGGTAAACCTAATGTAGGAAAATCAACTTTATTAAATGCTTTATTAAAAGAAAATCGCGCGATTACTTCAACAATTGCTGGAACAACCAGAGATATTGTTACGGGAAAAATAAATATTGATAATATTTCTTTAAACTTAATTGATACCGCAGGAATTAGAAATACTAATGATATTATTGAACAATTAGGAATTCAAAAATCAAAACAGTATTTAGAAAAAGCCCAGTTAATTTTATTAGTGCTTGATGGTAGCAATATTTTAGATGATAATGATATGTTATTATTAGAACTAGTTAAAGATAAAAATTGTATTATTGTTATTAATAAAGTTGATTTACAACAAAAACTATCTGTTTCGCTTTTGCCATTAAGTTCAGTCCCAATAAGTGCTTTAAACAATGATTTTAATACCTTAATAGATAAAATTAAAGAGATGTTTTTACAAGAAAAAATTAATTATCATAATAATTTAATTTTGACATCAACCCATCACCAAATGTTATTAGATAAAATTACAATGACAATTGATGAAGCAATTCAAGCTTTAAACAATAGTATGCCGTTAGATTTAGTAATCCTTCATTTTCAAGAAGCGTGAGATTATTTACAAGAAATTAATGGTAAAATAATTAAAGATAATCTCTTAGATGAAATGTTTAGTCGCTTTTGTCTAGGTAAATAAGGAGTTTAATTAGTGAATGGTTTATTTGATACGCATTGTCATTTAGTCTCAGATTCATATCAAGATGAAGATATAAATAATATTTTAGAAGAAGCGAAATTAATTGGTGTTAATTTAATTTGTAATGTTGGTTATGATTTAAAAACTAGTAAATTAGCAGTTGACCAAGCATTTTCTTCACCCGATGTATTTGCAGCTGTTGGCATTCATCCTAACGATGTTAGTAATCATCAAGAACACCATCTTTATGAATTGGAAGAACTAATTAAAACAGGAAGTGTTTGTGCTATTGGTGAAATTGGATTAGATTACTATCGCAATCAAGATAGTAGTGATTTACAAAAAGAATGATTTATTAAACAAATTAAATTAGCTAAAAAATATCAATTACCAATTTTAGTTCACATTCGTGATGCTTTTGATGATGCTTATGAAATTTTAAAACAATATGATGTTGTTGGCATTATGCATTGTTTTTCAGCAAATACAAAAACTGCTAATAAGTTTATTGAATTAGGATATTATATTTCTTTTTCAGGAATTCTTACTTTTGAAAATGCTAAAGATTTGCAACAAGTTGCTAAAGATATTCCCTTAAATAAAATTGTTTTAGAAACTGATGCTCCGTATTTAACACCTGTTCCTTATCGGGGAACAAAAAATTATCCAAAAAATATTATTTTTACTGCTAAAAAATTAGCAAGTTTAAAAAAAATATCCTTAAATGATGTTATTATCACAACAACAAATAATGCGAAACGAATTTTAGGAATTAACCTGAAATGTAAAATTAAAAAGGACACTTATATAAAAAACAAATTGTGTTAATTCTATATAATTAAGAAAAGAAAGGAATTAGCACAATGTATAAGTATCTGACTATTGAATCAATAATAGCAATAAAAGAATATAAAAGTTATGGATTTTCTATTCGTAAAATAGCAAAAGCAATTGATTATAGTAAATCAACTGTACACAGAGTTTGTAAATTATTAAATCAAAACTTATTACCATTAGAAATATTGAATCAAGTTCAAAAAAATAAACAAAATGCAGGTAGAAAATTAATAATTTTAACTTTAACAGAAATTAATACTATCAATCATTTGTTAATTACTAAAAATTATGCTCTTGATATAATTGCTGATTTTTTAAAGAAAAATAAAATAAAAAATATTTCAACAAAAACTTTATATAACATGTTTAAAACAAATCGAATGGGTTTTGATGAAAAAAATTTATTGAGAAAAGGCAAAAATAAACCTCATAAACAAAAAGAAACTAGGGGCAGAATTAATAATTGTAAATCTATTCATGAAAGAAATTTAATCATTCCAAATATTAAAAATATACAAGAATTTGGCCATTTAGAGGGAGATACTATCGTTGGTAAAGATCATAAAAGTTCTATTATTACTTTAGCTGATATATGATCAAAAACCACAATTCCTTTGAAAACTAAAAATCATAAAGCAGAAAGTATTACACAAAGTACAAAGTATAATAAAATTTATTTCAAAATTAATACCAGGAACAATTAAAACTATTACTTTTGATCGTGGTAAAGAATTTAGTAAATGAAAATTAATTGAAAAAAATTGTAATGTTAAAATTTATTTTGCAGATGTCGGAAAACCTTGTCAAAGAGGTTTAAATGAGAACAATAATGGTATTTTAAGAAGATATTTACCAAAATCTACTGATTTACCTTCATATAAACAAAAAGACTTAAATTCTATAGCATTTCAAATTAATTCTACACCCAGAAAATCATTATCTTATAAAAGACCAATAGATTTAATACAATTATTTTAAAAAACTGTCCCATTTATATTTACAATTCAGGTAAATAAAAAAATGCTCTTATAAAATTTAAGAGCATTTTTTTATGTTTGTAATTTTATTTTTTTATAAAAGCCAAATTGTAAAGTTAAGTGCAACTAAATTATTTTTCTAACCAAATATTCGATTGGCGAAAGATAATTTAGTATTTTTCTTGGTCTTTGGTTTAAAGACAATATAAATTTATGAACTACATTTTTAGTAGTGTTTGAAAAATTAAATTTTTTAGGAAATTTTTCTCTAATTAAACCATTAGTATTTTCATTAGTACCTCTTTGTCAAGGTGAATATGCATCAGCAAAATAAATTTTCACATTTAAATTTTTTTCAAGTTGTTGTCAATTAGCAAATTCTTTACCCCTATCAAATGTTATAGTCTTAACAAGATTATTTGGAAGAATTGATAAATAATGACTAATATTTTTGTTAATAACTTTAGTAGCTCTATTTTCAACTAATATTGCTAAAGTAAATCTTGATGTTCTTTCAACTAAAGTTATTAAACATGAT
Source organism: Spiroplasma endosymbiont of Lonchoptera lutea (assembly GCF_964019715.1). Classification (GTDB taxonomy): domain Bacteria; phylum Bacillota_I; class Bacilli_A; order Mycoplasmatales; family Nriv7; genus Nriv7. Next base: position 1,325,386 of record NZ_OZ026463.1, on the reverse strand, counting down.
TTACTTTTACCTCGTGATGATACTACAGTATCACCTTCTCAATGGCCAAGAGTTATGCGATTATTAACATTTCGTTCTTTAATGGATTTACCATTAAATTTACCCCGATTTTCTTGAGATTTTCGTTTCTTACCTTTTCTTCTTAAATTTTTACTAGTAACCTTTTCAAGTAATCCAGAATAAATTCAATTGTAAATTGTTTTAAAACTAATAATTCATTCTTGATGAAAATTTTTAATTCTGCCATAAATTTGTTCAGGCGATCAACCTAATAATAATTTTTGTTGTACATATTTTACTAATTCTCTATTTTTAAATTTATGAAAATAAACATGTAATTGTTTTCTATTTTCTGCTTTATTTTGTGCAATTAATGAAAAATAATGATTATTATCTTTATTTCTATTAACTTCTCGATTAATAGTACTAATACTTCGATTAAGATTTTTAGCTATTTCACTAATTTTTACTTTAAATTTCAATTGATTCTCAATATAAATTCTTTCATCTATGCCAAGATGTTTGTATCCCATATAAAAACTCCTTAAATTTACTTTTTCTAAAATAAACTTAGCATCATGAAATTTTTATATGAAATCTTTTGCAATTTTATTTACTTGCACTTACAAGTATAATTCAGCAAAAATCTTAGTAAGAATTTTGAATTTGTTCAAAAATATCAGTTTCAAACTTTTTAGTACCATTAATAACTGCTAATAAAGGATATTCACCAATTTTAGTTGGTAATTCTAACTTTTCTGTAATGTATTTATCCATTCCTTTTAATAATGCCCCACCACCACAAATCGTAATGCCATTTTTATAAATATCACCAGATAGTTCCGCTGGAGTTATTTCTAATGTTTGAGTAATTACTTCAATAACTGGTAGCATAGCTTGTTGTAAAACTTGCCGAATTTCTTCTGGTTTTAAGATTGCTGCTTGGGGTCTACCATTAACATAGTGCCGACCATAAATTTTAAAATTATTTTCATCATCATATTGTGTTAAAGAACCAATTTTAATTTTAATATTTTCTGCTGTCGTGCTACCAATTTCAATTCCATATTGAGTACGAACATATTTTTGAATTTCATTATTAAAATAGTTTCCTGCAATTTTAATAGATTTAGATAATACAATGTCACCAGATGCAATAACGGCAATATCAGTAGTTCCGCCTCCCATATCAATAATTAGTTGCCCGTGAGGACTATTAATATTTACGCCACCACCAATGGCCGCCATTTTTACTTCTTCTTCAATAAACACTTTTTTAGCACCTAGATTGTGACCAATTTGTTTTAAAGCTTTCTTTTCTAAATCAGTAACGGCTGAAGGACAAGCCAGTAATAATGCTGCGTCATTAATACGGTTTAAAATTTTTAAATTCATAAAAATATATTGTAATTGGGCTTCTGTAGCTTTAACATCACTAATAACCCCATTGGTCATTGGTTTGATAACACGAATATTTTTATTACCTTTTCCTACCATTTTTCTAGCAGCTTCGCCTACTGCAATAATTTCATTACGATTAATATTGTATGCAATAATTGAAGGTTCATTATAAACAATGCCTTCTCCTGAAATATAAATTAATGTATTTGCTGTGCCTAAATCAATTGAAATATATTTAGGTTTTTGCCTTTTTCCTTTGAAACTAAGTATGTTCATACGATTTATTTCCTTTCTTACGATCCATTTTCTATTAAAACTAAAATGCTATTTAAATAGCATTTTAACCTATAATACATTTTAACAAAGTATTTAGTAATATGCTATTAGATTTGCGATATTACTAGCAATGATATTAGCATATTACACTGATAGTAGTATTTTAGTTTTAAAGGTAAATTACCGTAAATAATAATTTTTCATAATTAAACTGATAAATAAATGAAGGCAATGATTTGTAACTCATTGCCTTTTTAAAAAATTAACTAATTTAAAATATCAAGTTTAAACTGCTATTAATAAATATTTATTATTATTTTAATTTTGTAATAATAAATTAAAAATGTCAATTATTTTGATATTTTTTAACCAAAACGACGGTTTCGCGCTTGAAATTCAATTTCTTCACGAATTGAATTTTCTCAAGATTTAGTACCTTCAATAACACATAGTAATGGATTATTAGCAATATTAACAGGAATAGTAAATAAAGCTTTAAAATGTTTTTCAATTCCTGGGATTAAAGCACCACCACCACAAAAGTAAATTCCATTGCGGAAAATGTCACCAACTAATTCTGGATCAGTTTTTTCTAATACTTCGGCAATTAAGTCAGCAATATTGTTAAAAAATGGTAGTAAGATTTCTTTGATTTCACTATTATTTACGCGAATTTGTTTTGGCATTCCGTCAACCATACCTCGGCCATAAACTTCTAAATAGACTTCACTAGCATCTTTATGTAATGTTCCTAAGGTTCTTTTTAAGGTTTCACCAGTTTTTTCACCAATAATAATATTATGGCGAGCTCGTAAATATTTTTGAATTTCAGTTGTCATATGTCTCCCAGCAACTTTAATTGAACTAGAAACAGCAATATCTCCTGATGAAAGAACAGCACAATCGGTAGTCCCCCCACCAATATCAACAACAAGATTACCTTCAGGATTACTAATATTAATACCAGCGCCAACAGCTGCCATTTTTATTTCTTCTTCAATAAAGACACTTTTAGCACCTAATTTACTTGCCATTTCTTTTAAAGAATTATGTTCTAATTCCGTAACTGATGAAGGGGCTGCTAATAAAACAATGGCATTTTTTCATATTTTAAATAATTTAATTTTTTCAAAAATCGCCTTTAATAGTTCTTGAGTTGCTTTTAAATCACTAATAACCCCATCACTAATCGGACGCACTAAGCGAATGTTTTTATGTTCCTTACCAATTAAACTATAAGCATCATTTCCTAAAGCGACTAAGGATTTCTTTTTAATGTCATATGCCATTACTGAGGGTTCGTTAAAAACAATTCCACGGTTTGATGAATATATGACAAGGTTTTCTGTGCCGAGATCAATTGATACATAGTTTTTAATCATACAATTCTCCTTTTTTATTTTTTACTTATTTTTAATTTTATCATTAAATAAAATTAAGTATATATTTTTGTAAAAACTATTTATAACCCTTGATAAATTTCTTTTTCAATCCGTTTTGTACCCTCAATAACACATTTTAAGGGGTCATTAGCAACTTTAACTTTAATATTAAACTTACTACTAAAATATTCATCAATCCCTGCTATTAGGGCACCACCGCCACAAATTGTAATGCCATTTTTAATAATATCCCCAGCTAATTCTGGCGGGGTTGATTCCAAAACTTCAGTTAAAACTTCTGAGATGCGATTAAATTGGGTAATAATTACGGGTCTAATTTCGTCAGCAGTAATATTAATTTCTTCGGGTCTTCCCGAAAGAACATTACGACCATAAGCAATGAATTTTTTATTTTCTTTCGTTTCACTTAAAGAACTAATTGCATGTTTTAATTCAATAATACTTTTAATACCAATAGAAATATTATATTGACCACGAATATATTTTTTAATTTCATCATCTAATAAGTTACCTGCTACTTTAATACTTCGAGAAATAATAACGCCTTTTGATGCAATAACGGCAATATCAGTAGTTCCGCCACCAATATCTAATACTAAGTTACCACTTGGCAAATTAATATTAATGTCAGCCCCAATGGCCGCCATTTTTACTTCTTCTTCAACAATAACAATTTTTGCTCCCATATTGTAAGCAACTTTTTTTAAACCATCGCGCTCTAATTGTGTAATCCCCGATGGGCAAGCTAAAACAACAATGGCATTTTTTCACATATTTGATAATTGCAATTTTTTAAAAATAGCTTGTAGTAAATCTAAAGCTGCGTCTAAATCAGAAATAACTCCATCAACTAGTGGTTCAATAATTTTAATATTGTCATTAGTTTTACCAATAATTTCAAAGGCTTCGTGTCCTAAAGCAAATAATTGGTTATTTTTTGATAAATCATAAGCAATCATTGAAGGTTCGTTATAAACAATTCCTTGTCCTGCGATATAAACTAATGTATTTGCTGTTCCTAAGTCTAAAGCAATATAATTACGCTTTGTGCCTTTAAGGAAGCGCTTAAATTTTTCTAAAATGTTTGTCATATCGATACTCCTTTTCTTCTGAATTTATTTTATCAAATTTTAAAGTAATTCTAACGGCAAAATGTCCTATTTTATAAAATAGGACATTCAAAAGTTTTTAAACATTAATAATTTTAATTTTGTAATAATAAATTAGAAATATCAATTATTTTGATATTTTTTAACCAAAACGACGATTTCGTTTTTGTGACACTTGAAATTCAGTATCATTTTGGTTTTCTTCAATAATTGCTCTTGCTAAAGTATCACTAAGTTTTTTTTCAAAACTTTTTGTACCATTGATTACCGACATTAATGGATCATTAGAAATCCTTACAGGAAATTCAAAAATACTTTCAAAGTATTTATCAATTCCTTTAATTAATGCACCACCGCCACAAATGGTAATACCATTTTTAATAATATCACCAGCTAACCCAGGAGGGGCACTTTCTAAAACATTAATTGTTAAATCAATAACTTTAGAAAAAACATGTAGCATTACATTGCGAATTTCTTCAGGATTAACAAGAATTCTTTTCGGTAAACCAGAAACAATATCACGACCATATTTTTCAGTTTTCTTTTCATTAGGAAATTTAATTAAAGAGCCAATTTCACATTTGATTTCTTCAGCAGTTTTTTCACCAATAACAACATTTTGTTCTGATCTTAAATATTTTTGAATTTCTTCATCAATGTATCTGCCAGCAACTTTAATCGAACCAGAAACAATAATGTCACCAGAAGCAATAACGGCAATATCAGTAGTTCCCCCACCAATATCTAATACTAAATTACCAACAGGTAAATGAATGTTTATTCCAGCCCCAATGGCCGCCATTTTTACTTCTTCTTCAACAAGAACATGACTTGCGCCCATTTCTGATGCAACTTTTCTTAAAGCTGTTCGTTCTAATTCAGTAACACCAGATGGACAAGCCAATAGGACAATAGAATTTTTTCAAACATTAGTTAAACGAATGCGATCAAAGATGTAGCGCAGTAAATCTGTTGTTGCTCCTAAATCAGAAATAACACCATCAACTAATGGTGTTACCATACGAATATTGCTATGAGTTTTTCCCACCATTTCGTATGCGGCACTTCCAACAGCAATTAATTTATTAGTACGAACATCATATGCCATTACTGAAGGTTCGTTATAAATAACACCTTGTCCAGATACGTATGCTAATGAATTAGCCGTTCCCAGATCTAGTGATAGGAAGTTAGCTTTTTTTTGATTAAACATCAACTTAAATCCTCCTTTTTAAATTTAGATAATCACAATAATTATAGTATATAAAATTTATTTTTCAATCAATATAATTTCTTTTTAAAAGTTAAATGACTATTTTGTGAAATTATCATCATCTTTATTTTAATTATGAGATATTTTAAGAAACTAAGTCAACATAAAATTAATAAAAATTTTGTAAAAATCACAAATAGTTAGGACATTTGATTTTTAACTAGTTGTTGCAATTGGTAAATTAAGTAATATTGTTGTTTTACCTTTTAGTGGTTGATAACCTAAAATCGTTATTTTAACAATTTTGTTAGTAGTTGATAAGTCAATATATCTAGGTTTTCCTCAACTAAAATATTCATCAAAACCAATAACAAAATTATTTTCAGTTACTGAACTTTCTCGTTCTTTTAATATTTTTAATATTTCTGGTTTGATTGCTAAATTTAATTCATATTCTTTAACTTGTTGAGGATTTGTTGCCTTAATTTCGGTAATTATAATTGAAGTAATATAGCGAACATCTTTATTTTTAAAGTATCTTAATATTTCATTTTCTTTGATGATTTGAGCATCGTTATTATTTTTATTAGGTTGCAAATTTGGTTTATTTATAGTGAAGCTATTATTTTTTTTTTATTCTCACAAGAAATTAAATTTACTGTTCCAGCGACTGTTAAAATAGTTTCTCCTAAAATTATCAAAATTTTTTTCATATTTTATTATCCTTTATTTTATTTTTTACTTGATATTGTAATAAGAGTAATGCTGATTTGTTGTAAGACTTTAAACTTTTATTATGCTTTATTCGGTTTTAATTAATTATAAATTGCATTTTTAACACTAATATTATTTTCTTCATCAACTTGTTTTAAAAATTGATATTAATTAATACCATACCATAGAGTTATGAGAAGGTACAAATCTTTTTATAAAAATGGTCAAGGCAGATTTAATGGTGATTTTAATATTTTTTTAATTGTGCAAAGTATTGGGGATGGTAAATTTTTAATAAAAATTTAATAATATTTTATTTACTATGTTATAATTATATGATATGAAAAACTATTATAGGATTTAAAAATGAAACCACAAGCAGTACTTTTAAAATATAATTTACATCCGATGAAAAAATGAGGACAGAATTTTTTAAATAATGAACAAATAGTTAATCAAATTACGAATAGTTTTAGATGTGAGAATACTGATGGCATTTTAGAAATTGGAACCGGATTAGGAATAATGACAGTTAGTCTTTTAAAAAAGGCACAAAAAGTAGTTAGCATTGAAATTGATAAAAAATTAATTCCAATTTTAAATGAACAATTTAAAAATGAAGCAAATTTTAAACTTATTAATGATGATTTTTTAAATGTTAATTTACCATTATTAATTAAAGAACATTTTGTTAATATTAAACGAGTTCATATTGTTGCTAATTTACCATATTATTTAACTTCACCAATTTTATTTAAATTATTAGATAATGTTCAATATTTTACGAGTTTTACATTAATGATGCAAAAGGAAGTAGCTCAAAGAATTACTAGTTTACCAAATAATAAAGCATATAGTAATTTAAGTGTAATTTGTCAGTATTATAGTAAAGTGAGTATTCCTTTAAAAGTAAGTCGTCATAATTTTTTTCCTGAACCTAATGTTGATAGTTGAATTGTTCATTTTGCTTTACAAAAAAATTATCAAGTTGATAATGAAAGAGAATTTAATGATTTTGTTCGCAAATTATTTGCTATGAAAAGAAAAACTTTACTTAATAATTTAAATCTGATTACTAATAATAAACAAATTTCTGAATCATTAATTTTAAAATTAAATTTACCTTTAACCATTAGAAGCGAACAGTTAACAATTGAACAGTTTATCAATTTATACCATTTTGTTAAAGATAATGGTAATATAATATTAACGAGGAGGTCATTTAATGACAAATAATAGTTATGAGCATGTTGCTTTTTTTGGATTGAATGCCAGTAAAAAATTAGCACAAGAAATTTGTAATATTCTTAAAGTTCCTTTACAGGAAGCAAAAGTAAATAATTTTGCAGATGGTGAAATTTCTGTTGAATCTTTAATGTCAGTTCGTGGTAAAGATGTTTATGTAATTCAATCAACATCATTTCCAGTTAATGAAAATTTAATGCAATTATTAATTTTTATTGATGCTTTAAAACGAGCATCAGCTAATAAAATTAATGTTGTAATTCCATATTTTGGTTATGCACGACAAGATCGGAAAGCAAAAGGGCGACAACCAATTACTGCCAAATTAGTAGCTAATATGTTAACTGGTGCTGGTGCTGATCGGATTATGTTAGTAGACATTCATTCATCACAAATTCAAGGTTTTTTTGATATTCCTGTTGATGATTTATGATCAAGTCATGATTTTGCGGAATATTTTTTAGAAAAAAAACTTAATAATGTTGTTGTAGTATCGCCAGATCATGGTGGTGTTACCCGAGCGCGACATTTAACAACTTATTTACCTGGCGAATTAGCAGTTGTTGTTAAAAAACGCCCTGAACCTAATGTTAGTGAAGTTGAATTTGTGCTTGGTGATATTAAAGATAAAAACTGTATTATTATTGATGATATGATTGATACGGGTGGTACCATTGTTAATGCAGCGAAAGCATTAAAAGATGCTGGTGCCAAAACTGTTTATATTGCTGCCACGCATCCAATATTTAGTGGTAAAGCTGTGGAACGGTTAAAAAATGCGGTCGCTAGTGGTATTGTGAATGAAGTTGTTGTTACTAATTCAATTGAATTGTTAGAAGCAAAAAAATTTACTGGTTTAAAAATAATTTCTATTGCTGGTTTTTTAGCGAAGATGATTAATGCTTCTATTAATTGTGAATCATTGTCAGAAATATATGCTACTCGTTCAAAAAAATTATCAAATTTACAGGAGTAATAGTTAATTAACTCGCATTCTAGCGAGTTTTGTTTATTTAATGAATTTTTTGCGAAAGGTTAAAAAAATGAAATTAATTGTAGGTCTAGGAAACCCTGATAAAAAATATGTCCATACGCGACATAATATTGGTTTTCAAATTATTGATGCTTTAGTTAAAAAATGAAATATTAAGTTAGATAGTAAAAAAATGGATGGTCAATATGGTAAAACGATTAAAAATAATGAAAGTATTATTTTGTTAAAACCATTAACATATATGAATTTATCAGGATATAGTGTTTCATCAATAACTAATTATTTTAAAATTGCAATATCCGATATCATTGTTATTTATGATGATGTTGATTTACAACTTGGAGTTATAAAATTACGGCATAGCGGTAGTAGCGGTGGTCATAACGGTATTAATAGCGTTATTAATAGTTTAAATAGTAATAAAATTAAACGGATTAAAATTGGTATTGGTAAAGATAATGCTTATGATACTAGTTCTTGGGTTTTAGGTAAATTTACTAATAAAGAACAACCAATCATTGATGACACCGTTAATAAAGTTTTAAATATTATTGATGATTTTGTTGTTGATTTTAATTTTGAAAGAGTTATGAATATTTATAATTAAGTTTTGTAGTAAAATACAAGTAATAATAAAATAATTAAAGGAAGTAATGAAATGAGAAATACATTAGCAATTATTGGTAGTCAATGAGGTGATGAAGGAAAAGGCAAAATAAGTGATTATTTTGCGCAAAATAGTGCCGTTATTGTTCGCTGAGCTGGTGGTGATAATGCTGGTCATACAATAGTTTTTAATAATGAAAAATATAAGTTAAATTTAGTTCCGTCAGGGATATTTAATGAGCAAGCAATTAATATTATTGCTAATGGTTGTGTTATTAATTTAGAAAAGTTAATTATAGAAATTAAAAGCTTACAAGATAAGGGTTTTTCGTGTCGTAACTTAAAAATTTCAAATCGTGCCCATATCATTATGCCATATCATTTAAAAATTGATGAATATCAAGAAGCAAAGCGAAAACATATTATTGGGACAACTAAAAGAGGCATTGGGCCCACATATGAAGATAAAATCGCAAGAGTAGGCATTAGAATTTGTGATTTAGAAAATCCATTAACATTAAAAGCAAAATTAGAAAATGTTATTGCGATTAAAGAAGATATTTTAAAACAAATATATCAAGATAATTTGCATATTATAGTAGATGATTTATTAAAACAATGTCAAGAGTGATATGCGGTAATTAAACAATATGTTTGTGATACTTCATTATTATTAAATAATTTAATTAAAGCAAATCAAAAAGTATTATTTGAAGGTGCCCAAGGAGTAATGCTAGATATTGACCACGGAACATATCCTTTTGTTACTAGTTCTAATCCCTCAGCATCATCAATTGCTGTTGGGGCAGGAATTGCTCCGTGAATGGTTAATAATATATTAGCAATTAGTAAATCATATAATACTCGTGTTGGTAGTGGTGTATTAATTACGGAAATGAATGCTGAAATGGCCCATACAATTAGAGAAGTTGGTAAAGAATATGGTACGGTATCATTACGACCACGCCGGATTGGTTGATTAGATATTGTTGTTTTACAACATGCAAGTCGTGTTAATGGGTTTACATCATTAGCAATTATGCTTTTAGATGTTTTAAGCAATATTAAATTATTAAAATTATGTGTTGCTTATATTTATAAGGGTGAAAAAATTAATTATATTCCCGCTGATATTGAAGAGTATGAAAAATGTCAACCAGTTTATATGGAATTAGCTGGTTGAGAAGCGGATATTACAAAAGTAAAATCGTGAGCAGAGTTACCTGAAAATGCTAAAATTTATTTACAAACAATTAGTAAATTAGTTGATTTACCATTGGCATTATTTTCTGTTGGTCCAGATCGTGAACAAACAATTTTATTAACTGAAATATTTTAAGAAAAAAGAGGTTTTAATTAATGGCAACAGTAGCAATTTTTTTAGCAACTGGTTATGAAGAAATTGAAGCAATAACTGTTATTGATATTTTACGAAGAGCAAAAATTAATATTGATATTATTAGTAGTGAAAATAAAGATTTTATTGTGGGTGCTAATAATATTACTATTAAAAGTGATTATTATTTTAGTCAAATGCCTAATGATTATGCGATGCTAATTTTACCTGGTGGAGCGACGGGTGTTAATAATTTACAAAAAAATGAACATTTAATGAACTTATTAAAAACATTTAATGAACAAAATAAATTTATTGCTGCGATTTGTGCTGCCCCGCAAATTTTAGGATTGTTAGGCATTGCTAATAATAAGAATATTAGTGTTTATCCTGAGTGTTTCAATGGTTTAGAAACTGCTAAAATTATTAGCAATGAAGCGGTTGTTATTGATGGTCATATTATTACGGCATCATCACCTGGTGTTGCGATTAAGTTTGCTTTACAACTAGTCGCAATATTAACTAATGATAATATTAAAGAAATGATTACAAAGCAGTTAGTAATTTTATAAATCTATTTCCATAAAGGAGGAACAAAGATGATTAAGCGTTATCAAACAAAAGAAATGAAAGTGATTTGAAGTGAAGAAAAGAAATATGATACTTGATTAAAAGTAGAATTATTAGTGTGTGAGGCATGAGGCAATTTAGGATTAATTGATAAATCTGATTTAAAAAAATTGAAAAAAGTTAAAGTTGATTTAAAATTAATGAATAGTTTAGAAAAGCAAACACAACATGATATGGTTGCTTTTACAAGAATGTTATCACATAGTTTAGAAAATGAAAAACGCTGAATTCATTTAGGATTAACTTCAACTGATGTTGTTGATACCGCCCAAAATTATTTAATTAAGCAAGCAAACGATGTTATTGCTAAAGAACTGCAAAAATTATTAGATAATTTAAAACTAAAAGCTTTAAAATATCGGAATTTAATTTGTATTGGCAGAACACATGGCATATTTGCCGAACCGACTTCTTTTGGTTTAAAATTTGTTTTATGGTATGAAGAAATTAATCGGCAAGTGGAAAGATTTTTGTTAGCTCGTAAGCAAATTGAAGTTATTAAAATTTCTGGTGCGGTTGGTAATTATGCGAATGTTGAACCAGTTGTGGAGGATTTTGTCAGACAAGAGTTAGAATTAGGTGTTGATAATATTTCAACACAAGTAACCCAAAGAGATCGGCATGCCTTTCTTTTTAGTGTTTTTGCAAATATTGCTTCCACATTAGAAAAAATTGCTCTTGAAATTCGTCATAGTCAGCGAAGTGAAGTTGATGAAATTCGCGAAGGATTTTCATTAAACCAAAAAGGTTCTAGTGCGATGCCTCATAAACAAAATCCAATTGGGAGTGAAAATATTTGTGGGTTAGCGCGTCTGATTCGTGCTAATAGTGTTGTTGCTTATGAAAATAATTTGTTATGAAATGAAAGAGATATTTCGCATAGTTCTAATGAAAGAATAATTATTAGTGGAACATTTTCATTATTACATTTTATTTTAAAGCGGATGAATGCGATTCTTAATCTTTTAGAAGTTAATGAAAAAAATATTGCTTTAAATATTGAAAAAACATTTAATACTTTTTTTAGTCAAAGATTATTATTAGAAATTATTAAGAAAACCCAATTTTCTCGTGAAGAAATTTATGATTTTTTACAAGAGTGTACTTTTGCTAGTTTAAAAGAAAAACGAGATTTTAAGGAAGTTGTTAAAGAATATAAAATTTCTAAATATTTAGATGATGAGCAATTAGAAAAATGTTTTGATATTAATTATTTTGTTCGTAATGTTAATATTATTTATGAACGGGTTTTTCCTAAAAGAGAATAGGATAAGATAATAATGATTCAGAAAAGTTTTCGTAATGAGCAGTCATCGCTATATTTAGTAGCAACACCAATTGGCAATTTAAAAGAGTTAAATAGTCGGATTGCAGAAACTTTACAACTGGTTGTTGTAATTTTTTGTGAAGATACAAGAGTAAGTAAGAAAATATTACAACATTTTAATATTAAGAAAAAACTTATTTCGTTACATCAACATAATGAAAAAGAACGAATTGATTTAGTATTACAATTTTTAAATAATAATCAATCAGTTGCTTTGCTAAGTGATGCTGGCTATCCATTAATATCGGATCCCGGATATCAATTAGTCCAAGCAGTAATTGCTAAGGAATATAATGTTGTTAGTATTAGTGGTTCTAGTGCGTTATTAAATGCTTTAGTTTGTTCGGGATTACCACCATATCCGTTTTCTTTTTGAGGTTTTTTAGACCACAAAGTAGGAAAACTTAAACAACAAGTTGAACAATTAAAATATCGTTCTGAATCGTTAATTTTTTATGTTGGTGTGCATCATTTAGAAAAAACATTAAGGGTGATGAAAGAAATTTTAGGTAATCGTGATGTTTGTTTAGCAAGAGAGTTAACGAAGATGTATGAAACTATTTATCGAATGCCATTAAATGATATTATTAACCTTGATTTAACTTCATTAAAGGGTGAATTTGTGTTAATTGTTAAAGGATATGAAGTGGTGGTTGATTATCGTTCTTTAACTATTAAAGACCACATTATCTTAGTAGCTAAAAAGCAAAATATTACTATTAAAGAAGCAATTAAGGAAGTAGCAAATATGCGAAATCTTCCTAAAAGTCTTGTATATCAAGTCTATCATCAAGATTAACCCTAGGAGGGGGCGTATAAAGTTTTTATAGGTCTAAAATATATATCTTTTAATGAGACAACCAGAAATGGTTGTCTTTTTGCATTTTAAGGCGGTAGATAAATTAATCAGAATTAAGTGAAATGGAATATAAATAAACATCAATGGATAAGTGGCCATTATTTATTGCTGTAACGATATAAGTTATAGGTGCTAATAAATTAGTGCTTATAAATATTTTTAATCGTGCAGTAATTAATAATTTGTGTTGCAACCAAACTTAGTTAACTTAGTTTATGTAACAGAATATGAACTTTAAAAATCTGAATAAATCAGAATTTTAAAAATTAAAACTAAATTTTTATAACTAAGTATATAAAAACTTAGTTTAGAAAGGATTAAAAATATGTTTATAAAGAAAAACCCTAATGTAGAAAACTTTTTAATGCCAAATTGTAAAGTTAAGTGCAACTAAATTATTTTTCTAACCAAATATTCGATTGGCGAAAGATAATTTAGTATTTTTCTTGGTCTTTGGTTTAAAGACAATATAAATTTATGAACTGCATTTTATTTTTAGTAGTGTTTGAAAAATTAAATTTTTTAGGAAATTTTTCTCTAATTAAACCATTAGTATTTTCATTAGTACCTCTTTGTCAAGGTGAATATGCATCAGCAAAATAAATTTTCACATTTAAATTTTTTTCAAGTTGTTGTCAATTAGCAAATTCTTTACCCCTATCAAATGTTATAGTCTTAACAAGATTATTTGGAAGAATTGATAAATAATGACTAATATTTTTGTTAATAACTTTAGTAGTTCTATTTTCAACTAATATTGCTAAAGTAAATCTTGATGTTCTTTCAACTAAAGTTATTAAACATGATTTACTTTTACCTCGTGATGATACTACAGTATCACCTTCTCAATGGCCAAGAGTTATGCGATTATTAACATTTCGTTCTTTAATGGATTTACCATTAAATTTACCCCGATTTTCTTGAGATTTTCGTTTCTTACCTTTTCTTCTTAAATTTTTACTAGTAACCTTTTCAAGTAATCCAGAATAAATTCAATTGTAAATTGTTTTAAAACTAATAATTCATTCTTGATGAAAATTTTTAATTCTGCCATAAATTTGTTTAGGCGATCAACCTAATAATAATTTTTGTTGTACATATTTTACTAATTCTCTATTTTTAAATTTATGAAAATAAACATGTAATTGTTTTCTATTTTCTGCTTTATTTTGTGCAATTAATGAAAAATAATGATTATTATCTTTATTTCTATTAACTTCTCGATTAATAGTACTAATACTTCGATTAAGATTTTTAGCTATTTTACTAATTTTTACTTTAAATTTCAATTGATTCTCAATATAAATTCTTTCATCTATGCCAAGATGTTTGTATCCCATATAAAAACTCCTTAAATTTACTTTTTCTAAAATAAACTTAGCATCATGAAATTTTTATATGAAATCTTTTGCAATTTTATTTACTTGCACTTACAAGTATAATTCAGCAATTTTTACTAGTAACCTTTTCAAGTAATCCAGAATAAATTCAATTGTAAATTGTTTTAAAACTAATAATTCATTCTTGATGAAAATTTTTAATTCTGCCATAAATTTGTTTAGGCGATCAACCTAATAATAATTTTTGTTGTACATATTTTACTAATTCTCTATTTTTAAATTTATGAAAATAAACATGTAATTGTTTTCTATTTTCTGCTTTATTTTGTGCAATTAATGAAAAATAATGATTATTATCTTTATTTCTATTAACTTCTCGATTAATAGTACTAATACTTCGATTAAGATTTTTAGCTATTTTACTAATTTTTACTTTAAATTTCAATTGATTCTCAATATAAATTCTTTCATCTATGCCAAGATGTTTGTATCCCATATAAAAACTCCTTAAATTTACTTTTTCTAAAATAAACTTAGCATCATGAAATTTTTATATGAAATCTTTTGCAATTTTATTTACTTGCACTTACAAGTATAATTCAGCAATTCTCTATTTTTAAATTTATGAAAATAAACATGTAATTGTTTTCTATTTTCTGCTTTATTTTGTGCAATTAATGAAAAATAATGATTATTATCTTTATTTCTATTAACTTCTCGATTAATAGTACTAATACTTCGATTAAGATTTTTAGCTATTTCACTAATTTTTACTTTAAATTTCAATTGATTCTCAATATAAATTCTTTCATCTATGTCAAGATGTTTGTATCCCATATAAAAATTCCTTAAATTTACTTTTTCTAAAATAAACTTAGCATCATGAAATTTTTATATGAAATCTTTTGCAATTTTATTTACTTGCACTTACAAGTATAATTCAGCAAAAAATCAGCAATTATATCAAGAGCATAATTTTTAGTAATTAACAAATGATTGATAGTATTAATTTCTGTTAAAGTTAAAATTATTAATTTTCTACCTGCATTTTGTTTATTTTTTTGAACTTGATTCAATATTTCTAATGGTAATAAGTTTTGATTTAATAATTTACAAACTTTGTGTACAGTTGATTTACTATAATCAATTGCTTTTGCTATTTTACGAATAGAAAATCCATAACTTTTATATTCTTTTATTGCTATTATTGATTCAATAGTCAGATACTTATACATTGTGCTAATTCCTTTCTTTTCTTAATTATAGAATTAACACAATTTGTTTTTTATATAAGTGTCCTTTTTAATTTTACATTTCAGGAAAGACAATCATTGCTGACTGTCTTAATACTTATTCAAATCTTTTCCCACCTAATAAAACTTTATGCGCCCATAAGTAAAGTTGTTAACAACAAATATCAAATTATTTAAAATTAATGGCGGAGCAGACGAGATTCGAACTCGTGCGCCAATTGCTTGACCTAACTCCTTAGCAGGGAGCCCTCTTAACCACTTGAGTACTGCTCCATAGTGATTATCACACATAAATAATTATATCTAAAAATTTTAAAAAATAACATCCAAAATTTTTATTTTTATTCATAATGCTTTTTAAGTTGTAATTCCTTTAAATATAATGGTTCTAAATCATCAACATTAGTTACTTTTTTACATAAATGTTTAATTTGTAAAAAATTTTCTACTACATCAATCCGATGATAATCTTCAATTAACTTAAATTTTTTTCATTCTTTTTTCAATAATAATAAATTATTTCTTGTAACCACTTGTTCCAAAACCATCGGATGAAAATTATCATAAACCGCAACAAAAAATTGATCAGTTTTAGCATTAATAACACTAATCGCCTGCTTGTTACCAACTTGCAATAATAAACTATTCGTAACAAAAACTTGCAAGGTCTCATTAACAGCTTTCATTGTTTTCGCAATTGTAATTCCCACCCGAATTCCAGTATAACTTCCCGGACCAACAGTTAAATATAAACTATCAATATCAAATCAACTTAATTTATGATTAGTTAACATTTCATCTATTAAAACTGTTGCCTTCTCAGTGTGTTTTTGATGATTTCAAATTTGTAAACTATCTAATAAACCACGGTCATCTTGTAAAATAATTACTAAATATCCATTTGTTGTATCTAAAAATAATGTTTTCATTATTCTTCACCTTCATTTAATGTTCCTAAAATATTTAAACCAGTAAAAATTAAATCATTAATAAATTGATAATCTTGCAAAATATTTTTAACAAAAAAATAATTACCACCTAATATTATTACTACTGAATCTTTTAATTGTTTTTGATAAGTTTCCACAATACCTTTAATTGCCATCGCATGACCATAAATAATACCAACGCTTAAACAATCTTTAGTATTCTTAGCAATCATTTCTGGTGGCAAAAATCAAGGATCTTTTTTCAATAAAGCTGCTTTTTCAATTAAAGCTTCAGCACTTGTTAGTAATCCTGGCAATATTGCACCACCAATAAACGAATTATCTTTAATACACGAAATCGTTGTTGCTGTCCCCATATCAATAATAATTATATTACGATTTGGATAAATACTAACAGCCCCTACCGCTGCTGCTATTAAATCAGCACCCAAAGTAATAGCATCATCTAAAACAAATTTTAAATTTGTTTTTAACACACTATCAACAAGTAAATAATTCCAACAATATTTTTCAACTAATAATTCAATTACCGAATTAAATTGCGGTTTAACACTACTAACAATACATCGTTGAATTTTTAATAAAAATGGTTCAAGAACTTCTTCCATGCAAGATAATAATTTATCAACATTAATATTACTAGATAATTGCTCATAAAATACTTTTTGATTTTCTTGATAAACACCTAAATGAATTAAACTATTACCAATATCAACTAATAACTTCATAAATATCCTCCTTTGCTAACCTATTTTATTAATAACCTTAACAATTGGTAAAATAATTAAAGTTGTAATCATAAGTTCTGGTAAATAATTTGTTGCTAATGCTAATCAACTAATATATTGCAACACATTAAGGTCAGGAAAAAATGCATCTCCTAAAAAATAAATCATTGCTAAAGTTGTAAAAGAATTAGTACTAATAACAAAAAATGATCAAATGATAATTGTTAATCAATAACGAAATTTAGAACGCAATACTAGAAATTGTAATATAATTCCTGAAACAATACCAACTAATAATCTTGGTACAATACTAAATAATGGATTTTGAAAAACTACTGCCAACGGTCCGCCCATCACAAATGATGCTAAAAAAGAACTTAATCCTAATAACAATCCTGAGATAACACCAACAATAAATGGGTTCCACTTTAAAATTTTAATTCAAATAATACTAATAATCATTACCACACAAGGAACTAAAGTAATACTAATAACACTAATTTGAATATAACCTAAAAATGGCGTAAAAGTAAATAATAGTAGTAAGGCTACACTAAGAGCTAAATAACTAATTGCCTTAACATTTAACATTTAAATCATTGTCCTGTAAAAATTTAATTACTTGCGTTGCAAGAAGACCCTTACCACTCAAATTAATTACTCTGGTAGTATCATCAATTATCTTCCATTGTAAGATTAACGCATTATTAAAATCAATAATTTGTAAAACATTTTCATATCATTCAATAATATTTAAATTATTATTAAATGCCTCTTCATACATTTCTAAATCTTCATCATTATTTAAACGATAAGCATCCATATGAATTAATTTAAATGATTGTTTTGGAATTACATACTCATTCATAATAACAAATGTTGGCGAATTAACTACCGCTGAAATTTGCAAGGCATTTGCTAAATATCTTGTAAATGTTGTTTTCCCAGCCGCCAATGCTCCTTGCAACAAAATAAAACCCGGCTTAGCATATTTAGCAATAATAGCTCCCAATGCTTCTGTTTGTGCCTCATTATGAGTTATAAACTGCAAATTCACCACTTATTTTGGTTCTCCTCTACTAATCACTTCATCTAAATCACTAATAATATTTTTAACATCATTAAAATCATTAATTCGTGCTCCCGCAGCAAAATTATGACCACCACCATTATATTTGCTAGCAACAGTATTAACAAAAAATTTATTTGATCGTAGTTCAACACGAATATTATGATTTTCATCCTCACAAAAAAATACTCAAATTGGTTTATTTTTAACATTAGCTAATAGATTGACCTTACTAGCAACAGTATTATGATTAATGCCTAATTTCTTTAATGTTTTGTTATCAAATACTAAATATAAAACTCCTTTCGTTGAAGTTTGATAATTTTCATAAACAAAACTCATAAATTTTAAATCTTCTTCACTAACTTGATACATTTCACGATATAATTGATCTAAATCAAACCCTTTTATTAATAAAAAACTAGCAAGACTAAATGTTCTGGCATTAGTTCGTGAATAAAGAAAACGACCACTATCTGTTACCATTCCATGATAAATAATTCTTGCCGCTAATGATGATACCTTTAAATTACATTCCTTAACTCATAAAGCAATCATTTCACTAGCTGAACCAAATTGTTCATCAACTCAAATAATATCACCATAAGGTTCAACATTGGGATGATGGTCAATCTTAATAATAGTTTTTGCTAATTTATATCGGTCATCATCAACTCGTGCTAAATTACCACAATCACCAATAATAACTAAACTATCTTTAAAATCATCATCATGCACTGTATCCATAGTCCCAATAAAGTTTAAATAATCACTATTCGTTCCCGCTGCTAGGACAATCTTATTAGGTCAATTAGTTTTAATTATTTCTTTTAAACCTAACTGCACACCATAAGCATCACCATCAGGAATAATATGACGAAGCAATATAATTCGGTTATGTTCCTTAATTAACTGCAAAATCTTATCTTTCATATTTTTACCTTTCTAAAATTCCTTATTAAGGTAATTTTATAACAAATTCTCTTAATTTTAAAATAATAAATAATTTTACTAAATTTATTATTTTTAATAAATAATTTTAACATATTTTAATAAAATTAATTTAAGAATGATTTTATTAAAAAAATTGACAAAAAAATTGACATAATTTAATAAAATCATTGACTACTTAATTTTTATATTTTCTGAATTGTGCTGAATTATACTTGTAAGTGCAAGTAAATAAAATTGCAAAAGATTTCATATAAAAATTTCATGATGCTAAGTTTATTTTAGAAAAAGTAAATTTAAGGAGTTTTTATATGGGATACAAACATCTTGGCATAGATGAAAGAATTTATATTGAGAATCAATTGAAATTTAAAGTAAAAATTAGTGAAATAGCTAAAAATCTTAATCGAAGTATTAGTACTATTAATCGAGAAGTTAATAGAAATAAAGATAATAATCATTATTTTTCATTAATTGCACAAAATAAAGCAGAAAATAGAAAACAATTACATGTTTATTTTCATAAATTTAAAAATAGAGAATTAGTAAAATATGTACAACAAAAATTATTATTAGGTTGATCGCCTGAACAAATTTATGGCAGAATTAAAAATTTTCATCAAGAATGAATTATTAGTTTTAAAACAATTTACAATTGAATTTATTCTGGATTACTTGAAAAGGTTACTAGTAAAAATTTAAGAAGAAAAGGTAAGAAACGAAAATCTCAAGAAAATCGGGGTAAATTTAATGGTAAATCCATTAAAGAACGAAATGTTAATAATCGCATAACTCTTGGCCATTGAGAAGGTGATACTGTAGTATCATCACGAGGTAAAAGTAAATCATGTTTAATAACTTTAGTTGAAAGAACATCAAGATTTACTTTAGCAATATTAGTTGAAAATAGAACTACTAAAGTTATTAACAAAAATATTAGTCATTATTTATCAATTCTTCCAAATAATCTTGTTAAGACTATAACATTTGATAGGGGTAAAGAATTTGCTAATTGACAACAACTTGAAAAAAATTGTAATGTTAAAATTTATTTTGCTGATGCATATTCACCTTGACAAAGAGGTACTAATGAAAATACTAATGGTTTAATTAGAGAAAAATTTCCTAAAAAATTTAATTTTTCAAACACTACTAAAAATGCAGTTCATAAATTTATATTGTCTTTAAACCAAAGACCAAGAAAAATACTAAATTATCTTTCGCCAATCGAATATTTGGTTAGAAAAATAATTTAGTTGCACTTAACTTTACAATTTGGCTTTTTAAAGAAACCTGAATTGTAAATATAAATGGGACAGTTTTTTAAAATAATTGTATTAAATCTATTGGTCTTTTATAAGATAATGATTTTCTGGGTGTAGAATTAATTTGAAATGCTATAGAATTTAAGTCTTTTTGTTTATATGAAGATAAATCAGTAGATTTTGGTAAATATCTTCTTAAAATACCATTATTGTTCTCATTTAAACCTCTTTGACAAGGTTTTCCGGCATCTGCAAAATAAATTTTAACATTACAATTTTTTTCAATTAATTTTCATTTACTAAATTCTTTACCACGATCAAAAGTAATGGTTTTAATTGTTCCTGGTATTAATTTTGAAATAAATTTTATTATACTTTGTGTAATACTTTCTGCTTTATGATTTTTAGTTTTCAAAGGAATTGTGGTTTTTGATCATATATCAGCTAAAGTAATAATAGAACTTTTATGATCTTTACCAACGATAGTATCTCCCTCTAAATGGCCAAATTCTTGTATATTTTTAATATTTGGAATGATTAAATTTCTTTCATGAATAGATTTACAATTATTAATTCTGCCCCTAGTTTCTTTTTGTTTATGAGGTTTATTTTTGCCTTTTCTCAATAAATTTTTTTCATCAAAACCCATTCGATTTGTTTTAAACATGTTATATAAAGTTTTTGTTGAAATATTTTTTATTTTATTTTTCCTGAAATGTAAAATTAAAAAGGACACTTATATAAAAAACAAATTGTGTTAATTCTATAATTAAGAAAAGAAAGGAATTAGCACAATGTATAAGTATCTGACTATTGAATCAATAATAGCAATAAAAGAATATAAAAGTTATGGATTTTCTATTCGTAAAATAGCAAAAGCAATTGATTATAGTAAATCAACTGTACACAGAGTTTGTAAATTATTAAATCAAAACTTATTACCATTAGAAATATTGAATCAAGTTCAAAAAAATAAACAAAATGCAGGTAGAAAATTAATAATTTTAACTTTAACAGAAATTAATACTATCAATCATTTGTTAATTACTAAAAATTATGCTCTTGATATAATTGCTGATTTTTTAAAGAAAAATAAAATAAAAAATATTTCAACAAAAACTTTATATAACATGTTTAAAACAAATCGAATGGGTTTTGATGAAAAAAATTTATTGAGAAAAGGCAAAAATAAACCTCATAAACAAAAAGAAACTAGGGGCAGAATTAATAATTGTAAATCTATTCATGAAAGAAATTTAATCATTCCAAATATTAAAAATATACAAGAATTTGGCCATTTAGAGGGAGATACTATCGTTGGTAAAGATCATAAAAGTTCTATTATTACTTTAGCTGATATATGATCAAAAACCACAATTCCTTTGAAAACTAAAAATCATAAAGCAGAAAGTATTACACAAAGTATAATAAAATTTATTTCAAAATTAATACCAGGAACAATTAAAACTATTACTTTTGATCGTGGTAAAGAATTTAGTAAATGAAAATTAATTGAAAAAAATTGTAATGTTAAAATTTATTTTGCAGATGACGGAAAACCTTGTCAAAGAGGTTTAAATGAGAACAATAATGGTATTTTAAGAAGATATTTACCAAAATCTACTGATTTATCTTCATATAAACAAAAAGACTTAAATTCTATAGCATTTCAAATTAATTCTACACCCAGAAAATCATTATCTTATAAAAGACCAATAGATTTAATACAATTATTTTAAAAAACTGTCCCATTTATATTTACAATTCAGGTAAAATGGTAACGAATAAAAATGACAATAACAAGAAAGGCAGGGTTAGTTTAGTAATTAAATAATATAATTAGCTGATTGTTTTACTTCTTCAAAGCAATACCTAAGAAAACTAAACGCGACCTTACTTATTGTAAAGTTGTTTTTTTGTGATATTAAGATAAAATTAATACATATTTAAAAAACAATATTTTATTTATAAGGTGGAATTAAATTAATGTTAAATAAAAAAATGCGTTTAGCAATTACTTTTGTTCTTTTAGTACTTTTATTGGTGACTTGTATTTTTATTATTGCTAAATATATTGATTGATTATGAATTATTGGTGTCGTAACAATTTCATTTGGAACTTTAACAGCATTAATTATTTTTGTTTCCAACCGACCAGCACGAACAAAAATTTCTTGAATTATTGCTGTGTATGCGTTACCAATTGTGGGTATTATAATCTTTATTATTTTTGGCCGAACTTATCGTTATACTAAAGCACAAAAGTTTTATTTAAAAAAATATCAAGATTTTTATGCTAAAGAGGATTTTAATTATACGAATAACTTTTTAAAAAATCAAATTAAAGAAGAACGAAGTATTTTACATTTGACTACTAATATATCACAAAGACCACTATATAAACATACGAAAGTTGATTTAATAACTAATGGAATTGAAAAGTTTTCGTTGTTATTTAAAGACTTAGAAAGTGCTGAAAATTATATTCATATTAATTATTTTATTTTAGATGATGGTGAAGTTTTAAAATATTTGACACAGTTATTAATTAAAAAAACTTATCAAGGTGTTAATATTCGCTTAATTTATGATCATGCTGGAAGTTTTTTTACGGTTTATCATGATACAATTCAGAAATTGAAGCGAGCTGGTGTTCATTTAAAAAGATTTTCACCGATAAATTTACCTTTTATTAGTGGTCGTAATAATTATCGTAATCATCGTAAAGATGTTATTATTGATGGCAAGATTGGTTATACGGGAGGCATTAATGTTGGTGATGCTTATTGTCATTTAAGTTCTAAATATGGCTTTTGACGCGATAGTCAAGTTCGTTTGCAAGGTAGTGCTGTTCGTAGTTTAGAATTAATATTTTTACAGGATTGATATTTTACAACTGGCGAGTCGTTAGTGTTTGATAAGAAATTGTTAAAAAATGAACCATATGATGGTAAAACTAGTAATATTGTTCAGGTTATTGATGATGGTCCCAATACTTATGAAACGATTCAAAAGGATATTTATGTTAAAGTTATTTCTAGTGCTAAAAGTCGTATTTGGTTATCAACGCCGTATTTTATTCCAACTGATGATATTGTAACGGCATTAAAAAATGCTGCTAAGTCAGGTGTTGATGTACGATTATTAATGCCAGGAAAAACTGATAAATTTTTTATTCTTGATATTAGTCGTTCATATTATGATGAATTATTTAATTCGGGGATAAAAATTTATGAAATGAGTAATATTTTTAATCATTCAAAAACAGCATTAATTGATGATAATTTAGTCATTATTGGATCAACTAATTTAGATTTTCGTAGTCTTTATCACGATCATCAAACTATTGTTATTCTTTATGGTGATGCTAATAAGCAACTAGAAAAGAATTATTTATGAGATATTGAAAGAAGTATTCTTTTAACAACATCACCGCTAAAGAAAAAAAATTGATTTTATCGGATAATGATTTTGCCAATTGTTAAAATTTTTGACCCCTTATTTTAGGAAAGGAAAATAATAATGCACAAAACGAAAAAAATTAATAAAAAAATTGCTAAGCAGTTAGAAAAACAAGATTCTCCCGTAAGTTTAGAAAAAAAACCGGAAGTTAAAGAAAGACGAGGTTTTTTTAAACATTTATTTTCAAAAAGCGTTCAAACAATTAATAAAGTTGATATTCATTTTGGATGAACACGAAATGCTACTAAAAGAATTATTAAGCAATTATTATTACAAAAAGTTGATCATTTTTATTTTTATAGTTCCATTGCTAATATTTTTTATATTTTGGAGCAAGGAATTAAACCGGTAAAATCTAAGAAACTTAAAGAAAATGAAAAGTATATTGTTTGAACATATTTAGAAAAAGATGATCATCTTGAATTAGAATTATCTACTAGTAGTCGTCATCAATTTTGAAGTTGATGCTTAGAAAATAAGATTGATTTAACTACGGTGGCAATTTTTTATATTGATTTAGTGAAATTATATGAAAATACTAAAAAAGATTGAGAGTTTAATAATAATTTGCAACGAGTTATCATTAATGAACCAATTAGTGTTAATGCTATTAGAGCAATTTTAATTAAAGATATAGAAATATACAAAAGATTACAACAATATGTTTCTCATCAACAAATTGATATTAAAATATTTTATGGTGATAAAGGCATTATTGAAGAAATTAAAGGAAAGGAGTTAAAAGTTAATGAATAAAAATCTTAATAAAATTACATCGTTGGAGGAAAATTTTAGTCAATGATATACTGATTTGATTGTAAATGGTAATCTAATAGATTATGGAGTAGTTAAAGGAGCACCAATTTTAAAACCGCATGGTTATGCAATTTGAAAAAATATTGTGAAAAACTTAGAAATCAGATTTTTAGAAGTTGAAATTCAAGATGTTTATATGCCTTTATTAATTCCTGAGAGTTTATTAAATCAAGAGAAAGAACATATTCAAGGTTTTGCCCCTGAATGTGCTATTGTTACCAAAGTTGGTGATAAAAATTTAGATGAACCGTTGGTTATTAGACCAACTTCTGAAGTTTTGTTTGGGACATATTTTTCAAAAAATATTTCTAGTTATAAGGACTTACCATTAAAATATAATCAATGAGCGAATGTTATTCGTTGAGAAAAAACAACAAGACCTTTTTTAAGAACAACAGAATTTTTGTGGCAAGAAGGTCATAGTGTTCATAATAATATGGAAGAAGCCCAAAATTGAACGGTAGAAATGATGAATTTATATGTTAAATTTTTTAAAGAAGTTTTAGCCTTTGCTGTTCTTAATGGTAAAAAAAGTCTTCATGAAAAGTTTGCTGGTGCTGTTGATACATATAGTTTAGAAGCATTAATGTTAGATGGACAAGCATTACAATCAGCAACTAGTCATTATTTTGCCCAAAATTTTTCTAAAAATTTTGATATTAAGTTTACTAATGCTAACAATAAAGAAGAATATGGTTATCAAACTTCGTGAGGGATGTCAACAAGAGTTATTGGAGCTTTAATTATGTCTCATAGTGATAATAGGGGATTAGTATTACCCCCAATGGTAGCACCAATTCAAGTAGGAATAATTCCGATTCAAGATGATGAGCAAGTAAGAAAACAAGTTAATAGGATTTATCAACAATTAAAAACTAAATATCGTGTTGTCATTGATAATTCTTTAAAGTCATTGGGTTATAAGTTAAGTAATAGTGAAATTCAAGGAGTTTGTTTTCGCATTGAAATTGGGATTCGGGAATTAGAAATTGATAAAGTATTAATTGTGCGCAGAGACACAAAAACAAAATTAATGGTTAAGATTAATGATGTGGAATCATATTTAAAAACTAATATGGAACAAATGCAAAATGATTTATATGCAAGGTCGTTAGAACGATTAGAAGCGCAAGTATTTGTTGTTAATAGTTTTAATGAATATGAACAACAATTAAAAACAAAAACGGGATTTTTTGGTGCTTGATTTTGTAATCGTATTGAGTGTGAAGCAGAAATTAAGCAGTTAACTAGTACTGTTAGTCGTTGTCAAGATTTAGAAAAGCAGGTTGAAGAAAATTCTAAATGTTTTAAATGTAATCAAAGAGCAAAAGGTCATTTTTATTTTGCGCGGGCATATTAAATAGGAGGAAGAATTTAATGAATTGATTAGCTGAAATTGCTAAATTATTGAAAGAAAAAAAGGGTATCAAAGTAAAAATATCATTAGAAACTAATTTCCGTAATTTAGGTTTGGACTCTTTAGAATTAATGGATTTAATTATTTTAGCAGAAGAAGAATATAAATTTCGGATTCCTGATAATAAGTTAAGTGATATTAATACTGTTCAGGATTTAATAATTATTATTGAAGAAGTAGTAAATAGTAATAGTTAAAAAGGGCGTTAAAATTGTGAAATGAGATTATAAAAAATTAACGCAAGTATTAAAAAATAAAGGACATCGTTTAACTAATATTAGATTAGCAATATTAAAATTATTATTAAAGAAGCAACATCTAAATATTAATGGCATTATTAGAGAACTGAAAAAAGAAAATGATGAACATAAGAATATTAATGTCATGTCAGTTTATAATACTTTAGATTTGTTTTTGCAAGAAGAATTGATTTATCTTAATGTTTTTAATGGCCGAGATATTGTTTTTGAATTATCAAATCCTGTCTTAGTTCATTTAGTTTGTGAAACTTGTCATAAGGTTATTCATCTTAGTGAAGATATGCATTTAAGTGATCAAGATTTTCAAGATAATTTGAAAAAATTAGAAGAAAAATTACAAAATGCTGATTTTAAACCTGTACATTATAAATTAGAAGCACATGGAATTTGTATATCTTGTCAGGAAAAAAACAAGAAGGTAATAAATAATCTTTAAAATTTCTTTATAATTTACTTTGTCATTTTTAATAACTTTGATAGAATATATTTATTGTAGGGGTATAGTTCAATGGTAGAACGGCGGTCTTCAAAACCGCGCGCTTGTGGGTTCAAATCCTGCTACCCCTGCCAATAAAATTAGTTATTAAGGATGATAGCAATATAAAAATAACCATTATTGGTATTATCTTACAAACTGGTTATTTTTATATTTTTAATGAAGAATATTTCATTTTTTGGAAAGTTTACCTAAATTTATCTGATGAAATGTTTTTGCGATATAATTCAAAATTATCAGGAAGATAATATAAATGAAATAAGGAGGTCATTTTGGAAGATTTTGATTTTATTAAGAAATTAAAGCATATAAAATTTAATGAAGACAATGTTATTAACGCCAGTATTGCTACATTTATTTTAAATAACTTAGAACAAATTGATGAATGAACATCAACAAGTGTTGCTGATGCTTGTTTTACTTCTTCTAGTTCAATAATTCGCTTTTGTCAAAAATTAAATCTAAGTGGTTGAACGGAATTGAAGTATCAATTAAAAGTTGCTAATCAAAGAATTAAAAATTCAGGACGACAAGTTAATACTAATTTGCAATTGAAAAGTAATATTACCTATTTTTTTAATGAATATGTGAAAATAAGAGATGAGGATAATAATCGATTATATTTAGATTTTATTAATAAAGATAATGATTTAATTGTTAAAAAAATTATTGATGCAAAAACAATCTTTATTTTTGGTTTTGGAATTTCATATTATCCTGCTATTTCTTTCGCGCAAAGATTAAGATGAGTAAATAAAAATGTTATTTGTGAGAATGATATTAATGTTATTTATTCGTACTTGCCATTAGTTACTGCTGATGATGTTGTTATTTGCCTATCATTAAGTGGTACAAATAATTTAATTGGTGAAATAATTGAAGAATTAAAAGATAAAGCTTACTCAATTGGTATTTTTAGCAAAGAAACAAAATTAGCTAAAAGTTTTAAATCCTATTTTGTAATTAAATCTGAAGAAGAACAATTATGAAGTGTTTTTTCAATTAGATTGCAATTATTAATGCAATTATTAGATTTCTTGTATGCAAAAATAATTAATTTTAAGTTATAAGTTAAAATAAAGGTAGGACTAAATTTAAATGGAATTTAAACATATTTTTAGTAATTTTAAAAAACTTAAACTGCTATCAAGTAATTTTCAACCAAGAAATACTTTAAAGCATTTTCGCAATAAAACAAGTTCAGGATTACAAAAACTTGCTAAATCATTAATGCTTCCGATTGCTATTTTACCTATCGCGGCAATATTAAGTCGTGTGGGCGGATTAATGATGGCTAAAGATTTTGGAATTACTGAGAACAGTGTTATTTGATATATTGGTTCAGTATTGCAACTTATTGGTCGCAGTGCTTTTGATAATCTTTCTGTTCTTTTTGCTATTGGCATAGCTTTTGGTTTTGCTAAAGATAATCGTGGTGAAGCAGCTCTTATTGGTTTTTTTGCTTATACAATATTAATTGGTCTAATGACGATATTACCAAAAATTATTTATTCAACAATTTTATTAGATGTTAACTTAGAAAATAAATCAAAACTTTTATATCAACTTAAAGGCAATGAAGTTATTTATTCTATTGATATGGGAGTTCTGAGTGGCATCATTGCTGGTATATTAGCAGCTACTTGTTATAATCGTTTTCAATCCATTAAGTTGCCAACTGCTTTGTCATTTTTTTCGGGAAGAAGATTTGTGCCATTAGTTGTTATTTTAGTTTCTTTACCAGTTGCTATTTTAGTGGCAATAATTTGACCTTGACTTCAGTTAGGACTTTTAACTTTTGGACAAGCTATTATTCCTGAAAAAGTTGACAATTCAACCCGTCATATTCAATGAGGGGTTGCTAGTGTTTATACAATGTTTAATAGAGCATTAAATGCTAGTGGTTTAATGCGTGTTTTTAATATTTATTTTTTTTGACAACACCCTTTTGTTACTTCAGAGAATGGAACAGTTATTAATGGTGATATTCCTGCATTTCTTAGTAATGATTTAGTTGTTGGTGCCGGATTATTTCAAAGTGGGTTTTTCCCCATTATGATGTTTGGATTACCAGCTGCTGCCTTGGCGATCATTAAATGTGCTCATCCTGAGCAAAGAAAAAAAGTTATGGCATTATTACTTGGAGCGGCGTCAGTTTCATTTTTAACGGGGATTACTGAACCGTTAGAATTTAGTTTTATTTATGCAGCCCCAATATTATTTTTTGTTCATATTGTCTTATCAGGGATTATTGCTGCAATTACTGTTGGTTTAGGAATTCGGATTGGTTTTGGGTTTTCTGCTGGTTTTATTGATTATGTTTTAAGTTTTTATCAATCAATGAAAATTGCTAAAATAACTTGGGAGTCTGGTATTGCCCAAGTGCTAGCAAATCCGGCTTGAATATTACCAATTGGTATTCTAAGCGGGGGCGCTTATTACTTTTCTTTTAATTATTTGATTAAGAAGTTTAATTATCAGACATTAGGTCGCGAGCAAACTGTTAGTGAAATAGAAAATTTGGATAATAGTTTACCACTGTCTTCTTATCAGTTATTAGCCAGAAAAATTTTGGATATTTTAGGTAAAGATAATATTATTAGTGTTGGTAATTGTGTCACAAGGGTGAGAATTGTTGTTAAAAATGTTGATGCTGGAAAAATTGAACAATTAAATAAAGTCAGATTTGAAGTAAGAGGGATTGCTAATAATAAACTTAATCCGAAAATGGTTTCAGACAAAGATTTACAACTGATTGTTAGCAATGATGCCCAATTTATTGTTGATGAATTAGAAAAATTGCTTCAGGCATCAAAAGAGTTGTTGGCAACTAATTTTTAAAAATAGAAAATAGTTTTTATTTTAAAAGCATTAAAATAAGGTGACAGGGGATTATTGTTAGTGCTGTAAATAAAAAAGGTAGCGTTGCTACCTTTTTCTTTGTTAATTTTTTTTATTGTTTAACAACAATAATTCCTACGGAGTTAACACCGGCATGACTGACAAAGCAGTTAGGGAGGAATGCTTTTTTGATTTTAAGTTCAGGGTGGTTGGTTATAATTTTGTTAATAATTGTGGTGACCTTTTTATCACATTGTGATGTGAGAATTTCTAAGATATAATTTTCATTTTTAATAAATTCTTTAATTTTTGTGATTACACTTTCAATAGCGTTGTTTAAGGTTCTGGCAATTCCACTTTTTTCCGATATTTCTCCGAATTTAATAATGACTTTAACGCGGATTAAACTTATTAGGGAAGCAACAACAGATTTGGCACGACCACCTTTAGAAAGTCGCGAGATATCTTCAGGGATAATGTAAATTAAACTATTTTTTTTAACTTGGGTTACCATTTTATTAATATCATTAATGTTGCCCCCATTAGCTACAATTTCAGTAGCTTTGATTGCTAATGTATTATTAAATGTAGCAGCGCCGTTAGTATCAATAATATGAACGCGGTTTTTAAATTCACTTTCTTGTGATAACATATAGGCATTTTGGTATTGACCAGATAATCCTTTAGCAATCGGAATAAAGATAATTTCATCATTTCCTTCAGCTAGTAGTTTTCGCCATAAGCTCATTAGTTTCCCCGGTGATGGTTGACTAGTTTTAGTATATTCACCATTTTTAACACGAGCATAAAAATTAGATTTTTTAATATCACTAGTGGTATCTTCAATTTCAGTTTTATCTTCAAAACTTATTAATAAAGGAATGATATTAATATTTTTTTCTTTTAGCGTTGTAAGGTCAAGGTTGCTAGATGAGTCAACAATAATAGCAATTTTCTTATTTGTGTTAGACATTTTTTTCTCCTTTACTTTATTCAATATACAAGTACAAATGTATTATATCCGGTGTGAGCAGCAATAACATTAGATATTAAACTCATATGTTTAATTGTAAATTTTTCTTTAGTAATGATTTTAATTACTTCTTCTTTTAATTCCGTATCACATAATGAATGCATAATTGTTAATTCGCCAGCACTGTCATAGCGTTTTTTGATTTCTTTTAAAACTTCTTTAATTGCTTTTTTAAATGTTCTGGTTTTATCAAATTTATCAATAAAACCATTAAATTCTAGGATTGGTTTAATTTTCAATAAATTAGCTAGGGTAGCAGCAGCACTGCTAATTCTACCACCACGAACCAATGTATCTAATTGATATGGAAGAATGAAGGCACAATATTTTGTTTTCTGTTCATCAATAAAACCTTGTAATTCATTAATAGGTCGTTCTTGTAAAAATAGTTTTGCGCGGTTAATCATTTCTTTATTAATGTCGCCAACTGCTTCGCTATCAATTATATAGACTTTGTTTTTATAAACATTATCTTGAGCTAGTAATATTGCACTTTGATATTGTCCTGATAGATGGGAAGAAATTGGAAAGAAAAGAATTTGTTCATATTCTTGTAGTAGTTCATCTCATTTTTCTTTTAAAATTCCTGGTGGCGTTTGACTGGTTTTAATTGGTTCAGTTTCTAAAATTTTATAAAATTTATCAATAGTAATTTCTTTGTTATTGTCAGCAATAGTTTTATTGTTAATATTTATCATTAAAGGAACAAATGCCATATTATGTTCTTTTGCCTGTTCTTCATCATAACCAGTTGCTGAGTCCACTAAGATAATGTATTGCTTCATTAATTTTACACCTCACAAAAATCTCTATTTTGTTTATTAATCAATTATAAACTTTGATATAATATTATTCAAGAAAAGAAATAGTAAAGGATAATTTGATGATAAGAATAGCAAAATTTGTAATCAAAAAAAGAAATTTTCTTAAAAACTATATTACAATATTTATTAAGTAGTAAAATTGATATATTAAAACTAATAATTATATAAGAGATTTGAGGCTATTTAAATGACAAAATTTAAATTTGATGTTCGTATTAAAGAAGGCTATTATAGTGCGATTTATTTTTTAAAAACCCAAAAAATTCTTAAAAAGTATTTTCCTAATAATATTGTTACGATGCAATTTTTTCAAAGACAAGATAATGTTATGCTTTGTGGTATTGATGAAATTGTGGCATTATTGAAAGAATTTGTAACGCCATTAGAAAAAATATCTGTTTATGCTTTAAATGATGGTGATATTATTAAAGCTAATATTCCGGTTTTAAAAATAACCGGTCCTTATCATTTATTTGGTTACTTAGAAGGAATTATTGATGGCATTTTAGCAAGAAGAAGTAGTGTTGCTACTAATTGTAATGAGATTTTAAAAGTTAGTAATGATAAACCAATCATCTTTATGTTTGATCGTAATGATGACTATCTTAATCAACAAGGTGATGGTTATGCTGCATATATTGCTGGTATTAAATCACAAGTTACGAGAGCACAAACTGAATGATGAAATAATCAAGAAATATTGGTTGGGACAATGCCCCACGCTTTAATTCATGGTTTTAATGGTGATATTATTAAATCTTTAGAAGCTTATAGTGAATTATTTCCTAATGATAAGTTAGTAGTATTAGTTGATTTTGATAATGATGTTATTAATACTAGTTTAAAAGTATGTCGTCATTTTCAAAATCGTCTTAGTGCTGTTCGGGTTGATACTAGCATTAGTTTAGTTGATAAATATTTTACTGTTAAAGAAAATCAAGAGAAATATTATAATGAAAATATTATGGGTATAAATCCAATTTTAATTAAGGCTTTAAGAAAAGCAATGGATGATGAAGGTTTTAATAATGTAAAAATTATTGTTAGTTCTGGATTTGATAAAGCGAAGATTAGTTGATTTGCTAGTGATAATACCCCCGTAGATTTTTATGGTGTGGGAGCAACTATTGGTAAGTTTGATATTCATTTTACTGGTGATTTAGTGCAATTAAATAATAAAAATTTTGCTAAAGTTGGTCGTGAAAATATTGAAAATGATAAGTTAGTACAAAAAATCTAATTTTGATTATGTTATAATTTAAAAGAACGAATGCTTCTTTTAAAAGGAGGGTCATAATGAATACTAATGATTTTAAAATTAAATATGGATTAAATGGTTCATTATCAAAACTTTATGAAGAAAATAGTCATCAGCAAAAAATTGCAGAGTCAAAAATTGCTGAAAATCGTCGTAAACAAAGAAATTGAATGCAACAAAAGCAAGTATATGGTTATGAACCAACAGAGATTATTTCACCAATTACAGGTTCTAATGCTAATAAAGCAAATATTGCTAGTGATAAACCAAAAGATTTTTCATTAGTAAATAATATTTATAGTATTAGACCACAATCATTAGTTAGAACAACAAAGACTTATAGTTCAATTGAAGAATATGTTAATGAGCATGTTCAGCAAGAAATTATTAATCGTAAAATTCAAAAATATCAAGATTTTTCAATATATGTTGAAGGAAGAAATATGACAAGAAATGTTAATCCAATTCCAATTGATTTTATTAATCGAAAAAGTGATAACAGTGTTAATTTAGCAACTAATGATGCACATTATGATGATACTAGTTATATTCGGGCGCAAAGTTATGTTAATCGTTTTAATGATATTCATCAACGCGCTAGTAAATTTTATGATCAACAGCAAGTTACTGAAAAAAATCGGGGCATTGTTAATTTAATTGATGAAAAACAAAAATAAGAGAAAGAATGGTAAGAAATGGAATTTTTAGAAGAATTGCAAGCCCGAGGACTTTTAAAACAAGTTACTAATAGTGAAAAAATAAAACAGGCTAAGAATAGTAATGCTAGTGTTTATTGTGGTATTGATCCAACAGCAACATCATTGCATGTGGGGCATTTATTACAAATTGTTTTATTATATCGCTTTTCATTAGCGGGTTTTAAACCGCTTGCTGTTATTGGTGGAGCCACGGCAATGATTGGTGATCCGAGTTTTAAAGTTGAAGAAAGAAAATTGTTAGATGCTAAAACAGTAAAATTAAATAGTGATGCGCTTGCTTTACAATTAGATAAATTATTAGATCATAATATTAAAGTTTTAAATAATGATGATTGAATAGCAAAATTAAATTTAATTGATTATTTAAGAGATTTGGGGAAAGAGTTTACGATTAATTATATGCTTGATAAGGAATCAATTAAAACAAGACTCGCAACAGGAATTTCTTATACTGAATTTTCTTATATGCTTTTACAAGCATATGATTTTTGGTATTTATATAAGAATTATCAATGTTTAGTGCAAATTGGTGGTAGTGACCAATGAGGGAATATTACTGCTGGAATTGAATTGATTCGTAAAAAAGAACAAGATAATCATTTAGCAAGTGGGTTAACGATTGAATTATTAACGCAAAGTAATGGTGTTAAGTTTGGTAAAACTGAGCAAGGAACAATTTGGTTAGATGCTAATTTAACATCCCCATATATTTTGTATCAGTTTTTTGTTAATCAAAATGATGCTGATGTTGAAAAACTTTTAAAATGATTAACTTTGTTATCATTAGATGATATTTTGCAAATAATGGCAAAACATAATGTTAATAAGGCTAAAAGACATGCCCAAAAGGTATTAGCAAAAGAAATTGTTGCTTTTGTTCATTCCCAACAAGAAGTTATGATGGCGATTAATATTAGTGAAGCATTATTTTCACAAAAAGTTATGCAATTACAAATGAGTGAAATTCAACAAATGAAAAATTCTGTTCCGTGAATAACTGTTAGTCAAGAACATAAACTTATTGATTTACTTTTATTACTTGAAGTATGTAGTTCTAAAACTCAAGTTCGGGAACTATTAAAGAGTAATGCTATTTATGTTAATGAGCAACTGATTACTGATGAAAACTATATATTATCTAAAGATAAATTGCTATATAATAAAATAATTTTTATTCGTAAAGGTAAACAACATTATTATATTGTTGAAGTTAATAGTCATTAATGTTTAAAACAATAAGTTATTTTCATAAAAATTTATCTTGTTTTTTTAAATATTTTATTGCATAATTTGTATATAATTTTAAATAGAATTTAGCAGTTAGAAATGTATTTTGTAATAATAAAAAATAAAGAAGCTTAATGATTAAGCTTCTTTATTTTTTTAATAATTTGTTTAAAGAAAATTGCTTAAAAATGGAGGAGCATTATGCCACAAGATATTAAAACTGTTATTACTAATCAAATTAAACAAGATATCAATGAAAATATTAAAGATGATATTGTATTAAAAGCGAAGTTTTTTAAGATGATATGTTTACAAACTAAAAATGGGGATAATAATATGTTTCCTAAACTTTTAGTTTATCTTTCTTGTATGAGTGAAAATCGTAATGCTAACATTTCTAAAGAAAATATTGATAGTTTAGTTAGTTTAGTTGAAAATAATAATATTTTAGAATTTAAAGAAAAACTTGAAATAATAACAAATTATAATTTTGTTAGTGAAGCGATTACTAAGAGCAAAGAATTTTATTATAACTTTGTTTAAAAATACCAAATTGTAAAGTTAAGTGCAACTAAATTATCTTTCGCCAATCGAATATTTGGTTAGAAAAATAATTTAGTTGCACTTAACTTTACAATTTGGCATTTCTATTAACTTCTCGATTAATAGTACTAATACTTCGATTAAGATTTTTAGCTATTTCACTAATTTTTACTTTAAATTTCAATTGATTCTCAATATAAATTCTTTCATCTATGCCAAGATGTTTGTATCCCATATAAAAACTCCTTAAATTTACTTTTTCTAAAATAAACTTAGCATCATGAAATTTTTATATGAAATCTTTTGCAATTTTATTTACTTGCACTTACAAGTATAATTCAGCTGATAAAAATTTTCGCATAAAGAAAAATCCTCCTTTCAAAGGAATTATATTATAAAAAATATTGGCAATATTTAAGAGAACTTTTTTAATATCATTAATAAGATTGCTAATGGCGCTACAAATTCAAATAACATCTGAAATGCCGGGATAACTTCAAACACCGGAAAGGCAGTTTTGGTAAAATTAATCGTTGTTTTAGCAATATCTGCAATAGGGCGAATTAAAAGATTAATTCGAGAAATACCAAGTAATCAATTCAACACACTAACAGAAGCGTGTTGAATACCACAAGATATGGCACTAAATAAACCTCAATAAGAACAGCTGGGTGTTGGAATTAAATCATCCATATTACCACTTATTCCACCGCCAATAAAAGCCGTTGAATTCAAAATGTTAAAATCGTATAAAGAATAATGGTATTCGGTGCTTTCACCTTTCTTTTTATATAGCGGAAAAGTCAGTGTAAAAATATTAATTCCATACATCACATCAACTTTAGCGTTATAAAAATGCAGTTTAAGTTTATTACTAGTAGCGTTTCATAATTGGTTATCATACGCTTTTAAAACATTAAAATCTATTTGATAAGAACTTTTACCAGTATTAAAACCATTGACAATTTGTTTATCTTTAACAAAGAAATAAGAACGAAAAATCATATTCTTACTATTTTGGATTGTTGAACCAAAATTAATTAAATATTGTTTGGGATAAAAAGTAATTAAGGAACGGTAGAAAAAACCCATTTGTAAAACATTTTTAGGGATTTGTGGCATTCCTTTGTAATCTAATTCTACATAAGTAGAAACATCCATATCAAAACTTGCATAAAAGAATTGTACGAAAAAACCACCTAAAACTTTATAAATTTTGTTAAATAAACCATTAATAAAATCAACAGTTAAATGTTTTTGATAATGGAGCATAAAATCTTTAAAATCAGTCTTTAATTTATCATCATAGCGTAAAAAATGGAAAGTATTACCATAATAATTAATTTGTCCAAAAAAGGTATTAATAAAATCTCCTCCAAAACTTGTTTGTGAGCCAGATTTTCAAAGTGATTTACCATTTTCTAAAAACTCATTACAACCCACAATGCTACCATGCTCAGTTTTTATAGTAATAACATCACCAAAACTAGAAAAGGAAAGTTCTCTAAAAATAACTTTTTCAATGAAACCAAGTGGATATGAATTTTTGCGACTTAAACTAAATTTACTATTCTGTTTAAAACCATTTAATTTAATTGAAATTTCACTCATATATTTAAAATTATCGTCAAAGAAATTAAAAACGGGAACTCAATATAAATAACTATAATTAAATTTATCAAAATCTCGGCGTTGTATCATCAAATAATCAAGTTTATCTTGAAACTGATTATACTGATATTCACCATCTTTTTTAGTTATTTCCAAGGGTAACGGTTGCTCGTTATCTTTTTCTGGTAAAGGAGGCATTTCCGCTGAAAATGAAGTGATATGAAATATTTTCGTGTTAAGACCTTGCGGAACTTTCTTATTAAGAAATACTTTAAAATTAATTAAATTATCAATAAAATAAAATTCTTTAAAAGGCTTGGACTTATAAGAGCCATTAGAACGATAAAAGTTATTAATTTGATTATAACCAGCACTATCTTTGTCAACAAATAATTGAAGGGCTGGTCTTTGAACAAAATCGCCATTACCTATTTGAATATCAAAATCACTCGAAAGCTTTAAATTAGTAGCATCAATTTCTAAATGATATGAACCCCCGCCGTAACCACTAATTATTCAAGCACTTTTATCAATCTTGGAAAACTCTAATTCGCAACTTTCACCACATTGACTAGGGTTTGTGGCTCGTTTTTGTCGTTTCATAAAGAATTGTTCCATATTAGGTTTTGGTGGTTGTTTTGTATCAAAAAACGCCCCTAACGGTACCAAACTAATAAACATTATAATAAATCAAGAAATAATCTTATGCATCTCATCACGACTTAAAACTCTCTTTTATTGCTTTAAAAGCATGAGAGAATTTATATTAATAATATAATGGACATTCAGAAATATTAATAACTTCTTTTTGATGTTTTCTAACTACTTTATTAAAATAAAAACGCTTAATAATTAACTTAACAACTGTCATTAACAAATAAACCATTAATAATCAAAAATACACCTTAAAAAATACATTTTGAAAATCAAACAATATAAAATCTTTAAAAAACTCATCTGTGTTAGTTCTAATTCTTGTTAAAAACACTCAAATTATAACGATAAAGCTATGAAGTATAATAAAAAAATGTATAAAACCTAAAACACTTTTAAATCATTTAATACCTAATATTTTCTTTAACTTTTTCATTTTTTAACTCCTTAAAATTAAATATATTGTTGATAAAATGCAAATCGTTTCTAAAATTTGGAAAATCGGATGTTGAGAAAATAACCTAATCATTGGTTTAAACAAATCTAAAATTTTAATATTATTTGATAGAACTTTATTAAAATATTCTAAACCCTCACGCACATAGGCTCATAAACCTAAAAAGTCGTTTAAAACAAAAATAG
Organism: Spiroplasma endosymbiont of Lonchoptera lutea; assembly: GCF_964019715.1. Classification (GTDB taxonomy): domain Bacteria; phylum Bacillota_I; class Bacilli_A; order Mycoplasmatales; family Nriv7; genus Nriv7. Next base: position 1,286,911 of record NZ_OZ026463.1, on the reverse strand, counting down.
AAAAAACAGCAACAAGAATAAATAATATTATTAATTTAAACATTTTCTAAACCTACCTTTTTATTCGCCGTCCGTGCTGGTTAACTCATGGTCTATTTTTAGGGCTATTACCACTAAACTTCTTAATTGAACCACTAGATGATTTTTTCTTAGCTCCTCAATTAGCAACTGATTTTTGATATTTTTTACGAAAACCAACTTTTGGTCGTTCAATATGAATACCTAAAATGCCACCAATTACAAGATTTATCACAAGCATAATTAGCGGAAAAATAATAATGCGAATATCTGTTCCAGGAATGGTTAAAGTTCAAATTAAATCAAAAACTTTATAAAACATATCGCCAATTAAACTAGCCATTTTTTCTAAGTTTTCCATTTTTTAAACTCCTTTACTTGTTTTTCTTCTTCAGATTATTTTTTAACTTAGTAAGTATCTTACTAAATTTTTCCATTTTTAAATATTCTAATGCTTCAATATCCATCACATTATCATTTCAAAATTTATGCTGATAATTATCATTCAAAGCACGATTACTTAATTCACGCAAGAATGATAAATATTTATTATCATAAAGGTTTAAAATTGACATCGGAATTTTCAATTTAAAGAAATAAATGTCTAATTCCGGAATGCTACGATACTTGATTTCGCGACCTTTTTTATCATTTTTAGCATTAATTAGCGTTAATCGTCATTGTTCGTATTCGCTTACCGATTTAAAAGTGCCGTAAATAACTTGTAAATAAGGACGAGAGATACTAACTGGTTTTTTTCTAATGCCAACAATTATTGAATTCGCAATATCACGAACTTTAACTCATATATGTTCGGCTCGTTGTCCGCTTGCTAATACAATATGGGTAAATTGTCGAGCCGAAGCGAAATATTCTTGTAAACCTTGAGTTACTCTATCATTTTCTTTATAGTCAGTTCCTTCTAAAAATAAGTTGGTTTCATCTCATAATAGTAAATGCTTTTCTTCTAATATCGGATAATTATAATCTAATAAAGACATATGCCCTAATGAAAGCATTTGTTTATCCGTAATCGGAAAAGTAGAAATCGTTTTTCAACCACTTAATAAGTAAGAAGCTAAAACCATTAAAGCAGTTTTTCCAGTTCCTAAGGCACCAATTACTAAATTTAAGGGTGAATTTAATAAGAAATTAATAAAACTACGACGAGCAAAAAAATGAGAAATTTTAGTATATAGAATATACAAAGCAATTAATAAATAAATAATATCAAATAACATTCGTCAACTTTGGGGATTATAATAATGCAAAATCGCACCATAGAATTACGCAATAATAAATAAAGTGCGATTTAAAGCCACAAAATCATATAGTCTTAAATTTATTTTTTTAAACAATAGCATCACTTAAATCACATTTTCTTTATTTTTATTACTATCTGCCGGGCATTAATTTTTCAAACATTTTGAAAGCGATTAAAAATAAACCAATAATCACGCCAAGCAAGAAAACTCAATATGTAGCAAAAAAATTAACGACATTTGGCATATTGCCACCAATAATATCAGTTCAAATATTACCGAACGCTGTAATTAATGCTTTTCATAAGTTAGTAACCGCTTGTTCACCAGTAATTTTTGCTGGTGCATCGGCCAAGAAAGTTCCAATCATATAATCACCCCCTTTCTAAACAAAATATGATTTAACCTTATAAAATAAAATAACCATAAATAAGATAATGAATACTAATACCATTCAAAAGGCAATATTGGCTATTAAAAGTCAAAGTAGTTCTTTGGTTAAATCAATTTCTTTACCAGAAACTCACGCCGGAATAACTTTAATTTGAATAAATAAATCTCAAAAATATGATTTTATCATTTCTCAATCTAAATCTTTTCAAGCAACTAAAAACATAATAATTACCGCTTAAAAGGTCAAAAGAGTAGAAAAATAATTGCCGAGAAGAGCATTACAATTATTAAAATTGAAAACAAAAATACAACTTGGGGTGGTAAATCGGCAGTTGGATAAATTAGTTCAATTAACTCAATAATTATTTTTTTAAACATTTTCTAAACCTACTTTTTAATTTCTTTTTCATCTTGTTCTAATAAATTTCGCTTAAACTTTGCAATAAATATTCGTTGTGCATAAGTAAAATCTTTTGGCAACTGCTTTGCTTCGCTACCATATTTCTTTTTATCTTTAAAAAACCGATAAATATTAACCGCAATATAGTATGCTAGTAATAATGTTAAAATCGTAAAAAATACTAATCCAAATATACTCATCTTTCTTTTCTCCTTAATTTTTTAATTTTTAATTCTTATTTTAAATTGCAATTTTTCTTTCATTTTTTAACTCTTAATGTTTCATTTTTCTTAGTTGATTTCTAAATCTTAAACTTTCTAATGAAGCATAATTTGCACTTTCAAAGTCTATATAATTAATATTTTTAAATTCATAGATTGCTCCGCACATTTTAGTTTTAAAATTATTAACTGTTGATTTTAAGTACTTTACAAATTCAGAATTTACGGTTCTATTAACAATATTATTCAAAGTATCGGTAAATATTTGTTTTCTAGTAATGGGGTTTTGACAGTTATAAGAGAATTGATAAGCCTTGATATTTAAATCATATTGATTTAATGATTTTTCGTTCAGGACATTTTTAGTTATATATTTGGAGCAATATTTTACAACCACTTCATTAGTATTTTCACGAACTCTAATATTTTTATTAATTCCATAAGGTCAAAATTGTAAAATAATTTTATGGGGTATTTTTTCGGTGATTAAAATATGAAAATGAATAACGCCTCGTTTCTGATATTCATAGGTATACAAATACTTAATATTTTTATTTTTAACTTTAAATCAATATTTTAATTTTTTTAAAAATTTATTTAAATCACGCTTACATTTTCTAATGTCAAATTCATTAACATCAGCATAAGTAAGGGTTAAAAATGTAAGTTTTTTACAATTTCAAAAATTATGATATGCCTTCCGAATAACATTAGATTTTGCACGAATATTACTATTAAGCAGTTTTGTATCGCAATTACCCTTATTTTTTAAACCGCTAACATTGCGGTTATTTGCTTTGATATGTTCTAAAGGCATAACAATATTACGAATGTATTGACCGTAATAAATAGTTTTCATATAAAAATCAATCGGATTTTGAAGTTGTAAATTCATATTTTATGCTCCCGTTTTAGATTTTCGCCAGTTGTGTTATTTAATCAAGTAATAGTCGGCTTCGCCGACTAACCCGCTAGCGGGCGGGGCATACGCCTTCCGCACCGCTTCGCAGACCGAAGTGATTATCAATTAACTAGACAAGTTTTTTTGATTTTTTGATAATTCAATTTTTTGCAAGTTAACTATTTTGGGGGTTTTTTCAAAAGTTAATTCGCAACTAAAAAATGATTTAACGTTTTCTTTTAACAGTTTATAAATTTCTTGTTGTTCTAGATTGTTATCATCAATTCATAAAGCCTTTTGTTCACCGGTAGGCTCAAATAAGTCATTTTCATAACGCAAAAATTCGGCAGAATAACCCGACATCATAGAGCCATCTTTATTTTTAAATATTTTTCTTTTTATACTAACTAATTTAACTTTAAACATTATTATCTAAATTCCTTTTACTTTTATTTTTTAAAATTTTTTTAATATGATTAATAAATTTTTTCTCACAAGCAACATGCAAATATCGTTTATCACTAAATAGATGTAAACACCAGCGACATATTTTATATAATTTATCTTTCCTTTCAAAATTTAAAAACCCTTTTCATCGCAAGAATTACAGATTCCAACTGTATTTTTATTACCAATGACATAGCTTTCGCTGTCGCATTCAATACAAAATATTACTGCCAAAAGAAAACACCCCCTAAAAGTTTGTAGAAAACAAAATCTTGTCATATGTATATGGTTTCTACATTACCTTAAATAAACTTGTATTGACATTTAAGAAAGTAATTTATATAATACTTAAAGACAATTAAATCACAGCTTTTAAACATAATTAAGTTGCAAATAGATTGCTTAATTTTTTACTTTAAGTAGCCTTTGCTGCAATGGCGAATAGTAATCTATCTTAATTAGAGTTTAATTTAAACTCACTGATTTTATAATGTCAAATATATTGATAAGGGAGTTTTTATTATGTCAAGATATACAGGAGCTATTTTTAGAATTGCAAGAAGAGTTGGATTTTCAATTTTAGAAACTGGAAAAGAATTTGCTAAAGGAAAAAAGCGTACAACTGCTCCAGGACAACACGGAGCAAGAAGAAGAAAATTATCTAACTATGGTTTACAACAACAAGAAAAACAAAAAGTAAGATATATGTATGGTTTAAATGAAAAACAATTTCGAAATACATTTTTAAAAGCCAAAAAAATGAGTGGTGTTACAGGAACTAACTTTTTAATTTTATTAGAATCTCGTTTAGATAACATTGTTTATCGTTTAGGTTTAGCAAGAACAAGAAGTGCAGCTCGCCAATTAGTTAATCACAGTCATATATTAGTAAATAATAAGAAAGTTAATATCCCTTCTTATCGTGTATCACCTAATGATAAGATTACAATTAAAGAAAATTATAAGAACAATCCAAAACTGTTAGAAGCAATTGAATTAAATGTTGGAACATTGGAATTTGTTAGCTTTGATCGCAAAAATATTGTTGGAACTTACATTCGTTATCCTGAAAGAAATGAATTAAATTCGGAAATTAATGAATCTTTAATTGTTGAATGATATAACCGTATTATTTAATAATAAATTAAGTATAATTAAAGATAAGTAAAAAGACTTAGAGTGATAATCCTCTAAGTCTTTTTACTATTTAAATCCTGAATTGTAAATATAAATGGGACAGTTTTTTAAAATAATTGTATTAAATCTATTGGTCTTTTATAAGATAATGATTTTCTGGGTGTAGAATTAATTTGAAATGCTATAGAATTTAAGTCTTTTTGTTTATATGAAGATAAATCAGTAGATTTTGATAAATATCTTCTTAAAATACCATTATTGTTCTCATTTAAACCTCTTTGACAAGGTTTTCCGGCATCTGCAAAATAAATTTTAACATTACAATTTTTTTCAATTAATTTTCATTTACTAAATTCTTTACCACGATCAAAAGTAATAGTTTTAATTGTTCCTGGTATTAATTTTGAAATAAATTTTATTATACTTTGTGTAATACTTTCTGCTTTATGATTTTTAGTTTTCAAAGGAATTGTGGTTTTTGATCATATATCAGCTAAAGTAATAATAGAACTTTTATGATCTTTACCAACGATAGTATCTCCCTCTAAATGGCCAAATTCTTGTATATTTTTAATATTTGGAATGATTAAATTTCTTTCATGAATAGATTTACAAGGTCGCGTTTAGTTTTGTTAGGTAGGAAAAGGTTTAAATAATTTTGAAAAAAAAGTAATCACAATTTAATTATCATTTTATCTAAAAAATAAGTAATAAAACAAAATATTTAATATATACCTGAATTGTAAATATAAATGGGACAGTTTTTTAAAATAATTGTATTAAATCTATTGGTCTTTTATAAGATAATGATTTTCTGGGTGTAGAATTAATTTGAAATGCTATAGAATTTAAGTCTTTTTGTTTATATGAAGATAAATCAGTAGATTTTGGTAAATATCTTCTTAAAATACCATTATTGTTCTCATTTAAACCTCTTTGACAAGGTTTTCCGGCATCTGCAAAATAAATTTTAACATTACAATTTTTTTCAATTAATTTTCATTTACTAAATTCTTTACCACGATCAAAAGTAATAGTTTTAATTGTTCCTGGTATTAATTTTGAAATAAATTTTATTATACTTTGTGTAATACTTTCTGCTTTATGATTTTTAGTTTTCAAAGGAATTGTGGTTTTTGATCATAGATCAGCTAAAGTAATAATAGAACTTTTATGATCTTTACCAACGATAGTATCTCCCTCTAAATGGCCAAATTCTTGTATATTTTTAATATTTGGAATGATTAAATTTCTTTCATGAATAGATTTACAATTATTAATTCTGCCCCTAGTTTCTTTTTGTTTATGAGGTTTATTTTTGCCTTTTCTCAATAAATTTTTTTCATCAAAACCCATTCGATTTGTTTTAAACATGTTATATAAAGTTTTTGTTGAAATATTTTTTATTTTATTTTTCTTTAAAAAATCAGCAATTATATCAAGAGCATAATTTTTAGTAATTAACAAATAATTGATAGTATTAATTTCTGTTAAAGTTAAAATTATTAATTTTCTACCTGCATTTTGTTTATTTTTTTGAACTTGATTCAATATTTCTAATGGTAATAAGTTTTGATTTAATAATTTACAAACTCTGTGTACAGTTGATTTACTATAATCAATTGCTTTTGCTATTTTACGAATAGAAAATCCATAACTTTTATATTCTTTTATTGCTATTATTGATTCAATAGTCAGATACTTATACATTGTGCTAATTCCTTTCTTTTCTTAATTATAGAATTAACACAATTTGTTTTTTATATAAGTGTCCTTTTTAATTTTACATTTCAGGTTAACAAACATAATCTTAATAAAAGGTTATAAAAACTCACTAAAATGCTTATAAAAACAACATTAAAATAATTTTTTACAAAAAAAATCATACATAAGAAATATATACTTAATTTGCATATTGAAATAATTTATAGTAAATGATTATTTTTTCTTTTTTTAAAAATACCTAAGAAAACTAAACGCGACCTTGTAAATCTATTCATGAAAGAAATTTAATCATTCCAAATATTAAAAATATACAAGAATTTGGCCATTTAGAGGGAGATACTATCGTTGGTAAAGATCATAAAAGTTCTATTATTACTTTAGCTGATATATGATCAAAAACCACAATTCCTTTGAAAACTAAAAATCATAAAGCAGAAAGTATTACACAAAGTATAATAAAATTTATTTCAAAATTAATACCAGGAACAATTAAAACTATTACTTTTGATCGTGGTAAAGAATTTAGTAAATGAAAATTAATTGAAAAAAATTGTAATGTTAAAATTTATTTTGCAGATGCCGGCAAACCTTGTCAAAGAGGTTTAAATGAGAACAATAATGGTATTTTAAGAAGATATTTACCAAAATCTACTGATTTATCTTCATATAAACAAAAAGACTTAAATTCTATAGCATTTCAAATTAATTCTACACCCAGAAAATCATTATCTTATAAAAGACCAATAGATTTAATACAATTATTTTAAAAAACTGTCCCATTTATATTTACAATTCAGGTTTCATAAAATAAATCATTTCTTAAAGTCTCAATACTTTTTCAAGTTAAATTTTTATTTTCTTTTTTTAAATTAGAATTAAATACTGGTTTCATATTAGGAATATGATTCATAAAGACTGGCAAAATAATAATTAATAATAATTTTTCCCTCAACATAATTATTCATGTCCTTCCAACTATTAAATAATTTTATTTATCTTTTAATTGTAAATACGCAATATTAAGAGTTAATGCTGGCAAATAAATTAATAAACTTATGATTGAAGTTAAAAGTAACCTTGTTGTCTTTTTTACATAGAAATCCCCTTTAACTAATACCAAAAGAATAGTCATTACCAATGTTACATACATTAGAACTAGCACTGATAAAGCAAAAAAGCGATATCGCAAATAATTTTTATATATCATTGTCAATAGCACCATTGTTAAAAAACTATAAAATGTTCAATTAATAATTGTACTAACTTCATAATCAGCATATTCGCCAACCGCTGATTTTAATTTAAAAAAATTATAAAATGTTTCATTGCGATTAGAAATCGGAATTAGCAACAAAATATATAATAATAAATATATTGCTAGTTTTAAATAAAATATTTTTAAAAAAACTGGTTTTTGTATAAGTCTCTCTCCTGATTTTAGACTAAGCATTTAGCAACTACCTCTCTATTTTTTAATTACTTACATTTTTTAAACTTTCCTTGATAAATTCAAAAACTATCAACTCCTTAAAATATAAATATTTTTCTTAAACTTATAATGACATTATAATTATATCTAAAATTAAATGATTTCCATTGAAACTATTTTCTAAAAATGACATTGTGACCCATTTTAAAAACTAATTTAAAAAAGTCAGAAGTAAACTTCTGACTTTTAACATCTTTTATACAAGTTAATTTAGTTGTTATTTTAAAGCTGTAATAATTTTTCCAATTCATCCAATAGTTGCTCCAAATGCTCCATTAACGGCACATAGGTTGCTTCCAGTGCTAAATCAATACCAACATCTTGCAAAATTAACATTGGTTCTTTATGACCCCCTGCTTTAAGAAAATTCAAAATGTTATCTTTATTGCCCTTTTCAAAATCATCATATAACTTAAACGAAGTTGTCACCGAAGTAGCATATTTATAAACATAATAAGGGGAATTAAAGAAATGTAAAATTCGCGGTCAAGCATAAATGCCATCATCAGCAATTTCATCATAAACATCATAACCATACTCAATTGAAACATCTTTAAACAATTTTGCTAAAATACTAGCATTAATCGGCTGCTCTTGTTCAACTATTTTATGAGCTTCCCATTCAAACTTAGCAAACTGAATTTGACGAAAGAAAGTAGCCATTAAATCATTAATTCTTGTTTCCAATAAATAAATTTGTTCATCTTTTTCTTTAGCTTGCGTATACAGATATTTAAATAAAAGATGCTCATTAAAAGTTGATGCCACTTCTGCTAAAATAATCGGATATTGTGCTAAATTAGGCGGTTGATATTTATTAGAAAATAATGTATGCACGGAATGACCTAATTCATGTGCTAAGGTAGCAACAGATCTTAATGAATCATCTCAATTCATTAAAATAATTGGTTCAACACCTTTACCTGATGACGAATATGCCCCACTGCGTTTGTTAGTGTCTTCAAAATAATCAATTCGCCCTGGTAATAAAGCGATATCTAACATCGTTAAATATTCTGCTCCCAATGGCTGAAAAGCTGCTTTTACCATTGCAATCCCTTGCACCACAGTATACTTATTATTTTCTGTTTTATTCATTAATAAATGACTATCAGTTGCATAAAATTTATCTAATTGAAAATATTTTTGTTTAATTTTAATAAAACGCCGATATAAATGAATATATGCTTTTCCAACTTCTAATAAAGTTAAATACATATCTGGCAATACTTTATCACCTAATAATGATGCTTGCAATGAACTTTCATAGTTTCTTAATTTAACTTCTTCAACACTATATTGAATAATATCTTCATACACTTTAGCTAATGAATGCTTCTTTGTAATTAAATGTTTGTTTAATAAGATACTAGTTTCTCGTCGTAATTTTTGATCTTCTTTGGGACGCGATAATTGTGCTATTGAAGTTGCTAATGATTCTGTTAATTCCTGTTTTTCACCATCATAATCAAGATATTGTTTTTCCTTATCAGCATATGCTAATAAATCATAAAGTTGATAACTAGTACTTCGCGTTTTAGCAACATTGTTTAATAATTCCTCTTGTTCTTCTGTTAATAAATATTTTACTTTTTCAAAAAATGACCGAAAATCATATTCAAAATTTTTTAATTCCGCATCATTTGCTAACATTTGCATAATTTTTTCCGCACCAATTTGTTTTAATTCTGGTTCAACAAATGACATCTTAGTTTGAATTTTTAATGACTCATTCATCATTAAATTACTTAAATTAATAAATCGTTCATCAGTAGTATCTAAACTACCATAATGTAAATATTGCGAAAGTTTTGCACCTAAAATTTCTCCCGCCTCTGACAATAAAATATATTGCTTAAAATTTTCTTGTTGATGTAATTTCCCTTTTAAATTATACAATTTACCATAATGACTAATATAATTTTGTAACGCCTTCGTTCATTCATCATCACTAGTAAATAAATAACTTAAATCTCATTGATACTTCTTATCAGCATTAATTCGTTTCATTAGTTGTATCCTCTTCCCTTATTAATCTATTTTATGATTATATCAATATATTACGGCATTTGTGCAATCAAAAATGTTATAATTTATATAATTTTATTATTAGGAGGAAAAATATGATTAACTTAACAAAAGAATCACAACAAAACATTGTAACTTTAAAAGCGATTTTTGAAGGCGCAGCAATTAAGGACACCGTTGAAAAATCTGAAGGAAATACAACCTTAATCGACTCAGAAAAAATCCTTTTCGTTTACTTTAAAGAAAAGAAAATGATATTTTGTAAATTACAGCAATGAATGAAAAAATTTAGCAGTACCAACACTCGGGAATTAAATATTGATGTTGCTAGTTTTACAACTGATGATTTTAATGAACAATTGGCATTACAAGCCATTAGTGAAGCCATTTTATATACCCAACATCAAGTAATATCTTATAAACAAGAAAAAAAGCAAGAAAAAGCAAACTATCATCTAATTACTAATATTAGTGATAGCACCGAAATTTTTAACACTGCTCAAATTAAACTAGATAGTGTTAATTTAACAAGAAACTTACAAGATACACCGCCAAACTTAATGTACCCAGAAATCTTTGCTCAAGATATTCAAAAAGTTTTTGAAGACATTGATAATGTTAAAATTACTATTTTAGATAAAAAAGCAATTATTGAAAATAAAATGGGTCTTTTACTAGCTGTTGCTAATGGTAGCCACAACGACCCCCGAGTTGTGATAATTGAATACACAGGAAATCCTAATAGCAAAGAAAAAATTGGTTTAGTGGGCAAAGGAATTACCTTTGATTCTGGTGGTTATTCATTAAAACCAGCAGCTTCAATGATTAATATGAAATTTGATATGTCGGGAGCAGCAATTGTTTGTTCAACATTATTAGCCATTGCTAAAATTAAACCCACAATTAATGTTGTTGCTGTTGCCTGTTTAACTGAAAATCGCATTGGAGGTCACGCTACCTTAGTTGAAGCTGTGGCAACTGCAATGAACGGTAAAACCGTTGAAATCTTAAATACTGATGCTGAAGGACGCTTAGTTTTAGCTGACGGAATTACTTATGCCATTAGAAATAACAACGCTACTAAAATTATTGATGTTGCTACTCTAACCGGAGCAATCGTAGTATCGCTAGGAAAACATGCTACAGGTGTATTTAGTAATAACAATGATTTTTACCACCAATTTGAACAAGCAAGTGATTTAAGCAAAGAACGCATTTGAAGAATGCCGATATACAAAGAAAATATTGAAGAAATGCAATGCTCACAAATAGCTGACTTAGCAAATATTGGAAAAATTCGGGATATGGGTTCTTCACAAGCGGCTGCTTTCTTACAAGAATTTGTTGAAGAAAAACCTTTCATTCACTTAGATATTGCGGGAACAGCTGATAGCGATTCTCGTGGTAGTGGGGTTATGGTTAAAACACTAGTTGAACTTTTAAGTAGAGTTAAATAGTAATAATTTGTAAAATTAAAAAGTTATCTATTTTAAATAGATAACTTTTTCTTTGCTTTTTATTTTTAAAATTTTTATTCTAAAATCTTATTAATTATTCCTGAAGCTACGGTTTTACCACCTTCACGAATAGCAAATTGTGTTCCTTCTTCTAAAGCAACTTTAGTATTTAACTCAACAGTTATTTCAGTATTATCACCAGGCATTACAAAGTCAACACCAGCAGGTAAGGTAACTGTTCCTGTTACATCTGAAGAATGTAAGTAAAATTGTGGTTGATAATTACTTTTAGTTGCCGTATGACGACCACCTTCAGCTTTTGTCAATAAGTAAATTTCTGCTTGAAATTTACTATGAGGCGTAACTGTTCCTGGTTTACATAAAACTTGTCCTCTTCGTACGGCATCTTTTTCAACACCTCGTAATAAGATTCCAACATTATCACCAGCTCTAGCTTCATCTAGCGTTTTGTGACCAGTTTCAATACTTGTAGCAATACTTTTAATTACCTTATCACCAAACCCAACAATTTCTACCGCTTCACCAGGTTTTAATATTCCCCGATCAACAAGACCAGTAGCAACTGTTCCACGACCTGGAACACTCACAACACTTCCAACTGACATCATAAATGGCTTATCTAAATCTCGCTCTGGCGTTGGAATATATTCATCAACAGCTTTCATTAATTCAAGAATTTTTGCTTCTTGTTCGGGATCACCATTTAATGCTTTTAATGCTGAACCTTCAATAATTGGTGTATTGCCACCATCAAAGCCATGTTTAGTTAATAATTCTCTAATATCTTCTTCTGCTAAGATTAACATATCAGGATCATCAAGTAAATCAACTTTATTTAAATAAACAACTAATTTTTTAATTCCCACATTTTTAGCCAATAAAACATGCTCATTAGTTTGGGGCATTGCGCCATCAGTTGCAGCAACAACTAAAATTGCTCCATCCATCTGTTTTGCACCCGTAATCATATTTTTTACATAATCAGCATGCCCAGGAGCATCAATATGTCCATAATGTCTTGCTTCAGTTTCATAATCAACATGGGCAATATTAATTGTAATACCTCTTGCTTTTTCTTCTGGTGCAGCATCAATTTCATCATATTTTCTTGCTTTTGCTCCACCTTGCTTTGCTAATACCGAAGTAATCGCTGCTGTTAAAGTTGTTTTACCATGGTCAACATGACCAATTGTTCCAATATTAACATGCGGTTTACTTCTTGAAAATGCTTCTTTTGCCATTTCATTTCTTCCTTTCATTTTTATTACTACTTTTTAAAAAAGATATTTATATTTTATCTTAAATTTATCTTAAAATTCAAGTTGCTAACAACAAAATTATTATCCTTGTTTTGAATTTTGGGCAACAATTTTTTCACTAACCGATTTTGGTGTTTCTTGATAGTGAGAAAACTGCATTGTATAACTTGCTCTTCCTTGTGTAAAGGACCTCAAATCAGTTGCGTACCCAAACATTTCTGCTAACGGTACTTTAGCTTTAATAACTTGAACATTACCTCTTTGCTCACTGCCTTCAATCTGACCTCTTCTTGAAGAAAGATTTCCGATCACATCACCATAATATACTTCTGGTGCTACAACTTCAACAGTCATAATTGGTTCTAACAATACTGGTTGCGAATGCTTCTTAATTTCTTTTAAAGCCATTGAAGCCGCAATCTTAAATGCCATCTCTGATGAATCAACATCATGATATGACCCATCAAATAATGTTGCTTTAATATTAATTAATGGATATCCCGCTAAAACACCACCAGATAAACTAGCTTCTAGTCCCACTTTAACAGAACTAATATATTCGCGGGGAACTCTACCACCAACAATCTTATCAACAAATTCAAATCCTTTATCTGGATTAGGTTCAAATTTAATTCATACATGCCCATATTGTCCACGACCACCTGATTGTTTAATATATTTACCTTCACAATCAGATGAAGCTTTAATAGTTTCACGATATGATACTTGTGGATTTCCAACATTTACTTCAACTTTAAATTCTCGTTTCATGCGATCAACAATAATATCTAGATGTAATTCACCCATTCCCGCAACAATTGTTTGTCCAGTTTCATTATCAGTTCATGTTTTAAATGTTGGATCCTCTTCAGCAAGTTTTGATAGCGCTAAACTCATTTTATCTTGATCAGCTTTAGTTTTTGGTTCTAATGCTAAAGAAATAACTGGTTCTGGAAAAATCATTGATTCTAAAACAATCGCATGCTTCTCATCACACAAAGTATCACCAGTTGTTGTATCTTTCAAACCAACAGCCGCTGCAATATCACCAGCATATACTTCTTGAATTTCTTCACGATTATTAGCATGCATTTTTAATAATCTTCCAATGCGTTGTTGTTTATCTTTAGTAGCATTCAAGATATAAGAACCTGAGTTTAATACCCCTGAATAAACACGAAAGAAAGTTAACTTTCCGACATAAGGGTCAGTCATAATTTTAAATGCTAAGGCAGCAAAAGGTTCATCATCAGATGCTTTTCTTTCTGCTTCTTCACCATTACGAAGCACCCCTTTAATGGCTGGGATATCTAATGGCGATGGTAAATAATCAACAACCGCATCTAATAACAACTTAACCCCTTTATTTTTAAATGCTGATCCACAAACAACAGGAAAGAATTCAGCTGTTAAAGTAGCATTACGAATCGCTTGTTTAATTTGTTCAACACCAATCGCTTCGCCTTCTAAATATTGCATCGCTAATTCATCATCAAGTTTAGCAAGTGTTTCAATTAAACTACTGCGCTTTTCTTTAACTAACTCTTGTAATTCATTAGGGATCGGAATTTCCTCTACTGTTTCATGAATATCATTTTGATTATAATGATATGCTTTCATTTCAATCAAATCAATAATACCATCAAAATTATCTTCACTACCAATTGGCAATTGAATTGGATGAGCATTACCTTGTAAACGGTCATAAATTGTATTAATAGAATATAAGAAGTCAGCACCAATTTTATCCATTTTATTAATAAACACAATTCTTGGTACCTTGTAAGTATTTGCTTGCCTTCAAACTGTTTCTGTTTGTGGTTCCACACCTGACTGGGCATCTAAAACCACAACTGAACCATCTAATACTCGTAATGACCGCTCTACTTCAACAGTAAAATCAACATGCCCTGGCGTATCAATAAGATTAAGTCTGAATTCTCTTCAAACCGCTGTTGTTGCTGCTGAAGTAATCGTAATGCCGCGTTCTTGTTCTTGAGCCATTCAATCCATTTGTGAACCACCATCATGGGTTTCTCTAGCTTTACGAATTCTTTTAGTATGTACCAAAATTCTCTCAGTAACCGTAGTCTTACCAGCATCAATATGTGCTATAACACCCATATTGCGAGTTTTTTCTAAACTATATTCTCTTGGCATTCTCTATCTACTCCTCTTAAATTATCAACGGTAATTAGCAAAGGCTTTGTTCGCTTCTGCCTGTCTTTCGGTTTCCTCTTTTTTCTTAACAGCGCCACCTGTACCATTTGATGCATCAATAATTTCTGCTGCTAACTTTTCTTCCATACATTTTCCATTACGACTATGTGAATAATTAATTAATCATCTAAGACTCAATGTCATTTTTCGCTCTTCATATACCTCAATAGGTACTTGATAATTAGCACCACCAATTCTTCTTACTTTCAACTCCAATTGTGGTGAAACATTATTTAATGCTTTATTAAAAATATCCGATGGATCATCATTTGTTTTTTCTTTAATAATATCAAAAGCTTGATAAAGAATTGTTTGGGCAATTCCTCTTTTACCATCAACCATAATTTTATTAATTGCTCTCGTAACCAACTTTGAATTATATATTGGATCTGGTAAAACATCTCGTTTTTCTGCTCTTCTTTTACGCATATAATAACTCCTTTCTTAAACTATTACTTTTTAGGTCTCTTTGTTCCATAAATTGAACGACCTTGTTTTCGCCCTTCAACACCAGCCGCATCTAAAACACCACGAATAACTCGATAGCGCACTCCTGGTAAATCCTTCGTTCTTCCGCCTTGAATAAGTACCACTGAATGCTCCTGCAAGTTATGTCCTTCACCAGGAATATATGCTGTTATTTCTAAACCATTACTCAGTCGCACACGAGTAATCTTTCTTAAAGCTGAGTTAGGTTTCTTTGGCGTTTTTGTTTTCACAAGTTTACATACTGCTCTTTTTTGGGGAGAAGAACCAGTAGTTTGCTTTCTTCTTAATGAGTTATATCCTACTCCTAATAACGCTGACCTTGACTTACGAGTCTTTCCTTTTCTTGGCTTGTGAATCAATTGATTAATTGTTGGCATAATTAATACTCCTTTCATTCTTTCATAGTGTTATTATTTTATACACACGATACCGTGCGTATCTAAATAAAGTCCTTTATAATAATAACTAATTTATTATAAAAATGCAACATATCCCCAAAATAAAATCTAGAACTTAATTATATATAAGTTCTAGATTTTAGAATAACTAACCGCCTTGATAACAAATAGGACAACTATCATTAGTAAATATATAATTTGGATATTGCGAATGATAATGCTCTGCAATTGCTGCTACATCAAATTGTTGATTAACAACAGATTTATTATATGTTTCTTGATTCGGTAAATTAATATTTAATGTTGGTTGTTCATAATAATTAGATTTTGTTTGATATCTTGCTTGCACATATCCTTGTGGATAGGAAACTGCTTCTTGTATTCCTACTGGATTAGCTCGGCGCTGCATTGTTTGGTCAAAAATTCCATAAGAACGACTTTCGTGATTCTTCTTTTTGTCCTGTTTTGGTTTCTTATCTTGTTCTTCAATCGGATTATATTCATACACCGGACTTTCTAACTCATCTGGTTTTCCTGGAAGATTAGCAAATAAAAATTTTCTTGTCTTTTGTGGAACAATTTCAACAGTTTTTCCTGTCATCGATGAATGACAATAAATTTTATTAGGCTCAATGTCTGTATCATCAGCTTCCTTTTGTTCACCTAATGGCACTATTTGTTCCTGAACTTGTGAATATTGCTGTCCTTGATAATACCCATTAGCAAATGACTGCTTCACAAAATCATCTTCCCTACTACCAGTTTGTGAACTATTACTCATCAATGGTTGTTTACCATCGTCATCCTCCAATTCACTTGGAGCAACATATGAACACTCCTCCGGTTGCTTAACTTGTAAATATTCATTATTAATATCCACTTGGTTTTTACCATCAGCTTCCTTTTGTTCACCTAATGGCACTATTTGTTCCTGAACTTGTGAATATTGCTGTCCTTGATAATACCCATTAGCAAATGACTGCTTCACAAAATCATCTTCCCTACTACCAGTTTGTGAACTATTACTCATCAATGGTTGTTTACCATCGTCATCCTCCAATTCACTTGGAGCAACATATGAACACTCCTCCGGTTGCTTAACTTGTAAATATTCATTATTAATATCCACTTGGTTTTTACCATCAGCTTCCTTTTGTTCACCTAATGGCACTATTTGTTCCTGAACTTGTGAATATTGCTGTCCTTGATAATACCCATTAGCAAATGACTGCTTCACAAAATCATCTTCCCTACTACCAGTTTGTGAACTATTACTCATCAATGGTTGTTTACCATCGTTATCCTCCAATTCACTTGGAGCAACATATGAACACTCCTCCGGTTGCTTAACTTGTAAATATTCATTATTAATATCCACTTGGTTTTTACCATCAGCTTCCTTTTGTTCACCTAATGGCACTATTTGTTCCTGAACTTGTGAATATTGCTGTCCTTGATAATACCCATTAGCAAATGACTGCTTCACAAAATCATCTTCCCTACTACCAGTTTGTGAACTATTACTCATCAATGGTTGTTTACCGTCGTCATCCTCCAATTCACTTGGAGCAACATATGAACACTCCTCCGGTTGCTTAACTTGTAAATATTCATTATTAATATCCACTTGGTTTTTATCATCAGCTTCCTTTTGTTCATCTGATGATATCACATTATTTTTTGAATCTTTTTGATAAATCGGTTCTGCAATTATTTTACGAATCGCATCACCATCATCTTTATTCTCTTTTAACAACATTGGATTTAAAATATCTGGTAAGGATGCTTTTGACTTTACCACCAACTTATTGTTATCAATTTCATTAGTTTCATAGTCTTTATCATTTAAAAACTCTGACTGTAACTGTTCTTTTACTAAAGACAATGATTGTTGTGCTTGAATACTATTTTTTCTAATATTTACAATTTCGTTATTAATATCTAAATAATTTTCATTACTAATTTTTCCATCACCCGCAGTAATAATATTACCAATTTGGTATTCTTTATGATTAATAGAATTTTTAATTAATGATAAGAAGGAATTTTGTAAAAAAAATAACCCCATTGCTAAAACTGCTAAAATAAATGAAAATCATCATATTCCCGTAAAAATAATCATTAAAACCAAAATAGTAAAAATAATTCCCGTTAAAGCAAAATTTGTATAAAATAGTCTAATTGCCACTTTATGATTTTTACGATGACGAATTTGTGATATTACTATTGTTACTAAAACAAAAAATAGGGTAATTAAAATTCCAAAAAATACATAAATTACAAGATTACTCATTAAATCATTTTTTAATTTAATTAATGCAAAAGAAAAATTTTCTTTACCAAATCTTAAAAATAATTTTTCTAACCAAATTTCATTAGTAATAAAATTAAAAATAATTGGCATTGATAACACTAATAAAAATACCCCTAAAAGCGTAGATAAAAATATCATTATTGCTCCCATAATCATTAATGTCATTGCTTTTCACCCCTTAATATCCATTTACTTAAATTCAAGAAATAAACCATTATTTTCCTTTTATTTTATTAAATTATACACCATTTTATAAAAAAATTATTGAATAACTTCAATAAAATAAAGAGTTTTTATATATTATTAGCTGAATTATACTTGTAAGTGCAAGTAAATAAAATTGCAAAAGATTTCATATAAAAATTTCATGATGCTAAGTTTATTTTAGAAAAAGTAAATTTAAGGAGTTTTTATATGGGATACAAACATCTTGGCATAGATGAAAGAATTTATATTGAGAATCAATTGAAATTTAAAGTAAAAATTAGTGAAATAGCTAAAAATCTTAATCGAAGTATTAGTACTATTAATCGAGAAGTTAATAGAAATAAAGATAATAATCATTATTTTTCATTAATTGCACAAAATAAAGCAGAAAATAGAAAACAATTACATGTTTATTTTCATAAATTTAAAAATAGAGAATTAGTAAAATATGTACAACAAAAATTATTATTAGGTTGATCGCCTGAACAAATTTATGGCAGAATTAAAAATTTTCATCAAGAATGAATTATTAGTTTTAAAACAATTTACAATTGAATTTATTCTGGATTACTTGAAAAGGTTACTAGTAAAAATTTAAGAAGAAAAGGTAAGAAACGAAAATCTCAAGAAAATCGGGGTAAATTTAATGGTAAATCCATTAAAGAACGAAATGTTAATAATCGCATAACTCTTGGCCATTGAGAAGGTGATACTGTAGTATCATCACGAGGTAAAAGTAAATCATGTTTAATAACTTTAGTTGAAAGAACATCAAGATTTACTTTAGCAATATTAGTTGAAAATAGAACTACTAAAGTTATTAACAAAAATATTAGTCATTATTTATCAATTCTTCCAAATAATCTTGTTAAGACTATAACATTTGATAGGGGTAAAGAATTTGCTAATTGACAACAACTTGAAAAAAATTGTAATGTTAAAATTTATTTTGCTGATGCATATTCACCTTGACAAAGAGGTACTAATGAAAATACTAATGGTTTAATTAGAGAAAAATTTCCTAAAAAATTTAATTTTTCAAACACTACTAAAAATGCAGTTCATAAATTTATATTGTCTTTAAACCAAAGACCAAGAAAAATACTAAATTATCTTTCGCCAATCGAATATTTGGTTAGAAAAATAATTTAGTTGCACTTAACTTTACAATTTGGCATTAATTACCTGAAATGTAAAATTAAAAAGGACACTTATATAAAAAACAAATTGTGTTAATTCTATAATTAAGAAAAGAAAGGAATTAGCACAATGTATAAGTATCTGACTATTGAATCAATAATAGCAATAAAAGAATATAAAAGTTATGGATTTTCTATTCGTAAAATAGCAAAAGCAATTGATTATAGTAAATCAACTGTACACAGAGTTTGTAAATTATTAAATCAAAACTTATTACCATTAGAAATATTGAATCAAGTTCAAAAAAATAAACAAAATGCAGGTAGAAAATTAATAATTTTAACTTTAACAGAAATTAATACTATCAATCATTTGTTAATTACTAAAAATTATGCTCTTGATATAATTGCTGATTTTTTAAAGAAAAATAAAATAAAAAATATTTCAACAAAAACTTTATATAACATGTTTAAAACAAATCGAATGGGTTTTGATGAAAAAAATTTATTGAGAAAAGGCAAAAATAAACCTCATAAACAAAAAGAAACTAGGGGCAGAATTAATAATTGTAAATCTATTCATGAAAGAAATTTAATCATTCCAAATATTAAAAATATACAAGAATTTGGCCATTTAGAGGGAGATACTATCGTTGGTAAAGATCATAAAAGTTCTATTATTACTTTAGCTGATATATGATCAAAAACCACAATTCCTTTGAAAACTAAAAATCATAAAGCAGAAAGTATTACACAAAGTATAATAAAATTTATTTCAAAATTAATACTAGGAACAATTAAAACTATTACTTTTGATCGTGGTAAAGAATTTAGTAAATGAAAATTAATTGAAAAAAATTGTAATGTTAAAATTTATTTTGCTGATGCATATTCACCTTGACAAAGAGGTACTAATGAAAATACTAATGGTTTAATTAGAGAAAAATTTCCTAAAAAATTTAATTTTTCAAACACTACTAAAAATGCAGTTCATAAATTTATATTGTCTTTAAACCAAAGACCAAGAAAAATACTAAATTATCTTTCGCCAATCGAATATTTGGTTAGAAAAATAATTTAGTTGCACTTAACTTTACAATTTGGCATTAATTAACCTGAAATATAAAATTAAAAAGGACACTTATATAAAAAACAAATTGTGTTAATTCTATAATTAAGAAAAGAAAGGAATTAGCACAATGTATAAGTATCTGACTATTGAATCAATAATAGCAATAAAAGAATATAAAAGTTATGGATTTTCTATTCGTAAAATAGCAAAAGCAATTGATTATAGTAAATCAACTGTACACAGAGTTTGTAAATTATTAAATCAAAACTTATTACCATTAGAAATATTGAATCAAGTTCAAAAAAATAAACAAAATGCAGGTAGAAAATTAATAATTTTAACTTTAACAGAAATTAATACTATCAATCATTTGTTAATTACTAAAAATTATGCTCTTGATATAATTGCTGATTTTTTAAAGAAAAATAAAATAAAAAATATTTCAACAAAAACTTTATATAACATGTTTAAAACAAATCGAATGGGTTTTGATGAAAAAAATTTATTGAGAAAAGGCAAAAATAAACCTCATAAACAAAAAGAAACTAGGGGTAGAATTAATAATTGTAAATCTATTCATGAAAGAAATTTAATCATTCCAAATATTAAAAATATACAAGAATTTGGCCATTTAGAGGGAGATACTATCGTTGGTAAAGATCATAAAAGTTCTATTATTACTTTAGCTGATATATGATCAAAAACCACAATTCCTTTGAAAACTAAAAATCATAAAGCAGAAAGTATTACACAAAGTATAATAAAATTTATTTCAAAATTAATACCAGGAACAATTAAAACTATTACTTTTGATCGTGGTAAAGAATTTAGTAAATGAAAATTAATTGAAAAAAATTGTAATGTTAAAATTTATTTTGCAGATGCCGGAAAACCTTGTCAAAGAGGTTTAAATGAGAACAATAATGGTATTTTAAGAAGATATTTATCAAAATCTACTGATTTATCTTCATATAAACAAAAAGACTTAAATTCTATAGCATTTCAAATTAATTCTACACCCAGAAAATCATTATCTTATAAAAGACCAATAGATTTAATACAATTATTTTAAAAAACTGTCCCATTTATATTTACAATTCAGGTTTCTTTAAAAAATCAGCAATTATATCAAGAGCATAATTTTTAGTAATTAACAAATGATTGATAGTATTAATTTCTGTTAAAGTTAAAATTATTAATTTTCTACCTGCATTTTGTTTATTTTTTTGAACTTGATTCAATATTTCTAATGGTAATAAGTTTTGATTTAATAATTTACAAACTCTGTGTACAGTTGATTTACTATAATCAATTGCTTTTGCTATTTTACGAATAGAAAATCCATAACTTTTATATTCTTTTATTGCTATTATTGATTCAATAGTCAGATACTTATACATTGTGCTAATTCCTTTCTTTTCTTAATTATAGAATTAACACAATTTGTTTTTTATATAAGTGTCCTTTTTAATTTTACATTTCAGGATAAAAAATATTAATACAATAACGCCTAATATAACTTATGAACGAATAATAACAATCTCACTACCTGTAGCATCAATAATTGTTGAAGCCTTTTGGTCAATAATACCCCCTTCAACAATAAAATCAACTTCAAGTTTATTCTCATTAACAGTTATAATTGGATTTTCATTATGAATATTAGCACTAGTGGCAAATAGTGGTCCTGTTTGATAAACAATATCTTGTAACCAGCGATAATTGGTAATTCTAATCGCTATCGTTTCTGTGACATTCACTTTTTGTTTAACAATAATTGTTATTTTCCCCCGAGGATACGATTCATATAACTGTTCAACTTGCGAAGTAATAACCCCAATATCTTTTGCCATTGCAATACCACTAACAATAACTGCCAATGGTTTATTTTTATCTCTTAATTTTAAATGCGAGATTCTTTTAGCGACAAATTGCGAAGAATAAATTCCCACTAAACCATATACGGTATCGGTAGGAACAATACCAACTTGCTCGTTTAATAAATTATGAATAACAAGATTTTTTTGTTCTAATGATAATATTTGCATAAACTAATAAAACTATCTCGGTACCGATTCTTGCAAATACTTTTCAATATCATTATCCATAATAATTATTCCTTCATTAAGACTTTTCTTAAAAGCAGAACGACTAGTACTATAAAAATTATTTACCTTATTAGCATAAGAATTAAATCATTTACGAGCTAAATCAGAAATAAATTTGCTATCTAGTTTATATAAAATAGCATCTTTTAAATATCCAAAAAGCGGTTCGTGTTCTAACGCTACCCGATAGATTAAGAGCATTACCCGATCAACATCAAGATCCAAACCACGGTCATAACGATTATAAAAAATATTAATTAACTTCGCAACATGAGCATTACTTTGTGCCATATTAATACGATGCAATTCCTGAACCAAAACAAAATCCTTTTCATATTCATTTTTAATTTGCTGTGTAAATCCCATTGTTGCTGGTGTAATATTTGATAACGGATTTACAACTCCCAAACTATTAAATTTTTCATTTTCTTTTATTAATGGTTTAATATTATTATCCTGTAATAAATTTTCTTTAGCATAAAAGTCATTAATATCATCGCTTTTAATATTCATTGTGGCACTTAAACTACCATTATAACTAGGATTTACATAACCAGCATAAACATTATTAATATTAGGGATATATTCCGTTTTTGGTTCTTTATTATTATATTTCATATTTTGTAAATTAGAATTTAAATTAAACGCTGTTCCATCTTCAAAACTATTTTCTAATAGCAAGTTATATTTTAATAATGAATTATAATTCATTGCAAACTCAACAATAGCAACAATTTTAGCAACGATTACTACTCCGCCGATAATTCAAATTGAACGACTATTTAACCACGAAATACTTAAGCCACTGTTACCACCATCCATATATATTGCTAATGATATTTGCGAATAAAAAGATAACATTAAAGATATTGCCATTGATAATGATAATAAAAAAATTCAAGCAATAAGATATTTACTTTGCTTAGTTTTATAATTTTTAAAATTTAAAAATAAAGCAACAGCAATACTTATTAAACTAATAAGTAGCGATAATAATGGTAACAAAAGAATTTTTGTTGAAGACAATAGTAAAGAATCTTTAAAAACATCACTTCAAAGAACAACTTCACTACTTAGGTAATTAGCAATAATAAAATATACAAGGTTTCATATTAATATTACATTAGCAATTAAATAAAGCCATTTTTCTTTTCTAATCATATTATCTCTACCTCACACTAGAAACTAATTCTACTTTATTAGATGCTTTTTTTCGCGCTCTAATAATTTTTTTATATTTGTAATTATATCACACAACAATTGCATTAAATATTAAGATTGGAGTAAATGCTGAATTATACTTGTAAGTGCAAGTAAATAAAATTGCAAAAGATTTCATATAAAAATTTCATGATGCTAAGTTTATTTTAGAAAAAGTAAATTTAAGGAGTTTTTATATGGGATACAAATATCTTGGCATAGATGAAAGAATTTATATTGAGAATCAATTGAAATTTAAAGTAAAAATTAGTGAAATAGCTAAAAATCTTAATCGAAGTATTAGTACTATTAATCGAGAAGTTAATAGAAATAAAGATAATAATCATTATTTTTCATTAATTGCACAAAATAAAGCAGAAAATAGAAAACAATTACATGTTTATTTTCATAAATTTAAAAATAGAGAATTAGTAAAATATGTACAACAAAAATTATTATTAGGTTGATCGCCTGAACAAATTTATGGCAGAATTAAAAATTTTTATCAAGAATGAATTATTAGTTTTAAAACAATTTACAATTGAATTTATTCTGGATTACTTGAAAAGGTTACTAGTAAAAATTTAAGAAGAAAAGGTAAGAAACGAAAATCTCAAGAAAATCGGGGTAAATTTAATGGTAAATCCATTAAAGAACGAAATGTTAATAATCGCATAACTCTTAGCCATTGAGAAGGTGATACTGTAGTATCATCACGAGGTAAAAGTAAATCATGTTTAATAACTTTAGTTGAAAGAACATCAAGATTTACTTTAGCAATATTAGTTGAAAATAGAACTACTAAAGTTATTAACAAAAATATTAGTCATTATTTATCAATTCTTCCAAATAATCTTGTTAAGACTATAACATTTGATAGGGGTAAAGAATTTGCTAATTGACAACAACTTGAAAAAAATTGTAATGTTAAAATTTATTTTGCTGATGCATATTCACCTTGACAAAGAGGTACTAATGAAAATACTAATGGTTTAATTAGAGAAAAATTTCCTAAAAAATTTAATTTTTCAAACACTACTAAAAATGCAGTTCATAAATTTATATTGTCTTTAAACCAAAGACCAAGAAAAATACTAAATTATCTTTCGCCAATCGAATATTTGGTTAGAAAAATAATTTAGTTGCACTTAACTTTACAATTTGGCAAATATTAAATAAATTAAATAATCCGCATTCTGATAAACAGCATTTCCCACACTAATCGGCAATTTTCTTAAACTAAAAAAAGTCGTTATCATTAACAAAATAAAAGTAGTATAAGTAAGAAAACGATTCAAAAGATATCATTGATAATAATCACTAACAGTTAAAAATGGTCGGTTCCACAGCGGATAAAACTTAATCATAATAAATAATGCTTCACTCAAATAAAGAACAGCAACAATGCTAATACCAATAGCTCAAATTAATGTTGAAAACTCCAATGGGGCAGCTTTATAATAATTATATGTAAAATAATAAAGTGTTCAAATGACTAAAAAGTGACTAAAAAATAATAATATATTAGTCAAAAATCAAATTAACATTGAACGATTATATGCAAAAAACATTTTATTTTCCTCTTTATTTTTTGGATATTTTTTTTACTTTCTTAACTCTTTTTTTCTTTTCTAAAATAAAATTAGGAATTGTCATTTTTATTTTTAAATTATCTTGTTGATAAATTTTCCATAACAAAATTGAAATAATAATTGAAAAGACAGCAAGAACAATAATTTCAACACTAAACACAATTCACTCGCCAGTATTAGAAATAGCACCCCCAAATAAGGATGATTTATAATATGATATATGAAAATCAGGATATTTTTCTTTAAGTTTATAAAGCATATCATTAGCAACAGCAATTAAATTATTAGTATTAGTTTGTGAATATGTAAAAAGAAATAAACCAGCAAAAAGAAATGGCAGAAAAAAAGTATAAAATAAAATTATTGAACCACGAGATAAATAAGATATCCTTTTAATAAGAACAAAAGATACACTTCAAATAATTATTAAAAATGTTAAACCTAAAATTGGCACAAACTGTACAACAAAAACAGTTGGTAAATTAGGATAATAATAAATTGGTGCTAAAATTTCAATCAAAAAAGTTTCACGAATAATTTCTTGTGGTTGTCCAGGGATTTCAAGAATATTTCTAGAATTATTATGACCATAAGGAAATTTTGATAACAAATCATAAAGATTTACTAAATCTTTATTAAGAAAATTAGCAATAATTAAAATAACTTCAATTAAAATAAATATTGAAATTAAAAAAATTGAAATTCGCAAAACATTTCAAATTGTTGGTTGTTTAAAAGAAACCCAAGTTTTTCGAAACCAATTTTGACCAAATAATAAAATTTTTTCCCGTTTATTAAAAACAAAAGCCGGTTTCACTAAATGACTAGCATAACTAGTATAATCAAAAGCAACAATTAAAGAAACTAATGTTGCTTGAATAAGAAAAACTCATCAAATACCAACTTCACTAATTCAATCATTAGTATTTCCTTTTAAATTAATTAACTTTTGATAAAATTCTTTAAAAAGAAAATTTTTAAATCACTCAATAGCTTCAGAATGAATTTTTTTACCAGATAACGCCACTAAAAATTCATGAAATTCTTCACTCGCAAAATGATAAGGATTGGGAATAATGATAATATCTTTAGCATCCTTAACTTTTACTAGCGAATTTAAAGTTGCTTCATTAGTTCATTGATATTTATATTGCCCCACAGCTAATAATCCAAAACCAACAATTGTTATAATTCAAAAAATTAATAAAACAACTACTAATGCCCTTGTTGTTTTTCACTTTTTATTTAAAAAAAATGCTCCCCCTAAAATAATAAAAATTCCTAAAAATACTAATGAAGTTCCCGTAATTGTATAGGCAAGTTGTGCATTCATACTGGAAATTATTTTAAAATCATAAAAATCAGATAAATATTGCAAAAGGATTTTAGTATTTTCCAAAGAAAAATTATAGGTCTTTTGAAAATATTGTAAGTAATATTCTTCTCTTGTAAAAACATTAAGATCATTAGTAAAAGTTGTAACTAATGAATCATTAACCAAAACAATAAGAAAAGCAATTCCCGGTGCTAACAAAAGAATTAAAAAAAGTGATATTAACAATGGTTTTGTTGCTTTACCCTTCATTTCATTTCACCCAATTCTTTATTTTCTAATGTCATTATTTTACTATAAAATTATTTATTATTCATTGTAAATAAAAAGCATTCTTCATCGACCACTAATATCTTTAATAAATTCATATTCACTAGTTGCAAAATATTCCTTTACTAATACTTCTAAAGCCGCTTTTTGTGAATAACCAAATTCAAAGGCTAATAAATATTTATTGTTCATTATTGTTTTTACTTGTTTAAAAATTAATTTATAGAAAAATAAACCATTATCAGTAGCAAATAATGCTAAATGCGGTTCATAGTCTTTAACCATATTTTCAATCTGTTCATCAATTCCAATATAAGGGGGATTACATACTAAAATATCAAACTTATCATCATTATTAACAAAGGACGCTAACAAATTACTATTAACAAATTTAATATTTTGACAATTAAGATTTAGCGCATTAGCTTTTGCAACTTTTAAAGCTTCACTACTAATATCACTAGCAACAACAAAAACTTTTGCTTCTTCTAACGCTAAACTAATAGCAATCGCACCACTACCCGTAGCAACATCAAGTACTTTAATTTGCTTTACATCTTGAAAATAGTCATCAACATAATACAAAAGATTTTCTACTAATTCTTGCGTTTCAGTACGCGGAATAAAAACATTGGGGTTAACAATAAAATCACGCCCCAAAAAAGTTTGATAACCTAAAATATATGCCAACGGTTTTCCCTGTAAATTAATATTAATTAAAGCATAAAAGTCTTCTTCACTAACTTTACTTTCAATATCTAAATTGGCATATAATTCTTGCAAGGAATAGTTTGCTAAATGAGCTAATAATCATTTACAATGGTGACTACGATAATCAACATATAATTTTTCACCCTTTTGTAATAACTGATGATAGGTCATAACTAATCTTCCATTCCCATTTTTCTTTTTTGTTCATCATCAATTAAAGCATTAATAATCTCATTAAGTTCACCCAGCATAATTCGATCAAGTTTATTTAATGTCAAATTAATCCGATGGTCACTAACACGATTTTGAGGATAATTATATGTTCGAATTTTTTCTGCTCGCACACCACTACCAACAGCACTTTTTCGTAATGTTCCCATTTCACTTTGCTGAGCTTCAAGTTTAGCTTCATAAATTTTAGCAAGTAACACTTTTAAAGCCTTATCCTTATTATCATGTTGACTGCGACCATCTTGTGAAGTTGCCACAATTCCAGTTGGTAAATGAGTAATGCGTACTGCTGAATCAGTAGTATTAACATGTTGCCCCCCAGCACCAGAAGCCCGATAAGTATCAATTTTTAATTCTGACGGTTTAACATCAACATCTAAAGCACTAGCTTCGGGTAAGACAACAACCGTAGCTGTAGAAGTATGAACTCTTCCTTGTGATTCAGTTTTAGGAATTCTTTGCACGCGATGACTACCAGCTTCAAATTTCATTTTTGCATAGACTTTTTCACCTTTAATCAAAAATGAAATTTGCGAAAAACCACCAGAATTTGATATTCGTGCATCCAAAAGTTCTGTTTTTCAATTTTGTGATTCACAATATCGTAAATACATCCGATATAAATCACCAGCAAAAATATTAGCTTCATCACCACCAGCAGCACCACGAATTTCAATAATAACATTTTTATCATCATTAGGGTTTGCTGGCAATAATGCAACTGTTAACTGCTGTTCAACAAATAATAATGATTCTTCATTACCTTTTAATTCTTCTTTTGCTAAATTTAACAAATCAGCATCTTTTTCATTTTGAAAAATATTTTTAATTTCTTGAAGATTGCTTTCAATACTAAGATATTTCATATATAGCAATACGGTATCATTAAGTTTAGCTCTTTCTTTAGATAACTTAGTTAATAATTCAATATTATTATTAATATCGGATTGACTTAGTAAACTATTAATTTCATTATAACGATGTTTCATTGTTTCCAATCGTTCTCGGGTTTTGACATTCATTTTTATTCTCCTTAATATTAGTTTGTGGATAATCATTAACAATATGACAATGACGACAACGCGCCTCATAAAATTCATTAGCACCAATTAAAACAATCGGGTCATGATAACTAGCAGGAAATCCATTAATTATTCTTTGCGTTCTTGTTGCCGGCGAATGACATTTTACACATATTGCTTCTAATTTAGTAACAAATTCAGCTCGCGTTAATAGTTCTGGCATACATTTAAAAGGTTCACCACGAAAATCTTTATCTAAACCAGCAACAATAATCCTCTTTCCCTGATCTGCTAATTGTTCTAAAACTATTAAAATATCACTTGTAAAAAACTGAATTTCATCAATCGCAATAACCTCGGTATCATCATCTAAAAATTCAATTAATTGTTGCGCATTACAAATTCTTATTGCTTTAATTTTTCTATTATTATGACTAACAATTTCTTCTTCTTCATAACGATTATCAATTAATGGTTTAAAAATTTGAATTTTTTTATTAGCAAATGATAACATATTTATTCGGCGGATTAATTCCTCAGTTTTACCAGCAAACATACAACCACTAATTACTTCAATTCATCCATCTTTATAACGCACATACATTATTTCCCCTCACTTTGATTAATATTTTTTGCTAACAAATTTAAATCATTTAATAAGGCATCAACAGTATGTCAAGAATTAGTTTTTACACCAGCTGCACGATGATGACCACCGCCACCATATTTTGCTGCTAAATCATTAATTTTCAAACCAGTACTCCGAATACTAATTTTAATAAACTCATCATTTTCATCTTGACTACAAAATGCTCATATATGTATTCCCAAAATCCTCCCTAAGAGATTAACTAAATTATTAGCTTTTTCTTTAGTAATTAAAAATTCTTTCAAAATATCTGGTGTTAACTTTAAAAAAGCAACGCCATTGTCAGTAACCGTAAAATTACTCAAAGCAAACGCTTGAAATTTTATAATATTCATTGGCCGTTGATACAAATTATTATAAAGTTGTTCAATATTAAAACCCGTTGTCATTAAAAAATTTGCTAATAAAAAAGTTTCTGGTCGCAAATTACCATAAAGAAACCTTCCCGTATCAGTTACCATTCCATGAAATAGTGCTTTAGCAGCCTCCTTTGTAACTTGCAAGTTATTATCTAAAGCTAACTTTGCTACCATTTCACTTGCTGATGGTGCCACATCATCAATTCACTCTAAATCAGCATATTGTTCATAAAATGGATGATGATCAATTTTAATCTTATATTTTCCTTTTTCTCATCCACTGCCATCAATTCGCTCGGCATTAGCACAATCACCAATAATTACTAAAGCATCACGATAGTCTTCTTCCTTAACATCATCACAGATACCAATATAACTCAAGTCTAATAAACTAACACCCCCAGTTAAAACTCTAATATGAGGCAAATTAGTAACAATTAAATGTTTTAAACCAAATTGGACACCATACGCATCACCATCAGGACTAATATGGCGCAAAATTATTACCGTGGAATATTCTTTTATCTTATCTCAGATTTGTTTTGTCATTTTTTATTATTCTCCTCTATCATCTCTTAATTAATTGATCGGTTTTACTATCAAACAAATAAATACCCCCTGACAAAATATCAAATTTAATTTCTTCTTTTAAAAATTTTTTATTATTTGATGGTGGAGTTATTACTTTAATAATTTTATTATCATTTAAAATTACATCAAGTAATCAATCACCTTTACGCATTTTTTTTAACTTAATAACTCATCCATAAAGGGGTTGCTTATTAATAACTTTTATTTTATGTTTGTAAAAATCAGGAACAATTTTTTCTGGTAAAATACCAACATTAAAACTAAAATTTTTATTTTCCATATAAAGTATCTTTAAACTGACAATATTAATATTATCAATTAATAATCACGATTCAGTATAATTAAAGTACGCAAACCAATTTAAATGTGGGGAACTAATCGCCTGTAAAACATCCTTATTAAAAGGTTGAGCAATAATATTTTCTTTTGTATCTTGCTGAACAATATCACCATTTTGTAAAATAATAACTTTTTGGGCAACATCAATAACACGATAACCATATTTACTAATAATAAGAATCGTTAAATTATAATGCTTTTGAAGTTTTTCAATTAAATAACCAAACTCATTTTTATACTGTTTAGATTGTTTAACTAAAGTATCATCAATAATAAGTAATCGTTTTTGTTGAATAAGAGCAATAGCAATTTGCAACTTAATGCGATCTCAACCCGTAAATTGTCAAATAAAACTAAACTTTAAGCCTTTTAACTCAATATCATCAATAATATTCTTTACTTGTAATCAAGCTTGCTGACGAACCCTAATAACTGCTCTACTAGCAGTATGAACTTCATTTTTAAACTTTTTTACACTAATTTTATCAAAACCATTTAAAAGCAATTGATGATAAATATAGGTTTCATTCATAATTTTTCCTTGAAGCATTTTAATTTCTGAAACTAAAATTTCACTAATAATTTGCCCTTGTTGAAAATAAAATTCATTGCGGTATTCTCTTGTTGCCTGTTTTCACTGCTTAAATTTATTACTTTTTTTTAAACGAATAAAATCAGCATTTTTATGTTGATACTCAATGCTTTTAACTAACTTTCAAAAATTTTTCGCATATGCTTTCGTATCAATTTCCGCTTGTAAAATATTTTTTCTTAACTCAGTAATTTCCCCATCTAAAGTTTCTAAAAACTCATTAGCAACAAATGTTACTTCTTTCATCTTAAATGAACGCTTATTTTCCTTATGTCCTTGATGACAATGACAACTTTTTTCCATTCTTGTTAAAATAAAAATTTTATCTCATAAAGCTTGTAAAAAAGTTAACCGACTATTTAAAATTGTTAATTTTTCCGCTTCTACAACTCAACTTTGAAATCTTTGCATTAAAATTGAAGTATTATTAGCATTAACATCATTCATAATTTGTTTAATTGCTGTTTGATGAAATTTGTTAATAAACTCATAATATTTATTAATCCGTGTTTCTTCAAGAATCCGACTATTTTTAAGAAAATTCTCATTAAAATCTCGTAATTGGTCTTTATATTTTTTCTTATCAAGATTAATACCATTATCAATTAAATCATTTAAATGATGTTTAGTATCACGATAATCTTGTTTAGCTTGCAAATAAAAATTTTTATTTTTTAAATATAAACTAGTTAATTTTCAAGGAATTGAAAAAATTGAAAAAAGAAATTTTTGTGGAAAAATTAATGCTAATGGGCGTTTTTTTGGTAATTGTGTTGTAATATTTTCTTCATTAAAAATTATTTGCCCAGTTTCTAAATTCTTGCCATCTTTAAAAGCTTTAAATAAAGCATTTTTTTCTTCATAAGAATTAGTAAGTAAAACACAAACATCATTATTAGAAATATTAAAGGAAATATTTTTTAAAATAACAATATCTTTTTGTTTAACAACAATATCCTTAAGTTCTAATATCACAAAATCACCTATTTCTTAGTCTCATTACATTATACGACAAACTAAAAATAATACGAAAAAACTCACTATAATTTGTTTTAGTGAGTTTTAAACTATTTGTTTAAAGAATCTTTCAAGTCTTCTAATGATATCTCTTTTAACTTATCACTTTTTTTACTTGCATTTTTAACGATTGGTTTTTGATTTTTAGCATTTGCAATTTGTTGCTTTAAAATTTCTTGTTGTTTTGCTTGTTGCTTAGCAAACTTTTCTACTTGGCCATCAGCACGCATTGATTGTTGTTGACCAGTATAAAAAGGATGACATTTTGAACAAGCATCTACTCTAATTTCTTTTCCCTTAGTTGAACCAACAGTAAAGACATTAGAACATGTTATACAAGTAATTTCTGCTTCATAATAGTTAATAGCATTCTCTTGATCTTTTTTATTCATTATTCCACCTCTAAAATATTTTCACTATAAAATAATAACATATATTATGTTAATTACAAAATCAGCGTTTTTAATCGGTCGCGTTTAGTTTTCTTAGGTATTTTTAAAAAAAGAAAAAATAATCATTTACTATAAATTATTTCGATATTCAAATTAAGTATATATTTCTTATGTGTGATTTTTGTTGTAAAAAATTATTTTAATGTTGTTTTTATAAGCATTTTACTTAGTTTTTATAACCTTTTATTGCCTGAATTGTAAATATAAATGGGACAGTTTTTTAAAATAATTGTAATATACCACAGATGTTTTGCACAATCAAGAAAAATTTTAAAAAAGGAGAAATTAATTTATTAATTCTTGTAATTTTTGAAATGGTGATTTATTTTGTAATGCTGAATGACAGCGTTGGAAGTTGTAATAGTAATAATATTGATTTAAGAAATGTTGTAGTTCGTTTTGATTTATTTTTTTATCCTTAGCATAAAATAATTTGGTATAATGTTGATGAAACCGCTCGATTTTACCGTTACTCTGTGGCGAACGAATTGGAGTGGTTTCATGGGTAACACCGTTCCTTGAAAGAAAGGCTGTAAAAGGCCTTTCTTTTACTTTGTATGCTTTTTTATTACTTCAATTAGTGGTGATAAATTCCGGAGCATTATCAGTGCGAAGGCGTTTAATTATCAACCGGAAAATTTGATGTGGTAATGATTTTGGCATCCATTTGTAAAAGACCAATCTCAGAGACTTCATAACGCTTAAAATGACGTTTTGTTTGTTTGATTTGTTGTTTTAATTCTTTTCATCGAGAGTCAGATTTAATTCAGCGATAAAAGGTTTTAATATTTTTCGGAATTTCTGCAGTTTTAATATCATGAAAACCCATTTTTAAATTGTTAAATAAAGACCACATTCCACCAGCTTGAATATTTCTATAATCAAAATATAAATCACATATTTTTTCACGAGAATTTAAATCATATTGATAACTAATTTTTTTAGGTTTTGTATATTTGAAAATTAAACTATTAAAATCATCATTTTGATAAGCATCAAGAATTTTATTAGCTCATTGATAAAATGTATTTCGTATACCGTGAAAATGCTTTTTTACTAATTTATTTAAAGTTATTGGTTCTAAATAAAATTGATTACATAAATTTAAATAACTAGTAACTCGTTTTTTAGTTTTGTGATAATGTTTGTGGTTATAAATTGTTGTTAATCAACTTTGTACTTTTGCTTTTAAATCTGCTAAATCAGCTTGGGAAATAATATATTTCATTTTTAAACTCCTTAAATTAAGAAAATCGTATTAAAAAATACGATTTTCAAGAATGGTTATTAATTTACTAAAGTTAATAAGGCATTTCGGCAGAAAATGAAGTTATTAAATATTCACTAAAAGTTAAATCTTTATTTTTAGTAAATGTAATCTTAACATTAATGATTTTATCAATATAATATTCATTATGTTCAATACTAGTAAAATTTTTTTCATAAAAATCACGAACAGTTTTTATGATAGACCAATAAATATAATTACCAACAGGGCCCAAATCATTAGGTAATTGATTTTTAACAAAAGCAACATCTAATCATCCGTCTTTTAAATTATAAGTCGAAGGAGTAAAACTACTATTCAAAATTTCGACAAATTCTAAATCATATTTTTTTAAATCATTGCTATTTTTACTACACCCAGAAATAAACATTACACATACTAAATTTAAAGCTGATAAAAATTTTCGCATAAAGAAAAATCCTCCTTTCAAAGGAATTATATTTTATATAAAAATATTAGAAACACTTAAGATAATTTTTTAATTATTATTAGTAAAATTGCTAGGGGAATTAAAAACTCAAAAAGATATTTAAATGCCGGAACTACTTCAAACACCGGAAAGGCAGTTTTGGTAAAATTAATCGTTGTTTTGGCAATGTCCGCAACGGGGCGAATTAAAAGATTAATCCCAGAAAGACCAAGTAATCAATTTAACACACTAACAGAAGCGTGCTGAATGCCACAAGATATTGCACTAAATAAACCTCAATAAGAACAATTGGGCGTAGGAATTAAATCATTCATATTTCCACTTATTCCACCACCAATAAAAGCCGTTGAATTCAAAATGTTAAAATCGTATAAAGAATAATGATATTCAGTACTTTCATTTTTCTTTTTATACAGTGGAAAAGTTAGCGTAAAAATATTAATTCCATACATCACATCAACTTTGGCGTTGTAAAAATGCAGTTTATTACTAGTAGCGTTTCATAGTTGGTTATCATACGCTTTTAAAACATTAAAATCTATTTGATAAGAACTTTTACCAGTATTAAAACCATTGGCAATTTGTTTATCTTTCACAAAAAAATACGAACGAAAAATCATATTCTTACTATTTTCTATTGTTGAACCAAAGTTAATTAAATACTGTTTGGGATAAAAAGTAATTAAGGAGCGATAGAAAAAGCCCATTTGTAAAACATTTTTAGGAATTTGTTGCATTCCTTTGTAATCTAATTCTACATAAGTAGAGGCATCTGTATCAAAACTCGCATAAAAGAATTGTACAAAAAACTCACCTAAAACTTTATAAATTTTGTTAAATAAACCATTAATAAAATCAATAGTTAAATCTTCTTGATAATGAAGCATAAAATCTTTAAAATCTAATTTTAATTTTTCATCATAGCGTAAAAAATGGAAGGTATTACCATAATAATTAACTTGTCCAAAAAAGGTATTGATGAAATCATCCATAAAGTGAATTGGACAATCAAATTCTGTGAGTAAATTATCATTTTCATAAAAACGAATCTTACGAAAACGCATATCCATTTTAAAAATGTCATTAAAACTAGAAAATTCTAAAGTATAAGAAAAATATAAACTATCTTCAGGCCAAACACTGCGAATTAAAGTAAATTTACTATTTTGTTTAAAACCATTTAATTTAATTGAAATTTCATTCATATATTTAAAATTATCATCAAAGAAATTAAAAATTGGCACTCAATATAGATAAGAGTAATTAAATTTATCAAAATCTCGGCGTTGTATCATTAAATAATCAAGTTTATCTTGAAACTGATTATATTGATACTCACCATCATTTTTAGTTATTGCGGTCGGTAATGGTTGCTCGTTATCTTTTTCTGGTAAAGGAGGCATTTCGGCAGAAAATGAAGTTATTAAATATTCATTAAAAGTTAAATCTTTATTTTTAGTAAATGTAATCTTAACATTAATGATTTTATCAATATAATATTCATTATGTTCAATACTAGTAAAATTTTTTTCATAAAAATCACGAACAGTTTTTACGATAGACCAATAAATATAATTACCAATAGGGCCCAAATCATTATGTAATTGATTTTTAACAAAAGCAACATCTAATCATCCGTCTTTTAAATTATAATTTGAAGGAGTAAAACTACTATTCAAAATTTCAGAAAACTCAAAATTACAACTATTACCACATTGACTAGGGTTTGTGGCTCGTTTTTCTCGCTTTATAAAAGATTGTTCCATACCAGGTTTTAGTGGTTGTTTTGTATCAAAGAAGGCACCTAGAGGGACTAAACCAATAAAAGCGATAACTAACCACGACATAAATTTATACATATCTATTTGTCCTTTCTTTTGCGTTTAACTTCTTAAAATAAAGTATATTGTTGATAAAATGCCAATTGTTCCAATGATAATAAAAATTGGGTGTTGTGAAAATAATCTAATCATTGGTTTAAATAATTGTAAAAATTCACTGTTAGCCACAATAATTTTATTAAAATATTCCAACCCTTCATTTACAAAATGCCATAAACCAAGAAATTCATCAAAAGCAAAAATAGAAAAAACGGTAATTAAAAGAAAAATTATAACTAGTTTAAACATTATTTTTTACCTCACTCTTTAACAGATTTATTAGCTCTTGCCTTTCTATAACTTTCTTTGGCTTGCATTCCAATACCTAAAATAGCAACAAAGACAAAGTTAGCAATTAAAGAGATTAAAGGAATAATGATAATCCGAATTCCGGTGCCGGGAATAGTCATACTTCAAATTAAATCAAAAACTTTATAAATAATATCTGCAAAAAATGATGCCATTTTTTCTAGATTTGCCATAATTAAGTATCCTTTCTTAGATTAAAATAATATGATAGTTAACTCCCTTGCTAGTAGCGAGAATTTTAATAAAGAAGTAATTATAATAAATACTTACAATAACAACTGAAGGTGTTCTCCTAAAACTTATAAGGGCGTTGGGAAAACATAGATAAAGTAGTATAAAATTTCTTAGTAGCATTTTTTATCGTTTTAATTCCTCTAATTTACAAACTTTTTAGAAAATAAACAAATATAAATAAAACACTATTCTCGCTACTAGCAAGAGAATTAATTCTTATCTTTCAAATTACTTTTTAGTAATTCCATAATACGACTAAATTTTTCCATTTTAAGGTATTTTAATATTTCTAAATCAACTTCGGTAGTTTCATAAAACTTATCTTCATAAGTGTCAACAACAATGCGATTAGCAACGGGGCGTAAAAAAGATAAATACTTATTGTCGTAACACTCTAAAACAGACATTGGAATTTTTAATTTAAAAAAGTAGATATCTAATTCCGGAATATTACGATATTTAGTTTTGCGACCTTTTTTATTATTTTTAGCATCAATTAGACTTGTGCGTCAGCGTTCATATTCTTCTACAGATTTAAAAGTACCATAAACAACTTTTAAATAAGGGCGAAAAATATTAACTGATTTCTTAGTAATACCAACAATAACCGAATTAGCAATATCTCTGACTTTAACCCAAATATGTTCAGGTCGTTGGCCACTCGCTAGAACAATATGACCAAAATGCCTAACTAGAGCAAAATATTCTTGCAAACCTTGAGTTGATTTATCATTTTCTTTATAATCCGTTCCTTCTAAAAATAAGTTCGTTTCATCTCACAACAATAAATGTTTTTCTTCTAATATTGGATATTCATTATCCAATAACGACATATGCCCCAAAGATAACATTTGTTGGTCTAAAATTGGAAATGTTGAAGCCGTCTTTCATTTTTTCTTACCTAAAAGTTTTGAAGCAAAAACTAATAAAGCGGTTTTACCAGTTCCCAATGAACCAATCACAATATTTAATGGTGATTTGAATGCTGAATTATACTTGTAAGTGCAAGTAAATAAAATTGCAAAAGATTTCATATAAAAATTTCATGATGCTAAGTTTATTTTAGAAAAAGTAAATTTAAGGAGTTTTTATATGGGATACAAACATCTTGGCATAGATGAAAGAATTTATATTGAGAATCAATTGAAATTTAAAGTAAAAATTAGTGAAATAGCTAAAAATCTTAATCGAAGTATTAGTACTATTAATCGAGAAGTTAATAGAAATAAAGATAATAATCATTATTTTTCATTAATTGCACAAAATAAAGCAGAAAATAGAAAACAATTACATGTTTATTTTCATAAATTTAAAAATAGAGAATTAGTAAAATATGTACAACAAAAATTATTATTAGGTTGATCGCCTGAACAAATTTATGGCAGAATTAAAAATTTTCATCAAGAATGAATTATTAGTTTTAAAACAATTTACAATTGAATTTATTCTGGATTACTTGAAAAGGTTACTAGTAAAAATTTAAGAAGAAAAGGTAAGAAACGAAAATCTCAAGAAAATCGGGGTAAATTTAATGGTAAATCCATTAAAGAACGAAATGTTAATAATCGCATAACTCTTGGCCATTGAGAAGGTGATACTGTAGTATCATCACGAGGTAAAAGTAAATCATGTTTAATAACTTTAGTTGAAAGAACATCAAGATTTACTTTAGCAATATTAGTTGAAAATAGAACTACTAAAGTTATTAACAAAAATATTAGTCATTATTTATCAATTCTTCCAAATAATCTTGTTAAGACTATAACATTTGATAGGGGTAAAGAATTTGCTAATTGACAACAACTTGAAAAAAATTTAAATGTGAAAATTTATTTTGCTGATGCATATTCACCTTGACAAAGAGGTACTAATGAAAATACTAATGGTTTAATTAGAGAAAAATTTCCTAAAAAATTTAATTTTTCAAACACTACTAAAAATGCAGTTCATAAATTTATATTGTCTTTAAACCAAAGACCAAGAAAAATACTAAATTATCTTTCGCCAATCGAATATTTGGTTAGAAAAATAATTTAGTTGCACTTAACTTTACAATTTGGCGAATAAAAAATTAATAAAAGATTTACGATTAACTCATTGCATAAGTTTAGTAATTAAAATTAAACAATTTAAGATAATACCGATGATATGAAAAAATGAAACTCAATATTGTGGATTAATAGCAACAAGAAAAGCATAATAATATCAAGAAATAATAAAGAAAGTGCGATTTAAGCTAACAAAGTCATTAATTTTTTCACAGATATTTTTTAGAAATTTAAGCATTATCGCACCCCTTTATATTTTTATTGCCAAATTGTAAAGTTAAGTGCAACTAAATTATTTTTCTAACCAAATATTCGATTGGCGAAAGATAATTTAGTATTTTTCTTGGTCTTTGGTTTAAAGACAATATAAATTTATGAACTGCATTTTTAGTAGTGTTTGAAAAATTAAATTTTTTAGGAAATTTTTCTCTAATTAAACCATTAGTATTTTCATTAGTACCTCTTTGTCAAGGTGAATATGCACCAGCAAAATAAATTTTCACATTTAAATTTTTTTCAAGTTGTTGTCAATTAGCAAATTCTTTACCCCTATCAAATGTTATAGTCTTAACAAGATTATTTGGAAGAATTGATAAATAATGACTAATATTTTTGTTAATAACTTTAGTAGTTCTATTTTCAACTAATATTGCTAAAGTAAATCTTGATGTTCTTTCAACTAAAGTTATTAAACATGATTTACTTTTACCTCGTGATGATACTACAGTATCACCTTCTCAATGGCCAAGAGTTATGCGATTATTAACATTTCGTTCTTTAATGGATTTACCATTAAATTTACCCCGATTTTCTTGAGATTTTCGTTTCTTACCTTTTCTTCTTAAATTTTTACTAGTAACCTTTTCAAGTAATCCAGAATAAATTCAATTGTAAATTGTTTTAAAACTAATAATTCATTCTTGATGAAAATTTTTAATTCTGCCATAAATTTGTTCAGGCGATCAACCTAATAATAATTTTTGTTGTACATATTTTACTAATTCTCTATTTTTAAATTTATGAAAATAAACATGTAATTGTTTTCTATTTTCTGCTTTATTTTGTGCAATTAATGAAAAATAATGATTATTATCTTTATTTCTATTAACTTCTCGATTAATAGTACTAATACTTCGATTAAGATTTTTAGCTATTTCACTAATTTTTACTTTAAATTTCAATTGATTCTCAATATAAATTCTTTCATCTATGCCAAGATGTTTGTATCCCATATAAAAACTCCTTAAATTTACTTTTTCTAAAATAAACTTAGCATCATGAAATTTTTATATGAAATCTTTTGCAATTTTATTTACTTGCACTTACAAGTATAATTCAGCAATTATTATTAACGAACTCTTAATAGTAGTTTTTCAAACATTCCAAAAGCAAATAAGAATAATCCAACAATTGCTGGGAATAAAAAAATTCAATAAGTAGCAAAGAAATCTACTACTAATGGCATTTGTCCGCTGATAATATCGCTTCAAATTTTTCCAAAAAGCCCTACCATACTATCTCACAAATTACTAATGGCTTGTTTTCCGGTAATTGCTACTGGTGCGGTTACATCGGCTAAGAAAGTTCCAATCATATAATCACCCCCTTTCTTTTTAAAATATTTATCCTATATTTATTAACAAAAATAAGATTTAACTTTATAAAATAAAATCAACATAAATAAGATAATAACTGTTGTTAGTAATCAAAAAGCGATGTTGGTTGTTAAAAGTCAAAGTGGTTCTTCAGTTAAATTAATTTCTTTACCACCAGTAATATGAGCGGGAATAGTTGTAATTTGGATAAACAAATCTCAGAAAGTTTGTTTAATTTGTTCTCAATTTAAATCTTTTCAAACAACTAGAAACATTGAAATAAACACTTAATCGGAAGAAAAAGAATCCCAATGAAACTGGCAAATAACACAATGATTACAAGAATTGAGAACAAAAATACTACTTGGGGCGGTAAATCGGCAGTGGGATAAATCAAATCAATTAACTTAATAATTACATCTTTTAACATTTATTTTATCCTTTCGTTTGAGTTTCTTGATTTTGTTTGTCGTTTTTTTCAGTTAAATAAGATAATTTAACAATGAAGCGTTTTTCTTTTTTACTAAAATCCCCTTTAATTTCTTTTGCTTGTTTACCATACTTTTTAACATCGTTCATTCAACGCCACAAACCCCAAGCAACAGCAAAAGCGAGTAATAAGGTTAATAAGATAAAACATATTAGACTAAATATTGCCATTATTTTTCAATTTCCTTTCTATTTAAAGTTTGGTTTTTTGTTCTTTTAATTTTGATTTTTTTTAATACAAAGCAAATTAAACATTTTACTATTTCTGCTAAGGTTATTCATACTAATGAGTAACCTATAATCATTAACTTACCAATTGCTCCAAAATTTTTGATTAATTGCTCTAATTCTTTAATATCTGTATGTAACAATAAAACTATACTTAAAGATATGAATATAATGTAATTAATTATTATTCATCAATATTTTTTTAAAGAATTAATGAGTTTGTTTAGTTTCATTTTTCAAAGCTCCTTTTTCCTTAATTTTCTTAACAATAAGTCAAACTAATTTTTCAACTTGAAAAGCAATAAATATCGCACTACCAAATCAATAAACAAACAATCCGAACAACATAATGGCGGTATTTAAGTCAAAAAACTTATACATATCTTTTTCAATAAAATCAATAAATTCTCTATTTGTTCCCAGTATCCAATTAGTATCTAATAAAGTTAAAGTTCAAAGTATTAAGTTTATAAAGATAAAAACAATGCTAAGTAATATTTTTAACCAATGATTTTTAAATCAATTTTTAATTCTTATTTTAAATTGCAATTTTTCTTTCATTTTTTAACTCCTAATGTTTAATTTTTCTTAGTTGATTTCTAAATCTTAAACTTTCTAAGGAAGCGTAATTTGCACTCTCAAAATCTACATAATCAATATTTTTAAATTCATAGATTGCTCCACACATTTTAGTTTTAAATTTATTAACTGTTGATTTTAAGTATTTTAC
This sequence comes from Spiroplasma endosymbiont of Lonchoptera lutea, assembly GCF_964019715.1. Taxonomy (GTDB): domain Bacteria; phylum Bacillota_I; class Bacilli_A; order Mycoplasmatales; family Nriv7; genus Nriv7. Next base: position 1,244,617 of record NZ_OZ026463.1, on the reverse strand, counting down.
AAATTCAGAATTTACAGTTCTTTTAACAATATTATTCAAAGTATCGGTAAATACTTGTTTTCTAGTAATGGGGTTTTGACAGTTGTAAGAAAATTGATAAGCCTTGATATTTAAATCATACTGATTTAATGATTTTTCATTCAGGACATTTTTAGTTATATATTTGGAGCAATATTTTACAACCATTTCATTAGTATTTTCACGAACTCTAATATTTTTATTAATTCCATAAGGTCAAAATTGTAAAATAATTTTATGTGGTATTTTTTCGGTGATTAAAATATGAAAATGAATAACGCCTCGCTTCTGATATTCATAGGTATACAAATACTTAATATTTTTATTTTTAACTTTAAATCAATATTTTAATTTTTTAAAAAATTTATTTAAATCACGCTTACATTTTCTAATATCAAATTCATTAACATCAGCATAAGTAAGAGTTAAGAATGTAAGTTTTTTACAGTCTCAAAAATTATGATATGCCTTCCGAATAACATTAGATTTTGCACGAATATTGCTATTAAGCAGTTTTGTATCACAATTACCTTTATTTTTTAAACCACTAGCATTGCGGTTATTTGCTTTAATGCGTTCTAAAGGCATAACAATATTACGAATGTATTGACCGTAATAAATAGTTTTCATATAAAAATCAGTCGGATTTTGAGGTTTTAAATTCATATTTTATGCTCCCGTTTTAGATTTTCGCCAGTTGTGTTATTTAATCAAGTAATAGTCGGCTTCGCCGACTAACCCGCTAGCGGGTGGGGCATACGCCTTCCGCACCGCTTCGCAGACCGAAGTGATTATCAATTAACTAGACAAGTTTTTTTGATTTTTTGATAATTCAATTTTTTGCAAGTTAACGATTTTGGGGTTTTTTTCAAAAGTTAATTCGCAACTAAAAAATGATTTAACATTTTCCTTTAACAGTTTATAAATTTCTTGTTGTTCTAGATTATTATCATCAATTCATAAGGCTTTTTGTTCGCCGGTAGGCTCAAATAAGTCATTTTCATAATGCAAAAATTCGGCAGAATATCCTGACATTGTAGAACCATCTTTATTTTTAAATATTTTTCTTTTTATACTAACTAATTTAATTTTAAACATTATTTATTTTTTCCTTCCAAATTTAAAATATTTTTAATACAATTAACAAACTTTTAGTTATCCACATTGTTTTCCACATTTATTTCCTTTATAAATATTGAACTTTTAATAGTTTTCCACAAAATTTAAAAACCCTTTTCATCACAAGAATTACAGATTCCAACTGTATTTTTATTACCAATGACATAGCTTTCGCTGTCGCATTCAATACAAAATATTACTGCCAAAAGAATATACCCCCAAATAATTTATAAAAACCAAATGTGCAAAACATCTGTGGTTTCTACAGTTTTTTAAAATAATTGTATTAAATCTATTGGTCTTTTATAAGATAATGATTTTCTGGGTGTAGAATTAATTTGAAATGCTATAGAATTTAAGTCTTTTTGTTTATATGAAGATAAATCAGTAGATTTTGGTAAATATCTTCTTAAAATACCATTATTGTTCTCATTTAAACCTCTTTGACAAGGTTTTCCGGCATCTGCAAAATAAATTTTAACATTACAATTTTTTTCAATTAATTTTCATTTACTAAATTCTTTACCACGATCAAAAGTAATAGTTTTAATTGTTCCTGGTATTAATTTTGAAATAAATTTTATTATACTTTGTGTAATACTTTCTGCTTTATGATTTTTAGTTTTCAAAGGAATTGTGGTTTTTGATCATATATCAGCTAAAGTAATAATAGAACTTTTATGATCTTTACCAACGATAGTATCTCCCTCTAAATGGCCAAATTCTTGTATATTTTTAATATTTGGAATGATTAAATTTCTTTCATGAATAGATTTACAATTATTAATTCTGCCCCTAGTTTCTTTTTGTTTATGAGGTTTATTTTTGCCTTTTCTCAATAAATTTTTTTCATCAAAACCCATTCGATTTGTTTTAAACATGTTATATAAAGTTTTTGTTGAAATATTTTTTATTTTATTTTTCTTTAAAAAATCAGCAATTATATCAAGAGCATAATTTTTAGTAATTAACAAATGATTGATAGTATTAATTTCTGTTAAAGTTAAAATTATTAATTTTCTACCTGCATTTTGTTTATTTTTTTGAACTTGATTCAATATTTCTAATGGTAATAAGTTTTGATTTAATAATTTACAAACTCTGTGTACAGTTGATTTACTATAATCAATTGCTTTTGCTATTTTACGAATAGAAAATCCATAACTTTTATATTCTTTTATTGCTATTATTGATTCAATAGTCAGATACTTATACATTGTGCTAATTCCTTTCTTTTCTTAATTATAGAATTAACACAATTTGTTTTTTATATAAGTGTCCTTTTTAATTTTACATTTCAGGAAAAATATAAAAAATTTTTAAAACAAGTTATCATTAACTTATTATTTGAGGTGAAAGAAGCAATGAGTATTTTATTTATTAAAGAATTAAATCATAGTACGGGTAGTAAATCGTTATATCAAAAAGCAACAATGAAAATTAATGTTGGTGAGCATATTGCTTTGATTGGACCTAATGGTAGTGGCAAAACAACATTATTAAATATTATTTCTGGTAAAGTTAGTGCTGATAAAATTGATTTAATTTTTTTTCCTTATGCTAAAATGGGATATTTAGATCAACATCAATTGGTTGATAATAATATTTCAGCATTAGACTATTTAAAAACAGCATATAAAGATTTATTTTTAAAGGAACAAATGATTAATGAATTATATCATCAATTATCATTGAATTATGAAGAAAAAATTTTAAATAAAGCTTTAAAACTGCAAACTGAACTTGATAATAGTGATTTTTATAATGTTGAAAAAGAAATTAATAATTTAGTTATCGGTTTAGCAATTGATAAATCATCATTAGCACAAAAATTATCTAGTTTAAGTGGTGGCCAAAAAAGTAAGATTCTTTTAGCAAAATTATTATTATCAAAAAATGACTTTTTGTTATTAGACGAGCCAACTAACTTTTTAGATACCCAACAAGTTAATTGGTTAGCAAGTTTCTTACAAACATATCCGTATGCATTTTTATTAATATCACATGACCAAGCATTTGTTAATAAAGTTGCTCATATTATTTATGCAATTGAAAATTTTAATTTAGTTCGTTATGTTGGTAATTTTGATCATTATTTAGAACTTAAACAATTAAATCAACGACAGTATTTAATGGAATATCAAGGACAACAAAAGAAAATTGATAAGTTACAAACTTATGTTAATAAAAATATTGCTAGAAAGTCAACAGCAAAAAGTGCCCAGTCACGAAAAAAACAATTGGAAAAAATGGAAATTATTGCTAAACCACAAAAAATTAGTAAACCAAACTTTAATTTTAAGTATCGCCGAAGTTTAACATCGGTTACTCTTAAAGTAAAAGATTTAACGATTGGTTATACTAAACCGTTAATTAATTCATTATCATTTACGATTAAAGAAGGTGAAAAATGATTGGTGCAAGGTTATAATGGGATTGGAAAAACAACATTGCTAGAAACTTTAACTGGTAATATTAAACCAATATCAGGGATAATTACGATTGGTGATAATGTTACGATTGGTTATTTTAAGCAGTTTTATAATTTTCCTGAATTATCGCCAATACAATATTTAAAATCATTAAATCCGGAAATAGATGATGGTGAAATTAGGAAAATATTAGCTAGTTTTGGAATTAAGCGCGAGTTAGCGATGCAAACCCTTAATAAATTATCAGGGGGAGAACAAACTAAAGTTCGGTTAGCAGTTTTATCTTTAATTCCTTGTAGTTTGTTAATTTTGGATGAACCAACTAATCATTTAGATGATTTAGCTAAGGATTCATTATTAGAAGCAATAACCAATTATTCTGGGACAGTATTATTGACTAGTCACGATATTAATTTTAATACTTCTTGAGTGGATAAAACATTAAATTTTATAGATTTTATGATAAAAAATGATAAAATAATAAAGTAATTAAAATAAGTGATAATTAGGGAGGATAACAATGATTAAAAAAACACCATTAGTTGTTAATATTATTATCATATTATTTTTGTTAGTAGGGTGTAACGCTTTTAATTTTTATGATTATCAATTATCTAATGATAATGATTCGTTAATTAATTATAATTGTGCTTTTGAGGGTAAGAATGTTAATCTTAAAAGTGAAGGGTTAAACTTAGAAGATATTTTTCATCGTTGGAATTTAGATTTTGAATCATCATCATCTGATGGTGATTCAAAATATATGAAATATTTAGCAACTATTAATAGAAAGAAAAACAATATTGCTGAAAGAAAAGCGTTACAATCTTGTTATAATGAGATTTTAAAAGTTTCTAATAAAAGTACAGAGCAATATAATAAGTATAAACAAAGTTCATTATTGTTAAGAGATTATTATTCAAGTTATGATGATTTAGTAAAAAATCTTGAAAATACTGACTTAAGAGATGGACAAAAACCAATGCTTGATTTGAAACTATTGGAACAAAAAATTGGTAATGATTCAAAGTATTTGTTAGCGATTTATAATTATTTAAGTAAATATTATGGTAAAAAAAATGTTGCTAAGTTATTAGTTGCCCTTTTGTTTACTAATAGTTTTGATTTACAGACTGATTCAGAAAATACCTTAGGGGTTACGGTTTTAGATTCACAATATGGTTATCAGTTTATTGCTTTGCGACCAAGTATTGTTGATAAAGACCATATTAAATCCCAATATTTTAATGGTCAATTTTCTACTAGTAATGTTACTACTGGGATTATTCATGAGTATGGTCATGCGTTAGAAAACTTGTTAAATTTTTTTCCTGAGCAGTTAAATAGTAATATTTTACCAGATAAAACTAATGCTAGTGATGAAGTTCTTTTAGATAAATGATTTAAAAATGGATTACAAAAATCTACTAATAAAAATCAAGCGTGATATAAAAAGGGGTGAAAATTAAAAAAAACAAAAATTTCTGCATCCCAAGAATTTGTTCGTTTTATTGCTAGTAAATTGGGGTATCTTCCAAGTAAGATTAAATTTATTGATATAAATGGCAAAATATATTTTTCTAATTCAGAAGCAAAAATTAGTGCTTTAGTATCAAAATTATTTGTTGATAGTAACTATGGTAAGTTTGTTAGTTTAAAAGAACAGTTTGCAGAGTTATTTAGTCAATGGTTCTTACAACCGATTAGTATGCCAAGCGATCAATTATCGGTTCGCTGAACAATACTCAATGAGTTTTTCTTGGAATACTTACCTAATAAGTATTATGAGATTATTGGAACAAAATTGCTTGCGTAAGCGATAATGTTGTTGGCAACAAGATAGATTAAAAAGGACGCATAAAGTTTTGTTAGGTATGAAAAGATTTGAATAAGTATTAAGACAGTCAGCAATGATTGTCTTTTTATTTTATAAGGTGTTAAAAATTTGTTCTTTGAAAATTAAATACAAGTGAATTAATAATGTTGGTATGTATTTAAAGCACGATAAATTGTGGGTGGCCGCCATAACCAAAAGAAGTTTTACCAGTTGATAGATAACATCCTATTAGCTATAGCAATTTGTTTCATTTTGCAATAAAAAAATGAATGGGTGGATTTCCTAAAAATATACACGCTATTAAATTAGTTCCAAGGGTAGGATGCGGATGTTAAAGTGTAGAAATTTCTATATAGGGGTATACTAAGTTTAAAATTATTAAAATCTTTATCTAATTAAAAAAACAAAATTTACTAACAAAGCTTGTTAAACACTTAAATCTGCGATATATAAGTGTTTAAAAAACTTAGTCAACTAACTTAGTTAATGTAACTTAGTTTATAACAAATAAGAAAGGTAATTTATTATGAAAAACATTGAAAACATTTTCTTAAATACTAAAAAATATCTCTTAAAAGAAACACAAAACGCAATGTTTATTAAAGCACCTAAAATTCCATGATTTAATGAACAAATCGGCATTTGGTTTCCAAAGCGATTTGTTTATAAAGGAAAATATGAAAATTCGATTTGTATTGGAATAATAAAAGATAGTAAATATCAAGTAATTTCAATTAATCAACAAGAGCAAGAAACCAAGTTAATTAAAGGACAAGAATTATTAGGCTTCTTCATTGCCGAAAAAGAAAACAACAAAAAAGATATAAATTATAACTATTTTAAAGGAGCTTAAAAATGAATATTGCAATTGGACTAATATTTATTATTATCAGCATTATGCTGTCAGCATATTTTGCTTATAAAATTTATGCCAAAATAAAAATTAGAATTAAATATAAAAATGCCATTAAAAATAATACTGGTAATTTCACAAAAGACGAAAAAGTGTTTATTGCTCGCTTTGAAGAATGAGTTAAAACCCCTAATTCAAAAGAAAATAATGCGGATAAAAAATAATGTTTTGAGAAATTATTATGGAATTTTTAAAACTGTTTGTTCCGATAGAAAAAATGCCTGCACAAGTTGCGTTTATTGTCGGATTAATTATTATCATTACTTTTCTTTTCGCATTAATTTCAATTATATATTTACCAATAAAAATGATTTTTGGGAGATAAAAAATGACAATAAACTTAAAAGAATTTGATTGAGAACAAATCAAACAAACTTTCTGAGATTTATTTATTCAAATTACAACTATTCCGGCTCATATTAGTGGTGGTAAAGAAATTGATTTAACTCAAGAAACACTTTGACTTTTAATAGCAAACATTGCTTTTTGATTCTTAACAGCGATTATGGTGTGATTTATTTTAATGCTACTTTGAAAAACTATATCAGTATTTAGATAGGGAAAAAATTAATGTCAAGAAGTTACATCGTGATGCATTCTCGAAGAAAATCAAAATTAATTAGGAAAAAATGCAATCGTGTTAAGGTTAATCGTGGTTTTAACAAATTTAAGAAAAACTTTTAATATAAATGATGAATGTTTTAAAAAGAAAGGGGGTGATTATATGATTGGAACTTTATTGGCAGATGCACCAGCAACAGTAGAAAAAATAACAGCCAGTGACGCAATGACTAAATTATGAAATGCGATCATAACAGCGTTTACTAAAATATGAGAAATTATTGCTGTTAATATGCCACAAGTCGGTAACTTCTTTGCTGACTACTGAATATTCATTTTTCCATTTATTTTGGCAATATTCTTTATTTGCTTTAAAATGTTTGAAAAATTACTTGGAGCAGTACGCTAACAAAAAAATAAAGTGAGGTGCAAGATGAAATTTTGCAAATGAATAATAGAAAAAAATAACCATTTTATTGAATTAAATCGCATCTCATTTTTAATTTTATGACATTGAGGAGCAATTTGATATATTTACAACGGTTATTTTAAAAACATTGTAAGCTATTTATTTTTAGCAGGTTGTATTTTAATTTTTCTTTTTAAAATCGGTAATTTAACACAAATTAACAAAGTTATTAACTTCTTAAAAAACTCACCATTAAATATTGTTATTGGTTCATTAGGAACTGGAAAAACCGCTTTTCTAGTATACGCATCAAAATTACTAAAAAAGAAAAAATATCATATCGCATCAACATTTCCATTACTAGAAACTTAAAAATTAAGTTTAGGGCATATGGGATTATTAGACTTTGATTATCCGGTATTGCCAGACAAAACCTTACTTTTGTGAGATGAAACCAATTTATTTTTAGAAGGAACTGACTGAGAAAAAAATAATACCAAAAACGAAGAAACCGGTATCCAAGAATATTTCGCTCTGGCACGGCATTTTGGTCATATTGTGCTTGCTAGCGGTCAAAGAGATAAACATATTTGAGTTAAAGTTCGTGATATTGCCAATAATGTGATTGTGGGAATTCGTAAAAAACCCGTTAATATTTTTCGTCCCTACTTAAAAGTCATCTATGGCACCTTTACTAGCATTGAAGAATATGAACGCTGAAGAAACACCTTAATTGATGCTAAAAATAGTAAAAGGGGTCGTCGCATTAAATATCGTGATATTCCTGAACTTGATATTTATTTTTTTAAACTAAAAATTCCTTTACCAATACTTAACACTTACAATTCTTTTTACCTAGCATTTTTAAGAGATTACTTAAATTCAAAAGTAAATCCTGATTATGAAGATAAATACTATACTGATACGGCAATTGATTTAGAAGACTTAGAATACTTAAAAATGGATAAATTTAGCAAATTTTTAAGAAAAATGAAAGAAAAGGAACAATAAAAAATGGAAAATCTCGCAAAAATGGCCGACTTTCTTGCCCAAATGCTTTATAAAGTTTTTGATTTAATTTGAAGTCTTGAAGTGCCGGGAACAAAAATTCAACTAATATTTCCCTTGTTCTTAACGCTGGCTGTAGAATTTCTTATGGCAATTATTCTTGGATTTGGTATTCAACAAGTTAATTTAGAAAAACAACGCCAATATGCGGTTAAAAATAAAGGGCGGTTAAGTGCGTGAGGAAAAGCTAAAAAACAAATAAAACCAATAAAAACAAAACAAGGTAACTAACAATGTTTAAACTAATTATTATTTTTATCTTAATAACTGTTCTTGGGTTATTAGCTGGTAGTCATTTTGAAACTTTAACGAACTATATTAGCGAAGGGCTTGCCAATTTCCAAAAGTTTATTACGAGCAATTTAACAATTTTAGAACTATTTAAACCAATGGCACGAACATTTTCGCAACATCCAATCTTTACTATTCTTGGTGTTACTTGTGTACTTATTGCCTTATTTATTGTGATTAAAGGACGATAAAAAATATGAAAGAAGAATTAAAATGAAAAAACTTTTAGTAAAATTATTTAAAAAAGATAATTCAAAAGAAAAAACGCCGTTAAAATTAAGAATTAAAAATTCTTTTAAAAAACAGTGGTTAAAAATAGTGTTAAGTATCATTTTTATCTTTATAAGCTTATTAATTTGTGCATTAACAGCAATCGATACTAAATGAATAACTGGAACAAGTGACGAATTTAATAATTTTATGAATGAAGAAATGGTTAAATTCTTTGGCAAGTTCAATAGTGGTATTATGCTGGCAGGAATATTTGTTTTTTGATGAGGCGCAGCAATATACTTTGCAATTAAATTTGAAAAATTAATCCGCTTTATTATTCAAAAAATTAAAGCAAAAAGAGCCTTGAAAAATGAAATCAAACAAACTCATTAATTTTTTAAAAAAATATTGATGAATAATACTTAATTACATTATATTCATATCTTTAAGTATAGTTTTATTATTACATACAGATATTGAAAATTTGCAACAATTTATTAAAAATTTTGGAGCAATTGGTAAGTTAATGATTATAGGTTATTCATTAGTATGAGTAACCATAACAGAAATAGTAAACTGCTTAATTCGTTTTATAAACCTGAAATGTAAAATTAAAAAGGACACTTATATAAAAAACAAATTGTGTTAATTCTATAATTAAGAAAAGAAAGGAATTAGCACAATGTATAAGTATCTGACTATTGAATCAATAATAGCAATAAAAGAATATAAAAGTTATGGATTTTCTATTCGTAAAATAGCAAAAGCAATTGATTATAGTAAATCAACTGTACACAGAGTGGATTGGCAACCCTTTTTAGGACACTTTTTATGTAGACTGGTATTTTCTAAATTCAACGGGAGTTAAATAATTTAAACTGCCATGAATTCGAATATTGTTATATCAATTAACAAAATCAAATAGTTCGCATTTTAGTTGTGTTAAGTTTGCAAATTTTTTACCGTTAATAAATTCGGTTTTAAAGGTTTTGTAGGTTGCTTCAGCAACAGCATTATCATATGGGCATCCTTTGGAGCTTAATGATCTTTTAATTTTAAAGGTTATTAAAATTTCATCAATAATTTTATTTTTAAACTCATTACCACGATCAGTATGAAATAAAGTTATTTTATTTAATGGTCGTGTTATCTTGTGAAAAGCTTGTTGAACTAATTCAGCAGTTTTATTTGGTCCAGCACTATAGCCAATTACTTCGCGATTAAACAAGTCAATTAATAAACAAATATAATGTCATTTAGTGCCAACTTGAACATATGTTAAATCACTAACAACAACTTCATTTGGTTTTTTGTCATTAAATTGACGATTTAAAACATTATTAATTTCGTCATTATTAACTGTTTTTTTATGATTACAATATTTTAACTTGGTGTATTTAGAAACCAAATTATTTTTGATCATAATGAATCGGATTTTTCGTCGTGATAAAATGATATTTTTTCTTATTAAAACAGCTTTAATTTTACGAGCACCATAAATCTTGCGACTTTTATTAAATGCACTGATAACTTCTTGTTCATAATTATTAACATCAAACTTGGTGCATTTATTAGTTTGATAATAATATGTTGATTTTAGTAAACCTAAAATCTTACATATTTTCCTCACTGAATATTTATTTTTGTTGTTATTAATTATTGTTATTTTTTCCCGATTATCAGTGCTGCTTGCTTTAAAATGTCATTTTCCATTCGTAATTGTTGGTTTTCTTTTCGCAAGTAAATTAATTCATTTTCTTCGACAGTGCGATTATCTTTTGCTTTAAATGACCCAGAATTATTATAATTTTTAATTCAACTATAAATAGTTGGTTTTGGTAAATTATATTCTTTCCCTAAATTAATAACACTTTTGTCATTTTTGTATAGCATTACAATTTGTTTTTTAAATTCTTCAGAGTATGAGGTTTTATTTCCCATTTTTATATTCCTTCTTTCTTAATAATTTTGAAGTCTATATAATTATGGTCCAACTTATTGTAGCCTATCCAGAGTTTGTAAATTATTAAATCAAAACTTATTACCATTAGAAATATTGAATCAAGTTCAAAAAAATAAACAAAATGCAGGTAGAAAATTAATAATTTTAACTTTAACAGAAATTAATACTATCAATCATTTGTTAATTACTAAAAATTATGCTCTTGATATAATTGCTGATTTTTTAAAGAAAAATAAAATAAAAAATATTTCAACAAAAACTTTATATAACATGTTTAAAACAAATCGAATGGGTTTTGATGAAAAAAATTTATTGAGAAAAGGCAAAAATAAACCTCATAAACAAAAAGAAACTAGGGGCAGAATTAATAATTGTAAATCTATTCATGAAAGAAATTTAATCATTCCAAATATTAAAAATATACAAGAATTTGGCCATTTAGAGGGAGATACTATCGTTGGTAAAGATCATAAAAGTTCTATTATTACTTTAGCTGATATATGATCAAAAACCACAATTCCTTTGAAAACTAAAAATCATAAAGCAGAAAGTATTACACAAAGTATAATAAAATTTATTTCAAAATTAATACCAGGAACAATTAAAACTATTACTTTTGATCGTGGTAAAGAATTTAGTAAATGAAAATTAATTGAAAAAAATTGTAATGTTAAAATTTATTTTGCAGATGCCGGAAAACCTTGTCAAAGAGGTTTAAATGAGAACAATAATGGTATTTTAAGAAGATATTTACCAAAATCTACTGATTTATCTTCATATAAACAAAAAGACTTAAATTCTATAGCATTTCAAATTAATTCTACACCCAGAAAATCATTATCTTATAAAAGACCAATAGATTTAATACAATTATTTTAAAAAACTGTCCCATTTATATTTACAATTCAGGTTTAAAAAAGATTAAAGCTAAAAGAATAATGAAAAATAAAATATTTTAAAAAGGAGTGATAAAAATGTTTATGAAAATATTTACCGTGTTAATTATTAGTTTCAATAACATTTTTACCATTCCACAAAACATTAATAATGACAAATCAACAGCACAATCACTAATTAGAAGTAAAAGGCAAAATAATGAATCATACGAATTAAACTTAAAAAAATCAAAATTAACACTTAAATCATCAAAAGATGACAACAGCAAGTGAAATCAAAAATGAGAAATAAAAGTTAATGTAGAAAATGAATTTATGCCCAAAAACTTGCCTCCACGAACGAAACTTAATGATTGAGAATTTTATGTTGACAAAAATGACAAGATTACACTGCCAATATTAAAATCATTAGAATATGATTTAAATTGAGAAAAAAACAGTGAACCAAGATATTGAGAAAATAAAGATTTTTTATCATATCAAAATAAAAAATTAAAAAACATAAAAATGAAAGTACAAGAATGAGATAAAAATGAAAGATATGCCAAATGAAAAATATTAGAATTTAACGCACAATCAGAAATTAAACCCTCGACTGATATTGATTTACCAGAAAAAACCACCAAATTTGATGGCAACCATAACTATAACGATGTTGTTGATAATCTTGATTACTTAATGATTCACCGTGGTGATTTTGATAAATTTAATTACTCGTATCTCTATTGAACGCCCGTATTTAATTTCATTGACACCCTAGAAAAAGGTTATTACAAAGAATTTACGATTAAAAATCACGGCTTTAAAGAGGAGAGTTATTTTTATCATAAAACTTCTAGTGATAAAAATGTAGTAAATGAAAATGTTTTGAAAATTAAGGCATTTAACAAAACTCTAATTGCTGGAAATAAGTATTTACAATTGCTACACGGTGAAAATGAAATCTGAAAATATGGCACTACGAATTCTAACGATTATTACCTAATTAAATATCTTTTTGGTACCTTAAATTACCTCAATGTTAGATTTAGTTTTCTACGCTATGACCCCGATTTAAAAAATGATATTTACCTTTATTTTAAAAACAACATTCCTAGTATTAACAATAGCGATTACAAAAATGTTTTTAACGAAATCTATGAAATTCTTGGCAATTTCTTTGCTAGTTTATTTTATGCGACTTTTGATATGGACGAAAAAACTCATACCGAAATTGATTTTAAGGGTGTAGAAAACTATAAGAAGGATTACTTTATTCAAATCGGTTTCTTTTATCGTTCATTAATTACCTTTTATCCCAAAAAATACTTAGTAAATATTATAGGAAACTCAGAATTATTACTAAGAAGTTATTTCTTTACTTTTGACAAAAAAATGCACCAAGATAATTACAATGCTATTAACAACACCAATGGCATTTATCAAATTAATTTTAATGTCCTTAAATCTTATGATAATAAACTCATTGCCTTGCCAACCAACAAAACCGCTAACAGTATTAATTATCTAAATACCGATATTGATATTCGTTATGGTATTAACATTTTTACCTTAACTTTTCCACTTTATCACAAAGAGAATATCTCCAACTACAATTTTAAAATTTATGACTTTAATGTATTAAATTCAACAGCCTTTATCCCTGATGGCTCAAATAACAGTGAATGAGACGATTTAATTCCACCAGCAAATTGCAAATATTCTGGACGATGAATACCAACCTTTAATGATATTGGTTGTGCCATTCAAAATGCTAGTATCAAAATGATAAACTGAATACTCACAGCTTCACAAATCATCACGATTTTGCGACCGTTAGCAATTATTGCAAAAGCAACAGTTAACTTTTCAACCGCCATTTTTCCAGTTTTTAAAACGGTACCAGCTTTTTACTATACCTTTCAATTTTTAATCGGTTTTGGGACGCATAAAGTTTTCTTAGGTAGGAAAATATTTGAATAAGTATTAAGGCAGTCAGTAATGATTGTCTTTTTATTTTATAAGGTGTTAAAAATTTGTTCTTTGAAAATTAAATACAAGTGAATTAATAATGTTGGTATGTATTAAAGCACGATAAATTGTGGGTGGTCGCCATAACCAAAAGAAGTTTACCAGTTAATAGATAACACCCTATTAGCTATAGCAATTTGTTTCGTTTTGCAATAAAAAAATGAATGGGTGGATTTCCTAAAAATATACACGCTATTAAATTAGTTCCAAGGGTAGGATGCGGATGTTAAAGTGTAGAAATTTCTAAATAGGGGTATGCTAAGTTTAAAATTATTAAAATATTTATCTAATTAAAAAAACAAAATTTAATAACAAAGCTTGTTAAACACTTAAATCTGCGATATATAAGTGTTTAAAAAACTAAGTTAGTTAACTTAGTTAATATAACTTAGTTTATCTATAAGAAAGGTAATTTATTATGAAAAACATTGAAAACATTTTCTTAAATACTAAAAAATATCTCTTAAAAGAAACGCAAAACGCAATGCTTATTAAAGCACCAAAAATACCGTGATTTAATGAACAAATCGGCATTTGGTTTCCAAAACGATTTGTTTATAAAGGAAAATACGAAAATTCAATTTGTATTGGAATAATAAAAGATAGTAAATATCAAGTAATCTCAATTAATCAAAAAGAAAAAGAAACCAAATTAATTAAGGGACAAGAATTATTAGGCTTCTTCATTGCCGAAAAAGAAAACAACAAAAAAGATATAAATTATAACTATTTTAAAGGAGATTAAAAATGAATATTGCGATTGGAATAATATTTATTATCATTTGCATAATGCTATTGGCATATTTTGCTTATAAAATTTATGCCAAAATAAAAATGCGAATTAAATATAAAAATGCCATTAAAAATAATACTGGTAATTTTACAAAAGACGAAAAAGTATTTAATGCCCGCTTTGAAGAATGAGTTAAAGCTCCTAATTCAAAAGAAAATAATGAGAATAAAAAATAATGTTTTGAAAAATTATTATGGAATTTTTAGAACTGTTTGTTCCGATAGAAAAAATGCCTGCACAAGTTGCTTTTATTGCCGGATTAATTATTATCATTACTTTTCTTTTCGCGTTAATTTCAATTATGTATTTACCAATAAAAATGATTTTTGGGAGATAAAAAATGACAGTAAATTTAAAAGAATTTAATTGAGAACAAATTAAACAAACTTTCTGAGATTTATTTATTCAAATTACAACTATTCCCGCTCATATTAGTGGTGGTAAAGAAATTGATTTAACCCAAGAAACACTTTGACTTTTAATAGCAAACATTGCTTTTTGATTATTAACAGCGATTATGGTGTGATTTATTCTAATGCTACTTTGGAAAACCATATCAGTATTTAGATAGAGACAAAAGTAATGTCGCGGAGTTACATTGTGATGCATTCACAAAGAAATTCAAAATTAATTAGGAAAAAATACAATCATGTTAAGGTTAACCGCGGTTTTAACAAATTTAAGAAAAACTTTAAATATAAATGTGAATGTTTTAAAAAGAAAGGGGGTGATTATATGATTGGAACTTTCTTGGCCGATACACCAGCAGTAACAAAAATAACAGCTAGTGACGCGATGACCAAATTGTGAAATGCGATTATAACAGCGTTTACTAAAATGTGAGAAATTATTGCTGTTAATATGCCACAAGTCGGTAACTTCTTTGCTGACTACTGAATCTTCATTTTTCCATTTATTTTGGCAATATTCTTTATTTGCTTTAAAATGTTTGAAAAACTACTTGGAGCAGTACGCTAATAAAAAAATAAAGTGAGGTGCAAGATGAAATTTTGCAAATGAATAATAGAAAAAAATAACCATTTTATTGAATTAAATCGCACCTCATTTTTAATTTTATGACATTGGGGAGCAATTTGATATATTTACAACGGTTATTTTAAAAACATTGTAAGCTATTTATTTTTAGCAGGTTGTATTTTAATTTTTCTTTTTAAAATAAGTAATTTAACACAAATTAACAAAGTTATTAATTTCTTAAAAAACTCACCATTAAATATTGTGATTGGTTCATTAGGAACTGGAAAAACCGCTTTTCTAGCGTACGCATCAAAATTACTAAAAAAGAAAAAATATCACATCGCCTCAACATTTCCATTACTAAAAACCCAAAAATTAAGTTTAGGACATATGGGATTATTAGACTTTGATTATCCGGTATTGCCAGACAAAACATTACTGCTATGAGATGAAACCAATTTATTTTTAGAAGGAACCGATTGAGAAAAAAATAATACCAAAAACGAAGAAACCGGTATTCAAGAATATTTCGCTCTGGCACGCCATTTTGGTCATATTGTGCTTGCTAGCGGTCAAAGAGATAAACATATTTGAGTTAAAGTTCGTGATATTGCCAATAATGTGATTGTGGGAATTCGTAAAAAACCAGTTAATATTTTTCGCCCCTACTTAAAAGTCATCTATGGTACCTTTACGAGCATTGAAGAATATGAACGCTGACGAAACACCTTAATTGATGCAAAAAATAGCAAAAAAGGTCGCCGTATTAAATATCGTGATATTCCTGAACTTGATATTTATTTTTTTAAATTAAAAATTCCTTTACCAATACTTAACACTTACAATTCTTTTTACCTAGCGTTTTTAAGAGATTACTTAAATTCAAAAGTAAATCCTGACTATGAAGACAAATACTATAATGACACAGCAATTGATTTAGAAGACTTAGAATACTTAAAAATGGATAAATTTAGCAAATTTTTAAGAAAAATGAAAGAAAAGGAATAATAAAAAATGGAAAATCTCGCAAAAATGGCCGACTTTCTCGCCCAAATGCTTTATAAAGTTTTTGATTTAATTTGAAGTCTTGAAGTGCCGGGAACAAATATTCAACTAATATTTCCTTTATTCTTAACACTGGCTGTAGAATTTCTTATGGCAATTATTCTTGGATTTGGTAGTCAACAAGTTAATTTAGAAAAACAACGCCAATATGCTGTTAAAAATAAGGGGCGTTTAAGTGTGTGAGGAAAAGCTAAAAAACAAATAAAACCAATAAAAACAAAACAAGGTAACTAAAAATGTTTAAACTAATTATTATTTTTATCTTAATAACTGTGCTTGGGTTATTAGTTGGTAGTCATTTTGAAACTTTAACGAACTATATTAGCGAAGGTCTTGCTAATTTCCAAAAATTTATTACCAGCAATTTAACAATTTTAGAACTGTTTAAACCAATGGCACGAACATTTTCGCAACACCCAATTTTTACTATTCTTGGCGTCACTTGTGTACTTGTTGCTTTATTTATTGTGATTAAAGGTAGGTAAAAAATGAAGAAATGAACTAAAAAACAAGAATTAAAAAAATAGAGAATGACAAATTAGAAAGACAAAGAAAGGAATTAATAGTTAATTATGTTAAATTCTAATTTATTAAATAAAATTAATGTTAATGATGAATGATATACACAGGAATATGCTGTTAAACCAATTTTAGAATTTTTAAAACCTAATAGTACTATTTTATGCCCTTTTGATAAAATTGATAGTAAATTTGTATGTGTTTTAGAAAGAAATGGGCATAAAGTTTGGAATAGTCATATTGATGATGGAATTGATTTCTTTAATTACATTAAAAGTGATGTGGATAGATATGATTATATTATTTCTAACCCTCCGTTTAGTAAAAGAAAGCAAGTAATAGAACATTTATTTAATTTGGGCAAACCGTTTGCGATGTTAATACCATTAGTAAGTATTGCATTAAAACCAATTAGAGAAAAAATAGATCAGTGTGAGTTATTAGTTTTTGATAAAAGAATAAAATTTATTACTTATAATGGTATAGTTTGCAAAAATCCACCAAGTGAAACTGCTTATATTTGTCATAATGTTTTGCCTAAGCAAATTGTTTGTAGAAAATTAAAGGAGTTTAAAAATGAAAGAAAAAATGCCATTAAAATTAAGAATTAAAAATTCTTTTAAAAAGCAGTGGTTAAAAATAGTGTTAAGTATCATTTTTATCTTTATAAGCTTATTAATTTGTGCATTAACAGTAAGCGATGCTAAATGAATAACTGGAACAAGTGACGAATTTAATAATTTTATGAGTGAAGAAATGGTTAAATTCTTTGGCAAGTTCAATAGTGGTATTATGCTCGCAGGAATATTTGTTTTTTGATGAGGCGGAGCAATATATTTTGCACTTAAATTTGAAAAATTAATTCGCTTGATTGTTCAGAAAATTAAAGCAAAAAGAGCCTTGAAAAATGAAATCAAACAAACTCATTAATTCTTTAAAAAAATATTGATGAATAATACTTAATTACATTATATTCATATCTTTAAATATAGTTTTATTATTACATACAGATATTGAAAATTTGCAACAATTTATTAAAAATTTTGGAGCAATTGGTAAGTTAATGATTATAGGTTATTCATTAGTATGAGTAACCATAACAGAAATAGCAAACTGCTTAATTCGTTTTATATTAAAAAAGATTAAAGCTAAAAGAATAATGAAAAATAAAATATTTTAAAAAGGAGCGATAAAAATGTTTATGAAAATATTTACCGTGTTAATTATTAGTTTCCTGAAATGTAAAATTAAAAAGGACACTTATATAAAAAACAAATTGTGTTAATTCTATAATTAAGAAAAGAAAGGAATTAGCACAATGTATAAGTATCTGACTATTGAATCAATAATAGCAATAAAAGAATATAAAAGTTATGGATTTTCTATTCGTAAAATAGCAAAAGCAATTGATTATAGTAAATCAACTGTACACAGAGTTTGTAAATTATTAAATCAAAACTTATTACCATTAGAAATATTGAATCAAGTTCAAAAAAATAAACAAAATGCAGGTAGAAAATTAATAATTTTAACTTTAACAGAAATTAATACTATCAATCATTTGTTAATTACTAAAAATTATGCTCTTGATATAATTGCTGATTTTTTAAAGAAAAATAAAATAAAAAATATTTCAACAAAAACTTTATATAACATGTTTAAAACAAATCGAATGGGTTTTGATGAAAAAAATTTATTGAGAAAAGGCAAAAATAAACCTCATAAACAAAAAGAAACTAGGGGCAGAATTAATAATTGTAAATCTATTCATGAAAGAAATTTAATCATTCCAAATATTAAAAATATACAAGAATTTGGCCATTTAGAGGGAGATACTATAGTTGGTAAAGATCATAAAAGTTCTATTATTACTTTAGCTGATATATGATCAAAAACCACAATTCCTTTGAAAACTAAAAATCATAAAGCAGAAAGTATTACACAAAGTATAATAAAATTTATTTCAAAATTAATACCAGGAACAATTAAAACTATTACTTTTGATCGTGGTAAAGAATTTAGTAAATGAAAATTAATTGAAAAAAATTGTAATGTTAAAATTTATTTTGCAGATGCCGGAAAACCTTGTCAAAGAGGTTTAAATGAGAACAATAATGGTATTTTAAGAAGATATTTACCAAAATCTACTGATTTATCTTCATATAAACAAAAAGACTTAAATTCTATAGCATTTCAAATTAATTCTACACCCAGAAAATCATTATCTTATAAAAGACCAATAGATTTAATACAATTATTTTAAAAAACTGTCCCATTTATATTTACAATTCAGGTTTCAATAACATTTTTACCATTCCACAAAACATTAATAATGACAAATCAACAGCACAATCACTAATTAGAAGTAAAAGGCAAAATAATGAATCATACGAATTAAACTTAAAAAAATCAAAATTAACACTTAAATCATCAAAAGATGATAACAGCAAGTGAAATCAAAAATGAGAAATAAAAGTTAATGTAGAAAATGAATTTATTCCCAAAAACTTGCCTCCACGAATGAAACTTAATGATTGAGAATTTTATGTTGACAAAAATGACAAGATCACACTGCCAATATTAAAATCATTAGAATATGATTTAAATTGAGAAAAAAACAGTGAACCAAGATATTGAGAAAATAAAGATTTTTTATCATATCAAAATAAAAAATTAAAAAACATAAAAATGAAAGTACAAGAATGAGATAAAAATGAAAGATATGCCAAATGAAAAATATTAGAATTTAACGCACAATCAGAAATTAAACCCTCGACTGATATTGATTTACCAGAAAAAACCACCAAATTTGATGGCAACTATAACTATAACGATGTTGTTGATAATCTTGATTACTTAATGATTCACCGTGGTGATTTTGATAAATTTAATTACTCGTATCTCTATTGAACGCCCGTATTTAATTTCATTGACACCCTAGAAAAAGGTTATTACAAAGAATTTACGATTAAAAATTATGGCTTTAAAAACGAGAGCTATTTTTATCATAAAACTTCTAGTGATAAAAATGTAGTAAATGAGAATGTTTTGAAAATTAAGGCATTTAACAAAACTCTAATTGCTGGAAATAAGTATTTACAATTGCTACACGGTGAAAATGAAATCTGAAAATATGGCACTACGAATTCTAACGATTATTACCTAATTAAATATCTTTTTGGTACCTTAAATTACCTCAATGTTAGATTTAGTTTTCTACGCTATGACCCCGATTTAAAAAATGATATTTACCTATATTTTAAAAACAACATTCCTAGTATTAACAATAGCGATTACAAAAATGTTTTTAACGAAATCTATGAAATTCTTGGCAATTTCTTTGCTAGTTTATTTTATGCGACTTTTGATATGGACGAAAAAACTCATACCGAAATTGATTTTAAGGGTGTAGAAAACTATAAGAAGGATTACTTTATTCAAATCGGTTTCTTTTATCGTTCATTAATTACCTTTTATCCCAAAAAATACTTAGTAAATATTATAGGAAACTCAGAATTATTACTAAGAAGTTATTTCTTTACTTTTGACAAAAAAATGCACCAAGATAATTACAATGCTATTAACAACACCAATAGCATTTATCAAATTGATTTTAATGTCCTTAAATCTTATGATAATAAACTCATTGCCTTGCCAACCAACAAAACCGCTAACAGTATTAATTATCTAAATACCGATATTGATATTCGCTATGGTATTAACATTTTTACCTTAACTTTTCCACTTTATCACAAAGGGAATATCTCTAACTACAATTTTAAAATTTATGACTTTAATGTATTAAATTCAACAGCCTTTATCCCTGATGGCTCAAATAACAGTGAATGAGACGATTTAATTCCACCAGCAAATTGCAAATATTCTGGACGATGAATACCAACCTTTAATGATATTGGTTGTGCCATTCAAAATGCTGGTATCAAAATGATAAACTGAATACTCACAGCTTCACAAATCATCACGATTTTGCGACCGTTAGCAATTATTGCAAAAGCAACAGTTAACTTTTCAACCGCCATTTTTCCAGTTTTTAAAACGGTACCAGCTTTTTACTATACCTTTCAATTTTTAATCGGTTTTGCCATTTTTCTAATGATATTAAGAATTTTTGTATAATTATATATATATATATATATTAGACTTGGTACATAACTATAACATTTTATGTATATTAGACTATAAAATTCATTTTTATCTTTGTATTTATCTAACATTTGTGCTTCACCTAGGAAATAATATTATCAAAATAGTAGATAAAATTAAAGGTTATGTACCAAGTCTATTGAAAAAATAAAATGAAGGAGTTAAATTTATGAAAATTTTAAATATAATAGCTCTTTTGGGGCTGACAACATTGCCAATAGTCGGGTGTTCTAAAAAAGAAAATAAACCAATATTACAAATTAAGAATGAGTCATACGACTTAAACTTAAAAAAATCAAAATTAACACTTAAATCATCAAAAGATGACAACAGCAAGTGAAATCAAAAATGAGAAATAAAAGTTAATGTAGAAAATGAATTTATGCCCAAAAACTTGCCTCCGCGAATGAAACTTAATGATTGAGAATTTTATGTTGATAAAAATGACAAGATTACAATACCGATATTAAAATCATTAGAATATGATTTAAATTGAGAAAAAAACAGTGAACCAAGATATTGAGAAAATAAAAATTTTTTATCATATCAAAATAAAAAATTAAAAAACATAAAAATGAAAGTACAAGAATGAGATAAAAATGAAAGATATGCCAAATGAAAAATATTAGAATTTAAAACTGAATTTAATTAAAATAATTAAACTGTTAAAATCGCTACCCCAAAATGTAGCTTTATATGACGATACTGCTCTTAAACAATTTTTTCATTTTTTCTATTTTGACAAAATAAAAAAGCAGTATTTAAATTTAAATACTGCTTTAGTAAAAATATTTTTAATCTTAATTTAAATAATTAACAAATATATTAAAATTAAAATTTGAAGTTAGGTTATTCTACATAACACATATAAGAAATATTTTTCTCTTTTAATTAATAATGTTAAATTTTATTCTATTCCTAGTCAATCACCTTCAGTGTTGGTTATAATGACAAAACCATCATTTTCATTATCTAATATTTCAAAATAACCATTTATTTGTTCAAAATGAAGCAGTATTACTTTTACGAGAGTATTGAAATCTTCATTTGTGACACTTTCGCCTCAGCCAGAATGGTCATTTATAATAAATTTATTTTTAATAATTTTAGTAATGGTTGCTTGTGAATTTTTATTTTGTTTAATTTCATTTCATGTATTTTTGTTAATTTTAATTTTTAATTGATCAAGGGCTAGAAATTTATATCATTTTTCAATGTTATCATAAACATTATGATGAATTGAAGTTGGCAACGCAATATCAGATGTTGCATGATGATGAAAAGTCAAATACATTCATGTTCCGGCAATTGCCAATCCTCCAATCACTAAGGATAGGCCTAGGGTTTCCGGAGCCAGAGCGGCAGCAGTACCAGCTTCTCCGGCTATAACTCCGCCTTCAACCGCCGCTGTTTCGGCAACAGTAATTGTTTCTGCGGCGGCCAAGCTTTCTGTTGTGCTTGTTGATAAGAGCGGGGCCATTTCCATTGCTTCTGCATTTGTAACACCAGTAGCGGCGGCGGTGCCACTAACAGTTATTTTGGTTCCATAAGCTGTTAATGCACCCCCACTTAAAGCTGCTAATCCAGTATTTGTTAATTTTTCTTTAAAAGTTTTTTTATCGTTTTCCGGTAATGTTTGATAATAACGATTAATTTCATTTAATTTTTTTAATTTTTCTTCTTTTGAAAGAGCGTTGTATTGATTTATTGCCTCAGCAGTTGTTGTTTGTAAATTCTCAATATTTGTACTGATGGATTGATTTCCTGCCGAGGCATTTTGTTTTATTTCGTCTTTATTGTTTTTAATTAAGTTAATTTCTAAATTTTCATCATTTTTTAAACTATCATCTTCTGTTTTTTTATCTACAAAATGATATTCATCTTTTTGCAATGGGGTTGTTGCTGGTTCTGGTGCTTTGGCAATATTATTACCTTGATTAGCATCATCATCATTATTGTTGTTGGCCAAATTGGCGTGGTATTGACCATGATCATCAACTGCTAATTTAATTGCGTTCGCCTCTGGTTTTGGCGTGATTGGTAGTAAATTATCTGGTCTCTTGGTTATATCAACGACCGGGGCATTTCCCTGATTGTCATTAATAACAATAAGGTGATTTGTTTGATCTTCTTCTGGTGTTAAAGCAAAATTATAATGATTGTTAATACCCGAACCTTTTTCAAGCTCAACATAAGATATCGCGATGTTATTATTATTTGCATTTTGATGCACGGGTTGATAAGATCCGTCATTATTTACACTAATGTTAGAATTTAAAATATTACTCATTGCTATTATTTCTGGCACCCCACCCCACGATGAAGATTGCCGCATTCTTTCTAAGTAGTTAGAAGCAACTTCATTATTTTCTTGAATAAGATTTCTAAAAGTTGGTGCTTGGCTTCTATTAGAATTGTTTTGAATAGGATTATCTAAATTTTTTTCAATATAATCCTCAACACTATTACGAAAAACATTTGTGACTAAATTATTTACTATTACATCTTTATATCATAATTGATTTAAATTTCTATTATTTATTAAATCATATTGTTGTAGTAATTTTTGAAGATGTAATATATTTTTTAAATTTTCTTCACCAAATAATTGAATGAATCTTGCTCTAAATTCTTCATAATTATTTCGGACCGGCAATAAATAAGCTGTTGCCACAGACCAAAATAAACAACTATTATCTGCAGGAACATCATATAGATTATTTTGATGTGTTGGTGCATTTAAATTATTTTGTCCTATACCAGCATTATATTCATATTCTGTAATTGTTTTTTGTGTATAAATTGGCGTATATATTTTTTTATCAAGTGTAACATACAATAATTTTTTTAATTTATCCTCAGATTTTTTTAAATTGTTATTAATTTTTGTTTTTTGTTCATTAATTTTTATCTTTTTTAATTGTTCATTTAATGATTCTATTTTATTTTTTAAATTTTTAAAATTTTTAAAAAGATTCTCAATTTTTATATATTTGTTATATTTTGAATAAAGTAAAGGAGTTAAACCATTTTTATTTTGAAGATTAACATCCGCATCATTGGCAAGCAATAATTTAACGATTTCAATGTTCTCTTCATTTATTGCATAGTATAAAGGAGAAAAATCATTTTCATCTTGCATATTAACATTAGCTCCTTTATTAATTAATAATTGAACCATTTCTTTATTGTTGGTACTTATTGCATAGTATAAAGGAATTAAACCATTTACACCGTTATTAACATTAGCACCTTTTTTAATCAATAACTTTACCATTTCTTTTTTATTGTTTAGAATTGCATAATGTAAAATAGTTGCACCATCTGATGTTATTTTAATGTTAACATCAGCATTATTATTAATTAATAATTGAACCATTTCTTGATTATTTTCTTCTATTGCAAAATGTAAAGGAGTTAAACCGTTTTCATCTTGCATATTAACATTAGCACCTTTTTCAATTAATAATTGAACCATTTCTTTATTGTCTAAAATTATTGCGTAATATAGTGGGGTTAAACCATTCTTAGTTATATTTTTAATATTAGCTCCTTTATTAATTAATAATTGAACCATTTCTTTATTGTTGGTACTTATTGCATAGTATAAAGGAGTTGCATCGTTTTCATCTTGAAGATTAACATCAGCACCATTATCAATCAATAATTCTGCTATTTCTAAATTATTTATATTTTTTGAATTTAAACTTATTCAATGTAAACATCCTATATTTAGATAACTTTTATTATTAATTTTATTTTTAATGTTTTTTGATTTTAAAAGCACTTCCACCACTTCTTTTTTGTTTTTTATAATTGCATAATGTAAAGGTGAAATAAAATCATTATTACAATCTAAAACATTAGGATCAGCACCATTATCAATCAATAATTTTACTATTTGAATGTCACCTGTATCTATTGCATTCTCTATTGCAAAATGTAAAGGAGTTAAACCGTTTTCATCTTGAAAATTAACATCAGCATCATTATCAATCAATAATTTTACTATTTGAATGTCGCCTGTATCTATTGCATAATATAAAAGACTTAAGCTATTTTTATATTGAGGATTAATATCAGTAGTACCAGCATCAATATTAATCAGTAATTTAGTTAAATCAAGGTTGCGTTGTAAAATTGTTACATGTAAAAATTTAAAACAACCAAATTCTATTTCTTTTCAGTTTTTTAATGGAAATAATTTATCTAATCTTTTTTTTCAAGTAATAATATCTTTTTTTATACTAAGCAAAAAAATAATAGCTTGTTTATTATCTAAATCATATTTATTTATTTTTTGAATTAAATTAGTTTCTTGTGCAATTTTTAAAATTTGTTTTATTTTCTCTACATTATTATCTAATATTTTTGTTAGAAATTCGTTTACTTCATATTTTGAATCATTAATAAAATTAAAAATTTTTTTAAATTCATTTAATTCATTTCAAATTTCTATTCTAAATTTATTGAATTGTTCTGAATATTTTTTTCAATCACCCCTTAATTGTGATGTATAATCTTTTCAATTTATTTTTTGATTTTTAATAAATATTTTTTCTTGAATATTTATTAATATATTTTGACTCTCAGCTATGATTTTTTTTAATGCCAAATTGTAAAGTTAAGTGCAACTAAATTATTTTTCTAACCAAATATTCGATTGGCGAAAGATAATTTAGTATTTTTCTTGGTCTTTGGTTTAAAGACAATATAAATTTATGAACTGCATTTTTAGTAGTGTTTGAAAAATTAAATTTTTTAGGAAATTTTTCTCTAATTAAACCATTAGTATTTTCATTAGTACCTCTTTGTCAAGGTGAATATGCATCAGCAAAATAAATTTTCACATTTAAATTTTTTTCAAGTTGTTGTCAATTAGCAAATTCTTTACCCCTATCAAATGTTATAGTCTTAACAAGATTATTTGGAAGAATTGATAAATAATGACTAATATTTTTGTTAATAACTTTAGTAGTTCTATTTTCAACTAATATTGCTAAAGTAAATCTTGATGTTCTTTCAACTAAAGTTATTAAACATGATTTACTTTTACCTCGTGATGATACTACAGTATCACCTTCTCAATGGCCAAGAGTTATGCGATTATTAACATTTCGTTCTTTAATGGATTTACCATTAAATTTACCCCGATTTTCTTGAGATTTTCGTTTCTTACCTTTTCTTCTTAAATTTTTACTAGTAACCTTTTCAAGTAATCCAGAATAAATTCAATTGTAAATTGTTTTAAAACTAATAATTCATTCTTGATGAAAATTTTTAATTCTGCCATAAATTTGTTCAGGCGATCAACCTAATAATAATTTTTGTTGTACATATTTTACTAATTCTCTATTTTTAAATTTATGAAAATAAACATGTAATTGTTTTCTATTTTCTGCTTTATTTTGTGCAATTAATGAAAAATAATGATTATTATCTTTATTTCTATTAACTTCTCGATTAATAGTACTAATACTTCGATTAAGATTTTTAGCTATTTCACTAATTTTTACTTTAAATTTCAATTGATTCTCAATATAAATTCTTTCATCTATGCCAAGATGTTTGTATCCCATATAAAAACTCCTTAAATTTACTTTTTCTAAAATAAACTTAGCATCATGAAATTTTTATATGAAATCTTTTGCAATTTTATTTACTTGCACTTACAAGTATAATTCAGCTAATTCATTGGTATTTTTAATTTCTGCAAAAATTTCTAAAGTTTTTTCATCACATTGAAATCTCATAGCTTCACTTGTAATAAAAATCATTCTTACTAAATCATCTTTTATTGATTGATTTTGTTGTTTATTATGATAATTTGTTAAATTTGTAATTGCATTATTTAAAGTATCTTTTGAAATAATAATATCTTTTCCTTTATCGAGTTTTCCATTTTCTTTTATTACAACATTTAAACCGTCACTTGTATATGCTCCTGTATAATTTAAATTAATATTTTGACAATTATATTTTTTAATTACTGATTCATTTAAAGCTTTAATTTTTTTTTCTTCATCTTTTAAATTTTCACCTTGTAAATTATTAATTTTTTTATTTAAAGAATTTAATTCATTATTATAATTTAATTTTTTAATTTTTTTTTCTTTTTCTTTAAGTGGAATAAGTTCATTTTTTTGTTGTAAATATTCTTTTACTTTTTCTTCATTAAATAAAAGTTTGTTTTCTTTTAAATTATTTAATTTTTCCTTTAAATTATTAAGTTTTTTGATTTCTTCTTGATTATGTTGTTTTATTTTTTCTAAAAGTTCATCATCAAAATAAAAATATTGATTTTGATTATTAATAAATCCCAGTAAATAAAGATTATTTAAATTAATTACTAATTTTATCCTTTTATTATTACTATTTTTTAATGTTAATATTAGTATTTTTTCTTTGTTATTTTGTTGTTTTTTAATTCAATTAATCATTTTAGGATCTAATTCTTCTAATTTAGAAATAATTGTTTTATTATCAAGTTCTTTGCTTATAAGTCCGCCCATATTGATACTTCTTAATGGATCAATATATTTTTCATCAATCAGTTCTTGTAATATTTTTTTAATACCTTCGGAATAATTTTTATCCAGAGTAACTTCTTTTTCAATAATATCAATTTGATTATCTGAATTTGATGAAAATTGAGATTGTTGTTCATCTTGTATTTTTGGAGTATTTGAAATATCTTCGTTGTTTTGTCTTTTACTTCTTTGGAGATTTTCTAAATTATTTGTTTGTGAATAATTAAGCTCACTATTTAATAATTTAGTTTTTGTTCTTTGTTTTCGATTAGGAGCAGCTGCAATCACGGTCGGCAAGGCGTTGCCAGTTATTAAAATTGTTCCTAATAATCCTAAAAGTTTTTTCATTTATTAAATCCTTTACCTTTATGTCAATTTTTACTAAATTAATAAATTTTTATAGTAATCATCCCGTAAACCTTTTCTTAAATTTATAAAATTTAATTAATACAAATTAATTATAAATCATTAAAATAAGAATTTATATCATTTTTTCAGGATATTGAATACTAGTTCTAAAAAAATATTTATCATTAAAGCAGAAAAATAAGCTAACTAAACTTTATTAAAATTACTATCAAGAAAGGTAACTTATTATGTTAGAAATTAATAATAATGTAAAAACCTTAGAAAATAAGCATTGATTAAACTTATTTACAACGCATAAAAATATGTACACCAATAAATGCAAACAATTAACTAATGAATACGAAAAATTAGATGAATATTTATATAAATATCATTATCGGTTAAAACAAGGTTATAAAGTAGTTCATTTTGCATCAAGAACAATTATTACAATTTTTGGTGATGTTACTTTTAAACGACGCCGATATAAATATTGAAATCAAAAATCAGGTAAATTCGAATATGTATGTTTACTAGATAAAGAAATTGGTTTATTGCCCAAACAACGCATTTATTTTGATGTCCAATTTAAAGTTTTAAGTCTTTTGGGCGATGGTAAACGGTATCGCGATGTTTTAGATGCTCTAAATCATTGTTATATTTCAAAAAGTAGTATTTCAAATATTTTAAATAAATACAATATTGCCGAATATTTTCAATTAGCAGAAAAAGAAACTAAAACTAGAATTGATATCAAAAATAAGAATTTATATATTCAACTAGATGAAACATTTTTAGCGACATTAGATCAGAAAGTTAAACAAGACCAAAGAATTCGTTTAGTTACTTTTCATACCGGACATAAAGAAAAAAAATACAAAAATGCTCGTAGAGAGTTAGAAAATAAACGAGGTCATTTTCTAATGTTAAAAGTTGGTAAACAAATAAATACGATGGATTATCGTGATTTATTAATTAAAGAATTGCAAAAACATTATGTTAATATTAATTATGACAAAATAATTGTTTGTGGTGATGGTGCTACTTGAATTAGAGAAATTGCCAATAGTTTTGGTAATGTTAGATATATTTTAGATGGTTATCATGCTATTAAAAAATTAAAACAAACTGCATTTAATATTATTTTTGAAAATCGTAAAGTAACACTAAATAGTTGAATTAAATTATATAAGGATGGAAATCATCAAGAATTAATCAAAAACATTCGTAATGTTGCTAAAAATGAATTAAATAAAGATATTAAAATAAATTTAAGAAAGGCGAGTAATTATTTCAGTAATAATAAGCAAGGTATTCATAATCAAAATTTAGAATGAAATATTGGTTGTAGCATTGAAAGTGATGTGTCACATTTGGTAAAACAACAATTAGGATATGGGGCGAAAATATATAATCATAAAAATTTAAATAACTTATTACATTTAAGAATGGCAAATTTAAACAAATTAAATGTATTACATTACATTAATGAAAATATTAATTCAGAAATAGAAATCAGAAAAGAAATATATAAAACTTCATTATGAAATAAATATAATAACAAAAATGATGATAGTTGAATTAACTATAAAGGTAATGCTGTAACAAATAAATATAATAGATTTAAGTAAGTAAAAATATTAGTTAAAATTTAATAAAATTAATAATTTTTGTTGTGTAAAAATTCAATAATATGATAAAATGAAAAAGAATAAAAATGATAATAACAAGAAAGGCAGGGTTAGTTTAGTAATTAAATAATATAATTAGCTGATTGTTTTACTTCTTCAAAGCAATACCTAAGAAAACTAAACGCGACCTCGGTTTTGCCATTTTTCTAATGATATTAAGAATTTTTGTATAATTATATATATATATATATATTGAAAAAACAAAATGAAGGAGTTAAATTTATGAAAATTTTAAATATAATAGCTCTTTTGGGGCTGACAACATTGCCAATAGTTGGGTGTTCTAAAAAAGAAAATAAACCAATATTACAAATTAAGAATGAGTCATACGAATTAAACTTAAAAAAATCAAAATTAACACTTAAATCATCAAAAGATGACAACAGCAAGTGAAATCAAAAATGAGAAATAAAAGTTAATGTAGAAAATGAATTTATGCCCAAAAACTTGCCTCCGCGAATGAAACTTAATGATTGAGAATTTTATGTTGATAAAAATGACAAGATTACACTACCAATATTAAAATCATTAGAATATGATTTAAATTGAGAAAAAAACAGTGAACCAAGATATTGAGAAAATAAAGATTTTTTATCATATCAAAATAAAAAATTAAAAAACATAAAAATGAAAATACAAGAATGAGATAAAAATGAAAGATATGCCAAATGAAAAATATTAGAATTTAAAACTGAATTTAAAAATAATTAAACTGTTAAAATCGCTACCCCAAAATGTAGCTTTAACCTGAAATGTAAAATTAAAAAGGACACTTATATAAAAAACAAATTGTGTTAATTCTATAATTAAGAAAAGAAAGGAATTAGCACAATGTATAAGTATCTGACTATTGAATCAATAATAGCAATAAAAGAATATAAAAGTTATGGATTTTCTATTCGTAAAATAGCAAAAGCAATTGATTATAGTAAATCAACTGTACACAGAGTTTGTAAATTATTAAATCAAAACTTATTACCATTAGAAATATTGAATCAAGTTCAAAAAAATAAACAAAATGCAGGTAGAAAATTAATAATTTTAACTTTAACAGAAATTAATACTATCAATCATTTGTTAATTACTAAAAATTATGCTCTTGATATAATTGCTGATTTTTTAAAGAAAAATAAAATAAAAAATATTTCAACAAAAACTTTATATAACATGTTTAAAACAAATCGAATGGGTTTTGATGAAAAAAATTTATTGAGAAAAGGCAAAAATAAACCTCATAAACAAAAAGAAACTAGGGGCAGAATTAATAATTGTAAATCTATTCATGAAAGAAATTTAATCATTCCAAATATTAAAAATATACAAGAATTTGGCCATTTAGAGGGAGATACTATCGTTGGTAAAGATCATAAAAGTTCTATTATTACTTTAGCTGATATATGATCAAAAACCACAATTCCTTTGAAAACTAAA
Organism: Spiroplasma endosymbiont of Lonchoptera lutea; assembly: GCF_964019715.1. Classification (GTDB taxonomy): domain Bacteria; phylum Bacillota_I; class Bacilli_A; order Mycoplasmatales; family Nriv7; genus Nriv7. Next base: position 1,213,368 of record NZ_OZ026463.1, on the reverse strand, counting down.
AATCATAAAGCAGAAAGTATTACACAAAGTATAATAAAATTTATTTCAAAATTAATACCAGGAACAATTAAAACTATTACTTTTGATCGTGGTAAAGAATTTAGTAAATGAAAATTAATTGAAAAAAATTGTAATGTTAAAATTTATTTTGCAGATGCCGGAAAACCTTGTCAAAGAGGTTTAAATGAGAACAATAATGGTATTTTAAGAAGATATTTACCAAAATCTACTGATTTATTTTCATATAAACAAAAAGACTTAAATTCTATAGCATTTCAAATTAATTCTACACCCAGAAAATCATTATCTTATAAAAGACCAATAGATTTAATACAATTATTTTAAAAAACTGTCCCATTTATATTTACAATTCAGGTTAAAAAAACGATAAATATTAACCGCAATATAGTATGCTAGTAATAATGTTAAAATCGTAAAAAACACTAATCCAAAAATACTCATTTTTCTTTTCTCCTTAATTTTCTAATTTTTAATTGTTATTTTAAATTGCAATTTTTCTTTCATTTTTTAACTCCTAATGTTTGATTTTTCTTAGTTGGTTTCTAAATCTTAAACTTTCTAATGAAGCATAATTTGCACTTTCAAAGTCTATATAAATTAATATTTTTAAATTCATAGATTGCTCCGCACATTTTGGTTTTAAAGTTATTAACTGCTGATTTTAAGTATTTTACAAATTCGGAATTTACGGTTCGATTAACAATATTATTCAAAGTATCGGTAAATACTTGTTTTCTAGTAATGGGATTTTGACAGTTATATGAGAATTGATAAGCCTTGATATTTAAGTCATATTGATTTAATGATTTTTCATTCAGAACATTTTTAGTTATATATTTGGAGCAGTATTTTACAACCATTTCATTAGTGTTTTCACGAACTCTAATATTTTTATTAATGCCATAAGGTCAAAATTGTAAAATAATTTTATGTGGTATTTTTTCGGTAATTAAAATATGAAAATGAATAACGCCTCGTTTCTGATATTCATAGGTATACAAATACTTAATATTTTTATTTTTAACTTTAAATCAGTATTTTAATTTTTTAAAAAATTTATTTAAATCACGCTTACATTTTCTAATATCAAATTCATTAACATCAGCATAAGTAAGCGTTAAGAATGTAAGTTTTTTACAGTCTCAAAAATTATGATATGCCTTCCGAATGACATTAGATTTTGCACGAATATTGCTATTAAGCAATTTTGTATCACAATTACCCTTATTTTTTAAACCGCTAGCACTACGAGTATTTGCTTTGATGCATTCTAAAGGCATAACAATATTACGAATATATTGACCATAATAAATCGTTTTCATATAAAAATCAGTTGGATTTTGAGATTGTAAATTCATATTTTATGCTCCCGTTTTAGATTTTCGCCAGTTGTGTTATTTAATCAAGTAATAGTCGGCTTCGCCGACTAACCCGCTAGCGGGCGGGGCATACGCCTTCCGCACCGCTTCGCAGACCGAAATGATTATCAATTAACTGGACAAGTTTTTTTGATTTTTTGATAATTCAATTTTTTGCAAGTTAACTATTTTGGGGGTTTTTTCAAAAGTTAATTCGCAACTAAAAAATGATTTAACATTTTCTTTTAACAGTTTATAAATTTCTTGTTGTTCTAGATTGTTATCATCAATTCATAAAGCCTTTTGTTCGCCGGTAGGCTCAAATAAGTTATTTTCATAACGCAAAAATTCGGCAGAATAACCTGACATCATAGAGCCATCTTTATTTTTAAATATTTTTCTTTTTATACTAACTAATTTAACTTTAAACATTATTTTTTAAATTCCTTTTACTTTTATTTTTTAAAATTTTTTTAATATGATTAATAAATTTTTTCTCACAAGCAACATGCAAATATCGTTTATCACTAAATAGATGTAAACACCAGCGACATATTTTATAATCTATCGTTCCTTTCAAAATTTAAAAACCCTTTTCATCGCAAGAATTACAGATTCCAACTGTATTTTTATTACCAACAACATAACTTTCGTTGTCGCATTCAATACAAAATATTACTGCCAAAAGAAAACACCCCCTAAAAGTTTGTAGAAAACAAAATCTTGTCATATGTATATGGTTTCTACAAACTCAAGGAGCGAAGCTATTGCTCTTTTAAAAGAACAATTACAAAAATATTTGGGAAAAATAAACTATGATCAAGTAAGTATTGAGGATGGAACACCAATTTCAAAAAATAATAAATTAACTTCTTTTTTTGGTGAAACAGATCTTGATTTAACTGTTAAAGTTGGTAGTTTAGATGAAGTTTCATTAAGTTTATATTTAAAAGGCCTTTCACATATATAAAACTTATATAAATTAATAATAAAATAAATAAAACACACTTTGTATAAAGTGTGTTTTTAACATATGTGATTATTTGTTTAAAAAGTCTCATAGTTTAGTGTAATTCGGTTCCACTGATGTTTCTTCGTTAATATCAATATAGATAACGATGTTGTTTTCATCTAATACTAATAAGGTTCTTGCTAGAAGTTCTAGTTTTTGGATTACTAAACCAGTTTTAATGCCGAAATCACGGTATTTGTAATCAGATATAAGGATGTGATTATTGTCTTTAAAACTTTCACAAGCTTTATTTTGGGCGAAGGGTAGGTCTCTTGAAATTGTAATTAGTTGCATATTTTCTAGTTTACTAATATTTTCGTTCATATGTTTAGTTTGGGTTAAACAAGTGCTAGTATCAACACTGGGGACAACTGAGATTACTTTCTTTTTATTGACGATATCAGTTATTTTAAAGTCTGACATATTAAGATTAGTGGCGATAAAATCAAGAGTTTCACTAATTTTAATTGGTTCTTTAATTAATTGTAAAGGTTTTCCTTTCATTTTTACTTCCATATTAGTCCTCCTTAGGGTATGTATAATTTAATTATATAAAGAAATAATGTAATATAATATATAATATAAATAATTTGATAAAGGATGAAGTTATGCAACCAAAATATTTTTATGTTTCAACGCCAATATATTATCCGAATAATGAATTGCACTTAGGACATGCGTATACAACAGTTTTAAGTGATGTTTTAGCGCGTTATAAGAAACAACAAGGTTATGAAGTATTTTTTACTACTGGTAGTGATGAACATGGACAAAAAATTGCTAAGGCGGCACAATTAGCAAATATTACCCCCCAAGAATTTGTTGATGGCATCGTTAATAAGTTTAAAGATTTATGAACAGCCTTACACATTGATTATTCTAAATTTATTAGAACTAGTAGTCAAGAACATACTATTGTTGTTGAAAAAATCTTTAATCAGTTATTAGCCCAAGAAGATATTTACTTAGATCAATATGAAGGTTGATATTGTATTGCTTGTGAAGAATTTGTTACTAAATCACAAATTTCTCGTGATAAGTTGCATTTATTATGTAATCAACAATTAAAGTTTTTACAAGAAGAAAGTTATTTTTTTAAAGTTTCAAAGTATCAAAAACAATTGTTAGCTTATTATCATCAACATCCTGATTTTATTTATCCCGAATCACGAATGAATGAAATGATTAATAATTTTTTAAGTCCGGGACTTCAAGATTTAAGTGTTACAAGAACAAGTTTTAATTGAGGGATTCCGGTTAAAGAAAATTCCAAACATATAATTTATGTTTGAATTGATGCTTTAAGCAATTATTTAAGTTCATTAGGTTATCTTTCATCAGATAATAGTGAATTTAATAAATATTGAGGCGAAAATAGTGAAATTGTGCAATTTTTAGGTAAAGAAATTACTAGATTTCATGCTATTTATTGACCAATCCTATTAATGGCATTAAATATTCGTTTACCTAATAAATTAATTAGTCATTCGTGAATCACAATGAATAATGATAAAATGTCAAAATCAAAAGATAATAGTATTAATCCATTACAATTAATTAATGAGTATGGTAGTGATGCTTTACGATTTTTTCTTGTTAATGATTTACATATTACCAGAGATAGTAATTATAGCTTACAATTATTAATTGATTCTTATAATAGTAATTTAGTTAATAATTTAGGTAATTTATTATCAAGAACAATGACAATGACCGAAAAATATTTTAATAATGTTATTCCGCAGTATGTTCCTAGTACTAATGATTTAGATAAGGCATTAGAACAACACATTCATTTAACAATTGAAAGTTATGAAGCAAAAATGGATCAATATTTAATTAATGATGCTGTTAAAGCAGTAATTGAATTATTACATTATGCTAATAAGTATATTGAAGAAAGAACTCCTTGAATATTATTTACTAATCATGATGTTAATTTAAATAAAGTTATTAATAATTTATTACAAGTTTTAAAAGTAAGTGCGTATTTATTACAACCTGTTTTAGTAACGAAAAGTATTGTTATTTTTCAACAATTAAATATTAATTACGAACAGTTAAATTTTACAAATTTAACTAATTTTCAAGACTTAGATAATGTTAAAATTAATTTGAAACAAATATTATTTCCGCGAATAAATAATAGTTAATTATTTTTAATTTAAAGGAGGATATTTTATGAAAATTACTAAAGATTCTAATAAATGGTGGTTCATTTATGAAATCGTAATTGCTGTCTTTACATTATCAGTTTTAATTTTTGGCTATGTTGAACATTTAATAACTAAAACTTGAATGCGAAGTATTGATGAGCCTTTTTCTTATACGGGTTTTCAAGGTCAATATTTTAGTTATTTTACAATTCAAAGTAATATTATTGTTTTTGTGTGATTTTTATTAGCAGCAATTTATCACTTTAAAAGTGATAAACCACTAGTTTTAAGACAAGGTGGTTTAATTGTCATCTCATTATATATTTCTATTACTTTTATAACATATATGACAATGATGCTCCCTTTTGCGGCGATAACAATGGCACCGATTACTTGATTTGAAAATATGAGTCAGCATTTAATTATTCCATTATTAGTAATTTGTTATATGTGTTTTCATATTGGTGAAAAACCAATTGTTACCTGAAATGTAAAATTAAAAAGGACACTTATATATAAAAAACAAATTGTGTTAATTCTATAATTAAGAAAAGAAAGGAATTAGCACAATGTATAAGTATCTGACTATTGAATCAATAATAGCAATAAAAGAATATAAAAGTTATGGATTTTCTATTCGTAAAATAGCAAAAGCAATTGATTATAGTAAATCAACTGTACACAGAGTTTGTAAATTATTAATTCAAAACTTATTACCATTAGAAATATTGAATCAAGTTCAAAAAAATAAACAAAATGCAGGTAGAAAATTAATAATTTTAACTTTAACAGAAATTAATACTATCAATCATTTGTTAATTACTAAAAATTATGCTCTTGATATAATTGCTGATTTTTTAAAGAAAAATAAAATAAAAAATATTTCAACAAAAACTTTATATAACATGTTTAAAACAAATCGAATGGGTTTTGATGAAAAAAATTTATTGAGAAAAGACAAAAATAAACCTCATAAACAAAAAGAAACTAGGGGCAGAATTAATAATTGTAAATCTATTCATGAAAGAAATTTAATCATTCCAAATATTAAAAATATACAAGAATTTGGCCATTTAGAGGGAGATACTATCGTTGGTAAAGATCATAAAAGTTCTATTATTACTTTAGCTGATATATGATCAAAAACCACAATTCCTTTGAAAACTAAAAATCATAAAGCAGAAAGTATTACACAAAGTATAATAAAATTTATTTCAAAATTAATACCAGGAACAATTAAAACTATTACTTTTGATCGTGGTAAAGAATTTAGTAAATGAAAATTAATTGAAAAAAATTGTAATGTTAAAATTTATTTTGCAGATGCCGGAAAACCTTGTTAAAGAGGTTTAAATGAGAACAATAATGGTATTTTAAGAAGATATTTACCAAAATCTACTGATTTATCTTCATATAAACAAAAAGACTTAAATTCTATAGCATTTCAAATTAATTCTACACCCAGAAAATCATTATCTTATAAAAGACCAATAGATTTAATACAATTATTTTAAAAAACTGTCCCATTTATATTTACAATTCAGGAATTTTAAAAGAACTGATGAACAGTTATTTAATAAAGCTGAATTATACTTGTAAGTGCAAGTAAATAAAATTGCAAAAGATTTCATATAAAAATTTCATGATGCTAAGTTTATTTTAGAAAAAGTAAATTTAAGGAGTTTTTATATGGGATACAAACATCTTGGCATAGATGAAAGAATTTATATTGAGAATCAATTGAAATTTAAAGTAAAAATTAGTGAAATAGCTAAAAATCTTAATCGAAGTATTAGTACTATTAATCGAGAAGTTAATAGAAATAAAGATAATAATCATTATTTTTCATTAATTGCACAAAATAAAGCAGAAAATAGAAAACAATTACATGTTTATTTTCATAAATTTAAAAATAGAGAATTAGTAAAATATGTACAACAAAAATTATTATTAGGTTGATCGCTTGAACAAATTTATGGCAGAATTAAAAATTTTCATCAAGAATGAATTATTAGTTTTAAAACAATTTACAATTGAATTTATTCTGGATTACTTGAAAAGGTTACTAGTAAAAATTTAAGAAGAAAAGGTAAGAAACGAAAATCTCAAGAAAATCGGGGTAAATTTAATGGTAAATCCATTAAAGAACGAAATGTTAATAATCGCATAACTCTTGGCCATTGAGAAGGTGATACTGTAGTATCATCACGAGGTAAAAGTAAATCATGTTTAATAACTTTAGTTGAAAGAACATCAAGATTTACTTTAGCAATATTAGTTGAAAATAGAACTACTAAAGTTATTAACAAAAATATTAGTCATTATTTATCAATTCTTCCAAATAATCTTGTTAAGACTATAACATTTGATAGGGGTAAAGAATTTGCTAATTGACAACAACTTGAAAAAAATTTAAATGTGAAAATTTATTTTGCTGATGCATATTCACCTTGACAAAGAGGTACTAATGAAAATACTAATGGTTTAATTAGAGAAAAATTTCCTAAAAAATTTAATTTTTCAAACATTACTAAAAATGCAGTTCATAAATTTATATTGTCTTTAAACCAAAGACCAAGAAAAATACTAAATTATCTTTCGCCAATCGAATATTTGGTTAGAAAAATAATTTAGTTGCACTTAACTTTACAATTTGGCTAAAGTAAAAGAGTATTTAGCGAAATTTACTAAAGATAATCCTTTTGACTTAGAAGGAATGACTATTGATAAAAAGATTAGTGATGTTTTAGAAAAACTTCGAAAAAATTTAAAAAATCAATTTGGTAAAGAATCTAGTCGGATTACGATTAGTATGTATAATGTTAATAATACCATACAATCTGATGGTCTTTTAAAGCTTGATGAAAATTATAAAGCAGTTATTTTTAAAGTTGGAACATTTAGTAAAGAAATAAGAGTTTATTTTAATAATTTTCAAAATATTAGTGATTTTTTAAATAAAATAATTGAAAAAGATGTTAATTTCTTTGATGAGATAGTAGATATTGACTATTCTAATAACAAAGAAGATGATTTAATTAATGCTAAAAAAATTGCTAATTTTTATAAAAACAAATTTGGTTGAAAAGTTAAAGTAGGTTTCACATATAGATTAAAAAATTTTGTTATTTCGTTAGATGATTATCATTTTAAATTTACTAAGTTTCTTGATGACACATTTGTTGTCCCTATTAATAAAAGTGTTATTGAAGATCAAGATTTTATTAAGGTTTTTGGTTAATAAAAATATAAATTTAAAACAAGACTTGTAAAAAAAGTCTTGTTTTTATTTGGGAGACAAATAAGATATAATTTAAGGGAAATAAATTAAAAGGTATTAAAGTAGGTGATTTAAATGGTATATGATGTAATTGTTATTGGCGGGGGACACGCTGGGGTGGAAGCAGCTTTAGCTTGTGCACGGTTGAAACATAAGACACTGATGGTCACTCTTGATCCAACAAAGATTGCGAGTATGCCTTGTAATCCATCAATTGGTGGTCCTGCTAAGGGAATTGTTGTTAGAGAAATTGATGCTTTGGGTGGTGAGATGGCTAAAGCTGCGGATAAAACAGCATTACAAATGAAGCTATTAAATAGTTCACGCGGACCAGCAGTTTGAGCAATAAGAACGCAATCCGATAAGATTGCATATAGTAAATATATGTATGATGTTATTAGGCAACAAGATAATTTAACGGTACTATCAGCAATGGTAAATGAGTTATTAATAGAAAATCATACTGTTAAGGGTATCATTTTAAATGACGGTACAATAATTAAAGCTAAAAAAGTTATTTTAACAACAGGTACTTATATGGAAGCTAAAGTTTTACAAGGGTCTAGTGTTAAACAGGAAGGTCCTGATGGACAAAAAGGTTCTTATGGAATATCAAAACAATTAGCACAATTAGGATTTAAAGTTATTCGCTTAAAAACTGGAACACCACCACGAGTTCATAAACATAGTATTGATTACAGTAAAATGCAATTAGAATTAGGAACTGATTTACCATTAGCATTTTCTTTTTCTACAAAAGAGTTTGTGCCTTTAAAAAAACAAGTTCCTTGTTGACTTATTTATACTAATGAAAATACCCATCAAATTATTAATGAAAATTTAAAGGCATCAGCAATGTATCGTGCTATCCCCATTAGTGTTGGACCAAGATATTGTCCAAGTATTGAAGATAAGGTTGTTAGATTTGCTGATAAATCACGACATCAAATTTTTTTAGAACCAGAATCAGTTGCTTTAGAAACAATTTATGTTCAAGGATTTTCTACATCAATGCCGATTGATATTCAAGATCGGATGTTAAGAACTTTGCCGGGATTAGAAAATGTTCAAGTTCTTAAATGAGCATATGCCATTGAATATGATGCTATTGATCCTTTACAACTAAAATCAACCTTAGAAACCAAAATAATTAAAAATTTATTTAGTGCTGGACAAATTAATGGTACTAGTGGTTATGAAGAAGCTGCTTGTCAAGGATTAATGGCAGCGATTAATGTTCATTGTCAATTAGTGAATAAAGCACCATTTATTTTAAGAAGAGATGAAGCGTATATTGGCGTTTTAATTGATGACTTAGTTACTAAAGGAGTATCGGAACCTTATCGGTTATTAACTTCACGAGCTGAACATCGGATTTTTTTAAGAAATGATAATGCTGAAGATCGTTTAAAACAATATGCTTATGATATTGGTTTAGTAAGTAGGGTAGAGTGAGATGAATATCAAAAGCAATGTCAATTACAAAATATTGTTGAAAATGAATTAAGAGTAACACGATTTACACCTAATTCAACAATTCAAAAGGCATTACAAGAGAGTAATTTTTCATTGTTAACTGCTGGTATTAGTGCGTGAGATTTACTAAAACGACCAGAAATATCATTGAATTTTTTAGTACCTTATGTTACTAGTATTAATTTATTAAATCAAAATCAAAAAACTAATTGTGAAATTAGAAATAAATTTAGTGGTTATTTAGATCGCCATCAAAAGCAAATTACGCGAAAAATTAAATTAGAAAAAAAACAAATTCCGCGAGATATTAACTATGATTTTGTTGCTAATATTGCTATTGAAGCCAAAGAAAAATTAAAGTTAGTTCAACCGCTAACAGTCGCTCAAGCTTCACGAATTTCGGGAGTTAATCCCGCCGATATTGTATCATTGTTATTTCATTTACAAAAAAAATATCCACAAACTAGTTAATAATTAGTTTGTTAAGGTGGGAATAAAGTGGATAAAATCTTTAAATTAATAAATAGTATTAATATTGCTAGTATCTTTGCTCTTCCCATTTTTGGTTGTAGTCTTTCTGTTACTGATCAAGCAGTTATTTTTGCTAATCATCCATTAAGTATTTATGATAATGCAACAACAAAAAACTTTTATAATTCATCAATTGATATTTTAGATAATTATTGAATTATTGATAATATTGCTGATAAGAGTACGCAATTGTTATTTTGACAAAATATGTTGAATACGCATACTAAAAATAAAACAAAATATTTTATTGCTTTAAATCATAATTTTGCTAATAATATTCCTAATTTAACAAAAGAGTTAGAAAAGTCGGTTGCTACGGGTAATAAAATTATTACCTTAGATTATGATTATGTTCATAATTCTGTTAGTAATAAAATTGTTAATTTAGTTGAAATTAAATTTGATGTTTTGACAATGGGTTATAATTTAGGATATCAATCAGGTATTTATATGTTAAAAAATCATCAAGATTTTACAATGATTGATAATAAAATTCAAGTTAGTGCTGTTGAATATTTAAATGATCAATTAGCACAACGATTAACTTTTGGGTTTCAACAAGGACTATATCAAGCGCAAATTGATAGTAAACAAGATGGTGGTTATGAGTTTAATTTTGTTGATTGACAAACATCAATTGATAATCGTGATCCTTTAATTATCTCTGATTGGAATCGTAATAATATGTATAATACTGCAAAAGCATTATTAGAAAATCATCAAGTTAGTTTAATTTTTGATCCGTTGTTATTATATAGTAATAATTTAGTAAAAGCTTTTATTGATAATAATGATAATTTAAAAAAACATTATTTTGTTAGTGTTGATATTATGAATAAAGAAAAATATCATATTAAACCCAAAAATTATTTACTTGCTAGTATTAATCGTAATTTTACGGGTATATTATCTAAAATTTATCATTCTGAGGAAATAAAACCACAGTTATTAACTGATTGAAATTTCGTTAGTGATATTATTGTTGATATCCAAGATATTAAATTTTCTCATCAACAATTTGATAATAATAAATTTGTGTGAAAGTCTTTGCAATGTAATGTTATTAATGCTCGATTATCACAACATTTTTGTAAAGAAGGAACTAGCTAATGTCATCACCTTTAATTGAATTTAATAATGTTTATAAACAATATCAAGATAATTTAGTTTTAAATAATATTACTTTAAAGGTAAATTCTGGTGAAATTCATGCCTTAGTTGGTGATAATGGGGCTGGTAAAACAACTTGTGTGCGTTTATTAGCTGGTTTGGAAAATCCCACCGATGGTGTGATTAAAGTTGCTAATAAACGCATCGGACAGTTTTTGACTCCTAACTATCAAATTAGTTATGCTGGACAAGATACTTACTTTATTCCTGATTTTAGTGTTCGACAAAATATAGTTTTGGGAAATGAACCACAATTTTTGAAAATATTTATTAATTGAGGAAAAACTGAAGCTAAAATTGAAAAATTAATGCGGAAGTATAAAATTTATGTTGATTTAAATAAACAGTTTGGGATTCTTTCATTATCAGAACAAAGAAAGGTGGCATTACTAAGAGCCTTGTACCAAAAACCACGAATTTTAGTTTTAGATGAGCCAACAGTCGGTTTACCGTTGGAACAAGAAGAGGAGTTTTTACCAATTTTTAAATCTTTTATTAAAGATAAAATTACAGTAATTTTTTCAACACGAAGTAAAGAATTTGCTAAAGCAGTGTCAAATCATTATTCGTTATTAAATAAAGGTCGGATTGTGTGGACAAAGCATAATAAAAATGTTTTAAAAGTAAAGAAAATTCAACATAAATATTGAACAACAATGATTGACCATAAAAAAGAATCTTTTAAAAAAAGGGAATTAGTATTATATGTTGAAGATATTAGTTTTAATAAACGCAATTATCCAAAATTAGAAGGCATTGATTTAATTTTACAAGTTGGTGAAATTTTAGGAGTTTATGATCGCACAAATATTAGTAGTTCCTTAATTGGGGATATAATTTCAGGAAAAACTAAATCACCAACAGTAAGAATATTTTTTAAAAATGATAGTATTAATAAAAAGAATCAGGCGTATCGTTATAAATTAGGCATTGATTTAGTACCAGAAAATTTTTTACAAGATGCAACTATTGATAGTTATTCTTTAATTGATAATTTTATTTTATGACATCATAATAATCCTAAATATTTAAATGCTGGGGTTTTAAGGCGTGATGATATTTGATTTAAATTAAAAAAGATTTTACAAAATTATCAAATGCCTGATTTTATTAATGGTAATAGTATTGCCAATACTTTATCTAATGGTGAATTACAAAAATTTGTTTTAGCAAGGACATTAGAAACAAACCCGAAAGTTGTTATTTTAGTTAATCCGTTAATGCATTTAGATAATGATTCAGCAAAATTGATTATTAATCGTATTATTGCCTTGCAAAAAAAAGGCGTAGCATTTCTTTTAATTGATTGTGATTCGCATCTTTTAGAATTATTAGCTAATCGGGTGACAGTTATTCAAAATGGGAGAATGGTTGCTACCTTAGAAGGGGATGATGTTAAAAGTAATATTTTAAACAATCCACTGCTTCTTTCTAAAAAACGCGAAGATTTGATTGATAAACATATTCAAATTACTAAAAGTGAATTAAAATATAAAAGTATTTCTCGAAAAGTTTTATTGTGGCAAAAAATTATTAATAAAATTACAATAGTTAAAGATAAAATTGTGCAAGTAATAGCGACAATTAAAATAAGGATTACTGGTGGTTAGAAATGAATATTATAAGAAATTTTTGAACTAACAAAAAATTAAAAGCAGCAACGGTGGTTTCATTAACAGTAGTTTTGCTTTTTGTCTTATCGGCAATAATCTTTACGCTTTTTAAAGTTAGTTCTTTGAAAGCATATGATACATTATTTTTAATGCCTTTTAATGATATTAATCATTTTCATAATTTTGTAAATTCATTTTCATATTTGCTATTAGCATCATTAGCTTCGTTAGTAGCATTTCGGTTTCGAATTTATAATCTTGGAGTTATTGGGCAAATGATTATTGGGGCAACAATCACATTTATTACTTCACGATTATTAAGTGCTGTTGGTATTACTACTAAATTTACAACAATGTTATTAATTTTAGTATCAATTATTGCAGGGGCATTGTATGCTCTCATTGCTGGTTTTTTTAAAACTTATTTTAAGATTAATGAAATGGCATCAACTTTGTTGCTTAATATTATTGCTTTTAATATTTATTATTATTTACCAGAATGAAGTCAATATAATGATGGTATTATTAATAATAATGCTTCTTTAATAATTAAATTAAGTATGACGGTTTATTTTTCTATTACAATTTTTATTGCTTTGTTTATTTATGGTTTTGTAACGATTTTATTAGATCGTCGCGTGTTTGGTTTTCGTTTAGAATTAACCGTTGCTAATGTTGAGGCGGCGCAATATGCAAGATTAAATCCTAATGCTAAGCAATTAATTATTATGACAATTTCAGGAGCAATTGCCGGAATCGCAGGCTATACTTATTTTGTTGCTAATCTAAATAAATTAGGAACATTAAGTTCAACAATGTTACAAGAATTTGATAATTTGTTGATTCCCTTATGAGCATTTAATTCGCGTATTGGGGTTTTGTTGCTTAGTATTTTAGTTGGTTTAATTCGTTCGCAAACTCAATTTCTTTCGTTGACATCATTTGATTATGAAATCATTGATATTATTTTTTCATTTTGTATTACCATTTCTGTTTTAGTAAGTTATATTATTTTATGAAAACAAGAACCAAAGTTTTTAATTAATTTTAGAATGCGGGAGGCGTTAGTAAACCAACGACCTGATGTTAATGATGCAACTAATATAATTAATAAGGGGCGACGATAATTATGAATATTGTTAATATTTTTATTAGTAGTTTATCATTATCAGCACCATTACTATTCGCAGCTATGGGATGTTTAATAATGCAAAAAGTGGGGATTTTAAATTTTGGTGTTGATGGCGTAATGATTTTAGGGGGGTTATCGTATGCAATTGTGATTAAACAATATTTATTTCTTGGTGATAATATTTGTTTTTTAGGTTTTTTTTTAGCATTTGTTATTGGTATGGGATTAGGTTTAATTCATGCGGTATTAACGGTTTCTTTAAAAACTAATCAGTTTCTTGTTTCATTTATTTGAAATTATTTGGCTTTAGGTTTGAGTTCGCTAATTTTAATATTTAATTATGGACAAAGAACATTAGATGCTAATGAAATTTTTATTGCTCCAATATTTATCGGATATCCGTTATCTTTAGTTTTTATTTTTAATGTTATTTTAATATTAGTTGTTTCTTCTTTTTTCTTTTTAACGCGAATGGGGTTATATTTTAAAGCAGCTGGAAAGAATGCTGTTGTTTTAACTTTAAGTCAAATAAATGTTGTTAAAATTCGTTATTTAGCAGTTATTGTTGGCTTTGGTTTAATAGCATTAGGTGGTGCATTTTTTACAAACCAAAAAGGCACTTTTGATGTTAGTGTTAATAATATCGGATTAATTGCTTTTGCGATTGTGGCATTAAGTCAATGAGCAGTATTTCGCAGCGTATTTTTTACTTATTTAGTAACAGTTTTACTTGAATTTAGTGGATTTTTACGACAAGATAGTAATAAGTGATGATGGACAATATTACCTTATGTTTTACCATTATTAATTGCGCCACTATTTGCATTATATGAAAAAAATGATCGGATGCCAAAAATGTTAAATACGCCGTATACGAAGGAAAAAAGTTAAGATGTTAGTTAGTTTATTAAAGAAAATAAATATTGTTTGTTCTAATGAACAAATAAAACAATTAGAAAAATATTTTGAATTATTGCAACAATGAAATGAGAAAATGAATCTTACAACAATAATTAGTAAAGAAGAGGTTTATCAAAAACATTTTTTTGATTCATTGTTATTAACAAAAAATGTTGTTTTAGAACAACAACTCATATGTGATGTTGATACGGGAGCTGGATTTCCAGGAATCGTTATTAAGATTTTATTTCCGAAGGTTAAATTATTTCTTGTTGAAGCAATTACTAAAAAGTGTTTATTTTTACAAGCAGTAGTTGAAAACTTATTTTTAAAAGATGTAACGATTATTAATAATCGTGTTGAAAATATTGCGATTCAATATCGTGATTTTTTTGATATTGTTACTGTCAGAGCGGTTGCTCAGTTGAATATGTTATTAGAATTATGTATACCAATTGTAAAAGTTAAAGGAATGTTTATTGCTTTAAAATCAGAAACTAATCAAGAATTATTTAATAGTCAAAATGCTTTAAAAGTTTTAAATACAGAGTTAATATCTACTTATAGTAGTAATTGAAATTTTTTAGGTAAAAGAACAATTTTATATTTTATTAAGCAAAAAGCGATTGATAAATTATATCCGCGAGATTTTGCTAAAATAAAACGATGACCATTATAATTTTTAATAAACTCTTGTTATAATGTTAATATAATTAGGTAAAATATTTGGGAATCTTAAAAAAGGAAGTTAAAATTTATGGCTAAAGTAATTGCAATTGCTAATCAAAAAGGTGGTGTTGGCAAAACGACAACATCAATAAATCTTGCTGCTGGTTTGGGCAGATATGGACAAAAAGTTTTGCTGATTGATTTAGATCCACAAGGAAATAGTACAACAGGAATTGGTGCTGATAAAAGTAAAATTGAAAGGTGTATGTTTGATGTTTTAGTTAATGATATTGCTCTTAGTGAAATTATTCAAAAAAATGTTTGTCAAAATGTTGATTTAGCACCAGCAACATTATCATTAGCAAGTGCTGATTTACATTTATTAGAACAATCTAAGGATAAGCAAAATATTTTGTTGGATAAGTTAAAAGGTATTCTTAATAATTATCATTATATTATTATTGATTGCCCACCATCATTAGGATTATTAAATCGTAATGCGTTAAGTGCATCTAATACGGTAATTATTCCGATTCAAGCTGAATATTATGCTTTAGAAGGATTAACGCAATTGTTAACTTCAATTAGATTTGTTCAACAAAGAAGTAATAAAAATTTAACTATTGAAGGTATTTTATTAACAATGTTTGATACTAGAACAAAGTTATCGTATGAAGTAATGCAAGAAGCACAAAAGTATTTTAAAGAGAAAGTATATAAAACTTATATTCCGCGAAATATTAAAATATCGGAAGCGCCATCAAATGGGGATGATATTTTTAGTTATGCCGAAAATTCATCGGGGGCAATTGCTTATATGGAACTAGTTAAGGAGGTATTGCTAAATAATGGCACAGAACAACAAATTAATAACTAAAAAAAGATTATCGGTTAAAGGATTAGATAAGATTTTTGGTGAAGAAATTAATGATTTAATTAGTGAAATTGAAGCCAATGATGAAATTAAGCAAAATGCGGTTAAAATTTCATTAGATGAAATTCGTAGTAATCCTTATCAACCACGAATTGTTTTTGATGATGCTGAGATTACACAATTAGGACAATCAATTGTTAAGCATGGGGTTATTCAACCAATTATTGTTAAGAAATCAATTAATGGTTATGAAGTTGTTGCGGGAGAAAGAAGAATGCGGGCTTGTAAAAAGGTCGGATTAACTCATATTCCAGCAATTATTATTAATTTATCTGATAAACAAATGATGGAAATTGCTTTAATTGAGAATATTCAAAGAGTTGATTTAAATACCATTGAAGAGGCACAAGCATATCGTGATTTAATGAATAAATTAAACTTAACGCAAGGTGAAGTGGCAATGCAAGTCGGAAAGTCACGGTCACATATTGCTAATATTATGCGAATTTTAAATTTACCGCAAAAAATCCAAGATTATGTTTTAAATGGTCAATTAACGATGGGGCAGGTGAAGCCATTATTAGCTTTACAAGATGATATGGAATTAGTTTCTCGTTTAAGTGAACGCATTTTTAAAGAAAATTTAACATCTAGAAAGGTTGAAGATATTGTTCGGGCCTATCAATTACAAATTGGTAAGAAAGATAAAAATGAACAAAAAGTTGGTGTTTTGCCAAAGTGAGAATATGCACCTGTCGCTGAAAAAATGATTAGAATTTTAGGAACTAAGGTTGTCATTGATGATAATCGTATTATCATTAAGTTTTATAATGATAAAGATTTGAATCGCATTTTGGAAGTTCTTAAAATTATTTAAATTATTAAATAATTTTCTGTAAAATAAATCAGATTTTAAATTTTTCTAAATAATAGAAAAATTGCGATTTTATTAAGATTATTGGTATAATTAATAGATAAATATTTGTTTTAGGAAATTAATATTTTATACTATTAGCATTTTATTTATTTTTATTAATTAAATATTAAATATGAAAGAGGAATAAAGAAATTATGTCTTTAAAAGCAGGAATTGTTGGATTACCTAATGTTGGAAAATCAACATTATTTAATGCCATTACCAATTCTAAAGTTGAAGCTGCAAATTATCCTTTCACAACGATTAATCCTAATGTTGGTATTGTTAAAGTACCCGATAGTAGACTTAATAAGTTGGAAGAAATTTTTCAACCTGAGAAAGTTATTGCTAATAATTTTGAGTTTACAGATATTGCGGGACTTGTTAAAGGGGCATCATTAGGCCTTGGTTTAGGTAATAAGTTTTTAGGTCATATTCGTGAAGTTGATGCGATTTGTGAAGTTGTGCGTTGTTTTGATGATAGTAATGTTAATCATGTTGAAACTACGATTGATCCGATTAGAGATATTGAAATTATTAATTTAGAATTAATTTTAGCAGATTATGATATCGTTATTAAAATATTACAAAAATTAGAAAAACTTGTTAAAAATGATAAAAATCCAGTTTTACTGAAAGAAATTAATTTATTAAAGAAAATTAAAGAAGCGTTATTTGATGGTAAACCGATTCGGCGTTTAGAATTAACAGTTGAAGAAGTTAATTTGATTAAACATTATAGTTTTTTAACTAGTAAACCAATTTTGTATATTGCAAATATTAGTGAAAAAGATTTAGTGGATAAAACTAATAAGTGAGTTGAAAAAGTTAAGGATTATGCTATTGCTGAGAAATCACAAGTTATTGTTATTTGTGCAAAAACAGAATTAGAAATTTCATCGTTAGAAGATAATGATAAAGAAGAGTTTTTAAAATCATTAAATTTAGAAACATCAGGCTTAGATCAGATGATTTCAAAAACATATCGCACATTAGGTTTATCAACATTTTTTACAGCTGGTAAGAAAGAAGTTCGTGCTTGAACATTTAAAAGTGGTATGGAAGCTGTTGAATGTGCTAGTATTATTCATACTGATATTTCTCGTGGTTTTATTAAATTAGAAGTTTATAGTTATGATGATTTAGTTAAATATGGTAGTGAGAATGCCGTTAAATTGTCAGGAAAGTTACGATTTGAAGGGAAAAATTATTTAGTTTCTGATGGTGATATTTGTTATTTCCGTTTTAATGTTTAAAGTCTTTAAGTTATTGAGCATTTTTATGTACAATAAAGTAATTATTATAGTGTAAAATAAATTAGTAGTTAAAAACTAATTTATTTTTTTATATATTAAAAGAAATGGAGATAATGGATGAAGAAAATACGATTACGCTATGCACCTAGTCCAACAGGATATTTACATATTGGTGGTGCCAGAACAGCAATTTTTAATTATCTATTTGCTAAACATTATAATGGCACATTTATTGTGCGAATTGAAGATACTGATTTAGAACGAAATGTTAGTGGTGGTATTGCGTCACAATTAGATAATTTGCGATGATTAAATATTGTTATTGATGAAACTATTGATACATTAGGTAATTTTGGTCCATATCAACAAACTGAGCGCTTACAAATTTATATTAAATATGCTAATGAGCTTGTTACTAATAATTTAGCATATTATTGTTATTGTTCAGCAGAACAATTAAGTCAAGTGAAACAAAAGCAAATTGATCAAGGAATAGCGCCAAGTTATGATGGTAAATGTTGAAGTCTTTCTATTAGTGATATTAAAGCAAAAGAAGTTTTAGGGATTAAACCAAGTATTAGAATCCGAATTCCAGAAAATAAATCTTATATTCTTAATGATTTGGTACGAAAAGAAGTAATATTTGCTAGTAAAGATATTAGTGATTTTGTTATTATTAAATCAAATGGGGTGGCGACTTATAATTTTGCTGTTGTTATTGATGATTATTTAATGAAAATTAGTCATGTTTTACGAGGTGAGGAGCATTTATCTAATACTCCAAAGCAATTAGTAGTCTATGAAGCTTTTAATTGAACACCACCAATTTTTGGTCATTTACCATTAATTGTTAATGAAAATCGGAAAAAATTGTCAAAACGCGATGGAACAATTGTACAATTTATTAGTCAGTATCGCGAATTAGGATATTTACCAGCAGCGTTATTTAATTTTTTTGTTTTATTAGGTTGATCACCACCAGATACGCAAGAAATTTATTCAATATCGCAATTAATTGCTATTTTTGATAAAAATCGTTTTAGTAAATCTAGTAGTTTGTTTGATGTTAATAAACTTAATTGAATTAATAATAAGTATATTCAAAAATTAGATGCGATTGCTTACTGAGAATTATGTTTGCCATTTTTATGTAAAGTTTATGAAATAAAAGCATATCCGTTAGTTTGATGACAAGAAGTAGTTGCTTTGTATCAGCAAGAATTAATTTATGGACAACAAATAAGTGGTTTAGTTGCGATGTTTATTGAAGATGATATTGTGGCTACGGAAGTTATTGAATATTTAAAAACTAATGATGTTTTATTAGTCATTAATAATTTTAAGCAATTAATTCAAAATTTAAAGCAATGAGATGATGATAGTATTAATGGTATTATTACTACAATTAAAAAAGAACAAAATCTTAAAGGTAAAGACTTATTGATGCCAATTAGAATTGCTAGTTCAAAACGAATGGTAGGACCACAATTAGTAAAAACAATTAAACTTTTAGGTCAAAAAAAAGTAATGAATAATATTAATGAAATATTAGAAATATTTAATAGGGCGAGGTAAGATGATGAGTCAATGAATGGTTCGTGATAGTATTTATGGTAATATTAATGTTCAAGAATCAGTTATTATTGCTTTAATTAATAGTAAAGAGTTTCAACGCTTAAGAAGAATTTTGCAATTAGGTGGTGGACAATTTGTTTTTCCTAGTGCTGTTCATAATCGCTTTAGTCATTCATTAGGAGTTTATTATTTAATTGATAAAATTTTTAGAAATTCTAGTTTTGATAATGTATCTAATGAAGAAAAAACTTTAACAAAAATTGCTGGTTTATTACATGATTTAGGGCATGGCCCTTTTTCTCATAGTTTTGAAAAAGTTTCGCCAATTAATCATGAACAATGAACAATTACCATTATTCAAAATGAACAATCGCAAATTAATCAAGTTTTAAAAGCATTTAATATTGATGTGCAAGCTGTTTGTCAAATTATTGCTAAAACCCATCCTAATAAAATTCTTTTATCATTAGTAAGTTCCCAACTTGATTGTGATCGGATGGATTATTTGTTAAGAGATTCTTATCATACAGGTGTTGAATATGGAAATTTTGATATTGATTGAATTATGGAAAATTTACGAATTATTAATAATGAAATTGTTTATGATGAAAAAGCATTATTTGCAATTGAAAATTATTTGTTAGGTCGTTATCATATGTATTGGCAAATTTATAATCATAAAGTTGGCATTAGTTTTGATTATTTATTAGTAAATATTTTTAAACGCTTAAAATATTTATTTACAAAAAATTTTAAGTTTAAAACTGATATTGCTTTAGTTGTACCTTTATTACAAGAAAATAATTCCGAACAATTAAATGTAAGTCATTATTTACAACTTGATGATTATAGTTTAATGAGTCTTTTTAGTTTATTAGCTAAAGAAGAAGATAATATTTTGCAAGATTTAACAGACCGCATTGTTAATCGAAGATTTTTTAAATTAATTCCTAATGTCAATGCTAATGATTTAAAAAACTATCAAAAATTGTTAGTTGCAGGAAATTATGATTTAGATTATTATTTAATTATTGAAGAATTTAATCAGCCAACATTATATCAGCAAAACTTAATGGAGCAACCAATTAAATTAGTTAATAAAAATGATCTAGTATTTAATTTAGAAAAAAAATCTAAATTGATTAATACTAATGAACAAAGTAGTAAACAAGTTGAAAAACAACAATATGTATTATTACCAAAAGAAGTTTTAGTACAAACATAGATTTAGAAGGAGATAATATATGAATAAGTCTTTAGTTAATCTGGCATATGAATTTCTTATTAAGCGAAAACACGCTGGTTTTAAAGAAATTTATGATTATGTTAAGATTGCCAAGGAAACACCAATTGAAGCTGAAGCAAAAGAAATGGTTAATTTATATACTGATATGGTATTGGATAATCGTTTTTTGTTAATTCAGGATAAGGAATGGGGGTTACGACAAGATTATAAGTATGATGAAATTAAGAAACAATTAGAATTTTTATTTGCTATTAATGATGATATTGATCCTAAGAAATTAGAAGTTACTGAAATTATTGATGAAGTTGATGATACTTTTGAAGAAAGTATTGATGATGAAGAAGATGAATTAGAAATTGATAGCGATGATGAAGAAGATGAAGTTGATTGAGATGAAATTGAAAAAGAAATAGAAGAAAATAACTAGTTGTTAGAGTTAAAGAAGGTGAATTATAATGACAAAATATATTTTTATTACGGGTGGTGTAGTTTCCAGTTTAGGTAAGGGAATTGCTGGCGCTTCAATTGGTCATATTTTAAAAGATAGTGGATTAAAGGTTTTTATGCAAAAATTTGATCCATATATTAATGTTGATCCAGGAACAATGAATCCCTATGAGCATGGTGAGGTTTTTGTTACTGCTGATGGTAGTGAGACTGATTTAGATTTAGGTCATTATGAACGCTTTATTGATGAAAATTTGACTTGCTATTCATCAATTACTGCTGGTAAAGCATATTTAGAAGTAATTGAAAAAGAGCGGAATGGTGATTATGAAGGTAAAACAGTTCAAGTAGTACCGCATTTAACAGATATTATTAAGAATAAGATTTATTTAGCGTCAACTGTTAGTAAAGCCGATATTATTATTGGTGAAATTGGGGGCACAGTTGGTGATATTGAGTCATTACCATTTATTGAAACGATTCGGCAAATAAGAATGGAAAAAGGGAAAGAAAATGTGTTATTTATTCATGTTGCTTTAGTACCATTTATTGCTGCTAGTGGTGAATTTAAAACAAAGCCAGTTCAACATTCAGTTAAAGAATTATTGTCGTTAGGAATTCAACCAGATATTGTTCTTGCTCGTAGTGAACAAGAATTATCAGCACAATTAATTGATAAAATTTCTTTATTTTGTAATGTTAATCGTAATGCTGTTTTTAGTGCTTATGATGTGGATAATATTTATAAAGTACCAATTGTTCTTTATGAACAAGATATTTTAACAACGCTTGCTTCGTTGCTACATTTAAAAATTAAACATAATAATTTAAAGAAATTAAAATTGTTTTTACAAAAAGCTAGTGATGCTAAAAATAAAGTTATTACAATTTATTTAGTTGGTAAGTATATTGAATTACCGGATGCGTATTTATCAGTTTTAGAGTCATTAAAGTTAGCTGGTTATGAAAAAGGTGTTGAAGTTAAAGTGCAATGAATTAGTGCCAATGATATTGATGAAAATAATTATGAAGATATTTTTAAACATTGTAAAGGTATTGTTGTACCTGGTGGGTTTGGTTATCGGGGCATTGAAGGAAAAATATTAGCTGCTAAGTATGCTAGAAAACATCATATTCCTTATTTTGGCATTTGTTTAGGCATGCAAACGGCATTAATTGAATTTGGCCAAGATGTTTGTAAATTACCAGATGCTCATTCTGAGGAGTTTTTTCCTGAATGTAAAAATCCGATATTACATTTAATTAGAGGAAAAAACTCAACTGATCATGTTGGTGGTACATTGCGACTAGGAAATTATGATATTACTATTGAAGATAAAACGCATGTTTCGAAATTATACAAGAAGAAGGTTATCCAAGAACGCCATCGGCATCGTTACGAAGTAAATAATGATTATTTGGATTTATTTAAAGAAAAAGGAATTATTTTTAGTGGTATGTATAAAGAACAATCTTTAGTGGAAATTATTGAATTAAAGAACCATCCGTTTTTTATTGGTAGTCAATTTCATCCTGAATTTACTTCCCGACCAAGCAAATCAAATCCATTATTTATTGGATTTATTGAAGCAGTAATTAAAGCATATTAACAAATTTTAATCTTGGAGGATAGAAATGACAAAATTAGTTAATCCAACAGCAATGTTGCAAAAAGCGAGAAAAGAAAATTATGCAATTGCGCATTTTAATATTAATAATTTAGAATGAATTAAAGCAATTTTAAAAGCAGTACAAGAAACTAATAGTCCAGTAATTTTAGGAGTATCCGAAGGGGCAATTAAATATATGGGGGGAGTTAAAACGGTTTATGGATTAGTTACTAATCTAATGGATTTCATTAAGGTGACTGTTCCCGTAGCATTACATTTAGACCACGGTCAAACTGTTGAATCGTGTATTGCAGCGATTGATGCTGGTTTTTCTTCAGTAATGTTTGATGGTAGTCATCATCCTCTTGCTGAAAATTTAAAATTAACTGCCCAAGTAGTAGATTATGCTCATCGTAAAAATGTTGCTGTTGAGGCCGAAGTGGGAACTATTGGTGGTGAAGAAGATGGTGTTATTGGTACGGGCGAATTAGCAACCCTTGATGAATGTCAAGCAATGAAAAACTTGGCGGTTGATTTTTTAGCTGCCGGAATTAACAATATTCATGGTCCATATCCTAAAAATTGGGACGGTTTAAAATTAGATTTGTTAAAAAATATTTCTGAAAATATTTCTTTACCACTAGTATTACACGGTGGTTCGGGAATTGATATGGAACAAATTAAACAAGCGATTAGTTTAGGAATTAGTAAAATTAATGTTAATACGGAATTACAATTAGAATTTCAACAAGCAACCCGACAGTATATTATTGCTGAAAAAGATCAAGTGGGTAAAGGTTATGATCCGCGAAAATTATTAAATTCGGGAACTGTTGCTGTTGAGAATAAAGCGAAACAATTATTAGCAGAGTTTGGTAGTTTAGGTAAAGCTTAATTTAAAAAAGAATATTAATGTATTAAAAGAACGCCTTTAAAGGCGTTCTTTTTTTATTTATCATAATCCATAATCCAGATAAAGGATAAATCAGTTAATTGAAAAGTAAAACTTTTAATATTGATTTACTATCAAATAATACTTTTTAAAATTATGTGATAAAATATTTTATATTAAAGGATATTAAACTATCACTTGTAAACTTTAAAAATATTTTAGGAGATAATTGTAATGTGAAAAATGATTAGTTTTTTTAATATTTATTTATTAGTAAGTATTAGTTTTGTAAAACCACTATATCTTGTTAATGAGGATAATGAAAATCTTTTAACTGGTTATCGTTGTGCTTTTGAACCCAATAATCGTAACGAACTAATAATAAGAGATAAAAATCGTAGTCAATATTTAGATGTGAATAGTGATGATGTTATTGGTATGGAAGTTATTATGCAGTATGCAAAGATGGTTAGAAAATATTATTTTCAATCTCAAGAAATAGCATCATTAAGGTCTTGTTATGAAGAAATATTAAAAGTTTCGGAAAATAGTAAATTGGCGTATGATAAGTTTATCCATAATACTAAACAATTACAAAATGAATCAGGTTATTTTCCTTCTTTAACAACATTAATTGCTAAAATTAGAACAACAATATTACGCCATAATTATTATCCGCTGTTAGATTTTAATTCTATTATTAATGTTGTTGGTAGCGAAGAACAACATTTATTAAGTTTATATAATTATCTAAGTAAATATTATGGTATTGAAAATATTAAGCGTTGACTGTTTACTCTTGTTTTTACTAATAATATCCAAAAACGCTATTCAGGAGTTTTAGGGATTACAGTATTAAATAGTTTTTATGGCTATCAGTTTATTGCTTTAGATTCAAATATTTTAAGTAAAAATGTTGTTTTTGAAAATTATCAGTTAGGTCATTGAGTATCTAATAATATTATTACGGGTGTTATTCATGAATATGGGCATATGTTAGAATTTGCTTTATCGTTTTTACCTGAACAATTAAATAAAAACATTTTACTAAATAAAGTTACTAATAATGAAAGCAATTATTTTTTAAACAATTGGTTTTCACAAGTTGATTATAAAAATATTAATAATAATATTAATTAGAGGTTATAAAGTTCAACCAAGTAATTTTTCAGCATCTAATGAATTTATTCGTTTTATTGGTGAAAAATTAGGTTTTAATTCTGCCAATATTAATGTTTGAAAAGTAGAAGATAATAATGAATTTTTGGAAATTAATCGTAGTACCTTAATAAGTGCTTTAGTATCAAAATTATTTGTTGATAGTCGTTATGGCAAGTTTACTGATTGAAATGAGCAATTTGCCGAGTTAGTTAGTCAATGATTATTAACACCGAATAACCTGAAATGTAAAATTAAAAAGGACACTTATATAAAAAACAAATTGTGTTAATTCTATAATTAAGAAAAGAAAGGAATTAGCACAATGTATAAGTATCTGACTATTGAATCAATAATAGCAATAAAAGAATATAAAAGTTATGGATTTTCTATTCGTAAAATAGCAAAAGCAATTGATTATAGTAAATCAACTGTACACAGAGTTTGTAAATTATTAAATCAAAACTTATTACCATTAGAAATATTGAATCAAGTTCAAAAAAATAAACAAAATGCAGGTAGAAAATTAATAATTTTAACTTTAACAGAAATTAATACTATCAATCATTTGTTAATTACTAAAAATTATGCTCTTGATATAATTGCTGATTTTTTAAAGAAAAATAAAATAAAAAATATTTCAACAAAAACTTTATATAACATGTTTAAAACAAATCGAATGGGTTTTGATGAAAAAAATTTATTGAGAAAAGGCAAAAATAAACCTCATAAACAAAAAGAAACTAGGGGCAGAATTAATAATTGTAAATCTATTCATGAAAGAAATTTAATCATTCCTGAATTGTAAATATAAATGGGACAGTTTTTTAAAATAATTGTATTAAATCTATTGGTCTTTTATAAGATAATGATTTTCTGGGTGTAGAATTAATTTGAAATGCTATAGAATTTAAGTCTTTTTGTTTATATGAAGATAAATCAGTAGATTTTGGTAAATATCTTCTTAAAATACCATTATTGTTCTCATTTAAACCTCTTTGACAAGGTTTTCCGGCATCTGCAAAATAAATTTTAACATTACAATTTTTTTCAATTAATTTTCATTTACTAAATTCTTTACCACGATCAAAAGTAATAGTTTTAATTGTTCCTGGTATTAATTTTGAAATAAATTTTATTATACTTTGTGTAATACTTTCTGCTTTATGATTTTTAGTTTTCAAAGGAATTGTGGTTTTTGATCATATATCAGCTAAAGTAATAATAGAACTTTTATGATCTTTACCAACGATAGTATCTCCCTCTAAATGGCCAAATTCTTGTATATTTTTAATATTTGGAATGATTAAATTTCTTTCATGAATAGATTTACAATTATTAATTCTGCCCCTAGTTTCTTTTTGTTTATGAGGTTTATTTTTGCCTTTTCTCAATAAATTTTTTTCATCAAAACCCATTCGATTTGTTTTAAACATGTTATATAAAGTTTTTGTTGAAATATTTTTTATTTTATTTTTCTTTAAAAAATCAGCAATTATATCAAGAGCATAATTTTTAGTAATTAACAAATGATTGATAGTATTAATTTCTGTTAAAGTTAAAATTATTAATTTTCTACCTGCATTTTGTTTATTTTTTTGAACTTGATTCAATATTTCTAATGGTAATAAGTTTTGATTTAATAATTTACAAACTCTGTGTACAGTTGATTTACTATAATCAATTGCTTTTGCTATTTTACGAATAGAAAATCCATAACTTTTATATTCTTTTATTGCTATTATTGATTCAATAGTCAGATACTTATACATTGTGCTAATTCCTTTCTTTTCTTAATTATAGAATTAACACAATTTGTTTTTTATATAAGTGTCCTTTTTAATTTTACATTTCAGGAAATATTAAAAATATACAAGAATTTGGCCATTTAGAGGGAGATACTATCGTTGGTAAAGATCATAAAAGTTCTATTATTACTTTAGCTGATATATGATCAAAAACCACAATTCCTTTGAAAACTAAAAATCATAAAGCAGAAAGTATTACACAAAGTATAATAAAATTTATTTCAAAATTAATACCAGGAACAATTAAAACTATTACTTTTGATCGTGGTAAAGAATTTAGTAAATGAAAATTAATTGAAAAAAATTGTAATGTTAAAATTTATTTTGCAGATGCCGGAAAACCTTGTCAAAGAGGTTTAAATGAGAACAATAATGGTATTTTAAGAAGATATTTACCAAAATCTACTGATTTATCTTCATATAAACAAAAAGACTTAAATTCTATAGCATTTCAAATTATGGATAGGCTACAATAAGTTGGACCATAATTATATAGACTTCAAAATTATTAAGAAAGAAGGAATATAAAAATGGGAAATAAAACCTCATACTCTGAAGAATTTAAAAAACAAATTGTAATGCTATACAAAAATGACAAAAGTGTTATTAATTTAGGGAAAGAATATAATTTACCAAAACCAACTATTTATAGTTGAATTAAAAATTATAATAATTCTGGGTCATTTAAAGCAAAAGATAATCGCACTGTCGAAGAAAATGAATTAATTTACTTGCGAAAAGAAAACCAACAATTACGGATGGAAAATGACATTTTAAAGCAAGCAGCACTGATAATCGGGAAAAAATAACAATAATTAATAACAACAAAAATAAATATTCAGTGAGGAAAATATGTAAGATTTTAGGTTTACTAAAATCAACATATTATTATCAAACTAATAAATGCACCAAGTTTGATGTTAATAATTATGAACAAGAAGTTATCAGTGCATTTAATAAAAGTCGCAAGATTTATGGTGCTCGTAAAATTAAAGCTGTTTTAATAAGAAAAAATATCATTTTATCACGACGAAAAATCCGATTCATTATGATCAAAAATAATTTGGTTTCTAAATACACCAAGTTAAAATATTGTAATCATAAAAAAACAGTTAATAATGACGAAATTAATAATGTTTTAAATCGTCAATTTAATGACAAAAAACCAAATGAAGTTGTTGTTAGTGATTTAACATATGTTCAAGTTGGCACTAAATGACATTATATTTGTTTATTAATTGACTTGTTTAATCGCGAAGTAATTGGCTATAGTGCTGGGCCAAATAAAACTGCTGAATTAGTTCAACAAGCTTTTCACAAGATAACACGACCATTAAATAAAATAACTTTATTTCATACTGATCGTGGTAATGAGTTTAAAAATAAAATTATTGATGAAATTTTAATAACCTTTAAAATTAAAAGATCATTAAGCTCCAAAGGATGCCCATATGATAATGCTGTTGCTGAAGCAACTTACAAAACCTTTAAAACCGAATTTATTAACGGTAAAAAATTTGCAAACTTAACACAACTAAAATGCGAACTATTTGATTTTGTTAATTGATATAACAATATTCGAATTCATGGCAGTTTAAATTATTTAACTCCCGTTGAATTTAGAAAATACCAGTCTACATAAAAAGTGTCCTAAAAAGGGTTGCCAATCCATTAATTCTACACCCAGAAAATCATTATCTTATAAAAGACCAATAGATTTAATACAATTATTTTAAAAAACTGTCCCATTTATATTTACAATTCAGGTTTGTTAATATTAAATATTTTGTTTTATTACTTATTTTTCAAATAAAATGATAATTAAATTGTAATTATTTTTCTTTCAAAATTATTTAAAGCTTTTCCCACCTAACAAAACTTTATGCGTCCTTAAAAAAGGAGAAATTATTTTTTGGGTATTTATTTTTTACTGAAACAAAGAATCAAACTTTAAATGATTTAATAATTAGAATTTTTAAAAAAAATATTTTATAATTAAATTCCAAGTTAAAAAGACTACAGATTAACATTTGGAGAATGGTGTTGATTGTTCGATAATTTTATTAATTAGTAAAAATTTATGAAAGGAATTTAATTAATATGAAAAAACTTTTAGAATTATTAGGAACAATTGCGATTGCTAGTAGTACGGTGCCAACTGTTATTGCTACTAGTTCATTACAAAAAGAAATTAAAAAAGTTGGTGATTTAGATGAATTAAATTGAACGCACTTAACTAAAATAAGAAATAAAAGAAACACAGAAAATGATAAAACTAAACATGTATTTAAAACTTATGGAGCCGATAAACCAACAGAGGAACAAATCAAAAATAGAGTAAAAGAAAAAAATCAGTCAGTAGATATAACAAAAATTAAAGTTGAAAATATTACTGTAAATAGTGCAGTAATTAGTATAACTGGTTTTAGTGGTAAACTAACAATTGATTTTACAGTTGATAAGTCTGTACCAATAAATATAATTATTAAAAATACTGATTTAGGAGAAATTGATATAAATAACTTTGGTGGTGATAATTATGATGAAGCTTTATTTAAACATTTTTTAAAACAATTAAATCCGCAGTTAGATATTAATAAAATCAAAATTGAAAAAACTCACCTATATGGGGGCAAAATTACCTCAATTGATACAAGTATTTATACTGGTGAAATAAATTTTAATTATTCTATACCACTAAGATTATATATTGAAAAAAAGGAATTAGGCTTAATTAGAACTGATGGACTTCATAAACCAACGGAACAGCAAATTAAAGATAAATTAAAAGAATTAAATAGAAAATTAGAAAATGTTATAGATGATTTTGAAATTAAAGATATAACATTTGAAAATGCAGAAATAACTTTTAAAAGAAAAGACCTTTTAAGTGGTAGTGCAAAAGTTAATTTTTTATCTAATGTTAATTTAAATAAAATTATTACAAATACCACTTTAGGTGAATTTAAAACTAGTAATTTATCTAATCCAACAGAGCAACAAATCAAGGATAAATTAAAAGAACTATATCCTAGTATAGATATAAATAAAATTAATATTTTAAATATTACTTTGACTAGTGCTCAAATTAAATCAAATAATTTAAGTTTTTATATTGGAAATATAAATGTTAATTATACTGTTTCAATAGAGTCGCTTAATTGATAATAATATTTAAAAAATAATAAACCAACTAAAAAAAGGAAAATAACAATAATGAAAAAAATATTAATTATTTTAGGAGTAATCAATTTAATCACAACTGAAACAACAAGTTAAATACTTTGTAAAAAATAATTATTCAAACTTCTAGAAGCTACTTTGTTAAAAATTTTTGTAATGTTTGAAATGGGGTTTTAGTATTTAAAGATGAATGACGACGCTCAAAGTTATAAAAGTAATAACATTTGTTTAAATAATGTTGAAGTTCATTTTGGTTTAATTTTGTATCCTTAGAATAAAATAATTTGGTATAATGTTTATGAAACCGCTCGATTTTACCGTTACTCTGTGGCGAACGAATCGGTGTGTTTTCGTGGACAATTCCATTCCTCGAAAGAAAGGTTGTAAAAGGCCTTTCTTTTACTTTGTATGTTTTTTTATTTATTACTTCAGTTAGTAGTAGTAAATTCCGGAGCGTTGTCAGTACGAAGGCGTTTAATGGTTATCCCAAGTTCACGAAAATCTTTCATTGCTCTTTGCACAGCATTAATGGCATTGTTAGTTCCTAAACTATCATAAACATAGCCAAATACTATGCGTGTCATTTCGTCAATGAAATCATAAATATAATATTTTTTATCAACCGGAAAATTTGATGTGGTAATAATTTTGGCATCCATTTGTAAAAGACCAATTTCGGAGACTTCATAACGCTTAAAATGGCGTTTTGTTTGTTTGATTTGCTGTTTTAATTCTTTTCAACGAGGGTCAGATTTAATTCAACTATAAAAGGTTTTGATGTTTTTAGGAACTTCTGAATTTTTAATATTGTGAAAACCGATTTTTAAATTGTTAAATAAAGACCAGATTCCGCCAGCTTGAAGATTTTTATAATCAAAATATAAATCACATACTTTTTTGCGAGAATTTAAACTATATTGATAATTAAGATTTTGTGGTTTTGTAGTTTTAAACAATAACAAATTTAAATTGTCAGAATAATAAGCGGTCATAATTTTTTCTGCCCAACGATAAAAGGTTTTCGTTGCATTCTTAAAATATTTTTTAATAAGTTTTGTTAAAGTAGTTTCTTCAATATAGAAATAAGTACATAAATTTAAATAGGCAGTAATACGTTTTTTAGTTTTATAGTAATAAGGATTACGGCAATTAGCACTTAGTCAACTTTGGATTTTTGCTTTTAAATCGGCTAAATCAGCTTGGGAAATAATATATTTCATTTTTAAACTCCTTAAATTAAGAAAATCGTATTACAAAAAACACGATTTTCAAAAATATTTATTAAATTACTAATTTTTATTAGGCATTTCAGCAAAAAAGGAAATTATACGATAAACACCTGAAACTTTTTTAAATGAAATTTTAACATTAACAATTTCGTCAAGCCAATAACTACGGACATCGTAAGTAGAACTATCAACCCGGTAACCATTTATTTTTTTAAAAACACCATTTTTGTTATAAAGATTAGTAAATTCTGAATTATAAACATAAAATTGTTTTTGTAGTGCTGGAAAATTAGGTAATAAAATATTACTTTTAGTAAAATCAAGCATATCATAATTTTTAGGAATTAAAATTAAACCACTATTCTTAACACTAGCAAACTGCAAATTATATTCTTTAAAATTATTACTACACGCAGAGATAAATATTACCCCAACTAAATTTAAAAGTGATAAAATTTTTCGTATAACAAAAAACCTCCTTTCTTTAAGAAGAAATTATACATTTAATAAGTTATTCTAGCAAATTTAAGAGAACTTTTTTAATATCATTAATAAGATTGCTAATGGCACCACAAATTCAAATAACATCTGAAATGCTGGAATAACTTCAAACACCGGAAGGGCGGTTTTGGTAAAATTAATCGTTGTTTTGGCAATATCCGCAAGGGGGTGAATTAAAAGATTAATCCCTGAAATACCAAGTAGTCAATTCAACATACTAACAGAAGCGTGCTGAATACCACAAGATATGGCATTAAATAAACCTCAATAAGAACAGTTAGGCGTCGGAATTAAGTCATGCATATTACCACTTATTCCACCGCCAATAAAAGCCGTTGAATTCAAAATGTTAAAATCGTATAAAGAATAATGATATTTGGTGCTTTCACTTTTCTTTTTATATAGTGGAAAAGTTAGTGTAAAAATATTAACCCCATACATTACATCGACTTTAGCATTATAAAAATGCAGTTTATTACTAGTAACGTTTCATAATTGGTTATCATATGCTTTAACCTGAAATGTAAAATTAAAAAGGACACTTATATAAAAAACAAATTGTGTTAATTCTATAATTAAGAAAAGAAAGGAATTAGCACAATGTATAAGTATCTGACTATTGAATCAATAATAGCAATAAAAGAATATAAAAGTTATGGATTTTCTATTCGCAAAATAGCAAAAGCAATTGATTATAGTAAATCAACTGTACACAGAGTTTGTAAATTATTAAATCAAAACTTATTACCATTAGAAATATTGAATCAAGTTCAAAAAAATAAACAAAATGCAGGTAGAAAATTAATAATTTTAACTTTAACAGAAATTAATACTATCAATCATTTGTTAATTACTAAAAATTATGCTCTTGATATAATTGCTGATTTCCTGAATTGTAAATATAAATGGGACAGTTTTTTAAAATAATTGTATTAAATCTATTGGTCTTTTATAAGATAATGATTTTCTGGGTGTAGAATTAATTTGAAATGCTATAGAATTTAAGTCTTTTTGTTTATATGAAGATAAATCAGTAGATTTTGGTAAATATCTTCTTAAAATACCATTATTGTTCTCATTTAAACCTCTTTGACAAGGTTTTCCGGCATCTGCAAAATAAATTTTAACATTACAATTTTTTTCAATTAATTTTCATTTACTAAATTCTTTACCACGATCAAAAGTAATAGTTTTAATTGTTCCTGGTATTAATTTTGAAATAAATTTTATTATACTTTGTGTAATACTTTCTGCTTTATGATTTTTAGTTTTCAAAGGAATTGTGGTTTTTGATCATATATCAGCTAAAGTAATAATAGAACTTTTATGATCTTTACCAACGATAGTATCTCCCTCTAAATGGCCAAATTCTTGTATATTTTTAATATTTGGAATGATTAAATTTCTTTCATGAATAGATTTACAATTATTAATTCTGCCCCTAGTTTCTTTTTGTTTATGAGGTTTATTTTTGCCTTTTCTCAATAAATTTTTTTCATCAAAACCCATTCGATTTGTTTTAAACATGTTATATAAAGTTTTTGTTGAAATATTTTTTATTTTATTTTTCTTTAAAAAATCAGCAATTATATCAAGAGCATAATTTTTAGTAATTAACAAATGATTGATAGTATTAATTTCTGTTAAAGTTAAAATTATTAATTTTCTACCTGCATTTTGTTTATTTTTTTGAACTTGATTCAATATTTCTAATGGTAATAAGTTTTGATTTAATAATTTACAAACTCTGTGTACAGTTGATTTACTATAATCAATTGCTTTTGCTATTTTACGAATAGAAAATCCATAACTTTTATATTCTTTTATTGCTATTATTGATTCAATAGTCAGATACTTATACATTGTGCTAATTCCTTTCTTTTCTTAATTATAGAATTAACACAATTTGTTTTTTATATAAGTGTCCTTTTTAATTTTACATTTCAGGTTTTTTAAAGAAAAATAAAATAAAAAATATTTCAACAAAAACTTTATATAACATGTTTAAAACAAATCGAATGGGTTTTGATGAAAAAAATTTATTGAGAAAAGGCAAAAATAAACCTCATAAACAAAAAGAAACTAGGGGCAGAATTAATAATTGTAAATCTATTCATGAAAGAAATTTAATCATTCCAAATATTAAAAATATACAAGAATTTGGCCATTTAGAGGGAGATACTATCGTTGGTAAAGATCATAAAAGTTCTATTATTACTTTAGCTGATATATGATCAAAAACCACAATTCCTTTGAAAACTAAAAATCATAAAGCAGAAAGTATTACACAAAGTATAATAAAATTTATTTCAAAATTCCTGAAATGTAAAATTAAAAAGGACACTTATATAAAAAACAAATTGTGTTAATTCTATAATTAAGAAAAGAAAGGAATTAGCACAATGTATAAGTATTTGACTATTGAATCAATAATAGCAATAAAAGAATATAAAAGTTATGGATTTTCTATTCGTAAAATAGCAAAAGCAATTGATTATAGTAAATCAATTGTACACAGAGTTTGTAAATTATTAAATCAAAACTTATTACCATTAGAAATATTGAATCAAGTTCAAAAAAATAAACAAAATGCAGGTAGAAAATTAATAATTTTAACTTTAACAGAAATTAATACTATCAATCATTTGTTAATTACTAAAAATTATGCTCTTGATATAATTGCTGATTTTTTAAAGAAAAATAAAATAAAAAATATTTCAACAAAAACTTTATATAACATGTTTAAAACAAATCGAATGGGTTTTGATGAAAAAAATTTATTGAGAAAAGGCAAAAATAAACCTCATAAACAAAAAGAAACTAGGGGCAGAATTAATAATTGTAAATCTATTCATGAAAGAAATTTAATCATTCCAAATATTAAAAATATACAAGAATTTGGCTATTTAGAGGGAGATACTATCGTTGGTAAAGATCATAAAAGTTCTATTATTACTTTAGCTGATATATGATCAAAAACCACAATTCCTTTGAAAACTAAAAATCATAAAGCAGAAAGTATTACAGAAAGTATAATAAAATTTATTTCAAAATTAATACCAGGAACAATTAAAACTATTACTTTTGATCGTGGTAAAGAATTTAGTAAATGAAAATTAATTGAAAAAAATTGTAATGTTAAAATTTATTTTGCAGATGCCGGAAAACCTTGTCAAAGAGGTTTAAATGAGAACAATAATGGTATTTTAAGAAGATATTTACCAAAATCTACTGATTTATCTTCATATAAACAAAAAGACTTAAATTCTATAGCATTTCAAATTAATTCTACACCCAGAAAATCATTATCTTATAAAAGACCAATAGATTTAATACAATTATTTTAAAAAACTGTCCCATTTATATTTACAATTCAGGATATTTAATTCATTAATTTTTTTAAATTTCTTTTTTATTTCTCGGCGTTGATTTTCTTGTTCCACCATTTTATTTTCTATTTCTATGTGAGCTGTTGCTGCATTAAAATGAAGTTGCATATCTTGTCATTCTTTGGCTACACATAAAAAATCATCCAAACAAGAATAGTTTTCTCCAACAAACAAATTATTTAAAAGCATTGGATTATTCAGATTTTCTTTAGTTATTTCTAACTTTCCTATTAAAGTTTCTTTATTAAAAATTGAATCATTAAACTTATTTAATTTCATGATATGAATTTGTTTTTTCTTATATTGTTCAATTCTTCTAATATCTTCAATTTGGATTCTTTGTTGTTGAACTTTATACATTTCTAAAAATTGCTTTTCTAATTTATTTTTCTCTTGCTGATTTTGATCCATAAATTCTCGTTTCCTCTCTTCATTTAAATTTGCTGAATTATACTTGTAAGTGCAAGTATAATTCAGCTTAAATAAAAAAATAAGACTAATAACTAATCTTATTTAAATAATTGATGCATTTATCCTTAAATTCAAGTAATTAATTTCTTGAAAAAGAAAATTATTAACTTCCTGATACCGAAAATATCTCATAAAAATAACTTAATAAACTTTGTTCACTATAAATAATGGTCGCTGGTTGATAGTAAAAATATGAAAAACAACTAATAACAGTATTAAAAACAACCCTAGTATTTTCAATTTGATAATCATTAGCAGACAAAATAACTTCTTCTTGATAATTAATAATTATCCGATCAAGATATTTATTAGATAAAGAATGAATGCTATTAAAGACATAATAACAACTATCTTGTTTTTTAATTACAGTTAAATAACCACTAGTTGTTTGTGGTTTTGTTATTTTTGATAATCTCAAAATACTAGTTAAAATCAACAATCCAATGACTAAAAAATAAATTAAAACACCATTATTGTGAATTGACTTATGAATTATTGGTTTCACTAGTAATTACTCCGAATGACGATACTATTACCTCTTGCGAAAAATAAGTCTTCAAATTACTATCATGACTAACAAAAATAATTAAAGCATCATCAAAATATGTTAATAACAGTTTAATTAATTTAATTTTTAATTGCTGGTTAACATTACTTAATGATTCATCAATTAAAATTATTTTCCACTGATGATGAAAGAATAATGATAAAAAAGCAACAACTTGTCGTTGACCAGAACTTAAATTGCTACCATTATTATCACATTTAGTGTTAATATTCAAATTTATTGCTTGTAAAAGAACACTAACATTTAATTTTTCCAATTTTGCTAAATTTACTAGTTGATAATTAAAATTAACAATATTATCTAAAACTGTTCCCTCATAAACATAGGGATGTTGTTGCAAATAACAAATAATTTCATTATGAGCAAGAAATCGCATATCTTGATTATTTAACAAAATAATTCCTTGATAGTTATCATACATTCCACCAATAAGTTTTAATAAAGTAGATTTCCCACTACCAGAAACCTCACTAATAAAATTAGTTTTTTTAAATTGATAATTAATTTTTTGAAAAATAATTTGATCACAATATTTAAACGACACATTTTGCAATGAGATTGTTGAAATAGTTGTTTCGCACAAAGAATTATGCTTAATTTCCTTTTTAAAAAATAACAGGGGTTTTACACGATTAATCGCTTGCTTCAGTTTTTTTCTCGTAATAATTAGCTGACCAATTTCTTGAAAAAAGTTTGTTACATAGCCTGTTAATGAACTAGCAAATATTATTTGTCCTAAAGATATCATATTGCTAGCAAGTAAGTTACTTGCTAAATACAATATTAATAAATTACAAAGACTAATAATCAACTGTTCATAGTGATTAACTTTAACTTCAGCATTAGATAAACTAATACTAGTTTTTTGTAATTCGTCATAACTTTGTTGAATTTTAAATAAAACAACATCATTAACATCACAACCTATTCTTTGCGTTGCTGATTGAATTAGTTGTAAATATTGTTGATAATGAAAAATCGTTTCTTGTTTTTGTTTAATTTGTTGATGATAACAAAAATTATGAAATAACAAATTAATACATAACAAAATTAATGACTGCAATCCAATCGCTAGTAAAAATCATCAATGAATAAAAAATAACAATATAGTACTAATAATTGCCATAACAAAAATATGAATACCTTGTAATAACTTTGTTGTTAATAAACTACAAACAATAGTTAAATCCTCAACTCTTTGCAATCAATCACTATCTTGATATTGTTCCATTATTATAAAATTACTTTCACTAATAGCAAAATAATATCGATGTGTCATACTAGTAATAAAATTATGAGTTAACATTAAAATTATTTTTTGTTGACAAAAACTAACAATCATTTTCATTAAAATAATAATTATAAAACCTAATAAAATCTTTAATCAAATACTATTTAAAATAAAAAGATGATGACTATCAATAAATACTTTTACTAACATATTTGCTAAAAAATTAATTACCGTTAATTAATAATAAATTAATAATCAATAGCCCTAAAATTATCATTAAATATGGTTGCAATAAATAAAATAATGAACAAGATAACATATTTTTTTGTTTACTAGCAAGAATTATTGTTTTAGCACTAATAATTAAAGTATCCAAATAAATATTTTGTAAATATTCATTTGTTACTCATTGTAATTTTTCCTTGCTAGGATCAGCAATTAAAAATTTTTTTCGATGTTTTTTATAAACAACAATAAAATGAGCTTCACCATTGTCATTATTAACATATAAAATTCAAGGCGTTTTTAACGATAACTTTTGAAGTTGCTCAAAATTACAATGATATGGTGTTAATAATACTCCCTGTGAATAGGCTACCGCTTTCAATGTTTTAATACTTCAATATTCTCATTGAAATGATGCTTCTTGTTTTAAAGTTTCTAATGAAATTCGTTGCTTGTGATAATACTTAATTAACATTGCTAAACAAGCAACAGCACAATCATTTTTTTGCTCTTGTTATATTAATGGATACAACATTTAATCCCCATTACTACTTTTACTTATCTAATATTTTTTTCCTTGTAAAACATAAAAAAATCTCGTTAATGAATTAACGAGAAAATTTACGATTTTGTGCTTGTTTAAATAAACGTTTTTCTCTGGGAGAAAGGAAGTGTTTACGCTTTTCTAATTCTCTTTTAATTGGAGAAGCAGCTTTTTTAAATCTGCGTAAAGCTTGATCAATATCTTCTCCATCCTTTTTTACAACAACTGTGGCCATTTAATTTTCAACTCCATTTTCCTATATTTTTTTACATATGAATATTTTATAGCTAGACCCTATAATTATAATTTTTTTTGCTATAAAATGCAAATGATTTAATAATATAGTCGCGTTTAGTTTTCTTAGGTATTGCTTTGAAGAAGTAAAACAATCAGCTAATTATATTATTTAATTACTAAACTAACCCTGCCTTTCTTGTTATTGTCATTTTTATTCGTTTTCATTTTATCATATTATTGAATTTTTACACAACAAAAAATTATTAATATTATTAAATTTTCACTAATTATCTAAATTTATGTTTTTTATATTTATTGGTATACACCACACCACCTTTATTAATTCAACTATCATCATTTTTATTATTATATTTATTTCATAATGAATTTTTATATATTTCTTTTCTGATTTCTATTTCTGAATTAATATTTTCATTAATATAATGCAATACATTTAATTTGTTTAAATTTGCCATTCTTAAATGTAATAGGTTATTTAAATTCTTATGATTATATATTTTTGCTCCATATCCTAATTGTTGTTTTACTAAATGCGATACATCACTTTCAATGCTGCAGCCAATATTTCATTCTAAATTTTGATTATGAATACCTTGCTTATTGTTTTTGAAATAATTACTTGCCTTTCTTAAATTTGTTTTAATATCTTTATTTAACTCATTTTTAGCAATATTACGAATGTTTTTCACTAATTCTTGATGATTTCCATCCTTATATAATTTAATTCAACTATTTAGTGTTACTTTACGATTTTCAAAAATAATATTAAATGCAGTTTGTTTTAATTTTTTAATAGCGTGATAACCATCTAAAATATATCTAACATTACCGAAACTATTGGCAATTTCTCTAATTCAAGTATCGCCATCGCCACAAATAATTATTTTGTCATAATTAATATTTACATAATGTTTTTGTAATTCTTTAATTAATAAATCACGATAATCCATCGTGTTTATTCGTTTACCAACTTTTAACATTAGAAAATGACCTCGTTTGTTTTCTAGTTCTCTACGAGCATTTTTATAATTTTTTTCTTTATGTCCAGTATGAAAAGTAACTAAACGAATTCTTTGGTCTTGTTTAATTTTATTATCTAATGTCGCTAAAAATGTTTCATCTAGCTGAATATATAAATCTTTATTTTTAACATCAATTCTAGTTTTAGTTTCTTTTTCTGCTAGTTGAAAATATTCGGTAATATTGTATTTATTTAAAATTCTTGAAATACTAGATTTTGAAATATAAGAATGATTTAGAGCATCTAAAACATCGCGATATCGTTTGCCATCACCCAAAAGACTTAAAACTTTAAATTGGACATCAAAATAAATGCGTTGTTTGGGCAATAAACCAATTTCTTTATCTAACAAACATACATATTCGAATTTACCTGATTTTTGATTTCAATATTTATATCGGCGTCGCTTAAAAGTAACATCACCAAAAATTGTAATAATTGTTCTTAAAGCAAAATGAACTACTTTATAACCTTGTTTTAACCGATAATGATATTTATATAAGTATTCATCTAATTTTTCATATTCATTAGCTAATTGTTCGCATTTGTTGGTGTACATATTTTTGTGGGTTGTAAATAAACTAAATCAATGCTTGTTTTCTGAGGTTTTTACATTATTAATAATTTTTAACATAATAAATTACCTTTCTTGATAGTAACTTTAACAAATTTTAGTATTCAATAAACTGAAAAAATGATAAAAATTATTATTTGATGATTTATAATTAATTTGTGTTAATTAAATTTTATAAATTTAAGGGGGGGGGGGGTCGATACTATAAAAATTTATTAGTTAGCAAAAATTCACGAAAAGGATTTGATTAATATGAAAAAACTTTTAGGATTGTTAGGAACAATTTTAATAACTGGTAATGCACTATCAACCGTCATTGCAGTTGCTCCTAATCGAAAACAAAGAACAAAAAATAAATTATTAAATAGTGAGCTTAATTATTCACAAACAAATAATTTAGAAAAATTAATTAGAAATAAAAGACAAAACAACGAAGACATATCAACTACTCCAAAAATACAAGATGAACAACAATCCCAATCTTCAAAAAATACAGATAGCCAAACTGATATTATTGAAAAAGAAGTTACTTGAGATGAAAATTATTCTGAAAATATTCAAAAAATATTGCAAGAACTTATTATTGAAAAATATCTTGTTCCATTAAGAAGTATTAATATGGGGGGACTTATAAGCAAAGACCTTGATAATAAAGATAATAAAACAATTATTTCTAAATTAGAAGAATTAGAACCCAAAATGGCTAATTGAATTAAAGAACAACAAAATAACAAAGAAAAAATATTAATATTAACATTAAAAAATAGTAATAATAAAAGTATAAAATTAGTAATTAATCTAAATAATCTTTATTTACTAGGATTTATTAATAATCAAAATAAGTATTTTTATTTTGATGATGAACTTCTAGAAACAATAAGACAAGCTAATCAAAACGAAATTACCAAACTGGGAAATTTAAAAACTGATTTAGAAAATTTTAAAAAATTAATGATAGAAAAGAACAAAAACAATGAGAAAAAAGAAAAATTAGAGTGAAAAATTAAAGAAAAACTTAATAAATTAAAAATATTAGAAAAATGAAAAGAAGAATTAAAACAAGTAAAAAAACCAGAAGAAATTAAAAAAATAGAAGAAAACATTAAAGATATAGACAAAATAATCGAAGAGAAAATCAATAATACAAAAGTTTTAAATAAATTAAATAAAGAATTAATTGAAGCAAAAAAATCAAAAAATAAGCAACAAAGTGATAAAATAAATTAAATCAAGAAATAGAAAAATTAAAAAAAGCAATAGGATTATTATCTATTTCTCCAATAAATTATAATAACGACAAAAAATACTTAGAAACAAAAATTCTTAATTTACAAGGTAATAGTTTAAAAGCTGATGAACAAAAAATTAAAGCTTTAAATAAAGCAGTAATTCAAAAATATAATTGTCAAAAAACTAATTTAAATTATACAGGAGCATATTCAGAAGATGGATTAAATGTTGTAATAAAAGAGAAAGACAAATCAACTAAAGGAAAAGATATTATTCTTTCGAAAAATACTTTAAATAATGTAATTTCAAATTTATCAAATTACGATAATAAACAAGAAAATCAAACAATAAAAATTGATTTAGTAAGAATGATTTTTATTACAAGTAAAGCCATAAGGTTTCAATGTGATGAAAAAACTTTAGAAATTTTTGCAGAAATCAAAAATATTGATAAATATGGAAAAATAATATATGATGCTAAAAATCTAAAAGATATCCAAAAAATATTTAACGAAAATCAAACAATAAATTTAAAAAAAATTATACATGAGAGTAAAAATATATTAAGAGATATTCAAGAAAAAATATTTAACGAAAATCAAACAATAAATTGAAAAGATTATACATCACAATTAAGAGGCGATTGAAAAAAATATTCAGAACAATTAAATAAATTTAGAATAGAAATTTGAGAACAGTTAATAAAAGAGAAAAAGTTTTTTGATTTTTTTTATAAAAATCAGGATGAGATTAATGAAATACTGGAGACAGGCAATGAAATCAATAGAATAATAGAAACAGATTCTATAATTAATGAAATATTAATAAAACTAAAAAATTTATTTGACAGAGAAGAAAATAAAGATTTTAAAGAAATGGAATATTTTTTTTAAAATGATGAAAAAATATTTTAGAAAACAAAAAAAATGTAAATAATTCCATTTATCAAATGGAAAATGTATTAAAAAATAAAACTAAAATTAAAAGTGGAAATAATTTTAATTTACAAAAAATAAAATTTAATTTTTTTAATAAAGGTAATGGTGTTATTTTATCTATTTCTATTAATAAAAATAATTTAGAACTTACTAAATTATTAATTATATTAAATAATAAAAATTCAGAAATGATTAATGATTTTTTAATGGATTGATCACCGTTACAATATGCAATATTCCATGGCAATCTAGATATTGTGAAATTATTGCTTGAAAATGGTGCCAATATTAATCTACAAAATAATAATGGTAATAATGCTTTAATCACAGCAGTAGAAAATGGCCATACAGATATTGTGAAATTATTGCTTAAAAATGGTGCCGATATCAATCATCAAAATAAATTTGGTATAACTCCTTTAATTACAGCAGCAACTTATGGCGAACTAGATATTATGAAATTATTACTTGAAAAAGGTGCCAATATCAATCATCAAAATAAATTTGGTATAACTCCTTTAATTACAGCAGCAACTTATGGAAAATTAGATATTGTGAAATTATTACTTGAAAATGGTGCTGCCATCAATCTTACAGACGAAAACGGTAATACTGCTTTAATTACAGCAGCAACTTATGATTATGAAAAGATTGTGAAATTATTGCTTGCAAATGGTGCTATAAATAGTCATCTAGTAAAGAATAGTAATACTCCTTTACTTGCGGCAGGAAATGCTCAAATAGAAATTTTAAAATTATTACTTGCAAATGGTGCCCATATTAATCTACAAAATAATAATGGTAATAATGCTTTAATCACAGCAGTAGAAAATGGCCATACAGATATTGTGAAATTATTACTTGCAAAAGGTTTTAATATCAATCTTACAGACAAAAACGATAATACTTCTTTAATTATTGCTTTAATTACAGCAGCAACTTATGATTATGAAAAGATTGTGAAATTATTGCTTAAAAATGGTGCCGATATCAATTTGCAATTAAAACATAATGGTAATACTGCTTTGATTGCAGCAGCATCTTTTGGGAACATAGAAATTGTGAAATTATTACTTGCAAATGGTGTTGATATTAATCTACAAAATAATAACGGTAATACTGCTTTATATTATACAATATGTAACGATTATATAGAAGTTAAAGATCTTTTAAAAAATTTTCAGGATTTAAAAAATAAAATAGAATTATTTAAGAAACAACTAAAAAAACCACAAAATAAAGAACAAATAACAAAAATTGAAAAGGATTTACAAGAATCTCAAAAAGAATTAGAAACATTATTACAACCAGCAAATAATGAAATAAGACAAAACCAATCTACTGAATCTAATAGCAACAGTAATACAAATGTTTCTGGATATCAATCACAAGATACCACAAATGAAACACAAAACCAAAATACTAAAACAACAAATCAAAATAATCTGTATGATGTGCCATCGGATAATAGTTGTTTGTTTTGGGCGGTATCAACATCTTACTTATTGCAAGTGAGAAATAATAACGAAGAATTTAGAAGCCGATTTATCCAATTATTCGGTAGCTTGCAGCTGAGTTATTTATCATATGTACAAAATTTATTGCAACAATTTGATGTAGAAAATAATACAAATACGCAAACTTGATATCAAGATCAAATAGCAAATAATTTAGTTATAAATGTCTTTCGTAATCGCGTTGTTGATTATATAAGAGATAATTTAGACAATCCCACACAAATAAATTCAGGGACAAATCAGATCGAAACATTTCGCAGTGCAATTCAGATAAGCGAAAATGAAATTGATACTAATTACTTAGAAAGAATGAGACAATCTTCAGCGTGAGGTGGACAACTAGAAATTTTGGCGATTGGCAATCTGTTAGGTTCTAATATTAATGCAAACAACCGAAACATATTTGCAACAAATAATCCAACCGAAAACATACAAATATTTCATGTTAATAATGGAACTCACTATAATTTTGCTTTGTCAAAACATACAATTGAAGGAAGCGGTATAAATTCAGAAGAAAAAACTACAACTGTTCAAAATCAACAAAAACTAATAGAAGCAGAACAACCTAAAAAAAATGTAGTAATTTCAAATCAATCTGCTGGCAGTAATAATACAAATGTACCTGTAGCAAATAAACCAATAAACAAAAATATTGTAAATTCACAAA
This sequence comes from Spiroplasma endosymbiont of Lonchoptera lutea, assembly GCF_964019715.1. Classification (GTDB taxonomy): domain Bacteria; phylum Bacillota_I; class Bacilli_A; order Mycoplasmatales; family Nriv7; genus Nriv7. Next base: position 1,168,719 of record NZ_OZ026463.1, on the reverse strand, counting down.
CAAAAACTACAAAGATAATAAATAAATATAATTATCTTTCAAAAGACGAAAAATTAAAAAGATTAAATGAAATTAATCGTTATTATCAAACATTATCTGAAAATGATAAAAAAACTTTTAAAGAAAAATTAACAAATACTGGATTAGCAGCTTTAAGTGGGGGTGCATTAACAGCTTATGGAACAAAAATGACTGTTAGTGGTACCGCCGCTACTAGTGTCACAAATGCAGAAGCAATGGAAATGACTCCGCTCTTATCAACAAGCACAACAGAAAGCTTATCCGCCGCAGAAACAATTACTGTTGCCGAAACAGCAGCAGTTGAAGGCGGAGTTATAGCGGGAGAAACTGGTACTGCTGCCGCTTTAGCTCCGGAAACTCTAGGGCTATCCTTAGTAATTGGAGGATTAGCAATTGCAGGAACATGAATGTATTTTGCTTTTCATCATCATGCAACATCTGATATTGCGTTGCCAACTTCAATTCATCATAATGTTTATGATAACATTGAAAAATGATATAAATTTCTAGCCCATGATAAATTAAAAATTAAAATTAACAAAAACACATGAAATGAAATTAAACAAAATAAAAATTCACAAGCAACCATTACTAAAATTATTAAAAATAAATTTATTATAAATGACCATTCTGGCTGGGGCGGGAGTGTCACAAATGAAGATTTCAATACTCTCGTAAAAGTAATGCTGCTTCATTTTGAACAAATAAATGGTTATTTTGAAATATTAGATAATGAAAATGATGGTTTTGTCATTATAACCAACACTGAAGGCGATTGACTAGGAATAGAATAAAATTTAACATTATTAATTAAAAAATTAAAATATTTCTTATATGTGTTATGCATAAATAGCCCGACTTCAAATTTTAATTTTAATATATTTGTTAATTATCTAATTTAAATTAAGATTAAAAATATTTTTACTAAAGCAGTATTTAAACTTAAATACTGCTTTTTTATTTTGTCAAAATAGAAAAAATGAAAAAGTTGTTTAAGAAGAGTATTGTCATAATTAAAAACCATCTTTCTCTAGGCAGTAATTTTAACATTTTGGATTGGCAACCCTTTTTAGGACACTTTTTATGTAGACTGGTATTTTCTAAATTCAACGGGAGTTAAATAATTTAAACTGCCATGAATTCGAATATTGTTATATCAATTAACAAAATCAAATAGTTCGCATTTTAGTTGTGTTAAGTTTGCAAATTTTTTACCGTTAATAAATTCGGTTTTAAAGGTTTTGTAAGTTGCTTCAGCAACAGCATTATCATATGGGCATCCTTTGGAGCTTAATGATCTTTTAATTTTAAAGGTTATTAAAATTTCATCAATAATTTTATTTTTAAACTCATTACCACGATCAGTATGAAATAAAGTTATTTTATTTAATGGTCGTGTTATCTTGTGAAAAGCTTGTTGAACTAATTCAGCAGTTTTATTTGGCCCAGCACTATAGCCAATTACTTCGCGATTAAACAAGTCAATTAATAAACAAATATAATGTCATTTAGTGCCAACTTGAACATATGTTAAATCACTAACAACAACTTCATTTGGTTTTTTGTCATTAAATTGACGATTTAAAACATTATTAATTTCGTCATTATTAACTGTTTTTTTATGATTACAATATTTTAACTTGGTGTATTTAGAAACCAAATTATTTTTGATCATAATGAATCGGATTTTTCGTCGTGATAAAATGATATTTTTTCTTATTAAAACAGCTTTAATTTTACGAGCACCATAAATCTTGCGACTTTTATTAAATGCACTGATAACTTCTTGTTCATAATTATTAACATCAAACTTGGTGCATTTATTAGTTTGATAATAATATGTTGATTTTAGTAAACCTAAAATCTTACATATTTTCCTCACTGAATATTTATTTTTGTTGTTATTAATTATTTATTGTTATTTTTTCCCGATTATCAGTGCTGCTTGCTTTAAAATGTCATTTTCCATCCGTAATTGTTGGTTTTCTTTTCGCAAGTAAATTAATTCATTTTCTTCGACAGTGCAATTATCTTTTGCTTTAAATGACCCAGAATTATTATAATTTTTAATTCAACTATAAATAGTTGGTTTTGGTAAATTATATTCTTTCCCTAAATTAATAACACTTTTGTCATTTTTGTATAGCATTACAATTTGTTTTTTAAATTCTTCAGAGTATGAGGTTTTATTTCCCATTTTTATATTCCTTCTTTCTTAATAATTTTGAAGTCTATATAATTATGGTCCAACTTATTGTAGCCTATCCATTTTTTTATATATTTTTATTAATTAAATAATGAATTAATTGTTGTCTTTTTTTGTATGAAATTTTTTAATATGAAATTTGTTTGAACCGGGATAACTATATTCTTGTATTGTTATTTTTACATCTTTAATTTTTTTAGCAGTATAAAAATATTCAATATTTGTTTTTTGAAAATCTTTATCAAAAAATTCTCTTTCTTCTGGGGTGCTGTTTTCTTTTTTATAATTATAAATTTCTTTAATTTCTTTAAATACTGGTTCATTGGTAAAGACAGCAAACCCTCTAGTATTTTCTCCATAATTTTTTATTTCTAAAGGTAATTGCTCTTTTACTGAGTCAATATTAATATATACTGGGTCACTACCTTTTTTATACAATGATTGTAAATAACTGTTATTTATTTCTGAAAATTTTAAGTCATATATTTTATATTGAACTTGTTGTGTTTCGTTTTCTTTTTTAGAACAACCAACTATTGGTAATATTGTTAATGTCGAAAGAGTTATTATATTTAAAATTTTCATTATTTTAATTCCTTTATTACTTTATTTTTTCAATATATATATATATATTACACGAAAATCCTTAATATCATTAGAAAAATGGCAAAACCGATTAAAAATTGAAAGGTATAGTAAAAAGCTGGTACTGTTTTAAAAACTGGAAAAATCGCGGTTGAAAAGTTAACTGTTGTTTTTGCAATAATTGCTAACGGGCGTAAAATTGTAATGATTCGTGACGCTGTCAGCATTCAGTTTATCATTTTGATACCAGCATTTTGAAGGGCACATCCAATATCATTAAAAGTTGGTATTCATCGTCCAGAATATTTACAATTTGCTGGTGGAATTAAATCGTCTCATTCACTGTTATTTGAACCATCAGGGATAAAGGCTGTTGAATTTAAGACATTAAAGTCATAAATTTTAAAATTGTAGTTAGAGATATTATCTTTGTGATAAAGCGGAAAGGTTAAGGTAAAAATATTAATACCATAACGAATATCAATATCGGTATTGAGGTAATTGATGCTGTTAGCAGTCTTGCTGGTTGGCAAGGTAATTAGTTTATTATCATAGGATTTTAAGACATTAAAATCAATTCGGTAGATACTATTATTGTTTTTAAAGGCATCATAATTCTCTTGATGCGTTTTTTTGTCAAAAGTAAAGAAATAACTTCTTAGTAATAGTTCTGAGTTTCCTATAATATTTACTAAGTATTTTTTGGGATAAAAGGTAATTAATGAACGGTAAAAGAAACCGATTTGAATAAAGTAATTTTTGTTGTAATTATCTACACCCTTAAAATCAATTTCGGTGTAAGTTTTTTCGTCCATATCAAAAGTAGCATAAAATAAACTGGAAAAGAAGTTGCCAAGGATTTCATAGATTTCGTCAAAAACATTTTTGTAATCGCTGTTGTTAATACTAGGAATGTTATTTTTAAAATATAGGTAAATATCATTTCGTAAATCTGGGTCATAACGTAGAAAACTAAATCTAACATTAAGGTAATTTAAAGTACCAAAAAGATACTTAATTAGGCAATAATCGTTAGCGTTTGCAGTATCATATTTTCAGATTTCCTTTTCACCGTGTAGCAATTGTAAATACTTATTTCCGGCAATTATAGTTTTGTTAAATGCCTGAATTTTCAAAACATTCTCATTTACTACATTTTTATTACTAGAAGTCTTGTGATAAAAATAGCTCTCGTCTTTAAAACCATGATTTTTAATGGTGAATTCTTTATAGTAAACTTTTTCTAAAGTGTCAATGAAATTAAATATTGGTGTTCAATAGAGATAAGAGTAATTAAATTTATCAAAATCACCACGGTGAATCATTAAATAGTCAAGATTATCAATAACATCACTATAGTTATGGTTGCCGTCAAATTTGGTGGTTGTTTCTGGCAAATCAATGTCCGTACTTGGTTTAGTTTCTAATTTTGCTAAAAATTTTTTAATATGAAATTTGTTTGAACCGGGATAACTATATTCTTGTATTGTTATTTTTACATCTTTAATTTTTTTAGCAGTATAAAAATATTCAATATTTGTTTTTTGAAAATCTTTATCAAAAAATTCTCTTTCTTCTGGGGTGCTGTTTTCTTTTTTATAATTATAAATTTCTTTAATTTCTTTAAATACTGGTTCATTGGTAAAGACAGCAAACCCTCTAGTATTTTCTCCATAATTTTTTATTTCTAAAGGTAATTGCTCTTTTACTGAGTCAATATTAATATATACTGGGTCACTACCTTTTTTATACAATGATTGTAAATAACTGTTATTTATTTCTGAAAATTTTAAGTCATATGTTTTATATTGAGTTTTTCTTTTATTTCTAACTAATTGCACTGCCGTTTTCTCGTTGTTAATGTTTGGTGGAATAGTAAAAATGTTATTGAAACTAATAGTTAGCACGGTAAATATTTTCATAAACATTTTTATCACTCCTTTTTAAAATATTTTATTTTTCATTATTCTTTTAGCTTTAATTTTTTAATAAGTCACTCAATGATACAGTTCATAATTACCGCTATTGTAATGCATATATCTAAATATCCTAGTATCATAAGTGAAATTAATGCTTCAAATTTTTCATATAATAATTTCAAATCATTAATTCCCAATTTTAAAAATGGAATGAAAAAGATAATAATCATAAAAATGTAAGGCAAAATTCTCCATCAATATTTTTTAAAAGAATTAATTAGTTTGTTTGATTTCATTTTTCAAGGCTTTTTTTGCTTTAATTTTTTGAATAGTAAAGCGGATTAATTTTTCAAATTTAATTGCAAAATATATTGCTCCGCCTCATCAAAAAACAAATATTCCGGCGAGCATAATAACACTATTGAACTTACCAAAAAAATCAACCATTTCTTTATTCATAAAATCATTAAATTTGTCACTTGTTCCAGTTATTCATTTAGTATCTATTACTGTTAATGCACAAATTAATAAACTTATAAAGATGAAAATGATACTTAATACTATTTTTAACCACCGCTTTTTAAAAGAATTTTTAATTCTTAATTTTAATGGCATTTTTTCTTTTGAATTATCTTTTTTAAATAATTTTCCTAAAAGTTTCTTCATTTTAATTTTCCTTTCATATTTTTATCGTCCTTTAATCACAATAAATAAAGCAATAAGTACACAAGTAACACCAAGAATGGTAAAAATTGGGTGTTGCGAAAATGTCCGAGCCATTGGTTTAAATAGTTCTAAAATTGTTAAATTGCTAGTAATAAACTTTTGGAAATTGGCAAGTCCCTCGCTAATATAGTTCGTTAAAGTTTCAAAATGACTACCAGCCAACAATCCAAGAACAGTTATTAAGATAAAAATAATAATTAGTTTAAACATTTTTAGTTACCTTGTTTTGTTTTTATTGGTTTTATTTGTTTTTTAGCTTTTCCTCATGCACTTAAACGCCCCTTATTTTTAACAGCATATTGGCGTTGTTTTTCTAAATTAATTTGTTGACTGCCAAATCCAAGAATGATTGCCATAAGAAACTCTACAGCCAGTGTTAAGAATAAAGGAAATATCAGTTGAATATTCGTTCCCGGCACTTCTAAACTTCAAATTAAGTCAAAAACTTTATAAAGCATTTGAGCGAGAAAGTCGTCCATTTTTGCGAGATTTTCCATTTTTTATTATTCCTTTTCTTTCATTTTTCTTAAAAATTTGCTGAATTTATCCATTTTTAAGTATTCTAAGTCTTCTAAATCAATTGCTGTGTCATTATAGTATTTATCTTCATAGTCAGGATTTACTTTTGAATTTAAGTAATCTCTTAAAAACGCTAGGTAAAAAGAATTGTAAGTGTTTAATATTGGTAGAGGAATTTTTAGTTTAAAAAAATAAATATCAAGTTCAGGAATATCACGGTATTTAATGCGACGACCCTTTTTACTATTTTTAGCATCAATTAAAGTGTTTCGTCAGCGTTCATATTCTTCAATACTAGTAAAGGTGCCATAGATGACTTTTAAGTAGGGGCGAAAAATATTAACGGGTTTTTTACGAATGCCCACAATCACATTATTGGCAATATCACGAACTTTAACTCAAATATGTTTATCTCTTTGACCGCTAGCTAGCACAATATGACCGAAATGGCGTGCCAGAGCGAAATATTCTTGAATACCGGTTTCTTCGTTTTTGGTATTATTTTTTTCTCAATCAGTTCCTTCTAAAAATAAGTTGGTTTCATCTCATAAAAGTAAGGTTTTGTCTGGCAATACCGGATAATCAAAATCTAATAATCCCATATGTCCTAAACTTAATTTTTGGGTTTCTAGTAATGGAAATGTTGATGCGATATGATATTTCTTCTTTTTTAATAATTTTGATGCGTATACTAGAAAGGCGGTTTTTCCAGTTCCTAATGAACCAATAACAATATTTAATGGTGAATTTTTTAAGAAATTAATAACTTTGTTAATTTGTGTTAAATTACTGATTTTAAAAATAAAAATTAAAATACAACCTGCTAAAAATAAATAACTTACAATGTTTTTAAAATAACCGTTGTAAATATATCAAATTGCTCCTCAATGTCATAAAATTAAAAATGAGGTGCGATTCAATTCAATAAAATGGTTATTTTTTTCTATTATTCATTTGCAAAATTTCATCTTGCACCTCACTTTATTTTTTTGTTAGCGTACAGCTCCAAGTAATTTTTCAAACATTTTAAAGCAAATAAAGAATATTGCCAAAATAAATGGAAAAATGAATATTCAGTAGTCAGCAAAGAAATTACCGACTTGTGGCATATTAACAGCAATAATTTCCCACATTTTAGTAAACGCTGTTATAATCGCATTTCATAATTTAGTCATCGCGTCACTAGCTGTTATCTTTGTTACTGCTGGTGCTTCTGTTAAGAAAGTTCCAATCATATAATCACCCCCTTTCTTTTTAAAACATTCATCATTTATATTCAAAGTTTTTCTTAAATTTATTAAAACCACGATTAACCTTAACACGACTGTATTTTTTACTAATTAATTTTGAATTTCTTTGTGAATGCATTACAATGTAACTTCTTGACATTACTTTTGTTTCTATCTAAATACTGATATGGTTTTTCAAAGTAGCATTAGAATAAATCACACCATAATCGCTGTTAAGAATCAAAAAGCAATGTTTGCCATTAAAAGTCAAAGTGTTTCTTGGGTTAAATCAATTTCTTTACCACCACTAATATGGGCCGGAATATTTGTAATTTGGATAAACAAATCTCAGAAAGTTTGTTTAATTTGTTCTCAATTAAATTCTTTTAAATTTACTGTCATTTTTTATCTCCCAAAAATCATTTTTATTGGTAAATACATAATTGAAATTAATGCGAAAAGAAAAGTAATGATAATAATTAATCCGGCAATAAATGCAACTTGTGCAGGCATTTTTTCTATCGGAACAAACAGTTCTAAAAATTCCATAATAATTTTTCAAAACATTATTTTTTATTCTCATTATTTTCTTTTGAATTAGGAGCTTTAACTCATTCTTCAAAGCGAACAATAAATACTTTTTCGTCTTTTGTGAAATTACCAGTATTATTTTTAATGGCATTTTTAAATTTAATTCGCATTTTTATTTTGGCATAAATTTTATAAGCAAAATACGCCAATAGCATTATGCAAGTGATAATAAATATTAATCAAATCACAATATTCATTTTTAAACTCCTTTAAAATAGTTATAATTTATATCTTTTTTATTGTTTTCTTTTTCGGCAATGAAGAAGCCTAATAATTCTTGGCCTTTAATTAACTTGGTTTCTTGCTCTTGTTGATTAATTGAAATTACTTGATATTTACTATCTTTTATTATTCCAATGCAAATTGAATTTTCGTATTTTCCTTTATAAACAAATCGCTTTGGAAACCAAATACCGATTTGTTCATTAAATCACGGAATTTTTGGTGCTTTAATAAGCATTGCGTTTTGTGTTTCTTTTAAAAGATATTTTTTAGTATTTAAGAAAATGTTTTCAATGTTTTTCATAGTAAATTACCTTTCTTATTTGTTATAAACTAAGTTATATTAACTAAGTTAGTTAACTTAGTTTTTTAAACACTTATATATCGCAGATTTAAGTGTTTAACAAGCTTTGTTATTTAATTTTGTTTTTTAATTAGATAAAGATTTTAATAATTTTAAACTTAGCATACCCCTATATAGAAATTTCTACACTTTAACATCCGCATCCTACCCTTGGAACTAATTTAATAGCGTGTATATTTTTAGGAAATCCACCCATTCATTTTTTTATTGCAAAACGAAACAAATTGCTATAGCTAATAGGATGTTATCTATTAACTGGTAAACTTCTTTTGGTTATGGCGACCACTCACAATTTATCGTGCTTTAATACATACCAACATTATTAATTCACTTGTATTTAATTTTCAAAGAACAAACTTTTAACACCTTATAAAATAAAAAGACAATCATTACTGACTGTCTTAATACTTATTCAAATCTTTTCCTACCTAACAAAACTTTATGCGTCCATAAATATGATATAAAATTGCAAATAATGAAACAAAATTCACAAAAAATTAAAACCATTTTTATAACTAAAATTAATTAGCAACTAAACCATCAATAACGCTGCTTTACTAATCCCCAGTCGGTCTGCTCCACCTTTAATAAGTTTTATTGCCTGTGCTTTAGTTTTAATTTTCCCTGACGCTTTAATATACATTGCATCTTTAACAATACTACGAATTAATTTAATATCTTTAACTTTAGCACCACTTTTAGCAAATCCTGTTGAAGTTTTAATAAAATCTGCTTGTGCTTGCAAAGCTAATTTACAAACTTGAATTTTTTCTTCTTTCGTTAATAATGCAGTTTCAATAATAACTTTTAAAATTTGTTTTGGACATACAGCCCGAACATGTTTAATATCATTTAATACTACCGTATATGCCCCTTCTTTTAAAGCTCCGACATTAATAACCATATCAATCTCATCGGCACCATCACGAACAGCTTGTTCAGTTTCCAACACTTTAATATTTGTAGGCACCGAACCCAATGGAAAACCAACAACAGTACAAACATTAACCTTTGTCTTTTTTAACAAATTTTTAGCATGACTAACATAAATAGGATTAACACATACACTAGCAAATTTGTGCTTTTCAGCATCCATACAAATTTTTTGAATGTCATGACTCGTAGCATATGAACTTAATAAAGTATAATCAATAAATTCATTCAGTTTCATAAAACAAGCAGATCTCCTTACTAATTATTTATTTTTAATTATTAATTCATCATTTAGGGTAGAAATTTCACTTTTTGATAATGCCTCTCATTTTAACCTTTGAATAAAAAACTTAATATCAAAGATAATTGTTACTAAACCAAATATTCCAGAAATTCCAATTGATAAACCAAACGCTAAAATAGCATTTTGGTGATTTTTAGCAATTAAAATTAATAAATTGGCTAAAATTGACATCACTGCCATCAATACGATTAATATTAAGTATTTATATGCTTTAAATTGATATTTAATATCAAAATTCTTAATTGATACATAAGTTAATCAAACATAAACCATTATTAAACATAAAGTTATTAATGGAATTAAATAACTAGCAATTTCAAAACCACCACTTAAAGGTAAATTTGATTTTTGAACACTAATAAATACCATTGTTAAAAACAATCAATTAATTGCAAATAATAAATTTAAAATTGCACCCATTCGCTTTGAACTTAAAGACATTCTTATTGCTCCTTTAACTTTTCATGTTCATAACCGATATTAGCAAGAAATGCTAAAACAGCTGTTTCTGATCTTAAAACTCTTTTTCCTAAATTAATTGCATGAAAACCTTCAAAATTAAAAAATTCTAATTCTTTATCACTAAAACCACCCTCAGGTCCACAAATAAAAGTAATACTTGTTGACTTGGATAATGGTAACATTAGTGCCGACAATGAACGGGTTGCTAATGATAATTCATTAGCAATTAAATTTAACTCGCTCTTATAAGGAATAATAGCAGTAAAATCAGTAATAATATCAACAATTTTTGGAATTTGATTACGATTCGACTGTTGTGCTGCTTCTTTAGCAATCTTTTGTCAACGCATCATCTTTTTTTTCTTATCATCATTTCGTTTAATCTTAGTAACACTTCGTTCTAAAGCAATACCAATAATTTGTGTCACACCTAATTCAGTCGCTTTTTGAACAATTCAATCATTACGATCTTGTTTAAGCAATGGCATTAATAATGTTACAACTATTTCTAATTCGGTATTTTCCAATAAATTTTTTTGAATTTCAACTTTTAATTGTGGTTTCTTTTCAATTATCTTCGTTTGATATTTTTTGCCATTATATACAGCAATTAACAAGTCATTAATTTGAAATCTTAAAACATTAACTAAATGATGAGTATCAATATCATTAAAAATTAAATTGCCGAATTCATCTTGAAAATGAGCAAAATAACATTGCATTATATCACCTACTCCAATATTAATTATATCATTTTTAAATCATTACCCAAACCGTCCTGCAATATAATCTTCAGTTTCCTTTTGTTGTGGTGATAAAAATAATTTTCTTGTTCTTGCCACTTTAACAATTTTACCCATTAAAAAAAATGCTGTTTGATCAGAAATTCTTGCTGCTTGTTGCATTGAATGGGTCACAATAATAATTGTAAAATCTTTTTTTAATTGCAATATTAACTCCTCAATTTTACCAGTAGCAATCGGATCTAATGCTGAAGTTGGTTCATCCATTAATAGCACTTCTGGTTTAATAGCAATTGCTCGAGCAATACATAATCTTTGTTGTTGACCACCACTTAAACTTAAAGCTGGACTTTTTAAATCATTTTTAACTTCATCTCATAATGCCGCTTTTTTTTAATGAATCTTCAATTATTTCATCCAATTTTTTTCGATTTCTAATTCCTAAACTTCTTGGTCCATAAGCAACATTATCATAAATTGATTTTGGAAAAGGATTAGGTTTTTGAAAAACCATACCAATCGTAGTTCTTAAAGCAATAATATCTTGTTTATTATCATGCTGAATTATACTTGTAAGTGCAAGTAAATAAAATTGCAAAAGATTTCATATAAAAATTTCATGATGCTAAGTTTATTTTAGAAAAAGTAAATTTAAGGAGTTTTTATATGGGATACAAACATCTTGGCATAGATGAAAGAATTTATATTGAGAATCAATTGAAATTTAAAGTAAAAATTAGTGAAATAGCTAAAAATCTTAATCGAAGTATTAGTACTATTAATCGAGAAGTTAATAGAAATAAAGATAATAATCATTATTTTTCATTAATTGCACAAAATAAAGCAGAAAATAGAAAACAATTACATGTTTATTTTCATAAATTTAAAAATAGAGAATTAGTAAAATATGTACAACAAAAATTATTATTAGGTTGATTGTGGATAGGCTACAATAAGTTGGACCATAATTATATAGACTTCAAAATTATTAAGAAAGAAGGAATATAAAAATGGGAAATAAAACCTCATACTCTGAAGAATTTAAAAAACAAATTGTAATGCTATACAAAAATGACAAAAGTGTTATTAATTTAGGGAAAGAATATAATTTACCAAAACCAACTATTTATAGTTGAATTAAAAATTATAATAATTCTGGGTCATTTAAAGCAAAAGATAATCGCACTGTCGAAGAAAATGAATTAATTTACTTGCGAAAAGAAAACCAACAATTACGAATGGAAAATGACATTTTAAAGCAAGCAGCACTGATAATCGGGAAAAAATAACAATAATTAATAACAACAAAAATAAATATTCAGTGAGGAAAATATGTAAGATTTTAGGTTTACTAAAATCAACATATTATTATCAAACTAATAAATGCACCAAGTTTGATGTTAATAATTATGAACAAGAAGTTATCAGTGCATTTAATAAAAGTCGCAAGATTTATGGTGCTCGTAAAATTAAAGCTGTTTTAATAAGAAAAAATATCATTTTATCACGACGAAAAATCCGATTCATTATGATCAAAAATAATTTGGTTTCTAAATACACCAAGTTAAAATATTGTAATCATAAAAAAACAGTTAATAATGACGAAATTAATAATGTTTTAAATCGTCAATTTAATGACAAAAAACCAAATGAAGTTGTTGTTAGTGATTTAACATATGTTCAAGTTGGCACTAAATGACATTATATTTGTTTATTAATTGACTTGTTTAATCGCGAAGTAATTGGCTATAGTGCTGGACCAAATAAAACTGCTGAATTAGTTCAACAAGCTTTTCACAAGATAACACGACCATTAAATAAAATAACTTTATTTCATACTGATCGTGGTAATGAGTTTAAAAATAAAATTATTGATGAAATTTTAATAACCTTTAAAATTAAAAGATCATTAAGCTCCAAAGGATGCCCATATGATAATGCTGTTGCTGAAGCAACTTACAAAACCTTTAAAACCGAATTTATTAACGGTAAAAAATTTGCAAACTTAACACAACTAAAATGCGAACTATTTGATTTTGTTAATTGATATAACAATATTCGAATTCATGGCAGTTTAAATTATTTAACTCCCGTTGAATTTAGAAAATACCAGTCTACATAAAAAGTGTCCTAAAAAGGGTTACCAATCCATCGCCTGAACAAATTTATGGCAGAATTAAAAATTTTCATCAAGAATGAATTATTAGTTTTAAAACAATTTAATTGCCAAATTGTAAAGTTAAGTGCAACTAAATTATTTTTCTAACCAAATATTCGATTGGCGAAAGATAATTTAGTATTTTTCTTGGTCTTTGGTTTAAAGACAATATAAATTTATGAACTGCATTTTTAGTAGTGTTTGAAAAATTAAATTTTTTAGGAAATTTTTCTCTAATTAAACCATTAGTATTTTCATTAGTACCTCTTTGTCAAGGTGAATATGCATCAGCAAAATAAATTTTCACATTTAAATTTTTTTCAAGTTGTTGTCAATTAGCAAATTCTTTACCCCTATCAAATGTTATAGTCTTAACAAGATTATTTGGAAGAATTGATAAATAATGACTAATATTTTTGTTAATAACTTTAGTAGTTCTATTTTCAACTAATATTGCTAAAGTAAATCTTGATGTTCTTTCAACTAAAGTTATTAAACATGATTTACTTTTACCTCGTGATGATACTACAGTATCACCTTCTCAATGGCCAAGAGTTATGCGATTATTAACATTTCGTTCTTTAATGGATTTACCATTAAATTTACCCCGATTTTCTTGAGATTTTCGTTTCTTACCTTTTCTTCTTAAATTTTTACTAGTAACCTTTTCAAGTAATCCAGAATAAATTCAATTGTAAATTGTTTTAAAACTAATAATTCATTCTTGATGAAAATTTTTAATTCTGCCATAAATTTGTTCAGGCGATCAACCTAATAATAATTTTTGTTGTACATATTTTACTAATTCTCTATTTTTAAATTTATGAAAATAAACATGTAATTGTTTTCTATTTTCTGCTTTATTTTGTGCAATTAATGAAAAATAATGATTATTATCTTTATTTCTATTAACTTCTCGATTAATAGTACTAATACTTCGATTAAGATTTTTAGCTATTTCACTAATTTTTACTTTAAATTTCAATTGATTCTCAATATAAATTCTTTCATCTATGCCAAGATGTTTGTATCCCATATAAAAACTCCTTAAATTTACTTTTTCTAAAATAAACTTAGCATCATGAAATTTTTATATGAAATCTTTTGCAATTTTATTTACTTGCACTTACAAGTATAATTCAGCGTTTTACTTTTTCAAAGCAATACCTAAGAAAACTAAACGCGACCTAAGTTTAATATTTTTTTGCATTTTTATTTATTTATGTTATTATTTATAGGAACATAAATAAAAGAAAGTAGTGTTACACTCACCTGATAGCAACATATTATCGTTATGGGTAAACAGCTAATAATAATTTTAGATTTAAAATCTAAATATTTTAATGGTGAGTGTGTATTAGTACACACTTTTTCTATGTTGTTATAGGAGGTTTTCTATTTTATGAAACATAAGCCAAATACTGATTTTATTAACCAAAATATTCCTTTTCGTGAAGTTTTAGTTATTGATCAAGATGGCAATCAATTAGGTGTGATGTCACGAAATGATGCTTTAAGGACTGCTAAAGAGCAAGGACTAGATTTGTTTGTTGTTGCACCTAATACTAATCCGCCAGTGTCGAAAATTTTAGATTATGGCAGATATAAGTATGAAGAGCAAAAAAAAGATAAAGATAATAAAAAAAAGCAACGAATTATTCAAAACAAAGAAATGCGTTTAACACCTAATATTGGTGAGCATGATTTGCAATTCAAAGCTAAGAAGGTAATAGAATTTTTAAAAAATGGTGATCGGGTTAAAATATCTTTAAAGTTTCGAGGTAGGGAATCATATCGTAAAGAGTTTGGTTATGAAACATTAATGCGGTTTTATGATTTAGTAAAAGAGTATTGTGAAATTGAAAAAACACCAAAGTTAACTGGTCAGTTTTATGATATGTATTTAATTGTTAGAAAAGATAAAGATTTAATTAAAGAAAAGGAGCAAGAAAATGCCAAAAATGAAAACAAAAAAAGCATTACAGAAACGAATTAAAATTACTGGAACTGGTAAATGAAAGCGAAAGCATGCTTTTACTTCTCATTTAGCGCAAAATAAGTCAACTAAACAAAAACGACATTTAAGCAAAGAAGGAGCAGTACATAAAACTGATTACCGAAGATTAAAAAATTTACTACTTAGTTAGAAAGGAAATATAATAATGGCAAGAGTTAAAGGAGGCGTTACTACTAGAAAACGCCGTAAAAAGGTTTTAAAACAAGCTAAAGGTTATTTTGGTTCAAAACATACATTATTTAGAACTGCTAAAGAACAAGTAATGAAGTCTTTAGCATATGCTTATCGTGATCGTAAAAAGCGTAAATGCGAGTTTCGAAGTTTATGAATTACACGAATTAATGGTGCTGCTAGAGAATATGATATGTCTTATTCACAATTTATTAATGGTTTACATAAAGCAAATGTTGATATTAATCGAAAAATGTTATCGGAAATGGCAATTCATCAACCAGTTGAATTTAAAAAATTAGTTGATTTGTCTAAATCAGCATTAGAAAAAAAAGATTAATTTTATCTAGCCTGAATTGTAAATATAAATGGGACAGTTTTTTAAAATAATTGTATTAAATCTATTGGTCTTTTATAAGATAATGATTTTCTGGGTGTAGAATTAATTTGAAATGCTATAGAATTTAAGTCTTTTTGTTTATATGAAGATAAATCAGTAGATTTTGGTAAATATCTTCTTAAAATACCATTATTGTTCTCATTTAAACCTCTTTGACAAGGTTTTCCGGCATCTGCAAAATAAATTTTAACATTACAATTTTTTTCAATTAATTTTCATTTACTAAATTCTTTACCACGATCAAAAGTAATAGTTTTAATTGTTCCTGGTATTAATTTTGAAATAAATTTTATTATACTTTGTGTAATACTTTCTGCTTTATGATTTTTAGTTTTCAAAGGAATTGTGGTTTTTGATCATAGATCAGCTAAAGTAATAATAGAACTTTTATGATCTTTACCAACGATAGTATCTCCCTCTAAATGGCCAAATTCTTGTATATTTTTAATATTTGGAATGATTAAATTTCTTTCATGAATAGATTTACAATTATTAATTCTGCCCCTAGTTTCTTTTTGTTTATGAGGTTTATTTTTGCCTTTTCTCAATAAATTTTTTTCATCAAAACCCATTCGATTTGTTTTAAACATGTTATATAAAGTTTTTGTTGAAATATTTTTTATTTTATTTTTCTTTAAAAAATCAGCAATTATATCAAGAGCATAATTTTTAGTAATTAACAAATGATTGATAGTATTAATTTCTGTTAAAGTTAAAATTATTAATTTTCTACCTGCATTTTGTTTATTTTTTTGAACTTGATTCAATATTTCTAATGGTAATAAGTTTTGATTTAATAATTTACAAACTCTGTGTACAGTTGATTTACTATAATCAATTGCTTTTGCTATTTTACGAATAGAAAATCCATAACTTTTATATTCTTTTATTGCTATTATTGATTCAATAGTCAGATACTTATACATTGTGCTAATTCCTTTCTTTTCTTAATTATAGAATTAACACAATTTGTTTTTTATATAAGTGTCCTTTTTAATTTTACATTTCAGGTAGTAATAATTTATAAGTTATTACTAGGTTTTTTTTATTTGCAACTTGAAAAAATATAATTGCTGAATTATACTTGTAAGTGCAAGTAAATAAAATTGCAAAAGATTTCATATAAAAATTTCATGATGCTAAGTTTATTTTAGAAAAAGTAAATTTAAGGACTTTTTATATGGGATACAAACATCTTGGCATAGCTGAAAGAATTTATATTGAGAATCAATTGAAATTTAAAGTAAAAATTAGTGAAATAGCTAAAAATCTTAATCGAAGTATTAGTACTATTAATCGAGAAGTTAATAGAAATAAAGATAATAATCATTATTTTTCATTAATTGCACAAAATAAAGCAGAAAATAGAAAACAATTACATGTTTATTTTCATAAATTTAAAAATAGAGAATTAGTAAAATATGTACAACAAAAATTATTATTAGGTTGATCGCCTGAACAAATTTATGGCAGAATTAAAAATTTTCATCAAGAATGAATTATTAGTTTTAAAACAATTTACAATTGAATTTATTCTGGATTACTTGAAAAGGTTACTAGTAAAAATTTAAGAAGAAAAGGTAAGAAACGAAAATCTCAAGAAAATCGGGGTAAATTTAATGGTAAATCCATTAAAGAACGAAATGTTAATAATCGCATAACTCTTGGCCATTGAGAAGGTGATACTGTAGTATCATCACGAGGTAAAAGTAAATCATGTTTAATAACTTTAGTTGAAAGAACATCAAGATTTACTTTAGTAATATTAGTTGAAAATAGAACTACTAAAGTTATTAACAAAAATATTAGTCATTATTTATCAATTCTTCCAAATAATCTTGTTAAGACTATAACATTTGATAGGGGTAAAGAATTTGCTAATTGACAACAACTTGAAAAAAATTTAAATGTGAAAATTTATTTTGCTGATGCATATTCACCTTGACAAAGAGGTACTAATGAAAATACTAATGGTTTAATTAGAGAAAAATTTCCTAAAAAATTTAATTTTTCAAACACTACTAAAAATGCAGTTCATAAATTTATATTGTCTTTAAACCAAAGACCAAGAAAAATACTAAATTATCTTTCGCCAATCGAATATTTGGTTAGAAAAATAATTTAGTTGCACTTAACTTTACAATTTGGCAATTATAATAAATAAAACAATATAAGTTAGGGATGGGTGAAACATATTTTGGATTTACAATTATGAAAACAAATTATTAGTTTGCAAAAAAAGTTAGATGCAAGAATTTTAGAAGAAAAAAAATTATTAGTTGAAAAAACAATTGATAAACGATTTTTAGCTTTATTAGTAGAATTATCGGAATTTAGTAATGAATTACGATGCTTTAAATATTGATCAAATCGTATGACATATAAGTCAAAAGAATTAGTTTTAGATGAATTTATTGATTGTCTGCATTTTCTTATTAGTATTGGATTAAGTTTTAATATTGATTTAGAAGCATATTCTTATGAATTAAAGCAAGAACAAGATTTAACATTGTTAATATTAGAAACTTTTAATCATACGATTGCTTTTTGAAAAAATATTACTAATGATTATGCTAATATTTTAAATCATTTTTTTACAATTGCTAATATTTTGCAGTTTAGTTTTCAAGATATTTTTCAAGCCTATTTAAATAAAAATGAGATTAATCATCAACGAATAAGTAATAACTATTAAGGGAGAAGTAAAGATGTTTTTATCATTATATGATTTTTTTAATCCAGCAGGAAGTTCTGGTGAAGTTATTACTAAAATTGGTGTTACTTGACAATATTGATTGCCAGTTATTTTATCATTAATTGCTTTGGCTTGTTTGTTTATTTTTAAAACAGGATATGTTAAGTTAGCACAAAATAAATTATTTTTAATAATTCTTGGTATTTTTCAAATTTTCTTATATTTTCTTTATTATTTTTTACATTTTTTATATTTATATTATTTTAAAGAATCAGGAAAAAATTTACGAGGTTGACCTTGAATTTTCCCATTTCATTTAAGTTCAATAACACAAATTATTAGTGGTATTTTATTAATTAAGGCTAATGATAAATTATTTAGTATTACTGCACCTTGAGTAGTAATTATGGTTTTTGCAAGTTTACTAATTCCAGCTGATAAATCGTATGGACCGCAACATTTTTCTTACTGGTTATATTATGTTTTACATGTTATTATCATTTTTACTTATTGATTTTTATATATGTATGGTATTGTGCAATATCATCGTGATTATTTATTATGAAGTTTTATTAGTTTAATTATATTTAGTTTAATGGCTTTAAGTTTTAATGCGTTTTCATTAGTTATTGCGAAAAATGAAAATGAAATAACTAATTTATTATTTATTGGTCGTGATGGTTATCCATTATGAGGTAGTGGTAATAATCTTGTTACTACTGCTAATATTTTTGATCGGACTGGTCGTTTGTGACCATTAGGTTATATTTTTATATTTACTTTTGGAATATTTTTTACATCTTTAGGTTATTTAATTTTAACGAAGGTGCAACCTTATTTTTCTAAAAAAGGAAATAAATTTGTTCCTTTAAAAAGAGTAAAACAACCGTGGGATTTTAAAGCTTTGGGAATAATGTTTTTAAACATTAAAACAATATTTAAAAAGTAGTATGAGGATGGTTATTAGATGCTTAAAAAGCAATTAGTTTATGAAAATGTAGCGTTGGATTATTATTTGCAACAAGGTAAAAGATTATCAGTAAGATATTATTCATCGGATATTATTGTCAATGCCCCCTTAGGAATGAAAGAACAATATATTGAGGATTTTCTTATTAGTAATTGAAAAAAATTACAGAAAATTATTAATAAATCCTCAAAGATTTTAATTAATTTGCATCAAAAACCATATTTTGTTTATTTCTTAGATAAGAAATATGAGGTGCAAATTAATTATTTTGCTAATAACAATAAAGTTATTTTTGTCGCAACAACTGTTGTTGTTAATTTAAAAGGCAATGATGAAAAGCAACTTGTGAAAAATTTTAATAAATTTCTTAGTAAGCAAGCTGAATTATATTTGAGTTCCCGAGTGGCATTACTTGCTAAAACAATGAATTTAAGCTATCAACAACTTAAGTTTAGAGTGATGCGTAGTAAATGAGGTGTTTGTCATTTTAACAAGCAAAAAATTGTTCTAAATTCCAAAATTATGCATTTTAATTTTGAGGTTATTGACTATGTTATTATTCACGAGTTAGTACATTTATGAGAGCCTAATCATAGTCAAGCATTTTGAAAATTAGTGGTGCAATTTTGTCCTAATTTTAAAGTTTGTCAGCAGATTTTAAAACAAGTTTTTTTGTAAAATTGTTCTGATTGTAAAATTAACAAAAGTAATTTGATGTTAGTGCTTAAAGCTGAATTATACTTGTAAGTGCAAGTAAATAAAATTGCAAAAGATTTTATATAAAAATTTCATGATGCTAAGTTTATTTTAGAAAAAGTAAATTTAAGGAGTTTTTATATGGGATACAAACATCTTGGCATAGATGAAAGAATTTATATTGAGAATCAATTGAAATTTAAAGTAAAAATTAGTGAAATAGCTAAAAATCTTAATCGAAGTATTAGTACTATTAATCGAGAAGTTAATAGAAATAAAGATAATAATCATTATTTTTCATTAATTGCACAAAATAAAGCAGAAAATAGAAAACAATTACATGTTTATTTTCATAAATTTAAAAATAGAGAATTAGTAAAATATGTACAACAAAAATTATTATTAGGTTGATCGCCTGAACAAATTTATGGCAGAATTAAAAATTTTCATCAAGAATGAATTATTAGTTTTAAAACAGTTTACAATTGAATTTATTCTGGATTACTTGAAAAGGTTACTAGTAAAAATTTAAGAAGAAAAGGTAAGAAACGAAAATCTCAAGAAAATCGGGGTAAATTTAATGGTAAATCCATTAAAGAACGAAATGTTAATAATCGCATAACTCTTGGCCATTGAGAAGGTGATACTGTAGTATCATCACGAGGTAAAAGTAAATCATGTTTAATAACTTTAGTTGAAAGAACATCAAGATTTACTTTAGTAATATTAGTTGAAAATAGAACTACTAAAGTTATTAACAAAAATATTAGTCATTATTTATCAATTCTTCCAAATAATCTTGTTAAGACTATAACATTTGATAGGGGTAAAGAATTTGCTAATTGACAACAACTTGAAAAAAATTTAAATGTGAAAATTTATTTTGCTGATGCATATTCACCTTGACAAAGAGGTACTAATGAAAATACTAATGGTTTAATTAGAGAAAAATTTCCTAAAAAATTTAATTTTTCAAACACTACTAAAAATGCAGTTCATAAATTTATATTGTCTTTAAACCAAAGACCAAGAAAAATACTAAATTATCTTTCGCCAATCGAATATTTGGTTAGAAAAATAATTTAGTTGCACTTAACTTTACAATTTGGCATTTAAAAGAAAAATTAAATATTTTAAAAGAAAATAAACTTTTATTTAATGAAGAAAAAGTAAAAGAATATTTACAACAAAAAAATGAAATTATCTCACTTAAAGAAAAAGAAAAAAATAATAAAAAATTAAATTATAATAATGAACTAAATTATTTAAATAAAAAAATTAGTAATTTATGTGGTAAAAGTTTAAAAACCGATGAAATAAAAATAAAATCAATAAATAAAAAAATAGTAGAAAAATATAATTGTCAAAAAATTAATTTATTTTATACAGGAGCATACTCAAAACAAGGTTTAAATGCTATTAATCAAAATATTATTATTTCTCAAAGTAATTTAAATAATGCAATTTCAAATTTATCAAAAGTTAATAATGATAACAGACAAAATCAAACCACAAAAAATGATTTAGTACAAATGATTTTTATAACTAGTGAGTCTATGCGTTTTGGTTCTTATCTTAAATTTTTTAATTATGAAAAAAATGGTAAATTAATTCTACAAATGATGATAAAATTCATTGAAAAGATTATTCTGAACAATTATTAATAGGTGGATGAATAGCATCAAGTAAATATGTAGAAGAAAAAAGAAAAGAAATTTTCAAAGAATTAACTGATTTAATTGATGTTGGTGATTTTTTTTATAAAAATAAAGAAATATTTAATAAAATTTTAATAGAATTAGAAGATACTGATATTAAAACATTTAAAGAACTTTATTTAAGTGATCTCGTTCCAGAACAAGGTGCGCTATTTAATGATCAAAAAAATGCAAATATTTCTGATAATGATTATTTTTTTTCACAAAGGTTTACTAAATTATTAATACTTATTAAAATACTAAAATGTGAAATAAAAATAATTGAAAATGTTAAAGAACATATTAAAAATAATCATTTTTTGGGAAAATATTATAAAAAAATAGATACTTTATTAATTAAAACAAAAAACAATAAAAAATCAATTAAAGGTAAAATAAATAGTGAAATAAATATTGATATTTTTGAAAAAATTAAAGAAAATCAAAAAATTATAAATCTAGAATATAAAGAACTAGAAACAATTAATAAAATTAATTCAAGAATTAATGAACTTGGACTAAATGAATTTATAAATAAAAATAATTTTGAAAAAATGCCAAATTGTAAAGTTAAGTGCAACTAAATTATTTTTCTAACCAAATATTCGATTGGCGAAAAATAATTTAGTATTTTTCTTGGTCTTTGGTTTAAAGACAATATAAATTTATGAACTGCATTTTTAGTAGTGTTTGAAAAATTAAATTTTTTAGGAAATTTTTCTCTAATTAAACCATTAGTATTTTCATTAGTACCTTTTTGTCAAGGTGAATATGCATCAGCAAAATAAATTTTCACATTTAAATTTTTTTCAAGTTGTTGTCAATTAGCAAATTCTTTACCCCTATCAAATGTTATAGTCTTAACAAGATTATTTGGAAGAATTGATAAATAATGACTAATATTTTTGTTAATAACTTTAGTAGTTCTATTTTCAACTAATATTGCTAAAGTAAATCTTGATGTTCTTTCAACTAAAGTTATTAAACATGATTTACTTTTACCTCGTGATGATACTACAGTATCACCTTCTCAATGGCCAAGAGTTATGCGATTATTAACATTTCGTTCTTTAATGGATTTACCATTAAATTTACCCCGATTTTCTTGAGATTTTCGTTTCTTACCTTTTCTTCTTAAATTTTTACTAGTAACCTTTTCAAGTAATCCAGAATAAATTCAATTGTAAATTGTTTTAAAACTAATAATTCATTCTTGATGAAAATTTTTAATTCTGCCATAAATTTGTTCAGGCGATCAACCTAATAATAATTTTTGTTGTACATATTTTACTAATTCTCTATTTTTAAATTTATGAAAATAAACATGTAATTGTTTTCTATTTTCTGCTTTATTTTGTGCAATTAATGAAAAATAATGATTATTATCTTTATTTCTATTAACTTCTCGATTAATAGTACTAATACTTCGATTAAGATTTTTAGCTATTTCACTAATTTTTACTTTAAATTTCAATTGATTCTCAATATAAATTCTTTCATCTATGCCAAGATGTTTGTATCCCATATAAAAACTCCTTAAATTTACTTTTTCTAAAATAAACTTAGCATCATGAAATTTTTATATGAAATCTTTTGCAATTTTATTTACTTGCACTTACAAGTATAATTCAGCATAAGTGTCCTTTTTAATTTTATATTTCAGGTTTTCAAAGGAATTGTGGTTTTTGATCATATATCAGCTAAAGTAATAATAGAACTTTTATGATCTTTACCAACGATAGTATCTCCCTCTAAATGGCCAAATTCTTGTATATTTTAATATTTGGAATGATTAAATTTCTTTCATGAATAGATTTACAATTATTAATTCTGCCCCTAGTTTCTTTTTGTTTATGAGGTTTATTTTTGCCTTTTCTCAATAAATTTTTTTCATCAAAACCCATTCGATTTGTTTTAAACATGTTATATAAAGTTTTTGTTGAAATATTTTTTATTTTATTTTTCTTTAAAAAATCAGCAATTATATCAAGAGCATAATTTTTAGTAATTAACAAATGATTGATAGTATTAATTTCTGTTAAAGTTAAAATTATTAATTTTCTACCTGCATTTTGTTTATTTTTTTGAACTTGATTCAATATTTCTAATGGTAATAAGTTTTGATTTAATAATTTACAAACTCTGTGTACAGTTGATTTACTATAATCAATTGCTTTTGCTATTTTACGAATAGAAAATCCATAACTTTTATATTCTTTTATTGCTATTATTGATTCAATAGTCAGATACTTATACATTGTGCTAATTCCTTTCTTTTCTTAATTATAGAATTAACACAATTTGTTTTTTATATAAGTGTCCTTTTTAATTTTACATTTCAGGTAACATAAGATTTAGTAAAACATCTTTCATTTAAAAGAAAAAATGTCATTTATTTAAAAATGACATTTTTTTATTCACTAACTAATAAAACATAATCAACGGTTCTTAAATCAAAAAGTTTATTGCCTCCCGAATATGAAATTGCTGATTGTAAATCCTGATTAATTTCTCTTAACTTTGAAGCAATATTTCCTTCAATCGGAACAAAAATTCTCTTGCCTTCAATATTATCAGTATTTTTTTTATTAAAGGCACTAGCTGAACCATAATATTCTTTCAAAAATTGACCATCAACTTGGACAGTTTTCCCTGGTGATTCTTCCAATCCTGCTAATATCGCTCCCACCATACAAATTGTTGCCCCAAATCTAATCGCTTTAGCAATATCACCATGTTCGCGTAAACCACCATCTAAAATAATTGGTTGTTTAATCGTATTAAAAATGTCTAAACAAGCTTTGGGTTGTCATCCAGCGGTGCCAAAACCAGTCTTTAACTTTGTCGTACAAACTTTTCCCGGACCAATACCAACTTTAACACAATCAGCTCCTCAAGAAACTAAATCTTGTGCTGCTTCAACCGTAGCAATATTTCCCGCAATAACAAATGTTTGTGGTAAATGAATTTTAATGTATTTAAGCATCTTTTCCATATATTGCGAATGTCCATGAGCAATATCAATAGTAATAAAATCAGGAATTAAATTTTTTGCTTTCAATTCATCAATGACATTATAATCCTCTAATTTAATTCCCAAACTAATCGAACTATAAAGATTTTGGGCTTTCATTTTAGCAACAAAAGCCACATTATCAAACTCAAAACGATGCATAATGTAAAAATAATTATTTTTAGCTAAAAATAATGCCATTGTTTCACTAATAACTGTTGTCATATTAGCAGGAACAATTGGTAACTTAAATTTAAAGTTACCTAACTGCACACTGGCATCACAGTCTTTCCTTGATTCAACAATACATTTTTTAGGTAATAACCGAATATTTTCAAAATTATAATATTCTCTTTTCATACTTTTCTCCTTAAACATTAACTACTATTCTCAATTCATTGATGAATCATTTTACAATATTGCTCATAGTTTTTACTTCATAGTAAATCATGCGCATCATCAATGAAATATAGTAAATGAGCCCCCATTAACTTTTTAATTTTTTTTTGATTACTAAACGGATGATTATTACTTTGTAATAATAAAACTTTTTTATTTGAATTTTTAAGTTTTCAATACGATTTATTAATTAAAGAGTTCATTTGTAACCGATATCATAATAAAAACGGCTTATTTTCAAAATATTTCTTAATTTGTAACTGATAAGTTTTATTCTTACTAATTAATTTCTCCACCAAAACAACTGGTAATTTAACATTACGATCAAATCAAAAACCATACAACGAAATAAATTTTGTTTTCAAATCACTATCAAGATAATTAGGATTACTAATTATATTCAATAATATTATCCCAGTAACCGATACTTTATTACTAAGACAAGATATAATATTAGCACCTAATCCCTGTCCAAGCAAATAAATTTGTTGATGAGGATATTTGCTATTAAATAAATTAATAATTGTTACTAAATCTTTAATATTACTTCCTAATGTTACTTTTTTATTAGCGATTTCATTATGATGATATCGTAAATCAAACACTAAAAAATTATACCCAATTTTTTGAAAATAATCAATATAAAACTTAAAATGGTCGCGTTTAGTTTTCTTAGGTATTGCTTTGAAGAAGTAAAACAATCAGCTAATTATATTATTTAATTACTAAACTAACCCTGCCTTTCTTGTTGTTGTCATTTTTATTCATTACCATTTTATCATATTATTGAATTTTTACACAATGAAAAATTATTAATTTTATTAAATTTTAACTAATATTTTTGCTTACTTAAATCTATTATATTTATTTGTTATAGCATTACCTTTATTATAATTAATTCAACTATCATCATTTTTATTATTATATTTATTTCATAATGACTTTTTATATATTTCTTTTCTGATTTCTATTTCTGTGGATTGGCAACCCTTTTTAGGACACTTTTTATGTAGACTGGTATTTTCTAAATTCAACGGGAGTTAAATAATTTAAACTGCCATGAATTCGAATATTGTTATATCAATTAACAAAATCAAATAGTTCGCATTTTAGTTGTGTTAAGTTTGCAAATTTTTTACCGTTAATAAATTCGGTTTTAAAGGTTTTGTAGGTTGCTTCAGCAACAGCATTATCATATGGGCATCCTTTGGAGCTTAATGATCTTTTAATTTTAAAGGTTATTAAAATTTCATCAATAATTTTATTTTTAAACTCATTACCACGATCAGTATGAAATAAAGTTATTTTATTTAATGGTCGTGTTATCTTGTGAAAAGCTTGTTGAACTAATTCAGCAGTTTTATTTGGTCCAGCACTATAGCCAATTACTTCGCGATTAAACAAGTCAATTAATAAACAAATATAATGTCATTTAGTGCCAACTTGAACATATGTTAAATCACTAACAACAACTTCATTTGGTTTTTTGTCATTAAATTGACGATTTAAAACATTATTAATTTCGTCATTATTAACTGTTTTTTTATGATTACAATATTTTAACTTGGTGTATTTAGAAACCAAATTATTTTTGATCATAATGAATCGGATTTTTCGTCGTGATAAAATGATATTTTTTCTTATTAAAACAGCTTTAATTTTACGAGCACCATAAATCTTGCGACTTTTATTAAATGCACTGATAACTTCTTGTTCATAATTATTAACATCAAACTTGGTGCATTTATTAGTTTGATAATAATATGTTGATTTTAGTAAACCTAAAATCTTACATATTTTCCTCACTGAATATTTATTTTTGTTGTTATTAATTATTGTTATTTTTTCCCGATTATCAGTGCTGCTTGCTTTAAAATGTCATTTTCCATTCGTAATTGTTGGTTTTCTTTTCGCAAGTAAATTAATTCATTTTCTTCGACAGTGCGATTATCTTTTGCTTTAAATGACCCAGAATTATTATAATTTTTAATTCAACTATAAATAGTTGGTTTTGGTAAATTATATTCTTTCCCTAAATTAATAACACTTTTGTCATTTTTGTATAGCATTACAATTTGTTTTTTAAATTCTTCAGAGTATGAGGTTTTATTTCCCATTTTTATATTCCTTCTTTCTTAATAATTTTGAAGTCTATATAATTATGGTCCAACTTATTGTAGCCTATCCACTGAATTAATATTTTCATTAATGTAATGTAATACATTTAATTTGTTTAAATTCGTCATTCTTAAATGTAATAAGTTATTTAAATTCTTATGATTATATATTTTTGCCCCATATCCTAATTGTTGCTTTACTAAATGCGATATATCACTTTCAATGCTACAACCGATATTTCATTCTAAATTTTGATGATGAATGCCGTGCTTATTATTACTGAAATAATTACTAGCTTTCCTTAACTTTGTTTTAATATCTTTATTTAATTCATTTTTAGCAACGTTACGAATGATTCTGATTAATTCTTGATGATTTCCATCCTTATATAATTCAATTCAACTATTTAGTGTTACTTTGCGATTTTCAAAAATAATATTAAATGCTGTTTGTTTTAATTTTTTAATAGCGTGGTACCCGTCCAAAATATATCTAACATTACCAAAACTATTAGCAATTTCTCTAATTCAAGTATCCCCATCACCACAAACAATTATTCTGTCATAATTAATATTCACATAATATTTTTGTAATTCTCTAATTAATAAATCACGATAATCCATCGTATTTATTCTTTTACCAACTTTTAACATTAGAAAATGACCCCGTTTATTTTCTAACGCTCTACGAGCGTTTTTGTAATTTTTTTCTTTATGTCCGGTATGAAAAGTAACTAAACGAATTCTTTGGTCTTGTTTAACTTTATGATCTAATGTCGCTAAAAATGTCTCATCTAGTTGTATGTATAAATCCTGATTTTTGACATCAATTCTAGTTTTAGTTTCTTTTTCTGCGAGTTGAAAATATTCAGCAATATCATATTTATTTAAAATATTTGAAATACTAGCTTTTGAAATATAACAATGATTTAGAGCATCTAAAACATCGCGATACCGTTTGCCATCGCCCAGAAGACTTAAAACTTTAAATTGGACATCAAAATAAATACGTTGTTTGGGCAATAAACCAATTTCTTTATCTAATAAACATACATATTCAAATTTACCTGATTTTTGATTTCAATATTTATATCGACGTCGTTTAAAAGTGACATCACCAAAAATTGTAATAATTGTTCTTGGTGCAAAATGAACTATTTTATAACCTTGTTTAAACCGATAATGATATTTATATAAGTATTCATCTAATTTTTCATATTCATTAGCTAATTGTTCGCATTTATTAGTGTACATATTTTTATGGGTTGTAAATAAACTAAATCAATGCTTGTTTTCTGAGTTTTTTACATTATTATTAATTTTTAGCATAATAAATTACCTTTCTTCTTGATAGTAATTTTAATAAAGTTTGGTTAGCCTATTTTTTCTTTAATGAAAAATGTTTTTTAGAATTAGTATTTAATATCCTGAAAAAATTATAGAAATTCTTATTTAATTGTTTATAATTAATTTGTATTAATATAAACTTTACAAACTTAAGAAAGGGCGCTGATTACTTGGTAAATTTTATTAATTAGTAAAAATTCACGAAAGGGATTTAATTAATACCTGAATTGTAAATATAAATGGGACAGTTTTTTAAAATAATTGTATTAAATCTATTGGTCTTTTATAAGATAATGATTTTCTGGGTGTAGAATTAATTTGAAATGCTATAGAATTTAAGTCTTTTTGTTTATATGAAGATAAATCAGTAGATTTTGGTAAATATCTTCTTAAAATACCATTATTGTTCTCATTTAAACCTCTTTGACAAGGTTTTCCGGCATCTGCAAAATAAATTTTAACATTACAATTTTTTTCAATTAATTTTCATTTACTAAATTCTTTACCACGATCAAAAGTAATAGTTTTAATTGTTCCTGGTATTAATTTTGAAATAAATTTTATTATACTTTGTGTAATACTTTCTGCTTTATGATTTTTAGTTTTCAAAGGAATTGTGGTTTTTGATCATATATCAGCTAAAGTAATAATAGAACTTTTATGATCTTTACCAACGATAGTATCTCCCTCTAAATGGCCAAATTCTTGTATATTTTTAATATTTGGAATGATTAAATTTCTTTCATGAATAGATTTACAATTATTAATTCTGCCCCTAGTTTCTTTTTGTTTATGAGGTTTATTTTTGCCTTTTCTCAATAAATTTTTTTCATCAAAACCCATTCGATTTGTTTTAAACATGTTATATAAAGTTTTTGTTGAAATATTTTTTATTTTATTTTTCTTTAAAAAATCAGCAATTATATCAAGAGCATAATTTTTAGTAATTAACAAATGATTGATAGTATTAATTTCTGTTAAAGTTAAAATTATTAATTTTCTACCTGCATTTTGTTTATTTTTTTGAACTTGATTCAATATTTCTAATGGTAATAAGTTTTGATTTAATAATTTACAAACTCTGTGTACAGTTGATTTACTATAATCAATTGCTTTTGCTATTTTACGAATAGAAAATCCATAACTTTTATATTCTTTTATTGCTATTATTGATTCAATAGTCAGATACTTATACATTGTGCTAATTCCTTTCTTTTCTTAATTATAGAATTAACACAATTTGTTTTTTATATAAGTGTCCTTTTTAATTTTACATTTCAGGAAACCTAAGCTTTCCCAGACTACCAACAAGTTTTGGAGGAGATTTTATCAATATTTTTTTTGGACAAATTAATAATTACTTTAATTGGAACAAGAACACCAAGTTTAAATTTATTATGATAAAATAAGAAAAATATTCAAACCAGTAATTAATTAAAATTACTGGTTTTATTTTGTTAAAATAGAAAAAATGAAAAAGTTGTTTATTTTTTTGAGGATATTATCATCATAAAAAACTAACCTTTCTTTGACTAATAATTTTAACGGTGTTTAAATTTAGTTATTACGGATTTTCAATTTCAATTTCAAAATTATTTGTTTTATTTAATCTATAATTGTTAGTATCATCATGTTCAAAAGTTAGTAATTCTGTTCCTTGTGCTTTAATTTTAATTGTTTTATTGGGTATATTAATCATTCAGGTATAAAAATTTAAACCCGAAGTATCTATTTTTTTTCCATAAGTATTTGTTATTTTTCGAAAGTCTTTTTGTTTAATTATGTTATTTACAAGCTCTGCATTAAACTCTAAACTAAAAATTTTTACATTTTTTAAATTTGGTAATTGTTTATCTATATTTGCATTTATATTT
Source organism: Spiroplasma endosymbiont of Lonchoptera lutea (assembly GCF_964019715.1). Lineage (GTDB taxonomy): Bacteria > Bacillota_I > Bacilli_A > Mycoplasmatales > Nriv7 > Nriv7. The sequence goes on along the minus strand of NZ_OZ026463.1, from coordinate 1,138,341 downwards.
TCTTCTGTTCTTATCTCAACTTTTAAAAGGTCATGGTCTTGCCTTTCTGTTAAAAATCTTATTTTTTCTAAGTTTCTAATTTCAAAATCATAAACTTTGTTTTCGTTATCTTTATTTTTTTGTTCTACTGGTTCATTTGCTTTTTTAGAACAGCTAACTATTGGTAATATTGTTAATGTCAAAAGAGTTATTATATTTAAAATTTTCATTATTTTAATTCCTTTATTGCTTTATTTTTTCAATATATATATATATATATATATATTACAGGAAAATCCTTAATATCATTAGAAAAATGGCAAAACCGATTAAAAATTGAAATGTATAGTAAAAAGCTGGTACCGTTTTAAAAACTGGAAAAATAGCAGTTGAAAAGTTAACTGTTGCTTTTGCAATAATTGCTAACGGTCTTAAAATGGTAATAATTTGTGAAGCAGTAAGAATTCAGTTAATCATTTTGATACCAGCATTTTGAATGGCACATCCAATATCATTAAAAGTTGGTATTCATCGTCCAGAATACTTGCAATTTGCTGGCGGAATTAAGTCATCTCATTCTGAGTTGGTGGAACCATCAGGAATAAAGGTTGTGGAATTTAAGACATTAAAGTCATAAATTTTAAAATTGTAATTAGAGATGTTGCCTTTGTGATAAAGTGGAAAGGTTAAGGTAAAAATATTAATACCGTAGCGAATATCAATATCGGTATTGAGGTAATTAATACTATTAGCGAGTTTGTTGGCCGGCAAGATAATCAATTTATTATCATAGGATTTAAGGACATTAAAATTAATTTGATAAATGCTATTGTTGTTTTTAATGGCATTATAATTTTCTTGGTGCGTTTTTTTATCAAAAGTAAAAAAATAACTTCTTAATAATAATTCTGAATTACCAGTAACATTAATTAAATATTTTTTGGGATAAAAGGTAATTAACGAACGATAAAAGAACCCAATTTGAATAAAGTAATCTTTGTTATAATTGTCTACGCCTTTAAAATCAATTTCGGTATGAGTTTTTTCGCCCATGTCAAAAGTGGCGTAAAATAAACTAGCAAAAAAGTTGCCAAGGATTTCGTAGATTTCGTCAAAAACATTTTTGTAATCGCTGTTGTTAATATTAGGAATGTTGTTTTTAAAATAAAGGTAAATGTCGTTTTTTAATTCAGGGTCATAACGCAGAAAACTAAATTTAACATTAAGATAATTTAAAGTTCCAAAAAGGTACTTAATTAGATAATAATCGTTGGCATTCGCTGTGTCATATTTTCAGATTTCACTTTCACCATGTAATAATTGCAAATAGTTATTACCTGCGATTAGAGTTTTATTAAAGGCTTTAATTTTTAATATATTTTTATTTATTTTTTCTTCACTAGTAGAATTTTTGTGATAGAAATAACTTTCTGATTTAAAACCGTGGTTTTTAATGGTAAATTCTTTATAATAACCTTTTTCTAAGGTGTCAATGAAATTAAATACTGGTGTTCAATAAAGATAAGAGTAATTAAATTTATCAAAATCACCACGGTGAATCATTAAGTAATCAAGATTATCAACAACATCGTTATAGTTATGGTTGCCATCAAATTTGGTGTTTGTTGTTGGTAATTCAATATCAGTAGTATCTTTTTCAATTTCAATTTCAAAATTATTTGTTTTATTTAATCTATAATTGTTAGTATCATCATGTTCAAAAGTTAGTAATTCTGTTCCTTGTGCTTTAATTTTAATTGTTTTATTGGGTATATTAATCATTCAGGTATAAAAATTTAAACCCGAAGTATCTATTTTTTTTCCATAAGTATTTGTTATTTTTTGAAAGTCTTTTTGTTTAATTATGTTATTTACAAGCTCTGCATTAAACTCTAAACTAAAAATTTTTACATTTTTTAAATTTGGTAATTGTTTATCTATATTTGCATTTATATTTTCTTCTGTTCTTATCTCAACTTTTAAAAGGTCATGGTCTTGCCTTTCTGTTAAAAATCTTATTTTTTCTAAGTTTCTAATTTCAAAATCATAAACTTTATTACTTTCTCTTTTATTTCTAATCAGTGAATGTGTTGTCACTTCATCGTTGTTAATTTTTTGGGGAATAGTAAAAATGTTATTGAAACCAATAATTAGCACAGTAAATATTTTCATAAACATTTTTATCACTCCTTTTTAAAATATTTTATTTTTCATTATTCTTTTAGCTTTGATCTTTTTTAATATAAAACGAATTAAACAGTTTACTATTTCTGTTATGGTCACTCATACTAAGGAATAACCTATAATCATTAACCTACCAATTGCTCCAAAATTTTTAATAAATTGTTGCAAATTTTCAATATCTGTATGTAACAATAAAAGTATACTTAAAGATATGAATATAATGTAATTAATTATTATTCATCAATATCTTTTTAAAAAATTAATTAACTTGTTTAGTTTCATTTTTTAAGGCTCTTTTTGCTTTAACTTTCTGAATAATCAAGCGGATTAATTTTTCAAATTTAATTGCAAAATATATTGCTCCGCCTCATCAAAAAACAAATATTCCTGCCAGCATAATGCCACTATTAAATTTGCCAAAGAAACCAACCATTTCTTTATTCATAAAATTATTAAATTCATCACTTGTTCCAGTTATTCATTTAGTATCGATTGCTGTTAATGCACAAATTAATAAGCTTATAAAGATAAAAATGATACTCAATGCTATTTTTAACCATTGCTTTTTAAAAGAATTTTTAATTCTTATTTTTAATAGCAATTTTTCTTTTGAATTATCTTTTTTAAATAATTTGCCTAAAAGTTTTTTCATTTTTATTTTCCTTTCATATTTTTTATCGTCCTTTAATCACAATAAATAAAGCAATAAGTACACAAGTGACACCAAGAATGGTAAAAATTGGGTGTTGCGAAAATGTCCGAGCCATTGGTTTAAATAGTTCTAAAATTGTTAAATTGCTAGTAATAAATTTTTGGAAATTGGCAAGCCCCTCGCTAATATAGTTCGTTAAAGTTTCAAAATGACTACCAGCCAATAATCCAAGAACAGTTATTAAGATAAAAATAATAATTAGTTTAAACATTGTTAGTTACCTTGTTTTATTTTTTTATTTTTTTGTTTTCAATTAATTTTATTTGGATTTATTGGTTGTATTTGTTTTTTAACTTTTCCTCACGCACTTAAACGACTACTATTTTTAATGGCATATTGGCGTTGTTTTTCTAAATTAACTTGTTGACTACCAAAACCTAGAATAATTGCCATAAGAAATTCTACAGCCAGCGTTAAGAATAAAGGAAATATTAGTTGAATATTCGTTCCTGGCACCTCTAAACTTCAAATTAAGTCAAAAACTTTATAAAGCATTTGAGCTAGAAAGTCGGCCATTTTTGCGAGATTTTCCATTTTTTATTGTTCCTTTTCTTTCATTTTTCTTAAAAATTTGCTAAATTTATCCATTTTTAAGTATTCTAAATCTTCTAAATCAATTGCTGTGTCAGTATAGTATTTGTCTTCATAGTCGGGATTTACTTTTGAATTTAAATAATCTCTTAAAAATACTAGGTAAAAAGAATTGTAAGTGTTAAGTATGGGTAGAGGAATTTTTAGTTTAAAAAAATAAATATCAAGTTCAGGAATATCGCGATATTTAATGCGACGACCCCTTTTGCTATTTTTAGCATCAATTAAGGTGTTTCGTCAGCGTTCATATTCTTCAATGCTCGTAAAGGTACCATAGATGACTTTTAAGTAGGGGCGAAAAATATTAACGGGTTTTTTACGAATGCCCACAATCACATTATTGGCAATATCACGAACTTTAACTCAAATATGTTTATCTCTTTGACCGCTAGCTAACACAATATGACCAAAATGGCGTGCCAGAGCAAAATATTCTTGGATACCGGTTTCTTCGTTTTTGGTATTATTTTTTTCTCAATCAGTACCTTCAAGAAATAAATTGGTTTCATCTCATAAAAGTAAGGTTTTGTCTGGTAATACCGGATAATCAAAATCTAATAATCCCATATGACCTAAACTTAATTTTTGAGTTTCTAGTAATGGAAATGTTGATGCGATATGATATTTTTTCTTTTTTAGTAATTTTGAGGCATACACTAGAAAAGCGGTTTTTCCAGTTCCTAATGAACCAATCACAATATTTAATGGTGAGTTTTTTAAGAAGTTAATAACTTTGTTAATTTGTGTTAAATTACCGATTTTAAAAAGAAAAATTAAAATACAACCTGCTAAAAATAAATAGCTCACAATGTTTTTAAAATAACCGTTGTAAATATATCAAATTGCTCCTCAATGTCATAAAATTAAAAATGAGGTGCGATTCAATTCAATAAAATGGTTATTTTTTTCTATTATTCATTTGCAAAATTTCATCTTGCACCTCACTTTATTTTTTTGTTAGCGCACCGCTCCAAGTAATTTTTCAAACATTTTAAAGCAAATAAAGAATATTGCCAAAATAAATGGAAAAATGAATATTCAGTAGTCAGCAAAGAAGTTACCGACTTGTGGCATATTAACAGCAATAATTTCTCACATTTTAGTAAACGCCGTTATAATTGCATTTCACAATTTAGTCATCGCATCACTAGCTGTTATTTTTTCTACCGTTGCTGGTGCATCAGCCAAGAAAGTTCCAATCATATAATCACCCCCTTTCTTTTTAAAACATTCATCATTTATATTCAAAGTTTTTCTTAAATTTGTTAAACCCGCGATTAGCCTTAACGCGGTTATATTTTTTTCTAATTAATTTTGAATTTCTTTGGGAATGCATCACAATGTAACTTCTTGACATTAATTTTGCCTCTATCTAAATACTGATATGGTTTTTCAAAGTAACATGAGAATAAATCAGACCATAATCGCTGTTAAGAATCAAAAAGCAATGTTTGCTATTAAAAGTCAAAGTGTTTCTTGAGTTAAATCAATTTCTTTACCACCACTAATATGAGCCGGAATAGTTGTAATTTGAATAAATAAATCTCAGAAAGTTTGTTTGATTTGTTCTCAATCAAATTCTTTTAAGTTTATTGTCATTTTTTATCTCCCAAAAATCATTTTTATTGGTAAATATATAATTGAAATTAATGCGAAAAGAAAAGTAATGATAATAATTAATCCGGCAATAAACGCAACTTGTGCAGGCATTTTTTCTATCGGAACAAACAGTTTTAAAAATTCCATAATAATTTCTCAAAACATTATTTTTTATCCGCATTATTTTCTTTTGAATTAGGGGTTTTAACTCATTCTTCAAATCGAGCAATAAACACTTTTTCGTCTTTTGTAAAATTACCAGTATTACTTTTAATGGCATTTTTATATTTAATTCGCATTTTTATTTTGGCATAAATTTTATAAGCAAAATATGCCAATAGCATTATGTAAATGATAATAAATATTAGTCCAATCGCAATATTCATTTTTAAGCTCCTTTAAAATAGTTATAATTTATATCTTTTTTGTTATTTTCTTTTTCGGCAATGAAGAAGCCTAATAAATCTTGGCCTTTAATTAACTTCGTTTCTTGCTCTTGTTGATTAATTGAAATTACTTGATATTTACTATCTTTTATTATTCCAATGCAAATTGAATTCTCATATTTCCCTTTATAAACAAATCGTTTTGGAAACCAAATACCGATTTGTTTATTAAATCACGGAATTTTTGGTGCTTTAATTAAAATTGCGTTTTGTGTTTCTTTTAAGAGATATTTTTTAGTATTTAAGAAAATGTTTTCAATGTTTTTCATAGTAAATTACCTTTCTTATGAATAAACTAAGTTATATTAACTAAGTTTTTAGTTAACTTAGTTTTTTAAACACTTATATATCGCAGATTTAAGTGTTTAACAAGCTTTGTTATTAAATTTTGTTTTTTAATTAGATAAAGATTTTAATAATTTTAAACATAGTATACCCTTATATAGAAATTTCTACACTTTAATGTCCGCATCCTACCCTTGGAACTAATTTAATAGCGTGTATATTTTTAGGAAATCCACCCATTCATTTTTTTATTGCAAAACGAAACAAATTGCTATAGCTAATAGGATGTTATCTATTAACTGGTAAACTTCTTTTGGTTATGGCGACCACCCACAATTTATCGTGCTTTTAATACATACCAACATTATTAACTCACTTGTATTTAATTTTTAAAGAACAAATTTTAACATCTTATAAAATAAAAAGACAATCATTGCTGACTGTCTTAATACTTATTCAAATATTTTCCTACCTAACAAAACTTTACGCGCCCCTTAAAATCAGCTTTATTATTGAAAAAGTCATGAACAAAAATAATTAATTTGTTTTTATTAATATCAACTTGATAATTAACCGACAAGGAAAAGCAATCGCTCATTATTAATGAATGCTTTCTAATTTCGGGTTTTTGAATTGATAAAACTTCGCTAACACTAATTCTTAATAAATTATAAATTCGACGGAAAATAAAATATAAAACAAAAACAACGATAAATGCTAGTAAAAATCACATTCAATAATTTCGTAAAAAATTAATAAAAATCATAATTATTTAATAACCTTAGGATATTCTTTGTGTGGATTAATATTAATATTTTCAATTTTTATAACTTTATTAGTAATATCATCAATAAATAAAACAATACCATTAATTTGCCCCTTACCAATTGCTGGTTTAAATTTAATTGGCAAATTATTTTTCTGACGATAAATAACTTCCGTTGGATTAGCACCAATAATTGAATAATAAGCTCCCGTCATTCCAATATCAGTAATAAATCCTGTTCGTTTTGGCAAAATTCTCGCATCATTAGTTTGTACATGCGTATGCGTTCCTCATAATGCTGTAATCTTACCATCATAATTTCAAGCTAAAGCAATTTTTTCAGCACTTGCTTCAGCATGACAATCAACTAAGTGAATATCACTGTCATCTTCTTTTAAGAGCGTATCCATTTCAAAATATGCATTTTGTGATGAACCCATAAAAGCATTACCAATTAAATTGGTAACGCGAATTTTCTTATCTTTAACAGTAAATATTGAAGAACCTTTACCAGAATGGTAAGGATTACTATTTAATGGTCGTAAAATATCATCATTATCAATGATTAAATCTAACATATCCGGCTTATCAAATGTATGATTACCACCCGTAATCACATCAACCTTAATTCGCTTTAAAAAATTATAATGCTCTTTAATCATTGATTTTCCATGACTAATATTTTCTCCATTAACAATGACAAAATCAATTTGATAATCTTTTCTTAATGATGCTAAATATTCTTCTAAAATACTACGACCAACTTGACCATAAATATCACCAATAACTAAAATATTCATATTTTTCCTTCTTTCTAATCAATTTTTCTTAACTCAGCAATTAACATTTCCACATTTGCTTCCGTTTCATTTTCATAATATGCATATAATGTTTTTCGACGAATATCTTTTGCTAATAACTGCATCTTTTCTTCATAAGTATTTAGGATATTAATTATCTTACTAATCGCATCGTGAACAGCACTACGCGAAACATTTAATTCATTAGCAATCTCTTGTAATGAAAAATTTTCCATTAAATAAAGCGAAAAGTATTTTTGCTGTTTCGGTGTTAATAACTTACTATATAAATCATATAATAAATTTAATTCATTAGTCTTACTAATATCTCACATTTTCATCCTTATCCTATCTACTAGTAACTTCTTTTGTTGTTAATCCTTGAATATATTGTTCTAAATCAAATTCTTCCAAGTCATCAAGTTTTTCACCAAGACCAATATATTTTACAGGAATATTTAAACTTTCTTTAATCGCTAAAATAATTCCTCCCTTAGAAGAACCATCCATCTTGGTTAAAATAATTCCCGTAACTGGGGCTACCTCGGTAAAATTTTGTGCTTGGGAAATGCCATTTTGTCCCGTTGTGGCATCAACTACTAATAATGTTTCATGGGGGGCATCAATGATTACCTTTTGAATAACTTTATATATTTTATTTAATTCATTCATTAAATTAGTTTTAGTTTGTAACCTGCCCGCACTATCACAAAGAACAACATCAACTTCTAATTCTTGACCTTTTTTAATACCCGTATAAATAACACTAGCAGGATCTTGTTGTTCTTTACTAGGCACCACAATTGGCACTTGCAAGCGTTTTGCTCATTGCGATAATTGTTCAACAGCACCAGCTCTAAAAGTATCCCCTGCTACTAATAAAACTTTTTTATTTTGTTGTAATAGCAAATAAGCTAATTTAGCAATTGATGTTGTTTTACCAGCACCATTAACACCAACAACCAAAATAACATTTAATTGATTATCCAAAACATTTAAAGTCGTTGTAATAAACGAATTACTAGCATAAATAGCAAACATCTTATCAATAATAAGTTCATTAATTATTTCAGGATCCTTAATATTATTAATTCTAACTTCATTTTTAATTTCATTAACAATTTGCAATGCCATTTTAACGCCAACATCAGCTAAAATTAATGTATTTTCTAATTCTTCAAAATATGTTTCATCAATAACACGATGCTTAGTAACTAAAATCTGTAATTTTTGTAAAAAGGATTTTCGGGATTTATTCAACCCTTTTTCATATTTTAAAGAGCTTTTAGATAAAATTTTATCTTTTAATTTTTTTAACATTAATTCCTCCTAATATGCATAACTTATAAATAATTTAATAATTTATCATCATTAAATACTTGATCAATTACTCCACTACCTAAACAAACATCACCTTGATAAAATACTGCAACTTGCCCTGGAGTAAGAGCTCTTACCTTATTTGCAATAACAACATTAACACAATTATTATCTAATAATAATAATTTGACATCATAAGAAATTTGTTGATAACGAAACTTTGCTGTAATCGGTAAATTTAATAATGGTAAAGAATTATTAATTCAGTTAACATCAGTAACTAAACAACCATTAGCTCATAATCATTCCTTATCACTGCCACTAGCAACAAAAAGAATTTTTTGATGATAATCTTTACCAACAACAAAATAACGATTATTCATTCCTGATAAATCAATGCCCTTTCTTTGACCAATCGTATAATACATAATCCCTTGATGCGTCCCAATAACTTTATTACTTTTAATATCAACAATATTACCAACTTGGGCAGGAATATAATTTTGTAAAAATTGTTTAAAATTCCTTTTACCAATAAAACAAATTCCTGTTGAATCTTTTTTATTAGCTGTTACTAAATTTAATTTCTTAGCTAATTGCCTAACTTCCACTTTTTTAATATCGCCTAAAGGAAAAATAGTTTTTGCTAACTGTTCTTGATTTAATTGTGATAAAAAATAAGTTTGATCTTTTGTTTCATCCTTGGCTTTTAATAATTCATATTTTTTTGTTTCATCATTATATTTAACTTTAGCATAATGTCCCATAGCAATATAATCAGCATTTAACTTTTCCAATGCATAATTTAAAAAAGCAGAAAATTTAATATATTTATTACATAAAATATCAGGATTAGGGGTGCGTCCTTTTTTATATTCTTCTAAAAAATAAGTAAACACATATTGTCAATATTCCTCAACAAAATTAATACGATATAAATCAATATTTAATTGTTCAGCAACTTTTTTAGCATCTAAATAATCAACTTGCATTGGACAAATAGCATCGTTAATCGATTTATTTCCTAAAATATCATTATTTACTAATGAATCTCAATTACGCATAAATAATCCAATAACATCATATCCTTGTTGTTTTAATAAATATGCCGCAATGGAAGAATCCACTCCCCCACTCATACCAATAACAACTCGTCCTTTCATCAATTTCACCTTCTCAAATTTATTAACTTTCCCTATTAATTTTACAACAAATAGCAATAAATTACATCTTTTTATTAATTTAGGAGTATTTTTAAGAAAAAATAATTAAAAATCCTAATAATAATGGATGCTGAATTATACTTGTAAGTGCAAGTAAATAAAATTGCAAAAGATTTTATATAAAAATTTCATGATGCTAAGTTTATTTTAGAAAAAGTAAATTTAAGGAGTTTTTATATGGGATACAAACATCTTGGCATAGATGAAAGAATTTATATTGAGAATCAATTGAAATTTAAAGTAAAAATTAGTGAAATAGCTAAAAATCTTAATCGAAGTATTAGTACTATTAATCGAGAAGTTAATAGAAATAAAGATAATAATCATTATTTTTCATTAATTGCACAAAATAAAGCAGAAAATAGAAAACAATTACATGTTTATTTTCATAAATTTAAAAATAGAGAATTAGTAAAATATGTACAACAAAAATTATTATTAGGTTGATCGCCTGAACAAATTTATGGCAGAATTAAAAATTTTCATCAAGAATGAATTATTAGTTTTAAAACAATTTACAATTGAATTTATTCTGGATTACTTGAAAAGGTTACTAGTAAAAATTTAAGAAGAAAAGGTAAGAAACGAAAATCTCAAGAAAATCGGGGTAAATTTAATGGTAAATCCATTAAAGAACGAAATGTTAATAATCGCATAACTCTTGGCCCTTGAGAAGGTGATACTGTAGTATCATCACGAGGTAAAAGTAAATCATGTTTAATAACTTTAGTTGAAAGAACATCAAGATTTACTTTAGCAATATTAGTTGAAAATAGAACTACTAAAGTTATTAACAAAAATATTAGTCATTATTTATCAATTCTTCCAAATAATCTTGTTAAGACTATAACATTTGATAGGGATAAAGAATTTGCTAATTGACAACAACTTGAAAAAAATTTAAATGTGAAAATTTATTTTGCTGATGCATATTCACCTTGACAAAGAGGTACTAATGAAAATACTAATGGTTTAATTAGAGAAAAATTTCCTAAAAAATTTAATTTTTCAAACACTACTAAAAATGCAGTTCATAAATTTATATTGTCTTTAAACCAAAGACCAAGAAAAATACTAAATTATCTTTCGCCAATCGAATATTTGGTTAGAAAAATAATTTAGTTGCACTTAACTTTACAATTTGGCAATGAATAAAATTATTAACTTTGTTACTAAAGTAGTGGATAAACACGATGATTAAGCGAGCGATTATTTTTGCGGCCGGAGTTGGCAGAAGATTAAAATTAAATCATCAACATAAATCATTATTAAATATTAATGGTGAAATTTTAATTGAAAAAATAATAACTAATTTATTAGTGGCTAAAGTTAATGAAATTATTGTTATTACTGGTTATCGTCATCAAGATTTTTTATATTTAGTTGATAAGTATGTGCAAGTTAAGCTTGTTCATAATGCGCAATATGAAAATGGTTCTAGTGCCTATGCTGGTTATTTAGTTAAAGATTACTTACAAGATAATACAATTATTATTAGTGGTGATATGGTAATGGGGCGAAATTTTTTTATGAATTTAACAGCAAAACCAATTATGTGTGCCGTTAAACGAGTAACTAAAAAGATTGATTGAGTGTATAATATAGGTAATGACAATAATATTATTGGTTATGAAAAAAGTAATAATATGCATAAGCTATTATTAGGTGAATGGTCATTGTTAGATGAACGATGAGCAAAGGCGATTAGAGAACAATTGCAAATTAAGTTTGCTAAAAATGAGATTTCTCAATATCAAATGGTGGATATTCTTATTGCTAGTGCTTTAAAAAATAAAATTGTTATTGCTCCTTATATATTAAGTGAAGATGACCAATGAGATATTGATACACCAGAAGATTTAGAAATTTCAGTTGCTAAAACGATAAAAATTTCATAGTTATTATTGATATATTTAGTTTAAAGAGATTGTAATAATTTCTTAAATTAACTAAATAATATTTAATTTAGTTATTAAAAATAGAGTGGAGGTTATTGCTTGAATTTTAAAAAATAAAAAAATTTTTAGAATTTATTTTTAAATTTAAATAGAAAAGGAACGGTTTATATGTCGTCAAAGCTTGGATTTAAACAGTCTTTAGGCAGTTTTTGGAGTAACTTTAAAGAAAAAAGTCAAGGTGTTCTTCAAAAATTATCTAAAGCATTTATGTTGCCGATTGCGTTGTTACCAATTGCGGGATTATTTTTAGGAATTGGAGCAACAATTGAAACACTTGCTAAAAATGCTGATGCAGAAGCCTGAGAAACTTTTGGTACATTTTTAAAAATGATGGGTGATGTCCCATTTGCTAATTTACCAGTATTATTTGCAATTTCAGTTGCAATTGCTTTTACTAATGATGCGGGAGTTGCAGGTTTAACCGCATTAATTGGTTTTCTAATTTTTGTTGTTGTAATTGCTGTCTTTATGAATCAAGGGGTAATAAACTATAACTATGTTTTAGCATATGTTGATGATGCGGGTAAAGATCAGAAGATTGTAGTTTCATTAAAGGAATTATATACGGGAAAAGATTTAATACCAAAATTAACTGCTGAATTTAGTAAATTATTAGGAGGAACATTGGGCGGAAAACCAATTGATGATACTTTTTATCAAGTAATATCATCAAGTGAAACGCCGATTAACTATAATTTATGATTTTGAAAAGGTGATTTAGCAGTTGATAATAAATTAACGACATCAATTTTAGGTATTGGACCAACACTAAATTCAGGAGTATTTGGAGGAATTATTGTTGGGGCGTTAGTTGCTTTTCTTTACAATCGCTTTTATCTAACAGAATTACCTTCTTACATTAGTTTTTTTAGTGGCGTAAAATTTGTCCCAATTGTGGTATTCTTTGCTGTTATTCCCTTGGCGTTTATTTTTATTTTAATATGACCGCCAGTTGGGGCAGCATTTAATTGATTTGGGCGTTCATCGGGAACATTACCTGTGGGATTAGATTCATTATTTTTTGGATTAATTGAACGATCATTAATTCCTTTTGGATTGCATCATGTGTTTTATGCACCATTGTGATGATCTGGTGCTGGTGGAGCGATTAGTGACTTTGCTAGTACTGGGGATGTAGCTAATCCATTAACTTTAACAGCTGTTGGTGACCAAACAGGATTTATGGCAGTTATTGCTGATGGAAAATTAACATTGCAAGATATGTGAGGTCGGGGATTACGACTAGGGCGATTCCAAGCAGGTAAGTTTCCCTTTATGATGTTTGGATTGCCAGCAGCAGCAGCAGCAATGGCATTGACGGTACCTAAGGAAAATCGAAATACAGCATTAGGAGTATATGCTTCTGCTGGATTAACCAGTTTCTTAACAGGAATTACTGAACCGTTAGAATTTAGTTTCTTATTTGTGGCCCCGTGGTTATTTTATGGGATTCATGTGCCATTAGCGGGAATATCATTTATGTTAATGAATGTTTTACAAGTAAAAATTGGAATGACTTTCTCTGGTGGAGTATTAGACTGAATTATTTATGGAATTGTTCCAAGTTTTAGTGGTCAAACAACTAATTGATGAGTTGTACCAATTGTTGGTGCAGCCTATGCAGCGATTTATTTCTTCTTATTTTATTTCTTGATTTTACGATTTAATATTAAAATTCCGGGAAGAGAAGCTGTTGATGGGCAGATTCATTTATTTACAAAAAAAGATTATCAAGCAGCAAAAAGTCAATCTAAGAATATGTCGCCAATAGAAGATAATATTATTAATGATGAAAAAGAAAAACTTAAAGATAAGAAATCTGGAAAAGGAATTGTTACAGCAGAAAAAATATTAGCTGCTTTGGGCGGAGCAGAAAATATTGAAAATATTGATGCTTGTGCTTCAAGATTGCGAGTGCAAGTCGTTGATATGAATAAAGTTGATGCTGGCGAATTAGAAATTTTAAGTACTAAGCCTATTAAAAAGAGTGGTAAGAAGCAAGTGGCTGTAGTTTTTGGTGGTCAATCAGATATTTGAAAAAATAAAATTAAGGAAATTTTGTATCACTCTTCTTCCGCAGAAAATAGTAAAAAGTAATAAATATTTAGTAGTAAATAGTAATTAATTAAGAGTGAATTTAAAAAAAATTAAATTCACTCTTTTTTCAGTTGAATTTAAAAATTAATATGTTTTAATAAGAGAAAGAAGCTGAAAGGATTGATTATTAAATGATGAATGATAAGTTAACTAAGTTATTAATTATTTCGAGTTTATCAATAGGAGCTACAAGCAATTTAGGTACTATTATCCTGAAATGTAAAATTAAAAAGGACACTTATATAAAAAACAAATTGTGTTAATTCTATAATTAAGAAAAGAAAGGAATTAGCACAATGTATAAGTATCTGACTATTGAATCAATAATAGCAATAAAAGAATATAAAAGTTATGGATTTTCTATTCGTAAAATAGCAAAAGCAATTGATTATAGTAAATCAACTGTACACAGAGTTTGTAAATTATTAAATCAAAACTTATTACCATTAGAAATATTGAATCAAGTTCAAAAAAATAAACAAAATGCAGGTAGAAAATTAATAATTTTAACTTTAACAGAAATTAATACTATCAATCATTTGTTAATTACTAAAAATTATGCTCTTGATATAATTGCTGATTTTTTAAAGAAAAATAAAATAAAAAATATTTCAACAAAAACTTTATATAACATGTTTAAAACAAATCGAATGGGTTTTGATGAAAGAAATTTAATCATTCCAAATATTAAAAATATACAAGAATTTGGCCATTTAGAGGGAGATACTATCGTTGGTAAAGATCATAAAAGTTCTATTATTACTTTAGCTGATATATGATCAAAAACCACAATTCCTTTGAAAACTAAAAATCATAAAGCAGAAAGTATTACACAAAGTATAATAAAATTTATTTCAAAATTAATACCAGGAACAATTAAAACTATTACTTTTGATCGTGGTAAAGAATTTAGTAAATGAAAATTAATTGAAAAAAATTGTAATGTTAAAATTTATTTTGCAGATGCCGGTAAACCTTGTCAAAGAGGTTTAAATGAGAACAATAATGGTATTTTAAGAAGATATTTACCAAAATCTACTGATTTATCTTCATATAAACAAAAAGACTTAAATTCTATAGCATTTCAAATTAATTCTACACCCAGAAAATCATTATCTTATAAAAGACCAATAGATTTAATACAATTATTTTAAAAAACTGTCCCATTTATATTTACAATTCAGGAAAAATAAAAGCTGAATTATACTTGTAAGTGCAAGTAAATAAAATTGCAAAAGATTTCATATAAAAATTTCATGATGCTAAGTTTATTTTAGAAAAAGTAAATTTAAGGAGTTTTTATATGGGATACAAACATCTTGGCATAGATGAAAGAATTTATATTGAGAATCAATTGAAATTTAAAGTAAAAATTAGTGAAATAGCTAAAAATCTTAATCGAAGTATTAGTACTATTAATCGAGAAGTTAATAGAAATAAAGATAATAATCATTATTTTTCATTAATTGCACAAAATAAAGCAGAAAATAGAAAACAATTACATGTTTATTTTCATAAATTTAAAAATAGAGAATTAGTAAAATATGTACAACAAAAATTATTATTAGGTTGATCGCCTGAACAAATTTATGGCAGAATTAAAAATTTTCATCAAGAATGAATTATTAGTTTTAAAACAATTTACAATTGAATTTATTCTGGATTACTTGAAAAGGTTACTAGTAAAAATTTAAGAAGAAAAGGTAAGAAACGAAAATCTCAAGAAAATCGGGGTAAATTTAATGGTAAATCCATTAAAGAACGAAATGTTAATAATCGCATAACTCTTGGCCATTGAGAAGGTGATACTGTAGTATCATCACGAGGTAAAAGTAAATCATGTTTAATAACTTTAGTTGAAAGAACATCAAGATTTACTTTAGCAATATTAGTTGAAAATAGAACTACTAAAGTTATTAACAAAAATATTAGTCATTATTTATCAATTCTTCCAAATAATCTTGTTAAGACTATAACATTTGATAGGGGTAAAGAATTTGCTAATTGACAACAACTTGAAAAAAATTTAAATGTGAAAATTTATTTTGCTGATGCATATTCACCTTGACAAAGAGGTACTAATGAAAATACTAATGGTTTAATTAGAGAAAAATTTCCTAAAAAATTTAATTTTTCAAACATTACTAAAAATGCAGTTCATAAATTTATATTGTCTTTAAACCAAAGACCAAGAAAAATACTAAATTATCTTTCGCCAATCGAATATTTGGTTAGAAAAATAATTTAGTTGCACTTAACTTTACAATTTGGCAAAATAAAAAATATTTCAACAAAAACTTTATATAACATGTTTAAAACAAATCGAATGGGTTTTGATGAAAAAAATTTATTGAGAAAAGGTAAAAATAAACCTCATAAACAAAAAGAAACTAGGGGCAGAATTAATAATTGTAAATCTATTCATGAAAGAAATTTAATCATTCCAAATATTAAAAATATACAAGAATTTGGCCATTTAGAGGGAGATACTATCGTTGGTAAAGATCATAAAAGTTCTATTATTACTTTAGCTGATATATGATCAAAAACCACAATTCCTTTGAAAACTAAAAATCATAAAGCAGAAAGTATTACACAAAGTATAATAAAATTTATTTCAAAATTAATACCAGGAACAATTAAAACTATTACTTTTGATCGTGGTAAAGAATTTAGTAAATGAAAATTAATTGAAAAAAATTGTAATGTTAAAATTTATTTTGTAGATGCCGGAAAACCTTGTCAAAGAGGTTTAAATGAGAACAATAATGGTATTTTAAGAAGATATTTACCAAAATCTACTGATTTATCTTCATATAAACAAAAAGACTTAAATTCTATAGCATTTCAAATTAATTCTACACCCAGAAAATCATTATCTTATAAAAGACCAATAGATTTAATACAATTATTTTAAAAAACTTGGATAGGCTACAATAAGTTGGACCATAATTATATAGACTTCAAAATTATTAAGAAAGAAGGAATATAAAAATGGGAAATAAAACCTCATACTCTGAAGAATTTAAAAAACAAATTGTAATGCTATACAAAAATGACAAAAGTGTTATTAATTTAGGGAAAGAATATAATTTACCAAAACCAACTATTTATAGTTGAATTAAAAATTATAATAATTCTGGGTCATTTAAAGCAAAAGATAATCGCACTGTCGAAGAAAATGAATTAATTTACTTGCGAAAAGAAAACCAACAATTACGAATGGAAAATGACATTTTAAAGCAAGCAGCACTGATAATCGGGAAAAAATAACAATAATTAATAACAACAAAAATAAATATTCAGTGAGGAAAATATGTAAGATTTTAGGTTTCCTGAATTGTAAATATAAATGGGACAGTTTTTTAAAATAATTGTATTAAATCTATTGGTCTTTTATAAGATAATGATTTTCTGGGTGTAGAATTAATTTGAAATGCTATAGAATTTAAGTCTTTTTGTTTATATGAAGATAAATCAGTAGATTTTGGTAAATATCTTCTTAAAATACCATTATTGTTCTCATTTAAACCTCTTTGACAAGGTTTTCCGGCATCTGCAAAATAAATTTTAACATTACAATTTTTTTCAATTAATTTTCATTTACTAAATTCTTTACCACGATCAAAAGTAATAGTTTTAATTGTTCCTGGTATTAATTTTGAAATAAATTTTATTATACTTTGTGTAATACTTTCTGCTTTATGATTTTTAGTTTTCAAAGGAATTGTGGTTTTTGATCATATATCAGCTAAAGTAATAATAGAACTTTTATGATCTTTACCAACGATAGTATCTACCTCTAAATGGCCAAATTCTTGTATATTTTTAATATTTGGAATGATTAAATTTCTTTCATGAATAGATTTACAATTATTAATTCTGCCCCTAGTTTCTTTTTGTTTATGAGGTTTATTTTTGCCTTTTCTCAATAAATTTTTTTCATCAAAACCCATTCGATTTGTTTTAAACATGTTATATAAAGTTTTTGTTGAAATATTTTTTATTTTATTTTTCTTTAAAAAATCAGCAATTATATTAAGAGCATAATTTTTAGTAATTAACAAATGATTGATAGTATTAATTTCTGTTAAAGTTAAAATTATTAATTTTCTACCTGCATTTTGTTTATTTTTTTGAACTTGATTCAATATTTCTAATGGTAATAAGTTTTGATTTAATAATTTACAAACTCTGTGTACAGTTGATTTACTATAATCAATTGCTTTTGCTATTTTACGAATAGAAAATCCATAACTTTTATATTCTTTTATTGCTATTATTGATTCAATAGTCAGATACTTATACATTGTGCTAATTCCTTTCTTTTCTTAATTATAGAATTAACACAATTTGTTTTTTATATAAGTGTCCTTTTTAATAATTTTACATTTCAGGTTACTAAAATCAACATATTATTATCAAACTAATAAATGCACCAAGTTTGATGTTAATAATTATGAACAAGAAGTTATCAGTGCATTTAATAAAAGTCGCAAGATTTATGGTGCTCGTAAAATTAAAGCTGTTTTAATAAGAAAAAATATCATTTTATCACGACGAAAAATCCGATTCATTATGATCAAAAATAATTTGGTTTCTAAATACACCAAGTTAAAATATTGTAATCATAAAAAAACAGTTAATAATGACGAAATTAATAATGTTTTAAATCGTCAATTTAATGACAAAAAACCAAATGAAGTTGTTGTTAGTGATTTAACATATGTTCAAGTTGGCACTAAATGACATTATATTTGTTTATTAATTGACTTGTTTAATCGCGAAGTAATTGGCTATAGTGCTGGACCAAATAAAACTGCTGAATTAGTTCAACAAGCTTTTCACAAGATAACACGACCATTAAATAAAATAACTTTATTTCATACTGATCGTGGTAATGAGTTTAAAAATAAAATTATTGATGAAATTTTAATAACCTTTAAAATTAAAAGATCATTAAGCTCCAAAGGATGCCCATATGATAATGCTGTTGCTGAAGCAACTTACAAAACCTTTAAAACCGAATTTATTAACGGTAAAAAATTTGCAAACTTAACACAACTAAAATGCGAACTATTTGATTTTGTTAATTGATATAACAATATTCGAATTCATGGCAGTTTAAATTATTTAACTCCCGTTGAATTTAGAAAATACCAGTCTACATAAAAAGTGTCCTAAAAATGGTTGCCAATCCAACTGTCCCATTTATATTTACAATTCAGGATTAAAAGTAAAGAAGAAAAATCTGTTGATGCTTTAAATCTTATTACCAATAAAACAGTTGATGAAGAACAATGAGAACAGAATATTAAATTTATCTTAGAAGATTTTATTTTTTCAAAATCGTTGATTTTTAATTGAACTGTTAATACTTTTAAAAAAGATTTTAATATTTCTGAACAACAAAAACAACCATATAATTTTTCTTTAACGGATGCTAAATATTATTATTACAAAATTCTTAATGATGTTAGAAGATTTATTGATAATCAGTTAGATATTCGGTGAAGGGTTGATCTTGAAGTTAAGAAAATTAAATGAAGAGCTAGTAATGTGGATTTAACATCAGTTTTAATTAGTTCATTTGATTTATATGTTGATCGGCCCTTAACTAGTTATTTAGATGTGTATTTGTGAAGTAATAAAATGCAGAAGCATTATTTAGCAACAGGTCTTAGTTATAATGTTGGATTTAATATTATAAAATAAATTATTAAGGTAAGATGATGGGATATATCACTTTTGTTTTAATGACAAAAGTGATTTTTTCACATATAAATTAAAGATATATATAATATATGAAAGGAAAATAATTAAATGTTTAGTTTTGGTAATTTTTTTAAAAAAAAGCAAATTGAAATTTTATCACCAGTAGATGGTGAAGTAATTAATATTACTGATGTTGATGATGAGGTGTTTAATGAAAAGATGTTAGGTGATGGTGTCGCATTAATTCCTGCTGCTAATGAGTTTTATGCACCGTTTGCAGGTACGATAACTTCAATATTTCCTACGAATCATGCTTATGGAATGGATTGGCAACCCTTTTTAGGACACTTTTTATGTAGACTGGTATTTTCTAAATTCAACGGGAGTTAAATAATTTAAACTGCCATGAATTCGAATATTGTTATATCAATTAACAAAATCAAATAGTTCGCATTTTAGTTGTGTTAAGTTTGCAAATTTTTTACCGTTAATAAATTCGGTTTTAAAGGTTTTGTAAGTTGCTTCAGCAACAGCATTATCATATGGGCATCCTTTGGAGCTTAATGATCTTTTAATTTTAAAGGTTATTAAAATTTCATCAATAATTTTATTTTTAAACTCATTACCACGATCAGTATGAAATAAAGTTATTTTATTTAATGGTCGTGTTATCTTGTGAAAAGCTTGTTGAACTAATTCAGCAGTTTTATTTGGCCCAGCACTATAGCCAATTACTTCGCGATTAAACAAGTCAATTAATAAACAAATATAATGTCATTTAGTGCCAACTTGAACATATGTTAAATCACTAACAACAACTTCATTTGGTTTTTTGTCATTAAATTGACGATTTAAAACATTATTAATTTCGTCATTATTAACTGTTTTTTTATGATTACAATATTTTAACTTGGTGTATTTAGAAACCAAATTATTTTTGATCATAATGAATCGGATTTTTCGTCGTGATAAAATGATATTTTTTCTTATTAAAACAGCTTTAATTTTACGAGCACCATAAATCTTGCGACTTTTATTAAATGCACTGATAACTTCTTGTTCATAATTATTAACATCAAACTTGGTGCATTTATTAGTTTGATAATAATATGTTGATTTTAGTAAACCTAAAATCTTACATATTTTCCTCACTGAATATTTATTTTTGTTGTTATTAATTTATTGTTATTTTTTCCCGATTATCAGTGCTGCTTGCTTTAAAATGTCATTTTCCATTCGTAATTGTTGGTTTTCTTTTCGCAAGTAAATTAATTCATTTTCTTCGACAGTGCGATTATCTTTTGCTTTAAATGACCCAGAATTATTATAATTTTTAATTCAACTATAAATAGTTGGTTTTGGTAAATTATATTCTTTCCCTAAATTAATAACACTTTTGTCATTTTTGTATAGCATTACAATAATTTGTTTTTTAAATTCTTCAGAGTATGAGGTTTTATTTCCCATTTTTATATTCCTTCTTTCTTAATAATTTTGAAGTCTATATAATTATGGTCCAACTTATTGTAGCCTATCCATCTGCTTTATTTTTTTGTTTAACTTTTTCTACAAGTTCATCATCAAAATAAAAATATTGATTTTGATTATTAATAATTCCCAGTACATAAAAGTTATTTAAATTAATTACTAATTTTATATTTTTATTATCATTATTTTTTTTAATGTTAATATTAAAATTATTGTTTTATTTTCATTAAATTGAGATAATTCTAAAATTTTATCTAATTCCTTTATAATAATTTCAAGATTATCTTTATGGTCTTTTTTTCTTTTATCTGTTTCATAATAATCTGTCGTAACAATTCCTTCATTATTTATCATTCTTAACGGATCAATTTGGTTATTTTTCATAAATTCTTTTAACATTTTTTGAATATTTTCAGAATAATTTTCATCTAAAGTAATTTCTTTTTCAATAATATCAGTTTGAGCTTGCGGTGCTTGTCTTTTTTGGCGAGTTAATGTTTCTAGACTGTTTTTAATTTTATTGTTATTGTTATTAGGCTTATTGACAACTAATGGTCCGGCTGCATTACTGCTTATCAAAATTGTTCCTAGTAATTCTAAAAGTTTTTTCATACTAATCAAATTCCTTTCGTGAATTTTCGCTAACTAATAAATTTTTATAGTATTGCCCCTCTCCCTTAAATTTATAAAATTTAATTAATACAAATTAATTATAAATTATCAAATAAGAATTTTTATCATTTTCTCAGTTTATTGAATACTAAAATTTGTTAAAGTTACTATCAAGAAAGGTAATTTATTATGTTAAAAATTAATAATAATGTAAAAACCACAGAAAACAAGCATTGATTAAGTTTATTTACAACCCATAAAAATATGTATACCAATAAATGCGAACAATTAGCTAATGAATATGAAAAATTAGATGAATACTTATATAAATATCATTATCGCTTAAAACAAGGTTATAAAGTAGTTCATTTTGCAATAAGAACAATTATTACAATTTTTGGTGAAGTTATTTTTAAACGACGCCGATATAAATATTGAAATCAAAAATCAGGTAAATTTGAATATGTATGTTTATTAGATAAAGAAATTGGTCTATTACCTAAACAACGCATTTATTTTGATATCCAATTTAAAGTTTTAAGTCTTTTAGGTGATGGTAAACGCTATCGTGATGTTTTAGATGTTCTAAATCATTGTTATATTTCAAAAGCTAGTATTTCAAATATTTTAAATAAATATGATATTGCCGAATATTTTCAACTAGCAGAAAAAGAAACTAAAACTAGAATTGATGTCAAAAATAAGGACTTATATATTCAACTAGATGAGACATTTTTAGCGACATTAGATCAGAAAGTTAAACAAGACCAAAGAATTCGTTTAGTTACTTTTCATACAGGACATAAAGAAAAAAATTACAAAAATGCTCGTAGAGAGTTAGAAAATATGGATAGGCTACAATAAGTTGGACCATAATTATATAGACTTCAAAATTATTAAGAAAGAAGGAATATAAAAATGGGAAATAAAACCTCATACTCTGAAGAATTTAAAAAACAAATTGTAATGCTATACAAAAATGACAAAAGTGTTATTAATTTAGGGAAAGAATATAATTTACCAAAACCAACTATTTATAGTTGAATTAAAAATTATAATAATTCTGGGTCATTTAAAGCAAAAAATAATCGCACTGTCGAAGAAAATGAATTAATTTACTTGCGAAAAGAAAACCAACAATTACGAATGGAAAATGACATTTTAAAGCAAGCAGCACTGATAATCGGGAAAAAATAACAATAATTAATAACAACAAAAATAAATATTCAGTGAGGAAAATATGTAAGATTTTAGGTTTACTAAAATCAACATATTATTATCAAACTAATAAATGCACCAAGTTTGATGTTAATAATTATAAACAAGAAGTTATCAGTGCATTTAATAAAAGTCGCAAGATTTATGGTGCTCGTAAAATTAAAGCTGTTTTAATAAGAAAAAATATCATTTTATCACGACGAAAAATCCGATTCATTATGATCAAAAATAATTTGGTTTCTAAATACACCAAGTTAAAATATTGTAATCATAAAAAAACAGTTAATAATGACGAAATTAATAATGTTTTAAATCGTCAATTTAATGACAAAAAACCAAATGAAGTTGTTGTTAGTGATTTAACATATGTTCAAGTTGGCACTAAATGACATTATATTTGTTTATTAATTGACTTGTTTAATCGCGAAGTAATTGGCTATAGTGCTGGACCAAATAAAACTGCTGAATTAGTTCAACAAGCTTTTCACAAGATAACACGACCATTAAATAAAATAACTTTATTTCATACTGATCGTGGTAATGAGTTTAAAAATAAAATTATTGATGAAATTTTAATAACCTTTAAAATTAAAAGATCATTAAGCTCCAAAGGATGCCCATATGATAATGCTGTTGCTGAAGCAACTTACAAAACCTTTAAAACCGAATTTATTAACGGTAAAAAATTTGCAAACTTAACACAACTAAAATGCGAACTATTTGATTTTGTTAATTGATATAACAATATTCGAATTCATGGCAGTTTAAATTATTTAACTCCCGTTGAATTTAGAAAATACCAGTCTACATAAAAAGTGTCCTAAAAAGGGTTGCCAATCCAATAAACGAGGTCATTTTCTAATGTTAAAAGTTGGTAAACGAATAAATACGATGGGTTATCGTGATTTATTAATTAGAGAATTACAAAAACATTATGTGAATATTAATTATGACAAAATAATTTTTTGTGGTGATGGTGCTACTTGAATTAGAGAAATTGCCAATAGTTTTGGTAATGTTAGATACATTTTAGATAGTTATCATGCTATTAAAAAATTAAAACAAACTGCATTTAATATTATTTTTGAAAATCGCAAAGTAACACTAAATAGCTGAATTAAATTATATAAGGATGGAAATCATCAAGAATTAATAAAAAACATTCGTAATATTGCTAAAAATGAATTAAATAAAGATATTAAAACAAATTTAAGAAAGGCGAGTAATTATTTCAGTAATAATAAACATGGTATTCATCATCAAAATTTAGAATGAAATATTGGTTGTAGCATTGAAAGTGATGTGTCACATTTGGTAAAACAACAATTAGGATATGGGGCAAAAATATATAATCATAAGAATTTAAATAACCTATTACATTTAAGAATGGCAAATTTAAACAAATTAAATGTATTACATTACATTAATGAAAATATTAATTCAGAAATAGAAATCAGAAAAGAAATATATAAAAGTTCATTATGAAATAAATATAATAATAAAAATGATGAAAAATTCAATAATATGATAAAATGGTAATGAATAAAAATGACAATAACAAGAAAGGTATGGTTAGTTTAGTAATTAAATAATATAATTAGCTGATTGTTTTACTTCTTCAAAGCAATACCTAAGAAAACTAAACGCGACCTTGGAATGATTAAATTTCTTTCATGAATAGATTTACAATTATTAATTCTGCCCCTAGTTTCTTTTTGTTTATGAGGTTTATTTTTGCCTTTTCTCAATAAATTTTTTTCATCAAAACCCATTCGATTTGTTTTAAACATGTTATATAAAGTTTTTGTTGAAATATTTTTTATTTTATTTTTCTTTAAAAAATCAGCAATTATATCAAGAGCATAATTTTTAGTAATTAACAAATGATTGATAGTATTAATTTCTGTTAAAGTTAAAATTATTAATTTTCTACCTGCATTTTGTTTATTTTTTTGAACTTGATTCAATATTTCTAATGGTAATAAGTTTTGATTTAATAATTTACAAACTCTGTGTACAGTTGATTTACTATAATCAATTGCTTTTGCTATTTTACGAATAGAAAATCCATAACTTTTATATTCTTTTATTGCTATTATTGATTCAATAGTCAGATACTTATACATTGTGCTAATTCCTTTCTTTTCTTAATTATAGAATTAACACAATTTGTTTTTTATATAAGTGTCCTTTTTAATTTTACATTTCAGGAGGAGATAAAATATAGTATAATTTTGTGGTAATAGTTTCAAATATATAAGAGGTGTTAAATAATGGCAGCAAAAGAATTTTGTATAATTGGTTTAGGTAATTTCGGCACAGCAGTTGCAGAAACATTAGCATCAATGAACCACAATGTCATTGTTATTGATCAAGATAATAGTAAAATCAGAAAAATTACGGGAAATTTTGCTAACATTAACGGCTACGAATTAGATGCCACTGACTTAGAAGCATTAGAAAGTATTGGAATTAAAAATATTAATGACATTATTATTGCTATCGGTAGCAATATTCAATCATCAGTTCTAGTAGCTGTTAACCTAAAAGAATTAGAAACCAGCAATATCATTGCTAAAGCTATTAATAATCCTCATGAAAAGATTTTACGAGCAATTGGGATTAATCAAATTGTCAAACCCGATATTTCCTCAGGAAGACAAACTGCCCTAAAAGCCCTATGAGGTCTAGAAGTTGACATTAAAGATGTTGATGGTGAATTTAGCATTAGTTTAGTTGAAGCCACAAATAAAATTATCTTAGGAAAACCCCTTGAAGAAATCAAACTAATTAACAACAAAAGAGTTAACATTATTCACATTAAACACAACAAAAAAATTATCTTGCCCGATGCCGATACCATTCTTAGCTACGGCGACGAAGTTCTATTCATTGCTAAAAACAAATACATCCAAGAAATTCACGAATACATTACGGGAGCAAAAGAAACCGAAGATATTTAAAAAAACAGCACAATGTGCTGTTTTTTTGTAAACTTAATTATTTACTAATATTTTCAGAAATTATTTCTTCAATAATCTTTTGTCCTATTTCAGGATTAACTTGTCCCTTAGTAACTTTCATTAAGTGTCCCATATAAAACTTTAACACTCTCTCAGGACGAGAAGGATAATCTTTCAATATTTGTAAGTTTTCCAAAATAAACGGTTTAATTAAACTCCTAATTATCTTTTCATCATTTATTTGTTGTAAGTTAAGTTGCTTAATACTCTGCTCAACACTCACATTATTTTCTAGCAAATGTAATAATAATGTCTTGGCTTGTCTTTGCGATATTTCCTTTCGTTGTAAAATATCAACTATCTGGGCCAAATTAATCGGTGTTAACTGAGTATCTAATAAAAAAGCATCTTTTTGTTTCAAATAAGCACTAATATCACCAATAAGCATATTTAACACCAAACGATAATATTTAGTATGTTCAATTGTCTTTTCAAAAAAATTAGTTAATTCAATATCTTGTAACAAAACATTAACTTCATTAATATGCAAACCATATGTTTCTACATAACGAATTTGTTTTTGGGGATACGATTCTGGACTAGTATTAATAATCTCTTCAATTCAATGCTGTTCTAAACTAATCGGAACTATATTTGGTTCGGGAAAATACTTATAATCAACCGTTGACTCTTTAGAACGCATTAAAATTGTTGTTTTTGTTTTTTCATCAAATCTGCGTGTTTCATTACTTTTTAAAGGTGTTCCTTGATTAATTAAATTAGTTTGTCGTTTAATTTCAAATTCAATCGCTCTTTTAACATTATTTAAAGAATTTAAATTTTTAACTTCCACGCGTTTAAAAAAATCCTTACTTTCTATCGGTCGTAAAGAAATATTAATATCACAACGAAATGAACCTTCACTCATTTTAGCATTACTAACCCCTAAATGTAATAATGTCTTACGCAATGTTTCAATATAATTAATTGCCGTCTCAACATCATAAATAACAGGTTCACTAACAATCTCAATTAAACCAATTCCCGCCCGATTATAATCTAACAAAGTAATATTATCTAAATGAATTTGTTTAGCGGTATCTTCTTCTAAATGCAACCGCGTAACCAAAATATCTTGTTGCATATTGTTAGTAGCAATCGTTAATTTACCATTACTACCAATCGGATTATTTTGTTGGGTTATTTGATATCCTTTAGGCAAATCCGGATAAAAATAATTCTTACGATCAAATGATAATACTGGATTAATCTTCATATTTAACGCTTGACACGCTCTAATAGCTAATACTACTGCTTGTTTATTAATAGAAGGTAAACTTCCCGGATAACCCAAATCAATTTCATTTACTTGACTATTAGGAATACTAGCAAATGTCACCGGACTATTAGAAAACATCTTTGTTTTTGTTTTTAACTCAATATGAATTTCAATTCCAATAACAGGTTGTAATTTCATTATTTATTTTTCCTTTCGATGATGACAAGAATTTTCAAAGTTAATAATTTTTTCAATTCCATAAGCAATATTTAACGCCTTTTGATCAGCAAATGGTAAACAATTAATTGTCATTCCAAATGGCAATTCATTTACTAAACCAATAGGAATTGTGATTGAAGGCGCACCCGAAAAATTAGCTAATAACAACGCATCATTTGTTAAGTTATTAACATCACTTAACTCTAATTTATGATTAATAGTTTTCTCAATTGTCGGAGCATCACCACCAGCTGCTGGCAATAACAGTCCATCATAATCAGTAAAAATTTTTTCAAAATGATCAACAATTTTTCGTCGCACCTTTTTTGCTTGCAAAAATAATTCCTGTTGATTTGCTTGTGCCAAAGCATATGCCCCAATAACATATCTTCTTTTAACTGTCTTTCCCAATACACTACGACTTTTAATCATAATATTTTGATAAGAATCATCATCTTTACTAATTCGTTTCCCAAAATTAATTGCTGTTAAATTACTTTGCGAACTAGTAGCTTCCGCAAACGAAATAACCATATAAACTAGTAATAATGCCTTTAATAAATCAAGGGGAAAATCAATATCTTCAATAAGTAAACCTTGCTCTTTTAATTTACTAATTACCGAAGACCACAAAACTCCCGTTAACGGTCGCAAACCATCATTAACCGATTTAATAGTCGCCAAACGATATTTTTTAATATCAAGACTAAGATTTTGCAAATAATCTTTTTCCTTTGCTTGCTGACTAGTCAAATCATTCGCATCAAACTTAACTGTCGCATCCATAACAATTGCACAATCACGAACAGTATTAGCAAGTACACCAACAGTATCTAAAGACGGTGCATAGGGAAATAACCCATAGCGAGAAATAAGCCCATAAGTTGGTTTAATACCAACAATCCCTGTATACGATGCTGGTTTTCTAATTGAATCACCCGTATCACTTGCCAAGGCAAACGGAACAACACCCAAAGCAACCAACGCCGCACTTCCTGATGAACTCCCCCCTGTAATATGATTTTTATTTCACGGATTATAAACAAAACCCGTAAAACTATCCAAACCAGTACCACCCATTCCTAATTCATCAAGTGTTGCTTTAGCAATATTAACAGCTTGATAATCATTAATATCTTTAACTACTTTACTATCAAATGTCGGCACAAAATTTTCCAAAATTTTTGTTCCCCCACTAGTTACAATGTTCTTAGTTGCTAAATTATCTTTAACCGCATAAGGTATAGCAAATAAATAATTATCTTCAGGAATTGGCATTGATTCCAAATGCTTAGCAATGACCATCGCTTCTTCTTCTAATAATTTAACAACACCATTATAATGTTCATATTTTTTTGCCTTAGCAATCGCATCACGAACAATTTTAATTGGTGATGTTTTCTTCTGTAATAATTGTTGATGCAATAATTCAATTGTCATTTTCATCATTATTCAACCACCCTATTAATAACAATATAATCATCTTTTACTTCTCACGCATTTTGCAAAACAAGGGATTGTTCATTAATCATTACATTATCATCTTCGCGTAATAAATGTTGCGAATTTAAAAATGGATAATGCATTGGTTCATACCCTTCCACATCAATTGTCTGTACTAACTTCATTTGTTCTAAAACAATATAAAACTCTTCTGCTAATAACTTATACTCTTCTTCTTCCAACTCTAGCATTAAATTATTAGTAATTTCTCGTAATAATTCCGAAGTAATATTTTCCACTACTACTTACACTCCTTCTTTTAATTGCTCATACTCTGCTATTGTTAAAATTTTAACATTAAATTTTTTAGCACTTTCTAATTTACTGCCAGCATTACTACCAACTAATAAATAGTCAGTATTTTTACTAACTGTATTAGTAATATTAGCATTTAATCCTTGTAATTCTTCAACATAATAACTTCTTGGTTTTGCGAATGTGCCCGTAATCACAACCGTTTTATGAAAAAAGGGATTATTTTCATTATCATTTGCTATGGGAAAATATTTCATATTAACACCATAAATTTTTAAATCATTAATTAATTGTAAATTTTCTTGATGTGAAAATCAATCAATCAAACTTTCAATAATGACCGCACCAATATCATAAATCATTTCTAACTGCTCACTTTTAGCTTTAAGTAAATTATCAATATCTTCATAATGTTTTGCTAACTGTAAAGCAGTTTTCTCACCAATATGACGAATCCCTAAACCAAATAACAAATGTTGCAACGACTTCATTTTTGAACGATTAATTGCCTTAATCATATTATTAAATGATTTTTCACCAAAATTATCTAAAGCAATAATATCTTGTTTTCGATTTTCCAATAAATATAAATCACTAACTTTTTTTAATCAACCTAATTGATACAACCGAATAATTATTTTCTCACTAACACCACTAATATCCATTGCTCTTCTTGAACAATAATGTATTAATGACCGAACAATTCTTTGCGAACAATTAATATTAATACAATACTGATCAACTTCTAAAACAGCATTTTCTAATTTACTATTACAATTTGGACAATATTCAATTAATTTTCAAGGTTCATTTCCTTCTTTTCTTAACTTTAAAACGGGATTAATAACTTCAGGAATAATATCACCAGCTTTTTTAATTAATACAACATCACCAATCCGAATATCACGATTAATAATATAATCAGAATTATGCAATGTCGCTGCCTTAACAACTGTTCCTTGTAAATTTACTGGTTCAAGTTTAGCATTATATGTTACTTTACCCGTTCTTCCAATTGATGCAAAGATATCTAGTAATTTAGTCGTTACCACAATACCAGCATATTTGTATGCTATTGCTCATTTAGGACTTTTACTTGTTTGTCCAATAATATTATATAATGATAAATCATTAATTTTAATTACAATACCATCAGTATCATAATCTAATTGTTTTCTTTTAAGGTCATATTCTTTTATATATTCTCATACTTCATTAATACTATTGCATAAACGATATTCATTATTAATTGGAAAACCTAATTTTTTTAATGTCACCTGAATTGTAAATATAAATGGGACAGTTTTTTAAAATAATTGTATTAAATCTATTGGTCTTTTATAAAATAATGATTTTCTGGGTGTAGAATTAATTTGAAATGCTATAGAATTTAAGTCTTTTTGTTTATATGAAGATAAATCAGTAGATTTTGGTAAATATCTTCTTAAAATACCATTATTGTTCTCATTTAAACGTCTTTGACAAGGTTTGCCGGCATCTGCAAAATAAATTTTAACATTACAATTTTTTTCAATTAATTTTCATTTACTAAATTCTTTACCACGATCAAAAGTAATAGTTTTAATTGTTCCTGGTATTAATTTTGAAATAAATTTTATTATACTTTGTGTAATACTTTCTGCTTTATGATTTTTAGTTTTCAAAGGAATTGTGGTTTTTGATCATATATCAGCTAAAGTAATAATAGAACTTTTATGATCTTTACCAACGATAGTATCTCCCTCTAAATGGCCAAATTCTTGTATATTTTTAATATTTGGAATGATTAAATTTCTTTCATGAATAGATTTACAATTATTAATTCTGACCCTAGTTTCTTTTTGTTTATGAGGTTTATTTTTGCCTTTTCTCAATAAATTTTTTTCATCAAAACCCATTCGATTTGTTTTAAACATGTTATATAAAGTTTTTGTTGAAATATTTTTTATTTTATTTTTCTTTAAAAAATCAGCAATTATATCAAGAGCATAATTTTTAGTAATTAACAAATGATTGATAGTATTAATTTCTGTTAAAGTTAAAATTATTAATTTTCTACCTGCATTTTGTTTATTTTTTTGAACTTGATTCAATATTTCTAATGGTAATAAGTTTTGATTTAATAATTTACAAACTCTGTGTACAGTTGATTTACTATAATCAATTGCTTTTGCTATTTTACGAATAGAAAATCCATAACTTTTATATTCTTTTATTGCTATTATTGATTCAATAGTCAGATACTTATACATTGTGCTAATTCCTTTCTTTTCTTAATTATAGAATTAACACAATTTGTTTTTTATATAAGTGTCCTTTTTAATTTTACATTTCAGGAATCATTAAAATCACTTTTAGCTAAAAATACTTCACCCCGCACTAACAACTTATTTACTAATTTAATTTTTTGTGGGATATTAGCAATTGTTTTAACATTATCAGTAACATTTTCACCAGTAATACCATCACCTCTAGTGGCTGCTGATATTAAAAAACCATTATCATACTGCAACGAAACCGACAAACCATCAATTTTTAATTCACAAAGATATTCAATACTTTCTTGACCAGTTAAAGATTTTATCTGATTATCAAAACTAATTAAATCTTCTTCGGTAAAAGCATTATTTAAACTTAACATTGGATAATTATGCTGAACTTTATTAAAACCATAAGCTATTTTGCCACTAACAGATTGTGTTGGTGAATTTTTGCTTAAAAACTGCGGAAAATCATTTTCTAATTGTTGTAAACTCCTCATCTTCGCATCATAGTATTCATCACTAACTGATGGTTTATTTTCTAAATAATACTCATTATTTCACTGCTCAATTAATTTTTTTAACCGCAAAATTTCCTTTTTTGCTAATTTTTCATTCATTCGAGCCACCCCATAATATTTCACCATTAAATTATAACATATATTAATTATGACTAATTACTTCATAATTTAATAAATTAAACTCTAACTAGTAATAAATAAAAAGTCAATCAATTATTTATTGATTGACTTTTTAACTATGCCAAATTGTAAAGTTAAGTGCAACTAAATTATTTTTCTAACCAAATATTCGATTGGCGAAAGATAATTTAGTATTTTTCTTGGTCTTTGGTTTAAAGACAATATAAATTTATGAACTGGATTTTTAGTAGTGTTTGAAAAATTAAATTTTTTAGGAAATTTTTCTCTAATTAAACCATTAGTATTTTCATTAGTACCTCTTTGTCAAGGTGAATATGCATCAGCAAAATAAATTTTCACATTTAAATTTTTTTCAAGTTGTTGTCAATTAGCAAATTCTTTACCCCTATCAAATGTTATAGTCTTAACAAGATTATTTGGAAGAATTGATAAATAATGACTAATATTTTTGTTAATAACTTTAGTAGTTCTATTTTCAACTAATATTGCTAAAGTAAATCTTGATGTTCTTTCAACTAAAGTTATTAAACATGATTTACTTTTACCTCGTGATGATACTACAGTATCACCTTCTCAATGGCCAAGAGTTATGCGATTATTAACATTTCGTTCTTTAATGGATTTACCATTAAATTTACCCCGATTTTCTTGAGATTTTCGTTTCTTACCTTTTCTTCTTAAATTTTTACTAGTAACCTTTTCAAGTAATCCAGAATAAATTCAATTGTAAATTGTTTTAAAACTAATAATTCATTCTTGATGAAAATTTTTAATTCTGCCATAAATTTGTTCAGGCGATCAACCTAATAATAATTTTTGTTGTACATATTTTACTAATTCTCTATTTTTAAATTTATGAAAATAAACATGTAATTGTTTTCTATTTTCTGCTTTATTTTATGCAATTAATGAAAAATAATGATTATTATCTTTATTTCTATTAACTTCTCGATTAATAGTACTAATACTTCGATTAAGATTTTTAGCTATTTCACTAATTTTTACTTTAAATTTCAATTGATTCTCAATATAAATTCTTTCATCTATGCCAAGATGTTTGTATCCCATATAAAAACTCCTTAAATTTACTTTTTCTAAAATAAACTTAGCATCATGAAATTTTTATATGAAATCTTTTGCAATTTTATTTACTTGCACTTACAAGTATAATTCAGCATATTATAACTTTGTTTCTTGAACCGTTTCTTGTTGTTCATCTAATAGCACTTCTTGGTTATTTTGATGAATTTCTACAGTAGTAGTTGGAACTACAATTTCATCTAACTCAACTTCTCCAACCTTAACTTCTTCAATAGTATTATCTTGTTCTTCTATGCTAGTTGCTTTAACTGCTTTTTTACGCTTTACAAGTAAACGATCAAGACTTCATATCACCACAAACACTAATTCTATTCCTAAGAAAATCATCGCAATAAAACCGATAATACCTCAAGCACCTAATAAATCCATATTATATATCTCCCTTTTTATATAAGTTGGATATGGATAGGCTACAATAAGTTGGACCATAATTATATAGACTTCAAAATTATTAAGAAAGAAGGAATATAAAAATGGAAAATAAAACCTCATACTCTGAAGAATTTAAAAAACAAATTGTAACGCTATACAAAAATGACAAAAGTGTTATTAATTTAGGGAAAGAATATAATTTACCAAAACCAACTATTTATAGTTGAATTAAAAATTATAATAATTCTGGGTCATTTAAAGCAAAAGATAATCGCACTGTCGAAGAAAATGAATTAATTTACTTGCGAAAAGAAAACCAACAATTACGAATGGAAAATAACATTTTAAAGCAAGCAGCACTGATAATCGGGAAAAAATAACAATAATTAATAACAACAAAAATAAATATTCAGTGAGGAAAATATGTAAGATTTTAGGTTTACTAAAATCAACATATTATTATCAAACCTGAATTGTAAATATAAATGGGACAGTTTTTTAAAATAATTGTATTAAATCTATTGGTCTTTTATAAGATAATGATTTTCTGGGTGTAGAATTAATTTGAAATGCTATAGAATTTAAGTCTTTTTGTTTATATGAAGATAAAACAGTAGATTTTGGTAAATATCTTCTTAAAATACCATTATTGTTCTCATTTAAACCTCTTTGACAAGGTTTGCCGGCATCTGCAAAATAAATTTTAACATTACAATTTTTTTCAATTAATTTTCATTTACTAAATTCTTTACCACGATCAAAAGTAATAGTTTTAATTGTTCCTGGTATTAATTTTGAAATAAATTTTATTATACTTTGTGTAATACTTTCTGCTTTATGATTTTTAGTTTTCAAAGGAATTGTGGTTTTTGATCATATATCAGCTAAAGTAATAATAGAACTTTTATGATCTTTACCAACGATAGTATCTCCCTCTAAATGGCCAAATTCTTGTATATTTTTAATATTTGGAATGATTAAATTTCTTTCATGAATAGATTTACAATTATTAATTCTGCCCCTAGTTTCTTTTTGTTTATGAGGTTTATTTTTGCCTTTTCTCAATAAATTTTTTTCATCAAAACCCATTCGATTTGTTTTAAACATGTTATATAAAGTTTTTGTTGAAATATTTTTTATTTTATTTTTCTTTAAAAAATCAGCAATTATATCAAGAGCATAATTTTTAGTAATTAACAAATGATTGATAGTATTAATTTCTGTTAAAGTTAAAATTATTAATTTTCTACCTGCATTTTGTTTATT
This sequence comes from Spiroplasma endosymbiont of Lonchoptera lutea, assembly GCF_964019715.1. Taxonomy (GTDB): domain Bacteria; phylum Bacillota_I; class Bacilli_A; order Mycoplasmatales; family Nriv7; genus Nriv7. The sequence continues at coordinate 1,103,467 of NZ_OZ026463.1, read as the reverse complement.
TTTTTGAACTTGATTCAATATTTCTAATGGTAATAAGTTTTGATTTAATAATTTACAAACTCTGTGTACAGTTGATTTACTATAATCAATTGCTTTTGCTATTTTACGAATAGAAAATCCATAACTTTTATATTCTTTTATTGCTATTATTGATTCAATAGTCAGATACTTATACATTGTGCTAATTCCTTTCTTTTCTTAATTATAGAATTAACACAATTTGTTTTTTATATAAGTGTCCTTTTTAATTTTACATTTCAGGAAACTAATAAATGCACCAAGTTTGATGTTAATAATTATGAACAAGAAGTTATCAGTGCATTTAATAAAAGTCGCAAGATTTATGGTGCTCGTAAAATTAAAGCTGTTTTAATAAGAAAAAATATCATTTTATCACGACGAAAAATCCGATTCATTATGATCAAAAATAATTTGGTTTCTAAATACACCAAGTTAAAATATTGTAATCATAAAAAAACAGTTAATAATGACGAAATTAATAATGTTTTAAATCGTCAATTTAATGACAAAAAACCAAATGAAGTTGTTGTTAGTGATTTAACATATGTTCAAGTTGGCACTAAATGACATTATATTTGTTTATTAATTGACTTGTTTAATCGCGAAGTAATTGGCTATAGTGCTGGACCAAATAAAACTGCTGAATTAGTTCAACAAGCTTTTCACAAGATAACACGACCATTAAATAAAATAACTTTATTTCATACTGATCGTGGTAATGAGTTTAAAAATAAAATTATTGATGAAATTTTAATAACCTTTAAAATTAAAAGATCATTAATCTCCAAAGAATGCCCATATGATAATGCTGTTGCTGAAGCAACTTACAAAACCTTTAAAACCGAATTTATTAACGGTAAAAAATTTGCAAACTTAACACAACTAAAATGCGAACTATTTGATTTTGTTAATTGATATAACAATATTCGAATTCATGGCAGTTTAAATTATTTAACTCCCGTTGAATTTAGAAAATACCAGTCTACATAAAAAGTGTCCTAAAAAGGGTTGCCAATCCAATAGGCTACAATAAGTTGGACCATAATTATATAGACTTCAAAATTATTAAGAAAGAAGGAATATAAAAATGGGAAATAAAACCTCATACTCTGAAGAATTTAAAAAACAAATTATTGTAATGCTATACAAAAATGACAAAAGTGTTATTAATTTAGGGAAAGAATATAATTTACCAAAACCAACTATTTATAGTTGAATTAAAAATTATAATAATTCTGGGTCATTTAAAGCAAAAGATAATCGCACTGTCGAAGAAAATGAATTAATTTACTTGCGAAAAGAAAACCAACAATTACGAATGGAAAATGACATTTTAAAGCAAGCAGCACTGATAATCGGGAAAAAATAACAATAAATTAATAACAACAAAAATAAATATTCAGTGAGGAAAATATGTAAGATTTTAGGTTTACTAAAATCAACATATTATTATCAAACTAATAAATGCACCAAGTTTGATGTTAATAATTATGAACAAGAAGTTATCAGTGCATTTAATAAAAGTCGCAAGATTTATGGTGCTCGTAAAATTAAAGCTGTTTTAATAAGAAAAAATATCATTTTATCACGACGAAAAATCCGATTCATTATGATCAAAAATAATTTGGTTTCTAAATACACCAAGTTAAAATATTGTAATCATAAAAAAACAGTTAATAATGACGAAATTAATAATGTTTTAAATCGTCAATTTAATGACAAAAAACCAAATGAAGTTGTTGTTAGTGATTTAACATATGTTCAAGTTGGCACTAAATGACATTATATTTGTTTATTAATTGACTTGTTTAATCGCGAAGTAATTGGCTATAGTGCTGGACCAAATAAAACTGCTGAATTAGTTCAACAAGCTTTTCACAAGATAACACGACCATTAAATAAAATAACTTTATTTCATACTGATCGTGGTAATGAGTTTAAAAATAAAATTATTGATGAAATTTTAATAACCTTTAAAATTAAAAGATCATTAAGCTCCAAAGGATGCCCATATGATAATGCTATTGCTGAAGCAACTTACAAAACCTTTAAAACCGAATTTATTAACGGTAAAAAATTTGCAAACTTAACACAACTAAAATGCGAACTATTTGATTTTGTTAATTGATATAACAATATTCGAATTCATGGCAGTTTAAATTATTTAACTCCCGTTGAATTTAGAAAATACCAGTCTACATAAAAAGTGTCCTAAAAAGGGTTGCCAATCCAATAGGCTACAATAAGTTGGACCATAATTATATAGACTTCAAAATTATTAAGAAAGAAGGAATATAAAAATGGGAAATAAAACCTCATACTCTGAAGAATTTAAAAAACAAATTATTGTAATGCTATACAAAAATGACAAAAGTGTTATTAATTTAGGGAAAGAATATAATTTACCAAAACCAACTATTTATAGTTGAATTAAAAATTATAATAATTCTGGGTCATTTAAAGCAAAAGATAATCGCACTGTCGAAGAAAATGAATTAATTTACTTGCGAAAAGAAAACCAACAATTACGAATGGAAAATGACATTTTAAAGCAAGCAGCACTGATAATCGGGAAAAAATAACAATAAATTAATAACAACAAAAATAAATATTCAGTGAGGAAAATATGTAAGATTTTAGGTTTACTAAAATCAACATATTATTATCAAACTAATAAATGCACCAAGTTTGATGTTAATAATTATGAACAAGAAGTTATCAGTGCATTTAATAAAAATCGCAAGATTTATGGTGCTCGTAAAATTAAAGCTGTTTTAATAAGAAAAAATATCATTTTATCACGACGAAAAATCCGATTCATTATGATCAAAAATAATTTGGTTTCTAAATACACCAAGTTAAAATATTGTAATCATAAAAAAACAGTTAATAATGACGAAATTAATAATGTTTTAAATCGTCAATTTAATGACAAAAAACTAAATGAAGTTGTTGTTAGTGATTTAACATATGTTCAAGTTGGCACTAAATGACATTATATTTGTTTATTAATTGACTTGTTTAATCGCGAAGTAATTGGCTATAGTGCTGGACCAAATAAAACTGCTGAATTAGTTCAACAAGCTTTTCACAAGATAACACGACCATTAAATAAAATAACTTTATTTCATACTGATCGTGGTAATGAGTTTAAAAATAAAATTATTGATGAAATTTTAATAACCTTTAAAATTAAAAGATCATTAAGCTCCAAAGGATGCCCATATGATAATGCTGTTGCTGAAGCAACTTACAAAACCTTTAAAACCGAATTTATTAACGGTAAAAAATTTGCAAACTTAACACAACTAAAATGCGAACTATTTGATTTTGTTAATTGATATAACAATATTCGAATTCATGGCAGTTTAAATTATTTAACTCCCGTTGAATTTAGAAAATACCAGTCTACATAAAAAGTGTCCTAAAAAGGGTTGCCAATCCAAGTATATACGCAACAATATTTAATAACAACAAAAACATATAAAAAAGTAAAACTTTGAACTAATTATATATTATTTCAACTCCATAGGAGGTGTTCAAACATCCTTATCTTTTTTTAAAAATTTTTCATTAAACAGCAACAATATTAACCCAATAAGCACTGGAACTAAAAAGAGATAATATTCTCATTGCGTCGCACCCAAATACAAATCTTTAATTTGCATATCTAAAATATTAGATTGAATAATACCAAAATCACAATTAGTAACTTTATATAAACCAAAAATTGCTAAAGAAAGCAATGGCGTTCATAACAACATCGCCAATTGAGCAGCAATTCCATAAGAACCATTTAAAATTTTAATACTGCGAAAAAATAAAATTCGCCCAATTGCAATCGCAAAACTAGAAATGATAATAAATAAAAATGTTAACCCCTTCAATTCACCAAAAATTCTAAATTGAACTCAGCCTTCATAACCATAACCGCCACCTATTACCGAAACTATTGGTAAAACAAAAATTAACATTATCCACGATGAACTAAACGCTTTTAAAATTAATGCATCCTTCTCATTAATTTTATTTTTAGACTTACTCATTGCAAAATGAAGAATCGTTGATTCAATAGCATATAAAATCGCCGTTAACAATGACAAAATTATTGCCCAAGTAGCTTTTACTCACGGTTGAATATCACTAGGGTCAGGACTTAATATTGTTTTATTAAACTCAGTAATAATTTGTCAAATAACCAAACCAATAACCGCTAAAGATGTTAAAAGTAACCCAACCCAAGCAATAAAAGATAATCTTTCTTCTAATAATAACCTTGATAATAAAGCCGTAAAAATTGGAGCAATATTTACTAACACTGTTGCCGTAGCACTCATTTGCGCTGCCAATTGAATTGATAAAATATACAATACTTGCGCAATCGGACCACCAAAAATACCAGCAATAATTACAATCATTCCTAACATACTTTTAGTATTTTTCCAAATTTGTTTTAAAAACTTTAATGGTTTATTAGTAAGACAAACAACTAAAATTCAAGAAACAAATTCTTGCACTGTTGCTAAAATAAAACTATTTAATGCTCGCGTATCTAAAAAAATAATTAATAATGGTGCTAATGAATACATAAAAGCTGAAATAACACCAATTCCTGTACCCGTGAGTAACTCTTGCTTCGTAAAATGAACATTAAGTTTTTGTAAACTCATTTTTTTCTCCTTAAATTAATTTTTACCTGTTAATGTATAAACTGCTTGTTGCTCATTTTTACTATTTGTTCGCTGATTATCTTTTCATTTATCTTCGGCTTCAATACTATGAACTTTAATTTTATTGGGATCATTAAAAGCGATCAATTCATCTTTTGTATAAAAATCATCTTTATTTTTCAATTGTTTTTTTAAACGAACAATAATCCAATTAGTTAATGAACTTCGTGATAATATCGCCATTAACTGCAAAGGTTCAGTAATCGCTGCTAATAACATAATCCCCGGAACAGAAATAACAAGAATTAACATAAATAATTTTATGATTCCTTTAATTCCCAATTGTGACGATAATTGTTCATAGTTAGCAAATTGATAATAAGGATTAGAAAAAATTAATTTATAAGCAATAACAATTGAAAAAATCATTGGAATAACAATAATTGCCAAATTCTTTCATCAAAACCGAGCATTACTATTATATGTTAAATACTTCCAAGTATAACTACTACTATAAATTCAACGATAAAATAACCCAAAAGTTGTTGATAATACTAAAGCATAAATTGTTAACTGTGCATCTTTTAAATAATATGTAAAAACTGACCCTAAAATTAAACTAATAATCAAACTAATAACCACTTGTATATAAGCATGCTTCGTAGTTTCACGATGTCTTCCCGCACCATAAATTAAAATACTCGCCGGTTCACTTATCATTAATAATGCTGAATTAATAGCAAAAATTAACGATAAATGTGGGGTATCAAAAATCGTCTTAATCGCAATATTCTCAAACTCTGGATTACTAGAACTTCTAACAGTTGCTAGCATTTGAACCTTCAATTCACCATATAAGCCATTAACAAAATATGGTGACATAATAAATTGCACAACAAACATAAAAGCAGCCACCATATAAGCAAACAATTCAAATTTAACAAATGTATTCCAACGAATTCTTCCTTGATAAGAAATTCATGTACCAAAAAAGTCTTTAAACGAAGTAATAAATAATAACATAATTACTCTCATATTTATCGCCACCGTCATATATATGGAATACGCCGACGCTGTACGAAAACCAATAAATAAAGCAATTAAAACAAAATCAATATTATTAAAAATTGCTACCGCATAACTTTTAACCGCAACATAGTTACTCTCTTGCAATAATTTATCATTTTTAGTTCACTCTTTAGTTTGCAATCATGGATATTTTAATTTCACATAAATATAAATTAAAATTGACTTAATAATTCCATGAAAAATATAAACTAAAAATGGTAAATAAGCATTGGGATTACCATTTCTAGCACTAATCCACATTCACAAAATAACACCTGTAAAAACTAATAAATCACAAGTTAAATGCACAATCCGATTAAAATAATTACCATTATCAGCTTGAATTAAATTTTCATAAGCACCAACAATGAAAAATGAAATTAAATTTTTTAATGATAACGATATGATAATAATTCATAATTGTCAAAATGGCATCACTTGAATAACATCATCAGTAATAGTTTCACTAACATTATTTCAATAAGCATATAAAGAAAACCCTAAACCTAAAAAAATAACTAATGATAAATAAATTATCCCCGTTTTAATATAATTATTTTTAATCGTACCCACAATATCATTAACAGTAATTCAATCTTTCTTTGCTAAGGGATGATACAAATAAAAAATTCCCATAATTCCTAAACTACTCTCAGCCAAACCAATAGTAAATGAAATTGCCATAATAGTTCGTACTAATCCATTCATTTTCGCCCCATAATATTTAATTATTAAATAAATAAGAACAAACTGAAAAACTGAACCTAAAAATGTTCCAATAATTCCTAACAGTGTATTAAAAAAACTTTTGCTTGTTGAATACATTGGCCATTCCCCTTCAATTTAAATCATTTTATCACAAACTTAATTAATTTTTCTGCTATTTATTTCTAATATCTTATCAATATCTGATAAAACAAATTGTTTATTATTTAAATAATCCAAAGGAACCGGTAAATTTTTAAACTCTAACTTATAAGCAAAAAGCATAATGCGACCATTTAAATTATATTTAGAACCATATTTAATGTCACCCACAATCGGTGTTTTTAAATACTCACAAGATGCTCTAATTTGATGTTTTCTTCCCGTAATCAGTTGGATCTCGTATCAACTAAACTTTAATACTTTTTTAAACATTTTAAACTTCGTTACTGCTACTTTACAATTTGGCAATTCTAATTTAGGACTAAATACCATTTTTCCTTGCATAATATCTTGAAATATATAACCTTTAACAACTAATGGTAATTCCTTATTAGTAGCTAATAATGCTAAATATTTTTTAGTAATATTATTTTGATTTCAAAATTGATGAAAAATATTTAAAGCAATTTTCTTTTTCGCATAAATTACTAAGCCTCTTGTTAACTTATCTAAACGATGTACATGACTAATAGTAAAAGAATAACTGTTATTAATTTGCAAATACTTACGAACTGCTAAATCTAAACAATCACCCACGGGATGATGAATTAAAACATTATGGGGTTTATCAACAATTAAAATATATTCGTCTTCATAAATAATTGTCAAAACAATTTGACTAGCAAATTGTTTTTCTACTTCATCTTTAAAAGTTAAATTATCTAAAACAATAATCGTATCATTAGGTTTTAAATAATACTTTAAATCACTAATAACTTCACCATTTAATTTTATCTTTTTTAAACGAAATAACTTATAAATTAGTCGTAAAGGAACAGTATTAAAAGTTTTACGCATAAATTTAATAATTGTTTGATGAGCATCATTTTCTTCAATAACAAATTGTACCATCCTAAGTCGCAACCAAAACTGTATAACTAATCAAGTTATTTATTAAATGAATTACAAATGAATATGTTACATTCTCACGACTAAAAATAAATAGTAATGACAACAACAAAGAAAAACCTAAATAACTAAAAATATTTTGAATATCGCCAGCCAAGCGGACATGCATTCAAGCAAAGTAAAAAGAAGAAATAAAAAATCCCAATCAACGATATCTTGATAGCATAAAAATACTATGCCTAGTTGCTAATTCTTCCAATAATGGTGCTGTAATAACAACCATAATAAATAAACCAATCTTGCCACTAATAATACTTAAAGATTTTTCAATTTCAGTTTGATTAGCAGATTTCTTAGTACCAATAGCATCATTAATAAACTTAAAAACAGTAGTAACTTGAAAAATAATTAACAAAGAAATAATAATCACAATAGCAACTAATAGCACATTATAAAGTAATGTATTACCAATCTTACTTGCTAACTGCTTACTAAAAAACAAAATTATAAAAATTGTTACTAATCCAGTAATGCTTTGTATAAAAGAACTAAGAGCATAACCAGCATTCGTAAGTTCAATTTTATTACCAACTTGCTCATAAAATAATGGCGATGTTTTAATAAAAATAGCAAATAAAATCTTACTAACTGTTTGGGAAGCTACAAATAAATAAATTGCTCAAGCACCACTATTAATAAATTTTTTTGCATCTTCAGCCATTAATCATCCAAAACTAAAACCATACGAAACTAAATTAAGAATTAAAAATAAAAAAATATAGTTATTATTATTTAAAACATAAATCCGAAGTAAATCAAAAATTATTGGAAGAGCAAAAACTGTTATGAGAAATAAACAAGTACTAACTTTAGAAAACAGTTTATAATTATAAACCTGTAAATCATCAACAAAAGTTTTTGGAATTTGATACTGTGGACGATATCATTTGCACGACTTTAATTGTTGGGAATGCGAAAAACTTTCAGAACTCATCTTTAAACCTTACTCCATTTTTACTTTCTTATACAATTATTATACATTTATATAGTATATGTGTATATAATTAATTTATTAAAAGGAGGAAATTATAAATGTTTCAAAGAAAAGAACTAAATTATTCGTTAGATGCTCTAGAACCAATTATATCTAAAGAAACCATGGATTATCATTACAACAAACATCACAAAGCATATGAAGATGGTTTAAATAATACTCTTGCAAAATTAGAAAATAACAATCAACCTACCGATCTAAATCAATTAATGCGCGACTATTTAACCTTACCAAATGAATGCCATGTTGGTATTCGCCAATTTGGTGGCGGATTAATTAACCACAATTTCTTTTTTAGTATCCTAGCCAAAGACAAACCAATTAGTAATGGTAAATTAAAAACTCTTATTGAAGAAACCTACGGGTCAATGGAAAAATGACAAGAAAAAATGCGTGACGCCGCCTTACAAGTCTTTGGTAGTGGTTGAACATGATTATTAATTGATCGTAATGACAAATTAAAAATTTTTAACACCTTTAACCAAGATAATCCTTGATTTTTAAAATCCTATCCTTTAATCGGTATTGATGTTTGAGAACATGCCTATTATATTGACTATCGTAACGACCGTAAAACTTATGTAACTAAATTTTTTGACATTATTAACTGAGAAGAAGTTGAAAAACTATATGACACTTATTTAAAAAATAATTCTAAATAATACTAATTTTAATAAAAAAGATGAATTCATTGAATTCATCTTTTTTATTAAATAATTTATTGAATTATTGCAATAACTTCACCAGCTTTAACAGCACCTAATTTAATATTAGTAATTTTTTTACCTTTTAAACTATCAGGTAAAAAAATTAACGGCGATTGATTTGATTTAATCTCACCAGCAATTTCACTTCAATTAACAACTGCTAATAATTCATTAGCCTTTACTTTTTGACCTTGTTTAACTTTTGGTTCAAACCCCCTACCTTTTAAATTAACCGTATCTAAACCAATGTGTAGTAAACATTCTACTTTTGTTCGATGTTGAATTCCATAAGCATGATTCGTAGGAAATATTGAAGTTATCGTACCTGCAAACGGTGCATAAAACTCATTAGCAGCAGGAATTAATGCGACACCATCACCTAACATCTTTTCATTAAACACCTCATCATCAACATCAGTAATATTAATTACTTCACCATCTACTGGTGATAAAATTTCAATTTGCTTTTTTTTAAAAAAATTACCAAAACTAAACATTTAATTATTTTCCTTTCATATATTATATATATCTTTAATATTATATGTGAAAAAATCACTTTTGTCATTAAAACAAAAGTGATATATCCCATCATCTTACCTTAATAATTTATTTTATAATATTAAATCCAACATTATAACTAAGACCTGTTGCTAAATAATGCTTCTGCATTTTATTACTTCACAAATACACATCTAAATAACTAGTTAAGGGCCGATCAACATATAAATCAAATGAACTAATTAAAACTGATGTTAAATCCACATTACTAGCTCTTCATTTAATTTTCTTAACTTCAAGATCAACCCTTCACCGAATATCTAACTGATTATCAATAAATCTTCTAACATCATTAAGAATTTTGTAATAATAATATTTAGCATCCGTTAAAGAAAAATTATATGGTTGTTTTTGTTGTTCAGAAATATTAAAATCTTTTTTAAAAGTATTAACAGTTCAATTAAAAATCAACGATTTTGAAAAAATAAAATCTTCTAAGATAAATTTAATATTCTGTTCTCATTGTTCTTCATCAACTGTTTTATTGGTAATAAGATTTAAAGCATCAACAGATTTTTCTTCTTTACTTTTAATATTCCTGAATTGTAAATATAAATGGGACAGTTTTTTAAAATAATTGTATTAAATCTATTGGTCTTTTATAAGATAATGATTTTCTGGGTGTAGAATTAATTTGAAATGCTATAGAATTTAAGTCTTTTTGTTTATATGAAGATAAATCAGTAGATTTTGGTAAATATCTTCTTAAAATACCATTATTGTTCTCATTTAAACCTCTTTGACAAGGTTTGCCGGCATCTGCAAAATAAATTTTAACATTACAATTTTTTTCAATTAATTTTCATTTACTAAATTCTTTACCACGATCAAAAGTAATAGTTTTAATTGTTCCTGGTATTAATTTTGAAATAAATTTTATTATACTTTGTGTAATACTTTCTGCTTTATGATTTTTAGTTTTCAAAGGAATTGTGGTTTTTGATCATATATCAGCTAAAGTAATAATAGAACTTTTATGATCTTTACCAACAATAGTATCTCCCTCTAAATGGCCAAATTCTTGTATATTTTTAATATTTGGAATGATTAAATTTCTTTCATGAATAGATTTACAATTATTAATTCTGCCCCTAGTTTCTTTTTGTTTATGAGGTTTATTTTTGCCTTTTCTCAATAAATTTTTTTCATCAAAACCCATTCGATTTGTTTTAAACATGTTATATAAAGTTTTTGTTGAAATATTTTTTATTTTATTTTTCCTGAATTGTAAATATAAATGGGACAGTTTTTTAAAATAATTGTATTAAATCTATTGGTCTTTTATAAGATAATGATTTTCTGGGTGTAGAATTAATTTGAAATGCTATAGAATTTAAGTCTTTTTGTTTATATGAAGATAAATCAGTAGATTTTGGTAAATATCTTCTTAAAATACCATTATTGTTCTCATTTAAACCTCTTTGACAAGGTTTGCCGGCATCTGCAAAATAAATTTTAACATTACAATTTTTTTCAATTAATTTTCATTTACTAAATTCTTTACCACGATCAAAAGTAATAGTTTTAATTGTTCCTGGTATTAATTTTGAAATAAATTTTATTATACTTTGTGTAATACTTTCTGCTTTATGATTTTTAGTTTTCAAAGGAATTGTGGTTTTTGATCATATATCAGCTAAAGTAATAATAGAACTTTTATGATCTTTACCAACGATAGTATCTCCCTCTAAATGGCCAAATTCTTGTATATTTTTAATATTTGGAATGATTAAATTTCTTTCATGAATAGATTTACAATTATTAATTCTGCCCCTAGTTTCTTTTTGTTTATGAGGTTTATTTTTGCCTTTTCTCAATAAATTTTTTTCATCAAAACCCATTCGATTTGTTTTAAACATGTTATATAAAGTTTTTGTTGAAATATTTTTTATTTTATTTTTCTTTAAAAAATCAGCAATTATATCAAGAGCATAATTTTTAGTAATTAACAAATGATTGATAGTATTAATTTCTGTTAAAGTTAAAATTATTAATTTTCTACCTGCATTTTGTTTATTTTTTTGAACTTGATTCAATATTTCTAATGGTAATAAGTTTTGATTTAATAATTTACAAACTCTGTGTACAGTTGATTTACTATAATCAATTGCTTTTGCTATTTTACGAATAGAAAATCCATAACTTTTATATTCTTTTATTGCTATTATTGATTCAATAGTCAAATACTTATACATTGTGCTAATTCCTTTTTTTTCTTAATTATAGAATTAACACAATTTGTTTTTTATATAAGTGTCCTTTTTAATTTTACATTTCAGGAATTGGTTTAGGTAATTTCGGCACAGCAGTTGCAGAAACATTAGCATCAATGAACCACAATGTCATTGTTATTGATCAAGATAATAGTAAAATCAGAAAAATTACGGGAAATTTTGCTAACATTAACGGCTACGAATTAGATGCCACTGACTTAGAAGCATTAGAAAGTATTGGAATTAAAAATATTAATGACATTATTATTGCTATCGGTAGCAATATTCAATCATCAGTTCTAGTAGCTGTTAACCTAAAAGAATTAGAAACCAGCAATATCATTGCTAAAGCTATTAATAATCCTCATGAAAAGATTTTACGAGCAATTGGGATTAATCAAATTGTCAAACCCGATATTTCCTCAGGAAGACAAACTGCCCTAAAAGCCCTATGAGGTCTAGAAGTTGACATTAAAGATGTTGATGGTGAATTTAGCATTAGTTTAGTTGAAGCCACAAATAAAATTATCTTAGGAAAACCCCTTGAAGAAATCAAACTAATTAACAACAAAAGAGTTAACATTATTCACATTAAACACAACAAAAAAATTATCTTGCCCGATGCCGATACCATTCTTAGCTACGGCGACGAAGTTCTATTCATTGCTAAAAACAAATACATCCAAGAAATTCACGAATACATTACGGGAGCAAAAGAAACCGAAGATATTTAAAAAAACAGCACAATGTGCTGTTTTTTTGTAAACTTAATTATTTACTAATATTTTCAGAAATTATTTCTTCAATAATCTTTTGTCCTATTTCAGGATTAACTTGTCCCTTAGTAACTTTCATTAAGTGTCCCATATAAAACTTTAACACTCTCTCAGGACGAGAAGGATAATCTTTCAATATTTGTAAGTTTTCCAAAATAAACGGTTTAATTAAACTCCTAATTATCTTTTCATCATTTATTTGTTGTAAGTTAAGTTGCTTAATACTCTGCTCAACACTCGCATTATTTTCTAGCAAATGTAATAATAATGTCTTGGCTTGTCTTTGCGATATTTCCTTTCGTTGTAAAATATCAACTATCTGGGCCAAATTAATCGGTGTTAACTGAGTATCTAATAAAGAAGCATCTTTTTGTTTCAAATAAGCACTAATATCACCAATAAGCATATTTAACACCAAACGATAATATTTAATATGTTCAATTGTCTTTTCAAAAAAATTAGTTAATTCAATATCTTGTAACAAAACATTAACTTCATTAATATGCAAACCATATGTTTCTACATAACGAATTTGTTTTTGGGGATACGATTCTGGACTAGTATTAATAATCTCTTCAATTCAATGCTGTTCTAAACTAATCGGAACTATATTTGGTTCGGGAAAATACTTATAATCAACCGTTGATTCTTTAGAACGCATTAAAATTGTTGTTTTTGTTTTTTCATCAAATCTGCGTGTTTCATTACTCTTTAAAGGTGTTCCTTGATTAATTAAATTAGTTTGTCGTTTAATTTCAAATTCAATCGCTCTTTTAACATTATTTAAAGAATTTAAATTTTTAACTTCCACGCGTTTAAAAAAATCCTTACTTTCTATCGGTCGTAAAGAAATATTAATATCACAACGAAATGAACCTTCACTCATTTTAGCATTACTAACCCCTAAATGTAATAATGTCTTACGCAATGTTTCAATATAATTAATTGCCGTCTCAACATCATAAATAACAGGTTCACTAACAATCTCAATTAAACCAATTCCCGCCCGATTATAATCTAACAAAGTAATATTATCTAAATGAATTTGTTTAGCGATATCTTCTTCTAAATGCAACCGCGTAACCAAAATATCTTGTTGCATATTGTTAGTAGCAATCGTTAATTTACCATTACTACCAATCGGATTATTTTGTTGGGTTATTTGATATCCTTTAGGCAAATCCGGATAAAAATAATTCTTACGATCAAATGATAATACTGGATTAATCTTCATATTTAACGCTTGACACGCTCTAATAGCTAATACTACTGCTTGTTTATTAATAGAAGGTAAACTTCCCGGATAACCCAAATCAATTTCATTTACTTGACTATTAGGAATACTAGCAAATGTCACCGGACTATTAGAAAACATCTTTGTTTTTGTTTTTAACTCAATATGAATTTCAATTCCAATAACAGGTTGTAATTTCATTATTTATTTTTCCTTTCGATGATGACAAGAATTTTCAAAGTTAATAATTTTTTCAATTCCATAAGCAATATTTAACGCCTTTTGATCAGCAAATGGTAAACAATTAATTGTCATTCCAAATGGCAATTCATTTACTAAACCAATAGGAATTGTGATTGAAGGCGCACCCGAAAAATTAGCTAATAACAACGCATCATTTGTTAAGTTATTAACATCACTTAACTCTAATTTATGATTAATAGTTTTCTCAATTGTCGGAGCATCACCACCAGCTGCTGGCAATAACAGTCCATCATAATCAGTAAAAATTTTTTCAAAATGATCAACAATTTTTCGTCGCACCTTTTTTGCTTGCAAAAATAATTCCTGTTGATTTGCTTGTGCCAAAGCATATGCCCCAATAACATATCTTCTTTTAACTGTCTTTCCCAATACACTACGACTTTTAATCATAATATTTTGATAAGAATCATCATCTTTACTAATTCGTTTCCCAAAATTAATTGCTGTTAAATTACTTTGCGAACTAGTAGCTTCCGCAAACGAAATAACCATATAAACTGGTAATAATGCCTTTAATAAATCAAGGGGAAAATCAATATCTTCAATAAGTAAACCTTGCTCTTTTAATTTACTAATTACCGAAGACCACAAAACTCCCGTTAACGGTCGCAAACCATCATTAACCGATTTAATAGTCGCCAAACGATATTTTTTAATATCAAGACTAAGATTTTGCAAATAATCTTTTTCCTTTGCTTGCTGACTAGTCAAATCATTCGCATCAAACTTAACTGTCGCATCCATAACAATTGCACAATCACGAACAGTATTAGCAAGTACACCAACAGTATCTAAAGACGGTGCATAGGGAAATAACCCATAGCGAGAAATAAGCCCATAAGTTGGTTTAATACCAACAATCCCTGTATACGATGCTGGTTTTCTAATTGAATCACCCGTATCACTTGCCAAGGCAAACGGAACAACACCCAAAGCAACCAACGCCGCACTTCCTGATGAACTCCCCCCTGTAATATGATTTTTATTTCACGGATTATAAACAAAACCCGTAAAACTATCCAAACCAGTACCACCCATTCCTAATTCATCAAGTGTTGCTTTAGCAATATTAACAGCTTGATAATCATTAATATCTTTAACTACTTTACTATCAAATGTCGGCACAAAATTTTCCAAAATTTTTGTTCCCCCACTAGTTACAATGTTCTTAGTTGCTAAATTATCTTTAACCGCATAAGGTATAGCAAATAAATAATTATCTTCAGGAATTGGCATTGATTCCAAATGCTTAGCAATGACCATCGCTTCTTCTTCTAATAATTTAACAACACCATTATAATATTCATATTTTTTTGCCTTAGCAATCGCATCACGAACAATTTTAATTGGTGATGTTTTCTTCTGTAATAATTGTTGATGCAATAATTCAATTGTCATTTTCATCATTATTCAACCACCCTATTAATAACAATATAATCATCTTTTACTTCTCACGCATTTTGCAAAACAAGAGATTGTTCATTAATCATTACATTATCATCTTCGCGTAATAAATGTTGCGAATTTAAAAATGGATAATGCATTGGTTCATGCCCTTCTACATCAATTGTCTGTACTAACTTCATTTGTTCTAAAACAATATAAAACTCTTCTGCTAATAACTTATACTCTTCTTCTTCCAACTCTAGCATTAAATTATTAGTAATTTCTCGTAATAATTCCGAAGTAATATTTTCCACTACTACTTACACTCCTTCTTTTAATTGCTCATACTCTGCTATTGTTAAAATTTTAACATTAAATTTTTTAGCACTTTCTAATTTACTGCCAGCATTACTACCAACTAATAAATAGTCAGTATTTTTACTAACTGTATTAGTAATATTAGCATTTAATCCTTGTAATTCTTCAACATAATAACTTCTTGGTTTTGCGAATGTGCCCGTAATCACAACCGTTTTATGAAAAAAGGGATTATTTTCATTATCATTTGCTATGGGAAAATATTTCATATTAACACCATAAATTTTTAAATCATTAATTAATTGTAAATTTTCTTGATGTGAAAATCAATCAATCAAACTTTCAATAATGACCGCACCAATATCATAAATCATTTCTAACTGCTCACTTTTAGCTTTAAGTAAATTATCAATATCTTCATAATGTTTTGCTAACTGTAAAGCAGTTTTCTCACCAATATGACGAATCCCTAAACCAAATAACAAATGTTGCAACGACTTCATTTTTGAACGATTAATTGCCTTAATCATATTATTAAATGATTTTTCACCAAAATTATCTAAAGCAATAATATCTTGTTTTCGATTTTCCAATAAATATAAATCACTAACTTTTTTTAATCAACCTAATTGATACAACCGAATAATTATTTTCTCACTAACACCACTAATATCCATTGCTCTTCTTGAACAATAATGTATTAATGACCGAACAATTCTTTGCGAACAATTAATATTAATACAATACTGATCAACTTCTAAAACAGCATTTTCTAATTTACTATTACAATTTGGACAATATTCAATTAATTTTCAAGGTTCATTTCCTTCTTTTCTTAACTTTAAAACGGGATTAATAACTTCAGGAATAATATCACCAGCTTTTTTAATTAATACAACATCACCAATCCGAATATCACGATTAATAATATAATCAGCATTATGCAATGTCGCTGCCTTAACAACTGTTCCTTGTAAATTTACTGGTTCAAGTTTAGCATTATATGTTACTTTACCCGTTCTTCCAATTGATGCAAAGATATCTAGTAATTTAGTCGTTACCACAATACCAGCATATTTGTATGCTATTGCTCATTTAGGACTTTTACTTGTTTGTCCAATAATATTATATAATGATAAATCATTAATTTTAATTACAATACCATCAGTATCATAATCTAATTGTTTTCTTTTAAGGTCATATTCTTTTATATATTCTCATACTTCATTAATACTATTGCATAAACGATATTCATTATTAATTGGAAAACCTAATTTTTTTAATGTCACTAAAACTTCCTCTTGGGTTTTCATCCCATTTTCTTGACCATTAACATAATAATATAAAAAAACTTTTAAATTACGACTTGCCGTAATGTTTGCATCTAATTGGCGTAAACTACCTGCAGCAGCATTACGCGGATTAGCAAATACTGGCATTTTTTCTTTATAACGCAATTCATTTAAATCATTAAAATCACTTTTAGCTAAAAATACTTCACCCCGCACTAACAACTTATTTACTAATTTAATTTTTTGTGGGATATTAGCAATTGTTTTAACATTATCAGTAACATTTTCACCAGTAATACCATCACCTCTAGTGGCTGCTGATATTAAAAAACCATTATCATACTGCAACGAAACCGACAAACCATCAATTTTTAATTCACAAAGATATTCAATACTTTCTTGACCAGTTAAAGATTTTATCTGATTATCAAAACTAATTAAATCTTCTTCGGTAAAAGCATTATTTAAACTTAACATTGGATAATTATGCTGAACTTTATTAAAACCATAAGCTACTTTGCCACTAACAGATTGTGTTGGTGAATTTTTGCTTAAAAACTGCGGAAAATCATTTTCTAATTGTTGTAAACTCCTCATCTTCGCATCATAGTATTCATCACTAACTGATGGTTTATTTTCTAAATAATACTCATTATTTCACTGCTCAATTAATTTTCTTAACCGCAAAATTTCCTTTTTTGCTAATTTTTCATTCATTCGAGCCACCCCATAATATTTTACCATTAAATTATAACATATATTAATTATGACTAATTACTTCATAATTTAATAAATTAAACTCTAACTAGTAATAAATAAAAAGTCAATCAATTATTTATTGATTGACTTTTTAACATACCTGAATTGTAAATATAAATGGGACAGTTTTTTAAAATAATTGTATTAAATCTATTGGTCTTTTATAAGATAATGATTTTCTGGGTGTAGAATTAATTTGAAATGCTATAGAATTTAAGTCTTTTTGTTTATATGAAGATAAATCAGTAGATTTTGGTAAATATCTTCTTAAAATACCATTATTGTTCTCATTTAAACCTCTTTGACAAGGTTTGCCGGCATCTGCAAAATAAATTTTAACATTACAATTTTTTTCAATTAATTTTCATTTACTAAATTCTTTACCACGATCAAAAGTAATAGTTTTAATTGTTCCTGGTATTAATTTTGAAATAAATTTTATTATACTTTGTGTAATACTTTCTGCTTTATGATTTTTAGTTTTCAAAGGAATTATGGTTTTTGATCATATATCAGCTAAAGTAATAATAGAACTTTTATGATCTTTACCAACGATAGTATCTCCCTCTAAATGGCCAAATTCTTGTATATTTTTAATATTTGGAATGATTAAATTTCTTTCATGAATAGATTTACAATTATTAATTCTGCCCCTAGTTTCTTTTTGTTTATGAGGTTTATTTTTGCCTTTTCTCAATAAATTTTTTTCATCAAAACCCATTCGATTTGTTTTAAACATGTTATATAAAGTTTTTGTTGAAATATTTTTTATTTTATTTTTCTTTAAAAAATCAGCAATTATATCAAGAGCATAATTTTTAGTAATTAACAAATGATTGATAGTATTAATTTCTGTTAAAGTTAAAATTATTAATTTTCTACCTGCATTTTGTTTATTTTTTTGAACTTGATTCAATATTTCTAATGGTAATAAGTTTTGATTTAATAATTTACAAACTCTGTGTACAGTTGATTTACTATAATCAATTGCTTTTGCTATTTTACGAATAGAAAATCCATAACTTTTATATTCTTTTATTGCTATTATTGATTCAATAGTCAGATACTTATACATTGTGCTAATTCCTTTCTTTTCTTAATTATAGAATTAACACAATTTGTTTTTTATTATAAGTGTCCTTTTTAATTTTACATTTCAGGTCTTTTAAAAAATATTGATAATTTAGATGTTATTAATGATTATTTAAGAAGTTTAAGTGATGATTCTTTAAAGAAAAAACAAGAACATGTTAAAGATGATTTAAATATAAAAGGAATAGAAGAAAATGAAGAAAAATAAACTAGTTTATAATTTTGGAAATACTTTAAATAGTTCGCCACAACATTCAATGTTTGTTAGAAATAGTAAACTTATTACTGCTTTTAATGCTGGTGATTTAGTTCCGATTTATTTAGATGAGATTTTACCTGGTGATAATGTTAAGCTTAATATTAAAGCTCTTATTCGGCAAACTACGATGTTAAAACCGATTATGGATGTTGCCAATATTGATATTTATGGTTTTTTTGTTCCAAATCGGATTATTTGAGATGATTTTAAAAAATTCTTTGGTGAGAATAAAGACCCTTGAGCTGTTGTTAACGAAGTTTTAGTGCCAACTGTTAGTTCTCCTACTACTGATGGTTGAAAGATTGGTACTATTGCTGATTATATGGGTTTACCTGTTAATAAAAAAGGTTTAAAAGTTAATGCTTTGCCTTTTCGGGCTTATACCCAAATTGTCAATGATTGATTTCGTGACCAAAATTTACAATCAGTAGCTCATATTAATAAAACTAATTCTACTGCTACTGGTTCTAATGGTACTAATTGAATTAAAGATTTAGAATTAGGTGGTAAACCTTTTATAGTTAATAAATATCATGATTATTTTACTAGTGCTTTGCCGAAGCCACAAAAAGGTAATGCTATTAATTTAAATATTGGTGGTATTGCTCCTGTTTATACGAAATTAGATGAAGTTATTACAGGTGAACATTCTCCATTAACATTTTCTAGAAGTGATGGTAAAAAATTTACTAGTTCAGCAGATGGTACAGGTAATATAGTTGCAGTTAGTCAATCATTTGGTGAAGGTTCTTCTTCTACAACTGCTAATCTTATTACAGATACTCTTGACCCTGTAACAAAAAAACCTGTTTATCCTAATAATTTATATACTGATTTATCGCAAGCAACAGGTATTTCTATTAATGATTTACGACAAGCAATAACATATCAGCATATGTTAGAAAAAGATGCTCGTAGCGGTACACGTTATGTTGAATATTTGCGTTCTCATTTTGGTGTTAATTCGCTTGATGCAACACAACAGCGTGCTGAATATTTAGGTGGTTATCGAAAACCCTTAAATGTTAATACTGTTCCGCAAACTTCAAGTACTGTTTCTGATAGTGCTCAAGCGAATTTATCTGCTTTTGGTGAAAGTTTTTTAAGTGAAAGTTTAATTAATAAAACTTTTTTAGAACATGGTTATTTAATTTTGGTTGCTGCTGTTCGATATGAACATTCATATCAACAGGGATTAGAACAATTATGAACTCGTAGTACTCGTAATGATTTTTATGACCCAATATTTGCTAATATTGGTGAACAACCAATTAAAAATAAAGAGATTTATTTTAGTGGTGGTGATACCACTGTTGATGATGAAATTTTTGGTTATAATGAAGCTTGAGCTTCTTATCGTACTAAATTTAATAAAATTACTGGAATGATGCGTAGTGTTGATAAAGGTTTAGATTATTATCACTATGGTGATAATTATTCTGCTTTACCGAAATTGTCTGCTGAATGATTGCGAGAAGATAAGGCTAATATTGATCGCACACTTGCTGTTAAATCAACTAATGATATGCCACAATTTCAAGCTGATTTTTATTTCGAAGTTAAACATGAACGACCAATGCCGGTATTTAGTATTCCCGGTATTGATAGAATTTAGAAAGTTTATATATGAATGATTTTAAAGATATACATCTTACTAATGAAAATCCACAATCTAGTTATAATCAAAGTATTAGACAAGATTTAAGTGATTTTTTTGGTATTGGTCCAAGTAGTGCTCGTGTTCAAAATCAGATAAATCGTGATTTTCAAGAGCGAATGGCCAATACCCAATGACAACGCGGAATTACTGATATGAAAAAAGCAGGGGTTAATCCCCTTGCTGCTTTTACTAGTGCAGCTGGAGCTGTTCCCGCCGGTTCTAGTGGAGCCGGCGGGCAAGCAGCTGGAGCTATTACTGGTATTGCTTCTAATATTATTAGTTCAAGTGCTCGTTTAATCGGTGATTTAGCAAGTGCAAAAGGAACTAATATGCGTACTGATTTATATCGAAATAATTTGAAAAATTTGATTGTTTCGTCGGCGAAATTTATAAAATAAATTTCTTGACTGCAACGGGGCATATTATATTTCAAGAGAGATATGCCTCGTTGCAGCAAAAAATTTTTAGGAGAATTTATGGGATGTTTAAAACCAATTCAAGTTTATAACTTGAAAAAAGGTGAAAAAGCAAAATTTAAAAGATTTAATTCTATTGAAAAACTTACAAAAGATATGAACCGCTATTATGAAAATAACAATGCTGTTCCTTGTCGTAAGTGTATCGGATGTAAATTAGATAATTCTAAGGAATGAGCAGTGCGTTCAGCGTTAGAGTGTAAAAGTTCTAATGATAATTGGTTTATTACTTTGACTTATGCTGATGAGTTTATTCCTACTAATAATGAAGGCAGATATACTTGTCGGTATTCTGATTTAAGGAGATTTACTGAAAATTTACGCCAATTTTTTACTCGTCAGAATATTAGAAATATTAAGTACTTAGCAAGTTCAGAATATGGCTCTCGCACACAGAGACCCCATTATCACATCTGTTTCTTTGGTCTGCCATTAAATGACTTAGAGTTGACCGGAGAGGTCTCAAAACTAGGTCATCCTTATTATATTAGTAAAGTTGTTGACAAGATTTGAGGAAAGGGAATGCATAAGATTGGTCGGGTTACTTATCAGAGTGCTGGTTATGTTGCTCGCTATACTTTAAAAAAAGCTAATAAATTAGCTTATAAAGAGTTAGGTATTGAACCCGAAAAGTTGTATATGAGTAAAGGTATTGGCAAAAACTATTTTGAAGATAACTTTAAAGATATTTATCAATATGATGTTATTAATTTGAATACGGAAAAAGGATTATTAAAACTTCAACCACCGCGTTATTTTGACCGACTTTATGAAAAACAGAATGCTAAGCATTTAGAAATGATAAAAAAAAATCGCATTGTTAATGCGAAATTTCATTTAACTACTTCTGTTCAGGAATCCGGTATAGGTTATGTTGGCTTATTAGGTAATCAGCAACATATTCTTCACGAAAGAGTTAAGAATTTAAAGCGTATTGTTAAAAATAACAAATAGCTTTAATATATTATTACACATAAGGAGGTAATTTAAAATGGCATTTCGTAAAAAAGTTAAAAATACTAAAGCACATCGTCGTTATTTGAGCACTACAGCTAAAACTGTTCGTGCAGCTAATTTATTTCGTTCTACATCTCGTGGTGGAATAAGATTCTAAATGGCTCAGGGTTTATATTTAACATTTTGAATGTTAAATACTGGTTTATTTATAACTATCGTTGTATTTGTGGTTAAGACTTTTAAAAAAGTAAATGAAATAAATAAAGAAATTTCTAAAAAAAAGAAATTATTGAAAAATAATTTCTTTTTTGTATAATTAACATATGAGAAAGGAATTAATAGTAGTAATTCCTTCCCTGGTATATTGTACCATCTGTTCCTTTCTCAAAACAAGAGAAAGGAATTTTTTATGTCAAAAATTAGTATTAAAGACATTATTATGTTTTTAAAAGTCTTTGGAATTTCATCATTATTTTTTATAGCTGGGATTATTATTTGTTTTATTGGACCTACTCATTTAAATATTAATTGACCGGCTTATGTGATTATTTCAGCGATGTTAATTGGTACTGGCATTATTGTTTTAATTATCGAAACAATTAGATCAATATATCTTAAAACTAAAAATATTCATAAAGATTTAGATATATTAAAAGATTATTTAGATGAACATGGTTATTCATCTTGAGTTAATGCTTGGAATAAAAAATATCATAAAAAAGTTAAAAATTTTAAGAAAGATGTTAATAAAGATGAGAAAAATTTATAAAGAATTTGAAAATGTCAGTATTCCTTCTGAAAGTGGTAAAGCTGAATATAAAATTTATGAAAGAGTTATTAGTAAAGATACTGGTAAAGTTTCTTTACGAGTTAGTAAAGAAGCAAATATGTATAATGAAATCCAAGAAGCTGGAGTTGGTACGACTTTAAATGAAATGATTGATAAATACGGAACTGGCGAAATTGTAAATTTGAATTTTAGAGCCGGTTCGTATGTTGATTTATCGCAGTTGCCAAACTCGGCGATAGAAACTTTAAATCTCCTGAATTGTAAATATAAATGGGACAGTTTTTTAAAATAATTGTATTAAATCTATTGGTCTTTTATAAGATAATGATTTTCTGGGTGTAGAATTAATTTGAAATGCTATAGAATTTAAGTCTTTTTGTTTATATGAAGATAAATCAGTAGATTTTGGTAAATATCTTCTTAAAATACCATTATTGTTCTCGTTTAAACCTCTTTAACAAGGTTTTCCGGCATCTGCAAAATAAATTTTAACATTACAATTTTTTTCAATTAATTTTCATTTACTAAATTCTTTACCACGATCAAAAGTAATAGTTTTAATTGTTCCTGGTATTAATTTTGAAATAAATTTTATTATACTTTGTGTAATACTTTCTGCTTTATGATTTTTAGTTTTCAAAGGAATTATGGTTTTTGATCATATATCAGCTAAAGTAATAATAGAACTTTTATGATCTTTACCAACGATATTATCTCCCTCTAAATGGCCAAATTCTTGTATATTTTTAATATTTGGAATGATTAAATTTCTTTCATGAATAGATTTACAATTATTAATTCTGCCCTTAGTTTCTTTTTGTTTATGAGGTTTATTTTTGCTTTTTCTCAATAAATTTTTTTCATCAAAACCCATTCGATTTGTTTTAAACATGTTATATAAAGTTTTTGTTGAAATATTTTTTATTTTATTTTTCTTTAAAAAATCAGCAATTATATCAAGAGCATAATTTTTAGTAATTAACAAATGATTGATAGTATTAATTTCTGTTAAAGTTAAAATTATTAATTTTCTACCTGCATTTTGTTTATTTTTTTGAACTTGATTCAATATTTCTAATGGTAATAAGTTTTGATTTAATAATTTACAAACTCTGTGTACAGTTGATTTACTATAATCAATTGCTTTTGCTATTTTACGAATAGAAAATCCATAACTTTTATATTCTTTTATTGCTATTATTGATTCAATAGTCAGATACTTATACATTGTGCTAATTCCTTTCTTTTCTTAATTATAGAATTAACACAATTTGTTTTTTATATAAGTGTCCTTTTTAAAATAATTTTACATTTCAGGTTTATTAAATTAATCACAAATAAAAATAGTAAAGACAAAATTAATATTAATGAATCAAATAAAAAGGTTAACAATTGAACACCTTTACATTTTGCAACACAGAAGAATCAAATTCAGTTTGTGAAAATATTACTTGCTCATGGTGCTGATGTTAATATAACAGACAATAATGGTAATACTGCTTTACATTATGCAGCACGCAAAGGTTATACAGAAGTGAAAAATCTTTTAAAAGAATTTAAAAAATGAAAAGACCGATTAGACAGGAAAACACAAGATGATACTGTGCAAGAACAAATCAAAGATAAATTAAAAAAATTATTAGGAACAAATACAATTAGTTTTAAAGTATTTGTTCCTTGATTATCAACTTTTATTACCCAAACTGAGTTAGGAGAAATATCAGATAATAGTCCCGAAACAATTTTAAATGCCTTTATTGAAAAAAATGAAGAAATTAAAAATCTAGGTATTTTACCTGGACAATTATATGTTCAAAATATAACAGATAATTCGGCAGATATTATTTCACCTGCTCCAAATGTTTGACCCGGCACAGCCAAAGCGACATTTAAACTTGCTAAAAAATCAAGTACTCTAAATGCTGTACAAGACGCCCCCGGTAATAATGATAGTGCCGGGTCAAATGGCAATAGCGATACAACTAACCAAGGTGCTGGCAGCAATATAAATGTAAATGGTTCCGGAAGTTCACAACAACAACGTGGCGATGGCAGAATGGTGGGTGGCCAGGTCGGAACTAGCGAAACACAAAACAAAAATACTAGAGTAATAAATCAAAATAATCTGTATGATGTTCCAGCGGATAATAGTTGTTTGTTTTGGTCGGTATCAACATCTTACTTATTGCCAGTGAGAAATAATAATGAAGAATTTAGAAATCGATTTATCCAATTATTTGGTGAAGAAAATTTAAAATATTTATTACATATCCACAAATTACTACAACAATATGATTTAGAAAATAATAGAATTCTAAATCAATTATGATATCAAGATCAAACAGCAAATAATCTAGTTATAAATTTCTTTCGTAATCGCGTTGTTGATTATATACAATCAAATTTAGACACAATTCCAAATCGCAATGGCGAATTAACATTTAGAAGTCTTATTCAAGATAATAATGATATTGATACTAATTACTTAGAAATAATGCGACAACCTTCAACGTGAGGTGGGACACCAGAAATAATAGCAATGAGTAATATTTTAAATGCTAATATTAGCGTAAATAATAATGGTTTTTATCAACCAATTAATCAAAATTCAAATAATAATAACATAGCGATATATTATGTTGAACTTACAAAAGGCTCTGGTATTCACAATCATTATAATTTTGCTTTAACACCAGAAGAAAATCGAACAAACCACCCTATTGCTATTAATGACAATCAGGGAAATATCCCGGTAGTTGATACAACAAAAAGACCAGATAATTTACCACCAACAACCCCAAAATCAGATACAAAGTCAATTAAATTACCGGTTGATGATCACGCGCAACACCATACTATTTTATCTAACAATAATGAGGATGATGATGCTAATCAAGGTAATATTATCAATGCACCAGAACCAACAACAACCCTATTACAAAAAGATGAATATCATTTTGTAGATAAAAAAACAGAAGAAAAAAGTTTAAAAAATGATGAAAATTTAGAAATTAACTTAATTAAAAACAATAATAAAATCAAGCAAAATGTCCCGGTAGTAAATAAATCAATAAACAAAAATATTATCAACGCACAAATAATAGCTACCAAGGCAATAAATAAATACAACACGCTTTCAAAAGAAGAAAAATTAAAAAAATTAAATGAAATTAATCGTTATTATCAAACATTACCGGAAAACGATAAAAAAGCTTTTAAAGAAAAATTAACAAATACTGGATTAGCAGCTTTAAGTGGGGGCGCATTAACAGCTTATGGAACAAAAATGACTGTCACTGGTACCGCCGCTACTAGTGTCACAAATGCAGAAGCAATGGAAATGACTCCGCTCTTATCAACAAACACAACAGAAAGCTTAGCCGCTGCAGAAACAATTACTATGGCCGAAACAGCAGCAGTTGAAGGTGGAGTTATAGCTGGAGAAACTGGTACCGCTGCCGCTCTGGTTCCGGAAACTCTAGGTCTATCCTTAGTAATTGGAGGATTAGCAATTGCAGGAACATGAATATATTTTGCTTTTCATCATCACGCAACATCTGATATTGCGTTGCCAACTTCAATTCATCATAATGTTTATGATAACATTGAAAAATGATATAAATTTCTAGCCCATGATAAATTAAAAATTAAAATTAACAAAAACACATGAAATGAAATCAAACAAAATAAAAATTCACCAGCAAACATTATAAAAATTATTAAAAATAAATTTGTTATAAATGACCATTCTGGTTGAGGCGGAATTGTCACAAATGAAGATTTCAACACTTTTGTAAAAGTAATAGTACTTCATTTCGAACAAATAAATGGTTATTTTGAAATATTAGATAATGAAAATGATGGTTTTGTCATTATAACCAACACTGAAGGCGATTGACTAGGAGTAGAATAAAATTTAACATTATTAATTAAAAAATTAAAATATTTCTTATATGTGTTATGCAGAAATAACCTGACTTCAAATTTTAATTTTAATATATTTGTTAATTATCTAATTTAAATTAAGATTAAAAATATTTTTACTAAAGCAGTATTTAAACTTAAATACTGCTTTTTTATTTTGTCAAAATAGAAAAAATGAAAAAATTGTTTAAGAGCAGTATCGTCATATAAAGCTACATTTTGGGGTAGCGATTTTAACAGTTTAATTATTTTTAAATTCAGTTTTAAATTCTAATATTTTTCATTTGGCATATCTTTCATTTTTATCTCATTCTTGTATTTTCATTTTTATGTTTTTTAATTTTTTATTTTGATATGATAAAAAATCTTTATTTTCTCAATATCTTGGTTCACTGTTTTTTTCTCAATTTAAATCATATTCTAATGATTTTAATATTGGTAGTGTAATCTTGTCATTTTTATCAACATAAAATTCTCAATCATTAAGTTTCATTCGCGGAGGCAAGTTTTTGGGCATAAATTCATTTTCTACATTAACTTTTATTTCTCATTTTTAATTTCACTTGCTGTTGTCATCTTTTGATGATTTAAGTGTTAATTTTGATTTTTTTAAGTTTAATTCGTATGACTCATTCTTAATTTGTAATATTGGTTTATTTTCTTTTTTAGAACACCCAACTATTGGCAATGTTGTCAGCCCCAAAAGAGCTATTATATTTAAAATTTTCATAAATTTAACTCCTTCATTTTGTTTTTTCAATATATATATATATAATTATACAAAAATTCTTAATATCATTAGAAAAATGGCAAAACCGATTAAAAATTGAAAGGTATAGTAAAAAGCTGGTACCGTTTTAAAAACTGGAAAAATGGCGGTTGAAAAGTTAACTGTTGCTTTTGCAATAATTGCTAACGGTCGCAAAATCGTGATGATTTGTGAAGCTGTGAGTATTCAGTTTATCATTTTGATACTAGCATTTTGAATGGCACAACCAATATCATTAAAGGTTGGTATTCATCGTCCAGAATATTTGCAATTTGCTGGTGGAATTAAATCGTCTCATTCACTGTTATTTGAGCCATCAGGGATAAAGGCTGTTGAATTTAATACATTAAAGTCATAAATTTTAAAATTGTAGTTGGAGATATTCTCTTTGTGATAAAGTGGAAAAGTTAAGGTAAAAATGTTAATACCATAACGAATATCAATATCGGTATTTAGATAATTAATACTGTTAGCGGTTTTGTTGGTTGGCAAGGCAATGAGTTTATTATCATAAGATTTAAGGACATTAAAATTAATTTGATAAATGCCATTGGTGTTGTTAATAGCATTGTAATTATCTTGGTGCATTTTTTTGTCAAAAGTAAAGAAATAACTTCTTAGTAATAATTCTGAGTTTCCTATAATATTTACTAAGTATTTTTTGGGATAAAAGGTAATTAATGAACGATAAAAGAAACCGATTTGAATAAAGTAATCCTTCTTATAGTTTTCTACACCCTTAAAATCAATTTCGGTATGAGTTTTTTCGTCCATATCAAAAGTCGCATAAAATAAACTAGCAAAGAAATTGCCAAGAATTTCATAGATTTCGTTAAAAACATTTTTGTAATCGCTATTGTTAATACTAGGAATGTTGTTTTTAAAATAAAGGTAAATATCATTTTTTAAATCGGGGTCATAGCGTAGAAAACTAAATCTAACATTGAGGTAATTTAAGGTACCAAAAAGATATTTAATTAGGTAATAATCGTTAGAATTCGTAGTGCCATATTTTCAGATTTCATTTTCACCGTGTAGCAATTGTAAATACTTATTTCCAGCAATTAGAGTTTTGTTAAATGCCTTAATTTTCAAAACATTTTCATTTACTACATTTTTATCACTAGAAGTTTTATGATAAAAATAACTCTCCTCTTTAAAGCCGTGATTTTTAATCGTAAATTCTTTGTAATAACCTTTTTCTAGGGTGTCAATGAAATTAAATATGGGCGTTCAATAGAGATACGAGTAATTAAATTTATCAAAATCACCACGGTGAATCATTAAGTAATCAAGATTATCAACAACATCGTTATAGTTATGGTTGCCATCAAATTTGGTGGTTTTTTCTGGTAAATCAATATCAGTCGAGGGTTTAATTTCTGATTGTGCGTTAAATTCTAATATTTTTCATTTGGCATATCTTTCATTTTTATCTCATTCTTGTACTTTCATTTTTTTATGTTTTTTAATTTTTTATTTTGATATGATAAAAAATCTTTATTTTCTCAATATCTTGGTTCACTGTTTTTTTCTCAATTTAAATCATATTCTAATGATTTTAATATTGGCAGTGTAATCTTGTCATTTTTGTCAACATAAAATTCTCAATCATTAAGTTTCGTTCGTGGAGGCAAGTTTTTGGGCATAAATTCATTTTCTACATTAACTTTTATTTCTCATTTTTGATTTCACTTGCTGTTGTCATCTTTTGATGATTTAAGTGTTAATTTTGATTTTTTTAAGTTTAATTCGTATGATTCATTATTTTGCCTTTTACTTCTAATTAGTGATTGTGCTGTTGATTTGTCATTATTAATGTTTTGTGGAATGGTAAAAATGTTATTGAAACTAATAATTAACACGGTAAATATTTTCATAAACATTTTTATCACTCCTTTTTAAAATATTTTATTTTTCATTATTCTTTTAGCTTTAATCTTTTTTAATATAAAACGAATTAAGCAGTTTACTATTTCTGTTATGGTTACTCATACTAATGAATAACCTATAATCATTAACTTACCAATTGCTCCAAAATGGATTGGCAACCCTTTTTAGGACACTTTTTATGTAGACTGGTATTTTCTAAATTCAACGGGAGTTAAATAATTTAAACTGCCATGAATTCGAATATTGTTATATCAATTAACAAAATCAAATAGTTCGCATTTTAGTTGTGTTAAGTTTGCAAATTTTTTACCGTTAATAAATTCGGTTTTAAAGGTTTTGTAAGTTGCTTCAGCAACAGCATTATCATATGGGCATCCTTTGGAGCTTAATGATCTTTTAATTTTAAAGGTTATTAAAATTTCATCAATAATTTTATTTTTAAACTCATTACCACGATCAGTATGAAATAAAGTTATTTTATTTAATGGTCGTGTTATCTTGTGAAAAGCTTGTTGAACTAATTCAGCAGTTTTATTTGGTCCAGCACTATAGCCAATTACTTCGCGATTAAACAAGTCAATTAATAAACAAATATAATGTCATTTAGTGCCAACTTGAACATATGTTAAATCACTAACAACAACTTCATTTGGTTTTTTGTCATTAAATTGACGATTTAAAACATTATTAATTTCGTCATTATTAACTGTTTTTTTATGATTACAATATTTTAACTTGGTGTATTTAGAAACCAAATTATTTTTGATCATAATGAATCGGATTTTTCGTCGTGATAAAATGATATTTTTTCTTATTAAAACAGCTTTAATTTTACGAGCACCATAAATCTTGCGACTTTTATTAAATGCACTGATAACTTCTTGTTCATAATTATTAACATCAAACTTGGTGCATTTATTAGTTTGATAATAATATGTTGATTTTAGTAAACCTAAAATCTTACATATTTTCCTCACTGAATATTTATTTTTGTTGTTATTAATTATTGTTATTTTTTCCCGATTATCAGTGCTGCTTGCTTTAAAATGTCATTTTCCATTCGTAATTGTTGGTTTTCTTTTCGCAAGTAAATTAATTCATTTTCTTCGACAGTGCGATTATCTTTTGCTTTAAATGACTCAGAATTATTATAATTTTTAATTCAACTATAAATAGTTGGTTTTGGTAAATTATATTCTTTCCCTAAATTAATAACACTTTTGTCATTTTTGTATAGCATTACAAATTTGTTTTTTAAATTCTTCAGAGTATGAGGTTTTATTTCCCATTTTTATATTCCTTCTTTCTTAATAATTTTGAAGTCTATATAATTATGGTCCAACTTATTGTAGCCTATCCAAAATTTTTAATAAATTGTTGCAAATTTTCAATATCTGTATGTAATAATAAAACTATACTTAAAGATATGAATATAATGTAATTAAGTATTATTCATCAATATTTTTTTAAAAAATTAATGAGTTTGTTTGATTTCATTTTTCAAGGCTCTTTTTGCTTTAATTTTTTGAATAATAAAGCGGATTAATTTTTCAAATTTAATTGCAAAGTATATTGCTGCGCCTCATCAAAAAACAAATATTCCTGCCAGCATAATACCACTATTGAACTTGCCAAAGAATTTAACCATTTCTTCATTCATAAAATTATTAAATTCGTCACTTGTTCCAGTTATTCATTTAGTATCGATTGCTGTTAATGCACAAATTAATAAGCTTATAAAGATAAAAATGATACTTAACACTATTTTTAACCACTGTTTTTTAAAAGAATTTTTAATTCTTAATTTTAACGGTGTTTTTTCTTTTGAATTATCTTTTTTAAATAATTTTACTAAAAGTTTTTTCATTTTAATTCTTCTTTCATATTTTTTATCGTCCTTTAATCACAATAAATAAGGCAATAAGTACACAAGTAACACCAAGAATAGTAAAGATTGGATGTTGCGAAAATGTTCGTGCCATTGGTTTAAATAGTTCTAAAATTGTTAAATTGCTCGTAATAAACTTTTGGAAATTGGCAAGCCCTTCGCTAATATAGTTCGTTAAAGTTTCAAAATGACTACCAGCTAATAACCCAAGAACAGTTATTAAGATAAAAATAATAATTAGTTTAAACATTGTTAGTTACCTTGTTTTGTTTTTATTGGTTTTATTTGTTTTTTAGCTTTTCCTCACGCACTTAACCGCCCTTTATTTTTAACCGCATATTGGCGTTGTTTTTCTAAATTAACTTGTTGAATACCAAATCCAAGAATAATTGCCATAAGAAATTCTACAGCCAGCGTTAAGAACAAGGGAAATATTAGTTGAATTTTTGTTCCCGGCACTTCAAGACTTCAAATTAAATCAAAAACTTTATAAAGCATTTGGGCAAGAAAGTCGGCCATTTTTGCGAGATTTTCCATTTTTTATTGTTCCTTTTCTTTCATTTTTCTTAAAAATTTGCTAAATTTATCCATTTTTAAGTATTCTAAGTCTTCTAAATCAATTGCCGTATCAGTATAGTATTTATCTTCATAATCAGGATTTACTTTTGAATTTAAGTAATCTCTTAAAAATGCTAGGTAAAAAGAATTGTAAGTGTTAAGTATTGGTAAAGGAATTTTTAGTTTAAAAAAATAAATATCAAGTTCAGGAATATCACGATATTTAATGCGACGACCCCTTTTACTATTTTTAGCATCAATTAAGGTGTTTCTTCAGCGTTCATATTCTTCAATGCTAGTAAAGGTGCCATAGATGACTTTTAAGTAGGGACGAAAAATATTAACGGGTTTTTTACGAATTCCCACAATCACATTATTGGCAATATCACGAACTTTAACTCAAATATGTTTATCTCTTTGACCGCTAGCAAGCACAATATGACCAAAATGCCGTGCCAGAGCGAAATATTCTTGGATACCGGTTTCTTCGTTTTTGGTATTATTTTTTTCTCAGTCAGTTCCTTCTAAAAATAAATTGGTTTCATCTCACAAAAGTAAGGTTTTGTCTGGCAATACCGGATAATCAAAGTCTAATAATCCCATATGCCCTAAACTTAATTTTTGAGTTTCTAGTAATGGAAATGTTGATGCGATATGATATTTTTTCTTTTTTAGTAATTTTGATGCGTATACTAGAAAAGCGGTTTTTCCAGTTCCTAATGAACCAATAACAATATTTAATGGTGAGTTTTTTAAGAAGTTAATAACTTTGTTAATTTGTGTTAAATTACCGATTTTAAAAAGAAAAATTAAAATACAACCTGCTAAAAATAAATAGCTTACAATGTTTTTAAAATAACCGTTGTAAATATATCAAATTGCTCCTCAATGTCATAAAATTAAAAATGAGATGCGATTTAATTCAATAAAATGGTTATTTTTTTCTATTATTCATTTGCAAAATTTCATCTTGCACCTCACTTTATTTTTTTGTTAGCGTACTGCTCCAAGTAATTTTTCAAACATTTTAAAGCAAATAAAGAATATTGCCAAAATAAATGGAAAAATGAATATTCAGTAGTCAGCAAAGAAGTTACCGACTTGTGGCATATTAACAGCAATAATTTCTCATATTTTAGTAAACGCTGTTATGATCGCATTTCATAATTTAGTCATTGCGTCACTGGCTGTTATTTTTTCTACTGTTGCTGGTGCATCTGCCAATAAAGTTCCAATCATATAATCACCCCCTTTCTTTTTAAAACATTCATCATTTATATTAAAAGTTTTTCTTAAATTTGTTAAAACCACGATTAACCTTAACACGATTGCATTTTTTCCTAATTAATTTTGATTTTCTTCGAGAATGCATCACGATGTAACTTCTTGACATTAATTTTTTCCCTATCTAAATACTGATATGGTTTTTCAAAGTAGCATTAAAATAAATCACACCATAATCGCTGTTAAGAATCAAAAAGCAATGTTTGCTATTAAAAGTCAAAGTGTTTCTTGAGTTAAATCAATTTCTTTACCACCACTAATATGAGCCGGAATAGTTGTAATTTGAATAAATAAATCTCAGAAAGTTTGTTTGATTTGTTCTCAATCAAATTCTTTTAAGTTTATTGTCATTTTTTATCTCCCAAAAATCATTTTTATTGGTAAATATATAATTGAAATTAATGCGAAAAGAAAAGTAATGATAATAATTAATCCGGCAATAAACGCAACTTGTGCAGGCATTTTTTCTATCGGAACAAACAGTTTTAAAAATTCCATAATAATTTCTCAAAACATTATTTTTTATCCGCATTATTTTCTTTTGAATTAGGGGTTTTAACTCATTCTTCAAAGCGAGCAATAAACACTTTTTCGTCTTTTGTGAAATTACCAGTATTATTTTTAATGGCATTTTTATATTTAATTCTAATTTTTATTTTGGCATAAATTTTATAAGCAAAATATGCTGACAGCATAATGCTGATAATAATAAATATTAGTCCAATTGCAATATTCATTTTTAAGCTCCTTTAAAATAGTTATAATTTATATCTTTTTTGTTGTTTTCTTTTTCGGCAATGAAGAAGCCTAATAATTCTTGTCCTTTAATTAACTTGGTTTCTTGCTCTTGTTGATTAATTGAAATTACTTGATATTTACTATCTTTTATTATTCCAATACAAATCGAATTTTCATATTTTCCTTTATAAACAAATCGCTTTGGAAACCAAATGCCGATTTGTTCATTAAATCATGGAATTTTAGGTGCTTTAATAAACATTGCGTTTTGTGTTTCTTTTAAGAGATATTTTTTAGTATTTAAGAAAATGTTTTCAATGTTTTTCATAATAAATTACCTTTCTTATTTGTTATAAACTAAGTTACATTAACTAAGTTAGTTGACTAAGTTTTTTAAACACTTATATATCGCAGATTTAAGTGTTTAACAAGCTTTGTTAGTAAATTTTGTTTTTTTAATTAGATAAAGATTTTAATAATTTTAAACTTAGTATACCCCTATATAGAAATTTCTACACTTTAACATCCGCATCCTACCCTTGGAACTAATTTAATAGCGTGTATATTTTTAGGAAATCCACCCATTCATTTTTTTATTGCAAAATGAAACAAATTGCTATAGCTAATAGGATGTTATCTATCAACTGGTAAAACTTCTTTTGGTTATGGCGACCACCCACAATTTATCGTGCTTTAATACATACCAACATTATTAATTCACTTGTATTTAATTTTCAAAGAACAAATTTTTAACACCTTATAAAATAAAAAGACAATCATTGCTGACTGTCTTAATACTTATTCAAATCTTTTCATACCTAACAAAACTTTATGCGTCCTCATTCCAAATATTAAAAATATACAAGAATTTGGCCATTTAGAGGGAGATACTATCGTTGGTAAAGATCATAAAAGTTCTATTATTACTTTAGCTGATATATGATCAAAAACCACAATTCCTTTGAAAACTAAAAATCATAAAGCAGAAAGTATTACACAAAGTATAATAAAATTTATTTCAAAATTAATACCAGGAACAATTAAAACTATTACTTTTGATCGTGGTAAAGAATTTAGTAAATGAAAATTAATTGAAAAAAATTGTAATGTTAAAATTTATTTTGCAGATGCCGGCAAACCTTGTCAAAGAGGTTTAAATGAGAACAATAATGGTATTTTAAGAAGATATTTACCAAAATCTACTGATTTATCTTCATATAAACAAAAAGACTTAAATTCTATAGCATTTCAAATTAATTCTACACCCAGAAAATCATTATCTTATAAAAGACCAATAGATTTAATACAATTATTTTAAAAAACTGTCCCATTTATATTTACAATTCAGGTCTTAAAATAATAATCTAAGTATAGTATAATTGGGTAATAAACAAGTAATCGGCATCGCGAGGGTCAGAATGAAAGATATTGATAAATTTTCTAATAATAAAAAATATCTTACTTGATTTAAAAAACTTGGTCAAGTTTTTAAAAATATTTTTATTGGTAATACTGTTAATAAGAAAATTTTGCGAAATTATTTATATGCTGTTTTGGTGGGAACAATTTTATTAATGACGCCTTGAGCTGTTAGTAAGACTTATCAATGAGATTTTTTAACAGCATTGTTTACTGCTTCAAGTGCATTTTCTGATACTGGATTAAGTTTAATATCGCCAGCTAAAGACTTAACTTTTTTTGGTCAAATTGTTTTATTGTTGCTAATTCAAATTGGTGGTATTGGAATTATGACTTTAAAGATTATTTTGTTTATTGTAATTGGAAAAAATATTAGTATTGAAGAAAGAATGCTTTTGCAATCAGAAAGAGGTAATACTAAACTTGGGGGTACTGTCCAGTTAATTAAAAATGCTTTTTATGTTTTAGCAATTGTGGAAATTACTGGTGGCGTGATGTTATTTTTTTATTTTTATTTTACACCGATTGATTATTTAGATTCTTTAAAATCACAATCAATTAATTCAATTATTGAACTATTAGGAAAATCGTTTAACACGCCAGATAAATTTAAAGAAATGTTAATTACTAAGGTTTCTGATTGAGAAAATTTTGTTACTGCGGGCAAGGAATTTCCTAATGAATTAGCACGAATTATTAATGGTGTTACTAATAAATATAATAATAATGTTGTAGGGTTTTTACAAATAATTGATAATGATTATTTGCAACAATTAATTACTAAGAATTTTAATGTTACTTATCGAAATTTTGGTAGTAGTTTTTGATCAGGGATTTTTCATTCGGTTTCAGCTACTAATAATGCTGGTTTTGATATTATTGGTCCTAATTCTTTAAGTCCCTATCGGACACAATATTTTGTTCAAGTAGTTTTTTTAGTTCAACTGATTATTGGTGGTATTGGTTATCCTGTTTTTTATGATTTAAAGCAAAAGTCAGTGGCGCGTTATCGTGGTATTAAAGTTAATTTTTCATTATTTACTAAAATAAGTGTGATATACTATTTTTCAATTTCTTTTATTGGTATTTTAGCAGTAATTTTGGTTGAATATTTTGTGCCAACAAAGCTTAGTAATACTTTTATTAATGGTGGTATTAGAAATGTTACTAATACTAATGCTGAAACTTTAATGGCGATTATTTTTAATACTTTTTCAACAAGAAGTGCTGGATATAGTACGATTGATATTAGTTATTTTAAATCGCCCTCAAAGTTTATTTTTTTGATTTTGATGTGAATTGGAGCGTCACCTAGTTCTACTGGTGGTGGAATTAGGACGACAACGCTAGCATTAGTTATGGTGAGTATTATTGCTAGTGCGACACGAAAAAATAATATTAATATGTTTAAAGCTAAAGTTCCTAATGAGACAGCAAAACGCGCAACAGCAGTTTTTATTATGGCAATTTTAATTGTCTTTTTGGCGTCTTTAATTATTATTAGCGAAAATGTGCAGGTGCCGATTGTTGAGGCTTTGTTTATATCTTCATCGGCATTTGGAACGGCAGGTTTAACAATGATTCCTGATTTTGGCCTAAGTTTTTCTGATTATGGTGTTATCAGTAAATTATTTTTAATTAGTTTAATGTTTATTGGTCAATTAGGAGTATCAAATACTTTATTATTAGCAGCAAGAAAAAATGAAATTGAACGATTTGCATATTTAGAACAAGATGTGCCTATTGGTTAGGAGAAAATATAATGGCAGTTATAATGGATGGAAAAGCGATTGCTAATGAGATTCAAAATAATTTGAAAAACAATATTAGTAATTATTTAGAAAAAAATTTACGAAAACCGCATTTAGTAGTATTTTTGGTGGGAACAGAAGAAGCATCAAAAGTATATGTTAATCACAAAATAAAAGTTTGTGAAAAGTTAGAAATTCAAGTTAGTTTAAAAACTTTTAATGAAAATGTTAGTGAGCAGGATTTATTAACCGTAATTAATAAAGTAAATAATGATGATACGGTTGATGCGATTTTGGTGCAGTTACCATTACCTAAACATCTTAATAAAAATCGGATTTTAGATCATATTAATGCTCGTAAAGATGCTGATGGTTTACATTATATTAATGCAGGTAAGTTATTTCAAGGGTTAAAAACGATTGCTCCTTGTACCCCATTAGGAGTAATTAAACTGTTAGAAGCATATAATATTGATGTTTTTAAAAAAACGGTTACAATGGTGGGGACAAGTAATCTTGTTGGTAAACCTTTGGCTATTATGTTGCATCATTTAGGGGCAACAGTTACATTATGTAATGAAAATACTGTTGATTTAAAAAAGCATACGATTGGTAGTGATATT
The DNA here is from genome assembly GCF_964019715.1 of Spiroplasma endosymbiont of Lonchoptera lutea. Taxonomy (GTDB): domain Bacteria; phylum Bacillota_I; class Bacilli_A; order Mycoplasmatales; family Nriv7; genus Nriv7. The sequence goes on along the minus strand of NZ_OZ026463.1, from coordinate 1,065,290 downwards.
GTTATTAGTGCTGTTGGTGTTGCTAATTTAATTGATGAAACAATGGTTAAAGCTAATGCGATTGTAGTTGATGTGGCTATTGTTCGTGATTTGGAAACAAATCGGATTTGTGGTGATATTAAGTTTGATACGGTTAAAGAAAAAGTTAGTTATATTACTCCAGTTCCTGGTGGTATTGGGCCAATGACAATTGCAATGTTAGTAACTAATGTTTATGACTTGTATGTTATTAATATGAATAAGAAAAATTTGAATGTTGTTAATATGAATAATAAAAGTTTAATTGTGGAGTAGTAATTTATGTGAAATCATTTAGAAATTGTTAATCAAGCTTTATTTATTCTTATTAGTTTTTTATTAGGGATTATTTTTGTTGCTTATATGATTTTATCTTTATTGTGATTGATATTTTCTTTTATTAAAAAAGGTAATAGTAAAAATCGTGATGGTGGTGAATATTTAGAAGCTATTTTTCGTCAAGAAAAATATCATTTTAAAATTAAAATAACTAAAGTAACGATGCGTTATTTTAATGTTAAATATTATAAACAAGAAGTTAATATTAAAACTAGTGATTATTATAACGATAGTATTTTTCATATTTATAATTGTTTAACTTATGTTGCAAAAATAAAATGAAAACAAAATGGTAAAAGGTATGTATTTTTTATTCATCTAGCAAATTTTATGTTTATTTTTGCATTATTATGTTATTTTGGAATGATAATTTTATTTTTGCAGTTTTATTCACAAGATTTAATTAGTATTACAAATCTTAATTTAATTAGTAGTACGATTGGATATACTAGTTTAGTGGTGCTAATTTTAGGATGAACTTTATGAGTTTATTTTTATGAGTTAATGCGAAAAGATATTTTACTGTTAGCAGAAGATTATTTAAATGAGCAAGAATATGAACGCATTAGAAAAATTACTCTTATAAAAACTATAATTGTGGGTAGTGATTCATTGTTTATATTTACATTTTAAAGAAAGTCCCTTCTTAAAAAAAGAAGGGATTTTCTTTAAGAAGGAATTAATTTCTAATATGATAAATATTGAAATAAAATGAAAATAAAATATAATTAAGAATATAATATATAGAATTAGAGAATATTATAAATTAATAAAAGAGTAGAAAGGTGGTAAGATGAGAAATATCTTAAAAAATTTGATTACAATGTTGTTAACTGCTATTCCTGTTTTAAGTGTAGTTGCTTGCAGTAAAAATAATGATGATATATCTGAAAGTTCTGAAGAAAATGCTATAGTAAATCCCCTTGTTCAGGCCAAAAATTTAATTGATGAAGAAGTAATGAATAAACATCAAGAAAAAATTTATACTGCTAATAGTTTAGGGTTAAATGATTCCCAAATTAAAAGTACTATGAATCCATTAGTTAATAAAGCACAAGTTGAAAATTTCGCTGTGTATTTAGAAAATAATGAGCAAATTAGTGAACAGATTTTGCGAATATTGCAAAATGATTTAATTAGTTCTATTAACAGGAAACTTAAAGAAAAAATGATTTATTTTGCAAATATAAACACTCCGACAAGTTTTAGTAAAGATAAGTCTAGATTTATAGTAACAAAAGTATCTTTTGACCAAATGATTAGAGTTCTTGGCGATTTAAAAAATAAGAAATCAAATAGTTTAAATAGTCAATCTGAAGATAATAATGAGCATTATGTTTATAAACTACAATTATCAATTGAACTTGATTTGGCTTTAAAGCAAGGTCAAGCCACACATAATATTTATCTTGATATTTATTTAACACAGGATGAAAGAGCTTTTACGAATAGGATTACTGAGTTAACGGCGTTAGTACAAAAACATATTAAAGAGAATGTTACCTTTGATTTAGAAAAAATAAATTTTCAAGCTTTAAGTGAAACAAATATAAAAAAGCAAATCTTAAACCAAATTAATAGTGATAATGAAGAAAAATTAAGTATTTCTAATACGGGTTTAAAAAGAAATCTATTAATAAATTCTTTAAATTCAACAACAAGTTCTAAGGAATATTTGGAATTTTTGAAAATTTCTAATGGTGTAGAAATGAATACTAAAATAAGTGATTTTATTACTAAAGATAGAGAATTTCAGAAACATAATTCTGATTTTGTTAGCGCACTGGATAATAGAGAAATTTTATTGGGAAGTTTTGATTTTACTTTTTGAAATGCTACTTATTTTGAATTACCATTGCAGAGAATTGAATTAAAAGATAATAAGATTAAAGTTTCTAAAGCATCATTTGAGACACAATTATTGAATATTAGTGAAGTTTTGGTGTATTATTTTTCAAAAGTTTTTTCTGAAAAGAATAAATTTCGAGGTTCTCATAACGATTCTGTATATCTGATAGTTCCTCCATCTGTATGAAAAAAATATGTGAACTTAACTAATGGTGGTGAAGGCAATAAGATTTTTAATACAAGTAAAAAAATGCATAAGATTTTTCAAGATACAATTGAAGAGTATAATAAAAAATTATTGCTAGAAAGTCGCTTTTCAAGTTCTGTCTTTAAGCCTTTGACTGATGAAACTAAAATATTGGTTCAATGGAATCCAAAGAAAACACAGGGTGCTTATCGAGGACATTCGGGGTTAAGTAATGCTTCTGCTCAATTAGAAGTTGGTTTTTTTACTTTAAATATTATCAAAGATGGTATTTTTTGATATGGTTTAGAGAGTTAATGTAGAGACAATAATAATATAATATAAAAAAATTTACTTAAGTAAACCTTAAGTAAATTTTTTTATTTTTTGTTTGCCAAATTGTAAAGTTAAGTGCAACTAAATTATTTTTCTAACCAAATATTCGATTGGCGAAAGATAATTTAGTATTTTTCTTGGTCTTTGGTTTAAAGACAATATAAATTTATGAACTGCATTTTTAGTAGTGTTTGAAAAATTAAATTTTTTAGGAAATTTTTCTCTAATTAAACCATTAGTATTTTCATTAGTACCTCTTTGTCAAGGTGAATATGCATCAGCAAAATAAATTTTCACATTTAAATTTTTTTCAAGTTGTTGTCAATTAGCAAATTCTTTACCCCTATCAAATGTTATAGTCTTAACAAGATTATTTGGAAGAATTGATAAATAATGACTAATATTTTTGTTAATAACTTTAGTAGTTCTATTTTCAACTAATATTGCTAAAGTAAATCTTGATGTTCTTTCAACTAAAGTTATTAAACATGATTTACTTTTACCTCGTGATGATACTACAGTATCACCTTCTCAATGGCCAAGAGTTATGCGATTATTAACATTTCGTTCTTTAATGGATTTACCATTAAATTTACCCCGATTTTCTTGAGATTTTCGTTTCTTACCTTTTCTTCTTAAATTTTTACTAGTAACCTTTTCAAGTAATCCAGAATAAATTCAATTGTAAATTGTTTTAAAACTAATAATTCATTCTTGATGAAAATTTTTAATTCTGCCATAAATTTGTTCAGGCGATCAACCTAATAATAATTTTTGTTGTACATATTTTACTAATTTTCTATTTTTAAATTTATGAAAATAAACATGTAATTGTTTTCTATTTTCTGCTTTATTTTGTGCAATTAATGAAAAATAATGATTATTATCTTTATTTCTATTAACTTCTCGATTAATAGTACTAATACTTCGATTAAGATTTTTAGCTATTTCAGTAATTTTTACTTTAAATTTCAATTGATTCTTAATATAAATTCTTTCATCTATGCCAAGATGTTTGTATCCCATATAAAAACTCCTTAAATTTACTTTTTCTAAAATAAACTTAGCATCATGAAATTTTTATATGAAATCTTTTGCAATTTTATTTACTTGCACTTACAAGTATAATTCAGCGTTTAAAATTACAGGAATTATTAAAGGATTTCTTCGTTTTATTTTTGAAATATAAGGACTTAGGGTTTCTTTAATTTCTTTTTTGATTGCTCCAAAAGTAGGATGGTTACTAGCTAATACCTTTTTAATTGCCTTTGTTACAATGTTAATTGATTCTGCAATAAGAGCACTGGAATCTTTAACATAAAATGAGCCACGAGAGATAATTGTTGGATTACATAGTAATTCATTAGTCTGACTATTAATGGAAACAACAACAGCAATTAAACCATCATTAGCAAGAATTTGGCGATCACGAGTTATTTTTGTTGTTAAACCAGAAGTATCTTTACCGTCAACATAAATTGCACTAGCTTCAATTCTTTTTCCAAGAATAGCTTTACCTTTGTAAAGATTAATTTGGTCACCATTGGCACAAATAAAGATATTTTCTTTAGCAACGCCAACGCTTTCTGCAGTTTGTCCGTGTGCTTTTAACATGCGATAATCACCGTGCATTGGCATAAAGTATGTTGGTTTAATTAAGGTTAGCATTAGTTTTTGTTCTTCTTGTGAAGCGTGTCCTGATGTATGTAAAGAATTAAATGAGGAGTTTTCTAAGACATTAGCCCCTAACCGTGATAAGCGGTTAACAACCATTTCAACACTAGCTTGATTTCCGGGGATAGGACTAGAAGAAAAGATAACGGTATCACCAGGAATAATAGAAATTGCTTTATGAGTTCCAGTTGAAATCCGTGAAAGTGCTGCCATTGGTTCTCCTTGGGAACCTGTACAAATAATTAAAATTTCATCTTTATGATATTGATTAGTTTCTTGAGGTTTAATAAATTGTTTGTCAGAAATCTTTAAATGTCCCATTTCACGAATAATTTTAATAATTCGTTCTAAACTGCGACCAAAAATTAAAATTTTGCGATTATATTTTTGTGCTACTTCAATAATTTGTTGAATGCGGTGGACATTAGAAGCAAAAGTAGAAATTAAGATTCGTCCTTTAGCTTTTAAAAAGTAATCACTAATATTTTTAATAATTTTTGTTTCGGTCATTGTATAACCTTCAATTTCAGAATTAGTTGAGTCTGATAAAAATAAGGTAACACCCGTTTGCCCCATTTTTGCCATTTCTTCTAAATCTGCTTTATGACCTAATGGTGTTCAATCAAATTTATAATCACCAGTGGTAACGACTTTACCATTAGGAGTATTAATAGCAATGCCAAAAGCATCAGGAATTGAATGATTAACAGCAAAATATTTCAGTTGAAAGTTTTTTAGCAGACCCTTCATTTTATTTTGATCTTCATTGCTACCATCAATTTCAATAATTTTGGTTTTTTGACCAATATTAAACTCTTTTAATCGTTCACGAATTAAGGCAGCAGCTAGTCTTGGCGCATAAATAAAAGGAATATCAATTTCTTTTAAAAGATAAGGAATACCACCAATATGGTCCTCATGACCGTGAGTAATAAATATTGCTTTTACTTTTTTAGCATTTTCTTTTAAATATGTATAGTCAGGAATAATAGCATCAATTCCTAATAATATTCCTTCGGGAAATTTAACACCAGCGTCAATAATGATGATTTCATCATCATGTTCAATACAATAAGTATTTTTACCAACTTCTTCTAAGCCACCAAGGGCAAATACTTTAGTATTTCTAATATCATCAATAATAATTTCATTATTTTTGTTAGATGTTTGATTTTCATTGAAGATTTCAATTTTGTTATTTAGTTTCTTTTTTTGATTTGTTGTCATGAATTTTTACACCTCACTCATTATTAAATAAAAGGTTTACTTAAAATCTTAAAAAATCATTTTTGCTAATTTTTTTTGTAAACATTTTATTTTTTGTTGCCTTTAAGATTTAGGCAATTTTAGTTTATTTATTTCTCAGTTGAAATATTTAGTACTTCGCTTATAAGTATAACCAATTGTCATTCTTTTTTCAAGGTTCATTTTTATCAATTAGGTCATAGTATAAAATACCTTCTAAATGTTTTTGTTCGTGTTGAAAAACAATTGCTTCATAGCCACGAGCAGTAATTGTAACATTTTTTTTCTTTAAATAATCATAACCAGTAACAATAACTTTAAAATAACGCGGAACAAACCCTTCATGATGATTATCAACGCTTAAACAACCTTCGCCACTTTTTAAAGCAATAATTTGTTCACTATGAGCTGTAATTTTAGAATTAATTAAGGCATGTTGAATGATAGTTTTTTGATTATTTTTATCAATTTGTTCAATATGAATGTAATACATTTGCTTATTACAACCAATTTGTGGGGCTGCTAATCCCACAGCAGGAATTAGTTTTAGTGATGCGTTTAATGTTTCATTTTGGGAAGTAATAACAAAATCAATTAGTTTTTGCATTATTAATTCATCATTTTTTGATATTGGAAATAATACAGGTTGACATTTTTCGCGTAATTTAATGTTATTATCTTTAACTAATCATTCATTGCTAGGATTGTTGTCTTGGTACATAATTTACTCCTTATTTTGCTTATTTTTATAGATTATAGCATAAGTTTTTAGTATAATTAATATATTATTTATAGGTGAGAAAATGAAAATTATTGCAGGAAAATATTATAAAAAAAATCTTATTAGTCAACAAAGTACAACAACAAGACCAATTTTAAGTAGAGTTAGAGAGAATCTTTTTAATGTTTTAAATAATTATTTTTATTATGAAAATAAAGTGGCATTAGATCTTTTTGCTGGTAGTGGCAGTATTGGTCTTGAAGCATTATCAAGAAACATTAGTTATTGTTATTTTAATGATTATGATTCGCAAGCATTAGAATATTTAAAAAAAAATATTGTTAATTTAAAAGTTGCCGATCATAATTATATGATTACTAACTTATCATATTTGTTATGTTTAAAGTTTTTAGTTAATAATAATATTAAAATTGATTTAGTTTTTATTAATCCACCGTATAAAGAAATTAGTTATTATTATGAAACAATAGAATATTTATTGGCACAAAATATTGTTAATAACTATGGTATTATTATTCTTGAATCTAATATTGCATTAGATATTAATTATAAGCATTTAGAATTATTAACAATGAAGAAATATGGTAAAATATTCTTATATTTTTATCGCTACACTATGGAACGGAAGTAATATCTTAAAATGAATAAAAAAATGGGATTATTAATTATTCTTTCTGGACCTAGTGGGGTTGGTAAAGGAACAATTAGAGAAGAATTATTTAAAGACCAAAATTTAAATTTAGTTTATTCTATTTCAATGACAACAAGAAAACCAAGAAGTAATGAATTAAATGAAAAGGATTATTTTTTTGTTAATGAAAATTTTTTTCAAGAGAAAATTGCTAATAATGAGTTATTAGAATATGCTAAATTTGTTGATAATTATTATGGGACACCAGAAAAATATGTTGATAAATTATTATCACAAGGTAAAAATGTTGTTTTGGAAATTGAGGTTCAAGGAGCGTTACAAGTATTAGCAAAAAGACCAGATGCGATATCATTTTTTATTTTACCCCCTAGTTTTGAAGAATTAACTAGAAGAATTATTGCGCGTCGAAGTGAGTCGGAAGATATTGTTCAGAAACGATTATTAAAAGCTAAAAGGGAAATGAATATTACTAATAAATATAAATATGTTATTGTTAATGATAATTTACAACAAACTGTTTCAGAAATTAGAACTATTATTATGAATGAAATTAATGCTAATAAAAATTAAAAATCTAAGGAAAAATCCTTCCTTAGATTTTTTCTTACTAATTTACGATATAATTATCTTATTAGGAAAATAAAGGATGACTTGATATGAAAGTTAGTTTCCATTTTAATAGTGATATTGGTCAGTTTCGTGCTAATAATCAAGATGCAGCTCAATTTGTAAAAAATGAATATGGGCAATATTTTGGTATTGTTTGTGATGGTTTAGGAGGACATAATGGTGGTGAAACTGCTAGTTGAATGGCTGTTAATTTATATGTTAGCTTATTTGTTAAAACTGACTTTAGTAATTTTGGTGATTATGAAATTAATAACTGACTTCGGCAGGCGACAATATTTGTGCAAGAATCAATGGTTAATTATGTTAAGGAATATCCACAGTTAACTGATATGGGAACTACTGTTTCTTTAATATTAATAACTAATAACAAAGCTTATTTATTAAATATTGGTGATTCGCGAATTTATGAGTTTTATCAACAAAATTTTCAGCAATTAACAACTGATCATAATGTTCTTAATATGTTACATAATAATAAAACTAATGCTAATATTGAAAAAACATTGTGAAAGGCATTAACTAGTGCTTTAGGACCAAATAAAAAATTGCAAATTGATACTTTCTTAGTTAGCAATATTAAAGGTATAACTTTTATGTTAACTACTGATGGATTGCATGATTATTTAGAAAATTATGAAATGATTGATATTTTACAGAGTAATAATAAGTTGTCACAAAAAGCTAAGAGTCTAGTTGATTTGGCATTAGATAATGTTTCAACTGATAATTTAACAATTCTCATTGTTGAGATTAAGTAAGGAGTTATGACGGATGCAAATAGAAAATGGTATTATTTTACAACAACGATATCAAATAATTAATAAAATTGCTAGTGGCGGGATGGCAGATGTTTATCGGGCTAATGATAGTTTTTTAAATCGGATTGTAGCGATTAAGATTTTAAATCAACAAGCAGCTAATAATTCACAAGTTTTAAAGAAATTTTATAAAGAAGTGGAAGCAACAACGAGAATTCGTCATGATAATGTTGTGGAAGTTTATGATGTTTTTGAGCAAGATAACCGCTGATGTATTGTTTTAGAATTAGTTGAAGGTTATACATTAAAAGATCGATTATTACGAACTGGACCATTATCAATTAAAGAATGTTTACAGATTTTTCAAAGCATTTTAGATGGTGTCACTGTTGCCCATCAAGGAAATATTGTTCATCGTGATTTAAAACCAGAAAATATTTTAATATCTTTTGATGGTAAGATTAAAGTATCTGATTTTGGAATTGCAATTATTACTGATGATGATAAGACAACAACAAGTAAAATTGTAGGAACAGCAAAATATATATCGCCAGAAACTGTCCAGTCATTACAAATTGATCATCGTAGTGATATTTACTCATTAGGAATTGTGTTATTTGAATTGTTAACTGGTTCTTGTCCTTTTAATGGTCAAAATCCAACATTAGTAGCGGTAAAGCAAGTTAGAGAACCGTTGCCAAGTGCAAGAGGGATTAATCCAAATATTTCACAAGCATTGGAAAACATTATTATTAAATCAACGGCTAAAAATTGTGAGGAAAGATATCAAAGTATTAAGGCGTTAAGTCAAGATATTAAAGCATTACAAGCTATTAGTAATGCTAAAATAAAACCTTTAAAATTGAAAAATTGCATTGTTTTAACACGCGATAACCGAAAGCAAAAGATATTTATTAAAAATCGTGAGCAATTAATGTCATATTTTTTAACTCCTAAGTTTCTAATGATGATTGCTATTATTACTAGTTTTATTTTTCTTGTTTTCTTATTATTGGTATTTTATAGTATATGATTGGTTTAGTCATTCGTGTTATTAGTGAGTTTTGTAATGTTATTATCAATAATGAAATTTATCATTGTCAAACAAGAGGAGCTTTAAGATTATCTAATCAAAGAATTCTTGTTGGTGATGTTGTAACTATTGAAGTTATTAATGAACAAGAAAAGCAAGCAACAATTATTGAAATTCACCCCCGAAAAAATCAATTAATGCGACCAGCAGTAAGCAACATTGATCAAGTTATTATTGTTAGTGCTTTAAAACAACCTAATTTTAGTAGTTTTTTACTTAATAAGTACTTAATATGAGTTGAAGCTCACAGTTTGGCAGTAGTTTTAGTTTTTACTAAAGTCGACTTGTTATTGTCTGGTGATAAGGTTTATGATTATATTTCTAGTTATAAAAAATTAGGTTATGAATGTTTAACTTTATCGATTAGTCAGTCAAGTAATCAATGAGAAAAGTTAAAGGAAGTTACAACTGATAAGATTTCAATTTTAAGTGGTCAAACTGGGGCTGGGAAGTCTTCAATTTTAAATATGTTAGATCCACAACTTAAAATTAGAACGCAAGAAATATCTAATGCTTTAAATCGTGGTAAACATACGACAACACATAATGAATTAATAATTATGGCAAATAATATTAGAATTATTGATTCACCAGGATTTTCATCATTTTCGTTGAATGATATATCATTATCAGAAATAGCGAGTTCATTCCGGTTCTTTAAAAAATTTCTTGTTAATTGTCATTATCGGCAATGCCGACATTGAAAAGAACCAAAATGTGGTGTTAAACAAGCATTAATTAATAAAGATATTCCTCAATTTATTTATGATGATTATATTAAAGTTTTAGAACAAAAACAATTACAAGAAAAAGGAAGGTACTAAATAATGAAAAAACTTATTATTGCTGCTAGTATTTTAGATGCTAATTATTTGTGTTTAAAAAAGCAATTACAACAGTTGCAAGAAGCAAATATTGATTGAATCCATTATGATGTTATGGATGGTAATTTTGTTAATAATTTAAGTTTTGGAGCTAAAATATTACAAGATATTACTAAATATTTTGATATTTTTATTGATTGTCATTTGATGGTAAAAGTTAATTGTAATATGGCAAGATATTTAATGCCATATATTGAAGCTAAAGCTAGTAGTATTACGATGCATTATGAAGCATTAACACCAGAGCAAATAAAAGAATTCATTAGTTTTTGTCAAGATAATAAAATTAAAAAGGCTTTAGCTTTAAATCCAACAACACCAATTGAAGTATTAGAACCATATTTAGAACAATTAGATGCTGTTCTTTTAATGAGTGTGGTTCCTGGTAAGGGCGGACAAAAATTTATAATGGCATCGTTAGATAAGATTAAAAATTTAAAAACCAAAATTGTTATTAATAACTATCATTGTTTAATTCAAGTTGATGGTGGTATTAATAATGATATTGCTAAATTATGTCAAAAGCAAGGGGCTGATGTTGTTGTTGTTGGTAGTTATTTAATGCAACATTTACATATGAAACAGGCAGTTAAGGAATTAAAAAATGATTAAGCAAAATTGTTTTGTTATTGTTTGTCAAAATATTAATATTGATTTATCAAAGTGAAAAGATTGTCAATTTATTGCTGTTGAACAAGGAGCCATAAAGCTAATTAATGAAAATTATCCGATTGTTTTAGCTTGTGCTGATTTTGACCACACTAGTAAGGAACAGTTAGAAATAATAAAAAAGCATGTTAAAAATATTGAAATATTACCACAAGATAAAGATATTTTAGATAGCGAATATGCTATTAAAAAAGCGATTGCAATGCAGGCTACTAGTATTAAACTAATAGTTAGTGGGCATCGTTGAGGAATGATTTATGGTTTGATTAACTTATTAATTAAGTATCATGATTATAATTTAGAAATATATAATGAAACGAATATTTTAAAATTTATTAATACCCCCACATTTTTTTAAAAACTGAATATCTTGAATATCGTTATTTTGATTTTTTACCGTTGATGGATACTAAATTAAATTTAAAAGGTTTTATCCTGAAATGTAAAATTAAAAAGGACACTTATATAAAAAACAAATTGTGTTAATTCTATAATTAAGAAAAGAAAGGAATTAGCACAATGTATAAGTATCTGACTATTGAATCAATAATAGCAATAAAAGAATATAAAAGTTATGGATTTTCTATTCGTAAAATAGCAAAAGCAATTGATTATAGTAAATCAACTGTACACAGAGTTTGTAAATTATTAAATCAAAACTTATTACCATTAGAAATATTGAATCAAGTTCAAAAAAATAAACAAAATGCAGGTAGAAAATTAATAATTTTAACTTTAACAGAAATTAATACTATCAATCATTTGTTAATTACTAAAAATTATGCTCTTGATATAATTGCTGATTTTTTAAAGAAAAATAAAATAAAAAATATTTCAACAAAAACTTTATATAACATGTTTAAAACAAATCGAATGGGTTTTGATGAAAAAAATTTATTGAGAAAAGGCAAAAATAAACCTCATAAACAAAAAGAAACTAGGGGCAGAATTAATAATTGTAAATCTATTCATGAAAGAAATTTAATCATTCCAAATATTAAAAATATACAAGAATTTGGCCATTTAGAGGGAGATACTATCGTTGGTAAAGATCATAAAAGTTCTATTATTACTTTAGCTGATATATGATCAAAAACCACAATTCCTTTGAAAACTAAAAATCATAAAGCAGAAAGTATTACACAAAGTATAATAAAATTTATTTCAAAATTAATACCAGGAACAATTAAAACTATTACTTTTGATCGTGGTAAAGAATTTAGTAAATGAAAATTAATTGAAAAAAATTGTAATGTTAAAATTTATTTTGCAGATGCCGGCAAACCTTGTCAAAGAGGTTTAAATGAGAACAATAATGGTATTTTAAGAAGATATTTACCAAAATCTACTGATTTATCTTCATATAAACAAAAAGACTTAAATTCTATAGCATTTCAAATTAATTCTACACCCAGAAAATCATTATCTTATAAAAGACCAATAGATTTAATACAATTATTTTAAAAAACTGTCCCATTTATATTTACAATTCAGGTATCCTTTAAATGAAAATTATGAATTAAAACCATATGATAATTATTTTATTAGTAATGAATTAGAAGCTCTTAGAGGGGAAATTAATATTAAACAAGGTTGTGGTATTTTAACAATTAGTAAAGAATATGAAAAAAATGACTAATATTATTTAGTCATTTTTTTTATGAAACCTGAAATGTAAAATTAAAAAGGACACTTATATAAAAAACAAATTGTGTTAATTCTATAATTAAGAAAAGAAAGGAATTAGCACAATGTATAAGTATCTGACTATTGAATCAATAATAGCAATAAAAGAATATAAAAGTTATGGATTTTCTATTCGTAAAATAGCAAAAGCAATTGATTATAGTAAATCAACTGTACACAGAGTTTGTAAATTATTAAATCAAAACTTATTACCATTAGAAATATTGAATCAAGTTCAAAAAAATAAACAAAATGCAGGTAGAAAATTAATAATTTTAACTTTAACAGAAATTAATACTATCAATCATTTGTTAATTACTAAAAATTATGCTCTTGATATAATTGCTGATTTTTTAAAGAAAAATAAAATAAAAAATATTTCAACAAAAACTTTATATAACATGTTTAAAACAAATCGAATGGGTTTTGATGAAAAAAATTTATTGAGAAAAGGCAAAAATAAACCTCATAAACAAAAAGAAACTAGGGGCAGAATTAATAATTGTAAATCTATTCATGAAAGAAATTTAATCATTCCAAATATTAAAAATATACAAGAATTTGGCCATTTAGAGGGAGATACTATCGTTGGTAAAGATCATAAAAGTTCTATTATTACTTTAGCTGATATATGATCAAAAACCACAATTCCTTTGAAAACTAAAAATCATAAAGCAGAAAGTATTACACAAAGTATAATAAAATTTATTTCAAAATTAATACCAGGAACAATTAAAACTATTACTTTTGATCGTGGTAAAGAATTTAGTAAATGAAAATTAATTGAAAAAAATTGTAATGTTAAAATTTATTTTGCAGATGCCGGCAAACCTTGTCAAAGAGGTTTAAATGAGAACAATAATGGTATTTTAAGAAGATATTTACCAAAATCTACTGATTTATCTTCATATAAACAAAAAGACTTAAATTCTATAGCATTTCAAATTAATTCTACACCCAGAAAATCATTATCTTATAAAAGACCAATAGATTTAATACAATTATTTTAAAAAACTGTCCCATTTATATTTACAATTCAGGGTAGTATTAAATTCCTTTGCGTTTTAATGTTCTTAAAGCACGAGTTGACATTTTAACTTTTTTTACTTGGCCATCAATTTCCACTTTTACAGTTTGTAAATTAACATTTCATTTTCTTCTTGATGCATTCATGGCATGAGAACGCTTATTACCAGACAGAACACTTTTACCAGTTATTTCACATTTTCTTGACATTTTAGTTCTCCTTTATAAAATCAATATCACAACAATAATAATATCATACTTATTGAGCTTTTCAACAATTAAAAGGACGCATAAAGTTTTGTTAGGTGGGAAAAGGTTTGAATAAGTATTAAGGCAGTCAGCAATGATTGTCTTTTTATTTTATAAGGTGTTAAAAATTTGTTCTTTGAAAATTAAATACAAGTGAGTTAATAATGTTGGTATGTATTAAAGCACGATAAATTGTGGGTGGTCGCCATAACCAAAAGAAGTTTACCAGTTAATAGATAACATCCTATTAGCTATAGCAATTTGTTTCGTTTTGCAATCCTGAATTGTAAATATAAATGGGACAGTTTTTTAAAATAATTGTATTAAATCTATTGGTCTTTTATAAGATAATGATTTTCTGGGTGTAGAATTAATTTGAAATGCTATAGAATTTAAGTCTTTTTGTTTATATGAAGATAAATCAGTAGATTTTGGTAAATATCTTCTTAAAATACCATTATTGTTCTTATTTAAACCTCTTTGACAAGGTTTGCCGGCATCTGCAAAATAAATTTTAACATTACAATTTTTTTCAATTAATTTTCATTTACTAAATTCTTTACCACGATCAAAAGTAATAGTTTTAATTGTTCCTGGTATTAATTTTGAAATAAATTTTATTATACTTTGTGTAATACTTTCTGCTTTATGATTTTTAGTTTTCAAAGGAATTGTGGTTTTTGATCATATATCAGCTAAAGTAATAATAGAACTTTTATGATCTTTACCAACGATAGTATCTCCCTCTAAATGGCCAAATTCTTGTATATTTTTAATATTTGGAATGATTAAATTTCTTTCATGAATAGATTTACAATTATTAATTCTGCCCCTAGTTTCTTTTTGTTTATGAGGTTTATTTTTGCCTTTTCTCAATAAATTTTTTTCATCAAAACCCATTCGATTTGTTTTAAACATGTTATATAAAGTTTTTGTTGAAATATTTTTTATTTTATTTTTCCTGAATTGTAAATATAAATGGGACAGTTTTTTAAAATAATTGTATTAAATCTATTGGTCTTTTATAAGATAATGATTTTCTGGGTGTAGAATTAATTTGAAATGCTATAGAATTTAAGTCTTTTTGTTTATATGAAGATAAATCAGTAGATTTTGGTAAATATCTTCTTAAAATACCATTATTGTTCTCATTTAAACCTCTTTGACAAGGTTTTCCGGCATCTGCAAAATAAATTTTAACATTACAATTTTTTTCAATTAATTTTAATTTACTAAATTCTTTACCACGATCAAAAGTAATAGTTTTAATTGTTCCTGGTATTAATTTTGAAATAAATTTTATTATACTTTGTGTAATACTTTCTGCTTTATGATTTTTAGTTTTTAAAGGAATTGTGGTTTTTGATCATATATCAGCTAAAGTAATAATAGAACTTTTATGATCTTTACCAACGATAGTATCTCCCTCTAAATGGCCAAATTCTTGTATATTTTTAATATTTGGAATGATTAAATTTCTTTCATGAATAGATTTACAATTATTAATTCTGCCCCTAGTTTCTTTTTGTTTATGAGGTTTATTTTTGCCTTTTCTCAATAAATTTTTTTCATCAAAACCCATTCGATTTGTTTTAAACATGTTATATAAAGTTTTTGTTGAAATATTTTTTATTTTATTTTTCCTGAATTGTAAATATAAATGGGACAGTTTTTTAAAATAATTGTATTAAATCTATTGGTCTTTTATAAGATAATGATTTTCTGGGTGTAGAATTAATTTGAAATGCTATAGAATTTAAGTCTTTTTGTTTATATGAAGATAAATCAGTAGATTTTGGTAAATATCTTCTTAAAATACCATTATTGTTCTCATTTAAACCTCTTTGACAAGGTTTTCCGGCATCTGCAAAATAAATTTTAACATTACAATTTTTTTCAATTAATTTTCATTTACTAAATTCTTTACCACGATCAAAAGTAATAGTTTTAATTGTTCCTGGTATTAATTTTGAAATAAATTTTATTATACTTTGTGTAATACTTTCTGCTTTATGATTTTTAGTTTTCAAAGGAATTGTGGTTTTTGATCATATATCAGCTAAAGTAATAATAGAACTTTTATGATCTTTACCAACGATAGTATCTCCCTCTAAATGGCCAAATTCTTGTATATTTTTAATATTTGGAATGATTAAATTTCTTTCATGAATAGATTTACAATTATTAATTCTGCCCCTAGTTTCTTTTTGTTTATGAGGTTTATTTTTGCCTTTTCTCAATAAATTTTTTTCATCAAAACCCATTCGATTTGTTTTAAACATGTTATATAAAGTTTTTGTTGAAATATTTTTTATTTTATTTTTCTTTAAAAAATCAGCAATTATATCAAGAGCATAATTTTTAGTAATTAACAAATGATTGATAGTATTAATTTCTGTTAAAGTTAAAATTATTAATTTTCTACCTGCATTTTGTTTATTTTTTTGAACTTGATTCAATATTTCTAATGGTAATAAGTTTTGATTTAATAATTTACAAACTCTGTGTACAGTTGATTTACTATAATCAATTGCTTTTGCTATTTTACGAATAGAAAATCCATAACTTTTATATTCTTTTATTGCTATTATTGATTCAATAGTCAGATACTTATACATTGTGCTAATTCCTTTCTTTTCTTAATTATAGAATTAACACAATTTGTTTTTTATATAAGTGTCCTTTTTAATTTTACATTTCAGGTTCTTAATTTTAACGGCATTTTTTCTTTTGAATTATCTTTTTTAAATAATTTTCTTAAAAGTTTTTTCATTTTAATTCTCCTTTCATATTTTTTACCGTCCTTTAATCACAATAAATAAAGCAATAAGTACACAAGTAACACCAAGAATGGTAAAGATTGGATGTTGAGAAAATGTCCGAGCCATTGGTTTAAATAGTTCTAAAATTGTTAAATTGCTAGTAATAAATTTTTGGAAATTGGCAAGGCCTTCGCTAATATAGTTAGTTAAAGTTTCAAAATGACTACCAGCCAAAAGTCCAAGAACGGTTATTAAGATAAAAATAATGATTAGTTTAAACATCGTTAGTTACCTTGTTTTGTTTTTTTTATTTCTTTGTTTTCAATTAATTTTGTTTGGATTTATTGGTTGTATTTGTTTTTTAACTTTTCCTCAAGCACTCAAACGACCACTATTTTTAACGGCGTATCGGCGTTGCCTTTCTAAATTAACTTGTTGACTACCAAATCCAAGAATAATTGCCATAAGAAATTCTACAGCTAGTGTTAAGAATAAAGGAAATATTAGTTGAATATTCGTTCCCGGTACTTCAAGACTTCAAATTAGATCAAAAACTTTATAAAGCATTTGGGCCAAAAAGTCGGCCATTTTTGCGAGATTTTCCATTTTTTATTATTCCTTTTCTTTCATTTTTCTTAAAAATTTGCTAAATTTATCCATTTTTAAGTATTCTAAATCTTCTAAATCAATTGCTGTGTCAGTATAGTATTTATCTTCATAGTCAGGATTTACTTTTGAATTTAAGTAATCTCTTAAAAACGCTAGGTAAAAAGAATTGTAAGTGTTTAATATTGGCAGAGGAATTTTTAGTTTAAAAAAATAAATATCAAGTTCAGGAATATCACGATATTTAATGCGACGACCCTTTTTACTATTTTTAGCATCAATTAAGGTGTTTCGTCAGCGTTCATATTCTTCAATGCTCGTAAAGGCGCCATAAATAACTTTTAAGTAGGGGCGAAAAATATTAACTGATTTTTTGCGAATTCCCACAATCACATTGTTGGCAATATCACGAACTTTAACTCAAATATGTTTATCTCTTTGACCGCTAGCGAGGACAATATGACCAAAATGCCGTGCTAGAGCGAAATATTCTTGAATACCGGTTTCTTCGTTTTTGGTATTATTTTTTTCTCAATCAGTTCCTTCTAAAAATAAATTGGTTTCATCTCACAAAAGTAAGGTTTTGTCTGGCAATACCGGATAATCAAAGTCTAACAACCCCATATGTCCTAAACTTAATTTTTGGGTTTCTAGTAATGGAAATGTTGATGCGATATGATATTTTTTCTTTTTTAGTAATTTTGAGGCGTATACTAGAAAGGCAGTTTTTCCAGTTCCTAATGAACCAATAACAATATTTAATGGTGAGTTTTTTAAGAAATTAATAACAAAAAGGAAAATTAAAATACAACCTGCTAAAAATAAATAGCTCACAATGTTTTTAAAATAACCGTTGTAAATATATCAAATTGTTCCTCAATGTCATAAAATTAAAAATGAGGTGCGATTTAATTCAATAAAATGGTTATTTTTTTCTATTATTCATTTGCAAAATTTCATCTTGCACCTCACTTTATTTTTTTATTAGCGTACTGCTCCAAGTAGTTTTTTAAACATTTTAAAGCAAATAAAGAATATTGCCAAAATAAATGGAAAAATGAAGATTCAGTAGTCAGCAAAGAAGTTACCGACTTGTGGCATATTAACAGCAATAATTTCTCACATTTTAGTAAACGCAGTTATAATTGCATTTCATAATTTAGTCATCGCGTCACTAGCTGTTATTTTTTCTACTGTTACTGGTGCATCGGCCAAGAAAGTTCCAATCATATAATCACCCCCTTTCTTTTTAAAGCACTCATCATTTATATTCAAAGTTTTTCTTAAATTTGTTAAAACCACGATTAACCTTAACACGATTGTATTTTTTTCTAATTAATTTTGAATTTCTTTGGGAATGCATCACAATGTAACTTCTTGACATTAATTTCGCTTCTATCTAAATACTGATATGGTTTTTCAAAGTAGCATTAGAATAAATCACACAATAATCGCTGTTAATAATCAAAAAGCAATGTTTGCTATTAAAAGTCAAAGTGGTGCTTCTATTAATTTAATTTCTTTGCCACCAGTAATATGAGCCGGAATAATTGTAATTTGAATAAATAAATCTCAGAAAGTTTGTTTAATTTGTTCTCAATTAAATTCTTTTAAATTTATTGTCATTTTTTATCTCCCAAAAATCATTTTTATTGGTAAATACATAATTGAGATTAATGCGGAAAAGTAATGATAATAATTAATCCGGCAATAAACGTAATTTGTGCAGGCATTTTTTCTATCGGAACAAACAGTTTTAAGAACTCCATAATAATTTCTCAAAACATTATTTTTCATCCTCGTTATTTTCTTTTGAATTAGGAGCTTTAACTCATTCTTCAAAGCGAGCAATAAACACTTTTTCGTCTTTTGTAAAATTACCAGTATTATTTTTAATGGCATTTTTATATTTAATTCTAATTTTTATTTTGGTATAAATTTTATAAGCAAAATATGCCGATAGCATTATGCTGATAATAATAAATATTAGTCCAATTGTGATATTCATTTTTAAGCTCCTTTAAAATAGTTATAATTTATATCTTTTTTGTTGTTTTCTTTTTCGGCAATGAAAAAGCTTAATAATTCTTGCCCCTTAATTAATTTGGTTTCATTTTCTTTTTGATTAATTGAAATTATTTGATATTTACTATCTTTTATTATTCCGATGCAAATAGAATTTTCATATTTTCCTTTATAAACAAATCGCTTTGGAAACCAAATGCCGATTTGTTTATTAAATCACGGAATTTTTGGTGCTTTAATAAACATTGCGTTTTGTGTTTCTTTTAAGAGATATTTTTTAGTATTTAAGAAAATGTTTTCAATGTTTTTCATAATAAATTACCTTTCTTATTAGTTATAAACTTAGTTATATTAACTAAGTTAGTTGACTCAGTTTTTTAAACACTTATATATCGTAGATTTAAGTGTTTAACAAGCTTTGTTATTAAATTTTTTTAGATAAAGATTTTAATAATTTTAAACTTAGCATATCCCCTATATAGAAATTTCTACACTTTAACATTCGCATCCTACCCTTGGAACTAATTTAATAGCGTGTATATTTTTAGGAAATCCACCCATTCATTTTTTCCTGAAATGTAAAATTAAAAAGGACACTTATATAAAAAACAAATTGTGTTAATTCTATAATTAAGAAAAGAAAGGAATTAGCACAATGTATAAGTATCTGACTATTGAATCAATAATAGCAATAAAAGAATATAAAAGTTATGGATTTTCTATTCGTAAAATAGCAAAAGCAATTGATTATAGTAAATCAACTGTACACAGAGTTTGTAAATTATTAAATCAAAACTTATTACCATTAGAAATATTGAATCAAGTTCAAAAAAATAAACAAAATGCAGGTAGAAAATTAATAATTTTAACTTTAACAGAAATTAATACTATCAATCATTTGTTAATTACTAAAAATTATGCTCTTGATATAATTGCTGATTTTTTAAAGAAACCTGAAATGTAAAATTAAAAAGGACACTTATATAAAAAACAAATTGTGTTAATTCTATAATTAAGAAAAGAAAGGAATTAGCACAATGTATAAGTATCTGACTATTGAATCAATAATAGCAATAAAAGAATATAAAAGTTATGGATTTTCTATTCGTAAAATAGCAAAAGCAATTGATTATAGTAAATCAACTGTACACAGAGTTTGTAAATTATTAAATCAAAACTTATTACCATTAGAAATATTGAATCAAGTTCAAAAAAATAAACAAAATGCAGGTAGAAAATTAATAATTTTAACTTTAACAGAAATTAATACTATCAATCATTTGTTAATTACTAAAAATTATGCTCTTGATATAATTGCTGATTTTTTAAAGAAAAATAAAATAAAAAATATTTCAACAAAAACTTTATATAACATGTTTAAAACAAATCGAATGGGTTTTGATGAAAAAAATTTATTGAGAAAAGGCAAAAATAAACCTCATAAACAAAAAGAAACTAGGGGCAGAATTAATAATTGTAAATCTATTCATGAAAGAAATTTAATCATTCCAAATATTAAAAATATACAAGAATTTGGCCATTTAGAGGGAGATACTATCGTTGGTAAAGATCATAAAAGTTCTATTATTACTTTAGCTGATATATGATCAAAAACCACAATTCCTTTGAAAACTAAAAATCATAAAGCAGAAAGTATTACACAAAGTATAATAAAATTTATTTCAAAATTAATACCAGGAACAATTAAAACTATTACTTTTGATCGTGGTAAAGAATTTAGTAAATGAAAATTAATTGAAAAAAATTGTAATGTTAAAATTTATTTTGCAGATGCCGGAAAACCTTGTCAAAGAGGTTTAAATGAGAACAATAATGGTATTTTAAGAAGATATTTACCAAAATCTACTGATTTATCTTCATATAAACAAAAAGACTTAAATTCTATAACATTTCAAATTAATTCTACACCCAGAAAATCATTATCTTATAAAAGACCAATAGATTTAATACAATTATTTTAAAAAACTGTCCCATTTATATTTACAATTCAGGCATCTTTAAAACAAATCGAATGGGTTTTGATGAAAAAAATTTATTGAGAAAAGGCAAAAATAAACCTCATAAACAAAAAGAAACTAGGGGCAGAATTAATAATTGTAAATCTATTCATGAAAGAAATTTAATCATTCCAAATATTAAAAATATACAAGAATTTGGCCATTTAGAGGGAGATACTATCGTTGGTAAAGATCATAAAAGTTCTATTATTACTTTAGCTGATATATGATCAAAAACCACAATTCCTTTGAAAACTAAAAATCATAAAGCAGAAAGTATTACACAAAGTATAATAAAATTTATTTTAAAATTAATACCAGGAACAATTAAAACTATTACTTTTGATCGTGGTAAAGAATTTAGTAAATGAAAATTAATTGAAAAAAATTGTAATGTTAAAATTTATTTTGCAGATGCCGGCAAACCTTGTCAAAGAGGTTTAAATGAGAACAATAATGGTATTTTAAGAAGATATTTACCAAAATCTACTGATTTATCTTCATATAAACAAAAAGACTTAAATTCTATAGCATTTCAAATTAATTCTACACCCAGAAAATCATTATCTTATAAAAGACCAATAGATTTAATACAATTATTTTAAAAAACTGTCCCATTTATATTTACAATTCAGGTAATATTAAAAGTAAATTGGAAGGAGCATATATAAATCAGGAATTATTAGATAGTAGTAATCAAAAGTTTCAGATTTTTCAAATTATTTCGCAAATTTTACAAAAGGAATTAATGATTATTGAGTAATAAAACATATAAGTTTTCAATGGACTCATTTTGAATTTCATCTTACAAGATAATTGATGATAGAATTTATGTTGTTTTAAATCACGATTTATTAAAGGAAGGGTTAGAAATTACAATGCAGACATTTTTAAATTAGAAAAAATGAATGGGTATTTATTGATATTGAATAATAAGACTTATTTTTTAAATTTTATTGTTTATTAAGAATATTTGATATAATTAATAAAAGAAATAATTGAATTTACTTTCTTTACAATTAACAAATTAATTTAAAATGTGTTTTTATGTTAAAATTAAACTGTTATTTACAAAAATAGAAACGAGGATTAAAATAAATGCTTTTTATAAATAAAAGAGTAAAAACCATTACGACAATTGGTCCGGCTAGTGAAACCAGAGATTTGATGCTTCGTTTAGCACAAAAGGGAGCAAATGTATATCGTTTAAACTTTTCTCACGGTGATTTTGAAGAACATGGTAAGCGTGTTGAGTTTGCTAAATCTATTATTCAACAAGTACAAAGACCACTATCACTAATATTAGACACTAAAGGTCCAGAAATTAGAACTCACTCTTTTAAAGATGGTGAGGCGTTAATAAGAAAAGATAGTAGGGTTATTGTTTATACGAATAAAGAAATTGAAGGTACGGAAACGGAATTTTCAATTAATTATGAAAATCTTGTTAATGATATTCAAGTTGAACAAAGATTATTAGTAGATGATGGTAAGTTACAGTTAATTGTTTTAGGAATTAATAATAAAGATGATGATAAGTCAATTATTTGTCGCGCTGTTAATACTCATCTTGTCAAAAATCATCGTGCGATTATTGTTTCGGGAATTAAACTGTCATTACCTTTTATTTCTGACAAAGATCGTGCCGATCTTATTTTTGGATGTGAGCAAAAAGTAGA
Source organism: Spiroplasma endosymbiont of Lonchoptera lutea (assembly GCF_964019715.1). Classification (GTDB taxonomy): domain Bacteria; phylum Bacillota_I; class Bacilli_A; order Mycoplasmatales; family Nriv7; genus Nriv7. The sequence goes on along the minus strand of NZ_OZ026463.1, from coordinate 1,042,167 downwards.
TTATGTAGCTGCTTCTTTTGTTCATGATGCTAAAGATTTACAAGAGATGCGTCAATTGTTAGATGAAAATGGTGGTGCTGATATTAAAATTATTGCCAAAATTGAATCACGATATGCTGTTGATAATATTGATGAAATTATTGCTAATAGTGATGGTATTATGGTTGCTCGTGGTGATTTAGGTGTTGATGTGCCTTATGCTGAGGTGCCTTTAATTCAAAAACATGTTATTCGTAAATGTAATAAAGCAATGGTGCCAGTAATTGTCGCTACGCAAATGTTAGAATCAATGTTATCTAATCCTTTGCCAACAAGAGCTGAAGTATCAGATATTTATTGAGCAGTTGATTTAGGTGTGGATACAACAATGTTATCTGGCGAAACAGCTAATGGTGAGTATCCTGAAAAATCAATTGAAGCAATGACGAGAGTCGTTAGAAAAGCAGAAATTCATTTTTGATATGAAGGTTATTTAGAAAGATTTATTAAATGATCAACTTCACCTTTTAAAGATTTTGTTTATCAAGTTGGTAAAGAGGTTCTTGGTGAAAAAATTCAAAAGCAAAAACGAATTCATCAAGTAATTGTTTTAGATGATAGTGATCATCAATTATTAACTAAAACTTTATCTAATGCTCGTGTTCGCAGTACATTAATCCCATTAGTTACTGATGAAAGAATTAGAAATAGTTTTGGGATTTGGTATGGTGTTTATCCAGAATTAGTTATGGATATTAATAAAGTAATTAATGATGATAATTTATTAAATAATATTGCTAGAAAATATGGTGCTAAAACTAATGAACAAGTTTTAATTGTTAATGGTAATGAAATGAGAAAATTACAAATAAAATAATTGCATTAACAGAGTTAAAGACGTTCAATTTGCTAATGAACGTCTTTTTCGCTAGAAAGGATATGTCGGCAATGGAACAAATTGTTACTGTAAAAATTAATAATGAAAATAAATCGTATCCATTAGGAATAATGCTTAGTGATGTTTTAACAAGTATTGATGCTAATTGACAAGAAAATATTATTGCTGTTAAAGTTAATAATGAATGAAAAGATATTAAAACTTATGTTTTAGAAAATGATATTATATTAGAGATAATTACAAAAGATTTAGATGAGGCATTAAAAGTACTTAATTATTCAGCAGCTATTGTTTTAGCAAAAACATTACAAACTAATTGAAAGGGTTTATTAATTGCCAATATTAATGTTGGTGATGAAGGTTTTTTTGTTGATTTTGATTTTCAAACCCGCATTAAAGAACAAGATTTAGAGATTATTACTAAGCAAATGCAAGAATTTCTTAAAAAAGACTTAGAAATTAAATATGAGTTAAAATCACCGCACGATTTACAACGATTATATGAAAATAATCCTTATTTTTTAGAAAAACTTTTAACACTTAAAGATATTGTTGGTATATATACTGTTGATAACAGTTCTTTCATTAATAATTTTATTGCTTTAGATAATACTAAAATTGTTGAAAATTTTATGCTTTCATCACTTGCTGGAGTTTATTGAAATAATGATGCTAACAATAAGCAAATTCAAAGAATTTATGGTGTTTGTCATTTTTCACAAGAAAAATTAGCAACCTTGTTAGCATTAATTGCTTTAAGAAAAGAACGAGATCATCGAAAAATTGGCAAAGATTTAGAAATTTTTATGTTTGATTCATTAGCAGGTCAAGGATTACCAATTTGATTGCCTAATGGAATGATTCTTAAAAAACAATTACAAGAGTATTTGCGTTCACAAGAGTTCTTTTATGACTATTTAGAAGTCGCAACACCAGTAATGGGAGCAATAGAATTATATCGTACTAGTGGTCATTGAGATCATTATCAACAGAATATGTTTCCGGTTATGCCATTGAATAATGAGCAACTTGTGCTTCGTCCGATGTCGTGTCCACATCATTGTTTAATTTATTGTTATAAATTACGCTCTTATCGTGATTTGCCATTACGATTTGCTGAGCACGAATTATTATATCGTTATGAAGCTAGTGGCGCTTTAACTGGTTTAGAGCGCGTTCGAGCAATGGAATTGACTGATGCTCATATTTTTTGTCGTTTTGATCAAATAAAAACTGAATTTCAAACAACATTTAAATTAATTAGTGAAATATTGTTAGCATTAAATATTGAAGTTGATTACTATTCATTATCATTAAGAGATTTTCAAGATAAAAAAAATTATTATGATAATGATGAAATGTGAATTAAAGCTGAAAAAGTTTTAAAAGAAGCCTTAGATGAATTAAAAATTAAATATATTGTAATGATTGGCGAAGCAGCTTTTTATGGTCCGAAATTAGATATTCAAATTAAAACGGTGTTAGGACACGATATTACGGTTTCAACGATTCAGTTGGACTTTTTACTACCAGAAAAATTTGATTTATCTTATCAAGATGAGAATGGACAAGAAGTTCGCCCTGTTATTATTCATCGTGGTTTAATTGGCACTTATGAACGCTTTATAGCTGTCTTATTAGAACAAACAGGTGGAGTTTTACCACTATGGTTAAGTCCTAAACAAATTACTTTAATTCCTATTAAAGAAGAGCATCAAGCATATTGTTATGAATTAGAAAAACTATTTAAAACCCATAATTTACGGTCATTTGTTGATGCTAGTAGTGAACGGTTAGGTTATAAAATTCGTATTGCGCAAACTAAAAAAATACCTTTCCAAATTGTTATCGGTCAAAAAGAAATTGCTACTAAAAAGATTACTTATCGTCAATATGGTAAAGAAGAACAAGTAACAGTTACGATTGATGAGTTTATTAATTTATGTAATGAATTAATAGTAAACAAAAAATAATTAATGAATGTTTGGCATCTTAAAATTGGTAATAATTCAAACAATAGTAAATTAACCGAAAAATTTTATTATTCCTGAATTGTAAATATAAATGGGACAGTTTTTTAAAATAATTGTATTAAATCTATTGGTTTTTTATAAGATAATGATTTTCTGGGTGTAGAATTAATTTGAAATGCTATAGAATTTAAGTCTTTTTGTTTATATGAAGATAAATCAGTAGATTTTGGTAAATATCTTCTTAAAATACCATTATTGTTCTCATTTAAACCTCTTTGACAAGGTTTTCCGGCATCTGCAAAATAAATTTTAACATTACAATTTTTTTCAATTAATTTTCATTTACTAAATTCTTTACCACGATCAAAAGTAATAGTTTTAATTGTTTCTGGTATTAATTTTGAAATAAATTTTATTATACTTTGTGTAATACTTTCTGCTTTATGATTTTTAGTTTTCAAAGGAATTGTGGTTTTTGATCATATATCAGCTAAAGTAATAATAGAAACTTTTATGATCTTTACCAACGATAGTATCTCCCTCTAAATGGCCAAATTCTTGTATATTTTTAATATTTGGAATGATTAAATTTCTTTCATGAATAGATTTACAATTATTAATTCTGCCCCTAGTTTCTTTTTGTTTATGAGGTTTATTTTTGCCTTTTCTCAATAAATTTTTTTCATCAAAACCCATTCGATTTGTTTTAAACATGTTATATAAAGTTTTTGTTGAAATATTTTTTATTTTATTTTTCTTTAAAAAATCAGCAATTATATCAAGAGCATAATTTTTAGTAATTAACAAATGATTGATAGTATTAATTTCTGTTAAAGTTAAAATTATTAATTTTCTACCTGCATTTTGTTTATTTTTTTGAACTTGATTCAATATTTCTAATGGTAATAAGTTTTGATTTAATAATTTACAAACTCTGTGTACAGTTGATTTACTATAATCAATTGCTTTTGCTATTTTACGAATAGAAAATCCATAACTTTTATATTCTTTTATTGCTATTATTGATTCAATAGTCAGATACTTATACATTGTGCTAATTCCTTTCTTTTCTTAATTATAGAATTAACACAATTTGTTTTTTATATAAGTGTCCTTTTTAATTTTACATTTCAGGATTCATAATAATATTGGTAGATAAAAAGATGCTTGTAATAAATTTACAAGCATCTTTTTATTTGTTATAAGTTTAATAGTTTTTCTAAATATATGCCAACACCACCTTCATCATTAGTATGTTCAGTAATATCTTTAGAAAATACTTTTAAAGTTTCGATACCATTTTTCATTACAATACCATAACCAACTTTGGTAATCATCTCTAAATCATTAAATTCATCACCAAAGGCAATAACATCTCTAATATCTATATTGTAATATTGTGAAAGAATTTCAGCAGCCATTCCTTTATTAATAAATTTATTTGATAGGTCTAGAATAGGATGTTCTTTGTCATTATCATGCGTTCAAATATTAATTTTTAAAGTATTAGTATATTTTTCTAAACTACGAATAACTTTATCTAAATGTAGGGGACTTTTTAATTGTAAAACAATATTATTAGCAGAACCATTTCAGTTTTCTAAAAGATTGCCAATAATAAAATTGTCCGTTGGAATGTCTGTTAAATGAAAGTAGCGTTCAAAATTGTCCGTTTGCTTTAAGCATACTGCTTTGTTGTAGTATTCTACAAGACCATTATATAAAGAAGTTTTGACATCGTTTTCTTTTAAAACTGCTTTTACAGTATCATAAGAAATTGGAAATACTAAGCGTTTAAATTCTTTTAATAATGGATCATGAATGTGACCACCATTAAAATTGCAAAGTAATGTTTTTAATCCTAGGTCATTATAAAACGAAATACTTCCACGGTGGGGTCTTCCCGTAACAATACAAACAATATGACCTTGGGCAATAGTTTTTTGTAATCCTTGAATAGTTAATGGATGCATTGTTTTTCCGTCATTCATTAATGTAGTTCCATCAAGGTCAATAAGGATTAATCTTTTTTTATCATCAATATGATTAAGTTTAATCATTGTTTTTCTCCTTTATTTTTAGTAATTAATCTCAATTTTATCTTGGATTAATTGCAATTTTTCGTGAGCAATTTTTGTTGCTTTTTCTTTTCCTTGCAATAATCAATGTTTTCATTCATCATTAGCAATAATTTCGTTATATTTTCTTTGAATAATTTCAAGTTGAAGGCAAACAACTTTAGCGATTTTTTCTTTAAAAGCACCATAATTTTGGTCAGAAAACTCATTAGTTGCTTCTTCAATTGTAGTATTTGTAAAAGCACAGTAAATATTTAAAAGATTACTAATTCCTGGTTTATTAATTTCATCATAAAAAATTTTATTTTCACTATCAGTAATGGCACTTTTAATTTTTGTGGTAACATCATTTAAATTATCTAAAAGAGAAATATAAGTTTTAGGATTTTCATGTGATTTTGACATTTTTTTTAAGGGATTTTGTAGGTTCATTATTTTTTTACCATTAGGAGCAATATATGGTTCTGGAATTGTAAAGATATTACCATATTTATTATTCATTCTGATCGCAATATTTCTTGTTAATTCTAGATGTTGCTTTTGATCAATTCCCACAGGAACAATAGCAGCATCATATAGTAAAATATCAGCTGCCATTAATGCTGGATAAGTAAATAATCCTGTTGGTATCGTTTCAGTATTATTATGTTGTTTAAATGATTGTGTTTTATCTTTAAATTGTGTCATGCGATTTAGTTCTCCCATTGATGTATGACATAGCAGAATATGACCTAATTGGCAATGCTCTAAAATGTCAGATTGAGCAAAAATTGTAATCTTATTGGGATCTAAACCACAAGCAACATATAAGGCAACTAAATCACGAATATTATTTTTAAGAACATCGTGGTCATGATTTTTTATTGAGACAATAGCATGCAAATTGGCAACAAAGATAAAAACATCATATTCTTCTTGTAATTTAATAAAATTTTGAATAACACCAATATAATTACCAATAGTAATTTTTCCAGTATTAGTAATACCTGATAATAAGCGTGGTTTCAATAGTAATTCCTCCTAAAATAAATAAATCTTATTGGTAATGTATCAATTTTACTATACCAATATAATTACCAATAGTAATTTTTCCAGTATTAGTAATACCTGATAATAAGCGTGGTTTCAATAGTAATTCCTCCTAAAATAAATAAATCTTATTGGTAATGTATCAATTTTACTATAAATAATAATAAAAAAGTGGATAGGCTACAATAAGTTGGACCATAATTATATAGACTTCAAAATTATTAAGAAAGAAGGAATATAAAAATGGGAAATAAAACCTCATACTCTGAAGAATTTAAAAAACAAATTGTAATGCTATACAAAAATGACAAAAGTGTTATTAAAATTTAGGGAAAGAATATAATTTACCAAAACCAACTATTTATAGTTGAATTAAAAATTATAATAATTCTGGGTCATTTAAAGCAAAAGATAATCGCACTGTCGAAGAAAATGAATTAATTTACTTGCGAAAAGAAAACCAACAATTACGAATGGAAAATGACATTTTAAAGCAAGCAGCACTGATAATCGGGAAAAAATAACAATAATTAATAACAACAAAAATAAATATTCAGTGAGGAAAATATGTAAGATTTTAGGTTTACTAAAATCAACATATTATTATCAAACTAATAAATGCACCAAGTTTGATGTTAATAATTATGAACAAGAAGTTATCAGTGCATTTAATAAAAGTCGCAAGATTTATGGTGCTCGTAAAATTAAAGCTGTTTTAATAAGAAAAAATATCATTTTATCACGACGAAAAATCCGATTCATTATGATCAAAAATAATTTGGTTTCTAAATACACCAAGTTAAAATATTGTAATCATAAAAAAACAGTTAATAATGACGAAATTAATAATGTTTTAAATCGTCAATTTAATGACAAAAAACCAAATGAAGTTGTTGTTAGTGATTTAACATATGTTCAAGTTGGCACTAAATGACATTATATTTGTTTATTAATTGACTTGTTTAATCGCGAAGTAATTGGCTATAGTGCTGGACCAAATAAAACTGCTGAATTAGTTCAACAAGCTTTTCACAAGATAACACGACCATTAAATAAAATAACTTTATTTCATACTGATCGTGGTAATGAGTTTAAAAATAAAATTATTGATGAAATTTTAATAACCTTTAAAATTAAAAGATCATTAAGCTCCCAAGGATGCCCATATGATAATGCTGTTGCTGAAGCAACTTACAAAACCTTTAAAACCGAATTTATTAACGGTAAAAAATTTGCAAACTTAACACAACTAAAATGCGAACTATTTGATTTTGTTAATTGATATAACAATATTCGAATTCATGGCAGTTTAAATTATTTAACTCCCGTTGAATTTAGAAAATACCAGTCTACATAAAAAGTGTCCTAAAAAGGGTTGCCAATCCAAAGAATATTTATATGGATTCTTAATTTATGATATTATTACCTTATTGATAGAATTATATTATGAGGTGTAATTAATGCAACAAAAGAAATTTACAATTGTTACTAATAAGGCCGATGAATCAATTGCTGTGGCTAAAAACTTATCTAGTAAATTATTAGCATTAAAGATGATATTTGATGAACAAAATCCAGAAATCGTATTTGTTATTGGTGGTGATGGCACTTTTTTATCAGCGGTTAATCGTTTTAATGAAAATATTGATAATATTCATTTTATAACTATTAATACGGGAAATATTGGTTTTAATGCTCTTTATCAAGTTAATGAAATTGATAAGTTAATTACTAATTTAAAAAATAATATTTTGAAAACAAAATCTCTTGATGCTTTAAAAATAACTATTAATAATAAAAATTTTTATAGTCTTAATGAGATTAAATTAATGAGTATTGCAAAAACAATATTTTTTACAGTTTATATTAATAATCAATTATTACAAAATTGTCAAAGTTCAGGATTTGTTTTAACTACTAAAACTGGTTCAACTGGCTATACTAAAAGTATTAATGGCGCAGTTATTTTAAGTGAAAAAAATTTAATGGAATTCTTAGAAATTGCTCCGGTTTTTCATAATAAACATAATTCTTTAAAGGCACCATTAATTTTAGATAATACCCACACAGTTACTATTAAAGGTAATATGAAAGATGCTTTTTTAGTAATTGATAGTCAAAAACATGACTTTAATAGTGATAATTTAATTATTAATTTAATTGCTAATAAAATTAAAATTTTAGTAACTGATGTTAATGATTTAATAATGATTAATCAAATTCAAAAAACATTTATTCATAATTAAACAAAAGGAAGAGAAGCGATGGAATTATGACAGATACTGTTGTTAGATTTAGGATTAATATTATTAGTTTTTATATAATTGCTTGCTTAATAAATATGATATTTTTAAAAAATAAAAATTCAACAGAAAAACAATGGCAAAAATTAATTCCTTTTAAAGTAGATGTTTTTATTGATTATTTAGGAACAATTAGTAATATTATTGAGGCACAAGCAACAAATACAAAGATTAAAATTATTATTAAAGATATTAAACAAGTTAATATTGAAAAGATTCGGAAGTTAAAACAGCAAGGAATAATTAAACAAACTAATGCTATTAGTATTATTTTTGGTAACTATGCTAAGGCATTATCAGAGATTATTAATGGTCGTTTAAAATAGCGATCATATTTTTTGTTGCTAAAACAATATGATAAAATAAGATGTGGGAAGATGAGAAGGGTAACAGCAAATGAATAAAGAACAAAGATTTACAAATAATTTTAATGGGAAGAAAATTGTTATTGAATATGGTAGTTTAGCATCACTAGCAACAAGTTCAATTTTAGTACGCTATGAGGAAAGTACGGTATTAAGTATTGTTAGTTTTAATGAAGAGCCATCAACATTAGATTTTTTTCCCTTAACAGTTGTATTTCAAGAGAAATTATATTCTGTTGGAAAAATTCCTGGAGGGTTTTTTAAGCGTGAAGGCAAACCTAGTGAATATGCAACATTAGCATCAAGGTTAATTGATCGTCCTTTGCGACCTTTATTTCCTAATAATTTTAATCATGAGATTCAAGTAATTAATAATGTATGAGCGGTTGATTCTAATGCTGATGTCAGAATGGCAGCATTATTAGGTTCTTCATTAGCATTATGTATTTCAAAAATTCCTTTTAATGGTCCCGTAGCAGGAGTTATTATTGGAAAAATAAATGGGGAATTAATTTGTAATCCTACAAGTCAACAATTGGAACAATCATCGTTAGAATTAATTGTTGCGGGAACAAAAGCATCAATTAATATGGTTGAAGCTAGTGGTCAAGAAATTAGTGAAGAAGAAATGTTAATAGCAATTGCGATGGCACATATAGAAATTAAAAAGTTAGTTGCCTTTCAAGAAGAAATTATTAATATTATTGGTCAAGAAAAATTACCTATTATTGAATTAGAATTTGATAATAAGTTAGTATCAACTATTACTAGTCAGTATGAACCACAAATTATTAGTGCTTTAAATATTAAAACGAAGCAAGAACAAAAAAAAGCTTTAAAAGATGTTTATAATGCTTTATTTGCTGTTTATGATAATCAACAATATGTTAATGAATTAGAAAAAAAAATGATTATTAAACAGATTAGAGCTATTTATCAAACTTTATTAAAGAAACTTGTTCGTGATTTTATTATTAATAAGAAAATTCGTTTAGATGGTCGTGTGAGCAATGAAATTCGACCGTTAACATCAATAATTGATGTTCTCCCAATTGTTCACGGTAGTGCTTTATTTACTCGTGGCGAAACGCAAGTATTATCAATTGTAACTTTAGGAGCTCTAGGCGAACATCAAATTATTGATGGTTTAACAGAAGAGGAAAGTAAACGCTTTATGCTTCATTATAATTTTCCATCATTTTCAGTTGGTGAAACTGGAAGATTTGGACCGCCCAATAGAAGAGAAATTGGTCATGGAGCATTAGCAGAAAAAGCATTGTTACAAGTATTGCCTAGTATTGATGATTTTCCTTATACGATTAGAGTTGTGACGGAAGTATTGGCATCTAATGGTTCAACCTCCCAAGCAGCAATTTGTGCTTCTTCATTAGCTTTGATGGCTAGTGGAGTACCATTGAAATCTAGTGTTGCCGGGATTGCAATGGGATTAATTAAAGAAGGTAATGATTATGTTATTTTAAGTGATATTCAAGGTAGTGAAGATCACTTTGGCGATATGGATTTTAAAGTTTCGGGAACAAACCAAGGAATTTGTGCTTTACAAATGGACATTAAAATTGATGGCATTACAATGGAAATTTTTAAAGAAGCATTATTACAAGCTAAAATTGGGAGAAAGCATATTTTAGATAATATGAAGCAAACAATTAATATTTCGCGTAATAAAGTAAATAAAAATGCTCCTAAAATTAAGCAATTAAAAATTCCGATTAATCGCATTCGTGATGTTATTGGTGCTGGTGGTAAAGTAATTACTAATATTGTTGAGACTTCTGGCAATGTTAAAATTGATATTAATGACCAAGGGAAAGTGACTATTTATCACAAAGATGAAGCATCAATATTAATGGCAGAAAAATTAATTAAAGATATTATTGAACCAGTTATCATTGGAGAAATTATTATGGGAACTGTTGTTCGGATTGAAAAGTTTGGTTACTTCATTAATTTAAAAGAGAATATTGATGGATTATTACATAATTCAAAAATACCCAAAAATACGCCGTTATTAAAATTAAAACAAGAAGTAACAGTAAAAGTAATTAGTATTGATGAAAAAAATCGTGTTAATTTAGAATTAATTAATGAAACTAGAATTAAAATTGAATAGAAAAATAAAATGAACTCTTATTAGTTTAAAATAGGAGTTCATTTTATTTTTTAAATTAATTTTCGTGCTCATTTTATTTTAATAACACAGATGGTAACAAGAGCAAATTGAATAATTTCACCAATAGTAGAAATAATAAAAATATATTTGTAATCAAAGTTAGGAAAATATTTAGTTACAATAATACTAACAATTAATGGTGTCATAACAATAATAATTCAAGTACAAAGAATATCTAAGGCAGTAGCTAACTTTATAAATCCGCCGGCGCGTAAAACACTAAAAAAGATAATTGAAAAAGATAAGAAGAAATAGGCTAGGGATTGTAATCCTAAATAAAATCTTGCCGTGCTAATGGCTTCATTACTAATTTTGTTAGTAAATAAAATATCAAAAATAAAAAATGAAAGACTGAAAATTATTATTGTGAAAGTAATCGCAATTAGAAATAGCAAACCAATAATTTTTTTAAGATTGGCAACTGCTTGTGACAGTTTACCAACACCTAATTGTTTACCAATAAAGATTGGTATAATGGCACTATAACTATTAAATACGGCATAAAAAATATTCATAATATTCATTACAACAACGGTTGCTGATAGGATATCGGCTCCACCATAATATGAATAAATAACTGTTTGTGCTGTTAATGATAATACAAAAAGAATGTTAGCTAAAAATATTGGCAAAAGCGATTTAAGAATTTTTAATAATAAATCTTTAGTAACATATCAAAATTTTTTCATTGGGCGAAACACGGGTTTAGTAATTAAAAGAAATGTAATAACAATAGTTATTTCTAAAATTCTTGCTATTACAGTAGGAATAGCAACTCCCATAACTCCCATTTTTAAATAAAATAAAAAGATGAAGTTGAGAATGCCATTAGTCAATACCGGAAAAATTGTAAAAAGAAACGGTAAATATGTTTTATTACATTCGTTCATATTTTGGTATAAGGTTGTTATAACGCTTAGAAGCGGATAAATTCAAATAACAGTTGCTAAATATAAACTGCCATTATCAATTGCGATTTGGGAATTAAAATTTAACATTGTTTTACTGCTTTCAGAAGCAATAATTAGTTTAATTAAATCATTTCTTAATGTGAAGATAAAGATGGTAAATATTATTGACATTGTGACATTAATCATAATTCTAATGTTATTTACCTCTTGCATTTTTTTGAGATTATTATTACCAATATATTGAGAAGCATAAATGCTTCCGGCCATATTCGTAGCAAAAAAACCGAACATTGCCAGTAACAGAATGGTATTAGCAGCACCAACGCCATTAAGAACTTCTTGACTTAAAAAAGAACCAATCATAAAGACATCAATAACATTCATTAATGCAATTAGTAATGATTGACCGATTAGAGGAATCATAATGATAAGTGCTTGTTTCATAAACTTACTGTCAAAGTATGGTGATAATTTTCATTTTTGGTTGATATTAGTGAGTTTCATTATGTTAGTACCTCGGTTTCTTAAATATATAAGAACAATTATATTTTACTAATAAGATTAAGTCAATTGTGATTAACCTGAATTGTAAATATAAATGGGACAGTTTTTTAAAATAATTGTATTAAATCTATTGGTCTTTTATAAGATAATGATTTTTTGGGTGTAGAATTAATTTGAAATGCTATAGAATTTAAGTCTTTTTGTTTATATGAAGATAAATCAGTAGATTTTGGTAAATATCTTCTTAAAATACCATTATTGTTCTCATTTAAACCTCTTTGACAAGGTTTGCCGGCATCTGCAAAATAAATTTTAACATTACAATTTTTTTCAATTAATTTTCATTTACTAAATTCTTTACCACGATCAAAAGTAATAGTTTTAATTGTTCCTGGTATTAATTTTGAAATAAATTTTATTATACTTTGTGTAATACTTTCTGCTTTATGATTTTTAGTTTTCAAAGGAATTGTGGTTTTTGATCATATATCAGCTAAAGTAATAATAGAACTTTTATGATTTTTACCAACGATAGTATCTCCCTCTAAATGGCCAAATTCTTGTATATTTTTAATATTTGGAATGATTAAATTTCTTTCATGAATAGATTTACAATTATTAATTCTGCCCCTAGTTTCTTTTTGTTTATGAGGTTTATTTTTGCCTTTTCTCAATAAATTTTTTTCATCAAAACCCATTCGATTTGTTTTAAACATGTTATATAAAGTTTTTGTTGAAATATTTTTTATTTTATTTTTCTTTAAAAAATCAGCAATTATATCAAGAGCATAATTTTTAGTAATTAACAAATGATTGATAGTATTAATTTCTGTTAAAGTTAAAATTATTAATTTTCTACCTGCATTTTGTTTATTTTTTTGAACTTGATTTAATATTTCTAATGGTAATAAGTTTTGATTTAATAATTTACAAACTCTGTGTACAGTTGATTTACTATAATCAATTGCTTTTGCTATTTTACGAATAGAAAATCCATAACTTTTATATTCTTTTATTGCTATTATTGATTCAATAGTCAGATACTTATACATTGTGCTAATTCCTTTCTTTTCTTAATTATAGAATTAACACAATTTGTTTTTTATATAAGTGTCCTTTTTAATTTTACATTTCAGGAAAACAAAAAGACTTAAATTCTATAGCATTTCAAATTAATTCTACACCCAGAAAATCATTATCTTATAAAAGACCAATAGATTTAATACAATTATTTTAAAAAACTGTCCCATTTATATTTACAATTCAGATAATAATAAACAGCATTTATCAAATTTTTGCATTTGCGAATAGTTATAGTATAATTAAAAGATAAAAATCAGAATGAATTTTAATTATTGAGGAAACAAATAAGATAAGAAATTATTCTCTGCTTAGCTGGATAATCAATGTGTTATAATAATAAAAGCAATATTTTAAAATAAAATTATATTAAATTAGAGGAGAAAAAATAGTTATGGCAACAATAAAAGTTTTTGCATTAGGGGGACTTGATGAACGCGGAAAAAATATGTATGTGGTGGAAGTTAACCGTGATATATTTATTTTTGATGCTGGTAGTAAAATCCCTGAACGAGAAGCATTAGGAATTGATACTGTTATTCCCGATTTTTCTTATTTAAAAGAAAATGTTAATCGGATTAAAGGATTATTTATTTCTAAACCATCAGACGAATGTTTTGGAGCAATAACATATCTTTTAAAGGATATTAAAATTCCTATTTATGGTAGTAAATTAACAATCTTTTTAATTAAACAAAAACTCTACAAGTTTAAGGTATGACATAGTGAAAATGAATTAATTGAAATTAAAGAAAAGGATATGTTATCTTTTGGTGATAATGAAATTGAAGTTTTTAATACGACAACTTGTATTCTGGGAAGTTTTGGTTTTGCTTTAAAGACTGTTGATGGAACTATTGTTTATACGAGTGATTATATTTTTGATAGTGAAGAACGAACTAATTTTGCTACAGATATGGCACACTTAGCAAAAATTGCTAATAATAAAATTTTATTATTGATGAGTGGTTCTGGTTATGCTAGTCGTAATGATTATACGGCTCCTAATCATAAATGTAAGAAGTTAGTGGAATCAACTTTTAAAGCAGCAAAGTCTAAAATTATTATTGCTTGTCATGAACAGGATTTATATAAAATAAGTGAAATTTTGGAGTTGGTTAGTGAAACTAATCGTGAGGCCATCGTTATGGGGGGCACATTAAAATCAATTTTAGAAGAATTTAAGTCAGGAACTTATTTGCAATTTAATAAAATTAAGTTTAGAAATTTAACTAGTGATGCTATTAATGACAATTCAGTAATTTTTGTTACAGGTAGTGGTGAGCGACTTTATACAAGATTATATAAAATTATTAGTGGCGATGATGAGCATTTAGAAATAGAAAAGTCAGATACTGTGATTTTAGCAACGCTACCGATTCCTGGTTATGAATTAAAACATGCGAGAATATTGGATGAATTAGCAAGAACTGATGCTCGTTTTATGGCGTTATCCGATAAAAAAGTGTGAGATATGAATGCTTCATATGAAGATATTAAGATGATGATTGGAATTATGAAACCAAAATTTTTTATGCCAATTAAAGGATTACATAAAAATTTTGTTAGTGCGCAAAATAGTGCTCAAGAAGCAGGAATTCTAATTAATAATATTTTAATTAAGGATAATGGTCAAATTTTAGAGTTTATTAATGGTAAATTAGGACCATCACCATCTTCTTTAAAATATAATAATATTTATGTTGATGGTCTTGGGGTTGGCGATATTGGTGCTGTTGTTTTAAATGAAAGAAAGCAATTAGCTCGTGATGGAGTTTTAATTAGTGGCATTACATTAAATCGTCGTAGTAAAGAGATTGTTTCTTTAGTTGATGTGCAAATGCGTGGGGTTGTTTTTATTCAAGATGATGAGGAATTAACTAATAAAATGCAAGCGAAAGTTCGTACTATTGTTGAAGAACATCAAAAAAAATCAGAGTTTGATGGTACAACAGTTAAAAATCAAATCCGTAGTGAGTTGCAAGAGTTATGTCGTCAAGAAACGGGTAAAAATCCAATGGTTTTAGCAATAATTAATGAGATAAATTAACTATTACTTAAAAAATATGAGGAGATAAAAGGATGAATAGCGATAAAATAAGTAGTGATTTTGTCGAGTTTGAAAATAATCCTCGCAATACTACAAAATATGAACAAGAACAACAAGCGAAATCCAAAATTATTCAGTTAAAGAAGAAAATTCGGCGTAGTGATAAAATTGGTGGAAAAATATGAGCTTTGTTCATTATTTTTGCTAGTATTTTGGCTCTTGCTCGTTTAACGGTTATTGGTCAATTTTTAGATGATGTTCTTTTCAATTTTCTTTTTGGATGATTTAAATATATTATCTATTTTGTTATTTTAGTAGTGAGTTTTGCAATTTTTGGTGGTATTCAAATTAAAATTAAGAAACGAGTTCAAGTAATGATAATATTACTTGTTTTAGCTATTTGTTGATTTGTGAATGATATTGTATTATTGATTAGTTATCATCGTTCTTCTATTAATGCAGAACAAAATTGGTTTTCACAAGTTATTAGTTCTTATACGGATAATTGATTACAAAATTCTCTTTTTATGCAACGATTAGATATTAAGAAATTTTTTCATATTAATGGCTCATATTTTATTCCTTTTGCTGGTGGCGGATTTATTGGAATGTTGTTTTCAGCAGTATTTGGTTATTTAACAACAATTGTTTCTTTAATATGTAGTTTAGTTTTTTTAACGACAATTATTCTTTGAATTTTAACAGGAAATCCTTGATATCTTTATCAATGAAAAGTTAATAAGGAACATAATAGTTTACATATTGTTAGTTTTATGGCTAAAAAGAATGTTAAAAATAAGAAAAATGCTGAGAAGAAATATCAGCAATATTTTGAAACTGTTAATGTTAAAAATATTAATGGTAATGATCGGCAAGTTTTACATACAACAAAAAATTCTGATATTACAATTAAATTACCATCCGTTAATTTACATCATTCATTAATGAATGAAGATTTATTATTTGATGATATTTATAGTAATAAAAATTATCACCATATTGATAATTGAGATTCGAAGTTAACACCAAAAATTAATCTTAATGAGAAGGTAATTAAAGAACAAGAGTATCATCAACAAGCATTTTCTCGTGATGATTTTGGTTATGATCAAACATCATTAATGGAATTAGATGTGGTGCGTAAAGATTTTGCTGCTAATAGTTATTTAACACCTTTTAATAAAGAACAACCACCAATTCAAAAAGAACGGATAAAATCTTATCCAACTAGCTCATCAGCATTAGATGAGGTATTTTCAGTTATTGATCAATCCGATAATCAAGCAAAACAAGCAGTTGTTATTAGTGACAATTTGTCTCCAGAATTTATTGAAGAGATTAATCCTTTGGATAATAAAGTTTCTTCTTCAATAATACCAAGTAATTATTTTCCTTCAATAATTAATCCTAATTATCAATTGCCACCAGTTAGTCTTTTAACAAAACCAATAATTAGTGTTAATCGTGATTTAAATATTAAAACTGCAAAAAATAATGTTGAAAAAATTCATCGTCTTTTTAAACATTTTAATATTGAAGCGCGAGTTACTAATATTAATATTGGACCAGCAGTAACTAAGTTTGAAATTGAACTAGGAATGGGCGTTAAGGTAAGTAAAATTACTTCGTTAGAAAATGATATTAAGTTAGCTTTAGCGTCAAAAGATATTCGTTTAGAAGCACCTATTCATGGTAAGTCAGCAGTGGGAATTGAAATTCCAAATATTTCACCAGCATTAGTTACGATTCGTGAAGTGATGGAAAATGTTCCCCTTAATAAGAAAGATAGTAAATTATTAATGGCCATTGGTAAAAATGTAATGGGAAAAATTTTATTTGCGGAATTAGATAAGATGCCACATTTATTAATTGCGGGTGCTACTGGTAGTGGAAAATCAATTTGTATTAATAGTATTATTGCTTCTTTAATTCTTCGGGTTAAACCGCATGAAGTAAAATTTTTGTTAATTGAACCAAAACGCGTTGAATTATCAGTATATAATAATTTGCCACATTTATTAGTACCAGTAATTACTGATTTAAGAAAAGCCAATCGTGCTTTAAAACAAATTATTAGTGAAATGGAACGAAGATATATTATTTTTTCTAATATTGGCGTGCGAAATATTGCTAGTTATAATCAAAAGGTGGCAATTGAAGAAATGTTACCATATATTGTGATAATTATTGACGAGCTTGCTGATTTAATGGTTGTTGCCGGAAAAGAAGTTGAAGAAAGTATTATGCGAATAACGCAAATGGCACGAGCTTCAGGAATTCATTTAATTATTGCAACCCAAAGACCATCAACAGATATTATTACTGGCGTTATAAAAAATAATATTCCATCAAGAATTGCTTTTGCTGTTAGTTCTTCAATTGATTCTAGAACAATTTTAGATAGTATGGGAGCTGAAAAGTTAATTGGTAGTGGTGATATGTTATTTGTTCCTTATGGTCAAATAACACCAACTAGAGCTCAAGGGGTATATATTAATGACGAAGACATTAGTGCGTTAATTAAATTTATTTCTCAGCAACAAAAACCGCAGTTTAATGAACAATTCCATGAATCTACACAAAGGATGAATACTAGTCATATTATTACAGGTGAAGATGATGAATTGTATGATGAGATTTGTGCCGCAAAATGGGTCCAAACCTCGTGAAGTTTTGATTATGAATAAAGAGTAGGAATTTTGATAATGATGTGAGTTAAACCCCTTGTTTTACAAGAAAAAATTAAAAATTTACCACAAAGTTCGGGATGTTATCAGTTTTATAATGAAGCGCGACAATTAATTTATGTTGGTAAAGCAAAAAATATTCAACAGCGGGTAAATAATTATTTTAATAAAGTACATAATTTTAAAACTACTAAATTAGTTCGTGAAATTGCTGATGTGGATTATATTTTAACAATTAATGAAAAAGAAGCATTATTGTTAGAACATAATTTAATTAAAGATAAGCGTCCCCGATATAATATTTTATTAAATGATGATAAAACCTATCCTTATATTAAAATTACTGATGAAAATAATCCTGAATATCGTTTTGTTCGTAAAGTTCAAAAAGATAATGGTAAGTATTATGGTCCTTTTCCTGATGGTACGGGAGCTAGAGAAGTTTTAAAGATATTGCAACAATTATTTCCTTTGCGAAGATGTAAAGAAAGTTTAGGAACGCCGTGCTTATATTATCA
This sequence comes from Spiroplasma endosymbiont of Lonchoptera lutea, assembly GCF_964019715.1. Taxonomy (GTDB): domain Bacteria; phylum Bacillota_I; class Bacilli_A; order Mycoplasmatales; family Nriv7; genus Nriv7. The sequence continues at coordinate 1,023,601 of NZ_OZ026463.1, read as the reverse complement.
TCTGCAATTATGTTCAGGTGCTTGTTTTAAAAAGGTTCCTGAGGAATATTATGCCTTGATGAAAAAGAAAATTAATGATTTTTTTCAAGGAAAAAATCAAGATATTAAAAATAAGATTGCTGAGCGAATGCAACAAGCAGCGATTAATTTACAATATGAAGAAGCACAAAGATTAAAAAATGTTTTAGATAAGTTACAATTATTTATTTCTCATCAGTTTGTTCAATTTCCTGATTTTCGTAATCGTGATTTTATTGGTTATGCTATTAAAGATCATAAATTGTCAATAACAGCATTATTTTATCGTAATGGACAATTGCTTTCCAAAGATGAACAAATTTTTACTTTATTTAATGATGATTTAACTGATGCAATGAGAAATTATTTGCAACAGTTATATACTAACAATACTGTTCCCCAAGAATTATATGTTGCAAATATTGTTTTAGATGATTTGGCAGAAGCATTAAATATTAAAATTATTACTAAGCTTACTAAAAAAATGCAAGAAATTATTTCTTTAGCTACTAAGAATGCTCAAGAATTATTAAAGCAACAACTTGTTGATTCCTATCAAATTAAGTATCGTTATTATGAGATTGTTGAACAATTAGGAAAGCTTTTAAAAATTGCGACACCACAATATATCGAAATTATGGATATTGCCAATTTAGGACATGATAATGTTATTGGTGGGGTTATTGTTTATCAAAATGGTCAAGCAATTAAAAAACTGTTTCGTCGTTATAAAATTCAAATTGAACAACAAGGAGATTATCATTATTTACAAAATTTAGTTTATCGTCGTTATTGAAAAAAATTAATGAATAAAGAACCAATGCCAGAGTTAATTATTGTTGATGGTGGTAAATTACAAATTGATAGTGTGCAGTTGCAATTAGAAAATTTAAATATTAGTTTACCAGTTGTCGGTCTTGTTAAGAATAGTCATCACAAAACTGATTGTTTATTAGATAATAAAGGTTATCGGTTGGATATTGCTAAAAAGAGTGCTTTATTTCATTGATTAACTAAAGTTCAAGAAGAGGTCCATAATTATACAGTTTCATTTCATCGTCAACAACGAACTAATTCTTTATTTGTTAATTCGTTAAAAAAAGTTAAAGGATTAGGTGAGTTAACTATTAAAAAGTTATATCAACAGTTTGAAACAATAACAAAAATGAAAGCAGTTTCATTTGCTGAATTAAATGCTATTATTAAAAATAAAACAACAACAAAGGAATTAATTGCTTATTTAAAAGATAATTAATTTAGAAATTTTATTCGTTAAATCGAAAAATTTATTACTAATTTGATGCTAAAATGCTTATATTTTTATATAAGCATTTTTATTTTTAATAAAATAGAAGGAGGATATTATTTATTGAAAATAAAATGCAATGGATAGGCTACAATAAGTTGGACCATAATTATATAGACTTCAAAATTATTAAGAAAGAAGGAATATAAAAATGGGAAATAAAACCTCATACTCTGAAGAATTTAAAAAACAAATTGTAATGCTATACAAAAATGACAAAAGTGTTATTAATTTAGGGAAAGAATATAATTTACCAAAACCAACTATTTATAGTTGAATTAAAAATTATAATAATTCTGGGTCATTTAAAGCAAAAGATAATCGCACTGTCGAAGAAAATGAATTAATTTACTTGCGAAAAGAAAACCAACAATTACGAATGGAAAATGACATTTTAAAGCAAGCAGCACTGATAATCGGGAAAAAATAACAATAATTAATAACAACAAAAATAAATATTCAGTGAGAAAAATATGTAAGATTTTAGGTTTACTAAAATCAACATATTATTATCAAACTAATAAATGCACTAAGTTTGATGTTAATAATTATGAACAAGAAGTTATCAGTGCATTTAATAAAAGTCGCAAGATTTATGGTGCTCGTAAAATTAAAGCTGTTTTAATAAGAAAAAATATCATTTTATCACGACGAAAAATCCGATTCATTATGATCAAAAATAATTTGGTTTCTAAATACACCAAGTTAAAATATTGTAATCATAAAAAAACAGTTAATAATGACGAAATTAATAATGTTTTAAATCGTCAATTTAATGACAAAAAACCAAATGAAGTTGTTGTTAGTGATTTAACATATGTTCAAGTTGGCACTAAATGACATTATATTTGTTTATTAATTGACTTGTTTAATCGCGAAGTAATTGGCTATAGTGCTGGACCAAATAAAACTGCTGAATTAGTTCAACAAGCTTTTCACAAGATAACACGACCATTAAATAAAATAACTTTATTTCATACTGATCGTGGTAATGAGTTTAAAAATAAAATTATTGATGAAATTTTAATAACCTTTAAAATTAAAAGATCATTAAGCTCCAAAGGATGCCCATATGATAATGCTGTTGCTGAAGCAACTTACAAAACCTTTAAAACCGAATTTATTAACGGTAAAAAATTTGCAAACTTAACACAACTAAAATGCGAACTATTTGATTTTGTTAATTGATATAACAATATTCGAATTCATGGCAGTTTAAATTATTTAACTCCCGTTGAATTTAGAAAATACCAGTCTACATAAAAAGTGTCCTAAAAAGGGTTGCCAATCCACAATTTGTTTTTTATATAAGTGTCCTTTTTAATTTTACATTTCAGGTAAGTGTCCTTTTTAATTTTACATTTCAGGCTTCTAATCGTTTACAAAATAAGCATTTAGAAGATACAAAAAAGAATTTAATCAATGAAGGTTTTCCTGAAGAATTATTAAATGATGCTTTGTGATGAATGGATGGTAAGAAATTAAAAGCAGATAAGGTTCTTAAAGAAAAAGAAGACCGTTATGAATATATTAATAATAATAAAGTATCTATTTTAGGAAAAAAAGTTAATGTAAGAATAATGATGGTAATAGGTGATGATATTAATGACTTTAATTCTAATTTTACTAATAATAAAGGAATTACTTATCGTGAAAACTATATGGAAGATAATAATATTCAAAAACTTTTTGGTGAACCAGCGATGGCAATTCGTTTTAGTAAGGAAAATGATAAGATAATAAAATATTATGCTAATTGTGGTCAATCAGTTGATACCTTGCTTTTAGAAAAAAAACAGATTCAGGAAATTATTAAGGAAAATATTTGTTGGTATAAATCTTATTCACTTATAGGTGGTAACGCGATGTATGGTGGCTGAGATAGTGCTTTTAAGAAGAAATATTTTGAACAACATGGGACATCTTATATGAAACAAGCAATTAGAGAATATTTACAAAAGTTTACTTCTTGGGATTAGAAATTAAATAATAATTTTGGATTTTTGTTCATAAATTGGCAACTTTGCCAGCAATATTTTAAATATAATATCATTACGAAAGTGATACTACTTTCGTAGTGATATTAAAAGATAAGTATTTGGAAAGGAACAATAATAATGAAAAAAATATTTGTTTATAACGCGGGACCATTATTTAGTGAAGCAGAACAAAATCAGAGAAAAGCAGAAGGAATAAATTTAAGAAAGCAATTAGGTGATAATTTTGAAATTTTAAATCCGATTGAGTTTAGTTTTAATAGTGAAAATGCTACGCCAAAAAATAACGAGATATTTAAAAAAGATTATGAAGAGATTAAAAAGTCAAAATATGTAATATTTGATATTGATGGCCGTGATAGTGGAACATATATGGAATATGGTTTTGCCTTTGAACAGTGTTTGCAGGAAGAAAAATATTTAATATGTGTTTATAGTGATTTTAGGTTGTATCAATCAAATATTGATGTTGAGGAAATTCCTGGATATGGTATTAATGAGATGATATCAGGTAGTTTACAATACAATGATATTAGTAAAAAGAAAATTTTTAAGGTTAAAAATTTTCAAGAAGCAATTAATAAAATTAAAGAAATTGAAGGAATTTTAAAATAGTAAAAGGGAATAAATTTTTAATTCTTTTTACAAATGAAGAAGCAATGTTGATAGAATTTAAAAAATAATTTCTATCAACATTTTTGTAAAATTATTTATTAACATTTTTTTATATTTAAAGGATTTATTGACTATTAATTTTATTTAAAATAATTGCAGTTTAAAGCTAATAATGTTATTATTTTTTATGTAGTATAAAATATGCCCATGTAGCTCAGTTGGATAGAGCATGCGCCTTCTAAGCGCAGGGTCAAGAGTTCAAGTCTCTTCATGGGCGCCATTTAAAATAAAAATGTTGGTGAATAATTTTAATGAATAATAAATATTATAGTTTTTTTATTAAGGAAATTGAAAAGTTAATTGCTAATGAAAACTATGAGCAAGCAAAAGTTAAGTTAAAAATTGAATTAGATTTACCTTATATACCAAAAAAATATGAACAACAAATTATTAAATTTTATGATGAAATTCAACAGTTAACAAAAGAAAAACCAAATATTAAGCAATGAGATTTAGAGACAATTAAAGAAATTATTAATAATCCTTTTGATGAGGAAATTCATTTAGTAGCATTTAATTTTTTAGAACAGCAAAATGCTAGGAAAATATTATCAACATTACGAGATTATTTAAAAAATTCTTTGTTTAAAAATGAAAATAAAACGCATTTGTTAATAGCTTTAAAGAGACAAGATATTGATGGGGTGTTTATTGTTCAAAAAACACATGGTCAGTATTTTGTTAATCCGATATTGATTTCTGAATTTCATCTTGATGAATGTACTAAAAAAGTTAAAACTATTTTAAGTAATTTTGTTTATAATGATAATCCTAGTTTAGAACAGGTTTGTTGATACTTATGAGAAAATTATTGATATAGTCAGTATCCTAATTTGCCATTAATGGCGGATCTTTCTGCGATAGTTAGTGCTATTATTTATAAAGCACAAATTATGCAAGGTGATGATGAATGTAAGTTAGAACAGATTTGTCAAAATTTAAAGACTGATGTTGTTCTTACCCAAAGATTTTTATTACAAATTGAGAAAGAACAAATTTTTTAAGATTTTATTGTTGAGATATTTGCTAAAGTTTAATTGCATTTAGTAATTAATCAAGGGTATAATTAAATAGTTGAAATATAGGAGGATATTTGATGAAATTTACAAGTAAAAAAAATATTGAAGAAAATAAAGGAAAGTATATTATTGAATTTGAATCAGAAGAATGACAAGATATTATTGAAAAGGTAACAAAGAAGTTGAAAGCCCGTTTACAAATACCAGGTTTTCGTAAAGGCAAAGTACCAGAAGCGATGGTAGAAAAATATTTAAGTGAAGCAGAAATTTTAAATAAAGCTCATAATATTGCAGCTGATAAAGCGTGACAATTTGCTTTATTACGAAATGATCCATTGCAACCTTTTAATCAGCCAAGTTGAAATATTGATACTTTGTCAATGGCAAAATATATTATTTCTTTTGAATTTGATTTAAAACCGGAAGTTAAAGTTGAAAAATATACAAATATAAAAATTGAGAAAATGGCAAATATTGTTAATGATGAGGATATTAATCAAGCACTTAGTCAGTTACAAGAAAAATCAGTTATTTTAGAAATTAAAGAAGATAAGATTACTAATGGTGATGTTGTTATTTTTGATTTTGAAGGGTTTAAAGATGGCGAACCTTTTGCTGGTGGAAAAGCTGAAAATTTTAGTTTAGAAATTGGTTCAAAAAAGTTTATTCCTGGTTTTGAAGAACAAATGATTGGATTGATGGCTGGTGAAGAAAAGGATTTACTTGTATCGTTTCCTAAAGATTATTTACAACCAGATTTAGCAGGAAAAGAAGTAACTTTTAAAGTTAAGATTAAAGAAGTTAAAAATAAGATTGTTCCAGAAATTAATGATGATTTGGCAAAAGATGCTAATATTGATGGTATTGAAGATTTAGCACAATTAAAAGATTATATTAAAGAAAATTTGATTAAGCAAAATGAAGAAAAAATTAAAGATGAGTTTATTAATAATTTATTATTAGAAATTTCTAAAACAGCAACGATTCATATTCCTCAATCAATTATTGATAAAGAAGTATTAAATCTTCAAGATCAGTTTGAGGAGAAGTTAAAAGAACAAAATATTGATTTAAAACAATATTTAAAGTTAACTAAATTAACTGAATTAGATATTAAAAAAGAGTTCCGAGGCGAGGCTAAAGCAAAAATTAGTAATTATTTAATTATACAAGAAATTATGAAGCAAGAAAATATTCAAGTTAGTAATGATGAGGTAGAACAAGAAATTATTGAGTTGGCTAAGTTTTATAAGATGACACCAGAAGAAGCTAAAGAAAAAATTATGGATACTAGTATTGTTCAAGAAGGTTTAAAACATCGTAGGATATTAAATTTTCTTTATGAGAATAATGGATTTTATGAGAATAATGGATAAAATAGATTTAGCACTTTAATATTGCAAGTGCTAAATTTTTTATACACCTGAAATGTAAAATTAAAAAGGACACTTATATAAAAAACAAATTGTGTTAATTCTATAATTAAGAAAAGAAAGGAATTAGCACAATGTATAAGTATCTGACTATTGAATCAATAATAGCAATAAAAGAATATAAAAGTTATGGATTTTCTATTCGTAAAATAGCAAAAGCAATTGATTATAGTAAATCAACTGTACACAGAGTTTGTAAATTATTAAATCAAAACTTATTACCATTAGAAATATTGAATCAAGTTCAAAAAAATAAACAAAATGCAGGTAGAAAATTAATAATTTTAACTTTAACAGAAATTAATACTATCAATCATTTGTTAATTACTAAAAATTATGCTCTTGATATAATTGCTGATTTTTTAAAGAAAAATAAAATAAAAAATATTTCAACAAAAACTTTATATAACATGTTTAAAACAAATCGAATGGGTTTTGATGAAAAAAATTTATTGAGAAAAGGCAAAAATAAACCTCATAAACAAAAAGAAACTAGGGGCAGAATTAATAATTGTAAATCTATTCATGAAAGAAATTTAATCATTCCAAATATTAAAAATATACAAGAATTTGGCCATTTAGAGGGAGATATTATCGTTGGTAAAGATCATAAAAGTTCTATTATTACTTTAGCTGATATATGATCAAAAACCACAATTCCTTTGAAAACTAAAAATCATAAAGCAGAAAGTATTACACAAAGTATAATAAAATTTATTTCAAAATTAATACCAGGAACAATTAAAACTATTACTTTTGATCGTGGTAAAGAATTTAGTAAATGAAAATTAATTGAAAAAAATTGTAATGTTAAAATTTATTTTGCAGATGCCGGCAAACCTTGTCAAAGAGGTTTAAATGAGAACAATAATGGTATTTTAAGAAGATATTTACCAAAATCTACTGATTTATCTTCATATAAACAAAAAGACTTAAATTCTATAGCATTTCAAATTAATTCTACACCCAGAAAATCATTATCTTATAAAAGACCAATAGATTTAATACAATTATTTTAAAAAACTGTCCCATTTATATTTACAATTCAGGATATAATTAAGTAAATTTGTTTTATGGAGGTATCATAATGATAGATAAAGAACAAATAAAGTCTTTGGAAAATATTCCGGTTTTGGTTACACGAGGTAGTTATATTTATCCCGGATTTGAGCAGGTTTTAGAAATTGGTCGTAATAAATCATTAAAGACTATTGAAGTGGCTAAGGATAATTTTGATAATCAAGTTATTTTAGTATCACAAAAAAAACCTTTAGATGATGAACCAACAATTGATGAAATATTTGATGTTGGAGTTATTGCTAATTTAAAAATAAAAAAAGTTTGAGAAGAAGGTTCGTTTACGGTTAATTTTAAGTCACTTAATCGGGTTAAATTACTGAATTTAAAAGATAATGGTACTTATTATGAAAGTGATATTGAGGTTTTAGAATCAAATCATGAAGGTAGTGTTGAAGAATTAGTTCAAAAAATTACTAATAATTTAACAGGATTATTGGAAATGCAAGAAGGTCTTCCTGAAGATGTCTTACAAGAGATTAAGGTAAATATTAATAGTAGTCCTGGAGAAGTAATTGATACATTAGCACAGTTTTTACCTTTTTTACCGTTAGATAAAAAACAAGCTATTTTAGAAGAGTTGAATGTTGAACAACGCTTGAATCTTTTAGTTGATAATGTTAATAGTCGCAAGCAAACTGGTGAAATTGATCAAAATATTTCTGAAAGAATTAAAGTTAGAATTGATGAACAGCAAAAGAAATTTTATTTACGAGAAAAACTTGAAGCAATTAAAGAAGAATTAGGTGAAATTGATGACGATAGTAATGAGATGAAGAAATATTTAGATCGTCTTCAAAAAGAACCATTTCCTGAGAATATTAAAGTTCGTGTTAAGGAAGAAATTAATCGTTATGAAATGATGCCACAAGCATCAAGTGAAGCTAATATTATTAGAACATACATTGATTGGGTAATGGCGATTCCTTGACATGAAGAAAAGGAAGAAATTGAGGATTTACCATTTGCTTTACAAACTTTAGATAAATATCATTATGGTTTGGAAAAAGTTAAAGAACGAATTATTGAACATTTAGCTGTTAAACAAATGACTAAATCATTAAAAGGGCAAATTATTTGTTTAGTAGGTCCTCCCGGAGTAGGAAAAACTTCACTTGCTAAGTCAATTGCTGAAGCAACAGGAAGAAGTTTTGTGAAGTTATCATTAGGTGGTGTTCGTGATGAATCAGAAATTCGTGGTCATCGAAAAACATATATTGGTTCAATGCCAGGAAGAATAATCCAATCAATGAAACGAGCTAAAAGTATTAATCCTTTATTTTTGCTTGATGAAATTGATAAGATGGCTAATGATTATCGTGGTGATCCTGCTAGTGCGATGTTGGAAGTATTAGACCCAGAACAAAATTTTGAGTTTTCTGATCATTACTTAGAAGAAAATTATGATTTATCAAAAGTAATGTTTATTGCTACGGCTAACTATATGGAAGATATTCCCGAACCATTATTAGACCGAATGGAAATTATTCAATTATCATCTTACACAGAAATTGAAAAAATGGAAATTGCTAAAAATCATTTAATTGCTAAAGTATTGCAAGGTAATGGTTTAAATGAGCAGTTATTAAAATTTGAAGATGGTGCAATTAAAGAAATTATTAAATATTATACTCGTGAAGCTGGTGTACGACAGTTAGAGCGATATTTGCATCAAATTGCGAGAAAGTTTATTGTTCGTTATTTAGCTAAACATTTAAGTGATGAATTAGTGAATATTGAAAAGGTTAAGCAATATCTAGGTAAACATAAGTTTGAATATACTGAAAAAGAAGGAACAGCCCAAATTGGTGTTGCTACTGGTTTAGCATATACTGCTTTTGGTGGCGATATTCTTTCAATGGAAGTAAATTTCTTTTCAGGTAAAGGACAGTTAGTTTTAACAGGAACTTTAGGTGATGTTATGAAGGAATCAGCAAATATTGCTTTGGATTATTTAAAAGCTAATAGTAAGAAGTTTAATATTGATTCCAAGTTTTTTAGTAATAATGATATTCATATTCATGTTCCTGAAGGGGCAGTACCTAAAGATGGACCTTCAGCGGGGATTACAATAACAACAGCAATAATTTCTGCTTTAACTAAAAGACCTGTATCTAGTGATGTTGGAATGACTGGGGAAATAACTTTACGAGGGAATGTTTTACCGATTGGTGGTTTAAAAGAAAAATCAATTTCTGCTCATCGCAGTGGGATTAGTACAATTTTAATACCTGATAAAAATATGAAAGATTTAGATGATATTCCTAACGAGGTGTTAAATGAATTAAAAATTATTCCGATTAAACATTATGAAGAAGTATATGACTTTATTTTTAATTCTAATTCAACAATAACATCCACTGATGTTATTACTGATGCTGTAGCAGTTGCTGCTTAATTATGAAGATAATTAATACTATGAAGAAATTCTTTATAGTATTTTTTTATATTCTGATTATTTTTAAAAAATATTTTAAAAATAAATGTGAGTTAGTTATTTTTATTGTAAGATTACTTTATGCCAAATTGTAAAGTTAAGTGCAACTAAATTATTTTTCTAACCAAATATTCGATTGGCGAAAGATAATTTAGTATTTTTCTTGGTCTTTGGTTTAAAGACAATATAAATTTATGAACTGCATTTTTAGTAGTGTTTGAAAAATTAAATTTTTTAGGAAATTTTTCTCTAATTAAACCATTAGTATTTTCATTAGTACCTCTTTGTCAAGGTGAATATGCATCAGCAAAATAAATTTTCACATTTAAATTTTTTTCAAGTTGTTGTCAATTAGCAAATTCTTTACCCCTATCAAATGTTATAGTCTTAACAAGATTATTTGGAAGAATTGATAAATAATGACTAATATTTTTGTTAATAACTTTAGTAGTTCTATTTTCAACTAATATTGCTAAAGTAAATCTTGATGTTCTTTCAACTAAAGTTATTAAACATGATTTACTTTTACCTCGTGATGATACTACAGTATCACCTTCTCAATGGCCAAGAGTTATGCGATTATTAACATTTCGTTCTTTAATGGATTTACCATTAAATTTACCCCGATTTTCTTGAGATTTTCGTTTCTTACCTTTTCTTCTTAAATTTTTACTAGTAACCTTTTCAAGTAATCCCGAATAAATTCAATTGTAAATTGTTTTAAAACTAATAATTCATTCTTGATGAAAATTTTTAATTCTGCCATAAATTTGTTTAGGCGATCAACCTAATAATAATTTTTGTTGTACATATTTTACTAATTCTCTATTTTTAAATTTATGAAACCTGAATTGTAAATATAAATGGGACAGTTTTTTAAAATAATTGTATTAAATCTATTGGTCTTTTATAAGATAATGATTTTCTGGGTGTAGAATTAATTTGAAATGCTATAGAATTTAAGTCTTTTTGTTTATATGAAGATAAATCAGTAGATTTTGGTAAATATCTTCTTAAAATACCATTATTGTTCTCATTTAAACCTCTTTGACAAGGTTTTCCGGCATCTGCAAAATAAATTTTAACATTACAATTTTTTTCAATTAATTTTCATTTACTAAATTCTTTACCACGATCAAAAGTAATAGTTTTAATTGTTCCTGGTATTAATTTTGAAATAAATTTTATTATACTTTGTGTAATACTTTCTGCTTTATGATTTTTAGTTTTCAAAGGAATTGTGGTTTTTGATCATATATCAGCTAAAGTAATAATAGAACTTTTATGATCTTTACCAACGATAGTATCTCCCTCTAAATGGCCAAATTCTTGTATATTTTTAATATTTGGAATGATTAAATTTCTTTCATGAATAGATTTACAATTATTAATTCTGCCCCTAGTTTCTTTTTGTTTATGAGGTTTATTTTTGCCTTTTCTCAATAAATTTTTTTCATCAAAACCCATTCGATTTGTTTTAAACATGTTATATAAAGTTTTTGTTGAAATATTTTTTATTTTATTTTTCTTTAAAAAATCAGCAATTATATCAAGAGCATAATTTTTAGTAATTAACAAATGATTGATAGTATTAATTTCTGTTAAAGTTAAAATTATTAATTTTCTACCTGCATTTTGTTTATTTTTTTGAACTTGATTCAATATTTCTAATGGTAATAAGTTTTGATTTAATAATTTACAAACTCTGTGTACAGTTGATTTACTATAATCAATTGCTTTGGATTGGCAACCCTTTTTAGGACACTTTTTATGTAGACTGGTATTTTCTAAATTCAACGGGAGTTAAATAATTTAAACTGCCATGAATTCGAATATTGTTATATCAATTAACAAAATCAAATAGTTCGCATTTTAGTTGTGTTAAGTTTGCAAATTTTTTACCGTTAATAAATTCGGTTTTAAAGGTTTTGTAAGTTGCTTCAGCAACAGCATTATCATATGGGCATCCTTTGGAGCTTAATGATCTTTTAATTTTAAAGGTTATTAAAATTTCATCAATAATTTTATTTTTAAACTCATTACCACGATCAGTATGAAATAAAGTTATTTTATTTAATGGTCGTTGTTATCTTGTGAAAAGCTTGTTGAACTAATTCAGCAGTTTTATTTGGTCCAGCACTATAACCAATTACTTCGCGATTAAACAAGTCAATTAATAAACAAATATAATGTCATTTAGTGCCAACTTGAACATATGTTAAATCACTAACAACAACTTCATTTGGTTTTTTGTCATTAAATTGAGGATTTAAAACATTATTAATTTCGTCATTATTAACTGTTTTTTTATGATTACAATATTTTAACTTGGTGTATTTAGAAACCAAATTATTTTTGATCATAATGAATCGGATTTTTCGTCGTGATAAAATGATATTTTTTCTTATTAAAACAGCTTTAATTTTACGAGCACCATAAATCTTGCGACTTTTATTAAATGCACTGATAACTTCTTGTTCATAATTATTAACATCAAACTTGGTGCATTTATTAGTTTGATAATAATATGTTGATTTTAGTAAACCTAAAATCTTACATATTTTCCTCACTGAATATTTATTTTTGTTGTTATTAATTATTGTTATTTTTTCCCGATTATCAGTGCTGCTTGCTTTAAAATGTCATTTTCCATTCGTAATTGTTGGTTTTCTTTTCGCAAGTAAATTAATTCATTTTCTTCGACAGTGCGATTATCTTTTGCTTTAAATGACCCAGAATTATTATAATTTTTAATTCAACTATAAATAGTTGGTTTTGGTAAATTATATTCTTTCCCTAAATTAATAACACTTTTGTCATTTTTGTATAGCATTACAATTTGTTTTTTAAATTCTTCAGAGTATGAGGTTTTATTTCCCATTTTTATATTCCTTCTTTCTTAATAATTTTGAAGTCTATATAATTATTATGGTCCAACTTATTGTAGCCTATCCACTTTTGCTATTTTACGAATAGAAAATCCATAACTTTTATATTCTTTTATTGCTATTATTGATTCAATAGTCAGATACTTATACATTGTGCTAATTCCTTTCTTTTCTTAATTATAGAATTAACACAATTTGTTTTTTATATAAGTGTCCTTTTTAATTTTACATTTCAGGTAAAAAATATTTCAACAAAAACTTTATATAACATGTTTAAAACAAATCGAATGGGTTTTGATGAAAAAAATTTATTGAGAAAAGGCAAAAATAAACCTCATAAACAAAAAGAAACTAGGGGCAGAATTAATAATTGTAAATCTATTCATGAAAGAAATTTAATCATTCCAAATATTAAAAATATACAAGAATTTGGCCATTTAGAGGGAGATACTATCGTTGGTAAAGATCATAAAAGTTCTATTATTACTTTAGCTGATATATGATCAAAAACCACAATTCCTTTGAAAACTAAAAATCATAAAGCAGAAAGTATTACACAAAGTATAATAAAATTTATTTCAAAATTAATACCAGGAACAATTAAAACTATTACTTTTGATCGTGGTAAAGAATTTAGTAAATGAAAATTAATTGAAAAAAATTGTAATGTTAAAATTTATTTTGCAGATGCCGGCAAACCTTGTCAAAGAGGTTTAAATGAGAACAATAATGGTATTTTAAGAAGATATTTACCAAAATCTACTGATTTATCTTCATATAAACAAAAAGACTTAAATTCTATAGCATTTCAAATTAATTCTACACCCAGAAAATCATTATCTTATAAAAGACCAATAGATTTAATACAATTATTTTAAAAAACTGTCCCATTTATATTTACAATTCAGGTCATATTAAAGAATATTAAAACTGTAAATAATAAAAAAGTTACTAATTATGAGTTGCAAAATCTTATTCCTCATATTTCTAAACTAAAATATTATCATCAAACTTTAGAATATTTGCACAGTCGAAATTGAATTTCTTGAAATGAACAATTAGCGTTACGATAGGAAATATGTTCCCCGCTAGTGTTATTTGAATTTATACGCTAAGTAATTATTATCAGTTTTATCATCAGTTTTATATATAAGAGTCATTTTCTTTTTTCTATTTAGTGATATAATGAAACTAATAATTATTGTGTATGAAAATAAATAATCGGGGGTCTAAAATGATATGAAAAGATTATTTAAAATATTAGGAACGATTGCTTGTAATAGTAGTGTAATAATAAATTTTATCGCTTGTAGTTCTAGTGATAGGCTGACAACACCAGCAACAAAATCATTACATTTAAACAAATTAGATATAAATATAAATATGGAAAATGTTGAATTAATAAATTGACGCTTATCTAACACCTTAATGATATTGAAAGAAGATTCTTCGCGACAAGCTTTTGTTTTTGATGCCAATGCTAATAATAAGTTAATTAGTTTAAATCAAAAAATTGATAATTTTTGACGCTTATCGGATACTACGGGAATATTTAAAGAATTTACTACTAATCAAGCGTTCTTTTTTGATGTTAATGCTAGTAATAAATTAATTAATTTAAATAAAAAATTTGACATTTTTAAGCGTTTATCAGATACTACGGGAATATTTAAAGAAAACTTGCAAGGAAAAGCGTCCTTTTTTGATAATAATAAGTTAAGTAGTTTCAGTGAAACTGTTATTAATTTTTGACGCTTATCAAACACCAGAGCAATAATTGGTGATAGTAAGCGTCAATTGTGATTTTTTGATGCTGTTGCTAATAATAAAATAACTAATTTAAATAAAATACTTAGTAATTTTTGATGCTTATCGGAGTCTAGGGGCATATTTCAAGAATTTACTACTAATCAAGCGTTCGTTTTTGATGCCAATGCTAGTAATAAGTTAATTAGTTTGAAAAGCAAAATTAATCATTTTTATCGTTTATCGGATACTATGGGAATATTTGAGCAAGCTGATACCAAGCAAGGGTTTGTTTTTGATGCCAATGCTAGTAATAAGTTAATTAGTTTGAAAAGCAAAATTAATCGTTTTTATCGTTTATCGGATACTACGGGAATATTTGAGCAAGGCGATACTAATCAAGCGTTCGTTTTTGATGCCAATGCTAATAATAAGTTAATTAGTTTGGAAAGCAAAATTAATCATTTTTATCGTTTATCGGATACTACGGGAATATTTGAGCAAGGCGATACTAATCAAGCGTTCGTTTTTGATGCCAATGCTAATAATAAGTTAATTAGTTTGGAAAGCAAAATTAATCATTTTTATCGTTTATCGGATACTACGGGAATATTTGAGCAAGGCGATACTAATCAAGGGTTTTTTCTTAATACTAGTGTTACTGATAAGTTAATTAGTTTGGAAAGAAAAATTAATCATTTTTATCGTTTATCGGATATTACAGGAATATTTCAAGAATTTGGAACTAAGCAAGCGTTCTTTTTTGAATATAAGTAAAGTTTAATTAAAAATAATTTTTTATCAAGATTTACTATTGAATAGTAAATCTTTTTTATAAACATAAATTATATTTTTTAAGTAGTAGTAATATTAACTGTTAAGTGGACGCGTAAAGTTTTGTTAGGTAGGAAAAGGTTTAAATAATTTTGAAAAAAAAGTAATCACAATTTAATTATCATTTTATCTAAAAAATAAGTAATAAAACAAAATATTTAATATTAACAAACATAATCTTAATAAAAGGTTATAAAAACTCACTAAAATGTTTATAAAAACAACATTAAAATAATTTTTTACAAAAAAAATCATACATAAGAAATATATACTTAATTTGCATATTGAAATAATTTATAGTAAATGATTATTTTTTCTTTTTTTAAAAATACCTAAGAAAACTAAACGCGACCTGTTAAGTAAACTTACTTGACATATATATCGATTAACGATATTATTAATTATGGTTTAAAAAGATAACTAAACCAATAATAGTGAGAGGAGTACTTATATTTTATGGTTAAATTAAGACTGAAAAGGATGGGAAAAACTAAACAACCTTTTTATCGTATTGTTGCTATTGATTCTCGTATTAAAAGAGACGGTGAATATATTGAATTAATTGGAACATATGATTCTTTAAATGATTCGTTAAAAATTAATAAAGAATTAGCTTTAAAGTGATTAACCGTTGGTGCTCAACCAACTGAAACAGTTCGTAGTTTATTTGCAAAAGAAAAAATTATGCAGGCATTTCATGAATTACGACAAAAAAATAAAGCAAAGAAATCAACAGCAGAGAAAAAAGTGATTAAAAAAGAAGTTTTAGCTAAGGAAGTTAAAAACAAAGTAAATGATGATAAAAGTAGTAATTCTAAATCAACAGTTAAAGTTTCAAAAGAAGCAAAGGTTATTGATGAAAAAAATTCGAGAGAATAAATGGAGTTAGCTAATGATGAATTACATTAATACTGTTAAAATATTAATTAGTCCAATTGTTAAAGATATTAATAATATTCAAATTAGAATGTTAAATGAAAATGACAATGAATTAGAAATTCTTATTATGACTAGTGATAGTGATTTGGCAAGATTAATCGGTAAAAAAGGATTAATTATTGATTCGATTCGTCGTTTAGTTAATGTTAAGGCATCAAGAGAGCAAAAAAGAATTAAAGTATCTTTAGAGGCTTTTAACGAATAATGAAGTTTGTTAAAATTGGTAAGGTTATTAATACTCATGCTTTAAAGGGCGAAGTAAAGATTAGATGTTTAATGCCTAAATATGAGCGATTCTTTGATGCTAATCATGATATATATTTTTATGATTCTAATAATTATACTTATGAAATATTAACGGTTGTTAGTTCTAGAAGTCATAAAGGTGATCTTTTAGTTAAATTTAAAAATTATGATTATATTAATGACATTTTATTTTTAAAGACTCAAGATTTATTTCAACTTAGTAATAATCCTCATTTAGTAAATGATGATGAAGTTGAAAACTATATTGGATTACAAGTTATCAATGTTGATGATAATTCACTTATTGGTGAAGTGATTGATTACTTTATTACTAAAGCGCACGGTGTTTTTCTTATTCAAACAGTTATTGGTGAACAAAAAATGTTGGCCGATGTTTCACAGTTTATTATGAATATTCTTTGAGAACAAAATACTGTTTATGTTAAGTTAATTAATAATTGATAAATTATAAAGGAGGCAAGAAATTAATGACAACAATTCAAATTATCACTTTATTTCCCGAACTCTTTGTTAGTTTTATTAATACATCAATTATTAAGAATGCTGTTAAGAAAGAAAAAGTAAAGTTTAATATCATTAATCTTCGTGATTTTGCTATTGATAAGCATCAACAAGTTGATGATTATCAATATGGTGGTGGTAATGGGATGGTATTAATGGCACCGATTGTAGTTGCAGCGATAAATTATGCTCGTGAGCAAATCCCTAATAGTCAAGTGATTTTATTATCGCCACAAGGAAAAACATTTAAACAGGATATTGCTAGTGCAATGGCTAGTAGTAATAATTCATTAATTTTAGTTTGTGGTCATTACGAAGGTTTTGATGAAAGAATTAGAGATTTTGTTAATATGGAAATATCTATTGGTGATTATGTTCTTAGTGCTGGTGAAATTGCCAGTATGGTTATAAGTGATGCTGTTATTCGCTTATTACCAGGTGTTATTCAAGAAGCATCACATCAAAATGATTCATTTACTAATAAGTATTTAGATTATCCTGTATTTACTAAACCATTAGTTTTTAATAATCAGCAAGTTCCTGATGTCTTATTATCAGGTCATCATAAAAATATTGATATTTGAAGAAAAGAACAAGCGTTTTATAATACATATAAAAAGCGACCAGATTTGATTGACTTAAATCAATTAACACCACAAGAGCAAATTTGAATTGCTGAATTAGAAAAAGATAAAAAATAAATAATAATGGAAGGAGCAATTGTTATGAATATGCAATTAGATCGACAAATTACTGAACAACAACTTCGTACTGATATTCCAAAATTTAAATCTGGCGATACAGTAAGTGTTGCTGTTGAAATTAATGAAGGTAACAAAAAACGAACACAAGTTTTTACTGGTTTAGTTTTAAAGCGTCAAGGGTCAGGTATTAGTTCTAGTTTTACTGTAAGAAAACTTACTGGTAGTATTAGTGTTGAAAGAACTTTCCCTTTACATTCACCGCTAATAAATAAAATTGAAGTTTTAAAAATTGGTCGTGTTAGAAGAGCGAAGTTATACTATATGCGTGATCTTATTGGTAAAGCTGCAAGAATTAAAGAAGTAGTTAGTTCTAATAAGAGAAATAAGGGATAATAATTAATAAAGGTAAAGGTAGAATTTGCCTTTATTTTTCAATTAAGGAGACATATTAATGGAAAAGTTAAATATTAATTGATTTCCAGGTCATATGGCAAAAGCTATTCGCTTGATGAAAGAAAAATTAGCATTAGTTGATTTAGTAATTGAACTTCGCGATGCGCGAGCCATTAACTCTAGTATTAATCCAATTATTCAAGAATTATTTAAAAATAAACCACGAATTATTATTTTGAATAAAAAAGATTTAAGTGATATGAAAGTAAATCAAGAATGAATGGCATTTTTAAAAAAAGACCCGTTAGTTAAAGTAGTATTAACTAATTTATTAGTTGATCAACCCAAAAATGAAATTATTTTATTAATTAATCAATTATTGAAAGATAAAATTAATCATCAAAAATCTCGTGGCATTCCAAATTGACAAATTAAGGTGATGATTATTGGGATTCCTAATGTCGGCAAATCACGGTTAATTAATAATTTAGTTAAAAGAAAAGTAAGTAATGTTGCTAATCAACCAGGAGTTACGAGAGGGATTCAATGAGTCAAGTTAGCGCAAAATATTCATTTACTAGACACGCCGGGAATTTTATGACCTAAACTTGATGATCCACTAGTGGCAATGCATTTGTCATTAATTGGAGCTATTAAAGAGCAATTATTACCATTTATTGATATTAGTTATTATGCGTTTAATTTTTTAGCAAAGCATTATCCTCATATTTTAAAGGAACATTATGCGCTTATTATTCAGTGAAAACAAGATATGCAAACTAAAGAAATGGATTATTATTTTTTGCAAATGGCGAAAGCAAATAATGTATTAGGTTCTTCTGAACAACAAATTATTCAAATGATGACAAATTTTTATTATGCTTTTACAAAAGGAACAATTAAAAATATTTCCTGAGAAAGACCGAAATAATAATGGGGGCGTATTAAATAAATATTGATATTATAATTTTGTTTTTGGATTTTTGCAAATATGTAAGTAAGAATATTAAATATATAACACAGTATTGTGCCGCTAGTATTTTTTATTTAAATTATAGAAGTAGCTATTTTTGATATTTTAATTTTTAGAGATGAAACAGAAACTAAATGAAAAGAAAAATTTAATAGCGATGTTCATTTATACCTGAAATGTAAAATTAAAAAGGACACTTATAATAAAAAACAAATTGTGTTAATTCTATAATTAAGAAAAGAAAGGAATTAGCACAATGTATAAGTATCTGACTATTGAATCAATAATAGCAATAAAAGAATATAAAAGTTATGGATTTTCTATTCGTAAAATAGCAAAAGCAATTGATTATAGTAAATCAAC
This sequence comes from Spiroplasma endosymbiont of Lonchoptera lutea, assembly GCF_964019715.1. Taxonomy (GTDB): domain Bacteria; phylum Bacillota_I; class Bacilli_A; order Mycoplasmatales; family Nriv7; genus Nriv7. The sequence goes on along the minus strand of NZ_OZ026463.1, from coordinate 1,004,031 downwards.
TGTACACAGAGTTTGTAAATTATTAAATCAAAACTTATTACCATTAGAAATATTGAATCAAGTTCAAAAAAATAAACAAAATGCAGGTAGAAAATTAATAATTTTAACTTTAACAGAAATTAATACTATCAATCATTTGTTAATTACTAAAAATTATGCTCTTGATATAATTGCTGATTTTTTAAAGAAAAATAAAATAAAAAATATTTCAACAAAAACTTTATATAACATGTTTAAAACAAATCGAATGGGTTTTGATGAAAAAAATTTATTGAGAAAAGGCAAAAATAAACCTCATAAACAAAAAGAAACTAGGGGCAGAATTAATAATTGTAAATCTATTCATGAAAGAAATTTAATCATTCCAAATATTAAAAATATACAAGAATTTGGCCATTTAGAGAGAGATACTATCGTTGGTAAAGATCATAAAAGTTCTATTATTACTTTAGCTGATATATGATCAAAAACCACAATTCCTTTGAAAACTAAAAATCATAAAGCAGAAAGTATTACACAAAGTATAATAAAATTTATTTCAAAATTAATACCAGGAACAATTAAAACTATTACTTTTGATCGTGGTAAAGAATTTAGTAAATGAAAATTAATTGAAAAAAATTGTAATGTTAAAATTTATTTTGCAGATGCCGGAAAACCTTGTCAAAGAGGTTTAAATGAGAACAATAATGGTATTTTAAGAAGATATTTACCAAAATCTACTGATTTATCTTCATATAAACAAAAAGACTTAAATTCTATAGCATTTCAAATTAATTCTACACCCAGAAAATCATTATCTTATAAAAGACCAATAGATTTAATACAATTATTTTAAAAAACTGTCCCATTTATATTTACAATTCAGGTATCTTAAAAGATATCATTTAGTAATTAGTGAATATCCGCTTCATATGACAAGAGAAAATATTAGTCCAATTGATAGTAATGTTCAAAGAATCTTATTAGGATTATCAAAAGCATTATTGGTATTACCGTTTGCTGATGAAAAAATTATTCATTCATTAGTAGATAGTGCTTTTAATGAAAATAAAGATGTTTTTGCAGTTCCTAATCAAATTTATGAGAACTTTGCTACTAATAATCTTATTAAAAATAGTGCTAAATTAGTGCAAACTATTGATGATATTTTATAAACTTGATAAAGTCTTTAAAATGTACTAAAATATTGCCGTATTTATAAAAATGTTGAGAATCAAAAGATTCTTTTAAGGAGTAAAGTGTTATGAGCAAAAATGTTGTTATTATGGAGTCGCCAACGAAAACTAAAGCGGTACAAAAGTATCTTGGAGATGATTATACTGTTGTTTCTTCCGAGGGACATATTACCAATTTAGCGAATAAAGGTGAATATTATTTAGGGATTGACTTAGAAACATTTACTCCATATTATCGAATTGAAACTAAGAAAAAGCCACTTGTTAAGAAATTACAAGGTTTAGTAAAAGATGCCGATAAAATTTTTCTGGCAACTGATCCCGATCGTGAAGGAGAAGCAATTTCATATCATTTAAATGAAGTTTTAAAAATTCAAAGTAAATCCGTTCGGGTGAGTTTTAATGAAATTACTAAAGATATTGTTATTGAAGCATTTAAAGTACCAAGAGAGTTAGATATGAATTTAGTTCATTCACAAGAAGCAAGAAGAATGATTGATCGGATGATTGGTTTTCGGTTAAGTAAGTTATTGCAAAAGAAAATTCGTTCAAAATCAGCAGGAAGAGTTCAGTCAGTAGCTTTAAAACTTCTTGTGTTGTGAGAAAAAGAACATCAAATTTTTATTCCCGAACAATATTGAACAATTGAAGCTTATTGAAAGCAACATATTTTAAAATTAACAAAATATTTAAATAAAAATATTGAGATTAAAACTGAAGCAGATTCTCAAAATATTATTAAAAATTTAAGTAGTAAATATAAAGTTATTGATATTCAAGAAAAACCTCGAATTAGACAAGCAAATAATCCTTATACTACTTCAACAATGTTACAGGATGGGTCATCACGATTAAATTTTGCTGCTAATAAAACATCTTTATTAGCACAACAATTATATGAAGGAATTGATATTGATGGATTGCTAACAGGATTTATTACTTATCCAAGAACTGATTCAATTCGTTTAAGTGATAAATTTGTTAGTGATACTTTTGCTTTTATTACGGAATCATTAGGTAAAGATTATTTAGGACAAGTAAAAATTACTAAAAAGAAAAACAATGTTCAAGATGCGCATGAAGCAATTCGGCCAACAGATATTTTAATGACTCCTAAGAAGGCAAAAAATTATTTAGGTAAAGATCAATTACGACTTTATAAACTAATTTATAATCGGGCGATGGCATCATTAATGGCTCCAGCAAAAATTACGGGGAAAACTATTATTTTGGATAATAATGATTATGAATTTCGGTTGACAGGACAAACAATTTTATTTTTAGGATTTTTAAAATATTATCAAAGTGATGAGGAAGATAATATTAGTATTAAATTACCAGCTTGAAAAATTGGCGATGTGGTAAATATTAAAGATATTAAGGCATTGCAACATTGAACTAAACCAAAACCACGATATAGTGAAGCACGATTAATTAAAACATTGGAAGAATTAGGAGTAGGGCGGCCTAGTACTTATGCTCCGATTATGAGAACTTTGCGCGAGCGAGGATATGTTTTATTTGAGAATAAGGCTTTAAAAGCTAGTGAAAAGGGAATTTTAACTAGTGATAAACTGCAAGAGTTTTTTCAAGATATTATTAGTGAATCATATACTTCACAAGTAGAATCGCAATTAGATTTAATTAGTCACGGTGAAAAAGATTATCAAGAGCTAGTTGGTTCTTTTTGAGAAAAATTTGAACCTCGTGTTGAAGAAGCTTTTGAAAAAATGACGGAAGTTGAAATTGAAAAGACGGGTACTAAATGTCCAAGATGTGATAGTGATTTAGTTTATCGATTTGGAAAGTATGGTAAATTTATTGGTTGTTCAACATTTCCAAAATGTCGTTATATTTCATCATTAAATCCAGTTAATTTAGGATTTTGTCCACAATGTATTGAAGGCGAAAAAGTTATTAAAGTTAATCGTCGTAATCAAAAATTTATTGCTTGTAGCAATTATCCTGAATGTGATTTTGTTGAATCTTATGAACAATCCAAAGATGAAACAGAAAAAGCAACATTAGAATAATTAATTTTTCTGTTTTTAACCTGAAATGTAAAATTAAAAAGGACACTTATATAAAAAACAAATTGTGTTAATTCTATAATTAAGAAAAGAAAGGAATTAGCACAATGTATAAGTATCTGACTATTGAATCAATAATAGCAATAAAAGAATATAAAAGTTATGGATTTTCTATTCGTAAAATAGCAAAAGCAATTGATTATAGTAAATCAACTGTACACAGAGTTTGTAAATTATTAAATCAAAACTTATTACCATTAGAAATATTGAATCAAGTTCAAAAAAATAAACAAAATGCAGGTAGAAAATTAATAATTTTAACTTTAACAGAAATTAATACTATCAATCATTTGTTAATTACTAAAAATTATGCTCTTGATATAATTGCTGATTTTTTAAAGAAAAATAAAATAAAAAATATTTCAACAAAAACTTTATATAACATGTTTAAAACAAATCGAATGGGTTTTGATGAAAAAAATTTATTGAGAAAAGGCAAAAATAAACCTCATAAACAAAAAGAAACTAGGGGCAGAATTAATAATTGTAAATCTATTCATGAAAGAAATTTAATCATTCCAAATATTAAAAATATACAAGAATTTGGCCATTTAGAGGGAGATACTATCGTTGGTAAAGATCATAAAAGTTCTATTATTACTTTAGCTGATATATGATCAAAAACCACAATTCCTTTGAAAACTAAAAATCATAAAGCAGAAAGTATTACACAAAGTATAATAAAATTTATTTCAAAATTAATACCAGGAACAATTAAAACTATTACTTTTGATCGTGGTAAAGAATTTAGTAAATGAAAATTAATTGAAAAAAATTGTAATGTTAAAATTTATTTTGCAGATGCCGGAAAACCTTGTCAAAGAGGTTTAAATGAGAACAATAATGGTATTTTAAGAAGATATTTACCAAAATCTACTGATTTATCTTCATATAAACAAAAAGACTTAAATTCTATAGCATTTCAAATTAATTCTACACCCAGAAAATCATTATCTTATAAAAGACCAATAGATTTAATACAATTATTTTAAAAAACTGTCCCATTTATATTTACAATTCAGGAAACTAAAAACGATATAATTATATTTAGAGGTGATAAAATGGAAAAAGGTCAAGCATTAATTAATGGTAAGTTGCTTTCTTCAACAAATGTTATTGAAATTACGAGTCCAAACACATTAGAAGTAATTGGTAGTGTTCCTGCTCTTTCGTTAGAAAATATTAATGATGCGTTTTTGGCAGCTAAGGATGTCCAAAAGCAATGAGAGGGATTATTAATTAATGAAAGAATTAAGTTTATTGAACAATGAAAGCAGTTAATAATTGAAAATACTGATGCGCTTGCTAATTTGATGGTCTTAGAAATTGCTAAAGGTAAAAAAGCAGCTATTTCTGAAATTAATCGCACAATTGAATATATTGATTTTACTGTTAATGAAGCATATCGTATTTATCCTGAATCATATACAGGTGATGCTTTTAATGTGAAAAATAAGTTGGCAATTTTTTCGCGAGTTGCTAAAGGAGTTGTTTTAGCAATTTCACCTTTTAATTATCCTGTTAATTTATCGTTAGCAAAAATAATTCCAGCATTAATTATGGGGAATACAGTGGTTTTTAAACCAGCTTCACAAAGTTCTTTAACAGGATTATTTTTAGCTAAGTTAGCATTTGATGCTAATTTTCCTGCTGGTGTCATTAATGCGGTTACTGGTAAGGGCAGTGTTATTGGTGATAGTTTAGTAACCCATCCAGCAATTAATGTTATTTCTTTTACTGGTTCTGATGTTACAGGAAAACATATTACAAAGATTACTAATAAAGTGGATATTATTTTGGAATTAGGTGGTAAAGATCCAGCCATTGTTCTTAAAGACTGTAATCTCGCAATGACGGCGAAAAAAATTGTTAAAGGAGCATTTAGTTATTCAGGTCAAAGATGTACTGCTATTAAAAGAGTTTTAGTTGATAATACGATTGCTGATGAATTGGTATCTTTAATTAAAGTTGAAACAGAAAAATTAACAGTTGGAAGTCCGAATGATAATGCTGATATTACGCCAATTATTGATATGAAAACCAGCGATATTCTTCAAAAATTAGTTGATGACGCGTTAGAAAAAAAGGCATTGTTAGTTTTAGGAAATACTAGAAAAAATAATTTGTGATATCCAACAATTATTGATAATGTTACTAAAGATATGGATATTGCTTGGATTGAACCATTTGGACCGGTGTTGCCAATTATCAGAGTAACATCAATTGGTGAAGCGATTACGCTTGCAAATAGTTCTAAATATGGTTTACAAGCATCAATTTTTACTAATGATATTGATACGGCGGTTAAAATTGCTAATCAATTAGATGTTGGTTCCATTAACATTAATGATGCTCCCCAACGCGGACCAGATTATTTACCTTTTTTAGGAATTAAAGATTCAGGGATGGGCGTACAAGGGATTCGCGAAGCATTATTATCAATGACCCGACATAAAGGTATTGTTTTTAATTGAAAGGCAGACAAATAATAACAAGAAATTTAATAATGATATTGTTTTTAAAGTTAAGTATTTACTTAACTTTTTTTTGGATTTTTAATCCTGAATTGTAAATATAAATGGGACAGTTTTTTAAAATAATTGTATTAAATCTATTGGTCTTTTATAAGATAATGATTTTCTGGGTGTAGAATTAATTTGAAATGCTATAGAATTTAAGTCTTTTTGTTTATATGAAGATAAATCAGTAGATTTTGGTAAATATCTTCTTAAAATACCATTATTGTTCTCATTTAAACCTCTTTGACAAGGTTTGCCGGCATCTGCAAAATAAATTTTAACATTACAATTTTTTTCAATTAATTTTCATTTACTAAATTCTTTACCACGATCAAAAGTAATAGTTTTAATTGTTCCTGGTATTAATTTTGAAATAAATTTTATTATACTTGCTGAATTATACTTGTAAGTGCAAGTAAATAAAATTGCAAAAGATTTCATATAAAAATTTCATGATGCTAAGTTTATTTTAGAAAAAGTAAATTTAAGGAGTTTTTATATGGGATACAAACATCTTGGCATAGATGAAAGAATTTATATTGAGAATCAATTGAAATTTAAAGTAAAAATTAGTGAAATAGCTAAAAATCTTAATCGAAGTATTAGTACTATTAATCGAGAAGTTAATAGAAATAAAGATAATAATCATTATTTTTCATTAATTGCACAAAATAAAGCAGAAAATAGAAAACAATTACATGTTTATTTTCATAAATTTAAAAATAGAGAATTAGTAAAATATGTACAACAAAAATTATTATTAGGTTGATCGCCTGAACAAATTTATGGCAGAATTAAAAATTTTCATCAAGAATGAATTATTAGTTTTAAAACAATTTACAATTGAATTTATTCTGGATTACTTGAAAAGGTTACTAGTAAAAATTTAAGAAGAAAAGGTAAGAAACGAAAATCTCAAGAAAATCGGGGTAAATTTAATGGTAAATCCATTAAAGAACGAAATGTTAATAATCGCATAACTCTTGGCCATTGAGAAGGTGATACTGTAGTATCATCACGAGGTAAAAGTAAATCATGTTTAATAACTTTAGTTGAAAGAACATCAAGATTTACTTTAGCAATATTAGTTGAAAATAGAACTACTAAAGTTATTAACAAAAATATTAGTCATTATTTATCAATTCTTCCAAATAATCTTGTTAAGACTATAACATTTGATAGGGGTAAAGAATTTGCTAATTGACAACAACTTGAAAAAAATTTAAATGTGAAAATTTATTTTGCTGATGCATATTCACCTTGACAAAGAGGTACTAATGAAAATACTAATGGTTTAATTAGAGAAAAATTTCCTAAAAAATTTAATTTTTCAAACACTACTAAAAATGCAGTTCATAAATTTATATTGTCTTTAAACCAAAGACCAAGAAAAATACTAAATTATCTTTCGCCAATCGAATATTTGGTTAGAAAAATAATTTAGTTGCACTTAACTTTACAATTTGGCACTTTGTGTAATATTTTCTGCTTTATGATTTTTAGTTTTCAAAGGAATTGTGGTTTTTGATCATATATCAGCTAAAGTAATAATAGAACTTTTATGATCTTTACCAACGATAGTATCTCCCTCTAAATGGCCAAATTCTTGTATATTTTTAATATTTGGAATGATTAAATTTCTTTCATGAATAGATTTACAATTATTAATTCTGACCCTAGTTTCTTTTTGTTTATGAGGTTTATTTTTGCCTTTTCTCAATAAATTTTTTTCATCAAAACCCATTCGATTTGTTTTAAACATGTTATATAAAGTTTTTGTTGAAATATTTTTTATTTTATTTTTCTTTAAAAAATCAGCAATTATATCAAGAGCATAATTTTTAGTAATTAACAAATGATTGATAGTATTAATTTCTGTTAAAGTTAAAATTATTAATTTTCTACCTGCATTTTGTTTATTTTTTTGAACTTGATTCAATATTTCTAATGGTAATAAGTTTTGATTTAATAATTTACAAACTCTGTGTACAGATAATTTACAAACTCTGTGTACAGTTGATTTACTATAATCAATTGCTTTTGCTATTTTACGAATAGAAAATCCATAACTTTTATATTCTTTTATTGCTATTATTGATTCAATAGTCAGATACTTATACATTGTGCTAATTCCTTTCTTTTCTTAATTATAGAATTAACACAATTTGTTTTTTATATAAGTGTCCTTTTTAATTTTACATTTCAGGTTTCAGGAAATCTTTAAATTCAGTAAACATTTTACTTCTAAAATAATTCCAAATATTTCACAGTGCAAATGATGCTTTATCAATTCTCGGATATTGTTGATTATTTTCATCAATATTAATAACTTCATAACGCGTTTTCAGCGATTCATATGTAAGTTTACTAATTTCAGTTTCTAAACTATTAATGATTTCATTTATTGCTTGAAGATCATCAGAAAGAATATAAGGAGCAAAATGATTTTTTTGGATGCATCATAATTTTTAAAGTTAATATTATAACGATAAGTTACATCTAATCTTGTAGCCCGAAATTTTAATTTTGGATCTTTTTTAGTTAAACTTGTTAAATCACTTAAATTAATTTCATTTAAAGAAAACTTTATTGTCTCCTTAATAAGTTCTAAGGGCTTATCCTCGGGATTAGGATAGTAATTGGAATATGTTACAGCGACTTTATCATTAATATTATTAAATTTTTTCTCAAAATCACTAACAATAAAATTAAGCGCCTCTGAGGCTTCTTCATTAGTAATAAGTTTACTACCATTTAATTGAGTTCCCATAACTAATAATTGTTCAATTTTCTGATTTTTTTTGGTTTCATATTCAAAGACTTTATGATTCATTAACTGATAATAAGCTGTGCTATTAATACTTTCCATTGTTTTTAAATCTTCTTCAATAATGGTCATAGCAATTTTTTTATTATTTTTTTCTTCGGCAATATTATATTCAGAATTACAACCAACAATAACTAAAAGTGATAGGGTTAAAAACAAAAGTGGTGTAAAAACTTTTAATTAATTGATAAATATTTTTCATATTTTTAAAGTATCCTTTCTGATGTTAACTGTTAATAAAATACAATATAACTATCTGTTATTAAATTATGAAATATTTTACTATCAATAAGCAAGAGTTTTATCTAATTTTTTCCTGAAATGTAAAATTAAAAAGGACACTTATATAAAAAACAAATTGTGTTAATTCTATATAATTAAGAAAAGAAAGGAATTAGCACAATGTATAAGTATCTGACTATTGAATCAATAATAGCAATAAAAGAATATAAAAGTTATGGATTTTCTATTCGTAAAATAGCAAAAGCAATTGATTATAGTAAATCAACTGTACACAGAGTTTGTAAATTATTAAATCAAAACTTATTACCATTAGAAATATTGAATCAAGTTCAAAAAAATAAACAAAATGCAGGTAGAAAATTAATAATTTTAACTTTAACAGAAATTAATACTATCAATCATTTGTTAATTACTAAAAATTATGCTCTTGATATAATTGCTGATTTTTTAAAGAAAAATAAAATAAAAAATATTTCAACAAAAACTTTATATAACATGTTTAAAACAAATCGAATGGGTTTTGATGAAAAAAATTTATTGAGAAAAGGCAAAAATAAACCTCATAAACAAAAAGAAACTAGGGGCAGAATTAATAATTGTAAATCTATTCATGAAAGAAATTTAATCATTCCAAATATTAAAAATATACAAGAATTTGGCCATTTAGAGGGAGATACTATCGTTGATAAAGATCATAAAAGTTCTATTATTACTTTAGCTGATATATGATCAAAAACCACAATTCCTTTGAAAACTAAAAATCATAAAGCAGAAAGTATTACACAAAGTATAATAAAATTTATTTCAAAATTAATACCAGGAACAATTAAAACTATTACTTTTGATCGTGGTAAAGAATTTAGTAAATGAAAATTAATTGAAAAAAATTGTAATGTTAAAATTTATTTTGCAGATGCCGGAAAACCTTGTCAAAGAGGTTTAAATGAGAACAATAATGGTATTTTAAGAAGATATTTACCAAAATCTACTGATTTATCTTCATATAAACAAAAAGACTTAAATTCTATAGCATTTCAAATTAATTCTACACCCAGAAAATCATTATCTTATAAAAGACCAATAGATTTAATACAATTATTTTAAAAAACTGTCCCATTTATATTTACATTTCAGGTTGCTATTATTGATTCAATAGTCAGATAGTTATACATTGTGCTAATTCCTTTCTTTTCTTAATTATAGAATTAACACAATTTGTTTTTTATATAAGTGTCCTTTTTAATTTTACATTTCAGGTTTCTTTAAAAAAATCAGCAATTATATCAAGAGCATAATTTTTAGTAATTAACAAATGATTGATAGTATTAATTTCTGTTAAAGTTAAAATTATTAATTTTCTACCTGCATTTTGTTTATTTTTTTGAACTTGATTCAATATTTCTAATGGTAATAAGTTTTGATTTAATAATTTACAAACTCTGTGTACAGTTGATTTACTATAATCAATTGCTTTTGCTATTTTACGAATAGAAAATCCATAACTTTTATATTCTTTTATTGCTATTATTTGGATTGGCAACCCTTTTTAGGACACTTTTTATGTAGACTGGTATTTTCTAAATTCAACGGGAGTTAAATAATTTAAACTGCCATGAATTCGAATATTGTTATATCAATTAACAAAATCAAATAGTTCGTATTTTAGTTGTGTTAAGTTTGCAAATTTTTTACCGTTAATAAATTCGGTTTTAAAGGTTTTGTAAGTTGCTTCAGCAACAGCATTATCATATGGGCATCCTTTGGAGCTTAATGATCTTTTAATTTTAAAGGTTATTAAAATTTCATCAATAATTTTATTTTTAAACTCATTACCATGATCAGTATGAAATAAAGTTATTTTATTTAATGGTCGTGTTATCTTGTGAAAAGCTTGTTGAACTAATTCAGCAGTTTTATTTGGTCCAGCACTATAGCCAATTACTTCGCGATTAAACAAGTCAATTAATAAACAAATATAATGTCATTTAGTGCCAACTTGAACATATGTTAAATCACTAACAACAACTTCATTTGGTTTTTTGTCATTAAATTGACGATTTAAAACATTATTAATTTCGTCATTATTAACTATTTTTTTATGATTGCCAAATTGTAAAGTTAAGTGCAACTAAATTATTTTTCTAACCAAATATTCGATTGGCGAAAGATAATTTAGTATTTTTCTTGGTCTTTGGTTTAAAGACAATATAAATTTATGAACTGCATTTTTAGTAGTGTTTGAAAAATTAAATTTTTTAGGAAATTTTTCTCTAATTAAACCATTAGTATTTTCATTAGTACCTCTTTGTCAAGGTGAATATGCATCAGCAAAATAAATTTTCACATTTAAATTTTTTTCAAGTTGTTGTCAATTAGCAAATTCTTTACCCCTATCAAATGTTATAGTCTTAACAAGATTATTTGGAAGAATTGATAAATAATGACTAATATTTTTGTTAATAACTTTAGTAGTTCTATTTTCAACTAATATTGCTAAAGTAAATCTTGATGTTCTTTCAACTAAAGTTATTAAACATGATTTACTTTTACCTCGTGATGATACTACAGTATCACCTTCTCAATGGCCAAGAGTTATGCGATTATTAACATTTCGTTCTTTAATGGATTTACCATTAAATTTACCCCGATTTTCTTGAGATTTTCGTTTCTTACCTTTTCTTCTTAAATTTTTACTAGTAACCTTTTCAAGTAATCCAGAATAAATTCAATTGTAAATTGTTTTAAAACTAATAATTCATTCTTGATGAAAATTTTTAATTCTGCCATAAATTTGTTCAGGCGATCAACCTAATAATAATTTTTGTTGTACATATTTTACTAATTCTCTATTTTTAAATTTATGAAAATAAACATGTAATTGTTTTCTATTTTCTGCTTTATTTTGTGCAATTAATGAAAAATAATGATTATTATCTTTATTTCTATTAACTTCTCGATTAATAGTACTAATACTTCGATTAAGATTTTTAGCTATTTCACTAATTTTTACTTTAAATTTCAATTGATTCTCAATATAAATTCTTTCATCTATGCCAAGATGTTTGTATCCCATATAAAAACTCCTTAAATTTACTTTTTCTAAAATAAACTTAGCATCATGAAATTTTTATATAAAATCTTTTGCAATTTTATTTACTTGCACTTACAAGTATAATTCAGCGATTACAATATTTTAACTTGGTGTATTTAGAAACCAAATTATTTTTGATCATAATGAATCGGATTTTTCGTCGTGATAAAATGATATTTTTTCTTATTAAAACAGCTTTAATTTTACGAGCACCATAAATCTTGCGACTTTTATTAAATGCACTGATAACTTCTTGTTCATAATTATTAACATCAAACTTGGTGCATTTATTAGTTTGATAATAATATGTTGATTTTAGTAAACCTAAAATCTTACATATTTTCCTCACTGAATATTTATTTTTGTTGTTATTAATTATTGTTATTTTTTCCCGATTATCAGTGCTGCTTGCTTTAAAATGTCATTTTCCATTCGTAATTGTTGGTTTTCTTTTCGCAAGTAAATTAATTCATTTTCTTCGACAGTGCGATTATCTTTTGCTTTAAATGACCCAGAATTATTATAATTTTTAATTCAACTATAAATAGTTGGTTTTGGTAAATTATATTCTTTCCCTAAATTAATAACACTTTTGTCATTTTTGTATAGCATTACAATTTGTTTTTTAAATTCTTCAGAGTATGAGGTTTTATTTCCCATTTTTATATTCCTTCTTTCTTAATAATTTTGAAGTCTATATAATTATGGTCCAACTTATTGTAGCCTATCCAATTGATTCAATAGTCAGATACTTATACATTGTGCTAATTCCTTTCTTTTCTTAATTATAGAATTAACACAATTTGTTTTTTATATAAGTGTCCTTTTTAATTTTACATTTCAGGCAATAAAAGAATATAAAAGTTATGGATTTTCTATTCGTAAAATAGCAAAAGCAATTGATTATAGTAAATCAACTGTACACAGAGTTTGTAAATTATTAAATCAAAACTTATTACCATTAGAAATATTGAATCAAGTTCAAAAAAATAAACAAAATGCAGGTAGAAAATTAATAATTTTAACTTTAACAGAAATTAATACTATCAATCATTTGTTAATTACTAAAAATTATGCTTTTGATATAATTGCTGATTTTTTAAAGAAAAATAAAATAAAAAATATTTCAACAAAAACTTTATATAACATGTTTAAAACAAATCGAATGGGTTTTGATGAAAAAAATTTATTGAGAAAAGGCAAAAATAAACCTCATAAACAAAAAGAAACTAGGGGCAGAATTAATAATTGTAAATCTATTCATGAAAGAAATTTAATCATTCCAAATATTAAAAATATACAAGAATTTGGCCATTTAGAGGGAGATACTATCGTTGGTAAAGATCATAAAAGTTCTATTATTACTTTAGCTGATATATGATCAAAAACCACAATTCCTTTGAAAACTAAAAATCATAAAGCAGAAAGTATTACACAAAGTATAATAAAATTTATTTCAAAATTAATACCAGGAACAATTAAAACTATTACTTTTGATCGTGGTAAAGAATTTAGTAAATGAAAATTAATTGAAAAAAATTGTAATGTTAAAATTTATTTTGCAGATGCCGGAAAACCTTGTCAAAGAGGTTTAAATGAGAACAATAATGGTATTTTAAGAAGATATTTACCAAAATCTACTGATTTATCTTCATATAAACAAAAAGACTTAAATTCTATAGCATTTCAAATTAATTCTACACCCAGAAAATCATTATCTTATAAAAGACCAATAGATTTAATACAATTATTTTAAAAAACTGTCCCATTTATATTTACAATTCAGGTAAATATAAAATTCCTTATTGGTATGATGATATTAGTAAGGAATTAAATTTTATTTTACAAGAACCGTTTATATTTTTAGATATTTTTCAATTTGCTGATCAAATGAAAATCAAAATTGAAAGTATTGGTGAATCCAATTTTTCCATTGATTTTTTACTGCAAAAGTTAAATAGGAGAATTGAGTAATAAAAGATGCACAAAAATAACTTTATCTTAAAAATAAGGTTATTTTTTCTTTGATGATATTCTGATTTTCTTTATGATAATAATTGATAAAAAATTAATTACATTGTATATAAAATAAAATATTTGTCTAAAATAATAAAATCATATATAATAAGTTATATTAAGAATACTAATTAGTAAGGAGAATAAAATGAAATATTTTACAAAAATTATTACCATCGGTTGCTTTTCTTTGTTATCAGTTTTATCAGTAGTTGGATGTAACTATTTTGATAAGAATGATAAAATTGATAATAAGATTAAAAATAAAATCTTGGAAGAAGATATGACAACGATGTGAGATATTCGCTTAAATTTTAGCAGTAATTTAAGAAAATTTGCCAGAAGTGATTATGATACTAAAAGCGAAAAAGACCTTAGTGATGTTTTAGACTTTGGAATGAACCAACCACTGCCAAGGCAAGTTCTTAAACATACTGACGCAAAAAAATCTCTTGATTTTATTAAAAATTCGTTTGAAAATAATTTCAATAAAGCCAATAGTGAGTTACAAATAAAATACAGTAATTATTATAAGTTATTGCCACCTTTTAAACTTTCTATTAATGATACGAAGTTTACAGTATTTAAAATTGCTTTAGATAAAGTCGCTGATTTAGCGGGACTAGATGTAACTAAAGATAGCGCGATTAGACTAGATATAGTTTATGAATATAGTTTTAGTTTTAAAGAATATAGTCCTACAAATCAAAACTTTATTGCAAGTCATATTATTACTAATAATCTTGAATTAACAAAGAAAATTATTACTAATTTGGAAGTTAAAATTGGTGAAGCTACATATGATCAGCTGAAAGCAGAATATGAACGCATTGAAATTAACGAAGATAATAATCAATATCCGAAAATTACTAATGATTTTTCAACATATAATATTTGGTCTCATTATAATAATAAAATTTTTGGTCGTTTTAAAGAACTTATTGCTTCTTCTAATCGCTTTAAAAAAGCTAGTGATGATAATGATATTAAGTATAATTCTTATTCTGATTTCTTAGACTCAATAAGTATAAAAATCAAAGCATTAACTAATCGTTTTAATAATGATGAATATAATAAATTTTATGATGAGCAAGGGAGTTTATCAACTCACAAGGAACTTTTTAACCATTTTGTAAATAAATATCCAAGTGATTATGATTTTTCTAACAATGAATGATTTACTTTTAGTACTAATAATTTAAGATTGGTACCAATGACGATTTATGGTTTACCAATGACTGGTGAGGTACAAAAAAATCAGCAAAAATTAACAGTGACAATGGTTTTGCCAACAAAAATTTTAAATGCTCATTTAGAACAAATAACTAAAATGGTATTTGGTTTCTTTAAAGAATATGAAATTAAATGAGCAAAGGATCAGATTACACTTTTTGTAAATAATGATATTTTTGCAAAACTACTAGATAATGAAACAAGTAAAGATGGTAAACCTAATAATCTTGATGGAATTTACAAGATTTTAGAAAACCATTTTAAGAAATCAGATTTTATGATTAAAGATGATATTTTAAAACATAAAGATTTTACTGTTAGTGCTGGTAATATTTCTAATATATATAATGAAGATATTGTTTATGATAAAAATAATAATATTATTTCCTTAGCAAGTAATCAAGAAATTAATTGAGATTTAGTTTTTGGTCATAAGGGGCAATATTTTAAAGTTAATAATGTATATAAAACAAAATCTTTAAAGATTATTAATAAGGATCAGCAAAAATAAAAGTATGAAATTAGGAAGTAAAAACAATTCATATTTATCAGTTTGTTTATTTGCAATTTTTAAAATTAGAAAAATGATGGCAGTTTGATTTTTATTATTTATTTCTTTAGTTATATTTGCCACCTTAACGCTTTTTATTTTTTTTAAATCTGATAATCTTAACAGTGTTATTAGCAATTTTCAATATGGTGTTTTAATTTTTACAAATATTATTTTATTATTATTTATTTTATTAATAATAATAAAAATTTTTGGTTGTGAATTTACTGATGGTACATACTTATTGTTAATTTCGCGTCCATATTCACGATTACAAATATTTATTTTAAAATTAATAACAATTTGATTTTTAATTTTAATTTTTATTGTTATTAATCTAGGATTTACTTTAATATTAGTTCATATTATGGGCATAATTAGTAATAAAAATGATTTTGTATCAGCTTTTCAGGAATTAATATTAAAACTCTTTGTATTTTCAGTTTTTGTTTCTTATTTAGCATCCAGTGGTATTATTTTTATTTCAACATTTTTTAGTGTGCAAACGGTATTATTAATTGGTTTTATTTTTTGTAGTTTATTTTTATTAGGGGGAATGCCTTATTCTTTAATAACAACAATTGCTAATAATCTTGAAATTAAATTTAAAAATGAAACGCAAAAATATACAATTTCTCAAATTAAGGAAACCTTCTTATTTAAAGAAAAATTAGACAAAAAAGAAGTTAAATATTATAATTTAACAAAAAAAATCTATGATTTTTATAATCAAGAAAGTCTCCAAGGGTTACAAAATATTATTTTTGATCGTTATGAAGATAATGTTAAAGAAAAATGATTGAAATTTTATGAACAAGAATTAGGTTTAACCAAACCCATAGATTTTGAAATTACTGGTAATAATGTTGAACAGTGAAGAGGACAATATCAAACAAATGAAGTTAATGAATTGATTACAAAAAATAAAGAAAAAGGTCAAAATACAAAAATTTTTCTGCAATTAAAAATGCCATATTTTTTTAAAACTAGTGCAGAACTTGAAAATAGTCGGATTGAACATCAAGAATTAGCAAATATGGTAAAAGATTATCTTGATAGTGCTTCAATAAAAGATTTGATATTTTTTAATTTAAGTCGAATTTCTTCTTTAATATTATTTGATAAAGCAAATACTTATTTTAAAATTGATAATGATTCTTATATGGAAAAAACCTTTGATCCGTTTCTAATATTTAAACAATTATATGATGATAAGATGAATAGCGATATGGGATATCCTAATGCTAATAGTAATTATAAAGTTAAAGATAGTAATTTTTATGAAAGTTATGAAAAAGTTTTTAATAATCCACTGTTATATGTTTTCAAAGATTTTGAATATAATATTATTAAAAAAGTTATTGATTTTAAAATAATTACTACTAATCAAGTTGATGATAATCACTTTTTCTTTAAATTTTATTTATCAGCAAGTCAACTATATGGGATTCTTTCTAAAATTAATATTATTGAACATATAAATCAAATATGAACAAGTAGTGTGCGATATAATCTTTATTCGTTTGAAAAGTTCCAACAAGGTTTTATTGATTTTAATAATCAGAGGAATTATTTAATGAGTTATGATGATTTTCCATTAGTTAAAGATGAAAACGGTATTTTTGTTCGGCAAGAAAATTTTATTAATACTAATAATTTATTTATTTTTTATCTTACTTTAAGTTCTTGCTTTTTATTAGTAGCTTACTTAATATTAAATCGCAAGACAATTATCTAGTAAGATTTAAGGAGAAAAGTTATGAAATATAAAATTGAAGCTAAAAACTTTATTAAAAGTTTTAAAAAAAATATTGTTGGTCCTTTTAATTTGCAAGTAAACCCCGGAAAAATTCATGCAATTATTGGACTTTCTGGTAGTGGTAAAACAGTATTTATTAAATCATTAATTCGCGGAATTAATTCTTTTAAGGGCACGATATCCATTAATGGTAAAAATAACAAAAATATTAAAGTAAAACATAGTATTGGTTATGTTCCTGAGTTTATTACTTTTCCTGAGAATATAACAGCATATCAATTTTTACGATATATGGGAAAATTAAGTGGTGTTAAAGGTAAGAAATTAAAAAATCGGATTGAAGACTTAATGACTAAATTAGGAATTTGAGAACATCGTAATAAGAATGTTAATGCTTTTTCTTCGGGAATGAAAAAACGGGTAATGATTATTCAAGGGTTATTGCATGATCCAGATATTGTTATTTTAGATGAACCAGAAGCAGGATTGGATATTACCAATCGTCGGATAATTATGGAATATTTAAAATTTTTAGCATCGCAAAAGAAAACAATTTTTTTGTCTTCCCATTTATTAAATGAAGTTAAATATTATCTTGATGAGTTTACATTAGTACTTAATGGTAAACAGTTTTATTCTGGTTCAATTGCACCATTTGGTGTTGATTCTTCTTATTTTTTAATGTCAGATAATGATTGAAAAATCATTGATTTTTTTATTAAATATAATATTCCTTACTGATATGAAGAGGCTAGTCAAGAATTAAATTTTGTTTTAAATAATCCGTTATCATTTTTAGATGTTATGCAATATGCTGAACAAATGGAAGTTACAATTTATAAGATTAGTGAATCTAATTTTTCCATTGATTTTTTACTGCAAAAGTTAAATAAAACTGGTGTAATTGATTTAATGTAAATGTGTTATAATTTATTTGCTAATATTTTAAAAGCAACACATATGTGGATTCATTAGTCTAGTGCTTATTAATTAAGTGATTAATGTTAGAAGGATATGGAAGAAAAACGAAAGGAAATAAATATGGCAAGTGTTACTAAGGAACAGTTATTAGAAGCGGGGACTCATTTTGGTCATCAAGCTAAAAGATGAAATCCCAAGATGAAAAAGTATATTTTCACTGAAAAAAGTGGAGTTTATATTATTGATTTACATAAAACAATAATTATGTTGGAAGAAGCTTTAGAGTTTATTAAATCAATAACTAAAACTGGTGGAAAAATTATTTTTGTTGGTACTAAGAAACAAGCTCAAAATATTGTTAAAGAACAAGCAGTAAGAAGTAATTCTTTTTATGTTAATAAGCGATGACTTGGAGGAACTTTAACTAATTTAAGAACAATTCAAAAAAGTGTTAAAAAATTATGAAATATTGAACGACGGGAAAAAACTGGTGAATTATCTGTTTTACCAAAAAAAGAGCAAATTTTAATTCAAAAAGATAAAGAGAAATTAGATAAGTTTTTAAGTGGAATTCGCCATATGCGTTCGTTACCACAAGCAATATTTGTTATTGATACTAATGTTGAACACAATGCAATTAAAGAAGCATTGAAGTTAAATATTCCTATTATTGCTATTTGTGATACTAATAGTGATCCTGATGGTATTAGTTATCCCATTCCTGGAAATGATGATGCCGCTAAAACAATTGCTTTAATTTCAACATTAGTTGCAGATGCTATCATTGAAGCTACTGATTTAACTATTGTTAAAGAAGAAAAACTACAAACTAATGTTAGTGCTGATTCAGCGCCAGCAGTTATTTCTCCAAGTAAAAAGGAAGCAGAAATTATTGAAAAAAATGACGATGCGAAAGGAACTAAAGAATAATGCCAATAACAATGGAAATGATTAAAAATTTGCGTGACCGTACTAGTGTTGGCCTTATGGATTGCAAAAAAGCATTAGAGGCAAGTAATGGTAATATTGAAGCAGCGATTCAATGATTAAGAACCAATGGTATTGCAAAGGCACAAGCTAAACAAGCGCGGATTAATACTGAGGGATTATCAAAAGTTTTAGTTGTTGATGATATAGCAATTATTTTAGAATTAAATTGTGAAACTGATTTTGTTGCTAAAAATAAATTATTTCTTGAATTATTAGACAATATTTTAACTTTATTTTTGAAACATCAACCGCTTACTTTAGAAGCAGGATTATTGTTAAAAAATGAAGAAAATATTGTTGTTAATGATTTATTAAATGAAGCAACATATAAATTAGGTGAAAAGATTAGTATTCGTCGTTTTATGATTATTACTAAAAGTGATCAAGACACATTAGTGGGATATAATTATGGTAATTATCGTATTGCTAGTTTAGTTAAGTTGCAAGGTCAAGTTGATAGTGATATTGCTAAAAAACTTGCGATGCATGTTGTGGCTTTAAAACCTGCTTTTATTAGTCGTGAAGATATTCCTCAAGATTTTATTAATAAGGAAATGGATATTATTAATAGTCAAATGGCAACAGAAAATAAACCACCAGAAATTTTGGAAAAAATTAAGCAAGGTCGTTTAGATAAGCAGTTAGCGGAATATTCTTTATTAGATCAACCTTTTATGTTTGATGAAAAGAAAAAAGTTCAAGAAATTCTTACAATGCATAATACAAAAGTTTTAGTAATGTATCGTTATGAAGTTGGTGAAGGAATTACTAAAACTGATTAATTTTTATTAATTAGCGTTACATTAGCATTGAAATAAAGATAAAATAAAGGAGGCATAATGTAAGTGTATTTATCAGTAATAGTTTATTTCTTATTTGCATTTTATTTTGGTTTGATAGCAATAATTATTGGTAGTTTTACAATGTTTAACAAAGTTGCATCAAAAGTAGGATTTTGAAATAAGAAACAATCATTGATTTTATTAACAATTATTGTAATGAATTTACCGTTACAGTTAACAACATTAATATTAGCAATTACTAGTAAAACATATAATTTTTCCATTAGTGATACTTTATCCTCTGATGATAAATTTGCTATTAGTTTATTAACAATAAATTTTGCTTTACTTATTTTTACTGTTGTTTATTGTATTTTAGTTTCTGATTATTTAGCTGTTAAGTTTACAAAACAATTTGTTTTTCTTTTTGGACGAAAGATTCGGATTGAAAAAATTTATGAAATAAATGAAAATGAAAATGATTATTTAACAGTTCGGTTTATTGAAGGTTCTAGAGCAAAAAGAAAAATTAGTTGAAATAAAAAAAGTTTAACAACAAAATTTATTTTGGAAAATTATCAAGATTATATTCATAAGCTAATGAATTTAGAAGCAAATAATTTGACTAGCAAAAAGCCACTTAAAACGGTGCGTTCAAAAAAAGAAAAGTAGTAATATTTTAAAAGAAAAACTTTAAAATTTTAATTAAAGTTTTTCTTTTTATTTAAAAAAATCTCGTATAAAATATATATGGGAAAAAGAAGTAGGTGTGAATAATGGAATTTAAATATAAGCGATGTTTATTAAAAATTAGTGGTGAAGCTTTAGGCGGTGTTAGCATTTATGATCCACAACGAATGAAAAATATTGTTAAACAAATTATTACTTTATCGCAAGAAGGAATTGAAATTGCTGTTGTTGTTGGTGGTGGTAACATTTGAAGAGGAGTTAATGCTAAAATCGCTGGTTTGGATAAGGTTAATGCTGATTATATGGGGATGTTAGCTACGGTAATGAATGCTTTAGCTTTAGAAGCTGAATTTAAAAATCAAAACTTTGATAAAGTAATTATTCAATCATCAATTGAAATGAATAAAATTTGTGAACCTTATTTTTTTAAAAAATGTCTATCACGATTATCTAAGGGTTATGTTGTTATTTTAGCAGCTGGAACGGGATATCCTTATTTTACAACTGATACCGCAGCAGCATTACGAGCGGCGGAAATTAAAGCTGATGTCTTATTAATGGCTAAAAATGGTGTTGATGGTGTTTATAGTGCTGACCCAAAAATAGATAACACTGCTACTCATTATAAGTTTTTAACTTATGAGGATATAACGCAAAAGCAATTACGGGTAATGGATTTAACAGCAATTACAATGAGTATGGAAGCTAATTTAAAGATTATTCTGTTTGATATTAATGAACCAGATAATATTGTTAAAGCTTTACAGGAAAATACTAAAATTACAATTATTAGTAGTAGCAATAAATAGTTAAAGTTTTTAAGAAATAAGATTAAATTACAGTAATAAAAGTAAGGAGAATAATTAATGTTAATTGAGGCATTACAATTAGAAATTGAACAAATAAAAGAAGAAATGGAAAAGGTTTTAGAAAGTTTACGATATGAATTAAGTAAGATTCGTACAGGAAGAGCTAATCCTTTAATTCTTGATTCTGTTTTGGTAGATTATTATGGTAGTTTAATGCCAGTTAATCAAGTTGCTGCAATTACGGTTGTTGAAGGGCGACAACTTGTTATTAAACCTTATGATCGAAGTATTATTAAGCAAGTTATTGCTGCGATTACTAAAGCTAATTTGCAAGTTTCATTGCAAGACCAAGGTGATTATATTAGAATGAATGTCCCGCAGTTAACTGAAGAAAAACGCAAAGAATTTGTTCGGCAAGTAAAAAAGATTACTGAAGAAATGCGAGTTCGGATTCGTAATTTAAGACGAGATATTAATGAAATTATTAAAAAATCTAAATTGCCTTTAGATGATGTTAAATCTTATCAAGAAGATATTCAAAAATTAACTGATGAATATATTGCTAAGGCTGATGCTATTGCGTTAGAAAAAGAAAAAGAATTAATGACAGTTTAATGGAAATAAAACTCTCCTTTATTTAGGAGAGTTTTATTTTTTAAAGTTATTTACGAGCATATTTTTTACAGTAATATAAATTTCAATATAATGCGGGACAAAATAGGAAAATCAGAATTAGAGCGGAGACAGCAATCTCGCGATAACTGCATCACATTGTTCCACCAAAATCTTCAATTCTAATAAGCGACATTGTTGCTACTAAAGTTAAGAGAATTAAGACAAGCAATGAAATGCTAAAAAGCACAATTGCTATTTTTGCTTTTATTTGACTGAAATAAGAAAAAATTTGTAAACTGATAAAGATAATACTAAAAGTAACAAAGGTTATAAAATAATGAAATGGAAAAAAAGTAACATTATTTGGGATAAGACATTTTTCAAGAATAATTTTAATTTCATCATAGGCATTGGCACGATTACTTCCAGTTAAACTATTAGGATAAAGAAACATCATTGTTATTCAAAAAATAATGTTGAGGATTAGCCACACTGTTGTGACTGTAAAAACTATGTTGCGATTTGTCATATGTTTTTCTCAATCAGTTTTGTTCAGCGGTCTTTTCAGTGAATGGCACAATCTGGATAAGGCCCTCCTCAGCAATCTGTTCAAGTGTGGTATCTAATTCTATCAATATCACTAACATAGTGAAATTTAATTTCATCACCATTATCTAGTTTATCTTGTGAAAATAGTCCAATTCAATCATAACTAAATCGTTTTCATCAATTTAATCCGTTGTTGATAATGCATAAGGCACTAAAATATCTAGCTAGTACTTTTGTATTCATTATTTTTACCTCTTTCTTAAAAGATCTTATTTTATTTTTGCCAAATTGTAAAGTTAAGTGCAACTAAATTATTTTTCTAACCAAATATTCGATTGGCGAAAGATAATTTAGTATTTTTCTTGGTCTTTGGTTTAAAGACAATATAAATTTATGAACTGCATTTTTAGTAGTGTTTGAAAAATTAAATTTTTTAGGAAATTTTTCTCTAATTAAACCATTAGTATTTTCATTAGTACCTCTTTGTCAAGGTGAATATGCATCAGCAAAATAAATTTTCACATTTAAATTTTTTTCAAGTTGTTGTCAATTAGCAAATTCTTTACCCCTATCAAATGTTATAGTCTTAACAAGATTATTTGGAAGAATTGATAAATAATGACTAATATTTTTGTTAATAACTTTAGTAGTTCTATTTTCAACTAATATTGCTAAAGTAAATCTTGATGTTCTTTCAACTAAAGTTATTAAACATGATTTACTTTTACCTCGTGATGATACTACAGTATCACCTTCTCAATGGCCAAGAGTTATGCGATTATTAACATTTCGTTCTTTAATGGATTTACCATTAAATTTACCCCGATTTTCTTGAGATTTTCGTTTCTTACCTTTTCTTCTTAAATTTTTACTAGTAACCTTTTCAAGTAATCCAGAATAAATTCAATTGTAAATTGTTTTAAAACTAATAATTCATTCTTGATGAAAATTTTTAATTCTGCCATAAATTTGTTCAGGCGATCAACCTAATAATAATTTTTGTTGTACATATTTTACTAATTCTCTATTTTTAAATTTATGAAAATAAACATGTAATTGTTTTCTATTTTCTGCTTTATTTTGTGCAATTAATGAAAAATAATGATTATTATCTTTATTTCTATTAACTTCTCGATTAATAGTACTAATACTTCGATTAAGATTTTTAGCTATTTCACTAATTTTTACTTTAAATTTCAATTGATTCTCAATATAAATTCTTTTATCTATGCCAAGATGTTTGTATCCCATATAAAAACTCCTTAAATTTACTTTTTCTAAAATAAACTTAGCATCATGAAATTTTTATATGAAATCTTTTGCAATTTTATTTACTTGCACTTACAAGTATAATTCAGCTTTTTAAAAAGCAAAAATATTTTTTAATTTGGTCAAAACCCCTCCTTATTAAATTTTATTATAGCATTGATTGTCTGAATATATTTTCACAATTAGATGCGATTTTATTCTTTCAATTTAATTATCAGTTATAATTAGTTAATATTGATAGAAGGAGTGCTTAAATGAAAAAGCGAATTATTACTAGTATCTTTTTAATTTCTTTTGCAATTTTATATTTATTTGTTGGGGCGATATATCAAGAGTGAAAAGGTTTTAATGTTTGATATATGCCATATGCATTTTTAACAGTTAATAGTATTTTATTAGGGATTACAATTTTTGAGGTGATGAATTTAAGTAAAGGAGAAAGTTTTAATTGAATTATTAAAGCTATTATTTTTGTTTTTGCAATTATATTATTATGGTTTCCCATAGCAGAGAATATTAAGTATGAACCGTATTGAAATAAGTACGATGGTCCAAGTCGTATTGAATGATGACAATCATGAATGGTATTGTTAATTTATATGATATTTTTATTAGTTATTTTACTAATGGTGAAAGTTTTTAAGAAATTTAGTGCTAATGATGCGCTATTTATATTTTGTATGACACTTTATTTAGTATTTGCTTTTAAAGCAATGAATTATATTATGCTCCAACCAGGGTTTGGTTGACCAGCAGTTAGTGTAGTTTTATTAATTACTATTAGTAATGATACATTTGCTTATATTGGCGGAACATTAGTTGGCAAAAATGCTCTTGCTCCAAAAATTAGTCCTAGTAAAACATGAGAAGGGGCGATTATTGGTATTTCAGTAACCTTGGTGCTTATTTTAGGATATATTGTGTTATTAACGGAATTTACGAAGTATCAGCCATTTGTTAACTTTTTTACAACGAAAACAGATGATTATAAATATGTAATTTATTTCTTGTTAATTTTATTTTTATCATTAATAAGTCATATTGGTGATTTACTTTTTTCATTTATTAAACGGAATCATAATGTAAAAGATTTTTCTAAGGTTTTACCAGGTCATGGCGGATTTTTGGATCGGATTGATAGTTTGTCGTTAGTATTAATATTTACTGGATTTTTTATGTTAATCCAGAGTTTTTCAACAATTTAAGTCAGGGGTGAAAGTATGGAAAAGAATTTACAGCAATTGTGAAAAATAATGAAGTTTTCTTTAAAAAATGACATTTTACAACAAGCAAAATTATTGAAAATAGAATTTAAGAAAAAGAATGATACGCTGTATTTTACATTGCAAATTAACAAAATTTTACCAATTGAAATTATTAGAGAACTTGAACAATGTTTATTGAAACTTGATTTTCGTAGTAAAATAACTTTTTTATGTGTTGATGCTAATTATGTAATAGAACAAATTGTTGATTATTGAGAATATATTAAGCAAACTAAGACAAAACAAAAAGAGTACATTAATAGTAATATTTCTTGTGATAATTTAGTGTTGGAAAATAATGATTTGCTTATTAAAGTTCATAATGAATCACAAGGGGCATTGACTAATCGGCATTTAAAATATTATCAGGAGCGAATGCGTCGGTATGGTTTTCAAAACTTGTCTTTAAAAATAAAAATTGAACAATATGATGTTTCTGTTGATCCAGCAATGATACAAATTGAAGATGAAGAACGAATGAAAGTCCAACAAAGAGAACAACAACAAGTAAAGGCTTTGCCTGCAAAAAAACGGGCGTTTAAAGGCAATTTGTCTAGTAGTGACAATTTATTGTCGCAAGTATCGTGTAAAATTTCAGAATTGGAAGAAGATGTGCGGGCGGTTTCTATTCAAGGACAAATTTTTCGTAAAGATTGTAAATTAACAAAAACTAAACGATGAATTTATTCAATATTAATTAGTGATTTTAGTGATGCGATTGCTTTACGATATTTTACAAGTGATGATATGAAAGACAAGCTTTTGGAAGAACTACAAGAAAAGGATTGAGTTGTTGTTAAAGGTGATGTGCGGTTTGATAATTTTTCTCGTGAACAAGTTTTGTGAGTAAATAAAATTCAAAAGATTGCTGATCCGCATTTACGAACTGATGATATGGTAGAAAAGCGGATTGAATTTCATTTACATACAAAAATGAGTGCGATGGATGGGGTTACAAGTATTGGTGAATATATTAAACAAGCAAGTCTTTGAAAACATTCAGCAATTGCGATTACTGATCATTTAAATGTTCAATCATTTCCTGATGCGCAAATCGCCCAAAAGAAATATCCTACTGTTAAGGTTATTTATGGTGTGGAAATGCAAATGATTGATAGTAGTGTTAAAGCAATTACTAATGCTACTAGTGATGCGATTAATGCTTGTAAGTTTGTTATTTTTGATATTGAAACAACAGGATTATCTAGTCGTTATGATGAAATTATTGAATTTGGAGCGGTAGTTATTGAGGGTCGAGGATTAAGCAATAAAAAATATGATTTTTTAATTAAACCCAAAAGTAATGTTAGTGCTTTTAGTGAATCATTAACTGGGATTAGTAACGAAATGTTACAAGATAAGCCCCCAATTGAAATTGTGGCTGCTGAGATTAAAGAAGTTTTACAAGATGCTGTCCTTGTGGCTCATAATGCATCGTTTGATGTTGGTTTTATTCAAGAACTGTGAAATCAAATGGGTTATGGAAAACTTACTAATCCGATTATTGATACCTTGCAATTATCACGGTTATTACAGCAACAGTTACGCTATCATCGTTTAGGAACGGTTGCTAGAAAATATAATATTAAGTATAATGAAGAAATTGCTCATCGTGCTGATTATGATGCTGAAATATTAGCTGATGTGTTTGCTGTGATGTTAACGGATTTAGAAGATAATTATCAAGTAAAAACATTATTAGATATTGAAAAAATTAATTATGAACCAATTTTTGCCAAGTTATTTGGTAATCATACGACAGTAATTGCTAAAAATGAGCAAGGATTGAAAGATTTATTTTCGTTAGTTTCGTTATCCCATACTAAGTACTTTTATAGTAGTCCTAAAATTACGATTGCGGCATTGCAAGAAATGCGTGCTAATGTTTTTATTGGTTCTGGTTGTGTTAATGGTCAGGTTTTTGAGTTTGCTCGTAATCGGAGTCAACAAGAATTGGAAGCAATAATGCAATTTTATGATTATATTGAAGTACAACCGCTAAGTGTTTACAATCATTTAGTTGAAAGTGGTGAGATGACAGTTGAACATTTAATGCGGATTGTAAAAAATATTGTTCATACTGCAAAGAAACTTAATAAAGTGGTTATTGCTTCTTCTGATGTTCATTATTTAAATCCGCAAGATAAGATTTTTCGTGATGTATATATTAATACTAAGGGTTTAGGAGGAAGAATGCATCCTTTATTTGACCGTAAAGGTCGTGTTAAAAATAATCCTGAGCAACATTTAAGAACGACTGCTGAGATGTTAAATGAGTTTAGTTTTTTAGAAGATGAAGTTTTAATTAAAGAGTTGGTTGTTATTAGTCCTAATTATTTAAATGAGCAAATTTCGTGGTTGCGACCGATTAAAGATGATTTGTATACCCCAGTAATTGATAATGGTGATGTTGATAGCAATTTGAAAAGATTATGTTATGATAACGCGAAAAAAATTTATGGTGCAGTATTGCCAATAATGGTAGAAGAAAGGTTAACGCGGGAGTTAGACGCGATTTTAAAGCATGGTTTTGGGGTTGTTTATTGAATTGCTCATTTGTTAGTTACAAGGTCATTAAATGATGGTTATTTGGTTGGTTCTCGTGGTTCTGTAGGGTCATCATTAGTTGCGACAATGGCGAAGATTACCGAAGTAAATCCATTAGTGCCACATTATGTGTGTTCGCAATGTCAATATAGTGAATTTGTTAGTGATGAAAATATTCGTAGTGGTTATGATCTACCACCAAAAAATTGTCCGCAATGTCGGCATCTTTTAACTGGCGATGGTCATGATATTCCGTTTGAAACCTTTTTAGGTTTTGATGGTGATAAAGTACCAGATATTGATTTGAATTTTTCTGGTGAGTATCAAATGATTGCTCATAATTTTACTAAAGAGATGTTTGGTGCGGATAATGTGTTTCGGGCGGGAACAATTTCTACCGTGGCACAGAAAACAGCATTTGGTTATGCTCGTGGTTATTTGGAAGATGTGAAAGGTAATCATTTTGTTAAAAAGACGTATTTGGAATGATTAGCACAAGGTTGTGAGGGTGTTAAACGAACAACCGGACAACATCCGGGGGGAATTATTGTTGTTCCTAAGAACTATGATGTTAATGATTTTACGCCAGTAAATTTCCCAGCTGATGATATTACTTCGCAGTGAAAAACAACGCATTTTGATTTTCATGCTATTCATGATAACTTGTTAAAGTTAGATATTTTGGGACATGTTGATCCCACAGCTTTAAAAATGTTACACGACCTTACTGGATATGATCCGCAAAATATTTTGTGTAATGATGCCGAAGTGCTTTCATTATTTAGTTCCCCAGAAATTATGAAGATTACTAGTAGTGATATTAATAATGAAAAAACTGGAGCGGTGGGCTTACCTGAGTTTGGCACTCAATTTGTTCGTAAAATGTTAGAAGAAACAAATCCGACGAGTTTTGCTGATTTAGTGCAAATTTCTGGATTATCGCATGGTACTGATGTGTGAGTAAATAATGCCCAAACATTAATTACCCATCAAGATTTAAAATTAAAAGATGTTATTGGTTGTCGTGATGATATTATGACTTATTTAATTCATCGTGAAATTCCGTCAGATATTGCTTTTAACATTATGGAAACCGTTCGTAAAGGAAAAGGTGTCACTGATGAGCAACAAAAAATTATGATTAGTCATAATGTTCCCCAATGATATATTGCATCGTGTCAAAAAATTAAGTATATGTTCCCTAAGGCACACGCGACAGCTTATGTTCTAATGGCTTTGCGAATTGCTTGATATAAAATTAATTATCCGCACGAATATTATGCGACTTATTTTTCAACACGATGTGATGTTTTTGATATTAAAACGATTGTTAAGGGAAGGAACGCTGTTTTAACAAAATTAACCGATATCTTATCACGAATGGATAATGGTTATAATGCTGTTAATAAGTTAACTCAAAAGGAGAAGGATTTAGTACCAGTGTTGGAAGTAGCATTAGAAATGTATGCTCGTAAAATTGAATTTATTGGTATTAATTTAGAATATTCTTTAGCAACAAATTTTGTTGTTCAAGAGTTTGCTGGTTTTAAAAAGATTGTTCCGCCATTATCAGCATTAGATGGTTTGGGTAGTACTGTTGCTAATTCAATTGTTGAAGCTAGAACTGAAAGAGCGATTGCTTCTTTGGAAGATTTGCAAAAAAGAACTAGTATTACTAAAACTCATTTAAAGGAATTTGAGGAGATGGGTATTTTATCAGGTTTAGATAAATTTGATCAAATATCTTTGAACTTTTTTGAATAGTTAAAAGTGAAAAAATGCATTAGTTAAGAGTTAAATAAAACCTATTAAGGTTTTACTTTTTCTGTAAGATGCTAAACAAAAATTTTTGTTGTTGCTTTTCTTTTATTAAAATGATACCTAAAATATGTAGTTTAGTTTTTTAAAAATATTTAATTTATATCGTTAAATAGTTAAAATTTGTGGTAATATATATTTATGGTTTTGAAATACTCCGAGGATATATATTGAATTTAATTGATTAAATATTGGTTTAAAAGATAATTAGAATTATTTTAAAAAAAGTTTAAATTTATGTTGACATTTATTTCCAAATTCAGTATTATCTTAAATGTACTAGTAATTAAGTCGTTAAACTTCTTACTATTACAAAATGATCTTTGAAAACTAAACAGAACAATCTGTCAATCTGATGAGTTATGAAACAAACAATAAAAATTGAAAACATTACTATAAAATGTTTTTTTATTTTCACTTTTTAATGAGAGTTTGATCCTGGCTCAGGATTAACGCTGGCGGCATGCCTAATACATGCAAGTCGAACGAGAGTGCTTGCACTCTAGTGGCGAACGGGTGAGTAACACGTATCTAATTTGCCTTTTTGAGGGGAATAACCGTTGGAAACGACGGCTAATACCGCATAGGTTATCGTTAGGCATCTAATGATAATTAAAGGTGCATTTGCACTACAAAAAGATAAGGATGCGTTGCATTAGTTAGTTGGTAAGGTAATGGCTTACCAAGACGATGATGCATAGCCGACCTGAGAGGG
The DNA here is from genome assembly GCF_964019715.1 of Spiroplasma endosymbiont of Lonchoptera lutea. Taxonomy (GTDB): domain Bacteria; phylum Bacillota_I; class Bacilli_A; order Mycoplasmatales; family Nriv7; genus Nriv7. The sequence goes on along the minus strand of NZ_OZ026463.1, from coordinate 973,555 downwards.
TGAACGGCCACACTGGGACTGAGACACGGCCCAGACTCCTACGGGAGGCAGCAGTAGGGAATTTTTCACAATGGGCGAAAGCCTGATGGAGCAATGCCGCGTGACTGATGAAGGCCTTCGGGTTGTAAAGGTCTGTTGTAAGGAAAGAATAGTAAGAATAGGAAATGATTCTTATTTGACGGTACCTTACCAGAAAGCCACGGCAAACTATGTGCCAGCAGCCGCGGTAATACATAGGTGGCAAGCGTTATCCGGATTTATTGGGCGTAAAGGGTGCGTAGGCGGTAATATAAGTCTAAGGTTAAAGATCGAAGCTCAACTTCGATTCGCCTTGGAAACTGTATAACTAGAGTACAGGAGAGGTTAGTGGAATTCCATGTGTAGCGGTGAAATGCGTAGATATATGGAGGAACACCAGTGGCGAAGGCGACTAACTGGCCTGTAACTGACGCTGAGGCACGAAAGCAGGAGTATCAAATAGGATTAGATACCCTAGTAGTTCCTGCCGTAAACGATGAGTACTAAGTGTCGGCTTTAATGTCGGTGCTGCAGCTAACGCATTAAGTACTCCGCCTGAGTAGTATGCTCGCAAGAGTGAAACTCAAAGGAATTGACGGGGACCCGCACAAGCGGTGGATCATGTGGTTTAATTCGAAGCAACGCGAAGAACCTTACCCAGACTTGACATCCAGTGCAATGCTATAGAAATATAGTGGAGGTTAACACTGAGACAGGTGGTGCATGGTTGTCGTCAGCTCGTGTCGTGAGATGTTGGGTTAAGTCCCGCAACGAGCGCAACCCTTATCATTAGTTGCTAACATTTTAGTTGAGGACTCTAATGAGACTGCTAGTGCAAGCTAGAGGAAGGTGGGGATGACGTCAAATCATCATGCCCCTTATGTCTGGGGCTACACACGTGATACAATGGTCGGTACAAAGAGTCGCAAACTCGCAAGGGCAAGCTAATCTCAAAAAGCCGATCTCAGTTCGGATTGAAGTCTGCAACTCGACTCCATGAAGTTGAAATCGCTAGTAATCGCGGATCAGCAATGCCGCGGTGAATACGTTCTCGGGTCTTGTACACACCGCCCGTCACACCACGAGAGTTGGTAATGCCAGAAGTTCGTATCTTAACAGTTTACTGAGAGAGCGACCCAAGGTAGGATTGACGATTGGGGTGAAGTCGTAACAAGGTATCCGTACCGGAAGGTGCGGATGGATCACCTCCTTTCTATGGAGTTTATATTTATAAACTAATTACATTAGATTTTAACAAATAACTTTGGTTGAGGATGTTCTGTTTAGTTTTGAGAGATTATTTATCTCTCAAACGCAATATGAGAAATTACAGTGTAATTTCTATGAGCATTGTTCTTTGAAAACTGGATATAAACATTTATTTTTATAATTGCAATAGGTTTTTCTTTTGACAAAGAAAAATTAGTAAGTTAATAAGAGCATATAGTGGATGCCTTGGGATTAGGAGCCGATGAAAGACGTGACTACCTGCGATAAGCCTTGGGGAGCTGGAAGTAAGCTTTGAGCCAGGGATTTCTGAATGGGGCAACCTACTATTCTTAATCGAATAGTGTCATATGATGAATACATAGTCATATTGATGGGATACCTAGGGAAATGAAACATCTTAGTACCTAGAGGAAAAGAAAGCGAATGCGATTCCCTTAGTAGCGGCGAGCGGACAGGGAACAGGACAAACCACTCTTCGGAGTGGGGTTTGGACCATCTATATAGAGTTTTAGAAAATTTTTTGATAGTAGAAATCGCTGGGATGCGATGCCATAGAGAGTGAAAGCCTCGTATACGAAATTGAAAAGTCTCTTGATGGGATCCAGAGTACGGCGAGACACGAGAAATCTTGTCGGAAGACGCGCAGACCACTGCGTAATCCTAAATACTACCTAATCACCGATAGTGAACCAGTACCGTGAGGGAAAGGTGAAAAGTACCCCGAGAGGGGAGTGAAATAGTATCTGAAACTATATGCTTACAAGAAGTCGGAGCTCGTTAATGAGTGACGGCGTGCCTTTTGTAGAATGAGCCGGCGAGTTACGATTATATGCAAGGTTAAGTGGAAAACATGGAGCCGTAGTGAAAGCGAGCCTTAATAGGGCGTTTAGTATGTAGTCGTAGACCCGAAACCAGGCGATCTAGCCATGAGCAGGTTGAAGTTAAGGTAATACTTAATGGAGGACCGAACCAACGTTCGTGAAAAGACCGTGGATGACTTGTGGCTAGTGGTGAAATTCCAATCGAGCCTGGAGATAGCTGGTTCTCCCCGAAATAGTTTTAGGACTAGCGTCAAAATTAGCGCAACGGAGGTAAAGCACTGAATGTATGATGGCCCCACCTCGGGGTACTGAATGCAATCAAACTCTGAATGCCGTTGTTGTATGTTTGGCAGTCAGTCTGTGGGTGATAAGGTCCATGGACGAGAGGGAAACAGCCCAGATCATCAGTTAAGGTCCCAAAATCAATGCTAAGTGTAAAAAGGATGTGGAATGACTTAAACAGCTTGTAGGTTGGCTTAGAAGCAGCCATCCTTTAAAGAGTGCGTAACAGCTCACAAGTCGAGTTATTTTGCGCCGAAGATGTACCGGGGCTAAGCATTGTACCGAAACTATGGATTTTAAATTATTTTAAAGTGGTAGGGGAGCGTTCTAAACGGGACGAAGGTAGATCGTAAGGACTACTGGACTGTTTAGAAGTGAGAATGCCGGCATGAGTAACGATTGAAAGTGAGAATCTTTCATGCCGTTTGACTAAGGTTTCCTGGGCAAGGTTCGTCCACCCAGGGTTAGTCGGGACCTAAGGCGAGGCCGAAAGGCGTAGTCGATGGACAACAGGTTGATATTCCTGTACCACCATGGTATGGAATGGAGTGACGGAGAAGGCTAGGATATCCCGGTTAATGGATTCCGGGCTAAGCGCAAAGAGGGTCATTTAGTAAATTTTATGGCATAACCTTGAAGCGTTATGGGGAGTGAAAGCTTCGGCAAGTAGCGAAGAGTCTGACGCCACGCTTCCAAGAAAAACTTCTACTATTAACTATCATGGTGCTCGTACCGAGAACGAACACACGTGGTCAAGGAGAAAATCCTAAGGCAAGCGAGATAACTATAGCTAAGGAACTCTGCAAAATCATCCCGTAAGTTAGCAAGAAGGGATGCTCATATAAGTAATTATGTGAGCCGCAGTGAAGAGGCCGGGGCGACTGTTTAGCAAAAACACAGCTCTCTGCTAAGTCGTAAGACGATGTATAGGGGGTGACGCCTGCCCAGTGCTGGAAGGTTAAGAGGATGGGTTAATAATTTATTATGAAGCTCAGAATTGAAGCCCCAGTGAACGGCGGCCGTAACTATAACGGTCCTAAGGTAGCGAAATTCCTTGTCAGGTAAGTTCTGACCCGCACGAAAGGCGTAACGATCCCGGCGCTGTCTCGGCTATAGACTCGGTGAAATTTTAGTACCTGTGAAGATGCAGGTTACCCGCAACTAGACGGAAAGACCCCGTAGAGCTTTACTATAACTTGATATTGATTTTTGATCTAATATGTACAGGATAGGTGGGAGACTTTGAAGTAGATACGCTAGTATCTATGGAGTTAACCTTGGGATACCACCCTTATTATTTTGAAAATCTAACCTTATTCAGTTATCCTGAATAGGAACAGTGTCAGGTGGGTAGTTTGACTGGGGCGGTCGCCTCCTAAAGAGTAACGGAGGCGCCCAAAGGTACCCTCAGTATGTATGGAAATCATACGCAGAGCGCAAAAGTAGAAGGGTGCTTGACTGTGAGACTTACAAGTCGAACAGGAACGAAAGTTGGGTTTAGTGATCCGGCGGTCCTGAGTGGAAAGGCCGTCGCTCAACGGATAAAAGTTACCTCGGGGATAACAGGCTTATCTCCCCCAAGAGTTCACATCGACGGGGAGGTTTGGCACCTCGATGTCGGCTCATCACATCCTGGAGCTGAAGTTGGTTCCAAGGGTCGGGCTGTTCGCCCAATAAAGTGGTACGTGAGCTGGGTTTAGAACGTCGTGAGACAGTTTGGTCCCTATCTGTTGTGGGCGTAGGAAGTTTGAGGAGATCTGTTCTTAGTACGAGAGGACCGGAATGGACCTACCTCTGGTGCTCCAGTTGTCATGCCAATGGCACAGCTGGGTAGCTATGTAGGGAATTGATAAGTGCTGAAAGCATCTAAGCACGAAGCAAACTTCAAGATGAGACTTCCCATCCAGAAATGGAATAAGACCCCTTAAAGATTATGAGGTTGATAGGTTGGGTGTGTAAGTATGGTGACATATTTAGCTGACCAATACTAATAGGTCGAGGACTTACTTTATTTTAAAAGTAATTCCTATTGTTGAAAGTCTAAAATAATGTTTATGTCTAGTTTTGAGAGAGCAATCTCTCTATCTGGTGCCTATAGCGGCGTGGCCACACCTGTTCCCATTTCGAACACAGAAGTTAAGCATGCCAGCGCTGACGATACCTTCATGGGGAAAATAAGACGGTGCCAGATTTTTTAATTTATTAATTCACTTTTTTTATTAAAAATATTATTCAATAGTTAATAATAATTGTATTATATTTTTCCTGAATTGTAAATATAAATGGGACAGTTTTTTAAAATAATTGTATTAAATCTATTGGTCTTTTATAAGATAATGATTTTCTGGGTGTAGAATTAATTTGAAATGCTATAGAATTTAAGTCTTTTTGTTTATATGAAGATAAATCAGTAGATTTTGGTAAATATCTTCTTAAAATACCATTATTGTTCTCATTTAAACCTCTTTGACAAGGTTTTCCGGCATCTGCAAAATAAATTTTAACATTACAATTTTTTTCAATTAATTTTCATTTACTAAATTCTTTACCACGATCAAAAGTAATAGTTTTAATTGTTCCTGGTATTAATTTTGAAATAAATTTTATTATACTTTGTGTAATACTTTCTGCTTTATGATTTTTAGTTTTCAAAGGAATTGTGGTTTTTGATCATATATCAGCTAAAGTAATAATAGAACTTTTATGATCTTTACCAACGATAGTATCTCCCTCTAAAATGGCCAAATTCTTGTATATTTTTAATATTTGGAATGATTAAATTTCTTTCATGAATAGATTTACAATTATTAATTCTGCCCCTAGTTTCTTTTTGTTTATGAGGTTTATTTTTGCCTTTTCTCAATAAATTTTTTTCACCAAAACCCGTTCGATTTATTTTAAACATGTTATATAAAGTTTTTGTTGAAATATTTTTTATTTTATTTTTCTTTAAAAAATCAGCAATTATATCAAGAGCATAATTTTTAGTAATTAACAAATGATTGATAGTATTAATTTCTGTTAAAGTTAAAATTATTAATTTTCTACCTGCATTTTGTTTATTTTTTTGAACTTGATTCAATATTTCTAATGGTAATAAGTTTTGATTTAATAATTTACAAACTCTGTGTACAGTTGATTTACTATAATCAATTGCTTTTGCTATTTTACGAATAGAAAATCCATAACTTTTATATTCTTTTATTGCTATTATTGATTCAATAGTCAGATACTTATACATTGTGCTAATTCCTTTCTTTTCTTAATTATAGAATTAACACAATTTGTTTTTTATATAAGTGTCCTTTTTAATTTTACATTTCAGGAAACTAATAAATGCACCAAGTTTGATGTTAATAATTATGAACAAGAAGTTATCAGTGCATTTAATAAAAGTCGCAAGATTTATGGTGCTCGTAAAATTAAAGCTGTTTTAATAAGAAAAAATATCATTTTATCACGACGAAAAATCCGATTCATTATGATCAAAAATAATTTGGTTTCTAAATACACCAAGTTAAAATATTGTAATCATAAAAAAACAGTTAATAATGACGAAATTAATAATGTTTTAAATCGTCAATTTAATGACAAAAAACCAAATGAAGTTGTTGTTAGTGATTTAACATATGTTCAAGTTGGCACTAAATGACATTATATTTGTTTATTAATTGACTTGTTTAATCGCGAAGTAATTGGCTATAGTGCTGGATCAAATAAAACTGCTGAATTAGTTCAACAAGCTTTTCACAAGATAACACGACCATTAAATAAAATAACTTTATTTCATACTGATCGTGGTAATGAGTTTAAAAATAAAATTATTGATGAAATTTTAATAACCTTTAAAATTAAAAGATCATTAAGCTCCAAAGGATGCCCATATGATAATGCTGTTGCTGAAGCAACTTACAAAACCTTTAAAACCGAATTTATTAACGGTAAAAAATTTGCAAACTTAACACAACTAAAATGCGAACTATTTGATTTTGTTAATTGATATAACAATATTCGAATTCATGGCAGTTTAAATTATTTAACTCCCGTTGAATTTAGAAAATACCAGTCTACATAAAAAGTGTCCTAAAAAAAGGGTTGCCAATCCAATATAAAAATTCATTATGAAATAAATATAATAATATAAAAATGATGATATTTGAATTAATTATAATAAAGGTAATGCTGTAACAAATAAATATAATAGATTTAAGTAAGTAAAAATATTAGTTAAAATTTAATAAAATTAATAATTTTTCATTGTGTAAAAATTCAATAATATGATAAAATGGTAATGAATAAAAATGACAATAACAAGAAAGGCAGGGTTAGTTTAGTAATTAAATAATATAATTAGCTGATTGTTTTACTTCTTCAAAGCAATACCTAAGAAAGCTAAACGCGACCCACCATTTAGGTATTCTTAATAAATTTAATTTCTTATGATATAATTTTAATTGTAAATTTATTTTTTAAAATATTTTAAGGAACGATTTGTAAAATGGAAAGAACAGATACTAAAAACATTGAAATAAAAACGAATAATGGTAACAGTAAAGGTAATTCTTCCAAATTTACTATTAGTTTTGACCACAAATGAACAAGATGATTATTTATAATTTTAATTTGTTTAGTAGTTCTTTTATTATTAAAACTTACGGGTGCTGATCAAATTATTCTTAATGTTATTTTAGCTTTTATTCCGTTAGGATTAGCATTAGCTGTGATTTGAGGTTTGAATCCGTTAATTTATCGTTTGATTAAATTAAAGTTTAATAAAACTGTGGCAAAATATTTAACTTTTTTTATTTCTCTAATAATTGGTATTTTTATTATTGTTTTTTTGCTTTGATTATTTATTGACCAATTTGTAAGTTTTATTAGTCAATTCTTAGGTGATAGTACAGTTATTAAAGAAAGATTAGATAATTGAAAAGGTACAGGTGTTGATCAAAATAAATCACTTTTATCACATATCTTTGGTTTTGCTTATGATACAGAAATTGAACAATGACGATTACAAACTAATGTTGATTGAACACCAATAAAAGATAATTGACAAGACATATTAGGTCAAATTAAAACTAAAGCACTTATTGATAAAAAAGGTGCTTGGGAAATTTTATTAACAAAATTACGCAATGACTATGGTATTTATTTGGATTCAACTAATAAATTTGTTGTTGATTATTTGCGCTACTTAAAACAACCATCATTAGATAGTGTTAGTGAATATTTTAAAAATTTATATACTGAAATCAAAGCATGGTTAATAGCAAATAACATTACTATAGATGACAATGATTTAAATATAGTAAATGAAGTTGTAATTAATAATGCAAAAATTGGTGATGCTTTTGATGGTAACAAATTAGGGAAAATGTATCAGTTACTATTTAGTTTTGGTGCCACAGCACAATGATTTTTTTCAGCAACTTTTTTAGTTGATATTATTAATACAATTTATGGTTATACAACAGCCTCCAATTTAACTAATATTTTTCTTAATCGCTATTTTTGAACGATAGCTAGTATTTTTTATGGTTTATTTATTACGATTATGATTACAATGTTTTTGTTAGGTGGCGATAAATCATTTACTAATTTTTTAAAAACGCAATTAATTCCTGGGAAAAATATTAAACGCAAAGAAATTATTGCTAATGCTTTGCAAAAATCTTTATTTGGTTATGGTCGCGGAATATTAATTGATATGAGTTATATGTTTACTTTTACAACTATTATGATAGTTATTGCTGGTTATGTGGCGGGTGGTTCCACATATAAAAGTTCTTTTGCGGTATTAGGTTTATTTATGACTTTTGCTAATATTGTCCCTTATGTGGGACCATTTATTGGAATGGTTCCCATTGCTTTAGCGGGAGTATTAGATGCTTTAGTAGCACCATCAGGAACAAATGAATTAGTTAGTTGGGTACCAATGATTGTTGCTGTAGTTGGTGCATTTATTGTTCAATTAATTGAAAATGCTTTTGTTTATCCAAAAGTTTTTGGACGAGTAACCAAATTACATCCGGTGACAATATTAATGGGAATTTCTATTTTTGGGGCAATTATTGGTATTTGAGGAATGATTATTGCGGTACCAACAATAGCAACAATTAAAGCAGTTGCTAACGATATTTATAATAAGAAATTGCTTTTATAAATTTTAAATTAAAGGGGTATAAATTAATGAAATACTTAACAACTAGTGAGATTAGACAGAAATTTCTTAATTTCTTTATTAAAAATGGTCATTATGCTTTACCTAGTGCATCATTAATTCCTGTTAATGACAATTCATTATTATGAATTAATTCTGGCGTTGCAGCCTTAAAACCGTATTTTGATGGTAGAAAAGCTCCACCTCATCAACGATTAGTAAATTCACAAAAGGCCTTGCGAACTAATGATATTGAAAATGTTGGTTACACAGCAAGACATCATACTTTATTTGAAATGCTAGGTAATTTTTCAATTGGTGATTATTTTAAAAAAGAAGCTATTGTTTTTGCTTGAGAATTTTTAACTAGTAAACAATGATTAGGTATTGATGCTAATAAACTGGTTGTTACTGTTTTTCTAGATGATACTGATACCATTAAAATTTGAAAAGAAGTTATTGGTTTAGATTCAAGTCGGATTATTTTAGGGAGTCGTGATACCAACTTTTGAGATATGGGTCAGGGTCCTTGTGGTCCAAATACGGAAATTTTTTATGATCGGGGAACTGCTTGAGATAAAGAAAACTATGGTTTGAAGTTATTGCAAGATGATATTGAAAATGATCGTTATTTAGAAATTTGAAATATTGTTTTTTCAGACAGTAATAATGATGGGCAAGGTAATTATCATGATTTACCTCGTAAAAATATTGATACAGGAGCAGGTTTAGAACGATTAGCTTGTATAATCCAAGAAGTACCTACTAATTTTGAAACTGATTTATTTTTACCGATAATTGAAGGCATTACTAAATTAGTTAAAGTTTCTTATGTTCCAAATAATATTTTTGAAAAACCTAATGAACAAACAAAAATTAATGTTGCCTTTAAAGTTATTAGTGACCATATTAGAGCGGTTTCTTTTGCTATTGGTGATGGTGTTTTTCCTAGTAATAAAGATCGCGGTTATGTTATTCGCCGTTTAATTCGTCGAGCAATGGTTTATGGTCATAAATTGAACATTAATGAACCGTTTTTATATAAATTAGTTATTATTGTTGTTAACTTGATGAAAGATTATTATCCTCATTTAGAAGCAAAACAAGAGATTATTACTAGTACTGTTAAAAAGGAAGAAGAAAAGTTTTTTAATAATCTAAAACAAGGTCTTAATCATTTTAATGAAATGCTAATTGAAGAAAAAACAATTACGGCTGAAAATGCTTTTAAACTATATGATACTTATGGTTTTCCGATTGATTTAACTATTGAGTTAGCAAGTGAAAAAAAAATTACTATTGATTTAGTAAGATATAATGAATTATTAGAAGAACAAAGAAAAGATGCTCGTAATGCACGAAGTAATCAACAAATTGAAGCGATGGATATGCAAAATAAATTATTATTAGATTTAAAAATCCCTAGCATTTTTATTGGTTACGAAGTAGAAGAAAATCCGCAAGCTAAAGTCGTAGCTTTATTTTATGGTGAAGAAATGTTAACATCAGTTAAAGATGATATTGTTGATGTGATACTTGATGCCACACCATTTTATGCTGAAAAAGGTGGTCAAGCTAACGATACAGGAATAATTAGTAATGCCACAATGCTTGGTGAAGTTATTGATGTCAAATTAGCACCCAATAAGCAACATATTCATCGGATCCAAGTTAACGGTACTTTAAAAACTAATGATATTGTTTGTGCTGTTATTAATCATCATCATCGTAATTATGGAATGAAAAATCATTCGGGAACTCATTTATTGCATTCAGCGATTAGAGAAATTTTAGGTGCTGATGCCATGCAAATTGGTTCATTTAATAACTATCAATATTTACGCCTAGATATTGCTTACAATAAAGAAATTACAACCCAAAATTTACAAGCTATTAATGATTTAGTTACTAAATGAATTGCACAAAATGATAGTTGTGAAATTTATATTACTAGTTATGATGAAGCAATTAAAATGAATGCTATGGCTTTTTTTAACGAGAAATATGACAAAGAAGTTCGTGTTGTTAAGTTTGGTAATTATTCTATTGAATTATGTGGGGGAACACATGTTAAATATACAGGTGATATTGAACAATTATTAATTACTAGTATTGAATCCAAAGGAACTGGTATTTATCGTTTTCAAGCTTTAACATCAAAACAAACAATTAATAATTATTATGATGAACAAATTAAAGATTTAAAAACAAAAAGTGCTGAAAAATTCGCAAAATATAATAAAAATTTATTAACAGATAGTTATCTTGAACAACTATTTAATACCATTACTAGTATGAATAATATTAGTAATGATATATGAAAACAATTGCGTACATTATATTATGAACTTCAAATTGCTTTTAAAAAATGAGAAAAAAAAGCTGAACAAAAACTAATTAAAGAACAAATTAATCAATATCAAAATCTGGAAATTATTTCATTGCCAACATATAATATTTTAATTTATCAATTTAATGATCTTGCGATTGCTACTTTAAAGTTATTAGCGGATAAATATCGGTTATTAGATAATAAATTAGTAATTATTTTTACTAATAAAAATATTAATACAAAAAATTCGTTATTAGTAGTTGTTAGTGAATCTTTAATTAAAGAAGGATTAAGTGCCGTTACAATTGTTAAATCTTTAACAAAACAATGTCAAGGTTCTGGTGGTGGAAATATGCAATTAGCTTTAGGTGGATTTAATAATGAAATAAAAATGCAAGAATTATTACAACAATTAAAACAAGAAGATGCGTTATGAAATATTTAGGCTTAGATGTGGGTAGCAAAACAATTGGTTTAGCTATTGGTCAAGGAATTATTAGTTTATCAAAAACAACAATTAATTTTCCTGAATATAATTTTTCTCAAGCTATTAATTTAGTATTACAATTTATTAAACAAGAAAATCCTGATATAATTATTGTTGGTCATCCCTTAAATATGAATGGAACTAAAAGTACAACAACAATAATGGTTGAAGATTTTGTTTTGCAACTAAAAACAAAAACTAATTGCGAAATTATTTTATGAGATGAAAGATTAACATCACGATCGGCTAATCAAATAATGTTAACTGCTAATGTTTCACGGAAAAAACGAAAAATGAATAAAGATAAATTAGCAGCTCAATTAATTTTACAAAACTATTTTGATTATTTACAACATCTTGCAAAAGCAAAAAAAGACAAATAATATATGTTATAATACATATTGAATAAAGGAGACAAAGTAATGGAAAATAATAACAATAATGAAATTTTGTTAACTAAAGAAGGTAAAGAAGAATTAAATCAAGAATTAAATGAGTTAATCAATATTATTCGTCCACAAGTAATTAAAGAATTAGTTGAAGCGCGAAACCAAGGTGACTTATCAGAAAATGCTGAGTATGAATCAGCAAGAAATCGCCAAGCTGAAGTTGAAGGTCGAATTAAAGAAATTGAAGATACTTTAGCACGAGCTAAAGTTATTGCTACTGATCGTCAAGGAACTAAAACCATTAGAATTGGTTCAATAGTAACTATTCTTAATTTAGAAACTAATGATAAATCAACATTTAAAGTTGTTGGTACTGTGGAGGCTGATCCTTTTGAAAATAAAATTTCTAATGAGACTCCCTTAGTTAAAGCCATTTTTGATCGTAGTGTTAATGATATTGTTGAAATTAAAGGTAAAGAAACAAAATATAAAGTTAAAATTTTAGAAATTGGAAAATAAAATATTAAATATTAAAAATTTAAAGTAGTGGATTTTTGGAGTGATATCGTGAAGTTAACTGTTCTGACAAATAAAAGTGGTACTTTGCAAATTAGTCAATTAGTTATTAAAAAATTATTAATTTCATATTTAAAATTATTTCCAGCATTAGATATTCAGAGAAAAAATATTAAAATTAATTTTTTTAGTGAGCAATGAGTGGTATCAATAGTTTTAAAAGTAAATAAAGAGACAAATTTAGAAACTCTTTGCGAGCATTTGCAAAACCACATTATTAATAATATTAATGAATCAATATTGATTAAACCCAATAATATTCACTTTATTGTCAGTGTTGCCAAATAAGGGGTTAAGTAGATGTTTGTTCTTTTAAAAAACTCTTTTCGTTCTATTAAGAAACGATTTTTACAATATATTGGTTTACTAATTTTGCTGGTGCTAGCAATTAGTATTTTTAGTGCCATGTTTGCTAACAATCAACAAATTACATCAAAGTATGATTTAATCTATAAAAATTCTTTGCGACCAACACATCGTATTTCTAATCCCTCAGAATTAAAGTTAATTAATGATAGTAGCAATACAACTATTGATTTAACAGAACACACTAGCATTCCTTTTGAAAATAATAATGCTAAATTAATGCTAATGTTAGCAAAACTTGAAAATGAAGGTTTTAATTGTCAAATTGAAAATCAAAATAAACAAGAGCCTTTTATTGATCCAATGCTTTGTTCAATCCATTTAATTGTCACCACTCAAAATAAAGATAGTGATAAAGTTCCACTTCGTGAAACTAGCATTCGTAATTGGCGAATTTTAATGGCAACAAACTCTCAAAATATTAAAAGTTCATTATTTTTTAAAGGACGCATTCAAAATAATAATGGTCAGGAATTTGATATTGTTCCTAGTTTTGATTTAGAAAATATTGGATTAATTAATAATAATCCTGTTAGTATTGTTAAAGGACGAATTCCGATAAGAAATGATGAAATTGTTATTAGTGAGACTTATAGTTATGTCCATAATATTAAAATTAATGATTCATTTATAATTAAAAATAATAAATTTATTGTTGTCGGTATCGGAAATAGTTATACAACAAAGTTTATTCAAAAAAATAGTTTAATTCAAACAGTAATTCCCGAACAGTTAAGTCCTAAAGATAATGGCGTAATTTATACTACCCTTGATCTTTTATTTGATGATCATTTTCGTAATGATACTAAAAGTAGTTTTGAAAATTCTAATATTTATTTAACAATTAGTGGTGATGAAGTTCAAGCTCAAAAAGATATTTACAAGCAATTAAAAGAAAAAACTTTAATTGAAGATGTTAATAAGAATTTTATTAAAGTTATAAGTGATGAATTAATAAGTAATTTAATTATTCAAAGTATTGTTTTTATTGCTTTAACTTTTATTTCAATGTCAGCATTAGTTTTAATTGTATCTTTTTTTATTCGTAAAGAAATTAATGACCAACGCACTCAAATTGGAATTTTAAAATCATTTGGTTATAAAGGTTGACAAATTTCGTTTAATTTTATTGGTTCAATTTTTATTATTACATCTTTAGCGGCTATTTTAGGATTTGGCATTTCATTATTATTTCAAAAGCAATTTTCAGGAGCAATGTTAATTTATAATTTTGGCATTGTAACGATTTATTTTGATATTAAAATTTTATTAATATTTTTTATCTTTTTACCATTGTTATTTACTTTTGTTTGTTGAGGATTAACAACCTTTCTTTTACGAATGCCCGTACTACAATTAATTTATGCTTCCAATAGTAGTAAAGGTTATTTAGCAGCACATTTTTTTAAATCATTAGTAGTTAAATTTCCGTTTTCATTTCGTCTTTCAGTAGCTTTTTTTACTAAATCATTTGGAAAATGATTAGTAAGTGGTAGTATTTTGTTATTAGCTTCGTTTATTTTATTTTTACAATATTTAACTGTGGATACAATGAATCATAAAATTGATAGTTTTCATTCCGAATGAAAAGTTGCTGGCAGTACCAGCTATAATGAACAATATCGTAATATTACTGATTATGACCAATTTAATGCTAACAATACAAAACAATCGGCAACGACTGCTTATTTTTACAATCAACAATATGAGTATATTGCTTTACAAGATATAATTGGTTCTCAGACATCTAATATTTATAACCACAATTCAAATAGAGAATTTGCATATTATCTCGTTGATTGACAAGATGAAGAAATAAAACCTGATACTAAAAAAGCAACTATTTATCGTGTTTTTAATACTATTGACAATGAGAAGTTAAAAGAAATTTTCGCTGTCGTTGAAAAAATCGTAAATGAAAATCCTAATATTAGTCTTATTCAAATATTTCAAAAGTTAAATGTTGATAAACAAAACCAACTTATGAAATGATTTAATCGTCTTAAAGCGTTACAAATAAAAATTCCTGAACGATATAAATTTAATGTTAGTAGTGACACAATAGCTATTATTTTAAAAAATCGGAAATTAATTATTGAACTTAGTAAAAAAATACCATCTGAATTTAATTTTAAAGACATTATGAGTTTTTTAAACATTATTGATGATTTTAAAAATACCAATATTAATATTAATATTGAAAATATTGATTTAACCCTTAATTATGTAGAATATGATAATACACAAGATTATTTGATGAATCGTTATTATTTCAATGTTCCCACATTAAACGCGATTCAAAAGATTAATTCAGGATTTAATGCCTTTGTTTATGGTGTAAATCAAAAATCTTTTCAAGACATATTAAATATTAAACATAGTGACCAATACATTGATCAACTTTACTTTAATAATCCTAATGATTATGATGCTAAGCGTCGCATATTACCAGTTCTTGTTTCTCGTAGTTATGCTGAATATTATCAGCATCAATATCAAGTCGGTGATATTACTAATAATTTTAATATGTTTTGAATTAAAGATATGAATATTAAAATTGTTGGTATTATTGATAATGCTACCGATGGATGAACTATTGTCACTAATGAAAAACTAATTGCGAAATATTTTGTTTATCGTGAAGCTATTAAGAATGGTGACAATTATGACATTATTGATGTTAATAAAGAGGGTAATGATTTTCAAAATAATAATTTTTATAACTTTATAATGGGGAAAAATGAAGTATTACAACCCTTACGGTCAATGGAACTTTATTATGAAAGAGATAGTATTCCGATTGTCACAATTGATAGTATTAGTACTAACAACAATAAAAACAATTTAGTAAGACCACCATTAATAAAAGAAGAACCTAACATTCCAACATTAGGAATTAAGAATACTGCTAATTTTAATAGCATTCTTATTATTCGTTTAGCAAAAGACGGTATTACTAATCTTTTAAATATCATTAGTAGTGTTTTAGATACAATTCGTTATGTAACCTTAGTAGTAGTAATTATTGTTTTAATTTTATTAGTTTCAATGATTATTGATGATAATGTTTTTATTATTGCGACAATGAAAATTCTCGGTTATCATATTAAGCAAATTGTTAGTTTAATTATTGGTTGGTATTTAATTGCTGTTATTCTTTTCTTTGCTGGTGGTGTGGGGCTTTCATTTTTAACTTGATATATTGTGGGTGCTTATATATTTAAACTCTCAGGAATTATGTATCTAACTCATATTTCATTAATTTCTTTATTATTAATAGTTGGCATTGTATTATTTATTCTTCTCATAACATACTTTATTTCAATTTTTATTATTCAAAGAAAGGATGTTCTCATCTTACAAAAAACATCATAGAAAAAACTAGTTTAAACAAAAAAAGATTAGCAATTTTTATAAAAAGAAGCCAAATTGTAAAGTTAAGTGCAACTAAATTATTTTTCTAACCAAATATTCGATTGGCGAAAGATAATTTAGTATTTTTCTTGGTCTTTGGTTTAAAGACAATATAAATTTATGAACTGCATTTTTAGTAGTGTTTGAAAAATTAAATTTTTTAGGAAATTTTTCTCTAATTAAACCATTAGTATTTTCATTAGTACCTCTTTGTCAAGGTGAATATGCATCAGCAAAATAAATTTTCACATTTAAATTTTTTTCAAGTTGTTGTCAATTAGCAAATTCTTTACCCCTATCAAATGTTATAGTCTTAACAAGATTATTTGGAAGAATTGATAAATAATGACTAATATTTTTGTTAATAACTTTAGTAGTTCTATTTTCAACTAATATTGCTAAAGTAAATCTTGATGTTCTTTCAACTAAAGTTATTAAACATGATTTACTTTTACCTCGTGATGATACTACAGTATCACCTTCTCAATGGCCAAGAGTTATGCGATTATTAACATTTCGTTCTTTAATGGATTTACCATTAAATTTACCTCGATTTTCTTGAGATTTTCGTTTCTTACCTTTTCTTCTTAAATTTTTACTAGTAACCTTTTCAAGTAATCCAGAATAAATTCAATTGTAAATTGTTTTAAAACTAATAATTCATTCTTGATGAAAATTTTTAATTCTGCCATAAATTTGTTCAGGCGATCAACCTAATAATAATTTTTGTTGTACATATTTTACTAATTTTCTATTTTTAAATTTATGAAAATAAACATGTAATTGTTTTCTATTTTCTGCTTTATTTTGTGCAATTAATGAAAAATAATGATTATTATCTTTATTTCTATTAACTTCTCGATTAATAGTACTAATACTTCGATTAAGATTTTTAGCTATTTCACTAATTTTTACTTTAAATTTCAATTGATTCTCAATATAAATTCTTTCATCTATGCCAAGATGTTTGTATCCCATATAAAAACTCCTTAAATTTTGGATAGGCTACAATAAGTTGGACCATAATTATATAGACTTCAAAATTATTAAGAAAGAAGGAATATAAAAATGGGAAATAAAACCTCATACTCTGAAGAATTTAAAAAACAAATTGTAATGCTATACAAAAATGACAAAAGTGTTATTAATTTAGGGAAAGAATATAATTTACCAAAACCAACTATTTATAGTTGAATTAAAAATTATAATAATTCTGGGTCATTTAAAGCAAAAGATAATCGCACTGTTGAAGAAAATGAATTAATTTACTTGCGAAAAGAAAACCAACAATTACGAATGGAAAATGACATTTTAAAGCAAGCAGCACTGATAATCGGGAAAAAATAACAATAATTAATAACAACCTGAAATGTAAAATTAAAAAGGACACTTATATAAAAAACAAATTGTGTTAATTCTATAATTAAGAAAAGAAAGGAATTAGCACAATGTATAAGTATCTGACTATTGAATCAATAATAGCAATAAAAGAATATAAAAGTTATGGATTTTCTATTCGTAAAATAGCAAAAGCAATTGATTATAGTAAATCAACTGTACACAGAGTTTGTAAATTATTAAATCAAAACTTATTACTATTAGAAATATTGAATCAAGTTTAAAAAAATAAACAAAATGCAGGTAGAAAATTAATAATTTTAACTTTAACAGAAATTAATACTATCAATCATTTGTTAATTACTAAAAATTATGCTCTTGATATAATTGCTGATTTTTTAAAGAAAAATAAAATAAAAAATATTTCAACAAAAACTTTATATAACATGTTTAAAACAAATCGAATGGGTTTTGATGAAAAAAATTTATTGAGAAAAGGCAAAAATAAACCTCATAAACAAAAAGAAACTAGGGGCAGAATTAATAATTGTAAATCTATTCATGAAAGAAATTTAATCATTCCAAATATTAAAAATATACAAGAATTTGGCCATTTAGAGGGAGATACTATCGTTGGTAAAGATCATAAAAGTTCTATTATTACTTTAGCTGATATATGATCAAAAACCACAATTCCTTTGAAAACTAAAAATCATAAAGCAGAAAGTATTACACAAAGTATAATAAAATTTATTTCAAAATTAATACCAGGAACAATTAAAACTATTACTTTTGATCGTGGTAAAGAATTTAGTAAATGAAAATTAATTGAAAAAAATTGTAATGTTAAAATTTATTTTGCAGATGCCGGAAAACCTTGTCAAAGAGGTTTAAATAAGAACAATAATGGTATTTTAAGAAGATATTTACCAAAATCTACTGATTTATCTTCATATAAACAAAAAGACTTAAATTCTATAGCATTTCAAATTAATTCTACACCCAGAAAATCATTATCTTATAAAAGACCAATAGATTTAATACAATTATTTTAAAAAACTGTCCCATTTATATTTACAATTCAGGAAAATCTTTAAAATCATTAATTATAAAGTCACGAACTAGTCGTGTTAAAGTACTACGATTATATGCTGGTTTTTGCTTAAAGTCGCTGTTGCTAGTTAACATATCATCAATACCATCAACAGCGTCACCTCATTTATTAATAAATCAGCGATATTCACCATTTTTAACAAAAAATATTGTGGGAATACCATTTCCAGGGAGATAATCTGGGTCAAAGCCGTTCTTAATGTTTTCGTTGGTTGCTCATAAGTTTTTTTGTGATTTTTTTAATCATTCAAAAGTATTCTTAACTCACTTAGTTTCAAAAAAAGTTTTATTTCAAGTATTATCATTAGCACCTTTAAAGTCATAATCACTAACAAAAGCATAGCGATTAATTTTTAAATTTTCATCTTTTAAATCCAAAATATCTTTGTCTCAATCTTTTTCTTGCATTCAAAGATCTCATTGTTTTGATAATGTTTGACATCCTGGACAATTTTCTGATCCAATATAACCAATAAATGTTTCTTTATTTTTAATTTTTAATATTATTTCATCATAATTGCTATTACACGCAGTAACAGATATTATAGATAATATTGTTAAAATAAAACTGCTTTTAATACTCAATATTTTTTTAAATTGCATTTAATTCACCTCTATAAAAATAAAATCAAAACCATTATAACATAAAGTTATTATTTTCTTGTTATATATATGATAACTAAAATACTGGTATTTAATAAACCTGAATTGTAAATATAAATGGGACAGTTTTTTAAAATAATTGTATTAAATCTATTGGTCTTTTATAAGATAATGATTTTCTGGGTGTAGAATTAATTTGAAATGCTATAGAATTTAAGTCTTTTTGTTTATATGAAGATAAATCAGTAGATTTTGGTAAATATCTTCTTAAAATACCATTATTGTTCTCATTTAAACCTCTTTGACAAGGTTTGCCGGCATCTGCAAAATAAATTTTAACATTACAATTTTTTTCAATTAATTTTCATTTACTAAATTCTTTACCACGATCAAAAGTAATAGTTTTAATTGTTCCTGGTATTAATTTTGAAATAAATTTTATTATACTTTGTGTAATACTTTCTGCTTTATGATTTTTAGTTTTCAAAGGAATTGTGGTTTTTGATCATATATCAGCTAAAGTAATAATAGAACTTTTATGATCTTTACCAACGATAGTATCTCCCTCTAAATGGCCAAATTCTTGTATATTTTTAATATTTGGAATGATTAAATTTCTTTCATGAATAGATTTACAATTATTAATTCTGCCCCTAGTTTCTTTTTGTTTATGAGGTTTATTTTTGCCTTTTCTCAATAAATTTTTTTCATCAAAACCCATTCGATTTGTTTTAAACATGTTATATAAAGTTTTTGTTGAAATATTTTTTATTTGCCAAATTGTAAAGTTAAGTGCAACTAAATTATTTTTCTAACCAAATATTCGATTGGCGAAAGATAATTTAGTATTTTTCTTGGTCTTTGGTTTAAAGACAATATAAATTTATGAACTGCATTTTTAGTAGTGTTTGAAAAATTAAATTTTTTAGGAAATTTTTCTCTAATTAAACCATTAGTATTTTCATTAGTACCTCTTTGTCAAGATGAATATGCATCAGCAAAATAAATTTTCACATTTAAATTTTTTTCAAGTTGTTGTCAATTAGCAAATTCTTTACCCCTATCAAATGTTATAGTCTTAACAAGATTATTTGGAAGAATTGATAAATAATGACTAATATTTTTGTTAATAACTTT
Source organism: Spiroplasma endosymbiont of Lonchoptera lutea (assembly GCF_964019715.1). Classification (GTDB taxonomy): domain Bacteria; phylum Bacillota_I; class Bacilli_A; order Mycoplasmatales; family Nriv7; genus Nriv7. The sequence continues at coordinate 953,286 of NZ_OZ026463.1, read as the reverse complement.
AGTAGTTCTATTTTCAACTAATATTGCTAAAGTAAATCTTGATGTTCTTTCAACTAAAGTTATTAAACATGATTTACTTTTACCTCGTGATGATACTACAGTATCACCTTCTCAATGGCCAAGAGTTATGCGATTATTAACATTTCGTTCTTTAATGGATTTACCATTAAATTTACCCCGATTTTCTTGAGATTTTCGTTTCTTACCTTTTCTTCTTAAATTTTTACTAGTAACCTTTTCAAGTAATCCAGAATAAATTCAATTGTAAATTGTTTTAAAACTAATAATTCATTCTTGATGAAAATTTTTAATTCTGCCATAAATTTGTTCAGGCGATCAACCTAATAATAATTTTTGTTGTACATATTTTACTAATTCTCTATTTTTAAATTTATGAAAATAAACATGTAATTGTTTTCTATTTTCTGCTTTATTTTGTGCAATTAATGAAAAATAATGATTATTATCTTTATTTCTATTAACTTCTCGATTAATAGTACTAATACTTCGATTAAGATTTTTAGCTATTTCACTAATTTTTACTTTAAATTTCAATTGATTCTCAATATAAATTCTTTCATCTATGCCAAGATGTTTGTATCCCATATAAAAACTCCTTAAATTTACTTTTTCTAAAATAAACTTAGCATCATGAAATTTTTATATGAAATCTTTTGCAATTTTATTTACTTGCACTTACAAGTATAATTCAGCATTTTATTTTTCTTTAAAAAATCAGCAATTATATCAAGAGCATAATTTTTAGTAATTAACAAATGATTGATAGTATTAATTTCTGTTAAAGTTAAAATTATTAATTTTCTACCTGCATTTTGTTTATTTTTTTGAACTTGATTCAATATTTCTAATGGTAATAAGTTTTGATTTAATAATTTACAAACTCTGTGTACAGTTGATTTACTATAATCAATTGCTTTTGCTATTTTACGAATAGAAAATCCATAACTTTTATATTCTTTTATTGCTATTATTGATTCAATAGTCAGATACTTATACATTGTGCTAATTCCTTTCTTTTCTTAATTATAGAATTAACACAATTTGTTTTTTATATAAGTGTCCTTTTTAATTTTACATTTCAGGGTTAACTTCTCGATTAATAGTACTAATACTTCGATTAAGATTTTTAGCTATTTCACTAATTTTTACTTTAAATTTCAATTGATTCTCAATATAAATTCTTTCAGCTATGCCAAGATGTTTGTATCCCATATAAAAACTCCTTAAATTTACTTTTTCTAAAATAAACTTAGCATCATGAAATTTTTATATGAAATCTTTTGCAATTTTATTTACTTGCACTTACAAGTATAATTAAGCTATTAAATAAATAAAAATGGATAATTTTATTTTGTTATTATTTGCATTAAATTGATAAAAAATATAAAATTAAAAAGTAAATGTTGAATAAAATTAAAAACTATTAATAATTTTTGAAAGGAGAAAATGATATTGATTAAAAAAAATTCTAACCATTGAAAAAATATTAATAAGATTACTAAAAAAGTAACTATTGCTAGTAAAAATAAATTGTGATTAGGATTAATTTTAACTTTTACAGTTATTGCGATAATTATTCCAGGTGTATATTTATTAACATTAGATATGGTTAGTGTTTTTACCAATGCTATTAGTTTAGAAGATACTAATAATAAAAAAATTCCCGATATTAGTCCTAAAATTCTTAATCCTGATGATGGTGAAGGGTTAACTGTTAAACCAATTCCTGATGATGATTCAGCACCGGGGATTGTTAATGATAGGTTACTTTTAGATGGTGCTAAAATTAATGTTAAAAACTATGATAAGTTTAAAAGTTTACGGCTTATTGAATTAGAGAATTTAGTATTAGAATATTTTAAAAATTATGTTCAAAATAATAAATTTTTACAGACAAATAATAAAACTTATAAAAAATTTGATTATCGTTATAAATATCTTACTGCTGAAAATAGTAAAGAAATTGATAATAGTTTTATTCAAGATGATGTGAAAATAAAAAAAGTGTTAGTTAAAGATATTGAAAGATATGAGATTAATCGGCCTGATATTTATGAAGTTGTTAATGCTAATATTTTTTCACTATCGTTTAATTTAAAAATTATTAATACAAATGTGTTTTATAAAAATTATTTTGACTTTTATTCATTTCAAGGGTCTAGAGAGCAAATTTCTCAAAATAATATAACTAATGCTACTACTGGTTATTTAACTAGTGAACGGGTATTGTTTACTGATAAAGTATTAGGAAAAGAAATTTATCGCGAAGTAAATGATTCATTAAGAGATTTTATTTTTGCAAATCCAATTGAGTTTGATAATGATATTAAGATTAAACCAATAATTACTACACAATGTCTTAATGAGTGTGCTAGTATTAATGATTGAGATACTTTTAGAGAAAAGTTATATGATGCATCACAAGTTCTTATTGAAGAAAATAAAATTTATTATTCTGATTTAGTAATTTATATTTATTTTATTAGTACTAATATTAAACTTGATAAGTTATATGAATCCTATGAGCAATTGCCAATTCAGCCTTTTATTGTAACTAATCATTATACTAATAAAGTTGCTAGTCAGAAATTATTAATTAGTTCAACGAATCGATTGAAACAGAAGCGCAACAAAACTATTGCTGAATATATTGCTTTTGCTATTTCATTTCCAAAACTTGTTTTAGAGAAAATTCAAGATTGAGAATTTTTAAATGATAATTGAAAAGATAGAGTAAAAAAAGGAATTTATAATTATCTTTATAATTATCTTGTAACTAATAAAAAATTTAATATTATTGATGATGTTAGTTTACCAATATTATCGGAAAATCATTATCTTAATTTATTAAATTTAAAAAGGAAGTTAAACATTATTGAAATTAAGCAGATTAATTTTAATGCCTACAAATATACTGTGAATATTATTGGGTTTAATGATGAAGAAATTATTTTAATGGGAATTAGTTTTTTTGCTTAGAGAAATTATTGTTAGTGTTGTTGCTAAAAATATTGTGTTATTAAATAATGAAAGAATGGTTAAAAATGTTAAATAGAAATGATTTAAATGAAAGTAATGATATTTATGAATTAGGTAAAAAACGATTAGATCAAAGTAATAATCGCATTATTACTTTAAAGCAAGATATTAATGCCACAAGAATTTACTATGGTTCATTTTTAGAAATAATGGCACGATTAATATTAATTTTAAGTCAGGTTTTATTTATTGTTACTATTTTTTTAAATGCTATTAATTATGCGAAATGATTTTTAGATTTTAATAGTGAAGTCACAATAACAGTTAGAATGATTATTATTTCCATAATATTTATTTTTTCAACGATTATGGCGTTATTATCGTCATTATTTTTTATTATTCCATTATTAGTGTGCAAAACTATTGCTAGTATTAAAAGTTGGTCAATTGTGTTTATTTTAACTGGTATTATTATTTTTTGTCTTATTTTTGCATTTAGTATTTATTTAAGAATTTATAATATCGGACTAAATAATAGTATTATTTTAAGTATTGTGGGGTTTATTTTATTAATAAGCGGAGCGCTATTGTTATTAAGGAAAGTGAAAAATCTGTCGCGTGATTTAGAAAAAGCAATTATTGAAAGTTATTTTCTTTAAATATTATTTTGAACATTAAATTTAAAATGTTATAAAAGATGATGAAAAGTGGTGATATAAGTGAGTTTTAAATTAATAAAAAAACCAACATTAAAAGTTTGATGAAATACTAAAAGAGAAATAACATTGCGGTTATTAATAATTATTAATGTTGTTTTATTTTTATGCTTAAGTTATTTCATTGGTTTTGGTTGAGGACAAAATTTGCAAATTGATAAATTTATTATTGGTTTAATAGCGGATAGAAATTTTTTTAAAAATTCATATTATTTAGGACTAAGTAGTTGTGGTTTGACAGCAGTTTTAACATTAATTACGCTTATTGTAATGTTAAAAGTTAAAGAAGAAAATTTTTTGAAAATATGAGTCATCATAATTGCTGTTTTATGAATAATTTATTTTTTAATAGTTTTTACGATTAGTTTATTAAATAATTATTGACCACAATGATTATTAACTAGTTTTATTATTTTTAATTTAAATTTTCTTATTTTAGAAGTTAGTACCATTTGTTTATTTAAGGAAATAAAATATCAAAAAATTTTAAAGTTATCTTTTGAATATAAAAATGATAATAAAATAAAATTGGAGTAAAATAATGACAAAAAAAGTTAAAAAATCACAAAAGAAAAAAATAACGATTAGTAATAATTTTTATTTAAAATTATCAATTTCTTTTTCAATTTTAATTATTATTACTAGTATTGGTTTTACTTTTTTTAAAGCTTATGATTGGGTATTTGAATATAATCCCTATAATAAAGATTGTATTAATTTTTCAAAAGAAATTGACAATATTTTCTTATTTGGTAAAGAACATAAATTTTTTGTTGCTGAAAAATCTAATGAACAAAATTTTTTAACAAAAGATTTAGCAAATTCAATTGTTAAAGAATTTAATGAACGATCACTAGTTAATAGTTTATCTTCATTTAATTATAGTTTAAGAAAGGAATTCTTAGATAAATTAAATATTAAAAAAGATGGTTTAAAGTTTTTTTATGAGGCAAAGGAAATTAAGTATCTGAAATTTTTGCCAGTTAGACATAATATGAATAGTTATGGTGTTGTTAATCTTAGTCATAATAACTATTGGTATAATTTAAAAATTAATTATTTATATCAAATAGTTATATATACTGATGAACATCCAAAACCGATAATTTTAAATAAAAGATCTTTATTTACTTATGAGATAAATAATATTGATGTAAAAACATTAATCCAAAAATATGTTAAAAATTTCCCTAGTTTTTTTAATTTAAATAATTTTATAAATAATCATTTTCTTGAAATTTGTAATTATGATGTTAATTATATTTATCAAGATTTTCAAAATCAACTTGAATTTAAGGTATACTATAATACACAATATATTAGTAGTTTAAAGCAGTTAGATAATTTTAGCTTTAATAAACAAAATTTATTGTATATTAAACTAAGAAACTTACAAATTAATTTATCAAAAACAAATATTAATTTTAATATTAAGGAATTACCTAAATATGAAGGAAGAAAACAAATTGATAATAACCCTAGTTTACCACCAAGTTTTTTAGGAACAATCCTATTAACTGTTAATGATCAGCAATTAGAAGTAAAATTGAAGTTTCAACCACAAGAAATTATTATTTTTGAATCTGAGACTGACAATGTTGCGAATTTAAAAATGAATAAAGGAGAAGTTAAATAATGGTATCAAAAGAAAAAAAAATATTTAGTTTTAGTGAACAATTCCCAGAATTTGATAAACTAGAACAAGAATATAATGCTTCAGCGCCATCTGAGAAATTAAATGAATTAGATGAACAACGATTTCAATATGTTAATCCGCTACAAAATAGTTTGTCGCAACGAAAAATGTATTGAGATTCGAAATCGGAAAGAGGTGCTCGGATTTTAATTATTTTCGCACAAATTTGTTTAGTAGTTATTTCGTATTTTTTTGGTCGTGATATTCTTGGGCAATCAATTTTATTATTAGCTGATCAATTAAATTTTCAATTTATTACAGATTTAGAAGTATCATTTGATAAAACAATTGGAATAATTTTTTTAACTTTATCGGCATTATATTCATTATTATATTTTATTCCTATGGCCGTTTGTCGGCGTGCGGGCACTATTTTTGGTTGAGCGGTGGCATATATTATTTTTGCTGTTTTTTATTTTTTAATAATGATGGTTTTTATTGTGATGGCTTTAGTAGTTTTTTCTAGTTTTAAATTTGTCGCGATTAATTTAGCAATTTATTTAACAATGATTTTTATTTTAGTAGTAATATGAATTGTTGGTGCTGCGATGTTAATTGTCAAAGCTGATGATATTAAACAACAAATAAGTGTTGAATAAAAAGGAGAAGAAAAATAATGGCAAATACAGAACTTAGGCAACGAATTTTAAAGTTAATGCAACAAGCATCAGTTGGTATTTTTGAGAAAGAAAATGTTTTTAAATTGGCAACATTGGCAATGTTAACTGGTGAATCAATTTTTCTTTTGGGAAAACCAGGCGTAGCTAAGTCGTTAGTTTCACGACGAATGAAATATTTATTTTGCCAAGCCAATGTTTTTGAGAATTTAATGAATCGTTTTTCAACGCCAGAAGAAATTTTTGGACCAATTTCAATAACTGATTTACAAAATGGTATTTATCGGCGGTTAACAACAAATTATTTGCCAAGTGCGGATATTGTATTTTTGGATGAAATTTGAAAAGCTGGCCCTTCAATTCAAAATACATTGTTAACGATTATTAATGAAAAAATATTTCGTAATGCGGGGAAGGACTATAAGGTACCATTAAAATTATTAATATCAGCATCAAATGAATTGCCAGAAGTTAATCAAGGATTAGAAGCATTATTTGATCGCTTTATTATTCGTTATGTGGTTCACGGTATTGCTAATGAAGAAAATTTTAATGCTATGATTGAATCAGCAACTAAATTAGATGTTATTGTTGATGAACAATTACAAATTACTAATAGTGAGTATAATACTTGGTTACAAGAAATTGCTAAAGTAAAATTATCAGATTTATCATTAAAGTTTATTTCTCGGTTCCGGAAAAAATTATATTTAGTAACTGCAGGTAAAGTATATATTTCTGATCGTCGTTGAAATAAGATTGCTTTTTTGATGAAAGCATCAGCTTTTTTTAATGCTCGTCTTGAAACTGATAAACCAGATTGAATTATTATTGTTCATTGTATTTGAGATACAGTAGAACAACAAAAAGAATATGCTAGTTTATTTTATGAGGTTTATACTAATGCATTAACATATGAGTTAAAAGAAAAACAAGAACAACTAGAAAATCGATTAGATAAATTAAATGAACAATTAAATAAAGTTCAATTAGAAAATATTAAGTTTTCAGTATATACTAATCCTTTTAAAGGTCAATTAGTTGGTAATTATCATCGCTTATTAGTAACAAATAAAGATTTGCCGATTTGTTTTCTTTCATTAACTGATTATCAAAAAATTAGAAAAAATTTTGATGGTTTTGAAATTGCTAAATTATCTTTTGGGAAAACCTTAAATCAATTAAATCGTCATATTAAAGTTAATTTATCTTATCATACCGATAATAAGTTAATTGATAGCAAAAAAAATGTTTATCCGATTGAAATTGAAGATTTAGAATCAACTTTAAATCAAGTTACAAAAATAACAAAAGAGGTTGATAAAACGGAAAAAGAAATTAAAAATTTAACAAAAGATTTTAAAAATGAAAAAGACCGTTTATGTTCTTTATCAGCAATATTTTTTGATGAACAGTATAAAATGATTCTAGATGTTGCTTTTAATGATTTAGAAACTATTGATGAAGAAAAATTTGATATTTTACAAATTGATTCATAAGAAAAAGAGTTGTTACAAATGATAAAGTTTTTAGAAAATGCTATTGATTTAGAATTAAAAAAGCAAATTTTACGATTAAAAGAAGTTGATAAAAATATAACATCATTTCAAACTTTTAAAACTAATTTTAAATGATTGGCAACAGCATTTGATGATGAGATTAATCATTTTTATGCGAGTCAAATTGAATCAAAAATTATTTCTCAATCATTATCGGTTAACATTAAACAAGAAATTTATTTATATTATTGAATTCGTGAAAATGGCATTAAAGGTTTAAAAGATAATTATGAAAAAGTATATTTTACTTTAGAAAAAGTGTTATCACCATTTGTAATGAAAATGAATTACTATCATTATCTTTTGAATGATAAAACGAAAGATTTACAACTTATTTTTCAAAATTTTATTAATAATTGAGAACAATTATTAATAAAGCGAGTTATTGATTTTAAATTAGCATCAATTAATGAATTAAGAAAAAAATATTTACGCGAAGTATATGACCGCATTGAAGTTGTTAAAAAATTTCGTCGTTTATATGGATTTATTTGAAATTTTTTTGGTCGTTTTTGAGATGGTAATGTTAAAGAACTTGAAAAGTTAGATTTAACACAATTACAAAAATTGGCAAATTTTTTGCAGTCTGATCCGGCAATTATGACAATTGCTAAATTATTAGGACGATTAAAAGGGCAATCTGATAAATTAGAAGCGGTAATTACTGAAAAGATTAATATTGAATATGAAATTCGTCCTGCTAGTAAATGACCAGAAGAAATTATTGGGGTTACCGAAAGTGCTGATTTAGAACATTTATTACCAATGGAACTAGTTCACTTAAATATTCCTAATTTACAACCAATTTTTTATAAAAAATTTGTTGAAAAAAAATTATCAACATTTGAATTTATTTCTAATGATGTAGTTACTATTGAAACAATAACAAAAGTAAAAAGTAATCATCCACTTCCAGAAACTGATGGACCATTTATTTTGTGTATTGATACTTCAGCTTCAATGCGTGGTGAACCGGAATATATTGCTAAGGCATTAAGTTTAGCAATTGTTAAACTTGCTTTAAAACAAAGGCGAGATTGTTATATGATTAATTTTTCTGATTCGTTAGAAGTATTTGATTTAACGACAGTTAAATCATCATTAAAAACTTTAGTTAAATTTTTATCACATTCATTTCATAGTAGTACGAATATAACTCTTGCTATTGTTCAAACTATTAATGTGATGAATCATAAAAAATATCAAAATGCTGATGTATTAATTATTAGTGATTTTTTAACAATTGATTTATCATCAAAACTAGTTAATCAAATTCAAGAACTTCATAATAATCATAATCGTTTTCATTCAATAACTATTGGTAATAATGGAAATGAACAAATAACAAGATTTTTTGATAATAATTGAATATATGACCCGCAAAATCCTTTTACTAAAAATGATATTATTGCGGATTTAGAAATTAAAACTAGGAGTAAAAGTAGTGAATAAAAAATATTTAAGATCTAATCTTTTAGAAAAAAGAGGAATTAATTAATGTGAATAAAATTTAAGGCAATACTTTTTAAAAAATCATTTAGTTTAACTTTTTGTGGGTGCATATTATTATTATTTTCGTTACCATTGTGTGTTTTGATTGTTGATAATTCTAATAGTAACCAATTATTAAAAATTAATCTTGCATATATTTTAAGTCTTTCGCCATTAACTTCATCATCAAATGTAGCTTTAATAACTTTTTTGTTATGAGGATTTTTATTTTCTTTAGCAATTATTCCTTTTGTTTATTGAATGAAAAATGATCATCACTATTGACGATTAGCATCATTGATATTACTAATTTGTGTCAGTTTAATAATTTGTGTTATTACGATTATTAGCGTTATTAATGGGGGATTAAAAATTATGAATGTTTGAATGGTTTTTATTGGTTTTATTCCTTTTGTAATTGGCATTACTTATGAATGTTATGAGTGATTGTTAGAATTTTTGCAAAATAAACAACAACATTTAAATCAAATTAAATATGCTTTAAATAAAGAAAATTCTATTAATCAAGAAGAACAATTATTAATTGCAGTTGATAAATTAAAAATTCGTTTACAAAAATTAAAAAAAGCATTGGACTGTGCTCATATAAATGGTAATATCATTTCGCAAAATTTAGAATTGAAGCAAATTAAAAGTTCTTCTTATAATAAAAAATATTATGAAGATAAAGTTAAGGAATAAAATTTAGTGTAGGATATATATTAAGAATTAGTTAATATCAATGGATTTTTTATGTTATAATTATAATCCATATTTAAAGAAACTATCTTTTAGGAGGAATTAATAACTAGTGGAAATTGATGATTGGCTTATTTTTAATATGAGTTGACAAATTACATTATCTTGGTTAGCACCAACAATATTTATTTTATTATTTTTAAGTGCTTTTTTTTCAGCAATGGAAACAGCATTAACCTCAATTAATATTATTAGGATTAAAAATTTAGCAAAAACTAATAAAAGACAGGCAAAAAAAGCTAAAAGAGTATATCTTTTAGTTAAAGATTATAGTATTACGATTACAACGCTGTTAATCGCTAATAATTTAGTTAACATTGCTTTAGCGACATTTGTTACTTTCTTTTTTGATAATCAATTGGGTTTACCAACATATTGATCATTAATAATATCAACAATGTTTTCTTTAGTGATTGTATTGCTATTTGGAGAAATTATTCCTAAAAATATTGCGCGATGAATTCCTGAAAGGTTAGCTATTAGTTGTTCATGAGTGATTGTTGTGGTACGGTTAATTTTTTACCCATTAGCTTATATGTTTTCAAAAATTAAATTAAAATCAGAGCATCCTTCAACAACAGAAAGAGAGTTATTAGAGCTTGTAAAAACTATTGAAAATGAAGGTGTTTTGGAAAAACAAGAGCGTCATTTAATTACTTCAGCAATTATGTTTGATGAAAAAACTGTTAAAGTGGCAATGCAGCCAAGAGATAAAGTAATAACAATTAATTACAATAGTTCTATTAGTGATATTAAGACTTTATATCGGCAAAAGAGGTTTACTAGAGTACCTGTAATAAATTCTAATACTAAAGTTGTTAAGGGAATTCTTAATGTTAAAGATATTATTATTAATACTCTTGATGATGAATCATTAACGATACCAGCGCTTTTGCAAAAACCGTTATTTTTGTCTAAAAATACCAAATTAAGTGTTGCCTTAGAAAAAATGCAAAAGAGTAAGATGCATTTAGCAATTGTAACAAGTAGTAAAACTAAAAAAGATTTTATTGGTATTATTACAATGGAGGATTTAATTGAAGAATTAGTTGGCGAAATTTATGATGAGCATGATGCAACAGGAAAAATTTATGAAATTGGACATCATAAATTTCAAGTAGTAGGAACAATTAAGTTAAAAAAGTTATTTCAAACTTTAAATGAATCAGTACCGGTAACAAATGCTAAGTCATTAAATGAATGATATCGTGAAATTAGCGGTGAAGCAAAAATTACTAAGAAAAGTCCAGAATTTCAATATAATAACTATATTTTCCGAATTATTAAAGTAAGAAATTCTTATGCTTCGTTTGAAATTGAAGTATTAACAAATAATAAAACTGAAAATTGAGAATAGTTAATTGGTTGCCTGTTATTATTAAGTAATAGGCGATTTTCTTGGGGAAAATATTGATTTTTTAGTAAAATACTATATAATTAAAAAAATAAGGTCCAAGTGGTGGAATGGTAGACACAATGGTCTCAAAAACCATCGGTTAATCCGTATCGGTTCGAGTCCGATCTTGGGCACCATTAATTTTAGAAAGAATTTTTGTTATGAAAATAATTAATTCAATAGATAATTCATTAATTAAGGATTTAGTCAAGTTAAAAGAGAGCAAGTATCGTAAAGAAAAGGAACAGTTTCTTATTGAAGGGTTTCACTTAATTGAAGAGGCTAAGAAACAAAATAAGTTATTAATGATTTTAACAACACAAGATATTGCTAATAAAATAGAAGATTTTAGTAATATAATTGTTGTTAATGAGCAAATTATTAAAAAAATATCTACAACTGTTAACCCACAACCAATTATTGGTGTTTGTAGTTTTTTAGATAACTATGAAGTTGATAAAAATTTAGTTGTCATGTTAGATAAGATTCAAGATCCGACTAATTTAGGAAACATCATTCGTAGTTGTGTTGCCTTTAATGTTCAAACATTATATATTAGTAATGATAGTGTTGATATTTATAATGATAAAGTAATTCGGACTTCAATGGGGGCGATATTTCATTTAAATATTATTAAAACTAATTTGGAACTTATTATTGCTAGTGTAAAAGATAAAGGTTTTAAAGTTTATGGTACAGTATTTAAAGAAGCTAATAATCGTTTGCGAGATGTAAAATTTAATAGTCAAGTAGCATTATTATTTGGTAATGAGGGTAAAGGAATAAATCCTCATTTATGACCATTGATTGATGATAATTTTTATATTCCAACATCAAATGGAGTAGAATCTTTGAATGTTGCTAATGCTTTAACTATTAGTCTTTATGAAATAATGAATCAAAATTAATGTAACTTTTTTAGTTGCATTTTTTTATGTCTTAGAGAGGAACTTATTAAATAAAAATGGTTAAGAAGATAGCATATGGTTGTTATTGCTACCACGATATATAAATTAAATGTTTAATTAAAAAAATAAAAATTTTAAAATAATAAACTAATAATGAAATAATGTTTCAAAGAAAAAAGTTTTTTTCACTTTATAGCGTATTAAAATAAAGTTGGCTTTAAGATATTAAATTAGTTAGTAAGGAAAGAAGGAATGTTAAGGTGAAAAAAATATTAATTATTGGTTCGGGAATTGTTGGTCTTGAACTTGCAAAGGAATTATTAGCACAATCTAATAATAAAATAACAATTATTGAAAAAAATCAAGATGTTTGTTCCGAAACATCAATTTTAAATTCAAATATTATTCATATGGGTTTTGACGCAACACCAGGAACTTTAAAAGCAATTTTGGGAATGCAAGGTCATAATATTTGAAAAAAAAGATATTTGGCGGATAAAAAAGCTAATAATGAGATTATAAAATATGCTCCTTCACAAGTATTGGGTTTTAATGAAGATGATGTTAAAATATTAGATCGGCTTTTAAAGCAAGGAATTGTTAATGGTATTAATAGTAATTTGTTAACATTAAATGCAAATTCATCTAGTAATAAAAATGTTAGCAAATATTTATTAGGCGTTGATTCTTATATTTTAAATGTTAAGAAATATGTAACGCTATTGCTTAAACAATGAGAAAATAATGATCGCATTAAAATTATTAAAAATTGTAGTTTTGTGGCATTAACAACTAAATTATTTTTTGATGGTCATAAAGATGTTATCCCATCTGATTTTGATTTAATTATTAATTGTGCTGGTCATGGGGCTCAGTTTAATATTGAAGAAACAAAAAACTTTAGTTTGTCATTAAGAAAAGGTCAGTATTTAGTTTGTGAAAATGAAGATAATATTGATGTGATATATTTTTTACCACCAACTAGTTTAGGAAAGGGGATATTAGTTGCTCCAAGCTTTGATAATAAAATAATTATTGGTCCAACAGCAGAAAATCATAATGATTATCATAATCACAATACAATTGTTTTAAAAACAGAAACTATTCAGGAATTAATTGCAACAGGGAAAAAAATAAAACCTGATTTAAATTTTAACATTACGAGTATGTTTGCTGGTTCAAGGTCAATTGAAGCAAAAAATGATTTTCATATTGAATGGGGTTCTGAAAAATGAATTAATGTTGTTGGTATATCTAGTCCTGGTTTAAGTGCAAGTCCGGCGATTGCTAAATATGTTGTTAATATGATTCAAGAAAAAGAATTAAAAAATAAAAATTAATAAAAATTAATAAAGATTATTAAGGATGGTAATAAAAAATATGAAAATTTGATTTGCAAAAATGTTTGCGTTTATGAAACCAGCAAAAGCAAAAGAACAATTAACTGAAGATTTTTTAATTAAAAAATATTTTAAATCTCATCAAGAGCGAGTATTTTGAATAGCAATAATATCATATATATTATATTATTTTATTAGAAGACAATGAAGTGTTGCTGGAAGTGATTTAATTAATAATGGTTTAATGACGAAAGATATTTATTCATTAGTTGGTATGGCAATGGGACTTAGTTATGGAGTTTCTAAATTTGTAATGGGTTCTGTTGGTGATCGTAGTAATGCGCGCTGATTCTTAGGAATCGGTTTAATTTTGTCATCATTAATGAATTTTGTAATGGGATGAACGGTTGGTATTAATATTACTAATATTGTATTAATGATGAGTTCAATGGCTTTAATTGGTTGATTTCAAGGAATGGGATGACCGGCTAGCGCTAGAAGTATGACTAATTGGTTTATTCCGAAAGAAAAACAAATGCGGATGACTTTCTGGAATACATCGCATAATTTTGGAACAGCAATAATTGCGATAATAATTATAATATCGCATTCATTATTAGAAGAATATATTGGTATTGCAGGTTACTTTATTTTGCCTAGTGCTATTGCTTTAGTTGGGGGAATATTAATTTGTATATTTATGAAAGACCGCCCAGAAAGTTTAGGTTTGTTATCAGTTGAAGAACATTATAAAAAGTATTACCCTGAAAAATTAGATATTGAAGTTAAAAAATTTGTTAGTGCTAATGGTAATAAAAATAAGCTTGTTGAAAAAACTTGATTTTATTATTTTAAAAAATATGTTTTATTAAATAAAAATTTGTGAATTATTGCTTTTGCTAATTTATTTATATATGTATTAAGAAATGGTGTTTCTGATTGAACATTAACTTTCTTTAAAGAACAGCATAATTTTGATGTTAAAAATCAAGGTAAATGATTATGAAGTATTTTTGAATGAATGGCAGTTCCAGGAACGATATTAATGGGATTTACTGCTAAAACATTATTTAAAGGAAGATTAACACCGATTATGATAGCAGCAATTGCTATTACGACATTATCAATTGTTGGTTTATGACAAGCTCAATATCAAAGTATTTGACAAATTGTTCTCTTTATGGGAATTGCTGGTTTTTGTATTTATGGTCCAGTTGCGTTTATTGGGATGCAAGCGATGGATTTATCAAATAAAAGAGTTGTAGCGACAGCTGCTGGTTTTACGGGGATATTTGGTTATTTTGGTGATGCTGTGATATCTAAAGTTGTTATTGGTTCGGGATTACAAAGTTTAAGCAATCGTTGGGATACAACCTTTATATTTTTAATAGTTTGTGGTGTAAGTGCTTGTATATTATTATCATTAGTATGAAATAAATCGTATCACGATAATGAAAATGAATAGAATTTATAGTTATTATAATAATTAGATTTAATATTTACTTGTGATAAAAGAAAGATAAAAAAAGAAATTATATTTAAAATATAATTTCTTTTTTTATTAGGGTTTACATAGAATTTGTTATAATTAAACAAGTTATTATATGATAGTAGGGTGAAGTAAATGACAGAACAACAATTACAGGAATTATTAGTGCAAGCAAAAAAGGAAGTTAATGAATGTCAAGATTTAGACCTTTTACAAACTTTAAAAATAAAATATTTAGGTAAAAAATCGCAATTAGCTACTTTGTTAGGAACAATGCATAATTTAAAAAATGAAGCAAGAATTGCTTTAGGAAGGATGATTAATGTTTTTAAAAAGGAAATAATTAGTTTATTTGAAACTCAAGAAAAATTTTTAAAGGAAAAAAATTTGGCATTAGAATTAAAATCAGAAACAATTGATGTTAGTTTACCAGTGAATAGTTTTTTGATTGCTAATCGTCATCCTTTAAATTTAATTATTTGTGAGATTAGTGAAATTTTTGAACAGTTAGGGTATGAAATTGTGCAAGGACAGGAAGTAGATACTGATGAATATAACTTTGAAAGGTTAAATTTAGCTAAAAATCATCCAGCTCGTGAGATGCAAGATTCATTTTATTTAGATAGTAATTATTTGTTAAGAACACATTGTACTAATGTTACGGCTCGTTATTTAGAAAAATATAAAGATGCTTCTTTATCGTTAGCTATTGTTTCTATTGGTAATGTTTATCGTCGTGATGATGATGATGCTACGCATAGTCATCAGTTTATGCAAATTGATGGTTTTTTAGTTGCACCAAATATTTCCTTTGCTAACTTGAAATGAACTTTAAATTATTTAATTAAACGCTTATTTAACGAAGAAAGTAAAATGCGCTTGCGCCCCAGTTATTTTCCTTTTACGGAACCATCAGTTGAGGTGGATGTAAGTTGTACTAAGTGTGCTGGTATTGGATGTAGTATTTGTAAACATACAGGGTGATTAGAAATTTTAGGTGCTGGAATGATTAGTCCGAATGTTTTTATTAAAAATAATCTTGTTGCTTCTTTACAAGGTTTTGCTTTTGGTATTGGTATTGAGCGGATTGCAATGTTAAAATATGGTATTGAAGATATTCGTCATTTTTATAAGAATGATTATCGTTTTTTAAAGCAATTTAGAAATTTTTAGAATAATAGGAGCGTATATATGATTTTTACCCGTAAATTTTTAAATGAATATGTTGATTTAAAAAATATTAGTAATGAAGATATTGAACAAGCATTAAATGATAGTGGTTTTGAAGTTGAAAGAGTTTTTAGTTTTGATACTTTAAATACTAATATTGTTATTGGGAAAGTATTATCAAAAGTTAAACTTGCTAATTTTGATAAGTTATCGTATTGTATGGTTGATATTAATGAAGAGTTACCGATTCCTGTTGTTTGTGGTGCTAATAATGTTGAAGAAAATCGTTTTGTTATTTTTGCTAAAATTGGTGCTCATTTAGCCAATGGCATGATTATTGAAGAAAGAATGATTGCTAATAAGCCTTCATTAGGAATGATTTGTTCGTTACAAGAATTAGGAATCCCTAAGGAAGTTTTAGCTAATCAAGATGCTGTTGGGGTTTATTTATTTCCTGAGGATGTTAATTATCCATTAGGTAATACTAATCCTTTAAGTTATATTTTTGAAAATGATACTGCTTTTGTTATTAATTTGACCTATAATCGTAGTGACTGTTTAAGTGCTTATGAATTAGCTCGCGAGATAGCAGCATTCTTTAAATTGCCTTTAAAATCGTTAATAACTGATGATTTTTCTCATTTAGGAAATTTAGTTAATGATAAGTTATCATTAGATATTAAAATTGATAATAATCTTGTTAAAGCGATGAAAAATGTTACGGTGTTAATTGATAGTAGTGTCGTTACGCCAAAGTGATTATTTTCAAGACTTTGTTATGCTAATATTCGTCCAAATAATTTAATTCAAGATTTACTAAATTATGTTTCTTGAGAAACCGGACAACCATTAGTAGGTTATGATTTTTCAAAAATTAATAGTGAAATATCAATTCAAAAAGCGATGGCAGAAACGAAAGTTAATGACCAAGAGATATCTTTACAAGATTTTGTCATTGCTGGTGATGATATTATTGAAGTGTTAGGTGTTATGACTAACAAGAAATATGAAATTATTAATGCAACTAAACAATTTGTAGTTTTAGCATTACATTTAAATGAGAAGCAGATGTATGAGCAAAAGAAAAGATATTTATCATTACTTAATGCTAATAATTTATTACGATGGTCAAAACCATCAAATGGGCATAATTTAGAAATTGCTATCCAAAGGTTTTTAGAGTTATTAACATCAATTGTAGCTATTAAACAAGTATCACCAATAATTAATAATAAAGTGTTAGCGATAAAAAATGTAACGATAAAAACATCATTAAAAATTCAGAAAAGTATTTTAGGCATTAGTGATTTAACAAAAAAAGATATTATTGAATTTTTAAAACCGTTAGGGTTTTTAATTTCGGAATCGGGTATTAATGATGATTTAGTAATTACTGTCCCTAAGTATCGTCTTGATATTATGAATGAGGCTGATATTAGTGAGGAAATTGCTCGTAGATATGGTTATAACAATATTCCTAATATAATGCCATTATTTATACCATTAACTAAAGAAAAAAATTGAAGTAAATATATTTTAGAAACAATTATTAGTTATTTATTAAATCAAAATATTTTTGAAACAAAAACTTATAATTTAGAGTCAAGTATTAATTTAAATCGTTTTAATTTTTTTAATGTTACAAAACCTGTTAAGGTATTACAACCAATGTCGTTAAATCATCAGTATTTAAGAACTAATTTAGTAAATTCGTTGTTAACAATAGCCCAATATAATAATTTCCGAAAAATTAATGATATTAAAATTTATAGTTATGAAGATATTTATGATGATTTAAAATTTCATCATCAACAATTATCAATTTTATTGCAAGGTAAATGAATGGATATTCCTTATTTATCACAAGCAATTACTGTTGATTTCATTAATACTAAGGGATTATTGCAAGGAATATTGCGGAAATTAAACTTTAATGATCAAGATATTCAGTATGTTCCTTCAACATACGATGATTTGCATCCGCATTTACAAGCTAATGTTGTAATAAAAAATCAGCAAATTGCGATAATTGGTAAAGTGCATCCAAAAATTCAACAAGAATTAGATTTTAAAGATGATAATTTTATTATTTCATTAAATATGACATTAATTAATGAACTTTTTAAAGGCGATATTAAATATCAGACAATTATTAGAAATATGTTTTTTTGATTTGATTTGTCGCTTTTAGTTAATAAAGATACAAACTATGATAGTATTATTAAGCCATTGTTAAATATTAGTAATAGGTTAGTTGATTTGCAACTTATTAATGAGTATGAAAATGTTGATAAACTTGGTCAAGATAAAAAATCTTGAACTTTACGATTATTTTTTAATGATGCAAGAAAACAACTTACTGATGAAGATTTAAAAGAGCAGTATGATTTATTTTTAAAAGCAATGAAAGATTTAAAAGTTATGGTGCGCTAATCGTTATTTATTAACTAGAAAGGTATAAAAATGAAAACAATAATTAATGATAATTTTAAAAATGATGATGAATTACAATTAACAAAAAGAGAAATAGTAATTCGTAATTATAATCCTTGAAAAGCAATATTTTTTATGTGCTTGCCAACCGTTATAATTATGATTATTATGTCAACATATAATTTGATTGATAAGTTTTTAGCATTACAATTTGCTGATAGTTATGTTATTAGTACATTTTTAGAAAATAATCCTTTAATTGAACAAAATAATTTGCAAATGTTAGCTCGAAATATTATTAATGTTGCAACCCAATATTCTTCTTCAACAATTGGTTTATTGACAGCTTTTAGTTTATTTATTGCTATTGGGACATCAACAAGGTTTGGTATTGCTTATGGGGAAAGAAATAATCCATTAATATCGCGAACTATTGGTAATGGAATTTCTTTAATGATTATTGTTGCTATTGTTTTAACACCAATTTTAGTATTTACTAATGAACCGCTAATTGCTTTGCAATCAAAAAATTCGCAAATGACAAATCCTGAAGTATATAAAATTACTTTGCAGTTGGCAGTTGGTTATACGAAGTGGTTTATTTTCTTTTTATTTTTTGTATTACTAAGTAATTTTTTAATTAATTTATTAAGATCTGAAGGTCAAGGTTTTTGAGCAACAATTATTATTTTTACTTCAGTAATTGTTAATGTTGTTTTAGATATTGTATTAATGGTTTATGGTAAATTAGGATTAGAAGGGGCAGCGATTGCGACAGTTATTTCGTGACTTTGAAATATTATTTTTGCATTATTAGTTATCTATTTAGATCCGAAATCAAAGTTAAAAATTTATTGAGAAGATTTGAAAATTGAAAAAACGATTTTATATAATATTATTGCTATCGGAATGACACCATTATTTATTAATATTTCAGTTGCTGTGACATCAGCACTATCTAATTTTTTTGTTTCAATGTTAAGTAGTGAATTACCTCGGCCGGGTTTTACTGTTCCATGAGTTGTGCAATTATTTGCTGGGATTGCGCCATGAATTGCGTTAACTGATTCTCCTTTAATTGGTGTTAGTCAAGGCGGAAGGGCATTATTATCTTATTCTTATGGTGCTAAAGATTATCAAAGGATTTGGGATATTCTTAAAAGGATAATTTTAGTGCAATTTTTAATATTAATAATTACCGAATTAATTATTGGTATTTTTGGTAATGAAATGTTAAGTCTATTTATTTCTAATGTTGATACGACTTATCGGTGATATTTCTTCTTAAGTTATTTAGTTTATCCAACAGTTGTTGTGCCATATGTTGGGATTATTTTTTATCAATCAATTAGTCGTCCTAAGATGTCATTATTTTTTTCGGCGCTTCGTTCAATAATTGTTTTTATACCTTGTATTATTATTGGTTATTTCGTTGCTTTGGTAACTAAAAATGCTCATTATTATTTTTTATTTTTAGGTTTGGTAGCACCAATTTCAGCTTTGATATCAATCCCAATATTAATTATGATTTGAAAAAAATATCGTTCTTATTTAAAATTAAATAGTGCAAAAAAAGTGAGGAAGAGTAGTGGAATATTCACAAAGTTATTTAAAAAATAATCCAGTTATTAATTTGGATAATGTTATTACGATTAATCCCGAAGTGATAAGAGCTAGTAATAGTCATATTAAAGAAGTTAATTATGCGCATCTTAAAGGGACAATAATTTATAACTCACAAGTTAATTCATTAATTATTGATGTGCAAGTGACAGTAAGGATAACATTATTGTGTGCTTTAAGTTTACAACCTTTTAGTTGAACTAATGAATGAAATTGAAAGGATGAGTATGGTTTTGATTACTTTAATTGTAATTTAAACTATATTAATGAAAAAATATTTTATTTAGATAAGTATTTGTGAGATGAAATATTTGCAATAACTCCTATCAATTTAACAGTAAAAGATGTTAAAATATGTAAGAAAGGTAAAAAATGACAATTTATTATTGAAAAAGAAGTTTATAATTCTTTAGAACAAGATAGTCGTTGAATGCCCTTAAAAAAATTGAAATTAGAAAGTATTAAGGAGGATAAATAATGGCAGTTCCGTTTCGACGTATATCAAAAACAAGAAAAGCGAAAAGAAGAACACATTTTAAGTTATGACATCCAACATTAGTTAGTTGTACTAATTGTGGTGCAAATATTAAGCCCCATCGTGTTTGTAAAGAATGTGGTTATTACAAAGGCAAAGAAGCAGTTAAAATTGGTGAGTAAAATTTGTATTTAATTTCAAATGATAAAAAAAGAGCATTGCTTATAATAGCAGTGCTTTTTTTAAAATTTTTAATAAATTGTGTTAAATTTTATTGAAAAACTTGTTAATTAGGAATATAATGTGTTTACTAGTGGGAGAAAGTGGGTTATAATATGCTGTTAGGACAATTTAAACATAGTCTTGATGATAAAGGCAGAATTATAGTTCCGACACGCTTTCGTAGTAAACTAGGTGAACAAGTAGTCATTTCTAAAGGCTTTGATGGTTGTTTAGTATTAAGAGCGTATGATGTGTTTATTAAATGACAAGAGCAAATTTTATTAAGTTCAGAAGGTTTAAAGGATAGTCGTATCTTACAACGACAAATTTTTGCTAATTCTTTAGAACTTAATATTGATAAAGTTGGAAGAATTAATCTTCCGGCAAATTTATTAATATTAGCTAATATTAAGAAAGAAGTTATGATTATTGGACTTGCTAATAAAATAGAAATTTGAGACATTAAGGCCTGAGAAAATTATTTAGTAAATGCTGAAAATAATTTAGAACAATCTGCTCAAAATTTAATAATGAATATTGAGGAGAAAAATTAATGTTAAAACATAAACCAGTTTTATTGTCAGAAACCATAGACTTATTAAATATTAAATCTGATGGTATTTATGTGGATTGTACTTTAGGAAGGGCAGGACATAGTGAGAAAATTTTAGAAAAGTTAACAACTGGAAAATTATATTGTTTAGAACAAGACAAACAAGCAATTGTTGATGCTAAAGTAATATTAAATAAATTTCATAATTATGAAATTATTGCCACTAATTTTCGTCATTTAAAGAAAGAATTACAATTAAGAAATATTTTACAAGTTGATGGTATTATTTATGATTTAGGAGTATCATCACCACAATTAGATGAAGCAGAGCGAGGATTTAGTTATCATCAAGATGGTCCTTTAGATATGCGAATGGATCAAAATCAAACGCTATCGGCAGAAGTTATTGTTAATAATTGAAGTTTTGAAGATATTGTTAATATTTTATGAATTTATGGTGAAGAAAAGTTTGCAAGAACAATAGCTCGTGCTATTGTAAAATATCGTGAAAATAGTAAAATTATAACAACATTACAACTTGTTGATATTGTTAAGAGTGCCTTACCAATGAAAATTTTAAAAAAGGCTAAACATCCAGCCAGAAAGATATTTCAAGCATTAAGAATTGCCGTTAATGATGAATTAGATAGTTTGCGAGTTTCGTTAAAGCAATCTTTGCAACTATTAAAATCAAAAGGGGTGCTTGTGGTTATTAGTTTTCATTCTTTGGAAGATCGGATTGTTAAAACATTATTTAAAGAACAAGTAGTTCCTAAATTTGATCCATTATTATCTAAATTACCAATCTCAATCAAATGGGACCCTAGTTTTGAATTATTAACTAAAAAAGCTGTTTCGCCTTGTGAGCAAGAAATTCAAGAAAATTCTCGTGCTCGTAGTGCTAAATTAAGGGCAATCAGAAAAATTTAAGGAAGGTATTGTTAGTGATTAATCAAGAGCTTTATGCAGTTATTGAAATAGATACTAAACGCATTAAATTTATGGTTTTTAGTTATCATAAATCACAGTTTAATGTTTTGTTTAATCATATGCAAAATGGTAATTTTTGTGATAATGGTGTTGTATTAGAACCTAAAATTGTTGGTAAACTTATTAATATGATGGTTAAAAAGGCTAATTTGCAATTAGCAATTCAAATTAAACGCGTGGCTTTGAATTTAGTAAGTAATGGTTTAACTATTCGTCAGGGACAAACAATAATTGAAATTAATCGCAAACAACATCGGATTACTAATGAAGATATTAGTAATTTGATTGCAATGAGTAAAAATATTTCTCTTGCTAATGATGAAGTTATTTGTTTGACACGACCATATAAATTTATTGTTAATGGCCAGAAAAAGCTACCATACCCGCCAATTGATGAGTTAGCAACAAGTGTTGCGGTTAATTCGTTAGTCTATACAATTAAAAAAGAAGTTTATAATTCACATTTAGAAGCAATAAATTATAGTAAGTTAGAGTTGTTATCTTTAGTTTTAATGCCTTTTTGTCATGCTTGAGCAACAGTTTCTCGCAAAGAATTACAAGAGGGAGCAATTATTATTGATTGAAATTATGATAATACGCAAGTAAGTATTTTTGCTAAAGAAACACTGTATGATTTAAATATTATTGATTATGGGTTTAAAAATCTTATTGCTGATTTACAATATGCTTTGCAATGTCCATGAGATGTTGCTGAAGACTATTTACATAAAATTATTAATATTGATAATAATTTTTTGGATAATAAGATTATTTACTCTAAATATGATTATGAGAAAAAGAAATATTTGGAGTATAGTCATCAAACATTAAAAAATATTATTATTAGTCGTGTTGAGGCAGTTTTAATTAAAATTACGGAGCATTTGGCACATATTTTGAAAGCGAGAAATTTGCCAATTGTGTTTTTGGGTGAAGTAATGAAGATTGCTGGTTTTGTTAATTATATTAATAAAAATAGTAATTTAGCATCATTACGGTTTTATAATTCTAATATTATTGGTGCTAATGATGAAATTTGGTCAGGACTTATTGGTAATGCTTATTATCAACACTTATTAAACAAAAATACTATTGAAAAAGTATTTTCAATTGATAGAATAAGTAGAGAACCACAATATCCGAACATACCTAAGAATCATAAGTTAGATTATGTTCATAAGTATTAGTAATATTTGCCGGTTTAATTCATAAAGAGGAGATGAAGAGAAATGAATAATGATACTCAACTAGAACAATATGATCAAGTAGCTCATATTAAAGTAATTGGTGTTGGTGGAGCTGGAAACAATGCTGTTAATCGCATGATCGAGGCAGGAGTTCAAGGTGTTGATTTCATTGTTGCAAATACTGATGCTCAAGTATTAAGCGTTTCTAAAGCTCGTGAAAAGATTATTTTAGGCAAACAATTAACTAAAGGTTTAGGAGCAGGTGCTAATCCAGAAATTGGTAAGCAAGCAGCAATTGAAACTGAACCGGAAATTAAAAAGATGTTAGAAAATTCTGATATGGTTTTTATTGCCGCTGGGATGGGTGGTGGAACTGGTACGGGAGCGGCACCAATTATTGCCCGAATTGCTAAAGATTTGGGTGCTTTAACAATTGCTATTGTTACAAGACCATTTACTTTTGAAGGTCGTTTAAGAAGTTCTTATGCTGTTCAAGGTATTGAAGAATTAAGAAAGCATGTTGATTCATTAATAATTATTTCTAATGATAAGTTATTGCAAGTAATTGGTGGTGTGCCTTTAACAGAATCATTTAATGAAACTGATAATATTTTACGACAAGGAGTACAAACAATTACTGATTTAATTGCTGTTCCCGCGTTAATTAATTTAGATTTTGCTGATGTTAAAACAGTCATTGAAAGTAAAGGTAGTGCTTTATTTGGTATTGGTATTGGCACTGGTGAAAATAAAGCTATTGAAGCTGCTAATAAAGCGATTTCTTCACCATTATTGGAAGCATCAATTAAAGGAGCTCAAAATGCGATTGTGAATGTTACAGGTGGTAATACTATGTCATTATTTGATGCTAATGATGCTGTTGATATTGTTCGTCAAGCTGCTGGTAGTGAAGTAAATATTATTTTTGGTGTTGCTGTGAACGAACATCTCGATGATGAGATGATTGTTACGGTTATTGCTACTGGTTTTGATGAAAGACAAATTGAGAAAGCTAATCCTCAGGTTATTGAAGAAGCCCGATTAAAAAGATTTCGCCCCGTAGGAGCAGAAAATTTGTCTAATTTTGGTTATGAAAATGATCAGTTGCAAGAACGAAGTGTTATTTATAAACCGCAAAGAGTTGGTAATTTTAAACCATCACCAGATGGTTTACAAGAGGAATTAAGTAATGATGATGATTTACCACCATTTTTAAGAGGGCGATAATGATGTTCAAAAGAAGACAAAAAAAATCAGCAATATTGGTTCAAAATGATGACAGTCAATCTAATCCAGTATTGTCACAGTTACATTCAACAATGAGGCTTCAAGATAATGATTTAAGTCCTACTGTGCAGTCATTAGCAGTTGATGAGAATTTAACAAAACCATTATTAGAATATGAATTAGAAGCTTATGCTCAAGTTGTTGCTTTAGCAGACCGTTTAGTTGCTGGTGAAAATTTAATTGTTAATGTTGCAAATTTATCACCAATTGATCGCAAACGCACTTTAGAGTTTTTAGGTGGTGTTATTTATACTTTGCAAGGTAAAGCTCAAAAAATTGATGCTTGTGCTTATGTTTTTATTAGTAATGAAAATTTTTAATAGTTATTATTTTAGCGATCAGAGATTTTTATGTAAAATAAATATTTAATAGACATAATTGGTGTCTATTTTTTATGTTATGATTTTAATAGGTGATGAATATGAATTATTCCAGAGATTATATATTGAATGAGAAACAAATGGTGATTGATAAATTAAAACAAGAAAATAATATTTTAAAACAACGAATTTATACTTTAGAAAAATATATTAATGATTTGCAAAGAAATTTGCATATTAAACAAAATGAAATTATTAATAATGCTAATCAAAATGCTAATGTTATTATTGCTAAAGCCATTAATATTGCTTATAACTTTAAAATTGAATTAGAACAATTATGGTTAGATTTAGAAAGTAAACAAACTGATCCGGTGATGGTTTTAAAATTAATTGATAACTTTTTAGAAAAACATCAACAAACATTTTTAGTAAATGCTAATGAATCGCATCGCGTTTTTCAAGATTTAGAGGCATCTTTACAATTAGTTAAAAATAATTCATAATTTTAACAATTTTTATTGCATAATTGATTAATATTAAGTTATGGTATTGTAACCTGAATTGTAAATATAAATGGGACAGTTTTTTAAAATAATTGTATTAAATCTATTGGTCTTTTATAAGATAATGATTTTCTGGGTGTAGAATTAATTTGAAATGCTATAGAATTTAAGTCTTTTTGTTTATATGAAGATAAATCAGTAGATTTTGGTAAATATCTTCTTAAAATACCATTATTGTTCTCATTTAAACCTCTTTGACAAGGTTTTCCGGCATCTGCAAAATAAATTTTAACATTACAATTTTTTTCAATTAATTTTCATTTACTAAATTCTTTACCACGATCAAAAGTAATAGTTTTAATTGTTCCTGGTATTAATTTTGAAATAAATTTTATTATACTTTGTGTAATACTTTCTGCTTTATGATTTTTAGTTTTCAAAGGAATTGTGGTTTTTGATCATATATCAGCTAAAGTAATAATAGAACTTTTATGATCTTTACCAACGATAGTATCTCCCTCTAAATGGCCAAATTCTTGTATATTTTTAATATTTGGAATGATTAAATTTCTTTCATGAATAGATTTACAATTATTAATTCTGCCCCTAGTTTCTTTTTGTTTATGAGGTTTATTTTTGCCTTTTCTCAATAAATTTTTTTCATCAAAACCCATTCGATTTGTTTTAAACATGTTATATAAAGTTTTTGTTGAAATATTTTTTATTTTATTTTTCTTTAAAAAATCAGCAATTATATCAAGAGCATAATTTTTAGTAATTAACAAATGATTGATAGTATTAATTTCTGTTAAAGTTAAAATTATTAATTTTCTACCTGCATTTTGTTTATTTTTTTGAACTTGATTCAATATTTCTAATGGTAATAAGTTTTGATTTAATAATTTACAAACTCTGTGTACAGTTGATTTACTATAATCAATTGCTTTTGCTATTTTACGAATAGAAAATCCATAACTTTTATATTCTTTTATTGCTATTATTGATTCAATAGTCAGATACTTATACATTGTGCTAATTCCTTTCTTTTCTTAATTATAGAATTAACACAATTTGTTTTTTATATAAGTGTCCTTTTTAATTTTACATTTCAGGTAACTTAAAAGCAAAAATAACAAGTTTATATAAGATTTTGTTATTTTTTTATTTTGTTTATAAATTTAAATTAGAGAGGATATTAAAAAATGAATGAAAATATTTTTATAATTTTTATTGCCAAAAGAATCATAAAGGTTCCTGAAATGATATCACAAATAATAAAAATAAATACTAAAATACAATTTGATGAACTTTATAATTTGCTGATTGCAAATGAAACTAAAAATAAATTGCAAAAGTTTATTACTAGATTTTCTAAAGAAAAAGGTTTGGAATGCCAACAAGACTTTAATAGTTTTATTATTTCATTAGTAGAATATAAAAAAAATCAGCAGATTTTAAAATTATTGCTACTACAAATCGCATTTATAAAATTTTAAAATTAGATAAAATTTCTTTATTTGATGATTTCCCTAAGATTATTAATGAAAAATTGTTAGGGTGAAGGTTTAAAAATAATAAATCTGCAATCGAATCCTTAAAAATAATTTTAGAATTAGGTGCTAATATTAATATTAAAAATAGTTTGGGTGAGACCCCATTACATCGAGCTAAAAATTTTGCTAATATTAAAATTTTAATTGCATATGGTGCTGATGTTAATGCTGTCAATAATAAAGGCATTAGACCAATTCAGAAAACTAGGAATTCTGATATTATTAGGTTATTAAGAAAAAATGGTGCTAATTCTAATATTGACAATAATTTAATAATAAAATCAATTCCTAAAATTAAGAATGCTGATATTATTAAATTATTAATCGGTAATGGTGTTAATCCTAATGGTGCTGCTATTAAATTATTACTAGAAAATTGTACTGATGTTAATCCTGATGTTATTAAATTATTACTAGAAAATTGTACTGATGTTAATCTTGATGTTATTAAATTATTACTAGGAAGTTATCCTAATGTTAATGCACAAGATAGTTTTGGTAATACTTTACTGCATTATGCTAACAATATTACTGTTGTTAAAATGTTATTATTTCGTGATGCTAATACTAATATTGAGAATTTTGAAGGCAAAACGCCGTTAGATCTTGCAACTGGTGAAAAGTATAATCTGTTGTTAAAATGTGGTGGTAAATATGGCAGTTTTTCAAAATTAAAAGCGGTTAATTCGCAAGATAGTGAATTAATTGATTTTAATAATATTTTTCATTATGAGAGTAGTGCATTGGAACAACAAAAATGAGATGAATTTTTAAAGGATATTACAACATCACAACAACAAAATAATGATACTGAGGATTTGGTTAATGATGGTTTTGTCATTAAACAATCACAATTAGTAGAACAACAAAAATGAAATGAATTTTTAAAGGATATTATAGGACAAGATTCCAAATAACGAAACAGTTTGAATTAAAATACCACAAGTGTTGAAACGATAAAATGTTTGTAATTAAGTTCATTCAAACGGATTAATTTTCTTAATAATATTTTTAGGTCGCGTTTAGTTTTCTTAGGTATTTTTAAAAAAAGAAAAAATAATCATTTACTATAAATTATTTCAATATGCAAATTAAGTATATATTTCTTATGTATGATTTTTTTTGTAAAAAATTATTTTAATGTTGTTTTTATAAGTATTTTAGTGAGTTTTTATAACCTTTTATTAAGATTATGTTTGTTAATATTAAATATTTTGTTTTATTACTTATTTTTTAGATAAAATGATAATTAAATTGTGATTACTTTTTTTTCAAAATTATTTAAACCTTTTCCTACCTAACAAAACTTTACGCGTCCTCGTGTTTTGCTAAATTATAATAAATATGCTTTTTCCAAATCTTAGTCTGAAATCTATTCACTTTGCAGCTTCATTATATACCGTCAAACAAAAAATTCTACTTTTACTATATAAACTTCTTACAATACTATGATAATAACTGGAAATTGTAGATTGAAGCAATTAAATTTAACTTTGTTAAAATTACTACCAAGAAAGGCAATTTTTTATGTTAGAGATTAATAATAATGTAAAAACCGTAGAAAACAAACATTGATTCAGTTTATTTACAACCCATAAAAATATGTACACCAACAAATGCCAACAATTAGCTAATGAATATGAAAAATTAGATGAATACTTATATAAATATCATTATCGGTTAAAACAAGGTTATAAAGTAGTTCATTTTGCATCAAGAATAATTATTACAATTTTTGGTGAAGTTACTTTTAAACGATGCCGATATAAATATTGAAATCAAAAATCAGGTAAATTTGAATATGTATGTTTACTAGATAAAGAAATTGGTTTATTGCCAAAACAACGTATTTATTTTGATGTCCAATTTAAAGTTTTAAGTCTTTTAGGTGATGGTAAAAGGTATCGCGATGTTTTAGATGCTCTAAATCATTGTTATATTTCAAAAGCTAGTATTTCAAATATTTTAAATAAATACGATATTGTCGAATATTTTCAACTAGCAGAAAAAGAAACTAAAACTAGAATTGATGTCAAAAATAAGGATTTATATATTCAACTAGATGAGACATTTTTAGCGACATTAGACCATAAAGTTAAAAAAGACCAAAGAATTCGTTTAGTTACTTTTCATACCGGACATAAAGAAAAAAAATACAAAAATGCTCGTAGAGAATTAGAAAACAAACGAGGTCATTTTCTAATGTTAAAAGTTGGTAAACGAATAAATACGATGGATTATCGTGATTTATTAATTAAAGAATTGCAAAAACATTATGTTAATATTAATTATGACAAAATAATTGTTTGTGGCGACGGTGCTACTTGAATTAGAGAAATTGCCAATAGCTTTGGTAATGTTAGATATATTTTAGATGGTTATCATGCTATTAAAAAATTAAAACAAACGGCATTTAATTCCTGAATTGTAAATATAAATGGGACAGTTTTTTAAAATAATTGTATTAAATCTATTGGTCTTTTATAAGATAATGATTTTCTGGGTGTAGAATTAATTTGAAATGCTATAGAATTTAAGTCTTTTTGTTTATATGAAGATAAATCAGTAGATTTTGGTAAATATCTTCTTAAAATACCATTATTGTTCTCATTTAAACCTCTTTGACAAGGTTTGCCGGCATCTGCAAAATAAATTTTAACATTACAATTTTTTTCAATTAATTTTCATTTACTAAATTCTTTACCACGATCAAAAGTAATAGTTTTAATTGTTCCTGGTATTAATTTTGAAATAAATTTTATTATACTTTGTGTAATACTTTCTGCTTTATGATTTTTAGTTTTCAAAGGAATTGTGGTTTTTGATCATATATCAGCTAAAGTAATAATAGAACTTTTATGATCTTTACCAACGATAGTATCTCCCTCTAAATGGCCAAATTCTTGTATATTTTTAATATTTGGAATGATTAAATTTCTTTCATGAATAGATTTACAATTATTAATTCTGCCCCTAGTTTCTTTTTGTTTATGAGGTTTATTTTTGCCTTTTCTCAATAAATTTTTTTCATCAAAACCCATTCGATTTGTTTTAAACATGTTATATAAAGTTTTTGTTGAAATATTTTTTATTTTATTTTTCTTTAAAAAATCAGCAATTATATCAAGAGCATAATTTTTAGTAATTAACAAATGATTGATAGTATTAATTTCTGTTAAAGTTAAAATTATTAATTTTCTACCTGCATTTTGTTTATTTTTTTGAACTTGATTCAATATTTCTAATGGTAATAAGTTTTGATTTAATAATTTACAAACTCTGTGTACAGTTGATTTACTATAATCAATTGCTTTTGCTATTTTACGAATAGAAAATCCATAACTTTTATATTCTTTTATTGCTATTATTGATTCAATAGTCAGATACTTATACATTGTGCTAATTCCTTTCTTTTCTTAATTATAGAATTAACACAATTTGTTTTTTATATAAGTGTCCTTTTTAATTTTACATTTCAGGACCTATTACATTTAAGAATGGCAAATTTAAACAAATTAAATGTATTACATTATATTAATGAAAATATTAATTCAGAAATAGAAATCAGAAAAGAAATATATAAAAATTCATTATGAAATAAATATAATAATAAAAATGATGATAGTTGAATTAATTATAAAGGTAATGCTGGATAGGCTACAATAAGTTGGACCATAATTATTATATAGACTTCAAAATTATTAAGAAAGAAGGAATATAAAAATGGGAAATAAAACCTCATACTCTGAAGAATTTAAAAAACAAATTGTAATGCTATACAAAAATGACAAAAGTGTTATTAATTTAGGGAAAGAATATAATTTACCAAAACCAACTATTTATAGTTGAATTAAAAATTATAATAATTCTGGGTCATTTAAAGCAAAAGATAATCGCACTGTCGAAGAAAATGAATTAATTTACTTGCGAAAAGAAAACCAACAATTACGAATGGAAAATGACATTTTAAAGCAAGCAGCACTGATAATCGGGAAAAAATAACAATAATTAATAACAACAAAAATAAATATTCAGTGAGGAAAATATGTAAGATTTTAGGTTTACTAAAATCAACATATTATTATCAAACTAATAAATGCACCAAGTTTGATGTTAATAATTATGAACAAGAAGTTATCAGTGCATTTAATAAAAGTCGCAAGATTTATGGTGCTCGTAAAATTAAAGCTGTTTTAATAAGAAAAAATATCATTTTATCACGACGAAAAATCCGATTCATTATGATCAAAAATAATTTGGTTTCTAAATACACCAAGTTAAAATATTGTAATCATAAAAAAACAGTTAATAATGACGAAATTAATAATGTTTTAAATCATCAATTTAATGACAAAAAACCAAATGAAGTTGTTGTTAGTGATTTAACATATGTTCAAGTTGGCACTAAATGACATTATATTTGTTTATTAATTGACTTGTTTAATCGCGAAGTAATTGGCTATAGTGCTGGACCAAATAAAACTGCTGAATTAGTTCAACAAGCTTTTCACAAGATAACACGACCATTAAATAAAATAACTTTATTTCATACTGATCGTGGTAATGAGTTTAAAAATAAAATTATTGATGAAATTTTAATAACCTTTAAAATTAAAAGATCATTAAGCTCCAAAGGATGCCCATATGATAATGCTGTTGCTGAAGCAACTTACAAAACCTTTAAAACCGAATTTATTAACGGTAAAAAATTTGCAAACTTAACACAACTAAAATGCGAACTATTTGATTTTGTTAATTGATATAACAATATTCGAATTCATGGCAGTTTAAATTATTTAACTCCCGTTGAATTTAGAAAATACCAGTCTACATAAAAAGTGTCCTAAAAAGGGTTGCCAATCCATGCTGTAACAAATAAATATAATAGATTTAAGTAAGTAAAAATATAAATTAATATATATTAGTGAAAATTTAATAATATTAATAATTTTTATTGTGTAAAAATTCAATAATATGATAAAATGCTAGCGAATAAAAATGACAATAACAAGAAAGGCAGGGTTAGTTTAGTAATTAAATAATATAATTAGCTGATTGTTTTACTTCTTCAAAGCAATACCTAAGAAAACTAAACGCGACCTTTTTAAATAAAATATTGCTAAAAAATGATAAAAAATGTAAAATAAATAATAATATTTAGATAAATATATTTATTTGGGAGGATAAAAAATGGCAAAAATTTTAAAGTTGTTAAGCAACATAACAATTATTGCTATCGCTGGTAGTACAGTAGAACTTGCAGAAATAGATATTATCTTTAATTATTGTTCATTAATCAGAAGAAGTATGAGTAAAGTTTTATTAAAAATAAGTAGTAATTTAGTTAAAATTTTTTCTACTAAAAAACAAGCAAAAAAATCTAACAAATTAATTTTAAATAAAATAATTGTTACAATGAATTTGTTGTTCTTAACATCAAAAAGTAGTTGTCAACAAATATTACTGGCTCACCAATCAGAATCAATAACAACAACTGAAGAAGCGACGGTTGCCAGTGATAAATTTAAAAATGAAAGTCAAGATTAACATAAATAAGGAGTTTAAATAAATGCGAATTATATTATCAGGAGTCGTGGGGGCTGGCAAATCAACTATTAGTGAAAAATTATCAAAAAGATATGCCGATTATTTATTAATGAATGAGCC
Source organism: Spiroplasma endosymbiont of Lonchoptera lutea (assembly GCF_964019715.1). Taxonomy (GTDB): domain Bacteria; phylum Bacillota_I; class Bacilli_A; order Mycoplasmatales; family Nriv7; genus Nriv7. The sequence goes on along the minus strand of NZ_OZ026463.1, from coordinate 920,329 downwards.
AGTAAAGGAAAATCCATATTTGGATGAATATTATCGCAATCCGCAACAAACAGCTTTTAAAATGCAAGTATATATGTTAATGGCACGAAGTCAGCAATTAAAATTAACTAAGGGTAAAACAAATGTAATTTTTGATCGTAGTGTGATGGAAGATGTTATTTTTGTTGAAGTGTTAAAAGACTTACAACTTATTAATGATATTGATTATCAAGTTTATTGTGACTTTTATCACAATGTGGTTTTAGAAAGTATTTATTTAGATAATTTAATTACTCCGGACTTAATTGTTTTTTTACGCGTGTCTTCAGCAACGGCGATTCAGCGCATAAAAGTTCGTGGCCGAACTAGTGAATTATTAGTAGATGAAAATTATTGAGTTTTATTAAATGAGAAGTATGAACAATGATATGAAAAATATAAAACTAAGTTTAATTTTTTAGTTATTGAAAGTGATGATAAGTCAATTGATGAAATAACTAATATTATTATTAGTAAATTAAAATAAAAAATAAATCATTAAGTAGAAGATAATAAATATTTAGGACGCGTAAAGTTTTGTTAGGTAGGAAAATATTTGAATAAGTATTAAGACAGTCAGCAATGATTGTCTTTTTATTTTATAAGGTGTTAAAAGTTTGTTCTTTGAAAATTAAATACAAGTGAATTAATAATGTTGGTATGTATTAAAGCACGATAAATTGTGGGTGGTCGCCATAACCAAAAGAAGTTTTACCAGTTAATAGATAACACCCTATTAGCTATAGCAATTTGTTTCATTTTGCAATAAAAAAATGAATGGGCGGATTTCCTAAAAATATACACGCTATTAAATTAGTTCCAAGGGTAGGATGCGGACATTAAAGTGTAGAAATTTCTATATAGGGGTATGCTAAGTTTAAAATTATTAAAATCTTTATCTAATTAAAAAAACAAAATTTACTAACAAAGCTTATTAAACACTTAAATCTGCGATATATAAGTGTTTAAAAAACTAAGTTAACTAACTTAGTTAATATAACTTAGTTTATAACAAATAAGAAAGGTAATTTACTATGAAAAACATTGAAAACATTTTCTTAAATACTAAAAAATATCTCTTAAAAGAAACGCAAAACGCAATGCTTATTAAAGCACCAAAAATTCCATGATTTAATGAACAAATCGGCATTTGGTTTCCAAAGCGATTTGTTTATAAAGGAAAATATGAAAATTCCATCTGCATCGGAATAATAAAAGATAATAAATATCAAGTAATCTCAATTAATCAAAAAGAAAATGAAACCAAATTAATTAAAGGACAAGAATTATTAGGTTTTTTCATTGCCGAAAAAGAAAACAACAAAAAAGATATAAATTATAACTATTTTAAAGGAGCTTAAAAATGAATATTGCGATTGGAATAATATTTATTATCATTTGCATAATGCTATTGGCATATTTTGCTTATAAAATTTATGCCAAAATAAAAATGCAAATTAAATATAAAAATGCCATTAAAAATAATACTGGTAATTTTACAAAAGACGAAAAAGTATTTATTGCTCGCTTTGAAGAATGAGTTAAAGCTCCTAATTCAAAAGAAAATAACGCGGATAAAAAATAATGTTTTGAGAAATTATTATGGAATTCTTAAAACTGTTTGTTCCGATAGAAAAAATGCCTGCACAAGTTGCGTTTATTGCCGGATTAATTATTATCATTACTTTTCTTTTCACACTAATTTCAATTATGTATTTACCAATAAAAATGATTTTCGGGAGATAAAAAATGACAATAAACTTAAAAGAATTTAATTGAGAACAAATTAAACAAACTTTCTGAGATTTATTTATTCAAATTACAACTATTCCGGCTCACATTACTGGTGGTAAAGAAATTAAATTAATCGAAGCACCACTTTGACTTTTAATAGCAAACATTGCTTTTTGACTCTTAACAGCGATTATGGTGTGATTTATTCTAATGCTACTTTGAAAAACCATATCAGTATTTAGATAGAGACAAAAGCAATGTCAAGAAGTTACATTGTGATGCATTCACAAAGAAATTCAAAATTAATTAGGAAAAAATACAATCGTGTTAAGGTTAATCGTGGCTTTAACAAATTTAAGAAAAACTTTGAATATAAATGATGAATGTTTTAAAAAGAAAGGGGGTGATTATATGATTTGAACTTTCTTAACAGAAGCACCAGCAGTAACAAAGATAACAGCTAGTGACGCGATGACTAAATTATGAAATGCGATTATAACAGCGTTTACTAAAATGTGAGAAATTATTGCCGTTAATATGCCACAAGTCGGTAACTTCTTTGCTGACTACTGAATATTCATTTTTCCATTTATTTTGGCAATATTCTTTATTTGCTTTAAAATGTTTGAAAAATTACTTGGAGCAGTACGCTAACAAAAAATAAAGTGAGGTGCAAGATGAAATTTTGCAAATGAATAATAGAAAAAAATAACCATTTTATTGAATTAAATCGCACCTCATTTTTAATTTTATGACATTGAGGAGCAATTTGATATATTTACAACGGTTATTTTAAAAACATTGTGAGCTATTTATTTTTAGCGGGTTGCATTTTAATTTTCATTTTTAAAATCAGTAATTTAACACAAATTAACAAAGTTATTAATTTCCTAAAAAATTCACCATTAAATATTGTGATTGGTTCATTAGGAACTGGAAAAACTGCTTTTCTAGTGTACGCATCAAAATTACTAAAAAAGAAAAAATATCATATCGCCTCAACCTTTCCATTACTAGAAACCCAAAAATTAAGTTTAGGACATATGGGGTTATTAGACTTTGATTATCCGGTATTACCAGACAAAACCTTACTTTTGTGAGATGAAACCAACTTATTTTTAGAAGGAACTGATTGAGAAAAAAATAATACCAAAAATGAAGAAACTGGTATTCAAGAGTATTTTGCTCTGGCACGCCATTTTGGTCATATTGTGCTTGCTAGCGGCCAAAGAGATAAACATATTTGAGTTAAGGTTCGTGATATTGCTAATAATGTGATTGTGGGAATTCGTAAAAAACCAGTTAATATTTTTCGTCCCTACTTAAAAGTCATCTATGGTACCTTTACGAGCATTGAAGAATATGAACGCTGACGAAACACCTTAATTGATGCTAAAAATAGTAAAAAAGGTCGTCGCATTAAATATCGGGATATTCCTGAACTTGATATTTATTTTTTTAAACTAAAAATTCCTTTACCAATACTTAACACTTACAATTCTTTTTACCTAGCATTTTTAAGAGATTACTTAAATTCAAAAGTAAATCCCGACTATGAAGACAAATACTATACTGACACCGCAATTGATTTAGAAGACTTAGAATATTTAAAAATGGATAAATTTAGCAAATTTTTAAGAAAAATGAAAGAAAAGGAATAATAAAAAATGGAAAATCTCGCAAAAATGGCCGACTTTCTGGCTCAAATGCTTTATAAAGTTTTTGACTTAATTTGAAGTTTAGAAGTACCAGGAACAAATATTCAACTAATATTTCCTTTATTCTTAACACTGGCTGTAGAATTTCTTATGGCAATTATTCTTGGATTTGGTAGTCAACAAGTTAATTTAGAAAAACAACGCCAATATGCGGTTAAAAATAAAGGTCGTTTAAGTGCTTGAGGAAAAGCTAAAAAACAAATAAAACCAATAAAAGCAAAACAAGGTAACTAAAAATGTTTAAACTAATTATTATTTTTATTATTATTTTTATCTTAATAACTGTTCTTGGGTTATTAGCCGGTAGTCATTTTGAAACCTTAACGAACTATATTAGCGAAGGACTTGCTAATTTCCAAAAATTTATTACTAGCAATTTAACAATTTTAGAACTATTTAAACCAATGGCTCGGACATTTTCGCAACACCCAATTTTTACTATTCTTGGCGTCACTTGTGTACTTGTTGCTTTATTTATTGTGATTAAAGGTAGGTAAAAAATGGAGAAATGAACTAAAAAACAAGAATTAAAAAAATAGAGAATGACAAATTAGAAAGACAAAAAAAGGAATTAATAGTTAATTATGTTAAATTCTAATTTATTAAATAAAATTAATGTTAATGATGAATGATATACACAGGAATATGCTGTTAAACCAATTTTAGAATTGGATAGGCTACAATAAGTTGGACCATAATTATATAGACTTCAAAATTATTAAGAAAGAAGGAATATAAAAATGGGAAATAAAACCTCATACTCTGAAGAATTTAAAAAACAAATTGTAATGCTATACAAAAATGACAAAAGTGTTATTAATTTAGGGAAAGAATATAATTTACCAAAACCAACTATTTATAGTTGAATTAAAAATTATAATAATTCTGGGTCATTTAAAGCAAAAGATAATCGCACTGTCGAAGAAAATGAATTAATTTACTTGCGAAAAGAAAACCAACAATTACGAATGGAAAATGACATTTTAAAGCAAGCAGCACTGATAATCGGGAAAAAATAACAATAATTAATAACAACAAAAATAAATATTCAGTGAGGAAAATATGTAAGATTTTAGGTTTACTAAAATCAACATATTATTATCAAACTAATAAATGCACCAAGTTTGATGTTAATAATTATGAACAAGAAGTTATCAGTGCATTTAATAAAAGTCGCAAGATTTATGGTGCTCGTAAAATTAAAGCTGTTTTAATAAGAAAAAATATCATTTTATCACGACGAAAAATCCGATTCATTATGATCAAAAATAATTTGGTTTCTAAATACACCAAGTTAAAATATTGTAATCATAAAAAAACAGTTAATAATGACGAAATTAATAATGTTTTAAATCGTCAATTTAATGACAAAAAACCAAATGAAGTTGTTGTTAGTGATTTAACATATGTTCAAGTTGGCACTAAATGACATTATATTTGTTTATTAATTGACTTGTTTAATCGCGAAGTAATTGGCTATAGTGCTGGACCAAATAAAACTGCTGAATTAGTTCAACAAGCTTTTCATAAGATAACACGACCATTAAATAAAATAACTTTATTTCATACTGATCGTGGTAATGAGTTTAAAAATAAAATTATTGATGAAATTTTAATAACCTTTAATAAAATTAAAAGATCATTAAGCTCCAAAGGATGCCCATATGATAATGCTGTTGCTGAAGCAACTTACAAAACCTTTAAAACCGAATTTATTAACGGTAAAAAATTTGCAAACTTAACACAACTAAAATGTGAACTATTTGATTTTGTTAATTGATATAACAATATTCGAATTCATGGCAGTTTAAATTATTTAACTCCCGTTGAATTTAGAAAATACCAGTCTACATAAAAAGTGTCCTAAAAAGGGTTGCCAATCCAAATTTTTAAAACCTAATAGTACTATTTTATGCCCTTTTGATAAAATTGATAGTAAATTTGTATGTGTTTTAGAAAAAAATGGGCATAAAGTTTGAAATAGTCATATTGATGATGGAATTGATTTCTTTAATTACATTAAAAGTGATGTGGATAGATATGATTATATTATTTCTAACCCTCCGTTTAGTAAAAGAAAGCAAGTAATAGAACATTTATTTAATTTGGGTAAACCGTTTGCGAAGTTAATACCATTAGTAAGTATTGCATTAAAACCAATTAGAGAAAAAATAGATCAGTGTGAGTTATTAGTTTTTGATAAAAGAATAAAATTTATTGCTTATAATGGTATAGTTTGCAAAAATCCACCAAGTGAAACTGCTTATATTTGTCATAATGTTTTGCCTAAGCAAATTGTTTGTAGAAAATTAAAGGAGTTAAAAAATGAAAGAAAAAATGCCATTAAAATTAAGAATTAAAAATTCTTTTAAAAAGCAGTGGTTAAAAATAGTATTAAGTATCATTTTTATCTTTATAAGCTTATTAATTTGTACATTAACAGCAATCGATACTAAATGAATAACTGAAACAAGTGAGGAATTTAATAATTTTATGAATGAAGAGATGGTTAAATTCTTTGGCAAGTTCAATAGTGGTATTATGCTGGCAGGAATATTTGTTTTTTGATGAGGCGGAGCAATATATTTTGCAATTAAATTTGAAAAATTAATTCGCTTTATTATTCAAAAAATTAAAGCAAAAAGAGCCTTGAAAAATGAAATATTTTAAAAAAGAGTGATAAAAATGTTTATGAAAATATTTACCGTGCTAACTATTAGTTTCAATAACATTTTTACTATTCCACCAAACATTAACAACGAGAAAACGGCAGTGCAATTAGTTAGAAATAAAAGAAAAACTCAATATAAAACATATGACTTAAAATTTTCAGAAATAAATAACAGTTATTTACAATCATTGTATAAAAAAGGTAGTGACCCTGTATATATTAATATTGACTCAGTAAAAGAGCAATTACCTTTAGAAATAAAAAATTATGGAGAAAATACTAGAGGGTTTGCTGTCTTTACCAATGAACCAGTATTTAAAGAAATTAAAGAAATTTATAATTCCTGAAATGTAAAATTAAAAAGGACACTTATATAAAAAACAAATTGTGTTAATTCTATAATTAAGAAAAGAAAGGAATTAGCACAATGTATAAGTATCTGACTATTGAATCAATAATAGCAATAAAAGAATATAAAAGTTATGGATTTTCTATTCGTAAAATAGCAAAAGCAATTGATTATAGTAAATCAACTGTACACAGAGTTTGTAAATTATTAAATCAAAACTTATTACCATTAGAAATATTGAATCAAGTTCAAAAAAATAAACAAAATGCAGGTAGAAAATTAATAATTTTAACTTTAACAGAAATTAATACTATCAATCATTTGTTAATTACTAAAAATTATGCTCTTGATATAATTGCTGATTTTTTAAAGAAAAATAAAATAAAAAATATTTCAACAAAAACTTTATATAACATGTTTAAAACAAATCGAATGGGTTTTGATGAAAAAAATTTATTGAGAAAAGGCAAAAATAAACCTCATAAACAAAAAGAAACTAGGGGCAGAATTAATAATTGTAAATCTATTCATGAAAGAAATTTAATCATTCCAAATATTAAAAATATACAAGAATTTGGCCATTTAGAGGGAGATACTATCGTTGGTAAAGATCATAAAAGTTCTATTATTACTTTAGCTGATATATGATCAAAAACCACAATTCCTTTGAAAACTAAAAATCATAAAGCAGAAAGTATTACACAAAGTATAATAAAATTTATTTCAAAATTAATACCAGGAACAATTAAAACTATTACTTTTGATCGTGGTAAAGAATTTAGTAAATGAAAATTAATTGAAAAAAATTGTAATGTTAAAATTTATTTTGCAGATGCCGGCAAACCTTGTCAAAGAGGTTTAAATGAGAACAATAATGGTATTTTAAGAAGATATTTACCAAAATCTACTGATTTATCTTCATATAAACAAAAAGACTTAAATTCTATAGCATTTCAAATTAATTCTACACCCAGAAAATCATTATCTTATAAAAGACCAATAGATTTAATACAATTATTTTAAAAAACTGTCCCATTTATATTTACAATTCAGGATTATAAAAAAGAAAACAGCACCTCAGAAGAAAGAGAATTTTTTGATAAAGATTTTCAAAAAACAAATATTGAATATTTTTATACTGCTAAAAAAATTAAAGATGTAAAAATAACAATACAAGAATATAGTTATCCCGGTTCAAACAAATTTCATATTAAAAAATTTTTAGCAAAATTAGAAACTAAACCAAGTACGGACATTGATTTGCCAGAAACAACCACCAAATTTGACGGCAACCATAACTATAGTGATGTTATTGATAATCTTGACTATTTAATGATTCACCGTGGTGATTTTGATAAATTTAATTACTCTTATCTCTATTGAACACCGGTATTTAATTTCATTGACACTTTAGAAAAAGGTTACTATAAAGAATTCACCATTAAAAATCATGGTTTTAAAGACGAGAGCTATTTTTATCACAAGACTTCTAGTAATAAAAATGTAGTAAATGAGAATGTTTTGAAAATTCAGGCATTTAACAAAACTATAATTGCCGGAAATAAGTATTTACAATTGCTACACGGTGAAAAGGAAATCTGAAAATATGATACTGCAAACGCTAACGATTATTACCTAATTAAGTATCTTTTTGGTACTTTAAATTATCTTAATGTTAGATTTAGTTTTCTACGCTATGACCCAGATTTACGAAATGATATTTACCTATATTTTAAAAATAACATTCCTAGTATTAACAACAGCGATTACAAAAATGTTTTTGACGAAATCTATGAAATCCTTGGTAACTTCTTTGCCAGTTTATTTTATGCTACTTTTGATATGGACGAAAAAACTTACACCGAAATTGATTTTAAGGGTGCAGATAATTACAACAAAAATTACTTTATTCAAATCGGTTTCTTTTATCGTTCATTAATTACCTTTTATCCCAAAAAATACTTAGTAAATATTATAGGAAACTCAGAATTATTACTAAGGAGTTATTTCTTTACTTTTGACAAAAAAACGCATCAAGAGAATTATGATGCCTTTAAAAACAATAATAGTATCTACCAAATTGATTTTAATGTTTTAAAATCCTATGATAATAAACTAATTACCTTGCCAACCAGCAAGACCGCTAACAGCATCAATTATCTCAATACCGATATTGATATTCGCTATGGTATTAATATTTTTACCTTAACCTTTCCGCTTTATCACAAAGATAATATCTCTAACTACAATTTTAAAATTTATGACTTTAATGTATTAAATTCAACAGCCTTTATCCCTGATGGTTCAAATAACAGTGAATGAGACGATTTAATTCCACCAGCAAATTGCAAATATTCTGGACGATGAATACCAACTTTTAATGATATTGGATGTGCCATTCAAAATGCTGGTATCAAAATGATAAACTGAATGCTGGCGGCGCCGCAAATCATTACAATTTTACGCCCGTTAGCAATTATTGCAAAAGCAACAGTTAACTTTTCAACCGCGATTTTTCCAGTTTTTAAAACAGTACCAGCTTTTTACTATACCTTTCAATTTTTAATCGGTTTTGCCATTTTTCTAATGATATTAAGGATTTTCGTGTAATATATATATATTGAAAAAATAAAGTAATAAAGGAATTAAAATAATGAAAATTTTAAATATAATAACTCTTTCGACTGGATAGGCTACAATAAGTTGGACCATAATTATATAGACTTCAAAATTATTAAGAAAGAAGGAATATAAAAATGGGAAATAAAACCTCATACTCTGAAGAATTTAAAAAACAAATTGTAATGCTATACAAAAATGACAAAAGTGTTATTAATTTAGGGAAAGAATATAATTTACCAAAACCAACTATTTATAGTTGAATTAAAAATTATAATAATTCTGGGTCATTTAAAGCAAAAGATAATCGCACTGTCGAAGAAAATGAATTAATTTACTTGCGAAAAGAAAACCAACAATTACGAATGGAAAATGACATTTTAAAGCAAGCAGCACTGATAATCGGGAAAAAATAACAATAATTAATAATAACAAAAATAAATATTCAGTGAGGAAAATATGTAAGATTTTAGGTTTACTAAAATCAACATATTATTATCAAACTAATAAATGCACCAAGTTTGATGTTAATAATTATGAACAAGAAGTTATCAGTGCATTTAATAAAAGTCGCAAGATTTATGGTGCTCGTAAAATTAAAGCTGTTTTAATAAGAAAAAATATCATTTTATCACGACGAAAAATCCGATTCATTATGATCAAAAATAATTTGGTTTCTAAATACACCAAGTTAAAATATTGTAATCATAAAAAAACAGTTAATAATGACGAAATTAATAATGTTTTAAATCGTCAATTTAATGACAAAAAACCAAATGAAGTTGTTGTTAGTGATTTAACATATGTTCAAGTTGGCACTAAATGACATTATATTTGTTTATTAATTGACTTGTTTAATCGCGAAGTAATTGGCTATAGTGCTGGGCCAAATAAAACTGCTGAATTAGTTCAACAAGCTTTTCACAAGATAACACGACCATTAAATAAAATAACTTTATTTCATACTGATCGTGGTAATGAGTTTAAAAATAAAATTATTGATGAAATTTTAATAACCTTTAAAATTAAAAGATCATTAAGCTCCAAAGGATGCCCATATGATAATGCTGTTGCTGAAGCAACTTACAAAACCTTTAAAACCGAATTTATTAACGGTAAAAAATTTGCAAACTTAACACAACTAAAATGCGAACTATTTGATTTTGTTAATTGATATAACAATATTCGAATTCATGGCAGTTTAAATTATTTAACTCCCGTTGAATTTAGAAAATACCAGTCTACATAAAAAGTGTCCTAAAAAGGGTTGCCAATCCAAACCCTCCATCTTAGCATTAATAATATTGTTAATAGCTGAATTATACTTGTAAGTGCAAGTAAATAAAATTGCAAAAGATTTCATATAAAAATTTCATGATGCTAAGTTTATTTTAGAAAAAGTAAATTTAAGGAGTTTTTATATGGGATACAAATATCTTGGCATAGATGAAAGAATTTATATTGAGAATCAATTGAAATTTAAAGTAAAAATTAGTGAAATAGCTAAAAATCTTAATCGAAGTATTAGTACTATTAATCGAGAAGTTAATAGAATTAAAGATAATAATCATTATTTTTCATTAATTGCACAAAATAAAGCAGAAAATAGAAAACAATTACATGTTTATTTTCATAAATTTAAAAATAGAGAATTAGTAAAATATGTACAACAAAAATTATTATTAGGTTGATCGCCTGAACAAATTTATGGCAGAATTAAAAATTTTCATCAAGAATGAATTATTAGTTTTAAAACAATTTACAATTGAATTTATTCTGGATTACTTGAAAAGGTTACTAGTAAAAATTTAAGAAGAAAAGGTAAGAAACGAAAATCTCAAGAAAATCGAGGTAAATTTAATGGTAAATCCATTAAAGAACGAAATGTTAATAATCGCATAACTCTTGGCCATTGAGAAGGTGATACTGTAGTATCATCACGAGGTAAAAGTAAATCATGTTTAATAACTTTAGTTGAAAGAACATCAAGATTTACTTTAGCAATATTAGTTGAAAATAGAACTACTAAAGTTATTAACAAAAATATTAGTCATTATTTATCAATTCTTCCAAATAATCTTGTTAAGACTATAACATTTGATAGGGGTAAAGAATTTGCTAATTGACAACAACTTGAAAAAAATTTAAATGTGAAAATTTATTTTGCTGATGCATATTCACCTTGACAAAGAGGTACTAATGAAAATACTAATGGTTTAATTAGAGAAAAATTTCCTAAAAAATTTAATTTTTCAAACACTACTAAAAATGCAGTTCATAAATTTATATTGTCTTTAAACCAAAGACTAAGAAAAATACTAAATTATCTTTCGCCAATCGAATATTTGGTTAGAAAAATAATTTAGTTGCACTTAACTTTACAATTTGGCAAACTAATAATTCATTCTTGATGAAAATTTTTAATTCTGCCATAAATTTGTTCAGGCGATCAACCTAATAATAATTTTTGTTGTACATATTTTACTAATTCTCTATTTTTAAATTTATGAAAATAAACATGTAATTGTTTTCTATTTTCTGCTTTATTTTGTGCAATTAATGAAAAATAATGATTATTATCTTTATTTCTATTAACTTCTCGATTAATAGTACTAATACTTCGATTAAGATTTTTAGCTATTTCACTAATTTTTACTTTAAATTTCAATTGATTCTCAATATAAATTCTTTCATCTATGCCAAGATATTTGTATCCCATATAAAAACTCCTTAAATTTACTTTTTCTAAAATAAACTTAGCATCATGAAATTTTTATATGAAATCTTTTGCAATTTTATTTACTTGCACTTACAAGTATAATTCAGCAACTGCATTTTTAGTAGTGTTTGAAAAATTAAATTTTTTAGGAAATTTTTCTCTAATTAAACCATTAGTATTTTCATTAGTACCTCTTTGTCAAGATGAATATGCATCAGCAAAATAAATTTTCACATTTAAATTTTTTTCAAGTTGTTGTCAATTAGCAAATTCTTTACCCCTATCAAATGTTATAGTCTTAACAAGATTATTTGGAAGAATTGATAAATAATGACTAATATTTTTGTTAATAACTTTAGTAGTTCTATTTTCAACTAATATTGCTAAAGTAAATCTTGATGTTCTTTCAACTAAAGTTATTAAACATGATTTACTTTTACCTCGTGATGATACTACAGTATCACCTTCTCAATGGTCAAGAGTTATGCGATTATTAACATTTCGTTCTTTAATGGATTTACCATTAAATTTACCCCGATTTTCTTGAGATTTTCGTTTCTTACCTTTTCTTCTTAAATTTTTACTAGTAACCTTTTCAAGTAATCCAGAATAAATTCAATTGTAAATTGTTTTAAAACTAATAATTCATTCTTGATGAAAATTTTTAATTCTGCCATAAATTTGTTCAGGCGATTAACCTAATAATAATTTTTGTTGTACATATTTTACTAATTCTCTATTTTTAAATTTATGAAAATAAACATGTAATTGTTTTCTATTTTCTGCTTTATTTTGTGCAATTAATGAAAAATAATGATTATTATCTTTATTTCTATTAACTTCTCGATTAATAGTACTAATACTTCGATTAAGATTTTTAGCTATTTCACTAATTTTTACTTTAAATTTCAATTGATTCTCAATATAAATTCTTTCATCTATGCCAAGATGTTTGTATCCCATATAAAAACTCCTTAAATTTACTTTTTCTAAAATAAACTTAGCATCATGAAATTTTTATATGAAATCTTTTGCAATTTTATTTACTTGCACTTACAAGTATAATTCAGCAATTTAAAAAATAGTTCTTACACATATTGTATAAGAACTATTTTTATTATTAATATTAATCAATTTAAAAGTAATAAATTAAGTAAAATCTTTATTTTTAAACACCCATCAGGTTCCAAAAATGACACCAATAGTTAAAAGAATATAGAAAACATAAGCACCAGGAATATTAATAATTTCTCTTGTAATATCAGGGCGATATGAATATGAACTATCAGCATTTTTTACAAATCCAATATTCTTGTTAGTATTAATCTTATTTATATTATTATCATTCAAGGCTGGTGACACTAATAACTGTCAATGTTTAACAACATTTAAATATGAAATTGCAGTAGCTATTTTCCCCATCGTAACAGTAAATGGTGGTATCTTCTGACCTAATAATTTTCTTCATTCATCAAATTTGATTGCAAACCAATATCCCATAACCTTATTAAATTCTTGACTATCATCTCATACTCTCATAATTTTATTAAATATTTTATATTTCAAAATGATATTAAACATTTGTTTATAATTAATGTTATATGGGTTACTAATATTATTTGTATTATCCACTGCTAATTGAAAATTTGTTTCTTTTCACGGTTCTATTGAATAATCAAAATAATTATATCCAACTTCACCACCATTGTCTTGTGCATATTTATTAATTGCATTTTTTCATTCATTAAATCCTGATTTTTCTAATTCAACATCACTTAATAAAAGTAATTTCCTAAAATCAGGAATTAACTTAAAGTCTTCATCTCATTCTGATTGTCTTTGAAATAAATTTGAACCAGCAGCCATCGGACTTATAAATGTATCAACTAAACCAAAAATTTGAATTAAACCAAGAAATAAAGCAGCAAATAATATTAAAACTTTTGAAGAAAAAACTAATGACAATAATAAAGCAGGACTAGAAATTAAAAACTGCAATAATATTAAAACTCCAATTAAAATAAAAATATTTTTAGCAAATTGACCCATAAAAATAAATGGTAAAACTTTAAAAAATAATGGTGTTATTAAAATTGGCAATCCTAAACAAATAATTATATAAGTTATAATTGTAATGTGAAATGCTAAGATTTTTTCTGTAACAAGTCTTGTTCTTGTCATTGGTAAAGTATTAAAAATTAATAATGTTCCATCACTAATTTCATCACGAAAAATTTGTGATGCTTTAGAATAACTTAATAAAATTAAAAAACTAATAAAAAAACCATATAAAATAGTAATTATTTGATTATTTAAAGAAACATATTCTGCTCTTATCACATCAGTAGTAATATTAGAAACAGTTTCTAAACGCATATTTAAAAAATAAGATAATGAACCGACAATCGCTAAAGGAATTATTAAACCAATAATTAGAAAAACTCAAGATGAAATTGCCTTAATAATTTTATTTAAAGTATAAAGCAAAATTGGCGCTCTAAAACTAAATTTATAGTTTTTACTTGTTACTTTTTGAGTTTTAATTGGCATTACTTCTTACCTTCCTTTTTATTACTGTTTTTATGACTAGACACAATTTCTGATTGTTGATCATTTTTAATAATTTGTTCATACAACTCAGTTAAGTCTGTTGTATACGGTTGTGTTGATTTAATTAAAATTTTATGTTCAAGCGCTAATTCACTAATATTTAACAATTCTTGATCATTTTTAATTTGCACCACAATTTTTTCATTCATTATTTGAACATCATAACCAGCTTTTTTTAATACTTTAATAAACAATTCTGGTTTTAAAGGATCAAACATATATAAATTTTGTTTTTTAGTTTGAATGATATCACTGTAAATAACATTACCATGATTTAAAATTGTAACTTCATCAATAATATTTTGTAACTCTAATAAAATATGTGATGAAATCAAAATGCTTTTTCCCATATCACGAAGTTTAATTAATTCACCAAATAATTCCATTCTCGCTGTTGGATCTAAATTAGCTGCTGGTTCATCTAAAATTAATATTTTAGGATTAGAAATAAGAGCTTGTGCTAATAATACCTTTTTTTTCATTCCAGAAGAAAAACTATTAGGATTTTTTCGTTGAAACTTTCATAAATTTAATTGTTCTAATGATGCTTTAGCTTCCTTTTTACTTTTTTTTCAATTGTTTCCTCGTAAAAAACTCATTCAAGTTAAATATTTATATGTTGACAAGTGCATTGGAAAACGAGCATTTTCAGGAATATATCCTAAAACTTCTTTAGCTACAGACAGCGTAGCATCTTTACCATCAATTTGTATTTCACCACTATTAGGAATAATTGAACCGATTAAACATTTAATTGTTGTTGTTTTTCCACTACCATTAGGTCCAATAAAACCATGAATTTTACCACTTTTTACTTTAATAGTAATGTTATTAACAGCAACTTGTTTTTTAAACCTTTTGGTTAATCCACTAATAGAAATTGCATAATTATTATTTTCCATTAATTTACTCCTTGTATATTTTATGACTAATGATGAATACGACCAGCTTATTTTCGTTTCATTGCTAATGCTTTAGTAAAAGAATAACTTTGTAAACCATTTCCACTTAATCCAATACAAATCCCTGCATTGCCAGCAATTAATTGCTTAATAGCTTCAGTTCCTAAAATTGTTGCTAAATAGCGATCCATTGCTGTTGGCATACCGCCTCTTTGAATATGTCCTAAGACTGTTGCTCGCGTAACATAACCACTACCTTTTTCAACTTCTTTCGCCAATTGATGAACATCATACAGTTTTTCCGTTACAAGAATAATTATCGAACGATACTTTTTCTCATAACATTTTTTAGTTTGCTGAATAATTTCTTCTTCTGTCAATTTATTTTCTGATGTACTAATAATTTCCACGCCACTACCAATTCCCGCCAGCATCGCAATATCTCCACAATAACGACCCATAACTTCAATAATTCCACAACGATTATGAGATTCATTAGTATCGCGAACACGGTCAATTGCTTCAATAACGGTATTTAATGCCGTATCAAAACCAATAGTAAAATCACTTGATACAACATCATTATCTATTGTTCCTGGCAAACCAATACAATTTAATCCCATTGCTACTAATTTATTAGCACCTTGATAACTACCATCACCACCAATAACAATTAAATTATTAATTTCTAATTGTTTTAAATTATTAATCGCTCGTTGTCTTACTTCTTCCTTTGCAAATTCAGGATAACGGGAAGTACCAATCGCTGTTCCCCCACGATTAACAATTTTTCTCGCAAAGTCTTCATTAGTTTCTTCAATTCAACCTTGTGTTAAACCTTCATAACCATCCCTAACAATGTAAGGCAGAATATTATTTGCTATTGCTTTTTTAATTATTTGCGCCACCGTATTGTTCATTCCTGGCGCATCGCCACCAGAAGTTAATATCGCAACTTTCTTCATCAATTTTGCCATTTTTAATTTATCCCTTCTAAATATTTAGTATTTTAATTATAGCAAAAATATATTCTCCACAATATACTAATTTATTAAAGTGCTATTTGTCTCCTTAATAATTAATTAGTTGGGGACTATACTATTAATTTGTTATTTTTTAAAAAGGTATTCTTAATAAAATTTTAATTTTATCGTTAAACCTCCTTTACTACTACAATAGCAAGAATAGAGTGAAAATCGTTTCTAATTAAAGAAATAATATTCTTAAATAAAAAATATCTCCCAATTAACTAGGAGATATTTAAAGGTTTTAAGATTTTTTTGTTAAGTTATAAAATGTTTCCATTCCATCATATTCACCAGTAGCACCTAATTCATGTGCAATCGTTAAGAGACGATTATATTTAGCAATCCGATCGGTTCTTGACATTGAACCAGTTTTAATTTGTCCAGTGTTTAAAGCGACCGCTAAATCAGCAATAGTTGTATCCTCAGTTTCACCTGAACGATGTGATACAACTGTTGTTCAATTAGCTTTTTGCGCCATTTGAATTGTCGCAATCGTTTCACTCATTGTTCCAATTTGATTTACTTTAATTAAAATTGAGTTAGCCGCTTGCTTTTCAATACCTTCTTTTGTTATTTTAGGATTAGTTACAAAAATATCATCTCCCATAATTTGGACTTTATTACCTAATTTTTCTGTTAATTTAACAAAACCATCTCAATCATGTTCTGATAGTCCATCTTCAATAGAAATAATCGGATATTTATTAACTAACTGTTCTAAATACGAAATCATTTCATCAGTAGTTTTTTCAACAACTTTGCCACTTTTTTTGCTTAGTTTTTTAAAGACATAAATTTTTCGTTCTTTATCATATAGTTCGCTAGAAGCACAATCCATTGCAATTTTAATATCCGTACCAGCTTTATATCCTGCTGTTTCAATTGCTTTAACAATAACATCTAATGCACCTTCATTATCTAAATTTGGAGCAAATCCACCTTCATCACCAACAGAAGTAGTATCACCAGCATCGTGTAAAATTTTCTTTAAAGTATGAAATACTTCTGCTGCCATTCTAATTGCTTCTTTAAAATCACGAGCACTAACCGGCATAATCATAAACTCTTGAAAATCAATTGTGTTGTCTGCATGTTCTCCACCATTAATAATGTTTAACATTGGTACTGGTAATTTTCTAGCATTAATACCACCAATATATTGATATAATGGTAAACCTACTTCATCAGCACCTGCACGCATAGCTGCCATTGATACTCCTAAAATTGCATTAGCTCCTAATTTTTCTTTATTATCTGTACCATCTAATTTAATCATCACTTGATCAACTAAAAGTTGATTAGTAACATCCATTCCTACTACTTTTTCACGAATCATTTTATTAATATTAGCAACAGCTTTTAAAACACCTTTACCCATATATCGCTTTTCATCGTTATCTCTTAATTCTAAAGCTTCTAATTCACCTGTGGATGCCCCTGACGGAACCAAGGCTTTGCCGTAACCAAATTCACTTCACACTTCCACTTGAATTGTGGGATTACCACGAGAATCTAAAACTTCTATTGCTCTTACATCTGTAATTCTTGACATCTATTACTATCCTCCTCTAAATGAGATATATATTATATATTATAGCAAAAACTTGGATAGGCTACAATAAGTTGGACCATAATTATATAGACTTCAAAATTATTAAGAAAGAAGGAATATAAAAATGGGAAATAAAACCTCATACTCTGAAGAATTTAAAAAACAAATTGTAATGCTATACAAAAATGACAAAAGTGTTATTAATTTAGGGAAAGAATATAATTTACCAAAACCAACTATTTATAGTTGAATTAAAAATTATAATAATTCTGGGTCATTTAAAGCAAAAGATAATCGTACTGTCGAAGAAAATGAATTAATTTACTTGCGAAAAGAAAACCAACAATTACGAATGGAAAATGACATTTTAAAGCAAGCAGCACTGATAATCGGGAAAAAATAACAATAATTAATAACAACAAAAATAAATATTCAGTGAGGAAAATATGTAAGATTTTAGGTTTCCTGAAATGTAAAATTAAAAAGGACACTTATATAAAAAACAAATTGTGTTAATTCTATAATTAAGAAAAGAAAGGAATTAGCACAATGTATAAGTATCTGACTATTGAATCAATAATAGCAATAAAAGAATATAAAAGTTATGGATTTTCTATTCGTAAAATAGCAAAAGCAATTGATTATAGTAAATCAACTGTACACAGAGTTTGTAAATTATTAAATCAAAACTTATTACCATTAGAAATATTGAATCAAGTTCAAAAAATAAACAAAATGCAGGTAGAAAATTAATAATTTTAACTTTAACAGAAATTAATACTATCAATCATTTGTTAATTACTAAAAATTATGCTCTTGATATAATTGCTGATTTTTTAAAGAAAAATAAAATAAAAAATATTTCAACAAAAACTTTATATAACATGTTTAAAACAAATCGAATGGGTTTTGATGAAAAAAATTTATTGAGAAAAGGCAAAAATAAACCTCATAAACAAAAAGAAACTAGGGGCAGAATTAATAATTGTAAATCTATTCATGAAAGAAATTTAATCATTCCAAATATTAAAAATATACAAGAATTTGGCCATTTAGAGGGAGATACTATCGTTGGTAAAGATCATAAAAGTTCTATTATTACTTTAGCTGATATATGATCAAAAACCACAATTCCTTTGAAAACTAAAAATCATAAAGCAGAAAGTATTACACAAAGTATAATAAAATTTATTTCAAAATTAATACCAGGAACAATTAAAACTATTACTTTTGATCGTGGTAAAGAATTTAGTAAATGAAAATTAATTGAAAAAAATTGTAATGTTAAAATTTATTTTGCAGATGCCGGAAAACCTTGTCAAAGAGGTTTAAATGAGAACAATAATGGTATTTTAAGAAGATATTTACCAAAATCTACTGATTTATCTTCATATAAACAAAAAGACTTAAATTCTATAGCATTTCAAATTAATTCTACACCCAGAAAATCATTATCTTATAAAAGACCAATAGATTTAATACAATTATTTTAAAAAACTGTCCCATTTATATTTACAATTCAGGTTTACTAAAATCAACATATTATTATCAAACTAACAGTGCATTTAATAAAAGTCGCAAGATTTATGGTGCTCGTAAAATTAAAGCTGTTTTAATAAGAAAAAATATCATTTTATCACGACGAAAAATCCGATTCATTATGATCAAAAATAATTTGGTTTCTAAATACACCAAGTTAAAATATTGTAATCATAAAAAAACAGTTAATAATGACGAAATTAATAATGTTTTAAATCGTCAATTTAATGACAAAAAACCAAATGAAGTTGTTGTTAGTGATTTAACATATGTTCAAGTTGGTACTAAATGACATTATATTTGTTTATTAATTGACTTGTTTAATCGCGAAGTAATTGGCTATAGTGCTGGACCAAATAAAACTGCTGAATTAGTTCAACAAGCTTTTCACAAGATAACACGACCATTAAATAAAATAACTTTATTTCATACTGATCGTGGTAATGAGTTTAAAAATAAAATTATTGATGAAATTTTAATAACCTTTAAAATTAAAAGATCATTAAGCTCCAAAGGATGCCCATATGATAATGCTGTTGCTGAAGCAACTTACAAAACCTTTAAAACCGAATTTATTAACGGTAAAAAATTTGCAAACTTAACACAACTAAAATGCGAACTATTTGATTTTGTTAATTGATATAACAATATTCGAATTCATGGCAGTTTAAATTATTTAATTCCCGTTGAATTTAGAAAATACCAGTCTACATAAAAAGTGTCCTAAAAAGGGTTGCCAATCCACTTATTTAATTGTTTATAATTAATTTGTATTAAATAAGCTTTACAAATTTGAGAAAGGAAGTTTGATTGTTTAGTAAATTTTATTAATTACTAAAAATTCACGAAAGGGATCTTATTAAATATGAAAAAATTATTAGGAATTTTAGGAACAATAACAATAGCCGGAAGCGGGATGGTGGGACTTGTTGGCAATGCCCCATCTCCAACAAAAAATAATATCAGTTATCAACAAACAAATAATTTAAAAACCTTAAATAGAAATAAAAGAGGTGATGATTATATAGGAAATACATATTCAACAGGAGATAATTTTTTTACCAAAAGAAGAGTTCATATTTTTTGACCACCAAATTCAGTAGAAAAATTTATTTTAAATTATAATGAGGCAGTTAATGCGGTAAAACGTGTAGCATCTCATTCTCATTTATCAAACCTTTTTAATGGCGTAGCGATGGATAACCCTGATAGTTTAATTTCTTGAGTTCTTTTTAATAATTTTAATCAAATTTATGATTTATGAAATAAAAGCGATAGAAAACATAAAATAAAAATTGTTTTAGTAGCAGATCATGTTTTCGGTAATGGTGTTAATTCAATTGAAATTTTAGAAATAATTGATAGTGAAGGGATGTTTGAAAATAAATATTTAGGTAATTTTAATAAAGATTTTAATATTGGTTTAAGGCAAAAAAGATCAACAAATATTAATAATGAAATTATTAATTTAGGAATAATTGAAAATGATAGTGACAGCACTATATTAAATAAACTTAGTATTTTATATCCTAATTTAAAAATATCAGAATTTAATGTTATTAAAATAAATGAAAATCATTCTTCATATGAAAATTCTTTAGCAAAAATTAAAGTTAATAATAATAATAGTTCAATATATCCCATTGGTCTAGAAAAAGAATTAATTTTTATTTCTAAAAGTAAAATTAATGAAATTTCAAATAAAATTATTAATGATCCTTTAGTAAAAGAATGATTAAAACATTTAGAAGAATATAATAATAATTTACCAAATAAAATAGAAGAATTAAAAAAATATGTTAATCAAAAAAAAATAAATGTTAAAGCTTCAGAAAAAGAAATAATCAAAGGATATATAAGAGATTTTAATTACATTATAAGATTAAAAGAAAATGAATGAAAAATAGAAGATTTAGATAAAACAATTACCGGTATTAAACAAAACCTGAATTGTAAATATAAATGGGACAGTTTTTTAAAATAATTGTATTAAATCTATTGGTCTTTTATAAGATAATGATTTTCTGGGTGTAGAATTAATTTGAAATGCTATAGAATTTAAGTCTTTTTGTTTATATGAAGATAAATCAGTAGATTTTGGTAAATATCTTCTTAAAATACCATTATTGTTCTCATTTAAACCTCTTTGACAAGGTTTGCCGGCATCTGCAAAATAAATTTTAACATTACAATTTTTTTCAATTAATTTTCATTTACTAAATTCTTTACCACGATCAAAAGTAATAGTTTTAATTGTTCCTGGTATTAATTTTGAAATAAATTTTATTATACTTTGTGTAATACTTTCTGCTTTATGATTTTTAGTTTTCAAAGGAATTGTGGTTTTTGATCATATATCAGCTAAAGTAATAATAGAACTTTTATGATCTTTACCAACGATAGTATCTCCCTCTAAATGGCCAAATTCTTGTATATTTTTAATATTTGGAATGATTAAATTTCTTTCATGAATAGATTTACAATTATTAATTCTGCCCTTAGTTTCTTTTTGTTTATGAGGTTTATTTTTGCCTTTTCTCAATAAATTTTTTTCATCAAAACCCATTCGATTTGTTTTAAACATGTTATATAAAGTTTTTGTTGAAATATTTTTTATTTTATTTTTCTTTAAAAAATCAGCAATTATATCAAGAGCATAATTTTTAGTAATTAACAAATGATTGATAGTATTAATTTCTGTTAAAGTTAAAATTATTAATTTTCTACCTGCATTTTGTTTATTTTTTTGAACTTGATTCAATATTTCTAATGGTAATAAGTTTTGATTTAATAATTTACAAACTCTGTGTACAGTTGATTTACTATAATCAATTGCTTTTGCTATTTTACGAATAGAAAATCCATAACTTTTATATTCTTTTATTGCTATTATTGATTCAATAGTCAGATACTTATACATTGTGCTAATTCCTTTCTTTTCTTAATTATAGAATTAACACAATTTGTTTTTTATATAAGTGTCCTTTTTAATTTTACATTTCAGGTTTTTTTAAAATTCTAAACTATTAGGTACTCGTGGGAATGGTAAAACATCACGAATATTTGTCACTCCTGTCAAATACATAATTAATCGTTCTAATCCTAAACCAAAACCACCACTTGGAGCATACCCATACTGTCTTAAATTTAAATATCATTGAAAATCCTTAATATCTAAATTAGCCATTTGCATTTTTGATAATAATTTTTTATAATTATCTTCCCTTTGACTACCACCAATTAATTCGCCAATTCCAGGGACTAATAAATCCATTGCTTGAACAGTTTTATTATCCTCATTAGTTTTCATATAAAATGCTTTAATAATTTGTGGATAATTAATAATAAATGTTGGCTTATTAGTTAATTGTTCACATAAATATCTTTCATGTTCAGTTTGTAAATCCATTCCTCAATGAATATCTTGATTTTCAAAACGGTCTTTAACTTTAATTAATTCCATAATCGCATCATCATAAGTCATAACTACAAATTTAACAGTTACTACTGTCTTTAGTTTATCTAATAAATTATTATCAACATTATCATTTAGAAACTTTAATTCTTTTTTATTATTTTCTAAAATATAATTAATAATATATTTAATTAATTCTTCTCCTAATTTGATATTTTCTTCTAACGAACTATATGCCACCTCTGGTTCTACCATTCAAAATTCAGCTACATGCCGAGAAGTATGAGACTTCTCGGCTCGAAAAGTTGGTCCAAAAGTATAAACACGATTAAATGCTTGTGTATATGCTTCAGCATTTAACTGTCCAGAAACAGTTAAATTAGCCTTTTTAGAAAAGAAATCTTGTTGATAATTATTATCTTCACGAGTTGTCACAATAAATGCTTCACCCGCACCTTCAGCATCATTACTAGTAATAATTGGTGAATGCAAATATAAAAAGTCATTTCTTTGAAAAAAGCAATGAATCGCATAACTAACACTACTTCTAATCTTAAAAATAGCTCAAAACTTATTAGTTCGAGCTCGTAAATGAGCAATTTCTCGTAAATATTCATTAGAATGTTCTTTTTTTTGTAATGGATATTGTTCCACAGCATTATTATATATTTTTATATTTGTTGCTTTAATTTCAAACAATTCCTTACCTTTATCTGGCAAAACTAATACTCCTGTTACTGCAATTGAAGAACCTGTTCGCAAACTTTTAATTTCATTAAAAGTTTTAATTTCTTGATTATAAACAACTTGAATACTATCCAAATAACTACCATCATTTAAACTAATAAAACCTACTTTACCAGAATCACGATTAGTTCGTACTCAACCTTTTAAAGTAATTTCTTGACCAACAATGGCTTTATATGTTTCATAAAGTTTTTTAATTAACATTAATATTTTCCCTCTTTTCAAAATGAATAAGATTTTTTTAATTATAACACATATAATTTTATATAATATATGTTGATAATTAAAACATAAAATCTACAAATAAACTATATATTTTTTCTTTTTTAATCAAATATTTTATTATTTTATGATAAAATCAAAATAAATAAATAAATCAAGATATAGAAAGAAAGTGAGGCCTATGCATAAATTTAGTCGTTAAAAAATCTTATTAAAGAAAATTCAAGAAAAAGAATTTACTCCCATTAACGATTTAATTACCTTTGTACGAAATACTTATAGTTTTACAGCAATTACCGTTAGAAGAGATCTAAAAGAAATTGCTAAAGAAGGTCACATTAAATTATTACACGGTGGAATTAAATATATAAACAAAACCCAATCACAAATTAAATTATTATGTAATATACCACAGACTTATGACAAGTACAAGAAGTTTTTTAAAAAGGGTCGCGTTTAGTTTTCTTAGGTATTGCTTTGAAGAAGTAAAACAATCAGCTAATTATATTATTTAATTACTAAATTAACCTCGCCTTTCTTGTTATTGTCATTTTTATTCATTACCATTCTATCATATTATTGAATTTTTACACAATAAAAAATTATTAATTTTATTAATAAATTATCACTAATTATCTAAATTTATGTTTTCTATATTTATTCGTATATACAATACTACCCTTATTAATTCAACTATCATCATTTTTATTATTATATTTATTTCATAATGAATTTTTATATATTTCTTTTCTGATTTCTATTTCTGAATTAATATTTTCATTAATGTAATGTAATACATGGATTGGCAACCCTTTTTAGGACACTTTTTATGTAGACTGGTATTTTCTAAATTCAACGGGAGTTAAATAATTTAAACTGCCATGAATTCGAATATTGTTATATCAATTAACAAAATCAAATAGTTCGCATTTTAGTTGTGTTAAGTTTGCAAATTTTTTACCGTTAATAAATTCGGTTTTAAAGGTTTTGTAAGTTGCTTCAGCAACAGCATTATCATATGGGCATCCTTTGGAGCTTAATGATCTTTTAATTTTAAAGGTTATTAAAATTTCATCAATAATTTTATTTTTAAACTCATTACCACGATCAGTATGAAATAAAGTTATTTTATTTAATGGTCGTGTTATCTTGTGAAAAGCTTGTTGAACTAATTCAGCAGTTTTATTTGGTCCAGCACTATAGCCAATTACTTCGCGATTAAACAAGTCAATTAATAAACAAATATAATGTCATTTAGTGCCAACTTGAACATATGTTAAATCACTAACAACAACTTCATTTGGTTTTTTGTCATTAAATTGACGATTTAAAACATTATTAATTTCGTCATTATTAACTATTTTTTTATGATTACAATATTTTAACTTGGTGTATTTAGAAACCAAATTATTTTTGATCATAATGAATCGGATTTTTCGTCGTGATAAAATGATATTTTTTCTTATTAAAACAGCTTTAATTTTACGAGCACCATAAATCTTGCGACTTTTATTAAATGCACTGATAACTTCTTGTTCATAATTATTAACATCAAACTTGGTGCATTTATTAGTTTGATAATAATATGTTGATTTTAGTAAACCTAAAATCTTACATATTTTCCTCACTGAATATTTATTTTTGTTGTTATTAATTATTGTTATTTTTTCCCGATTATCAGTGCTGCTTGCTTTAAAATGTCATTTTCCATTCGTAATTGTTGGTTTTCTTTTCGCAAGTAAATTAATTCATTTTCTTCGACAGTGCGATTATCTTTTGCTTTAAATGACCCAGAATTATTATAATTTTTAATTCAACTATAAATAGTTGGTTTTGGTAAATTATATTCTTTCCCTAAATTAATAACACTTTTGTCATTTTTGTATAGCATTACAATTTGTTTTTTAAATTCTTCAGAGTATGAGGTTTTATTTCCCATTTTTATATTCCTTCTTTCTTAATAATTTTGAAGTCTATATAATTATGGTCCAACTTATTGTAGCCTATCCAACATTTAATTTGTTTAAATTTGCCATTCTTAAATGTAATAAGTTATTTAAATTCTTATGATTATATATTTTTGCTCCGTATCCTAATTGTTGTTTTACTAAATGCGATACATCACTTTCAATGCTACAACCGATATTTCATTCTAAATTTTGATTATGAATACCTTGCTTATTATTACTGAAATAATTACTCGCCTTCCTTAAATTTGTTTTAATATCTTTATTTAATTCATTTTTAGCAACATTACGAATGTTTTTGATTAATTCTTGATGATTTCCATCCTTATATAATTTAATTCAACTATTTAGTGTTACTTTACGATTTTCAAAAATAATATTAAATGCTGTTTGTTTTAATTTTTTAATAGCATGATAACCATCCAAAATATATCTAACATTACCAAAACTATTGGCAATTTCTCTAATTCAAGTATCACCATCGCCACAAACAATTATTTTGTCATAATTAATATTTACATAATGTTTTTGTAATTCTTTAATTAATAAATCACGATAATTCATTGTATTTATTCGTTTACCAATTTTTAACATTAGAAAATGACCTCGTTTGTTTTCTAATTCTCTACGAGCATTTTTGTATTTTTTTTCTTTATGTCCGGTATGAAAAGTAACTAAACGAATTCTTTGGTCTTGTTTAACTTTATGGTCTAATGTCGCTAAAAATGTCTCATCTAGTTGAATATATAAATTCTTATTTTTGACATCAATTCTAGTTTTAGTTTCTTTTTCTGCTAGTTGAAAATATTCAGCAATATCATATTTATTTAAAATATTTGAAATACTAGCTTTTGAAATATAACAATGATTTAGAGCATCTAAAACATCACGATAGCGTTTTCCATCACCTAAAAGACTTAAAACTTTAAATTGGACATCAAAATAAATGCGTTGTTTAGGCAATAAACCAATTTCTTTATCTAATAAACATACATATTCAAATTTACCTGATTTTTGATTTCAATATTTATATCGGCGTCGTTTAAAAACAACTTCACCAAAAATTGTAATAATTGTTCTTGTTGCAAAATGAACTACTTTATAACCTTGTTTTAACCGATAATGATATTTATATAAGTATTCATCTAATTTTTCATATTCGTTAGCCAATTGTTCACATTTATTGGTGTACATATTTTTATGGGTTGCGAATAAACTGAATCAATGTTTATTTTCTGGGGTTTTTAAATTATTATTAATTTTTAACATAATAAATTACCTTTCTTGATAGTAATTTTAATAAAGTTTAGGTAGCTTATTGTTCTGCTTTAATGATAAATATTTTTTAGAACTAGTATTCAATATCCTGCAAAAAATGACAGAAATTATTATTTAATGATATATAATTAAATTCCAAGGGAAAGAGACTTTAGATTAATTTTTGGAGAAAGGAAAAAGTCTTATAAATTTTATTAATTAGCAAAAATTCACGAAAAGGATTTGATTAATATGAAAAAACTCTTAAGGTTATTAAGTGTATTAACAGTTAGCGGAACTGCAATGCCAACTGTGATTGCTACTAGTCCTTATCAAAAAGAAGAAAATAATTTACAAAATTTAGAAGATTTAAATCGAGTTAAAAGACAATCTATTGAAAAGTGATATAAATTTTTAGCTCATGATGAATTAAAAATTAAATTTTCAAATGAAAATATTAAAGAAATTATTTTTCTTTTTGAATCTAAAAAAGAAGAAGAATTTATAAAAGAATTAGTTAAAATGATGAAAAAATTTTATAAAGAAGACCATTCAGGGGCTGGAGGGTATATTTTTGATTCTGATTATGAAATAGTGGCTACAACTATTTGAAAAAATTTCTCATATTTTCATGAAATTTATCTTGGATTAAAAAATAATGAAGGCATAGTTATAAAAACAAATACCGTTGGATATTGAGATAATGATAATCCAAATAACAGCATTTATAAATATTAATGTTTTTTTGAAAAAAACAAATAGAAAGGGATAATACAATAATGAAAAAATTACTTAGTTTATTAAGTGTATTAACAGTTAGCGGAACTGCAATGCCAACTGTAATTGCTACTAGTCCTTATCAAAAGCAAGAAAAAATTAATCAATTAAAAAATAGTGAATTTAATTTACAAAAAAATAATTTAGAAAAATTAAAAAGGAATAAAAGAGAAAACAATACAATAAATAAAATTGATAGTTTATATTTAAGAAATATTGAAAAATTTTATTCAATACCAAGTTATAATATTAACAAGGGTTATTTTTTAAAAAATAATAAAAATAATATTTATTTCTTAAATGATACAAAAATTTACAAATTAAAAGATGACAATTCTTCTATTGAAATTAAAATAGAAGAATTAAATGAAAATAATAAAATTAAATTATTTGAAATAAATGATAATTATTTATTTATTACTACAGAAAAAATAATTTATAAAATTAATATTAATGATAACCAAATAACAAAAATTTATACTTTCGATATTTCTGAATCTTTATATTCAATGACAATTGATAGTAATGATAATGTTTACTTTGGAACAAATAATGCTTTGTACAAGTTAAATACAAATAATAACCTTCTTAAAATAAAAGAAAATTTTAAAAAAGTTACTAAGATTGTTAGTAACAATTCCAGTGAAATTATTTTTTTTATAGAACAGGAAGGCAATGTTACAGAGTTGTTTGAATTAAAAAACAATTTATCAAAAAAAATTAATTTTGATATAAATATTATTGGTCAAATAAATAATAATTCTTTTAAATTTGATAAATATGAAAACTTATATTTTTTAACAGCAATTAGCCCAAGTTATTCTACAAATGCAGCTTATAAATTAGAAAAAAATAGTAATATTGCTAAACAAATTACTGGAATAAATGAAGAATTATCTTCATTAACTATTGATAGTTATAACAATATTTATTTTGGAACAAATAATGGAATTTTTAAATTAAATTATGGTTTACAAAATGCCACTAAAATTGAACATAATGAATTTGTTGGTAAAGTTTACTTAATTATTTCAGATTTTCTTGATAATGTGTATTTTTATACAGATTATGGATTATATAAATTAAACAGTAATAATCTAATTTTAAAAATTACAGGAATATTAGATGAAATAAAAATTGATAATTTAGGAATAATAAGAAATATACATATTGATAAAAACGGAAATGTTTATTTGATTACAAAATTTAAAGAATTTTATTTTTTAAATCATGGATCAGACAAAATAATAAAAGTAGCAAATTTTAACAATATAAATATTGATCTTGAAAATATAATTGTAGATAAATATAATAATGTTTATTTTTCAACAAAACATAATGATATTTTTAAAATTTTTTTAGGAACAGATAATCAAGAAGATGAAATTGATTTTACAAAATGAATAAAATTAGGAATATTTTATACTTATAAAAGAGAAAAACCAAATTTTCAAATTGCTAATATAAAAGATATTTCTATAGAATCATTTTTTAATTCATCATTAAATTTAACTACAAATACCCAATTTTTAAGTCTTATTAAAAATACATGTTCAGAAATTGAAACAAAATTTAAAAATGATTCTGAATTAGAACAAAAAGAAAACACACCTCCATGTGAAACTACTTTAGAAACAATTGATAGTTTTCAAATAACAAAAGGTTTATCTAAAAAAGATGGAACAAGTACTACTGATGGAACAATTAATACCACAGGTAGAGAACATTTTTGAGAAATTGGTGGCGAAATTGAAAAATCATTTAAAACTGGTCCTCTTGCAGAAGTTAAAGCTAAAATTTCAAGCAAAACTGGTGGAAAATATAATTCTTCAGAACAAACGAATCATTCTGTTACTAAAACTATTGAAAATGTAAATACTATTGCAGATCAAAAAAAATATGATAAAAAAGAAACAATAAAAATTAGTATTCCATCTTCTTCAATTCAAATTCCTGCAAAAAGTGAAGTTATACTTAAACATTCTGCAGATTTATATAAAATAAAAACTATTTGAAATATTAAACAAGAAATTACAGGAAATATTAAAGCGACAGTGGTAGATGATTTTAATAATTCTAATGAAGTTTATTATTCTATTAAAAATATAATGAATGAATTAAAAAATAATGGTCTTTTATTTGATATTTTTGAAATTTCTGAAAATAATAATTCAATTATTTTTAATGGAAAATTGATTACAACTTCTTATAAAATTAACTATATTGTTAATATACAATAAAAAATAAAAAAATGTTAATTTGTTTAGTTAGGAAAAATTAATCAATTAAAAAGAAAAGAATTATAACAATGAAAAAAATATTAAGTATTTTAAGTGCAATCACTCATAATTGGAACAAGCACAACGATTTTAATATCTTGTGATAAAATAAGAAAAATATTCAAACCAGTAATTTTAATTAATTACTGGTTTTTATTTTGTAAAAATAAAAAAGAGAAAAAATAAAAAAGTTGTTTAAGAGTATTGTCATAATGAAAAACCATCTTTCTTGGAAAGAAATTTTAACATTTTATATATTTTTATTAATTAAATAATGAATTAATTGTTGTCTTTTTTTGTATGAAATTTTTTAATATGAAATTTGTTTGAACCGGAATAACTATATTCTTGTATTGTTATTTTTACATCTTTAATTTTTTTAGCAATATAAAAGTACTCAGTATTTGTTTTTTGAAAATCTTTATCAAAAAATTCTCTTTCTTCTGGAATGCTGTTTTCTTTTTTATAATTATAAATTTCTTTAATTTCTTTAAATACTGGTTCATTAGTAAAGACAGCAAACCCTCTGGTATTTTCTCCATAATTTTTTATTTCCAAAGGTAATTGTTCTTTTACTGAGTCAATATTAATATATACTGGGTCACTGCCTTTTTTATACAATGATTGTAAATAACTGTTATTTATTTCTGAAAATTTTAAGTCATATGTTTTATATTGAACTTGTTGTGTTTTGCTTTCTTTTTTAGAACAGCCCACTATTGGTAATATTGTTAATGTCGAAAGAGTTATTATATTTAAAATTTTCATTATTTTAATTCCTTTATTACTTTATTTTTTCAATATATATATATATATATATATATTACAGGAAAATCCTTAATATCATTAGAAAAATGGCAAAACCGATTAAAAATTGAAAGGTATAGTAAAAAGCTGGTACCGTTTTAAAAACTGGAAAAATGGCGGTTGAAAAGTTAACTGTTGCTTTTGCAATAATTGCTAACGGGCGTAAAATTGTAATGATTTGTGACGCCGTCAGAATTCAGTTTAGCATTTTAATACCAGCATTCTGAATGGCACAACCAATATCATTAAATGTTGGTATTCATCGTCCAGAATATTTGCAATTTGCCGGCGGAATTAAGTCATCTCATTCTGAGTTGGCGGAACCATCAGGGATAAATGCTGTGGAATTAAGGACATTAAAGTCATAAATTTTAAAATTGTAGTTAGAAATATTACTTTTGTAATAAAGCGGAAAGGTTAAGGTAAAAATATTAATACCGTAGCGAATATCAATATCGGTATTGAGATAATTAATACTGTTAACAGTTTTGGTGGTTGGTAAGGCAATGAGTTTATTATCATAGGATTTAAGGACATTAAAATCAATTTGATAAATGCTATTGGTGTTGTTAATAGCATTGTAATTCTCTTGGTGCATTTTTTTGTCAAAAGTAAAAAAATAACTTCTTAGTAATAATTCCGAATTACCAGTAATATTGATTAAATATTTTTTAGGATAAAAGGTAATTAGCGAACGATAAAAGAAACCGATTTGAATAAAGTAATCTTTGTTGTAATTATCTACTCCCTTAAAATCAATTTCGGTATGAGTTTTTTCATCCATATCAAAAGTAGCATAAAATAAACTAGCAAAGAAATTTCCAAGAATTTCGTAGATTTCATCAAAAGTATTTTTATAATTATTACTGTTAATACTAGGGATATTGTTTTTAAAATAAAGGTAAATATCGTTCCTTAATTCAGGGTCGTAGCGTAAAAAACTAAATCTAACATTGAGGTAATTTAAGGTTCCAAAAAGGTACTTAATTAGGTAATAATCGTTAGCCTTTTTGGTGTCGTATTTTCAGATTTCGGTCTCACCATGTAGCAGTTGTAAATAATTATTTCCAGCAATTAGGGTTTTGTTAAATGCCTTAATTTTAAGGATATTTTCATTAATATTTTTTAAATCTGTCGATGTTTTGTGATAGAAATAGCTTTCGTTTTTAAAACCGTGATTTTTAATCATAAATTCTTTGTAGTAATCTTTTTCTAAGGCGTCAATGAAATTAAATACCGGTGTTCAATAGAGATAAGAGTAATTAAATTTATCAAAATCACCACGATGAATCATTAAATAGTCAAGATTATCAATAACATCACTATATTTATGGTTACCGTCAAAATTAGTTGTTGTTTCTGGCAAATCAATGTCCGTACTTGGTTTGGTTTCTAATTTTGCTAAAAATTTTTTAACATGAAATTTGTTTGAACCGGAATAACTATATTCTTGTATTGTTATTTTTACATCTTTAATTTTTTTAGCAATATAAAAGTACTCAGTATTTGTTTTTTGAAAATCTTTATCAAAAAATTCTCTTTCTTCTGGAATGCTGTTTTCTTTTTTATAATTATAAATTTCTTTAATTTCTTTAAATACTGGTTCATTAGTAAAGACAGCAAACCCTCTGGTATTTTCTCCATAATTTTTTATTTCCAAAGGTAATTGTTCTTTTACTGAGTCAATATTAATATATACTGGGTCACTGCCTTTTTTATACAATGATTGTAAATAACTGTTATTTATTTCTGAAAATTTTAAGTCATATGTTTTATATTGAGTTTCTCTTTTATTTCTAACTGGTTGCACTGCCGTTTTCTCGTTGTTAATGTTTGGTGGAATAGTAAAAATGTTATTGAAACTAATAATTAACACGGTAAATATTTTCATAAACATTTTTATCACTCCTTTTTAAAATATTTTATTTTTTATTGTTCTTTTTTCTTTAATTTTTTTAATAAGTCAAAATCAATACCACAATTTATAATTAGAGCTATTGTAATGCATATATCTAAATATCCTAGTATCATAAGTGAAATTAATAATTCAAATTTTTCATATAATAATTTCAAATCATTAATTTCCAATTTTAAAAATGGAATGAAAAAGATAGTAATCATAAAAATGTAAGGTAAAATTCTTCATCAATATTTTTTTAAAAAATTAATGAGTTTGTTTGATTTCATTTTTCAAGACTCTTTTTGCTTTAATTTTCTTAATAATCAAGCGGATTAATTTTTCAAATTTAATTGCAAAATATATTGCTCCGCCTCATCAAAAAACAAATATTCCTGCTAGCATAATGCCACTATTGAACTTGCCAAAGAAATTAACCATTTCTTTATTCATAAAATTATTAAATTCGTCACTTGTTCCGGTTATTCATTTAGTATCGCTTACTGTTAATGCACAAATTAATAAGCTTATAAAAATGAAAATGATACTTAATACTATTTTTAACCACTGCTTTTTAAATCAATTTTTAATTCTTAATTTTAATGACATTTTTTCTTTTGAATTATCTTTTTTAAATAATTTGCCTAAAATTTTTTTCATTTTAACTCTCTTTTCATATTTTTTATCGTCCTTTAATCACAATAAATAAAGCAATAAGTACACAAGTGACACCAAGAATGGTAAAGATTGGATGTTGCGAAAATGTTCGTGCCATTGGTTTAAATAATTCTAAAATTGTTAAATTGCTAGTAATAAATTTTTGGAAATTGGTAAGACCTTCGCTAATGTAGTTCGTCAAAGTTTCAAAATGACTACCAGCTAAAAGTCCAAGAACAGTTATTAAGATAAAAATAATAATTAATTTAAACATTTTTAGTTACCTTGTTTTGTTTTTATTGGTTTTATTTGTTTTTTAGCTTTTCCTCACGCACTTAACCGCCCCTTATTTTTAACCGCATATTGGCGTTGTTTTTCTAAATTAACTTGTTGACTACCAAATCCAAGAATAATTGCCATAAGAAATTCTACAGCAAGTGTTAAGCATAAAGGAAATATTAATTGAATTTTCGTTCCTGGTACTTCTAAACTTCAAATTAAGTCAAAGACTTTATAAAGCATTTGAGCGAGAAAGTCGGCCATTTTTGCAAGATTTTCCATTTTTTATTGTTCCTTTTCTTTCATTTTTCTTAAAAATTTGCTAAATTTATCCATTTTTAAGTATTCTAAGTCTTCTAAATCAATTGCGGTGTCAGTATAGTATTTATCTTCATAGTTAGGATTTACTTTTGAATTTAAGTAATCTCTTAAAAATGCTAGGTAAAAAGAATTGTAAGTGTTAAGTATTGGTAGGGGAATTTTTAGTTTAAAAAAATAAATATCAAGTTCAGGAATATCACGATATTTAATGCGACGACCTTTTTTGCTATTTTTAGCATCAATTAAGGTGTTTCGTCAACGTTCATATTCTTCAATACTAGTAAAGGTACCATAAATGACTTTTAAGTAGGGGCGAAAAATATTAACCGGTTTTTTGCGAATGCCTACAATCACATTATTGGCAATATCACGAACTTTAACTCAAATATGTTTATCTCTTTGACCACTAGCGAGAACAATATGACCAAAATGGCGTGCTAGAGCGAAATATTCTTGAATACCAGTTTCTTCGTTTTTGGTATTATTTTTTTCTCAATCAGTTCCTTCTAAAAATAAATTGGTTTCATCTCATAACAGTAAGGTTTTGTCTGGTAATACCGGATAATCAAAGTCTAATAATCCCATATGCCCCAAACTTAATTTTTGGGTTTCTAGTAATGGAAAGGTTGAGGCGATGTGATATTTCTTCTTTTTTAATAATTTTGATGCGTATACTAGAAAAGCAGTTTTTCCAGTCCCTAACGAACCAATCACAATATTTAATGGTGAGTTTTTTAAGAAATTAATAACTTTGTTAATTTGTGTTAAATTACCGATTTTAAAAAGAAAAATTAAAATACAACCTGCTAAAAATAAATAGCTTACAATGTTTTTAAAATAACCGTTGTAAATATATCAAATTGCTCCTCAGTGTCATAAAATTAAAAATGAGGTGCGATTCAATTCAATAAAATGGTTATTTTTTTCTATTATTCATTTGCAAAATTTCATCTTGCACCTCACTTTATTTTTTTGTTAGCGGACTGCGCCAAGTAATTTTTCAAACATTTTAAAACAAATAAAGAATATTGCCAAAATAAATGGAAAAATGAATATTCAGTAGTCAGCAAAGAAGTTACCGACTTGTGGCATATTAACGGCAATAATTTCTCACATTTTAGTAAATGCTGTTATAATTGCATTTCACAATTTAGTCATCGCATCGCTAGCTGTTATTTTTGCTGGTGCATCGGCTAAGAAAGTTCCAATCATATAATCACCCCCTTTCTTTTTAAAACATTCATCATTTATATTCAAAATTTTTCTTAAACTTATATAAAACCGCGTTCAATCTTAACACGATTGTATTTTTTCCTAATTCTTGACATTAATTTTGTCGCTATCTAAATGCTGATATGGTTTTTCAAAGTAACATGAGAATAAATCACACCATAACTGCTGTTAAGAATCAAAAAGCAATGTTTGCTATTAAAAGTCAAAGTGGTGCTTCGGTTAATTTAATTTCTTTACCACCAGTAATGTGGGCCGGAATAGTTGTAATTTGAATAAATAAATCTCAGAAAGTTTGTTTAATTTGTTCTCAATTAAATTCTTTTAAGTTTATTGTCATTTTTTATCTCCCAAAAATCATTTTTATTGGTAAATACATAATTGAAATTAATGCGAAAAGAAAAGTAATGATAATAATTAATCCGGCAATAAACGCAACTTGTGCAGGCATTTTTTCTATCGGAACAAACAGTTTTAAGAATTCCATAATAATTTCTCAAAACATTATTTTTTATCCGCATTATTTTCTTTTGAATTAGGGGTTTTAACTCATTCTTCAAAGCGAGCAATAAACACTTTTTCGTCTTTTGTGAAATTACCAGTATTATTTTTAATGGCATTTTTATATTTAATTCGCATTTTTATTTTGGCATAAATTTTATAAGCAAAATATGCCAATAACATTATGCAAATAATAGTAAATATTATTCCAATTGCAATATTCATTTTTAAACTCCTTTAAAATAATTATAATTTGTATCTTTTTTGTTGTTTTCTTTTTCGGCAATGAAGAAACTTAATAATTCTTGGCCTTTAATTCACTTGGTTTCTTGCTCTTGTTGATTAACTGAAATTACTTGATATTTACTATCTTTTATTATTCCGATGCAAATAGAATTTTCATATTTTCCTTTATGAACAAATCGCTTTGGAAACCAAATGCCGATTTGTTCATTAAATCACGGAATTT
This sequence comes from Spiroplasma endosymbiont of Lonchoptera lutea, assembly GCF_964019715.1. Taxonomy (GTDB): domain Bacteria; phylum Bacillota_I; class Bacilli_A; order Mycoplasmatales; family Nriv7; genus Nriv7. The sequence goes on along the minus strand of NZ_OZ026463.1, from coordinate 884,045 downwards.
TTGGTGCTTTAATAAACATTGCGTTTTGTGTTTCTTTTAAAAGATATTTTTTAGTATTTAAGAAAATGTTTTCAATGTTTTTCATAATAAATTACCTTTCTTATGAATAAACTAAGTTATATTAACTAAGTTAGTTAACTTAGTTTTTTAAACACTTATATATCGCAGATTTAAGTGTTTAACAAGCTTTGTTATTAAATTTTGTTTTTTAATTAGATAAAGATTTTAATAATTTTAAACTTAGTATATCCCTATATAGAAATTTCTACACTTTAATATCCGCATCCTACCCTTGGAACTAATTTAATAGCGTGTATATTTTTAGGAAATCCACCCATTCATTTTTTTATTGCAAAACGAAACAAATTGCTATAGCTAATAGGATGTTATTTATTAACTGGTAAACTTCTTTTGGTTATGGCGACCACCCACAATTTATCGTGCTTTAATACATACCAACATTATTAACTCACTTGTATTTAATTTTCAAAGAACAAAATTTTAACACCTTATAAAATAAAAAGACAATCATTGCTGACTGTCTTAATACTTATTCAAATCTTTTCCCACCTAACAAAACTTTACGCGTCCTTTAAAAAGGGGTGGATTTATTTTTTTATTTAAAATTTTTATAAATAACCTGAAATGTAAAATTAAAAAGGACACTTATATAAAAAACAAATTGTGTTAATTCTATAATTAAGAAAAGAAAGGAATTAGCACAATGTATAAGTATCTGACTATTGAATCAATAATAGCAATAAAAGAATATAAAAGTTATGGATTTTCTATTCGTAAAATAGCAAAAGCAATTGATTATAGTAAATCAACTGTACACAGAGTTTGTAAATTATTAAATCAAAACTTATTACCATTAGAAATATTGAATCAAGTTCAAAAAAATAAACAAAATGCAGGTAGAAAATTAATAATTTTAACTTTAACAGAAATTAATACTATCAATCATTTGTTAATTACTAAAAATTATGCTCTTGATATAATTGCTGATTTTTTAAAGAAAAATAAAATAAAAAATATTTCAACAAAAACTTTATATAACATGTTTAAAACAAATCGAATGGGTTTTGATGAAAAAAATTTATTGAGAAAAGGCAAAAATAAACCTCATAAACAAAAAGAAACTAGGGGCAGAATTAATAATTGTAAATCTATTCATGAAAGAAATTTAATCATTCCAAATATTAAAAATATACAAGAATTTGGCCATTTAGAGGGAGATACTATCGTTGGTAAAGATCATAAAAGTTCTATTATTACTTTAGCTGATATATGATCAAAAACCACAATTCCTTTGAAAACTAAAAATCATAAAGCAGAAAGTATTACACAAAGTATAATAAAATTTATTTCAAAATTAATACCAGGAACAATTAAAACTATTACTTTTGATCGTGGTAAAGAATTTAGTAAATGAAAATTAATTGAAAAAAATTGTAATGTTAAAATTTATTTTGCAGATGCCGGAAAACCTTGTCAAAGAGGTTTAAATGAGAACAATAATGGTATTTTAAGAAGATATTTACCAAAATCTACTGATTTATCTTCATATAAACAAAAAGACTTAAATTCTATAGCATTTCAAATTAATTCTACACCCAGAAAATCATTATCTTATAAAAGACCAATAGATTTAATACAATTATTTTAAAAAACTGTCCCATTTATATTTACAATTCAGGTATCGTTATATCAATTTTCTTCAGAGATATCATAATTTGCAAAATAAGATTGCTTAACATACTTATCATTATCACAAGCAAATACAACATTATATGCTAAATTCATTTTTTCTAGGGCTTGTTCAAATGCACCAATTCCGCTAAAAACAGTACCTATATTTAGTTTCATTATGAATAATACTCCTCTCATATAAATAATAATTAGAATACTTCCTTAAATAATTTAAAATATTCTTTATAATGTTAACACAAAAAATTGACTATTTGTTAGTTAGAACTATTTTTTAAAAATTAGTAATTACTAATTTTCTTATTTGCTTATGAAAAAAGAATACTTCATAAAAGCATCCCCTAAAATAATCAAAACATATATATGTAACAAATAATAAATTAATCTATTTTAAATCATAATCCAACTTCGTTTTTCTTAAATTATGAATATATTTATTTGATGCTATTTTTCTAAAACCGTAACAAAAATAGCATCAAATAAATATATTAAAGTTAAATGACTTGTTAACGATACATACCGCTCAATTGATTCATTGGACAAAACATGGAGCGCAACATCACTATAACTATTTACTTCATTTTTATTTCGTTTAGTAACAGTTACAATATGACTATTATTACCTTTAACAATTTTTAAATTACGCAACACCTCAAAATTAATTCCCGAATAACTCACAGCAATAACAAGACTATTTTTACTTGATAGTTTACAATAAGTATTTTGAATATAAGCATTATTACTAAACTTAACATTAAAACCTAAACGAATTAATTTTTCTGCTAAATCAAGGCAAGGAACATATGATGCTTGCCTCGCAATGAGAATAACTTCTTGAGTTTTAGTCAAATATAAACTAACCTGCTCAATTTTTTTAGTATCAATAATGTTATGAGTATCTTGCAAACTTTTAGTAGTATTCTCATATAATGTTTTTATATAATCACCTTTATTATCAGGCGATGAATGACTAATATAGTCACCAGCAATATTATGCAAATAATATTTTAAAACATGTTGAAATTCATTATATCCACTCAAACCTAATAATTTAACAAATCGTGACACCGTAGATGTTGAAACATATGTCTTATTTGCTAAATCATTTGGATTGGCAACCCTTTTTAGGACACTTTTTATGTAGACTGGTATTTTCTAAATTCAACGGGAGTTAAATAATTTAAACTGCCATGAATTCGAATATTGTTATATCAATTAACAAAATCAAATAGTTCGCATTTTAGTTGTGTTAAGTTTGCAAATTTTTTACCGTTAATAAATTCGGTTTTAAAGGTTTTGTAAGTTGCTTCAGCAACAGCATTATCATATGGGCATCCTTTGGAGCTTAATGATCTTTTAATTTTAAAGGTTATTAAAATTTCATCAATAATTTTATTTTTAAACTCATTACCACGATCAGTATGAAATAAAGTTATTTTATTTAATGGTCGTGTTATCTTGTGAAAAGCTTGTTGAACTAATTCAGCAGTTTTATTTGGTCCAGCACTATAGCCAATTACTTCGCGATTAAACAAGTCAATTAATAAACAAATATAATGTCATTTAGTGCCAACTTGAACATATGTTAAATCACTAACAACAACTTCATTTGGTTTTTTGTCATTAAATTGACGATTTAAAACATTATTAATTTCGTCATTATTAACTGTTTTTTTATGATTACAATATTTTAACTTGGTGTATTTAGAAACCAAATTATTTTTGATCATAATGAATCGGATTTTTCGTCGTGATAAAATGATATTTTTTCTTATTAAAACAGCTTTAATTTTACGAGCACCATAAATCTTGCGACTTTTATTAAATGCACTGATAACTTCTTGTTCATAATTATTAACATCAAACTTGGTGCATTTATTAGTTTGATAATAATATGTTGATTTTAGTAAACCTAAAATCTTACATATTTTCCTCACTGAATATTTATTTTTGTTGTTATTAATTATTGTTATTTTTTCCCGATTATCAGTGCTGCTTGCTTTAAAATGTCATTTTCCATTCGTAATTGTTGGTTTTCTTTTCGCAAGTAAATTAATTCATTTTCTTCGACAGTGCGATTATCTTTTGCTTTAAATGACCCAGAATTATTATAATTTTTAATTCAACTATAAATAGTTGGTTTTGGTAAATTATATTCTTTCCCTAAATTAATAACACTTTTGTCATTTTTGTATAGCATTACAATTTGTTTTTTAAATTCTTCAGAGTATGAGGTTTTATTTCCCATTTTTATATTCCTTCTTTCTTAATAATTTTGAAGTCTATATAATTATGGTCCAACTTATTGTAGCCTATCCAATTAATCCGAAAAGTAATAACCTTTTGAGTATTAGTAATAATATAATTTGCTAATAACGCATAATTATGAGTAGAGGTTGCAAGTTCTTTAATTTGTGAAATAATTTTATTAATTTCCACTTGCTTCTCCCCCTCAAATGATATTATTAGAAATTAAAGAACTTCTTTATAAGAAATAATAGCAATTAAATTTCTAATATTGCTAAATTGCCCTCACTTTTCACAATATGAAAACACATTCAATTATTAATTGCTAAACAATCTTTTATTTTCTTTTTCTTAATTAAAACCGCTTATAATTAATATAAATGGTAAATAAAAACACACCCTTAGGTGTGTTTTGTGAAAAAAATATCGTTTAGTGAATCTTATTTTTATTTTTTTGGCGATTTTTTTTCCGATAATTAAAAAGAATCATTTGCGGTTCAGTAATTTTATTTTGCATTCGGGCCACAATTGTTGTTGCTTGTAAACCACCAGCAACATTAACCGCCGTTCTTCCCATATCAAGAATCCCATCTAGTGCTCCCAAATAAGTATATACCGTACCATAATATGTAGGAAATCCTAACCCCGATAAAACACCAGCAGTAACTAATGGTGCTGTACCAGGAACACCAGCAATTCCTAATGAAGTAATAACGGTAACAATTAATCCCATTAAAAATCAAATCCATACTGAATATTGACTATTAATACTACTAGCACCGTTATAAACAAACATTAAAACAACACCAGCTTGAACACCAGCACATCCAGTTAATCCCATCGTTGAAGATAATGGTAATACTAAGTTTACGGCTTCTTCTTTAATTTTCATATCATCTTTTAAGGCATCAATTGATATAGGAATTGTTGCTTGAAATGATTGCGTTGCAAAGCCTTGAATAACGGGTTTCCAAGCAAATTTTCATCACTGTACGGGATTAATCCCAAAAAATAATATCGTTAATGTATGCCACACTAAACTAATAAATAAACCAATGTACGCTGTTCCCATTACTTTACCAATATCTACTAAGTGGGCAATTGGACCACCAATAATAGCAACTGTTACCATTGACATTACAGCATAGGGCATAAACTTCATAAAAGTCATTAACATTGACATCACAATTTTTCAAAAGCGCTCTAAAGTATCTCTTGAAGTATTCATTTCTCGTTCATACCGTTTGCTTTGCTTTTTAATCGCATATCCAACTAACGCCGCAATAACCATTACTGGAATAATAGCACCCCCAACAAAAGCCCCAATAAAATTTGCTGGCATATAGTTACTAATTACTTCTGGTAATTCCTTAACCGTAGTTTCATCACGCATTCCTTCTGGTTGTAAATTTAAACCACTACCAATGTCTAATACCATACCAACTAAATATGTCACTGTATAAGCAACAGCAACATTAATTAATAAAATAATAATGCCTTTAATTGTCATTGTTGCTAAACCACTAGTATGTGGCTTAGCAACCACCCGAGCAATTGCTAAAAATACAACGGGAACAGATAACATCAACATTCCATTAATAAAAATAGTTTTTAACAATGTTATCCAAGTAATAACTTGATGCAATCAAAGATTGTAATTAGGATTTTCTGTTTTTTTATCCTCTAAGAATTCCTTTCAAATACTAGTAGCACTATCATCATTAGGAAAACCTAATATCGCTTGAATACCAATTGCAAAGATAACACCACCACCAATAGCAGTAAAAATTCGAAAACTAAATCGCATTTTAGTTAACTTAACTAAAATTCCTAAACTTACAACTAAAACAAGGAAAATTAAAATAATAACTAACGATTGTCAAGTTGAAATACTAAAAAAATCCTTTAAAATGTCAACTTTTTTATCTTCTGGCATATATTTACCTCCCTTCAAAATAAAGTTATTTTTTAATAATTGATTTACTTGTCATTTCATCAGGAATGCTAATTCCTAATAAATCACAAATTGTTGGAGCAATATTTGCTAAACTAATATCGGTATTTGTTACCAATTTTAAATCTGATTTAGTAATAACTAACGGCACTAATTGTGAAGTATGTTTCTTATTAATATCACCCGTCTCATCAATCATAATTTCAGCATTACCATGATCAGCTGTTAATACCATAATGCCCCCTAACGATTTTAATGGTTCATATATTTCTTTTAAACATTTATCAACTACTTGTAATGCTTTAATAGTAGCTAATAAATTACCAGTATGACCTACCATATCAGGATTAGCAAAATTAAGAACAATCAAATCATATTTTTGCATTTTAATTTTACTAATTAATTCCTTAGTAACTTCGTTGGCAGCCATTTCTGGTTTTAAGTCATAAGTGGCAACTCGTGGTGAAGAAACTAATATGCGGTCTTCACCAGAAAACATAATATCTCTGCCACCATCAAAGAAATAAGTAACATGAGCATATTTTTCGGTTTCAGCAATTCGTAATTGTTCTAATCCTTGCTTACTAATTCATTCACCAAGACCATTATTCACATTTTGACTTTGAAAAGCAATTTGATTAGCTTTAACATCAACACTATATTCTGTCATTGTTACAAAAAATAAATTATTACGAACTACTTCTGAATTTCACACATATTCACGATTAGTTATTGCCGCAGCTAATTGAATAGCACGGTCAGGACGGAAATTAGTAAAAATTACACTATCATTATCTTTAATATGACCATCAGCAACTTGTTCATTATATGCCGGAATAATAAATTCATCATTACGAGAACAAGCATATTCATCATCAATATATGTTAAAAGATTACTAAAACTAGCGCCATTCCGTTGCACAATGACATCATACGCTAACTTCATTCGCTCTCATCGTTGGTCACGATCCATTGCGTAATATCTTCCCGAAATACTAGATAAATATCCAACTTGTAATTCATTCATCACCGACATTAACTTTGTTAAGTACTTTTTAGCAACATCCTGTTTAGTATCACGACCATCTAAAATCGCATGCACATAAACATCTTTAAACTGTTGCTCTTTTGCCATTGTCAAAATTGCTAATAAATGATTAATATGCGAATGAACGCCACCATCAGATAATAAACCAATAATATGCAATCGAGAATTATTACTTTTAGCTTGATAAATAGCAGCTAACAGAGCTGGATTTTCATAAAAAGATTTATCACCAATAGCATTATTAATTAGCGATAATGATTGATATAAAATTCTTCCCGCACCAATATGCAAATGGCCCACTTCCGAGTTTCCCATTTGTCCATCTGGTAAACCAACTCATTTTCCTGAAGCATGAATTGCTAATGACGGATAAGTACTTTGTAAATATTTAAAATGTTCCATCTTAGCTTTCGTAACGGCATTAGAAGCTTGTTCAGCAGCAATGCCAAAACCATCTAAAATTGCTAATAATATTGGATTTTTAGTTCTCATCTTTCTCTTTCCTTCTCTTATTTTCATCAATATTATTTTAAAATATATTTAAGTATCGCTTTACCAACACCATTTTTATTATTACTATCACACATATCTGTTGCTACTTTTATTAAATCTGAATAACCATTTTTCATCATTATTCCTAAACCAGCTTTTTGTAACATTTCATAATCATTTAAAGAATCACCAATTGCCATACAATTTTTTAGTTTAAGATGTCATTTATTCACAAGAAACTTTAAAGCTTTAGATTTATCAAAATTTGCTGGCATAATCTCTAAATATTGATATTTTTCTAACGATGACGATGTTATTCTAATTCGTTTATTAGCTTCAATTTCAATTTTAAAATTTTCACAAATCTTATCCTCTAAATCATCTAAACTAATAGTTAATGTATACAAGCTGGCAATGCTTGGCAATCATTTAAAACCTTTAACTTATATTTAGGATTTATTTTTGCTTCTCGCATAATCGCAACAGATTTTTTTCTTGTATAAGCAGAATTTTTTAAACCATAACCTCAAAAATTCAAATCATATTTTTTAATAATTTCATAAATATATTTTGTATCCTCTTCATTTAAATGAGCATTTCAAATATTCTTTTTAGTTTTGCCAAATTGTAAAGTTAAGTGCAACTAAATTATTTTTCTAACCAAATATTCGATTGGCGAAAGATAATTTAGTATTTTTCTTGGTCTTTGGTTTAAAGACAATATAAATTTATGAACTGCATTTTTAGTAGTGTTTGAAAAATTAAATTTTTTAGGAAATTTTTCTCTAATTAAACCATTAGTATTTTCATTAGTACCTCTTTGTCAAGGTGAATATGCATCAGCAAAATAAATTTTCACATTTAAATTTTTTTCAAGTTGTTGTCAATTAGCAAATTCTTTCCCCCTATCAAATGTTATAGTCTTAACAAGATTATTTGGAAGAATTGATAAATAATGACTAATATTTTTGTTAATAACTTTAGTAGTTCTATTTTCAACTAATATTGCTAAAGTAAATCTTGATGTTCTTTCAACTAAAGTTATTAACATGATTTACTTTTACCTCGTGATGATACTACAGTATCACCTTCTCAATGGCCAAGAGTTATGCGATTATTAACATTTCGTTCTTTAATGGATTTACCATTAAATTTACCCCGATTTTCTTGAGATTTTCGTTTCTTACCTTTTCTTCTTAAATTTTTACTAGTAACCTTTTCAAGTAATCCAGAATAAATTCAATTGTAAATTGTTTTAAAACTAATAATTCATTCTTGATGAAAATTTTTAATTCTGCCATAAATTTGTTCAGGCGATCAACCTAATAATAATTTTTGTTGTACATATTTTACTAATTCTCTATTTTTAAATTTATGAAAATAAACATGTAATTGTTTTCTATTTTCTGCTTTATTTTGTGCAATTAATGAAAAATAATGATTATTATCTTTATTTCTATTAACTTCTCGATTAATAGTACTAATACTTCGATTAAGATTTTTAGCTATTTCACTAATTTTTACTTTAAATTTCAATTGATTCTCAATATAAATTCTTTCATCTATGCCAAGATGTTTGTATCCCATATAAAAACTCCTTAAATTTACTTTTTCTAAAATAAACTTAGCATCATGAAATTTTTATATGAAATCTTTTGCAATTTTATTTACTTGCACTTACAAGTATAATTCAGCGTTTTTAAATCATAAATAACACAACCATTAAAACAAATAATATGTTGCGCATACTCATCTAACTTTAATTGCTGAGCATATAAAAGTGCTGCACTAGGTGCCCTTCCCGTTGCTAAAACAACTTTAATGCCTTTCTCTTGCGCTTGAATAATAGTCTCCCTAGTATCATCTAATATTTTTCCTTTATCAGTTAATAAAGTGCCATCAATATCAATTGCAATTACTTTAATATTCATACTATTTATCACTCCTTAGAAATTAATTAAGAAATTAATTGTAAGAATGAATTCACTTGCAATGATGCACCACCAACCAATGCTCCATCAATATCTGGTTGTTCTAAAAGTGCTTTAATATTATCTGGTTTAACAGAACCACCATATTGAATTCTAATCTTATTACTTAGAGCAACATTATATATTTCCATTATATTTTTACGAATAAACTGACAAACTTGTTGTGCTACTTCTACTGTTGCGGTTTTTCCAGTTCCAATAGCTCAAACCGGTTCATAAGCAATAACAATTTGTTCTAATTGTTTCTCACTAACATTTTCTAATGCTATCTTTAATTGGCGAGCAACAACTACTTCTGTTTGCTTATTAATATATTCTTCTTCCGTTTCACCACAACAAAGAATAATTTTTAAATTATTTTCTAAAGCCTTTAAAACTTTTTTGTTAATAATCTTATTACTTTCATTAAAAAGAATTCTTCTTTCAGAATGCCCTAATACAACATAGGAAACATTCATAGTTTTTAACAATAATGGGGAAACCTCTCCCGTAAATGCACCGTCATTTTCAAAATGACAATTTTGAGCACTAATAATTAATTTACTAGCCTCACGAATAGATGTTTCCAATAAAGGAAAACTAACAGCAATTCCAACATCAATATTCTGATTCATCATTTTCTGTTCAACTTGCAAAATAAAATCTTTTGTTTCATTAATATTTTTATACATTTTTCAATTACCGATAATAATTGGTTTACGCATTTAAATAATTCCTTTCTTAATTGTTTTCCTCTTTGATTATAACATATCTATTTTTGGATATGCTGCCACTAGAAAATCGCAATTTTCAATAAAAAACTTTATCAACAAAAGATAAAGCTTTTTATTTTTTCTTTCTTTTAATTCTTTTTTGAGATTTTAGTTTAGCCTTTTTAGAAGCCTTTTTTGCTTTTTTCAAATCTTGATTATTTTTCTTAATAAGTTTTTTCTCTTTTTTATCTTTGTTTTTATTAGCAGAAACTTTAGTTCGCTGTGCCTTTAATTCAATTTTTTGCTGTAATTTTTCTTGTTGTTGTCGTTTTTTAATTTCAATGCGTTCCTTTTTAAGAAATTTACGATAAATGATTCATTCTTGAATATGTTTCTCTCGCAATCTTTGCTTTTCCTCAATTGAAGCATCATTTTTCTTTAAAATTTGATATTCACTGCGATGCTTATTCCTAATTTCTTGATATCGTAAATCTTGAAAGTTTTTGCCAGTAAAAAAATAATGAATCGCACCTAAATATACTAAATTAACAGCATTACCATTTTTCTTAGCTATACTATTAGCAATTAATATAAAGGGAACATAAATTACCATCCCTAATATTAAATTAGAAAATACTAAAATAATTGCTTTCCAACTTGATGTTGCTAAAATGGCACCAACGCCCACAGGAGCAAGAAAAGACATTTGCAGTGAAGCATAAGGAACATACCCTAACATCATTCATAATCAAGTTCAAATCACTAATAATACTGGACCAATAACCGCAGGAATAAAAAATATTGGATTTAATATTAAAGGATACGAAAATGTTATCGGATGATTAATATTATATATTGTTGGAACTAATGCCATTTTAGATATTGTTCTTGCTCTTTTATCACGACCAATTAATAATGACACCAACAGTAAAGATAACGACATTCCCCATCCCCCAATAAAAATAAAACTATTGAAAAATGATTCATTAAATATAAATTGCGGTACCAAACCAGCTTTGATTGATGCAGAATTTTGCACAATAGCATATCCTCAAACTGGTCCAAAAATACCATTCATAATGTTTGTTCCTGACAAACCAAAAAATCAAAATAACTGTCCAAAAAATACATAAACAATCGCTAAACCTAAACCAATATTCGGATTAGCAGAAAAATTCATAAAAGGATATGCAAAAAACTTATAAAAAATAGCAACTAAATTTAAAGCATTAATATCAGGTGTAAACAAAGCATAATTATCAAATTTAGCTTCATAATTACCTCACATTTCATATCCTTGACCAGTAAACGATAAATATTCAACCTTTTCAAAAACAGCCATTTGGTCTCTTGCTAAAGGAATAACTGTTGAAAATCAAGAATTATCATCAGCTTGAAAAACAAAAACAGCATAAAAAATATTTCCTTCAGTATCTTTAACAATAGCTTTCACCGTATCAGCATCACTTTCTAAATCAAAAAGGCGATTAAATTCTTTCAATACTGCTTGTTGAATCGGAACAGTAATAAACAATTGTGAAACAATAGCAAAAATAACAATAACAATAAGAATTGGCAATAACTTAGCAAATGACTGACTAACAATTGATGCCATTCCTTTTGGCATTTTAATTGCTAACCGATTATTTCGTGATAAAAATAAAAGTAATTCTGCTCCTAAAAATGAAATAATAATTGCTGAAAATAAACCATCAACACCCAAAAACTTTGTGCCAATCTTAACAAGAGTCTGTCAATAAACAGTAATTCCCCCACTAATAAGAAAAACTCCTAATGTTACTAAACCAATAATCACTGCTAATTCTTGATTACGCTTTTTTGCCAATAAATAACCAATTAAAAATGAAACATATGGCGTTAAAATTAAATAAGTAGCACTATAAATTACTTCACCAACAACCTTAAAACTCGTTATTATTTGTTCGCCAATACCAACAAATTCAATAATGTTAGGATTACTAGGAACTACAGAATAAGCATCTGTTCAAACAGCAATTCAATATGCTAATGAACTATTAGTATTGCCAAAAACAGCATTATTAAGAAGCAAAGCAAAAGCACCAGTAATAATTAATGGTATTTCCTGAAATGTAAAATTAAAAAGGACACTTATATAAAAAACAAATTGTGTTAATTCTATAATTAAGAAAAGAAAGGAATTAGCACAATGTATAAGTATCTGACTATTGAATCAATAATAGCAATAAAAGAATATAAAAGTTATGGATTTTCTATTCGTAAAATAGCAAAAGCAATTGATTATAGTAAATCAACTGTACACAGAGTTTGTAAATTATTAAATCAAAACTTATTACCATTAGAAATATTGAATCAAGTTCAAAAAAATAAACAAAATGCAGGTAGAAAATTAATAATTTTAACTTTAACAGAAATTAATACTATCAATCATTTGTTAATTACTAAAAATTATGCTCTTGATATAATTGCTGATTTTTTAAAGAAAAATAAAATAAAAAATATTTCAACAAAAACTTTATATAACATGTTTAAAACAAATCGAATGGGTTTTGATGAAAAAAATTTATTGAGAAAAGGCAAAAATAAACCTCATAAACAAAAAGAAACTAGGGGCAGAATTAATTAATTGTAAATCTATTCATGAAAGAAATTTAATCATTCCAAATATTAAAAATATACAAGAATTTGGCCATTTAGAGGGAGATACTATCGTTGGTAAAGATCATAAAAGTTCTATTATTACTTTAGCTGATATATGATCAAAAACCACAATTCCTTTGAAAACTAAAAATCATAAAGCAGAAAGTATTACACAAAGTATAATAAAATTTATTTCAAAATTAATACCAGGAACAATTAAAACTATTACTTTTGATCGTGGTAAAGAATTTAGTAAATGAAAATTAATTGAAAAAAATTGTAATGTTAAAATTTATTTTGCAGATGCCGGAAAACCTTGTCAAAGAGGTTTAAATGAGAACAATAATGGTATTTTAAGAAGATATTTACCAAAATCTACTGATTTATCTTCATATAAACAAAAAGACTTAAATTCTATAGCATTTCAAATTAATTCTACACCCAGAAAATCATTATCTTATAAAAGACCAATAGATTTAATACAATTATTTTAAAAAACTGTCCCATTTATATTTACAATTCAGGAAAGTATGAAGCCAAGATTTTCTTTCTTTCTTTATTAAAGTTTCTGAACTCATTTTATTCACTTTCCTTTAACTTTAATAGCTTACATATTACTCATTATTATATCTAAAAATTATTTTTTAACCTTCTTATTAGAAATCTTTTCCATAAAATATTTAGAATTTAATAATCCTAACAATAATGCTCCAACAGCCATACCAACAACTAAAGCTGTAACATACAAAATAATACCTAAACCAATTTGCATTCCAGAATCAGTTACTCAATGATTTCTTAAAAGTGGAAAAACAAATATTCCGCCATGCGGTGCTGGCAATGAGATGTTAAATAACATCACTAATGCCCCTGTAATAGCAGAACCAATTACAATTGAAGGAATAACTTTTTTGGGACGAGTTGCCGCAAAAGGAATAGCCCCCTCAGTAATAAAAGATAATCCCATAAATCAGTTAGAAATTCCCGCATTCCGTTCTTCTATTGTATATTGTGATTTAAAAATTAATGTTGTTAAAGCAATAACTAATGGTGGCACCATTCCTCCTGCCATTACACTAGCCATTACCTTTTGTCCAGACTCACCATCAGCAATTAAACTTGTTCCTAAAACATAAGCCGCTTTATTAATCGGTCCCCCCATATCAACAGCCATCATCGCCGCAACAATAATACCAACAAGAATATGTAAATTATAATCATACATTTTTTTAATTCCCGTTTTTAAACCTAAATTTAAAAACCCTAAAGGAATATTTAACGCAAACATTATTAAACCAATAAATAAAACACTCAATAAAGGCACAAAAACAATATCTTTAACACCTCTAAAAGTTGCGGGAACTTTTCTTGTTCATTGTGTTAAAGCAAAAACAATTACTCCCGCTAAATAACCACCAATTATGGCTCCAATAAATCCAGAATTAAACTGCAATGTTATATCATCAATTTTAATTTCTGGTATTAATCTTCCTCAAAGATTACTTCATCCCTCATTAATATCAGCAGTATATAACATTCCGGGAGCATCAGCAATTAATCCGGCAATAAAACCAGGCAACAAACCTTGCCAACCTACAAGTGAATAAGCAATAAAACCGCCTAATACAGGTACAATCATTGAAAGTGATAACTTTCCTAAAGCTGAAAATCACCCCGATTGCAGACGAACAGTACCAAAATTATTGTTACCATCAATACCAGAATCCAATAAAAATCCAATCCCCAGAATAATTCCTCCCGCCACAATAAAAGGGAGCATTCGTGAAACCCCAGCCATAATATGTTTATAAACAGAACGAAAAGACTTTCAACTTTGAACAGTATCTGTTAAAAAAGAATCACCATTTTTTGACTGTTCTTTAACAATTTCACCTTCACCACTTAATGCTTTTTGAATTAATTTATCACCTGCGGTAATTGCATCTTTAGTTCCTGCATATAATACTTTCTTACCAGCAAATCTTTCAACACCTTCAATATTCTTATCAGCAGCAATAATAATAGCTTTAGCATTAGAAATATCTTCCTTAGTTAAAACATTTTCTTGACCACTACGGCCTTGTGTTTCAACTTTAATACTAACATTTAATTGCTTTGCAAAATATTCTAATTTTTCTTGTGCCATATAAGTATGAGCAATCCCAGTCGGACAAGCAGTTATCGCTAAAACTTTACCACTATCATCAACTAAAGAGCCATCGTCTTTAGATTCTTGTTGCTTACTAAAAATTTTTACAACAGCTTCGGGATTTTTAACTTTTAATAATTCTTTAACAATTTTAGGATCAATTAAATACGATGCTAAAGTTGCCAAGGCTTTTAAGTGAGTATCATCACCAAGTAAAGGCATCGCAATCATAAAAATTAATTTGACTGGTTTATTATCCAATGACTCTCAATCTAATTTACTACTAGTTTTAGCAAAAATAATCGTTGCTTTTTTAACATATTTGCTACGATTATGAGGAATAGCAATTCCATCACCAATTCCTGTTGTTCCTTGTTCCTCACGAATTCAAATATCGTTTTCAAACTTTTCAGCATTACTAACAACTTTTTGTTTATATGCCAAATGACAAAGTTTACTAATAGCTTGCTTTTTAGTTTTTGCCTTCAAATTTAAATCCATTACTTGTACATTAAATAAACTATCAATTTTCATCTTACTTTTTCAACCTTTCTACTTTAATTAAGGGAATTAATTTTTCAATATCTTGAACAGTAGCTAATCATTTTGTAAAACTTGTTGCTGCTCCACAAGCTGCCGCCATTTTTAAACTATCTTCAATTGATTTTTTATTAACAAAATAACTAGCAATAAAACCTGCCAACATTGAATCACCAGCCCCTACTGAATTAATTAATAAACCTTCTGCGGCACTAACACGATAAACTTCATTATCACTGGTAATATAAATTGAACCTTTTTTACCTAAACTTACCAAAACATTATGAACACCTTGTTGTTGTAATAATTTAGCCGCCGTTATTATTTGCGAATCTGTTATTAATTTCTTATTACATAATTGTTGTAACTCTGCTAAATTAGGTTTAATTAATAACGGTTGATACGATAAACAATGTTTTAAACTATCACTATTAATATCTAACGAAAACTTAACTTGTTTTTCATTAAGAACTTCTAAGAATTGTTTAAGTTGCGATTGATCCATTCCATTTGCTAAATTACCAGAAATAACAACAAAATCATCGGAATGATAATCACTAACTTGTTTGATAAATGCTTCTCAATCACTAGCAATAACTAATGGACCCCTAGCATTAACTTCTGTTTCTTGATCACTTTTAATTTTGACATTAATGCGAACCATTCCTTTAATTAATATAAAATTAGCAAGAATATTTTCTTCTTTTAACTTTTGTAAAATTAACTCATTATTATTAGTAGCTAAAAATCCGCTTGTAATAGTTTTTATTCCCAATCGGGTAAGAATAATAGCACAGTTAATACCTTTACCACCAGACTGCAAATATTCTTCATAACAACGATTAGTATTGCCAACAGTAAAATTGTCTACTTTTATTGTATAGTCAATTGCTGGATTAAAAGTAATTGTATAAATCATTAGTTTATTCTCCTTTCTCTAATTATTATTTTATCTTAAAGATGATAAAAAGTCTTTTTTTATTAGCTGAATTATACTTGTAAGTGCAAGTAAATAAAATTGCAAAAGATTTCATATAAAAATTTCATGATGCTAAGTTTATTTTAGAAAAAGTAAATTTAAGGAGTTTTTATATGGGATACAAACATCTTGGCATAGATGAAAGAATTTATATTGAGAATCAATTGAAATTTAAAGTAAAAATTAGTGAAATAGCTAAAAATCTTAATCGAAGTATTAGTACTATTAATCGAGAAGTTAATAGAAATAAAGATAATAATCATTATTTTTCATTAATTGCACAAAATAAAGCAGAAAATAGAAAACAATTACATGTTTATTTTCATAAATTTAAAAATAGAGAATTAGTAAAATATGTACAACAAAAATTATTATTAGGTTGATCGCCTGAACAAATTTATGGCAGAATTAAAAATTTTCATCAAGAATGAATTATTAGTTTTAAAACAATTTACAATTGAATTTATTCTGGATTACTTGAAAAGGTTACTAGTAAAAATTTAAGAAGAAAAGGTAAGAAACGAAAATCTCAAGAAAATCGGGGTAAATTTAATGGTAAATCCATTAAAGAACGAAATGTTAATAATCGCATAACTCTTGGCCATTGAGAAGGTGATACTGTAGTATCATCACGAGGTAAAAGTAAATCATGTTTAATAACTTTAGTTGAAAGAACATCAAGATTTACTTTAGCAATATTAGTTGAAAATAGAACTACTAAAGTTATTAACAAAAATATTAGTCATTATTTATCAATTCTTCCAAATAATCTTGTTAAGACTATAACATTTGATCGTGGTAAAGAATTTGCTAATTGACAACAACTTGAAAAAAATTTAAATGTGAAAATTTATTTTGCTGATGCATATTCACCTTGACAAAGAGGTACTAATGAAAATACTAATGGTTTAATTAGAGAAAAATTTCCTAAAAAATTTAATTTTTCAAACACTACTAAAAATGCAGTTCATAAATTTATATTGTCTTTAAACCAAAGACCAAGAAAAATACTAAATTATCTTTCGCCAATCGAATATTTGGTTAGAAAAATAATTTAGTTGCACTTAACTTTACAATTTGGCATTAGTAAAAATGAAATATCATAATATTAAAAAGTAGTTTTATTTTGGGTTTCTTCAACTATTTTAAAAAACCAGTTAATGCTTTTTTAAATTTTAATTCATAGTCTAATGGTGGTTCGGGGCGGAATCGAACCGCCGACCCCTTGAGCTTCAATCAAGTGCTCTACCGACTGAGCTACCAAACCCTAACTAACTGGCGGTCCCGAAGGGAATTGAACCCTCGATCTCCTCTGTGACAGAGAGGCATGTTAACCACTACACCACGGGACCAATTGGTTGCGGGAGGAGGATTTGAAC
This sequence comes from Spiroplasma endosymbiont of Lonchoptera lutea, assembly GCF_964019715.1. GTDB lineage: Bacteria > Bacillota_I > Bacilli_A > Mycoplasmatales > Nriv7 > Nriv7. The sequence continues at coordinate 866,224 of NZ_OZ026463.1, read as the reverse complement.
CTCCGACCTTCAGGTTATGAGCCTGACGAGCTACCAGACTGCTCTATCCCGCGATATGTTTCGTTAATAATTACTAATGGCGGAGGTGAAGGGATTCGAACCCCTGCGAGTTTTTATACTCCTTGCGGTTTTCAAGACCGCCCCCTTCAACCAGGCTTGGGTACACCTCCATAAAATAATACCATAATGGTGGACCCTGTAGGGCTCGAACCTACGGCCATCCGGTTATGAGCCGGATGCTCTAACCAACTGAGCTAAGGGTCCAATAGAAAAACTAACTTATATTTAATTGGTTGTTTAAATCAATAAAATTGTCACTAATCTTAAACAAAATAAATTATAATAAAAATAATGCAAGTTTGCAAGCAATAAACCAAGATAGGTCGCGTTTAGTTTTCTTAGGTATTGCTTTGAAGAAGTAAAACAATCAGCTAATTATATTATTTAATTACTAAACTAACCTTGCCTTTCTTGTTATTGTCATTTTTATTCGTTACCATTTTATCATATTATTGAATTTTTACACAATAAAAATTATTAATATTATTAAATTTTGACTAAATATATATTAATTTTATATTTTTACTTACTTAAATCTATTGGATAGGCTACAATAAGTTGGACCATAATTACTATAGACTTCAAAATTATTAAGAAAGAAGGAATGCTGAATTATACTTGTAAGTGCAAGTAAATAAAATTGCAAAAGATTTCATATAAAAATTTCATGATGCTAAGTTTATTTTAGAAAAAGTAAATTTAAGGAGTTTTTATATGGGATACAAACATCTTGGCATAGATGAAAGAATTTATATTGAGAATCAATTGAAATTTAAAGTAAAAATTAGTGAAATAGCTAAAAATCTTAATCGAAGTATTAGTACTATTAATCGAGAAGTTAATAGAAATAAAGATAATAATCATTATTTTTCATTAATTGCACAAAATAAAGCAGAAAATAGAAAACAATTACATGTTTATTTTCATAAATTTAAAAATAGAGAATTAGTAAAATATGTACAACAAAAATTATTATTAGGTTGATCGCCTGAACAAATTTATGGCAGAATTAAAAATTTTCATCAAGAATGAATTATTAGTTTTAAAACAATTTACAATTGAATTTATTCTGGATTACTTGAAAAGGTTACTAGTAAAAATTTAAGAAGAAAAGGTAAGAAACGAAAATCTCAAGAAAATCGGGGTAAATTTAATGGTAAATCCATTAAAGAACGAAATGTTAATAATCGTATAACTCTTGGCCATTGAGAAGGTGATACTGTAGTATCATCACGAGGTAAAAGTAAATCATGTTTAATAACTTTAGTTGAAAGAACATCAAGATTTACTTTAGCAATATTAGTTGAAAATAGAACTACTAAAGTTATTAACAAAAATATTAGTCATTATTTATCAATTCTTCCAAATAATCTTGTTAAGACTATAACATTTGATAGGGGTAAAGAATTTGCTAATTGACAACAACTTGAAAAAAATTTAAATGTGAAAATTTATTTTGCTGATGCATATTCACCTTGACAAAGAGGTACTAATGAAAATACTAATGGTTTAATTAGAGAAAAATTTCCTAAAAAATTTAATTTTTCAAACACTACTAAAAATGCAGTTCATAAATTTATATTGTCTTTAAACCAAAGACCAAGAAAAATACTAAATTATCTTTCGCCAATCGAATATTTGGTTAGAAAAATAATTTAGTTGCACTTAACTTTACAATTTGGCATTTATTAGATAAATTAGAAGATATTTCAGATAAGATAATTTGCTTTTTAGAAGTTAATCTTAATTATTTTGGCATAACTATTTGAATAGGTTGAATTTTACAAGGAGTTGCTTATTTTTGAACTCCTGATAAAGATAATTCATTTGGACAAGCATTATATGCTATGGTTTGATTTTTTAATTGAAATTTAAAATTTCAAGATTTAAAATGAGTTTATTTATTTAAAGAAGAAGGTTGATTTGTAGTTCAATTTATTATTGGTATTGTTTGAATTCTATATTTAATTTTTTATAGGTTTAAAAAATAAATTTCTTACTTTTTTAAGTATGCTTTATTTTTATTTTTTAATATTTTTTTAATATGATTAATAAATTTTTTATCACAAGCATCGTGATTTCCTAAGTTTCTAATATGCAAACACCAACGACATATTTTATAATCTATCGTTTCTTTCAAAATTAAAACCCCTTTTCATCGCAAGAATTATAGATTCCAACTGTATTTTTATTGCCAACGATATAGCTTTCGTTGTCGCATTCAATACAAAATATTACTGCCAAAAGAAAACATCCCCTAAAAGTTTGTAGAAAACAAAATCTTGTCATATGTATATGGTTTCTACAACCTTATCAAAAGTATGTAATATACCACAGACTTATGACAAGTACAAGAAGATTTTTAAAAAGGGGGTGGATTTATTTTTTTATTTAAAATTTTTATAAATAACGACAAATTCTAAGGAAGATTTTAAAAATAGTTTATAATTAAATTCCAAGGTAAAGAAATTACAGATTAATTTTTTGGAGAAAGGCCGTTGATTGTTCGATAAATTTTATTAATTAGTAAAAATTCACGAAAAGGAAATTAATTAATATGAAAAAATCACTATCAATCTTAGGAACAATAACAATAGCCGGAAGTGGAATTGCAGGACTTGTTGGAAATGCACCAGCTACAGCAAAAACCGAAATAAATTCTTTACAAAAAAGTAATTTAGAAAATTTAAGTAGAAGTAAAAGAACACCACAAACCTATACTCAAGATACACAGTGAACACAGAGCCAACTTTGTACCAAACCAACTTTGACAACTTTTACAGCAGGAGGTGTGGCGGCAGGAGCCTCTATTGGCAGTATTGTTCCTGGGGCTGGAAACTTAATTGGCGCTTTAGTTGGTGGTGCAATAGGTATCGGAACCGGATTATGAGCTGGTGAAAATTTATGTCCTTTAGTTCCTAAAAATTAATAAACCACTTATCAGGCCTTACAGAACAATTATAAAATAGGTTACTGTAACTATACTTGTGGAGCATTAGATAGCATTGTTGCTGTAACCTATTAGCGGAGCGAGTATTGAAATAGCACGTAAGGTTTTAAGAAAATACTATTATTTTTAGTTGCTAATAGCTTACGGCAACAAGTTCAATGTCTAAAAATATTCAAGCCAGTAATTAATTAAAATTACTGGTTTTTTTGTAAAAATTTTTAAAAATACTGATGTTGTTAGTAAAAATTAGTTTAACACCAAAAATATTTATAAATTATTTTTTATAAATATTTGTAATGTTTGAAAAGGAGTTTTAGTGTTTAATGATGAATGAGGGCGTTCAAAGTTATAAAAGTAATAATATTTGTTTAAATAATTTTGAAGTTCGTTTTGATTTAATTTTTTATCATTATCATAAAATAATTTGGTATAATGTTGATGGAATCGTTCAATTTTACCGTTGCTTTGTGGTGAACGAATTGGCGTGGTTTCATGAATAACCCCATTCCTTGAAAGAAAGGTTGTAAAAGGCCTTTCTTTTACTTTGTATGATTTTTTATTACTTCAATTAGTGGTGGTAAATTCCGGAGCATTATCAGTGCGAAGGCGTTTAATGGGTATACCAAGTTCACCAAAATCTTTCATTGCCCTTTGTAAGGCGTTAATCGCATTATTAGTTCCTAAACTATCATAAATATAGCCAAATACTATGCGTGTCATTTCGTCAATGAAATCATAAATATAATATTTTTTATCCACCGGAAAATTTGATGGGGTAATAATTTTGGCATCCATTTGTAAAAGACCAATCTCAGAGACTTCATAACGCTTAAAATGGCGTTTAGTTTGTTTGATTTGTTGTTTTAATTCTTTTCAACGAGGGTCGGATTTAATTCAGCGATAAAAGGTTTTGATATTTTTCGGAACTTCTGAATTTTTAACATCGTGAAAATCAATTTTTAAATTGTTAAATAAAGACCACATTCCACCGGCTTGAAGATTTTTGTAATCAAAATATAAATCACATAATTTTTTGCGAGAATTTAAACTATATTGATAATTAAGATTTTGTGGTTTTGTAGTTTTAAACAATAACAAATCTAAATTGTCAGAATAATAAGCATTCATAATTTTTTGTGCCCAACGATAAAAGGTTTTTGTTGCATTTTTAAAATATTTTTTAATAAGTTTTGTTAAAGTAGTTTCTTCAATATAGAAATAAGTACATAAATTTAAATAGGCAGTAATGCGTTTTTTAGTTTTATAGTAATAAGGATTATGGCAATTAGCACTTAGTCAACTTTGGGTTTTTGCTTTTAAATCCGCTAAATCAGCTTGGGAAATAATATATTTCATTTTTAAACTCCTTAAATTAAGAAAATCGTATTATAAAAATACGATTTTCAAGAATATTTATTAAATTACTAATTTTTATTAGACATCTCGGCATAGAATGAAGTTATATAGCAAATTTGTACTAACTGAGATTTTATTAATTGAAATTTAATTTTTACATTAATAATTTTTGGAATTGTTATTAGTATACCCCTATTGTCTATACCATTATTTTTGTAAAAATTAAGAACACTTTCAATATTATCTTGGCCTTTTAAAAATAAGTTTTTCTTTTTCAAATCGTTAGGTAAAATATCATTTGGAAAATGAAGTCTATAACTACCTTCTGCTGGTGAATTAAGTCATAGTTCACTATTTAAAATTTCAGTAAAGACTAATTCATATTTTTTAAAATTATCAATAGTTGAAATATTATTATTTCTACATCCAAAAATAAACATTACACATACTAAATTTAAAGCTGATAAAAATTTTTTCATAAAGAAAAATCCTCCTTTCAAAAAAGAAATTATATTATATAATAATATTTAGAATTATTTAAGAAAATTTTTTAATTAAAATTAATAAAATTGCTAAGGGAACTACAAATTCAAATAACATCTGAAATGCCGGAATGACTTCAAACACCGGAAAAGCAGTTTTAGTAAAATTAATCGTTGTTTTAGCAATGTCAGTAATAGGGCGAATTAAAAGATTAATTCCAGAAAGACTGAGTAATCAATTTAGCACACCAACAGAAGCATGCTGAATACCACAAGATATCGCACTAAATAAACCTCAATAAGAACAGGTGGGTGTGGGAATTAAATCATCCATATTACCACTTATCCCGCCACCAATAAAAGCCGTTGAATTCAAAATGTTAAAATCGTATAAAGAATAATGATATTCAGTACTTTCATTTTTCTTTTTATATAGCGGGAAAGTTAGCGTAAAAATATTAATCCCATACATCACATCAACTTTAGCGTTGTAAAAATGCAGTTTATTACTAGTGGCGTTTCATAATTGGTTATCATACGCTTTTAAAACATTAAAATCTATTTGATAAGAGCTTCTACCAGTATTAAAACCATTGGCAATTTGTTTATCTTTAACAAAGAAATAGGAACGAAAAATCATATTCTTACTATTTTCGATTGTTGAACCAAAGTTAATTAAATACTGTTTGGGATAAAAAGTAATTAAGGAACGATAGAAAAAACCCATTTGTAAAACATTTTTAGGAATTTGTTGCATCCCTTTGTAATCTAATTCTACATAAGTAGAGGCGTCCATATCAAAACTGGCATAAAAGAATTGTACAAAAAACTCACCTAAAACTTTATAAATTTTATTAAATAAATCATTAATGAAATCAATAGTTAAATCTTTTTGGTAATAAAGCATAAAATCTTTAAAATCTGATTTTAATTTATCATCATAGCGTAAAAAATGGAAGGTATTACCATAATAATTAACTTGCCCAAAAAAGGTGTTAATAAAATCTATTCCAAAACTTGTTTGTGAGCCAGATTTTCAAAGTGATTTACCATTTTCTAAAAACTCATTATTACCCACAATGCTACCATGCTCAGTTTTTATAGTAATAACATCACCAAAACTGGAAAAGGAAAGCTCTCTAAAAATAACTTCTTCAATGAAACCGGGCGGATATGAATTTTTGCGACTTAAATTAAATTTACTATTTTGTTTAAAACCATTTAATTTAATTGAAATTTCACTCATATATTTAAAATTATCATCAAAGAAATTAAAAATCGGAACTCAATATAAATAACTATAATTAAATTTATCAAAATCTCGCCGTTGTATCATTAAATAATCTAATTTATTTTGAAACTGATTATACTGATATTCACCATCCTTTTTTGTCATTTCATTTGGTAATGGTTGCTCGTTATCTTTTTCAGGTAAAGGAGGCATTTCAGCAGAGAATGAAGTTATATATCAAATTTGTACTAACTGAGATTTTATTAATTGAAATTTAATTTTTACATTAATAATTTTTGGAATTGTTATTAGTATACCCGTATTGTCTATACCATTATTTTTGTAAAAATTAAGAACACTTTCAATATTATCTTGGCCTTTTAAAAATAAGTTTTTCTTTTTCAAATCGTTAGGTAAAATATCATTTGGAAAATGAAGTCTATAACTACCTTCTGCTGGTGAATTAAATCATAGTTCACTATTTAAAATTTTAACGAACTCTAACTCACAACTTTCGCCACATTGACTAGAATTTGTGGCTCGTTTTTCTCGCTTCATAAATGATTGTTCTATATTAGGTTTTTGTGATTTTTTTGTATCAAAGAAGACACCTAGAGGAACTAAACCAATAAAAGCGATAATTAACCACGACATAAATTTATACATATTTATTTATCCTTTCTTCTATGTTTAACTTCTTAAAATAAGGTATATTGTTGATAAAATACAAATCGTTCCTAAAATTTGGAAAATTGGATGTTGAGAAAATAACCTTATCATTGGTTTAAACAAGTCTAAAATTTTAATATTATTTGATAAAACTTTATTAAAATATTCTAAACCTTCACGCACATAGGCTCATAAACCTAAAAAGTCGTTTAAAGCAAAAATAGAAAAAACAGCAACAAGAATAAATAATATTATTAATTTAAACATTTTCTAAACCTACCTTTTTATTCGCCGTCCGTGTTGGTTAACTCACGGTCTATTTTTAGGACTATTACCACTAAATTTCTTAATTGGACCACTAGATGATTTTTTCTTAGTTCCTCAATTAGCGACTGATTTTTGATATTTTTTACGAAAGCCAACTTTTGGTCGTTCAATATGAATACCTAAAATACCACCAATTACAAGATTTATCACAAGCATAATTAGTGGAAAAATAATAATGCGAATATCTGTTCCCGGAATAGTTAAAGTTCAAATTAAATCAAAAACTTTATAAAACATATCGCCAATCAAACTAGCCATTTTTTCTAAGTTTTCCATTTTTTAAACTCCTTTACTTGTTTTTCTTGTTCAGATTATTTTTTAACTTAGTAAGAATCTTACTAAATTTTTCCATTTTTAAATATTCTAATGCTTCAATATCCATTACATTATCATTTCAAAATTTATGTTGATAATTATCATTCAAAGCACGATTACTTAATTCACGCAAGAATGATAAATATTTATTATCGTAAAGATTTAAGATTGACATCGGAATTTTCAATTTAAAGAAATAAATGTCTAATTCCGGAATGCTACGATATTTTATTTTGCGACCTTTTTTATCATTTTTTGCATTAATTAGCGTTAATCGTCATTGCTCGTATTCGCTTACTGATTTAAAAGTGCCATAAATAACTTGTAAATAGGGTCGGAAAATACTAACTGGTTTTTTTCTAATGCCAACAATTATTGAATTCGCAATATCACGAACTTTAACTCAAATATGTTCGGCTCGTTGTCCGCTTGCTAATACGATATGGGTAAATTGGCGAGCTGAAGCAAAATATTCTTGTAAACCTTGGGTTACTCTATCGTTTTCTTTATAGTCAGTACCTTCGAGAAATAAATTAGTTTCATCTCAAAGTAATAATGATTTTTCATCTAAAATTGGATAATTATAATCTAATAAAGACATATGTCCTAATGAAAGCATTTGTTTATTGGTAATCGGAAAAGTAGAAATCGTTTTTCAACCACTTAATAAGTAAGAAGCTAAAACCATTAAAGCGGTTTTTCCAGTCCCTAAGGCACCAATTACTAAATTTAAGGGCGAATTTAATAAGAAATTAATAAAACTTCGTCGAGCAAAGAAGTGAGAAATTTTAGTATACAAAATATACAAAGCAATTAATAAATAAGTAATATCAAATAACATTCGTCAACTTTGGGGATTATAATAATGCAAAATTGCACCATAAAATCACGCAATAATAAATAAAGTGCGATTTAAAGCGACAAAATCATATAATCTTAAATTTATTTTTTTAAACAATAGCATCACTTAAATCACACTTTCTTTATTTTTATTACTATCTGCCGGGCATTAATTTTTCAAACATTTTGAAAGCAATTAAAAATAAACCAATAATCACACCAAGCAAGAAAACTCAATATGTAGCAAAGAAATTAACGACATTTGGCATATTACCACCAATAATATCAGTTCAAATATTACCAAACGCTTTAATTAATGCTTTTCATAAGTTAGTAACCGCTTGTTCACCAGTAATTGCTCCTGGTGTATTTCCTTCTACTAAGAAATTTATTAACATATAATCACCCCCTTTCTAAACAAAATATGATTTAACCTTATAAAATAAAATAACCATAAATAAGATAGTGAATACTAATACCATTCAAAAGGCAATATTCGCTATTAAAAGTCAAAGTAATTCTTTGGTTAAATCAATTTCTTTACCAGAAACTCACGCCGGAATAATTTTAATTTGAATAAATAAATCTCAAAAATACAATTTTGTCATTTCTCAATCTAAATCTTTTCAAGCAACTAAAAACATAATAATTACCGCTTAAAAGGTCAAAAGAGTAGAAAAATAATGGCCGAGAAGAGCATTATAATTATTAAAATTGAAAACAAAAATACAACTTGGGGTGGTAAATCGGCAGTTGGATAAATTAATTCAATTAACTCAATAATTATTTTTTTAAACATTTTCTAAACCTACTTCTTAATTTCTTTTTCATCTTGTTCTAATAAATTTCGCTTAAACTTTGCAATAAATATTCGTTGTGAATAAGTAAAATCTTTTGGCAACTGTTTTGCTTCACTACCATATTTCTTTTTATCTTTAAAAAAACGATAAATATTAACCGCAATATAGTATGCTAGTAATAATGTTAAAATCGTAAAGAACACTAGCCCAAATATACTCATTTTTCTTTTCTCCTTAATTTTCTAATTTTTAATTCTTATTTGAAATTGCAATTTTTCTTTCATTTTTTAACTCCTAATGTTTCATTTTTCTTAGTTGATTTCTAAATCTTAAACTTTCTAATGAAGCATAATTTGCACTTTCAAAGTCTATATAATTAATATTTTTAAATTCATAGATTGCTCCGCACATTTTGGTTTTAAAGTTATTAACTGTTGATTTTAAGTATTTTACAAATTCAGAATTTACAGTTCTATTAACAATATTATTCAAAGTGTCGGTAAATACTTGCTTTCTAGTAATAGGATTTTGACAGTTATATGAGAATTGATAAGCCTTGATATTTAAGTCATACTGGTTTAATGACTTTTCGTTCAGGACATTTTTAGTTATATATTTAGAGCAATATTTTACAACCATTTCATTAGTGTTTTCACGAACTCTAATATTTTTATTAATTCCATAAGGTCAAAATTGTAAAATAATTTTATGAGGTATTTTTTCGGTAATTAAAATATGAAAATGAATAACGCCTCGTTTCTGATATTCATAGGTATACAAGTACTTAATATTTTTATTTTTAACTTTAAATCAGTATTTTAATTTTTTAAAAAATTTATTTAAATCACGCTTACATTTTCTAATGTCAAATTCATTAACATCAGCATAAGTAAGAGTTAAAAATGTAAGTTTCTTGCAGTCTCAAAAATTATGATATGCCTTCCGAATAACATTAGATTTTGCACGAATATTGCTATTAAGCAGTTTTGTATAATAATTACCCTTATTTTTAACTCCATCAGCATTACGAGTATTTGCTTTAATGCGTTCTAAGGGCATAACGATATTACGAATATATTGACCATAATAAATCGTTTTCATATAAAAATCAGTTGGATTTTGAGATTGTAAATTCATATTTTATGCTCCCGTTTTAGATTTTCGCCAGTTGTGTTATTTAATCAAGTAATAGTCGGCTTCGCCGACTAACCCGCTAGCGGGCGGGGCATACGCCTTCCGCACCGCTTCGCAGACCGAAGTGATTATCAATTAACTGGACAAGTTTTTTTGATTTTTTGATAATTCAATTTTTTGCAAGTTAACTATTTTGGGGGTTTTTTCAAAAGTTAATTCGCAACTAAAAAATGATTTAACATTTTCTTTTAACAGTTTATAAATTTCTTGTTGTTCTAGATTGTTATCATCAATTCATAAAGCCTTTTGTTCGCCGGTAGGCTCAAATAAGTCATTTTCATAACGCAAAAATTCGGCAGAATAACCTGACATCATAGAGCCATCTTTATTTTTAAATATTTTTCTTTTTATACTAACTAATTTAACTTTAAACATTATTTTTTAAATTCCTTTTACTTTTATTTTTTAAAATTTTTTTAATATGATTAATAAATTTTTTCTCACAAGCAACATGCAAATATCGTTTATCACTAAATAGATGTAAACACCAGCGACATATTTTATAATCTATCGTTCCTTTCAAAATTTAAAAACCCTTTTCATCGCAAGAATTACAGATTCCAACTGTATTTTTATTACCAACAACATAACTTTCGTTGTCGCATTCAATACAAAATATTACTGCCAAAAGAAAACACCCCCTAAAAGTTTGTAGAAAACAAAATCTTGTCATATGTATATGGTTTCTACAACCTTATCAAAAGTATGTAATATACCACAGATGTTTAGTACAATCAAGAAAAACATTAAAAAGGGGGAAATTAATTTATTAATTCTTGTAATTTTTGAAATGGCGATTTATTTTGTAATGCTGAATGACAGCGTTGGAAGTTGTAATAGTAATAATATTGATTTAAGAAATGTTGTAGTTCGTTTTGATTTAGTTTTTTATCCTTAACATAAAATAATTTAGTATAATGTTGATGAAACCGCTCAATTTTACCGTTACTTTGTGGCGAACGAATTGGAGTGGTTTCATGGATAACCCCATTCCTTGAAAGAAAGGCCGTAAAAGGTCTTTCTTTTACTTTGTATGCTTTTTTATTACTTCAATTAGTAGTAGTAAATTCTGGAGCATTATCAGTGCGAAGGCGTTTAATGGTTATGCCAAGTTCACTAAAATCTTTCATTGCTCTTTGTACAGCATTAATCGCGTTATTAGTTCCCAAACTATCATAAACATAACCAAATACTATCCGTGTCATTTCGTCAATGAAATCATAAATATAATACTTTTTATCAACCGGAAAATTTGATGTGGTAATTATTTTGGCATCCATTTGTAAAAGACCAATCTCGGAAACTTCATAACGCTTAAAATGGCGTTTTGTTTGTTTGATTTGTTGTTTTAATTCTTTTCAACGAGAGTCAGATTTAATTCAGCGATAAAAAGTTTTAATATTTTTCGGAATTTTTGAATTTTCAATATCGTGAAAACCCATTTTTAAATTGTTAAATAAAGACCACATTCCACCGGCTTGAATATTTTTGTAATCAAAATACAAATTGCATATTTTTTCACGAGAATTTAAATCATATTGATAACTAATTTTATTAGGTTTTGTATATTTAAAAATTAAACTATTAAAATCATTATTTTGATAAGCAATAAGAATTTTATTAGCTCATTGATAAAATGTATTTCGTGTACCGTGAAAATGCTTTTTTACTAATTTATTTAAAGTTATTGGTTTTAAATAAAATTGATTACATAAATTTAAATAACTAGTAACTCGTTTTTTAGTTTTGTCATAATGTTTATTACTATAAATTGTTGTTAATCAATTTTGGATTTTTGCTTTTAAATCTGCTAAATCATCTTGGGAAATAATATATTTCATTTTTAAACTCCTTAAATTAAGAAAATCGTATTTTTTAATATGATTTTCAATAATATTTATTAAATTACTAATTTTTATTGGACATTTCGGCAAAAAATGAATTTAAATAAAACACACCGTATGGTTCATAAAATGAAATTTCAAATTTAACTAAACTATCAATAGCATAAGCATTACCTAAATCCAGACCGTTACTACAATAAATAATTAAACTTTATTTTGTAAAAATGGTAAGAAAAAAGAAAAATTTTTCACTTTAAAATACATTAAAATAAATTTTTCTCTAAAAAAGAGAATAAATTAATTGGTAAAGAAAAGAATGTTAAAATGAAAAAATTATTATTAATCTTAGGAATAACTAATTTTATAGCAATAGAAACAAGTTTAATTATTTCTTGTAGTAATAAATTAACAAAACCAGTAGAATGGGCCACAAACCCTAGTCAATGTAAAGATAGTTGTAGTTTCGAATTTAGTGCTCTTAAAAATACATTTTTTAATGTTGAGAGTTTTCCTGTTCCTTCGGCGGGTAGAATTACTTTTTTTGATGATAATGTTTCTTTTTCGTCTGATATAGTTAAAACTAGTTTTCTTCTTGAGAATCGTCAATCTGGTAATTCGATAGAGCGTTTTTTTGAAAAAAATGGTTTTCGAACTCGTAAAGTTGTTGGTAATTTTTCTAATACTCAGAATTTTTCTGTTGAAGGTTGGCAAATTTCTGAACTTGTTAATGTTAAAATAATTTTTGCTTTTAAGAGTTGGAAAAAGATTAGTGATTCTCAATATTATATTCGAGAGTTTACTGCTGATTTACCTTCTTTACCCGAAAAAGATAACGAGCAACCAAATCCAAGAGCAAACCATTTTAAAATATAACTATTTTGAATACTAGTAACTTTAAATCATATTTACTTTAAAACATTACTATTTTTCACTATAACCAAAAGTAAAAATTATACATATTAAATTTAAAGCTGATAAAAATTTTCGCATAAAAAGTCCTACCTTCAAAGGAAATATATTTTATATAAAAATATTGGCAATATTTAAGAGAACTTTTTTAATATCATTAATAAGATTGCTAAAGGCACTACAAATTCAAATAGCATCTGAAATGCTGGAATAACTTCAAATACCGGAAAAACGGTTTTGGTAAAATTAATTGTTGTTTTAGCAATATCAGCAATAGGGCGAATTAAAAGATTAATCCCCGAAAGACGAAGCAATCAATTTAATGTGCTAACAGAAGCATGTTGAATACCACAAGATATCGCACTAAATAAACCCGCATAAGAACAATTTGGCGTTGGAATTGAATCATTAATATTACCACTTATACTACCGCCAATAAAAGCCGTTGAATTCAAAATGTTAAAATCGTATAAAGAATAATGATATTCAGTGCTTTCATTTTGCTTTTTATATAGCGGGAAAGTTAGTGTAAAAATATTAATCCCATACATCACATCGACTTTAGCGTTATAAAAATGCAGTTTATTACTAGTGGTGTTTCATAATTGGTTATCATACGCTTTTAAAATATTAAAATCTATTTGATAAAAACTTTTACCAGCATTAAAATCATTGACAACTTGTTTATCTTTAACAAAGAAATAAGAACGAAAAATCATATTCTTACTATTTTCTACTGTGGAACCAAAGTTGATTAAATACTGCTTGGGATAAAAAGTAATTAAGGAACGGTAGAAAAAACCCATTTGTAAAACATTTTTAGGAATTTGTTGCATACCCTTGTAATCTAATTCTACATAAGTAGAAACATCCATATCAAAACTCGCATAAAAGAATTGTACAAAAAACTCACCTAAAACTTTATAAATTTTGTTAAATAATTCATTAATAAAACTAATAGTTAAATCTTTTCGATAATAAAGCATAAAATCTTTAAAATCAACTTTTAATTTATCATCATAGCGTAAAAAATGGAAGGTATTACCATAATAATTAACTTGTCCAAAAAAGGTATTAATAAAATCTCCTCCAAAACTTGTTTGTGAGCCAGATTTTCAGAGCGATTTACCATTTTCTAAAAACTCATTATTACCCACAATACTACCGTGCTCAGTTTTTATAGTGATAACATCACCAAAACTAGAAAAGGAAAGTTCTCTAAAAATAACTTCTTCAATGAAACCTGGTGGATATGAATTTTTGCGACTTAAACTAAATTTACTATTTTGTTTAAAACCATTTAATTTAATTGAAATTTCACTCATATATTTAAAATTATTGTCAAAGAAATTAAAAATTGGGACTCAATATAAATAACTATAATTAAATTTATCAAAATCTCGCCGTTGTACCATCAAATAATCAAGTTTATCTTGAAACTGATTATATTGATATTCACCATCATTTTTAGTTATTACAGTTGGTAATGATTGTTCATTATCTTTTTCGGGTAAAGAAGGTAAATCAGCAGTAAACTCTCGAATATAATATTGAGAATCACTAATCTTTTTCCAACTCTTAAAAGCAAAAATTATTTTAACATTAACAAGTTCAGAAATTTGCCAACCTTCAACAGAAAAATTCTGAGTATTAGAAAAATTACCAACAACTTTACGAGTTCGAAAACCATTTTTTTCAAAAAAACGCTCTATCGAATTACCAGATTGACGATTCTCAAGAAGAAAACTAGTTTTAACTATATCAGACGAAAAAGAAACATTATCATCAAAAAAAGTAATTCTACCTGCCGAAGGAACAGGAAAACTCTCAACATTAAAAAATGTATTTTTAAGAACACTAAATTCGAAACTACAACTATCTTTACATTGACTAGGGTTTGTGGCTCGTTTTTGTCGTTTTATAAAAGATTGTTCCATATTAGGTTTTGGTGATTGTTTTGTATCAAAGAAAGCACCCAGAGGGACTAAACCAATAAAAGCGATAACTAATCATGACATAAATTTATACATATCTATTTATCCTTTCTTTTGTGTTTAACTTCTTAAAATAAAGTATATTGTTGATAAAATACAAATCGTTCCTAAAATTTGGAAAATCGGATGTTGGGAAAACAACCTTATCATTGGTTTAAACAAATCTAAAATTTTAATATTTTTCGATAAAACTTTATTAAAATATTCTAAACCCTCACGCACATAGGCTCATAAACCTAAAAAGTCATTTAAAGCAAAAATAGAAAAAACAGCAACAAGAATAAATAATATTATTAATTTAAACATTTTCTAAACCTACCTTTTTATTCGCCGTCCGTGTTGGTTAACTCACGGTCTGTTTTTAGGACTATTACCACTAAATTTCTTAATTGGACCACTAGATGATTTTTTCTTAACTCCCCAATTAGCAACTGATTTTCGATATTTTTTACGAAAACCAACTTTTGGTCGTTCAATATGAATACCTAAAATACCACCAATTACAAGATTTATCACAAGCATAATTAGCGGAAAAATAATAATGCGAATATCTGTTCCAGGAATGGTTAAAGTTCAAATTAAATCAAAAACTTTATAAAACATATCGCCAATCAAACTAGCCATTTTTTCTAAGTTTTCCATTTTTTAAACTCCTTTACTTATTTTTTTTATTCAAATTATTTTTTAACTTAGTAAGTATCTTGCTAAATTTTTCCATTTTTAAATATTCTAATGCTTCAATATCCATCACATTATCATTTCAAAATTTATGCTGATAATTATCATTCAAAGCCCGATTACTTAATTCACGCAAGAATGATAAATATTTATTATCATAAAGGTTTAAAATTGACATCGGAATTTTCAATTTAAAGAAATAAATGTCTAATTCCGGAATGCTGCGATACTTAATTTTGCGACCTTTTTTATCATTTTTAGCATTAATCAGAGTTAATCGTCATTGTTCGTATTCGCTTACCGATTTAAAAGTGCCGTAAATAACTTGTAAATAGGGTCGGAAAATACTAACTGGTTTTTTTCTAATACCAACAATTATTGAATTCGCAATATCGCGAACTTTAACTCATATATGTTCAGCTCGTTGTCCGCTTGCTAATACGATATGGGTAAATTGTCGAGCCGAAGCAAAATATTCTTGTAAACCTTGGGTTACTCTATCATTTTCTTTATAATCAGTTCCTTCTAAAAATAAGTTAGTTTCATCTCATAACAGTAAATGTTTTTCATCTAAAATTGGATAATTATAATCTAAAAGTGACATATGCCCTAATGAAAGCATTTGTTTATCTGTAATCGGAAAAGTAGAAATCGTTTTTCAACCACTTAATAAGTAAGAAGCTAAAACCATTAAAGCGGTTTTTCCAGTTCCTAAAGCACCAATTACTAAATTTAAAGGTGAATTTAATAAGAAATTAATAAAACTTCGACGAGCAAAGAAATGAGAAATTTTAGTATATAAAATATACAAAGCAATTAATAAATAAATAATATCAAATAACATTCGTCAACTTTGGGGATTATAATAATGCAAAATCGCACCATAGAATCACGCAATAATAAATAAAGTGCGATTTAAAGCCACAAAATCATATAGTCTTAAATTTATTTTTTTAAACAATAGCATCACTTAAATCACACTTTCTTTATTTTTATTACTATCTGCCGGGCATTAATTTTTCAAACATTTTGAAAGCGATTAAAAATAAACCAATAATCACGCCAAGCAAGAAAACTCAATATGTAGCAAAAAAATTAACGACATTTGGCATATTGCCACCAATAATATCAGTTCAAATATTACCGAACGCTGTAATTAATGCTTTTCATAAGTTAGTAACCGCTTGTTCACCAGTAATTTTTGCTGGTACATCGGCCAAGAAAGTTCCAATCATATAATCACCCCCTTTCTAAAAAAAATATGATTTAACCTTATAAAATAAAATAACCATAAATAAGATAATGAATACTAATACCATTCAAAAGGCAATATTGGCTATTAAAAGTCAAAGTAGTTCTTTGGTTAAATCAATTTCTTTACCAGAAACTCACGCCGGAATAACTTTAATTTGAATAAATAAATCTCAAAAATATGATTTTATCATTTCTCAATCTAAATCTTTTCAAGCAACTAAAAACATAATAATTACCGCTTAAAAGGTCAAAAGAGTAGAAAAATAATTGCCGAGAAGAGCATTACAATTATTAAAATTGAAAACAAAAATACAACTTGGGGTGGTAAATCGGCAGTTGGATAAATTAGTTCAATTAACTCAATAATTATTTTTTTAAACATTTTCTAAACCTACTTTTTAATTTCTTTTTCATCTTGTTCTAATAAATTTCGCTTAAACTTTGCAATAAATATTCGTTGTGCATAAGTAAAATCTTTTGGCAACTGCTTTGCTTCGCTACCATATTTCTTTTTATCTTTAAAAAACCGATAAATATTAACCGCAATATAGTATGCTAGTAATAATGTTAAAATCGTAAAAAATACTAATCTTTTTTTTAAAATAATATTTTATATTTCTAAAAAATTTTTTTAATTCTTTTTTACATTTTTTAACATCTGTTTCCTTTAACTTATAAGTTAAAGTTAAAAATGTAAGTTCTTTAACTGAAAAATTATGATATGCCTTTCTGACAGCACTACATTTAGCACGCACATTACTATTTAACATTTTGGTTTCTCGTTCTCCTTTATTCTTTAAACCACTAACATTACGAGTATTTGCTTTAATGCGTTCTAAGGGCATAACAACATTACGAATATATTGACCGTAATAAATGGTTTTCATATAAAAATCAGTCGGATTTTGAGCTTGTAAATTCATATTTTTTGCTCCTATTTTAGGTTTTCGTTCAGTTGTGTTATTTAATCAAGTAATAGTCGGCTTCGCCGACTAACCCGCTAGCGGGCGGGGCATACGCCTTCCGCACCGCTTCGCAGACCGAAGTGATTATCAATTAACTAGACAAGTTTTTTTGATTTTTTGATAATTCAATTTTTTGCAAGTTAACGATTTTGGGGTTTTTTTCAAAAGTTAATTCGCAACTAAAAAATGATTTAACATTTTCCTTTAACAGTTTATAAATTTCTTGTTGTTCTAGATTATTATCATCAATTCATAAGGCTTTTTGTTCGCCGGTAGGCTCAAATAAGTCATTTTCATAACGCAAAAATTCGGCAGAATATCCTGACATCGTAGAACCATCTTTATTTTTAAATATTTTTCTTTTTATACTAACTAATTTAATTTTAAACATTATTTATTTTTTCCTTCCAAATTTAAAATATTTTTAATACAATTAACAAACTTTTAGTTATCCACATTGTTTTCCACATTTATTTCATTTATAAATATTGAACTTTTAATAGTTTTCCACAAAATTTAAAAACCCTTTTCATCACAAGAATTACAGATTCCAACTGCATTTTTATTACCAATGACATAGCTTTCGTTGTCGCATTCAATACAAAATATTACTGCCAAAAGAATATACCCCCAAATAATTTATAAAAACCAAATGTGCAAAACATCTGTGGTTTCTACAACCTTATCAAAAGTATGTAATATACCACATACTTATGACAAGTACAAGAAGTTTTTAAAAGGGGTGGATTTATTTTTTATTTAAAATTTTTATAAATAACGATAAATTATAAGAAAATTTTTAAAAACAGTTTATAATTAAATTTCAAGGTAAAAAGATTGTAAATTTTTTCTTGGTAGAGAGGTTGTTGCTTATTGAATAAATTTTATTATTAATTACTAAAAATTTACGAATAAGGAAATTAATTAATATGAAAAAATTACTATCAATCTTAGGAACAATAACAATAGCAGGAAGCGGAACCGCAGGACTTGTTGGCAATGCTCCAACTCCGATAAAAAATGAAATTAATTATACACAAATAAATAATTTAGAAAATTTAAAAAGAAATAAAAGAGATTTCTATGCAAAAGAGCAAATTGAATTTTTTAATAATAACTTTTTTTATAAATTTAATATTAACTATGACAGCGGAGAAAAAAGACATAGTAGTGGTGGTGGCTTTCAACATAATGAAGGTGCTGATATTAAAGTTTTAATAGATGATTGAACTAAGTATGCAAAAAATTGAGAAGAATTTCAACAAAAATTTCAGGAATTAGAATTCATTAATTTTAGGGCAGAAATGTTACTGAATGGAAAAAATTTAATTGAACGAAATTTAAAAATATCAACAAATCTAATAAAAGAATTTAGAAAAGAAAATATTTTTGATAACAAACATAATCACCCTCTTTTTTGAATTAGTTCAGCAAATACAAATATTGGTGGTTATAGTTTTAGTGATCAATATAAAGCTGTTAAACATATATTTAATGAATATTATAATACCGGTGGTGGTTTATTTGGTTCTGGGGGTGGTGTAGAACTTGCAATCAGAATATACCGTGAAAATAATAAAATAATGATTCAAAATTGTTATTATGTAGGTTCAGATTCATTTAAAAGTCCTTGAGTAAAACTTAAATATGATTCAATTCGTCTTGTAGGCGATATTGATATAAATCCTTTATTTTCGTTAACAGTTGAAAAAGCAAAACAATTTGATATTTGAGCTAATAGCGAAGAAAAAACTTTAAAATTAAAAAGAGAAGATAAAAATTATAATCAAAATATTTTGATTAGTGAAGAAGAAAAATTTAAAAATGAATTTAAATTATGACTATTACAGATAAGACATGACTATATTCAAGATTTAATCAATATAAATCAAAATAATGAAATAATCAATCTTAAATCAGAAATAGATGATATAAAATCAAGATTAGATAAATTAGAGAAACCAAAAACATGTTTAGATAATATTTTTGATTCATTTAAAAAAAATACACTTTCAAATGCTCCTGGTGATGCTTGAAAGAAAATAAAAGAAAATAGTGATTCTCCTTTAAAAATTATTATTAATAAATCCGGAAAAGCTTTTATTACCGGATTACTTACAGGTATGGCTAAAGGTTCTGCTCTTGGTATAATTAGTTGTGTTGCTGATTTTATTTTGTCTTAGAATATTTTAGAAAATAAGATAAAATAAGTATATATTTTAAGATAAGAGCTATATATCTATAAAAATTATCCTAGTAATGTAAAAGTAATTCTATAACAGAAGATACAGCAATTCTAGATACTAAAAATAAACCTTTTAAAATTTAGTAAAATGAATGGAAATTAATTTATTTCCATTTTTAATTAAGTTAATAAACAGAATTATATAAAAAATAGAAAAAATAAATATGAAAAATATATTAGGTATTTTAAAAGCATCACTTTAATTTATAATTGAAACAATAAGTTAAATACTTTATAAAAATTATTTTGTTAAAAGTTTTTGTAATGTTTGAAAAGGAGTTTTAGAATTTAAAGATAAGTGGTGGCGTTCAAAATTATAAAAGTAATAATATTGATTTAAATAATGTTGAAGTTCATTTTGATTCAGTTTTTTACCCTTGGCATAAAATAATTTAGTATAATGTTGATGGAATCGTTCAATCTTTCCGTTGCTCTGAGGAGAGCGGATTGGTGTCGTCTCGTGAATGATTCCATTTTTTGAAAGAAAGGTTGTAAAAGACTTTTCTTTTACTTTGTATGCTTTTTTATTACTTCAGTTAGTAGTAGTGAATTCTGGTGCATTATCAGTACGAAGGCGTTTGATTGTTATGCCAAGTTCGCCGAAATCTTTCATTGCTCTTTGCGCGGCATTAAGGGCATTGTTAGTTCCTAAACTATCATAAACATAGCCAAATACTATGCGTGTCATTTCGTCAATGAAATCATAAATATAATATTTTTTATCAACCGGAAAATTTGATGTGGTAATAATTTTGGCATCCATTTGTAAAAGACCAATCTCGGAGACTTCATAACGCTTAAAATGGCGTTTTGTTTGTTTGATTTGCTGTTTTAATTCTTTTCAACGAGGGTCAGATTTAATTCAACGGTAAAAAGTTTTGATATTTTTCGGAATTTTTGAATTTTTAATATCGTGAGAACCGATTTTTAAATTATTAAATAAAGACCACATTCCACCGGCTTGAAGATTTTTGTAATCAAAATATAAATCGCATATTTTTTCACGAGAATTTAAACTATATTGATAATTAAGATTTTGTGGTTTTGTAGTTTTAAACAATAATAAATCTAAATTGTCCGAATAATAAGCGGTCATAATTTTTTGTGCCCAACGATAAAAGGTTTTCGCTGCATTCTTAAAATATTTTTTAATAAGTTTTGTTAAAGTAGTTTCTTCAATATAAAAATAAGTACATAAATTTAAATATGCAGTAATGCGTTTTTTAGTTTTATAGTAATAAGGATTACGGCAATTAGCACTTAGTCAACTTTGTGCTTTTGCTTTTAAATCTGCTAAATCTGCTTGGGAAATAATATATTTCATTTTTAAACTCCTTAAATTAAGAAAACCGTAGTACAAAAAATACGATTTTCAAGAATGATTATTAAATTACTAAATTAATGAGGCATTTCTGCTGAGAAAAAGATTAAGGAATAAGGACTTAAATTTCTTAATTTAATTACAATATCAACTACTTTTGGAATAGTATAAATTTTTTTACTATCAATAGATTGAAAGGTTCCATATTTTTGAAAAAAATCTTTTATAAGTAGAAAAGCCTGACTATCCATAAAAAAAGGTAAACGATTAGGATAATTTTTATTTTGATTTTTAACATCATTAGGTAATTCAATATCAAATTTAGATAAATCAAAATAAACACCAGAATCAACAACAAGAGTGATGTTTAATAAACTAGAAAATTTCAATTCACAACTGTTATTGCAAATATTATCTTTTTTTGATTTAGAAACATCTGCTTTACTACAACCAAAAATAAACATTACACATATTAAATTTAAAGCTGATAAAAATTTTCTCATAAAGAAAAATCCTCCTTTCAAAGGAATTATATTATATAAAAATATTGGCAATATTTAAGAGAACTTTTTTAATATCATTAGTAAGATTGCTAGTGGAACTACAAATTCAAATAACATCTGAAATGCCGGAATAACTTCAAACACTGGAAAGGCAGTTTTGGTAAAGTTAATTGTTGTTTTGGCAATATCTGCAATGGGGCGAATTAAAAGATTAATCCCAGAAAGGCCAAGCAATCAATTCAACATACTAACAGAAGCGTGCTGAATGCCACAGGATATTGCACTAAATAAACCCCAATAAGAACAGTTGGGCGTCGGAATTAAGTCATTCATATTACCGCTTATTCCACCCCCAATAAAAGCCGTTGAATTCAAAATGTTAAAATCGTATAAAGAATAATGATATTCAGTGTTTTCACTTTTCTTTTTATATAGTGGAAAAGTTAGCGTAAAAATATTAATCCCATACATTACATCAACTTTAGCATTATAAAAATGCAGTTTATTACTAGTAGCGTTTCATAATTGGTTATCATATGCTTTTAACACATTAAAATCTATTTGATAAGAACTTTTACCAGTATTAAAACCATTGGTAATTTGTTTATCTTTAACAAAGAAATAAGAACGAAAAATCATATTCTTACTATTTTCAATTGTTGAACCAAAGTTAATTAAATACTGTTTGGGATAAAAAGTAATTAAGGAACGATAGAAAAAACCCATTTGTAAAACATTTTTAGGAATTTGTTGCATCCCTTTGTAATCTAATTCTACATAAGTAGAGGCATCTGTATCAAAACTCGCATAAAAGAATTGTACAAAAAACTCACCTAAAATTTTATAAATTTTGTTAAATAAACCGTTAATAAAATCAATAGTTAAATCTTTTTGATAATAAAGTATAAAATCTTTAAAATCAGCCTTTAATTTGTCATCATAGCGTAAAAAATGGAAAGTATTACCATAATAATTAATTTGTCCGAAAAAGGTGTTGATAAAATCTCTTCCAAAACTTGTTTGCGAGCCAGATTTTCAAAGTGAGTTACCATTTTCTAAAATCTCATTATAACCCCTAATGCTACCATGTTCAGTTTTTATAGTAATAACATCACCAAAACTAGAAAAGGAAAGTTCTCTAAAAATAACTTCTTCAATGAAACCTGGTGGATATGAATTTTCGCGACTTAAACTAAATTTACTATTCTGTTTAAAGCCATTTAACTTAATTGATATTTCATTCATATATTTAAAATTATCATCAAAGAAATTAAAAATGGGTACTCAATATAAATAACTATAATTAAATTTATCAAAATCTCGGCGTTGTATCATTAAATAATCAAGTTTATCTTGAAACTGATTATACTGATATTCACCATCATTTTTAGTTATTTCGGTTGGTAATGGTTGTTCGTTATCTTTTTCTGATTGTAGTGGCATTTCTGCTGAGAAAAAGATTAAGGAATAAGGACTTAAATTTCTTAATTTAATTACAATATCAACTACTTTTGGAATAGTATAAATTTTTTTACTATCAATAGATTGAAAGGTTCCATATTTTTGAAAAAAATCTTTTATAAGTAGAAAAACCTGACTATCCATAAAAAAAGGTAAACGATTAGGATAATTTTTATTTTGATTTTTAACATCATTAGGTAATTCAATATCAAATTTAGATAAATCAAAATAAACACCAGAATCAACAACAAGAGTAATGTTTAATAAACTAGCAAATTGTAATTCACAACTATTACCACATTGACTAGTATTAGTTGCTCGTTTTTCTCGCTTCATAAAGGATTGTTCCATATTAGGTTTTGGTGGTTGTTTTATATCAAAGAAGGCACCTAGAGGAACTAAACCAATAAAAGCGATAATTAATCACAACATAAATTTATACATATCTATTTGTCCTTTCTTCTATGTTTAACTTCTTAAAATAAGGTATATTGTTGATAAAATACAAATCGTTCCTAAAATTTGGAAAATTGGATGTTGAGAAAATAATCTTATCATTGGTTTAAATAGTTCTAAAATTTTAATATTACTTGATAGAACTTTATTAAAATATTCTAAACCCTCACGCACATAGGCTCATAAACCTAAAAAGTCGTTTAAAGCAAAAATAGAAAAAACAGCAACAAGAATAAATAATATTATTAATTTAAACATTTTCTAAAACCTACCTTTTTATTCGCCGTCCGTGTTGGTTAGCTCACGGTCTATTTTTAGAACTATTACCACTAAATTTCTTAATTGGACCACTAGATGATTTTTTCTTAGCTCCTCAATTAGCGACTGATTTTCGATATTTTTTACGAAAACCAACTTTTGGTCGTTCAATATGAATACCTAAAATGCCACCAATTACAAGATTTATCACAAGAATAATTAGCGGAAAAATAATAATACGAATATCTGTTCCGGGAATGGTTAAAGTTCAAATTAAATCAAAAACTTTATAAAACATATCGCCAATCAAACTAGCCATTTTTTCTAAGTTTTCCATTTTTTAAACTCCTTTACTTGTTTTTCTTATTCAGATTATTTTTTAACTTAGTAAGTATCTTGCTGAATTTTTCCATTTTTAAATATTCTAATGCTTCAATATCCATTACATTATCATTTCAAAATTTATGCTGATAATTATCATTCAAAGCACGATTACTTAATTCACGCAAGAATGATAAATATTTATTATCGTAAAGATTTAAAATTGACATCGGAATTTTCAATTTAAAGAAATAAATGTCTAATTCCGGAATACTACGATATTTGATTTTGCGACCTTTTTTATCATTTTTTGCATTAATTAGCGTTAATCGTCATTGTTCGTATTCGCTTACCGATTTAAAAGTGCCATAAATAACTTGTAAATAGGGTCGGAAAATACTAACTGGTTTTTTTCTAATGCCAACAATTATTGAATTCGCAATATCACGAACTTTAACTCATATATGTTCAGCTCGTTGTCCGCTCGCTAATACGATATGGGTAAATTGTCGAGCCGAAGCAAAATATTCTTGTAAACCCTGGGTTACTCTATCATTTTCTTTATAGTCAGTACCTTCAAGAAATAAATTAGTTTCATCTCAAAGTAATAATGATTTTTCATCTAAAATTGGATAATTATAATCCAATAAAGACATATGGCCTAATGAAAGCATTTGTTTATTGGTAATTGGAAAAGTAGAAATCGTTTTTCAACCACTTAATAAGTAAGAAGCTAAAACCATTAAAGCGGTTTTTCCAGTCCCTAAAGCACCAATTACTAAATTTAAGGGTGAATTTAATAAGAAATTAATAAAACTTCGACGAGCAAAGAAATGAGAAATTTTAGTATATAAAACATACAAAGCAATTAATAAATAAATAATATCAAATAACATTCGTCAACTTTGGGGATTATAATAATGCAAAATCGCACCATAAAATCACGCAATAATAAATAAAGTGCGATTTAAAGCAACAAAATCATATAATCTTAAATTTATTTTCTTAAACAATAGCATCACTTAAATCACACTTTCTTTATTTTTATTATTATCTGCCGGGCATTAATTTTTCAAACATTTTGAAAGCGATTAAAAATAAACCAATAATCACCCCAAGCAAGAAAACTCAATATGTAGCAAAGAAATTAACAACATTTGGCATATTACCACCAATAATATCGGTTCAAATATTACCAAACGCTTTAATTAATGCTTTTCATAAGTTAGTAACGGCTTGTTCTCCCGTAACGGCGACTGGCGTAATTACTTCTGTTAAGAAAGTTCTAAACATATAATCACCCCCTTTCTAAACAAAATATGATTTAACCTTATAAAATAAAATAACCATAAATAAGACAATGAATACTAATACCATTCAAAACGCAATATTTGCTATTAAAAGTCAAAGTAGTTCTTGGGTTAAATCAATTTCTTTTCCAGAAACTCACGCCGGAATAACTTTAATTTGAATAAATAAATCTCAAAAATACAATTTTGTCATTTCTCAATCTAAATCTTTTCAAGCAACTAAAAACATAATAATTACCGTTTAAAAGGTCAAAAGAGTAGAAAAATAATTGCCGAAAATAGCATTACAATTATTAAAATTGAAAACAAAAATACAACTTGGGGTGGTAAATCGGCAGTTGGATAAATTAATTCAATTAACTCAATAATTATTTTTTTAAACATTTTCTAAACCTACTTTTTAATTTCTTTTTCATCTTGTTCTAATAAATTTCGCTTAAACTTTGCAATAAATATTCGTTGTGCATAAGTAAAATCTTTTGGCAACTGCTTTGCTTCACTACCGTATTTCTTTTTATCTTTTAAAAACCGATAAATATTAACCGCAATATAGTATGCTAGTAATAATGTTAAAATCGTAAAGAACACTAACCCAAATATACTCATCTTTCTTTTCTCCTTAATTTTTTAATTTTTAATTCTTATTTTAAATTGCAATTTTTCTTTCATTTTTTAACTCCTAATGTTTCATTTTTCTTAGTTGATTTCTAAATCTTAAACTTTCTAATGAAGCATAATTTGCACTTTCAAAGTCTATATAATTAATATTTTTAAATTCATAGATTGCTCCGCACATTTTGGTTTTAAAGTTATTAACTGTTGATTTTAAGTATTTTACAAATTCAGAATTTACAGTTCGTTTAACAATATTATTCAAAGTATCGGTAAATACTTGTTTTCTAGTAATGGGATTTTGACAGTTATATGAGAATTGATAAGCCTTGATATTTAAGTCATACTGGTTTAATGACTTTTCGTGCAGGACATTTTTAGTTATATATTTAGAGCAATATTTTACAACCATTTCATTAGTGTTTTCACGAACTCTAATATTTTTATTAATTCCGTAAGGTCAAAATTGTAAAATAATTTTATGAGGTATTTTTTCGGTAATTAAAATATGAAAATGAATAACGCCTCGTTTCTGATATTCATAGGTATACAAGTACTTAATATTTTTATTTTTAACTTTAAATCAGTATTTTAATTTTTTAAAAAATTTATTTAAATCACGCTTACATTTTCTAATATCAAATTCATTAACATCAGCATAAGTAAGCGTTAAGAATGTAAGTTTTTTACAGTCTCAAAAATTATGATATGCTTTCCGAATAACATTAGATTTTGCACGAATATTGCTATTAAGCATTTTTGTATCACAATTACCCTTATTTTTAACTCCGTTAGCATTACGAGTATTTGCTTTGATGCGTTCTAAAGGCATAACAATATTGCGAATATATTGACCGTAATAAATCGTTTTCATATAAAAATCAGTCGGATTTTGAGGTTGTAAATTCATATTTTATGCTCCAGTTTTAGATTTTCGCCAGTTGTGTTATTTAATCAAGTAATAGTCGGCTTCGCCGACTACCCGCTAAGCGGGCGGAGCATACGCTTTCCGCACCGCTTCGCAGACCGAAGTGATTATCAATTAACTGGACAAGTTTTTTTGATTTTTTTCTAATTCAATTTTTTGCAAATTAACTATTTTGGGGTTTTTATCAAAAGTTAATTCGCAACTAAAAAATGATTTAACATTTTCTTTTAACAATTTATAAATTTCTTGTTGTTCTAAATTATTATCATCAATTCATAAGGCTTTTTGTTCGCCGGTAGGCTCAAATAAGTCATTTTCATAACGCAAAAATTCGGCAGAATATCCTGACATCGTAGAGCCATCTTTATTTTTAAATATTTTTCTTTTTATACTAACTAATTTAACTTTAAACATTATTTTTTAAATTCCTTTTATTTTTCTTTTAATTTTGATTTTTTTTAATACAAAACGAATTAAACAGTTCACTATTTGTGTTATGGTTACTCATACTAATGAATAACCTATAATCATTAACCTACCAATTGCTCCAAAATTTTTAATAAATTGTTGCAAATTTTCAATATCTGTATGTAATAATAAAACTATACTTAAAGATATGAATATAATGTAATTAAGTATTATTCATCAATATTTTTTTATAAATTTATTTACAGTTTTCATTTTCTTTTTTTATCCTTTTATTATTTTTAAAATTAGGAGGTTTTATATGTATTTATTAGATAAATTAGAAGATATTTCAGATAAGATAATTTGCTTTTTAGAAGTTAATCTTAATTATTTAGGCATAACTATTTGAATAGGTTGAATTTTACAAGGAGTTGCTTATTTTTGAACTCCGGATAAAGATAATTCATTTGGACAAGCATTATATGCTATGGTTTGATTTTTTAATTGAAATTTAAAATTTCAAGATTTAAAATGAGTTTATTTATTTAAAGAAGAAGGTTGATTTGTAGTTCAATTTATTATTGGTATTGTTTGAATTCTATATTTAATTTTTTATAGGTTTAAAAAATAAATTTCTTACTTTTTTAGTGTGCTTTATTTTTATTTTTTAATATTTTTTTAATATGATTAATAAATTTTTTATCACAAGCATCGTGATTTCCTAAGTTTCTAATATGCAAACACCAACGACATATTTTATAATCTATCGTTTCTTTCAAAATTAAAACCCCTTTTCATCGCAAGAATTACAGATTCCAACTGTATTTTTATTGCCAACGATATAGCTTTCGTTGTCGCATTCAATACAAAATATTACTGCCAAAAGAAAACACCCCCTAAAAGTTTGTAGAAAACAAAATCTTGTCATATGTATATGGTTTCTACAACCTTATCAAAAGTATGTAATATACCACATACTTATGACAAGTACAAGAAGTTTTTAAAAGGGGTGGATTTATTTTTTATTTAAAATTTTTATAAATAACGATAAATTATAAGAAAATTTTTAAAAACAGTTTATAATTAAATTTCAAGGTAAAAAGATTGTAAATTTTTTCTTGGTAGAGAGGTTGTTGCTTATTGAATAAATTTTATTATTAATTACTAAAAATTTACGAATAAGGAAATTAATTAATATGAAAAAATTACTATCAATCTTAGGAACAATAACAATAGCAGGAAGCGGAACCGCAGGACTTGTTGGCAATGCTCCAACTCCGATAAAAAATGAAATTAATTATACACAAATAAATAATTTAGAAAATTTAAAAAGAAATAAAAGAGATTTCTATGCAAAAGAGCAAATTGAATTTTTTAATAATAACTTTTTTTATAAATTTAATATTAACTATGACAGCGGAGAAAAAAGACATAGTAGTGGTGGTGGCTTTCAACATAATGAAGGTGCTGATATTAAAGTTTTAATAGATGATTGAACTAAGTATGCAAAAAATTGAGAAGAATTTCAACAAAAATTTCAGGAATTAGAATTCATTAATTTTAGGGCAGAAATGTTACTGAATGGAAAAAATTTAATTGAACGAAATTTAAAAATATCAACAAATCTAATAAAAGAATTTAGAAAAGAAAATATTTTTGATAACAAACATAATCACCCTCTTTTTTGAATTAGTTCAGCAAATACAAATATTGGTGGTTATAGTTTTAGTGATCAATATAAAGCTGTTAAACATATATTTAATGAATATTATAATACCGGTGGTGGTTTATTTGGTTCTGGGGGTGGTGTAGAACTTGCAATCAGAATATACCGTGAAAATAATAAAATAATGATTCAAAATTGTTATTATGTAGGTTCAGATTCATTTAAAAGTCCTTGAGTAAAACTTAAATATGATTCAATTCGTCTTGTAGGCGATATTGATATAAATCCTTTATTTTCGTTAACAGTTGAAAAAGCAAAACAATTTGATATTTGAGCTAATAGCGAAGAAAAAACTTTAAAATTAAAAAGAGAAGATAAAAATTATAATCAAAATATTTTGATTAGTGAAGAAGAAAAATTTAAAAATGAATTTAAATTATGACTATTACAGATAAGACATGACTATATTCAAGATTTAATCAATATAAATCAAAATAATGAAATAATCAATCTTAAATCAGAAATAGATGATATAAAATCAAGATTAGATAAATTAGAGAAACCAAAAACATGTTTAGATAATATTTTTGATTCATTTAAAAAAAATACACTTTCAAATGCTCCTGGTGATGCTTGAAAGAAAATAAAAGAAAATAGTGATTCTCCTTTAAAAATTATTATTAATAAATCCGGAAAAGCTTTTATTACCGGATTACTTACAGGTATGGCTAAAGGTTCTGCTCTTGGTATAATTAGTTGTGTTGCTGATTTTATTTTGTCTTAGAATATTTTAGAAAATAAGATAAAATAAGTATATATTTTAAGATAAGAGCTATATATCTATAAAAATTATCCTAGTAATGTAAAAGTAATTCTATAACAGAAGATACAGCAATTCTAGATACTAAAAATAAACCTTTTAAAATTTAGTAAAATGAATGGAAATTAATTTATTTCCATTTTTAATTAAGTTAATAAACAGAATTATATAAAAAATAGAAAAAATAAATATGAAAAATATATTAGGTATTTTAAAAGCATCACTTTAATTTATAATTGAAACAATAAGTTAAATACTTTATAAAAATTATTTTGTTAAAAGTTTTTGTAATGTTTGAAAAGGAGTTTTAGAATTTAAAGATAAGTGGTGGCGTTCAAAATTATAAAAGTAATAATATTGATTTAAATAATGTTGAAGTTCATTTTGATTCAGTTTTTTACCCTTGGCATAAAATAATTTAGTATAATGTTGATGGAATCGTTCAATCTTTCCGTTGCTCTGAGGAGAGCGGATTGGTGTCGTCTCGTGAATGATTCCATTTTTTGAAAGAAAGGTTGTAAAAGACTTTTCTTTTACTTTGTATGCTTTTTTATTACTTCAGTTAGTAGTAGTGAATTCTGGTGCATTATCAGTACGAAGGCGTTTGATTGTTATGCCAAGTTCGCCGAAATCTTTCATTGCTCTTTGCGCGGCATTAAGGGCATTGTTAGTTCCTAAACTATCATAAACATAGCCAAATACTATGCGTGTCATTTCGTCAATGAAATCATAAATATAATATTTTTTATCAACCGGAAAATTTGATGTGGTAATAATTTTGGCATCCATTTGTAAAAGACCAATCTCGGAGACTTCATAACGCTTAAAATGGCGTTTTGTTTGTTTGATTTGCTGTTTTAATTCTTTTCAACGAGGGTCAGATTTAATTCAACGGTAAAAAGTTTTGATATTTTTCGGAATTTTTGAATTTTTAATATCGTGAGAACCGATTTTTAAATTATTAAATAAAGACCACATTCCACCGGCTTGAAGATTTTTGTAATCAAAATATAAATCGCATATTTTTTCACGAGAATTTAAACTATATTGATAATTAAGATTTTGTGGTTTTGTAGTTTTAAACAATAATAAATCTAAATTGTCCGAATAATAAGCGGTCATAATTTTTTGTGCCCAACGATAAAAGGTTTTCGCTGCATTCTTAAAATATTTTTTAATAAGTTTTGTTAAAGTAGTTTCTTCAATATAAAAATAAGTACATAAATTTAAATATGCAGTAATGCGTTTTTTAGTTTTATAGTAATAAGGATTACGGCAATTAGCACTTAGTCAACTTTGTGCTTTTGCTTTTAAATCTGCTAAATCTGCTTGGGAAATAATATATTTCATTTTTAAACTCCTTAAATTAAGAAAACCGTAGTACAAAAAATACGATTTTCAAGAATGATTATTAAATTACTAAATTAATGAGGCATTTCTGCTGAGAAAAAGATTAAGGAATAAGGACTTAAATTTCTTAATTTAATTACAATATCAACTACTTTTGGAATAGTATAAATTTTTTTACTATCAATAGATTGAAAGGTTCCATATTTTTGAAAAAAATCTTTTATAAGTAGAAAAGCCTGACTATCCATAAAAAAAGGTAAACGATTAGGATAATTTTTATTTTGATTTTTAACATCATTAGGTAATTCAATATCAAATTTAGATAAATCAAAATAAACACCAGAATCAACAACAAGAGTGATGTTTAATAAACTAGAAAATTTCAATTCACAACTGTTATTGCAAATATTATCTTTTTTTGATTTAGAAACATCTGCTTTACTACAACCAAAAATAAACATTACACATATTAAATTTAAAGCTGATAAAAATTTTCTCATAAAGAAAAATCCTCCTTTCAAAGGAATTATATTATATAAAAATATTGGCAATATTTAAGAGAACTTTTTTAATATCATTAGTAAGATTGCTAGTGGAACTACAAATTCAAATAACATCTGAAATGCCGGAATAACTTCAAACACTGGAAAGGCAGTTTTGGTAAAGTTAATTGTTGTTTTGGCAATATCTGCAATGGGGCGAATTAAAAGATTAATCCCAGAAAGGCCAAGCAATCAATTCAACATACTAACAGAAGCGTGCTGAATGCCACAGGATATTGCACTAAATAAACCCCAATAAGAACAGTTGGGCGTCGGAATTAAGTCATTCATATTACCGCTTATTCCACCCCCAATAAAAGCCGTTGAATTCAAAATGTTAAAATCGTATAAAGAATAATGATATTCAGTGTTTTCACTTTTCTTTTTATATAGTGGAAAAGTTAGCGTAAAAATATTAATCCCATACATTACATCAACTTTAGCATTATAAAAATGCAGTTTATTACTAGTAGCGTTTCATAATTGGTTATCATATGCTTTTAACACATTAAAATCTATTTGATAAGAACTTTTACCAGTATTAAAACCATTGGTAATTTGTTTATCTTTAACAAAGAAATAAGAACGAAAAATCATATTCTTACTATTTTCAATTGTTGAACCAAAGTTAATTAAATACTGTTTGGGATAAAAAGTAATTAAGGAACGATAGAAAAAACCCATTTGTAAAACATTTTTAGGAATTTGTTGCATCCCTTTGTAATCTAATTCTACATAAGTAGAGGCATCTGTATCAAAACTCGCATAAAAGAATTGTACAAAAAACTCACCTAAAATTTTATAAATTTTGTTAAATAAACCGTTAATAAAATCAATAGTTAAATCTTTTTGATAATAAAGTATAAAATCTTTAAAATCAGCCTTTAATTTGTCATCATAGCGTAAAAAATGGAAAGTATTACCATAATAATTAATTTGTCCGAAAAAGGTGTTGATAAAATCTCTTCCAAAACTTGTTTGCGAGCCAGATTTTCAAAGTGAGTTACCATTTTCTAAAATCTCATTATAACCCCTAATGCTACCATGTTCAGTTTTTATAGTAATAACATCACCAAAACTAGAAAAGGAAAGTTCTCTAAAAATAACTTCTTCAATGAAACCTGGTGGATATGAATTTTCGCGACTTAAACTAAATTTACTATTCTGTTTAAAGCCATTTAACTTAATTGATATTTCATTCATATATTTAAAATTATCATCAAAGAAATTAAAAATGGGTACTCAATATAAATAACTATAATTAAATTTATCAAAATCTCGGCGTTGTATCATTAAATAATCAAGTTTATCTTGAAACTGATTATACTGATATTCACCATCATTTTTAGTTATTTCGGTTGGTAATGGTTGTTCGTTATCTTTTTCTGATTGTAGTGGCATTTCTGCTGAGAAAAAGATTAAGGAATAAGGACTTAAATTTCTTAATTTAATTACAATATCAACTACTTTTGGAATAGTATAAATTTTTTTACTATCAATAGATTGAAAGGTTCCATATTTTTGAAAAAAATCTTTTATAAGTAGAAAAACCTGACTATCCATAAAAAAAGGTAAACGATTAGGATAATTTTTATTTTGATTTTTAACATCATTAGGTAATTCAATATCAAATTTAGATAAATCAAAATAAACACCAGAATCAACAACAAGAGTAATGTTTAATAAACTAGCAAATTGTAATTCACAACTATTACCACATTGACTAGTATTAGTTGCTCGTTTTTCTCGCTTCATAAAGGATTGTTCCATATTAGGTTTTGGTGGTTGTTTTATATCAAAGAAGGCACCTAGAGGAACTAAACCAATAAAAGCGATAATTAATCACAACATAAATTTATACATATCTATTTGTCCTTTCTTCTATGTTTAACTTCTTAAAATAAGGTATATTGTTGATAAAATACAAATCGTTCCTAAAATTTGGAAAATTGGATGTTGAGAAAATAATCTTATCATTGGTTTAAATAGTTCTAAAATTTTAATATTACTTGATAGAACTTTATTAAAATATTCTAAACCCTCACGCACATAGGCTCATAAACCTAAAAAGTCGTTTAAAGCAAAAATAGAAAAAACAGCAACAAGAATAAATAATATTATTAATTTAAACATTTTCTAAAACCTACCTTTTTATTCGCCGTCCGTGTTGGTTAGCTCACGGTCTATTTTTAGAACTATTACCACTAAATTTCTTAATTGGACCACTAGATGATTTTTTCTTAGCTCCTCAATTAGCGACTGATTTTCGATATTTTTTACGAAAACCAACTTTTGGTCGTTCAATATGAATACCTAAAATGCCACCAATTACAAGATTTATCACAAGAATAATTAGCGGAAAAATAATAATACGAATATCTGTTCCGGGAATGGTTAAAGTTCAAATTAAATCAAAAACTTTATAAAACATATCGCCAATCAAACTAGCCATTTTTTCTAAGTTTTCCATTTTTTAAACTCCTTTACTTGTTTTTCTTATTCAGATTATTTTTTAACTTAGTAAGTATCTTGCTGAATTTTTCCATTTTTAAATATTCTAATGCTTCAATATCCATTACATTATCATTTCAAAATTTATGCTGATAATTATCATTCAAAGCACGATTACTTAATTCACGCAAGAATGATAAATATTTATTATCGTAAAGATTTAAAATTGACATCGGAATTTTCAATTTAAAGAAATAAATGTCTAATTCCGGAATACTACGATATTTGATTTTGCGACCTTTTTTATCATTTTTTGCATTAATTAGCGTTAATCGTCATTGTTCGTATTCGCTTACCGATTTAAAAGTGCCATAAATAACTTGTAAATAGGGTCGGAAAATACTAACTGGTTTTTTTCTAATGCCAACAATTATTGAATTCGCAATATCACGAACTTTAACTCATATATGTTCAGCTCGTTGTCCGCTCGCTAATACGATATGGGTAAATTGTCGAGCCGAAGCAAAATATTCTTGTAAACCCTGGGTTACTCTATCATTTTCTTTATAGTCAGTACCTTCAAGAAATAAATTAGTTTCATCTCAAAGTAATAATGATTTTTCATCTAAAATTGGATAATTATAATCCAATAAAGACATATGGCCTAATGAAAGCATTTGTTTATTGGTAATTGGAAAAGTAGAAATCGTTTTTCAACCACTTAATAAGTAAGAAGCTAAAACCATTAAAGCGGTTTTTCCAGTCCCTAAAGCACCAATTACTAAATTTAAGGGTGAATTTAATAAGAAATTAATAAAACTTCGACGAGCAAAGAAATGAGAAATTTTAGTATATAAAACATACAAAGCAATTAATAAATAAATAATATCAAATAACATTCGTCAACTTTGGGGATTATAATAATGCAAAATCGCACCATAAAATCACGCAATAATAAATAAAGTGCGATTTAAAGCAACAAAATCATATAATCTTAAATTTATTTTCTTAAACAATAGCATCACTTAAATCACACTTTCTTTATTTTTATTATTATCTGCCGGGCATTAATTTTTCAAACATTTTGAAAGCGATTAAAAATAAACCAATAATCACCCCAAGCAAGAAAACTCAATATGTAGCAAAGAAATTAACAACATTTGGCATATTACCACCAATAATATCGGTTCAAATATTACCAAACGCTTTAATTAATGCTTTTCATAAGTTAGTAACGGCTTGTTCTCCCGTAACGGCGACTGGCGTAATTACTTCTGTTAAGAAAGTTCTAAACATATAATCACCCCCTTTCTAAACAAAATATGATTTAACCTTATAAAATAAAATAACCATAAATAAGACAATGAATACTAATACCATTCAAAACGCAATATTTGCTATTAAAAGTCAAAGTAGTTCTTGGGTTAAATCAATTTCTTTTCCAGAAACTCACGCCGGAATAACTTTAATTTGAATAAATAAATCTCAAAAATACAATTTTGTCATTTCTCAATCTAAATCTTTTCAAGCAACTAAAAACATAATAATTACCGTTTAAAAGGTCAAAAGAGTAGAAAAATAATTGCCGAAAATAGCATTACAATTATTAAAATTGAAAACAAAAATACAACTTGGGGTGGTAAATCGGCAGTTGGATAAATTAATTCAATTAACTCAATAATTATTTTTTTAAACATTTTCTAAACCTACTTTTTAATTTCTTTTTCATCTTGTTCTAATAAATTTCGCTTAAACTTTGCAATAAATATTCGTTGTGCATAAGTAAAATCTTTTGGCAACTGCTTTGCTTCACTACCGTATTTCTTTTTATCTTTTAAAAACCGATAAATATTAACCGCAATATAGTATGCTAGTAATAATGTTAAAATCGTAAAGAACACTAACCCAAATATACTCATCTTTCTTTTCTCCTTAATTTTTTAATTTTTAATTCTTATTTTAAATTGCAATTTTTCTTTCATTTTTTAACTCCTAATGTTTCATTTTTCTTAGTTGATTTCTAAATCTTAAACTTTCTAATGAAGCATAATTTGCACTTTCAAAGTCTATATAATTAATATTTTTAAATTCATAGATTGCTCCGCACATTTTGGTTTTAAAGTTATTAACTGTTGATTTTAAGTATTTTACAAATTCAGAATTTACAGTTCGTTTAACAATATTATTCAAAGTATCGGTAAATACTTGTTTTCTAGTAATGGGATTTTGACAGTTATATGAGAATTGATAAGCCTTGATATTTAAGTCATACTGGTTTAATGACTTTTCGTGCAGGACATTTTTAGTTATATATTTAGAGCAATATTTTACAACCATTTCATTAGTGTTTTCACGAACTCTAATATTTTTATTAATTCCGTAAGGTCAAAATTGTAAAATAATTTTATGAGGTATTTTTTCGGTAATTAAAATATGAAAATGAATAACGCCTCGTTTCTGATATTCATAGGTATACAAGTACTTAATATTTTTATTTTTAACTTTAAATCAGTATTTTAATTTTTTAAAAAATTTATTTAAATCACGCTTACATTTTCTAATATCAAATTCATTAACATCAGCATAAGTAAGCGTTAAGAATGTAAGTTTTTTACAGTCTCAAAAATTATGATATGCTTTCCGAATAACATTAGATTTTGCACGAATATTGCTATTAAGCATTTTTGTATCACAATTACCCTTATTTTTAACTCCGTTAGCATTACGAGTATTTGCTTTGATGCGTTCTAAAGGCATAACAATATTGCGAATATATTGACCGTAATAAATCGTTTTCATATAAAAATCAGTCGGATTTTGAGGTTGTAAATTCATATTTTATGCTCCAGTTTTAGATTTTCGCCAGTTGTGTTATTTAATCAAGTAATAGTCGGCTTCGCCGACTACCCGCTAAGCGGGCGGAGCATACGCTTTCCGCACCGCTTCGCAGACCGAAGTGATTATCAATTAACTGGACAAGTTTTTTTGATTTTTTTCTAATTCAATTTTTTGCAAATTAACTATTTTGGGGTTTTTATCAAAAGTTAATTCGCAACTAAAAAATGATTTAACATTTTCTTTTAACAATTTATAAATTTCTTGTTGTTCTAAATTATTATCATCAATTCATAAGGCTTTTTGTTCGCCGGTAGGCTCAAATAAGTCATTTTCATAACGCAAAAATTCGGCAGAATATCCTGACATCGTAGAGCCATCTTTATTTTTAAATATTTTTCTTTTTATACTAACTAATTTAACTTTAAACATTATTTTTTAAATTCCTTTTATTTTTCTTTTAATTTTGATTTTTTTTAATACAAAACGAATTAAACAGTTCACTATTTGTGTTATGGTTACTCATACTAATGAATAACCTATAATCATTAACCTACCAATTGCTCCAAAATTTTTAATAAATTGTTGCAAATTTTCAATATCTGTATGTAATAATAAAACTATACTTAAAGATATGAATATAATGTAATTAAGTATTATTCATCAATATTTTTTTATAAATTTATTTACAGTTTTCATTTTCTTTTTTTATCCTTTTATTATTTTTAAAATTAGGAGGTTTTATATGTATTTATTAGATAAATTAGAAGATATTTCAGATAAGATAATTTGCTTTTTAGAAGTTAATCTTAATTATTTAGGCATAACTATTTGAATAGGTTGAATTTTACAAGGAGTTGCTTATTTTTGAACTCCGGATAAAGATAATTCATTTGGACAAGCATTATATGCTATGGTTTGATTTTTTAATTGAAATTTAAAATTTCAAGATTTAAAATGAGTTTATTTATTTAAAGAAGAAGGTTGATTTGTAGTTCAATTTATTATTGGTATTGTTTGAATTCTATATTTAATTTTTTATAGGTTTAAAAAATAAATTTCTTACTTTTTTAGTGTGCTTTATTTTTATTTTTTAATATTTTTTTAATATGATTAATAAATTTTTTATCACAAGCATCGTGATTTCCTAAGTTTCTAATATGCAAACACCAACGACATATTTTATAATCTATCGTTTCTTTCAAAATTAAAACCCCTTTTCATCGCAAGAATTACAGATTCCAACTGTATTTTTATTGCCAACGATATAGCTTTCGTTGTCGCATTCAATACAAAATATTACTGCCAAAAGAAAACACCCCCTAAAAGTTTGTAGAAAACAAAATCTTGTCATATGTATATGGTTTCTACAACCTTATCAAAAGTATGTAATATACCACAGACTTATGACAAGTACAAGAAGTTTTTTAAAAAAGGGATGATAAATTATCAAATAATGCAAGAAATTTTTTAAAATGGCTTATAATTAGATGCCAAGGCAATGAGATTGTAGATTAATTTTTGGAGAAAGGTAAAGGTAAAGGTGTTATAAATTTTATTAATTAGTAAAAATTCACGAAAGGAATTTGATTAACTATGAAAAAATTACTAGGAATTATAGGAACAATAACAATAGCAGGAAGTGGAATGACAGGTATTGTTGGCAATGCCCCAAGAAAAATAGAACAATCTTTTATGAAACGAGAAAAACGAGCAACAAGTCCTTATTTAGTAGAAGCTAATAATGATATAATAGTAAAATATGATTATTATTATGGCAGAACTGGAGATGCTAGTTGAAGTTATACTTTAAGGTTTAATGATAAGAAAACATTAAATATAGTAGATTTTACTAAATATGCTTCTGATTGAAATTCATTTATAGAAAAATATCCTTACATTATAATTAACACTTATGGAGAAGAAAATTCACCAGAAACTTTTGGTAATGTAGGGAAAGATAAATTTGGAGATATTAAAATTAATTTAAATAATGTTGATATAAATCATAACAATAGTAGTGATAAAGCATATTGAAGAACTTTAGTTAAAGCAAATCAATATTGATTTGCTTCATATGATGTTGATTGTGATATTGAAATAGGATTATGAATTGAAAATAATAAAGAATTAAAATTAAATATTTATGTTTATAGTTATCTTTATAGTGCTGGAGCCACTAATAGACACTTAACAACTGTTTTAGGAATAAATTTTGCTAAAATTGTAAATAATTAAAATTAAAAAAATCTTTTAATTCTAGAAATATTTAATTTAATAGCGATTGTAACAATAAGTTAAATATTTTATAAAAAATAATTATTCAAACTTCTAGAAACTACTTTGTTAAAAATTTTTGCAATGTTTGAAAAGGCGTTTTACTGTTTAAAGATGAATGATGGCGTTCAAAATTATAAAAGTAATAATATTTGTTTAAATAATGTTGAAGTTCGTTTTGATTTAATTTTTTATCCTTAGCATAAAATAATTTGGTATAATGTTGATGGAATCGTTCAATCTTTCCGTTGCTCTGAGGAGAACGGATTGGTGTGGTTTCGTGGACAATTCCGTTCCTCGAAAGAAAGGTTGTAAAAGGCCTTTCTTTTACTTTATATGCTTTTTTATTGCTTCAATTAGTAGTGGTAAATTCCGGAGCATTATCAGTACGAAGGCGTTTAATTGTTATGCCAAGTTCGCTAAAATCTTTCATTGCTCTTTGCATGGCATTAAGGGCATTGTTAGTTCCTAAACTATCGTAAACATAACCAAATACTATGCGTGTCATTTCGTCAATGAAATCATAAATGTAATATTTTTTATCAACCGGAAAATTTGATGTGGTAATTATTTTGGCATCCATTTGTAAAAGACCAATCTCATAAACTTCATAACGCTTAAAATGGCGTTTTGTTTGTTTGATTTGTTGTTTTAATTCTTTTCAACGAGAGTCAGATTTAATTCAGCGATAAAAAGTTTTAATATTTTTCGGAATTTCTAATTTTTTAATATCGTGAAAATCCATTTTTAAATTGTTAAATAAAGACCAGATTCCGCCAGCTTGAAGATTTTTATAATCAAAATATAAATCACATACTTTTTTGCGAGAATTTAAACTATATTGATAATTAAGATTTTGTGGTTTTGTGGTTTTAAACAATAACAAATCTAAATTGTCAGAATAATAAGCGGTCATAATTTTTTCTGCCCAACGATAAAAGGTTTTCGTTGCATTCTTAAAATATTTTTTAATAAGTTTTGTTAAAGTTGTCTCTTCAATATAGAAATAAGTACATAAATTTAAATAAGCCGTAATGCGTTTTTTAGTTTTATAGTAATAAGGATTACGGCAATTAGCACTTAGTCAACTTTGGATTTTTGCTTTTAAATCTGCTAAATCAGCTTGGGAAATAATATATTTCATTTTTTTAAACTCCTTAAATTAAGAAAACCGTATTACAAAAAATACGATTTTCAAGAATGGTTATTAAATTACTAAATTAATGAGGTAATTCGGCAGAAAATGAGGTAATTATATAACCAGCACGCCTATCACTCCTGTCTAAAGCTGAAGCTTTTACAATTGTAATTTTTACATTAACAATTTTATCAATATAATATTTATCATATTCGCCATTAACATTAACAATTTTAGTCATATTTTTTTTATAAAAATTAAAAACATAACCAGACATATTACCGCCTTCAGGAATTGTAAGAGCAGAAACATCTTGAGGCAAATCATCTAATTTATCATCAGTATTTCAAACAAAACCAAGAGCCAGCCATTTAAAAACATAACTATTTTGAATACTAGCAAATTTTAAATCATATTTATTTAAAATATTACTATTTTTACTACATCCCGAAATAAAAATTATACATACTAAATTTAAAGCTGATAAAAATTTTTGCATAAAGAAAAATCCTCCTTTCAAAGGAATTATATTATAAAAAATATTGGCAATATTTAAGAGAACTTTTTTAATATCATTAATAAGATTGCTAACGGCACTACAAATTCAAATAACATCTGAAATGCCGGAATAACTTCAAACACTGGAAAGGCGGTTTTGGTAAAATTAATCGTTGTTTTGGCAATGTCAGCAAGAGGACGAATTAAAAGATTAATCCCAGAAAGACCAAGCAATCAATTCAACACACTAACAGAAGCGTGCTGAATACCACACGATATCGCACTAAATAAACCTCAATAAGAACAATTGGGTGTAGGAATTAAGTCATCCATATTACCACTTATGCCACCGCCAATAAAAGCTGTTGAATTCAAAATGTTAAAATCGTATAAAGAATAATGATATTCAGTGTTTTCACTTTTATTTTTATATAGTGGAAAAGTTAGCGTAAAAATATTAATCCCATACATTACATCGACTTTAGCATTATAAAAATGCAGTTTATTACTAGTAGCATTCCATAATTGGTTATCATATGCTTTTAACACATTAAAATTTATTTGATAAGAACTTTTACCAGTGTTAAAACCATTAGCAATTTGTTTATCTTTAACAAAAAAATAGGAACGAAAAATCATATTCTTACTATTTTCGATTGTTGAACCAAAGTTAATTAAGTACTGTTTGGGATAAAAAGTAATTAAGGAACGATAGAAAAAGCCCATTTGTAAAACATTTTTAGGAATTTGTTGCATTCCTTTGTAATCTAATTCTACATAAGTAGAAGCATCCATATCAAAACTTGCATAAAAGAATTGTACAAAAAACTCACCTAAAACTTTATAAAGTTTATTAAATAACGCATCAATAAAATCAATAGTTAAATCTTTTTGGTAATAAAGCATAAAATCTTTAAAATCAGTTTTTAATTTATCATCATAACGTAAAAAATGAAAGGTGTTACCATAATAATTAACTTGTCCAAAAAAGGTATTAATAAAATCTCCTCCAAAACTTGTTCGCGAGCCAGATTTTCAAAGCGATTTACCATTTTCTAAAAACTCATTACAACCCACAATGCTACCATGCTCAGTTTTTATAGTAATAACATCACCAAAACTAGAAAAGGAAAGTTCTCTAAAAATAACTTTTTCCATCATATCAGGTTTAGGATATGAATTTTTGCGACTTAAATTAAATTTACTATTTTGTTTAAAACCATTTAATTTAATTGAAATTTTATTCATATATTTAAAATTATCGTCAAAGAAATTAAAAATGGGGACTCAATATAGATAAGAGTAATTAAATTTATCAAAATCTCGGCGTTGTATCATCAAATAATCTAACTTATCTTGAAATTGATTATACTGGTATTCACCATCATTTTTAGTTATTGCTGTTGGTAATGGTTGTTCATTATCTTTTTCAGGTAAAGGAGGCATTTCGGCAGAAAATGAGGTAATTATATAACCAGCACGCCTATCATGTCTGTTCAAAGCTGAAGCTTTTACAATTGTAATTTTTACATTAACAATTTTATCAATATAATATTTATCATATTCGCGATTAACATTAACAATTTTAGTCATATTTTTTTTATAAAAATTAAAAACATAACCAGACATATTACCGCCTTCAGGAATTGTAAGAGCAGAAACATCTTGAGGCAAATCATCTAATTTATCATCAGTATTTCAAACAAAACCAAGAGCCGGCCATTTAAAAACATAACTATTTTTAATACTAGCAAACTCCAACTTACAGCTATTACCACATTGACTGGGATTGGTGGCTCGTTTTTCTCGTTTCATAAAGGATTGTTCCATATTAGGTTTTAGTGGTTGTTTTGTATCAAAGA
Source organism: Spiroplasma endosymbiont of Lonchoptera lutea (assembly GCF_964019715.1). Taxonomy (GTDB): domain Bacteria; phylum Bacillota_I; class Bacilli_A; order Mycoplasmatales; family Nriv7; genus Nriv7. The sequence continues at coordinate 823,094 of NZ_OZ026463.1, read as the reverse complement.
AAGCACCTAGAGGGACTAAACCAATAAAAGCGATAACTAACCACGACATAAATTTATACATATCTATTTGTCCTTTCTTTTGCGTTTAATTTCTTAAAATAAAGTATATTGTTGATAAAATACCAATTGTTCCAATGATAATAAAAATTGGGTGTTGAGAAAATAACCTAATCATTGGTTTAAATAATTGTAAAAATTCACTGTTAGCCACAATAACTTTATTAAAATATTCCAACCCTTCATTTACAAAACGCCATAAACCAAGAAATTCATCAAAAGCAAAGATAGAAAAAACGGTAATTAAAAGAAAAATTATAACTAGTTTAAACATTATTTCTTACCTCACTCTTTAACAGATTTATTAGTTCTTGCCTTTCTATAGCTTTCTTTGGCTTGCATTCCAATACCTAAAATAGCAACAAAGACAAAGTTAACAATTAAAGAGATTAAAGGAATAATGATAATCCGAATTCCGGTGCCGGGAATAGTCATACTTCAAATTAAATCAAAAACTTTATAAATAATATCTGCAAAAAATGATGCCATCTTTTCTAGATTTGCCATAATTAAGTATCCTTTCTTAGATTAAAATAATATGATAGTTAATTCCTATCTTTCAAATTACTTTTTAGTAATTCCATAATACGACTAAATTTTTCCATTTTAAGGTATTTTAATATTTCTAAATCAACTTCAGTAGTTTCATAAAACTTATCTTCATAAGTATCAACAACAACGCGATTAGCAACGGGGCGTAAAAAAGATAAATACTTATTGTCGTAACACTCTAAAACGGACATTGGAATTTTTAATTTAAAAAAGTAGATATCTAATTCCGGAATATTACGATATTTAGTTTTACGACCTTTTTTATTATTTTTAGCATCAATTAAACTCGTGCGTCAGCGTTCGTATTCTTCTACAGATTTAAAAGTGCCATAGACAACCTTTAGGTAGGGGCGAAAAAAATTAACTGATTTCTTAGTAATACCAACAATAACCGAATTAGCAATATCTCTAACTTTAACCCAAATATGTTCAGGGCGTTGGCCACTGGCTAGAACAATATGACCAAAATGTCTAACAAGAGCAAAATATTCTTGTAAACCTTGGGTTGATTTATCATTTTCTTTATAATCGGTTCCTTCTAAAAATAAATTGGTTTCGTCTCATAACAATAAATGTTTTTCTTCTAATATTGGATATTCATTATCCAATAACGACATATGCCCCAAAGATAACATTTGTTGGTCTAAAATTGGAAATGTTGAAGCCGTCTTTCATTTTTTCTTACCTAAAAGTTTTGAAGCAAAAACTAATAAAGCAGTTTTTCCAGTTCCCAATGAACCAATCACAATATTTAATGGTGATTTGAATAAAAAATTAATAAAAGATTTACGATTAACTCATTGCATAAATTTAGTAATTAAAATTAAACAATTTAAGATAATACCGATGATATGAAAAAATGAAACTCAATATTGTGGATTAATAACAACAAGAAAAGCATAATAATATCAAGAAATAATAAAGAAAGTGCGATTTAAGCTAACAAAGTCATTGATTTTTTCACAGATATTTTTTAGAAATTTAAGCATTATCGCACTCCTTTATTTTTTTAATTACTATTAACGAACTCTTAATAGTAGTTTTTCAAACATTCCAAAAGCAAATAAGAATAATCCAACAATTGCCGGAAATAAAAAAATTCAATAAGTAGCAAAGAAATCTACTACTAATGGCATTTGCCCACTGATAATGTCGCTTCAGATTTTTCCAAAAAGTCCTACCATACTATCTCACAAATTACTAATGGCTTGTTTTCCGGTAATTGCTACTGGTGCATCAGCTAAGAAAGTTGTAAACATATAATCACCCCCTTTCTTTTCAAAATATTTATCCTATATTTATTAACAAAAATAAGATTTAACTTTATAAAATAAAATCAACATAAATAAGATAATAACTGTTGTTAGTAATCAAAAAGCGATGTTGGTTGTTAAAAGTCAAAGTGGTTCTTCAGTTAAATTAATTTCTTTACCGCCAGTAATATGAGCTGGAATAGTTGTAATTTGGATAAACAAATCTCAGAAAGTTTGTTTAATTTGTTCTCAATTTAAATCTTTTCAAACAACTAGAAACATTGAAATAAACACTTAATCGGAAGAAAGAGAATACCAATGAAACTGGCAAATAACACAATGATTACAAGAATTGAGAACAAAAATACTACTTGGGGCGGTAAATCGGCAGTTGGATAAAGTAAATCAATTAACTTAATAATTACATCTTTTAACATTTATTTTATCCTTTCGTTTGAGTTTCTTGATTTTGTTTGTCATTTTTTTCAGTTAAATAAGATAATTTAACAATGAAGCGTTTTTCTTTTTTACTAAAATCCCCTTTAATTTCTTTTGCTTGTTTACCATACTTTTTAACATCGTTCATTCAACGCCACAAACCCCAAGCAACAGCAAAAGCGAGTAATAAGGTTAATAAGATAAAACATATTAGACTAAATATTGCCATTATTTTTCAATTTCCTTTCTATTTAAAGTTTTATTTTTCAAAGCTCTTTTTTCCTTAATCTTCTTAACAATAAGTCAAACTAATTTTTCAACTTTAAAAGCAATAAATATCGCACTACCAAATCAATAAACAAATAATCCAAGCAACATAATTGCGGTATTTAAACCAAAAAACTTATACATATCTTTTTCAATAAAATCAATAAATTCACCATTTGTTCCCATCACTCACTTAGTATCCAATAAAGTTAAAGCTCAAAGTATTAAGTTTATAAAGATAAAAACAATGCTAAGCAATATTTTTAACCAATGATTTTTAAATCAATTTTTAATTCTTATTTTTAATTGCATTTTTTCTTTCATTTTTTAACTCCTAATGTTTCGTTTTTCTTAGTTGATTTCTAAATCTTAAACTTTCTAACGAAGTATAATTTTCACTTTCAAAGCCTACATAATTAATATTTTTAAATTCATAGATTGCTCCGCACATTTTAGTTTTAAATTTATTAACTTTTGATTTTAAGTACTTTACAAATTCAGAATTTACGGTTCTATTAACAATATTATTCAAAGTATCGGTAAATATTTGTTTTCTAGTAATGGGGTTTTGACAGTTATAAGAGAATTGATAAGCCTTGATATTTAAATCATACTGATTTAATGATTTTTCATTCAGGACATTTTTAGTTATATATTTGGAGCAATATTTTACAACCATTTCATTAGTGTTTTCACGAACTCTAATATTTTTATTAATTCCGTAAGGTCAAAATTGTAAAATAATTTTATGGGGTATTTTTTCGGTGATTAAAATATGAAAATGAATAACGCCTCTTTTCTGATATTCATATGTATACAAATACTTAATATTTTTATTTTTAACTTTAAATCAATATTTTAATTTTTTAAAAAATTTATTTAAATCACGCTTACATTTTCTAATGTCAAATTCATTAACATCAGCATAAGTAAGAGTTAAGAATGTAAGTTTTTTGCAGTCTCAAAAATTATGATATGCCTTCCTAATAACATTAGATTTTGCACGAATATTGCTATTAAACAGTTTTGTATCACAATTACCTTTATTTTTTAAACCGCTAGCATTGCGGTTATTTGCTTTAATGCGTTCTAAAGGCATAACAATATTACGAATATATTGACCGTAATAAATCGTTTTCATATAAAAATCAGTCGGATTTTGAGGTTGTAAATTCATATTTTATTCTCCGGTTTTAGATTTTCGCCAGTTATGTTATTTAATCAAGTAATAGTCGGCTTCGCCGACTACCCGCTAAGCGGGCGGAGCATACGCTTTCCGCACCGCTTCGCAGACCGAAGTGATTATCAATTAACTGGACAAGTTTTTTTGATTTTTTTCTAATTCAATTTTTTGCAAATTAACTATTTTGGGGTTTTTATCAAAAGTTAATTCGCAACTAAAAAATGATTTAACATTTTCTTTTAACAATTTATAAATTTCTTGTTGTTCTAAATTATTATCATCAATTCATAAGGCTTTTTGTTCGCCGGTAGGCTCAAATAAGTCATTTTCATAACGCAAAAATTCGGCAGAATATCCTGACATCGTAGAGCCATCTTTATTTTTAAATATTTTTCTTTTTATACTAACTAATTTAACTTTAAACATTATTTTTTAAATTCCTTTTATTTTTCTTTTAATTTTGATTTTTTTTAATACAAAACGAATTAAACAGTTCACTATTTGTGTTATGGTTACTCATACTAATGAATAACCTATAATCATTAACCTACCAATTGCTCCAAAATTTTTAATAAATTGTTGCAAATTTTCAATATCTGTATGTAATAATAAAACTATACTTAAAGATATGAATATAATGTAATTAAGTATTATTCATCAATATTTTTTTATAAATTTATTTACAGTTTTCATTTTCTTTTTTTATCCTTTTATTCTTTTTAAAATTAGGAGGTTTTATATGTATTTATTAGATAAATTAGAAGATATTTCAGATAAGATAATTTGCTTTTTAGAAGTTAATCTTAATTATTTTGGCATAACTATTTGAATAGGTTGAATTTTACAAGGAGTTGCTTATTTTTGAACTCCGGATAAAGATAATTCATTTGGACAAGCATTATATGCTATGGTTTGATTTTTTAATTGAAATTTTAAATTTCAAGATTTAAAATGAGTTTATTTATTTAAAGAAGAAGGTTGATTTGTAGTTCAATTTATTATTGGTATTGTTTGAATTCTATATTTAATTTTTTATAGGTTTAAAAAATAAATTTCTTACTTTTTTAGTGTGCTTTATTTTTATTTTTTAATATTTTTTTAATATGATTAATAAATTTTTTATCACAAGCATCGTGATTTCCTAAGTTTCTAATATGCAAACACCAACGACATATTTTATAATCTATCGTTTCTTTCAAAATTAAAACCCCTTTTCATCGCAAGAATTACAGATTCCAACTGTATTTTTATTGCCAACGATATAGCTTTCGTTGTCGCATTCAATACAAAATATTACTGCCAAAAGAAAACACCCCCTAAAAGTTTGTAGAAAACAAAATCTTGTCATATGTATATGGTTTCTACAACCTTATCAAAAGTATGTATTGATTTAAGAGTATAATTAGTATAAAATTATATAGTTTTAGTTATGAAAAACAAGGGGGATTTGTTAATGGCATTTAAGATGAAACATTTTGGAGATTATGTTCAAAGAAGAGATTATTCCAAAGTTTCAGGGAAATTAGAATTACCCAATTTGATTGAAGTACAAACTGATAATTATCAATGATTTATGAAAGATGGCATTCAGGAGGTTTTTGATGAAATATTTCCAATAACTGACCCTGAAGGTAAGACAATATTATCATTGTTAAGTTGAGAAGTAAAAAAACCACGACGCAACTTAAAACAAGCACAAGAAGAATCAAAGATTTATGAAGTACCAATTTATGCTAAATTGCAATTAACTGTTATTAAAGATGATGAAAGAATTAATAGTCAAATTGCTAAAACGCCAGATCAAGCAATGTTATTATGAGTAAGAGAAGAATTTGGTTTTAAAAATCCAGTATTATCAAAACAAGATGATAATGTTTTTTATTTTGAAGATATTAATGCTGATGATAAAATTGCTATTGAAATTATTATTAAAAAGCAAAATGAAGAAGAAATGTTAGTTGATTATACCCTTTGAAGAGCCGGTGAAGTTTTTTTAGGTGATTTTCCGTTGATGACCGATAAAGGAACTTTTATTATTAATGGTAGTGAAAAGGTTGTTGTTTCGCAATTAGTAAGATCGCCAGGAAGTTATTACAAAAAGAATATTGATCTGAAAACAGGAAAAATTATTTATTTTAATGATATTATCCCTTCACGGGGAACATGATTAGAGTTTGAAAGTCATATTAAAAAGGTTAAAAATAAACAAAATAATTTATATAAACATATTTTTCAAGTAAAAATTGATAAGTCACGAAAAACTAATGCTACTGTTTTGTTTACAGCATTAGGTTTAAAAAAAGATGATTTATTAGCATTGTATAATGATGATCAGTTATTAATTGACACTTATGAAAGTGATTATATTAGTGGTTTAGAAAAAGATAGTTGAGAATTTGCGGTTCAAGAAATTTATAAAAAAATTCGATCAGGGGAAACAGCAACTGTTGATGGTGCTAGTAAGTTTCTTTTTGGATTATTATTTGATAAAAGAAAATATGATTTAACTAAAGCCGGCCGATTTAAATTGATTCAAAAGTTATCAATTGTTGATCGGTTATTAAATCGGATTTTGGCTGAAGATATTAAAGATGTTAAAGGTAATGTTGTTTTTAAAAAGGGATATTTAATTACTAAAAAAGATTTAGAATTGTTGCATACGATTTTAAATGCTGGGGCAATGTTGCAAGAAATTAATTTTCATCCAGATATTAAAAGTCATAATAAAATTCAAAGAGTTTTAGTTTATGCTAATAATGAAATGATTAATCCTGATGATAGTATTGCAATTTTAGGTGTTGATCCAAGTAATAAAATGGAACATATTACGATTCCAGATATTATTGCTTCTTTTTCATATTTATTAAATATAACTAAAGATTTGGGAAATATTGATGATATTGATCATTTAGGTAATCGTCGTGTGCGAACAGTTGGTGAGTTATTACAAAATCAATTTCGGATTGGGATGGCAAGAATTGAAAAAAATGTTAAAGAAAAGATGTCAACTGCTGATAGTTCTGTTATTAAGCCATCAAATATTATTAATAATAAACCGTTAACAGCTGTTATTGGTGAGTTTTTTAACTTATCACAGTTATCACAGTTTATGGATCAAACTAATCCGTTATCAGAGTTAACTAATAAAAGAAGAATTACTGCGTTAGGTCCGGGGGGATTATCTCGTGAACGAGCTGGTATAGAAGTTCGTGATGTGCACTACTCGCATTATGGCAGAATTTGTCCGATTGAAACTCCTGAAGGACCAAATATTGGTTTAATTAATAATTTATCAACTTACGCTCATATTAATAAATATGGTTTTATTGAAACGCCATATCGGAAAGTAAATAATGGTATTGTATTTGAAGTTAATCATTATTTAACGGCAGATCAAGAAAAAAATTATGTTATTAGTCAAGCAAATATTGCAATTGATGATCAAGGAAAGATTATTGAAAAGCAAGTTGCTGCTCGTTTTAGTGGTGAAAATATTATTGCGCCTAACAATGAAGTTGATTATATTGATGTTTCACCACGACAAATTGTTTCCATTGCGACATCTTGTATTCCTTTTTTAGAAAATGATGATGCTAACCGTGCTTTAATGGGCGCTAATATGCAACGTCAAGCAATCCCTTTAATTAAACCACAATCACCGTTAGTAGGTACGGGTATGGAGCATGCTGCTGCTAGAGATTCAGGATTAGCAATTATTTCTTTAGATGATGGAATTGTTGATTATGTTGATAGTAAAAAAATTACTATTAAGCATAAGGAACGAGTTAAAGTTTATGAATTAAATAGTTTTGGTCGTAGTAATAGTAGTACGGCTTTAATTCATTCACCATTGGTAAAACCAGGTGATACTGTTAGCAAAGGTCAAATTTTAGCTGATGGTGCTTCAATGGAAAAAGGTGAATTAGCGTTAGGTCAAAATGTTATGGTGGCATTTACAACTTGAAATGGTTATAACTATGAAGATGCGATTATTATTAGTGAACGCTTAGTATATGATGATGTCTTTACATCAATTCATATTGAAGAATATACTATTGAACGTCGCCAAACAAAACAAGGTGAAGAAGAAATAACTCGTGAAATTCCTAATATTCCAGATAGTATGCGTCGTTATTTAGATGCTGATGGGATTGTAATGGTTGGTGCGGAAGTTAAAGAAGGCGATATTCTTGTTGGGAAAGTAACACCTAAAGGACAAACCCAACTGTCAGCAGAAGATAAATTATTACAAGCTATTTTTGGTGAAAAGTCTCGTAATGTTAAAGATAATTCTTTAATTGTTCCAAATGGTGGTGCGGGAATTATTCAAGCTGTGAAAAGATTTTCTCGTAAAGATGGACATGATTTACCAGTTTCGGTATTAGAAATTGTTAAAATCTATGTTGTTCAAAAACGAAAAATTCAAGAAGGTGATAAAATGGCGGGAAGACACGGTAATAAGGGTGTTATTTCTAAAGTTTTACCGATTGAAGATATGCCCCATCTTATTGATGGTACACCTGTAGATATTATGTTAAATCCTTTAGGAGTTCCTTCGCGAATGAATATTGGTCAAGTACTAGAATTACATTTGGGAATGGCTGCTAAAAAGTTAGGGTTAAAAGTAGCTACCCCAGTTTTTGAAGGCGTAAGTAATGAAGAATTAATTGCCATTATGACAGAAGCCAAGATGGATAATTTTGGAAAAGAAACTTTAATTGATGGTCAAACAGGTGAAACATTTGGTAATAAAATATCTGTTGGTGTAATGTATATGTTAAAACTATCACATATGGTGGAAGATAAAATTCATGCTCGTAATGTTGGGCCATATTCTTTAATCACTCAACAACCATTAGGTGGAAAAGCACAAAATGGTGGCCAAAGATTTGGAGAAATGGAAGTATGAGCTTTGGAAGCTTATGGGGCGGCTCATACTTTAAGAGAAATATTAACAATTAAATCTGATGATATTATTGGAAGAACGAAGTTATATACTAAAATTGCTAAGGGTGAAAAATTGCCATTGTCAGGAATTCCTGAGTCATTTAATGTTTTAATTAAAGAATTACAAGGTTTATCAATCAATGTTGTTTTAAAAACTAAAGATGGTAAAGAACATAAGATGTTAAATTATGAAGAAGATGAAGAAAGTAAATTCTAGAGAGGAAGAAATGATAAATGTTTAATGATCACAAAAACTTTAAAGAAATTAAAATTAGTTTAGCTTCTCCAGAAGATATTCGTTCTTGAACGTATGGTGAAGTAACAAAACCAGAAACTATTAATTATAAATCATTAAAACCAGAAAAAGATGGTCTTTTTGATCAACGAATTTTTGGGCCGATTAAAAATTATGAATGTGAATGTGGAAAATATAAAAAAGAAAATAATCGTGGTAAAATCTGTGAACGATGTGGGGTGCAATTAACAGAATCAATTGTTAGAAGAAAAAGAATGGGACATATTGAATTAGAAGATCCCGTATCACACATTTGAATGTTAAAAGCATCACCTTCCCAAATTGCTTTGGCATTAAATATGCGTACTAAGGATTTAGAGGAAGTGATTTATTTTGTTTCTTATATTGTTTTAGATGCTGGTGATGCTAAAAATTTAAGAGATAAAATGGTTTTAGATTTAGGTAATGCTAAAACTTCACAAGAAACTCGTGAACGATTAATTAAAACTTTAGAAAATATTAAAAAAGATTTAACTGTGGAATCAATTGCTTTTGAAAGAGCACAAGGAATGATTGAAGATTTAAAAACTACTAATATTCCTTTTTCAATGGATGAATGTGCTCAATTTATTAATAAATATACTAATGCTAAATTTGGTATTGGTGCTGAAGCAATTGAACATTTACTTAAAAATTTAGATTTGAAAGAAGAAATTAAGAAAATTAAAAGAAAAATTCAAGGTAAAAAATCGCAAACGGATAAATTAAAATTAATGCGTTCTTTAAAAACCTTAAATGATTTTTTGCGTTCAGGAAATAAACCTGAGTGAATGATTTTACATGCTATTCCGGTGTTACCACCAGATATTAGACCAATTATTCAATTAGATGGAGGTAGATTTACAGCATCAGAATTAAATGATTTATATCGTAAGATTATTATAAGAAATGAACGATTAAAACGCGTTAAACAAATGGGAGCCCCTTCAATTATCATTAATAATGAAAAAAGGATGTTACAAGAAGCAGTTGATGCTTTAATTGATAATGATCGCAAAGCGCGTCCTGTAACCGGAAGAGATAAGCGACCTTTAAAATCATTAACAGCAATTTTAAAAGGAAAACAAGGCCGTTTTCGTCAAAACTTGTTAGGAAAACGAGTTGATTATTCTGGAAGAAGTGTTATTGCTGTTGGTCCAGAATTAAAAATGTATCAGTGTGGTTTACCACGCGATATGGCAATTGTTCTTTTTAAACCATTTATTATTGCTGAATTATTAAGAGATGCTAAAGAAAATAATAGTAATTTAACTTATAAGATGGCAGAAAAGATGATTGATCAACGCGATGAACGCGTGTGAGATTTTTTAGAAGTAGTTATTAAAGAGCGTCCAGTATTATTAAATCGGGCACCAACACTGCATCGTTTAGGAATTCAAGCTTTTGAACCGAAATTAGTAAAAGGGAAAGCAATTCGCTTGCATCCATTAGTAACACCAGCATTTAATGCTGATTTTGATGGTGACCAAATGGCAGTTCATGTGCCGATAACAGCAGAAGCTGTTGCTGAAGCGCGATATTTAATGTTAGGTTCAAAAAATATTTTAGGACCGAAAGATGGAAAACCAATTGTAACGCCAACTCAGGATATGGTTTTAGGAAATTACTATTTAACTTTTGAAAGTAAAGGTAAAATTGGTGAAGGAAATATTTATCGGAATTTTGATGATGCTGTTTTAGCTTATGATAATAAACAATTACATTTACATGCGATAATTGCTATTCCTGTTGATGCTATGGATGGTAAGATTAAAGTTAATGATAGTAAAAATAAGGTATTAATAACAACGGTTGGAAAATTAATTTTTAATAAAATTTTTCCTGTTGATTTCCCTTATTTTAATGAACCAACAGCAGAAAATCTTGATTATTTAGATGACCGTCATATTATTTTAATTACTGAGGATATCCGAAAATTTATTGCATCACGAGAAGCAATTTCTCCATTTAAGAAAAGTAGTTTATCAAATATTATTACTAAGTTTTTTAAGCAATATGGAACGCAAAAAACTGCTGAAATGTTAGATAATATGAAAAATTTAGGATTTAAATTTTCAACAATTTCTGGTATTACGATTTCGTCACAAGATATGCAAGCATATGATGATAAAAAAGAAAACTTTATTGAAGCTGATAAATATATTGCTGAAGTTCAAGAATTTTATCGTTTAGGAATGATAACTGAACGCGAAAAACATAAATTAATTATTGAAAAATGATCGGATGTTAAAGATTTAATTCAAAAGAAATTAGAAGTAGTGTTAAAGCAAGATATTAATAATCCGATTACGATTATGACTGATTCCGGTGCGCGGAGTAATCTTTCTAACTTTACACAGTTAGTAGGGATGCGAGGATTAATGAATAATCCTAAGGGAGAAGTTATTGAATTACCGATTCTTTCTTCTTTTATACAAGGATTAACGGTTCTTGAATTCTATATTTCTACGCATGGGGCGAGAAAAGGAATGGTTGATATGGCTTTAAAAACAGCTGATTCTGGTTATTTTACAAGAAGATTAGTAGATGTTGCCCAAGAAATTATTATTGTGATGGAAGATTGCCAATCAGAAAAAGGATTCTTAATTAAAGATATTGTTGATACTAAAAATTATATTATTATTGTGCCCTTACAAGATCGTGCTTTTGGACGATTTACAAAGTCAGCGATAATTAACAAAAATGGTAAGGAAATTGTTCCTGCTAATACTTTAATTACTGAAGATATTAATAATAAAATTGCCAAAAATAATATTACGGAATTTGAAATTCGTTCTGTTTTAACTTGTGATGCTTCTAAAGGGGTATGTAAAAAATGTTATGGACTTAATTTAGCAACGGGTGCAATTGTTGATATTGGTGAAACTGTTGGGATTATAGCAGCCCAATCAATTGGTGAACCAGGGACACAATTAACAATGCGTACTTTCCATACAGGTGGGGTTGCTGGTGGTTTAGATATTACTCAGGGGTTACCAAGAATTAAAGAATTATTAGATAATACAATTCCTAAGGGAGCAGTTGCCATTATTTCTGAAATTGATGGTACCGTTCAAGAAATAAGTGAAGAAAATGGTATTAATGTTATTACTGTTGTTTCTGAACATAATGAAAGAAAATATAAAACTCCTTATAACTCTAATATTCGTGTTAAAGTTGGTTCGCTAGTTAAAGCTGGTCAAAAATTAACTGAAGGAGCAATTAATGTTAAACATTTATTAGAAATTGCTGGGATTAAAGAAGTTCAAGAATATATTTTAAAAGAAGTTCAAAAAGTGTATCGTTTGCAAGGAATTCAAATTTCTGATAAATATATTGAAATTATTATTAAACAAATGTTAAATAAAATTCAAATTATTGATAATGGTGATAGTGACTTATTAGTTGGGGAAACAGTTACGATTAAAGAATTTAAAGATATTGTTGGTAAGTTATTATCAGAGGATCGTCGTCCGCCTTATGGATTTCCAATTATGTTTGGTATTAAAAAAGCACCATTGGAATCTAATTCTTTCTTATCGGCAGCATCATTTCAAGATACTACACGAGTATTAACAAAAGCAATTATTAAAGGTAAAGTTGATAATTTAGAAGGATTAAAAGAAAATGTTATTTTAGGTAATTTAATTCCTGCGGGGACAGGATTATTAGATTCCGAAGATATCATTGCTAGAGGAAAAATTGCTTATGAAGAGGAATATTAAAATTTAAATTATTAGATATTTTTTAAACATAAAAGAAACGCCATTATTGTAAAGATAATGGCGTTTTTGTTTTATTCAATTTTAGTAACTAATTGTTCATAAGTTAAGGATTGTGGTTTTCTTGGTAATTCTTTATTTTTAGGTAAATATCCGGCAGCAAGAACAACGGCAACATTGTATTCATTAGGAGCGATATGGTTATTTGTTTCTAAATAATTAATGATGTCAGCACCATCAAACCCTTCCATTGGACTAGTACCAATGCCTTTAGCAAAAGCACAAAGAATAATGTTTTCTAATAAAATATATGCTTGTCGTTTAGCTCATTCTTCTGGGTCATTAATATATTTTTTTAAATAATTTATTAAGTTATTTTGTAATTGTTCAAATTTTTCATCAGAATTCTGATAACGCGTTTGATATCTTAAACGAAGAAAGGCACTATTTTTTGTAAAGGCATTTTACCTGAAATGTAAAATTAAAAAGGACACTTATATAAAAAACAAATTGTGTTAATTCTATAATTAAGAAAAGAAAGGAATTAGTACAATGTATAAGTATCTGACTATTGAATCAATAATAGCAATAAAAGAATATAAAAGTTATGGATTTTCTATTCGTAAAATAGCAAAAGCAATTGATTATAGTAAATCAACTGTACACAGAGTTTGTAAATTATTAAATCAAAACTTATTACCATTAGAAATATTGAATCAAGTTCAAAAAAATAAACAAAATGCAGGTAGAAAATTAATAATTTTAACTTTAACAGAAATTAATACTATCAATCATTTGTTAATTACTAAAAATTATGCTCTTGATATAATTGCTGATTTTTTAAAGAAAAATAAAATAAAAAATATTTCAACAAAAACTTTATATAACATGTTTAAAACAAATCGAATGGGTTTTGATGAAAAAAATTTATTGAGAAAAGGCAAAAATAAACCTCATAAACAAAAAGAAACTAGGGGCAGAATTAATAATTGTAAATCTATTCATGAAAGAAATTTAATCATTCCAAATATTAAAAATATACAAGAATTTGGCCATTTAGAGGGAGATACTATCGTTGGTAAAGATCATAAAAGTTCTATTATTACTTTAGCTGATATATGATCAAAAACCACAATTCCTTTGAAAACTAAAAATCATAAAGCAGAAAGTATTACACAAAGTATAATAAAATTTATTTCAAAATTAATACCAGGAACAATTAAAACTATTACTTTTGATCGTGGTAAAGAATTTAGTAAATGAAAATTAATTGAAAAAAATTGTAATGTTAAAATTTATTTTGCAGATGCCGGCAAACCTTGTCAAAGAGGTTTAAATGAGAACAATAATGGTATTTTAAGAAGATATTTACCAAAATCTACTGATTTATCTTCATATAAACAAAAAGACTTAAATTCTATAGCATTTCAAATTAATTCTACACCCAGAAAATCATTATCTTATAAAAGACCAATAGATTTAATACAATTATTTTAAAAAACTGTCCCATTTATATTTACAATTCAGGTTAGTTAAAATTAAAAATAGATGTGAAGCGTTAAGGACTTGTTTTTGTTTTCATATTAAAGGATGTAATTCTTGTTTTACTTTGTTATTACTAACAACAATAAGATGTCATGGTTCTGATTCAAATGCTGATGGTGAATGACGGGCTACTTCTAAGATTTCATTAATATCTTGTTCATTAATTTTTTGGGAATCATATTCTCGTCAAGAATGACGCGCTAAGAGGATTTCTTTTAGGATATCAAATTTATTCATAAGTTTACCTACTTTCTTGTAGTTATAATTATAAAACATTTTTTTACGAAGAGATAAATAAAGTTAAAAATTTAACTAATAATAAAATTAATGAAGGGGTTGTTACTTTTAAAATAAATTAATATTTGTTCAAAATAATTAATTTCTTTCTTTCATACTATATAATTAAATAAAAGGATATTGGAAGGAGGGAATTATAAATATGAAAGATAAAATTGCTATTGGATGTGATCACGCTGGATATGTATTAAAAACTGCTCTTATTGAATATTTAAAAAATAATGAATATGAGGTTATTGATTTAGGAACTAATAGTGAAGAAGAACAAGTGGATTATCCTGATTATGCCAAATTGGTTGGTAAAGAAGTAGGAAATGGTAATGCTAAGTATGGAATTTTAATTTGTGGCACAGGTATTGGAATAAGTATTAGTGCTAATCGCATGCCGAAAATTAGAGCGGCATTATGTTATGAAACAAAGTTAGCGGCCTTAGCTCGCGAACATAATGATGCTAATATTTTAGTTTTAGGAGGAAGAATTATTGCGCCTCAAAAAGCGATTTGAATTTTAGAAGAATTTTTAAATACTAAATTTTCAAACCGTCATCAACAACGAGTTGAAAAAATTGAATTAGGAGATATTAAAGATGTTTAAAGATGATACGCAAATAAATGATATTAGTTTAGAAGGAAAGGATATTGATTCAGAAATACAAAATATTAATCGCAAAACAAATGATATTGATCCCGAACTAAAAGCAGTTGTTAAAGAAGAACTTATTAGACAACAACGCCATGTGGAATTAATTGCTTCGGAAAATTATGTTTCGCTTCCTGTATTAAGATTAGCAGGTTCAATATTAACTAATAAATATGCTGAAGGATATCCAGGAAGAAGATATTATGGTGGTTGTGAATTTGTTGATAAAAGTGAAAATTTAGCGATTGAAAGATTAAAGACTTTATTTAATGCTGAGCATGCTAATGTGCAACCGCATTCTGGTAGTCAAGCTAATGCTGCTGCATATCAAGCGATTTTAAAGCCGAATGATATTGTTTTGGCAATGAGTTTAGATGCAGGGGGTCATTTAACCCATGGACATAAATTGAATTTCTCAGGAATTGTTTATCAATTTCATGGTTATGGTGTTGATGAAAAGACTCAACAATTAGATTATGAAGCAATTAGACAACAAGCATTAGAACTTAAACCAAAATTAATTGTTGCGGGAGCCAGTGCATATTCAAGAACAATTGATTTTACTAAGTTTCGTGAAATTGCTGATGAAGTTGGAGCATTATTAATGGTTGATATGGCTCATATTGCTGGTTTAATTGCTGCTGGATTACATCCAAATCCTGTATTAGTAGCAGATATTGTAACAACAACAACACATAAAACATTACGCGGTCCAAGAAGCGGTGCAATTTTATGTAAAAAAGAATTAGCAAAAGCGATTGATCGGGCAGTATTCCCAGGTCAACAAGGAGGTCCTTTAGAACATATTATTGCTGCTAAAGCACAAGCATTTTATGAAGCGGCAACACCAGAATTTAAAGCATATCAACAGCAAATTATGGCTAATTGTAAAGTTTTAGAAAATATTTTTAGAAAACATGATGTTAAATTGATTAGTGGTGGTACTGATAATCATTTAATGATTATTGATGTTAAAACATCATTTAATCGTACGGGGCAGGAATGTGAAAATATTTTGCATCAAGTTGATGTTATTTGTAATAAAAATATGATTCCATTTGATAAAGAAAAACCAATGACTACTAGTGGCATTCGAATTGGAACAGCAGCGATGACCACTAGAGGTTGAAAAGAAAAGGAATTTGAACAATTAGCAAATATAATTATTAGTGTTCTTAAAGAAAATGGTAATACTGAAGAGAATATTGCTAAGCATAAACACCAAATTGGTATTTTATTAAAAGATTTTCCAATATATGAAAATTACCAATTATAAGTTTAATTTATAATATTTAGTAATTTAAGAGGTGGTATGTATTTTTAGGGAATTTTTACTATTGTATTCAACAACTCTGTTAAGTGTTTCTAGTATTACGATGTTAAACCAATCTTTGCAAGCAATTAATACTGATTTTAGTTGACGAGTTACTAATCGGAGTAAAAGTAATAATGGCTATTTACAAATTGAAGAAAGTTTTGTAATATACCACAGACTTATGACAAGCACAAGAAGTTTTTTTAAAAGGGATGGATTTATTTTTTTATTTAAAATTTTTATAAATAACGACAAAATTATAAGGAAGTTTTTAAAAACAGTTTATAATTAAATTCCAGGGCAAAAAGATTATAGATTGTTTTTTTTGGTAGAAAGGATGTTGATTGTTAAATAAATTTTTATTACTAGCTGAATTATACTTGCACTTACAAGTATAATTCAGCATATAAATATATTTCATAGTTCATTATCAAATTATTTTCAAAATTGTAACATAAGACAAGGAAGAGATTTAAATAAAAATAATAATGAATAGTATTTTAATAATACACAAAAAATTTTTTATCATAAAAAAGATAAAAAACCCTTAATTTTTACAACTTCGTGAGTATCTGAACTAAATAATTCTAATATATCTGGAGAAATTGATCTTGTAGATATTAATCCACTTAGTTATAATAAAATTGATTTTATTGGTGATGATTCAAATTTATATACAAAAATAAGTTGAGGGAATACTCCTTATTATGGAAAAAGTATTAAAGATTTTTTTAATGAAAGAAATAATAATTTTCATGATATTATTATTGATACTGGGTCACTATTTCCTGCTTTAGGACAAATTCAATATGATCAACAACAAGACTTAATTAGAGTTAAGGATGAACAGGGATTAGCTTCGTTTGAAGGAAATATAAAATTTGGTTTATTATTTTATTGAAAAAATAATCATTATTATTTAAGAATTCCTTTTACTTTTAGTGCGAAAAATAGTTGAAATTCTTTTTCTGGCGGAAGAGTTTGGGCTGGGTTAGGTTTTGGAATTAAATTTTATAATTAATTTTTTTGTGAAAATAATATTTTTATTATTTCCATTTTTTATAAAAGAAATGATATAATTAGAAAATTACTTAAGCACATTAAAAATAATTAGCAAGTGATTATGTAAATTGGTCGCGTTTAGTTTTCTTAGGTATTTTTAAAAAAAGAAAAAATAATCATTTACTATAAATTATTTCAATATGCAAATTAAGTATATATTTCTTATGTATGATTTTTTTTGTAAAAAATTATTTTAATGTTGTTTTTATAAGCATTTTAGTGAGTTTTTATAACCTTTTATTAAGATTATGTTTGTTAATATTAAATATTTTGTTTTATTACTTATTTTTTAGATAAAATGATAATTAAATTGTGATTACTTTTTTTTCAAAATTATTTAAACCTTTTCCTACCTAACAAAACTTTACGCGTCCTGTAAATTTTCGTAAATTATTATTTTAAAAATTTTTGTAATGTTTGAAATGGAGTTTTATTGTTTAATGATGAATGACGACGCTCAAAATTATAAAAGTAATAATATTTGTTTAAATAATGTTGAAATTCGTTTTGATTTAATTTTTTTTCATTAGCATAAAATAATTTGGTATAATGTTGATGGAATCGTTCAATCTTTCCGTTACTTTGAGGAGAACGGATTGGTGTCGTCTCGTGAACAATTCTATTTTTCAAAAGAAAGGTTGTAAAAGGCCTTTCTTTTACTTTGTATGATTTGTTATTACTTCAATTAGTAGTAGTAAATTCAGGAGCATTATCAGTACGAAGGCGTTTAATGGTTATACCAAGTTCGCCGAAATCTTTCATTGCTCTACGCACGGCATTAAGGGCGTTATTGGTTCCTAAACTATCATAAACATAACCAAATACTATGCGTGTTATTTCGTCAATAAAATCATAAATATAATATTTTTTATCAACCGGAAAATTTGTTGTGGTAATGATTTTGGCATCCATTTGTAAAAGACCAATCTCAGAAACTTCATAACGCTTAAAATGGCGTTTTGTTTGTTTGATTTGTTGTTTTAATTCTTTTCAACGAGGGTCGGATTTAATTCAGCGATAAAAGGTTTTAATATTTTTCGGAATTTTTGAATTTTCAATATCGTGAAAACCGATTTTTAAATTGCCTGAAATGTAAAATTAAAAAGGACACTTATATAAAAAACAAATTGTGTTAATTCTATAATTAAGAAAAGAAAGGAATTAGCACAATGTATAAGTATCTGACTATTGAATCAATAATAGCAATAAAAGAATATAAAAGTTATGGATTTTCTATTCGTAAAATAGCAAAAGCAATTGATTATAGTAAATCAACTGTACACAGAGTTTGTAAATTATTAAATCAAAACTTATTACCATTAGAAATATTGAATCAAGTTCAAAAAAATAAACAAAATGCAGGTAGAAAATTAATAATTTTAACTTTAACAGAAATTAATACTATCAATCATTTGTTAATTACTAAAAATTATGCTCTTGATATAATTGCTGATTTTTTAAAGAAAAATAAAATAAAAAATATTTCAACAAAAACTTTATATAACATGTTTAAAACAAATCGAATGGGTTTTGATGAAAAAAATTTATTGAGAAAAGGCAAAAATAAACCTCATAAACAAAAAGAAACTAGGGGCAGAATTAATAATTGTAAATCTATTCATGAAAGAAATTTAATCATTCCAAATATTAAAAATATACAAGAATTTGGCCATTTAGAGGGAGATACTATCGTTGGTAAAGATCATAAAAGTTCTATTATTACTTTAGCTGATATATGATCAAAAACCACAATTCCTTTGAAAACTAAAAATCATAAAGCAGAAAGTATTACACAAAGTATAATAAAATTTATTTCAAAATTAATACCAGGAACAATTAAAACTATTACTTTTGATCGTGGTAAAGAATTTAGTAAATGAAAATTAATTGAAAAAAATTGTAATGTTAAAATTTATTTTGCAGATGCCGGCAAACCTTGTCAAAGAGGTTTAAATGAGAACAATAATGGTATTTTAAGAAGATATTTACCAAAATCTACTGATTTATCTTCATATAAACAAAAAGACTTAAATTCTATAGCATTTCAAATTAATTCTACACCCAGAAAATCATTATCTTATAAAAGACCAATAGATTTAATACAATTATTTTAAAAAACTGTCCCATTTATATTTACAATTCAGGAAAACGACCATCAGAAAATTGTTTATCAAAACCATTAGGTATTTTCAAATCGGTAGCATCAAGTTCTAAATAACTATTTAAGTTATAACGAGAAAAAACACTATTACCAGTACTAGCAAATTCTAAATTATATTTTTTTTCAATTTTACTATTAGCAGAATTACAAGCAGAAACTAACATTACATTTACTAGGCTTAATACGGTTAAACTCTTTTTTCACATAAAGAAAAATCCTCCTTTCAAAGGAATTATATTTTATATAAAAATATTAGAAACACTTAAGAGAATTTTTTAATTATTATTAGTAAAATTGCTAGGGGAATTAAAAACTCAAAAAGATATTTAAATGCCGGAATTACTTCAAACACCGGAAAGGCAGTTTTGGTAAAATTAATCGTTGTTTTGGCAATGTCCGCAACGGGGCGAATTAAAAAATTAATCCCAGAAAGACCAAGTAATCAATTTAACACACTAACAGAAGCGTGCTGAATGCCACAAGATATTGCATTAAATAAACCTCAATAAGAACAATTGGGCGTAGGAATTAAATCATCCATATTTCCACTTATTCCACCACCAATAAAAGCTGTTGAATTCAAAATGTTAAAATCGTATAAAGAATAATGATATTCAGTACTTTCACCTTTCTTTTTATATAGTGGAAAAGTCAGTGTAAAAATATTAATTCCATACATTACATCGACTTTAGCATTATAAAAATGCAGTTTATTACTAGTGGAGTTTCATAATTGATTATCATATGCTTTTAACACATTAAAATCTATTTGATAAGAACTTTTACCAGTATTAAAACCATTGACAATTTGTTTATCTTTAACAAAGAAATAGGAACGAAAAATCATATTCTTACTATTTTCCGTTGTTGAACCAAAGTTAATTAAATATTGTTTGGGATAAAAAGTAATTAAGGAGCGATAGAAAAAACCCATTTGTAAAACATTTTTAGGAATTTGTTGCATCCCTTTGTAATCTAATTCTACATAAGTAGAGGCATCCATATCAAAACTGGCATAAAAGAATTGTACAAAAAACTCACCTAAAACTTTATAAATTTTATTAAATAAATCATTAATAAAATTAATAGTTAAATCTTTTTGATAATGAAGCATAAAATCTTTAAAATCAAATTTTAATTTGTCATCATAGCGTAAAAAATAGAAGGTATTACCATAATAATTAACTTGTCCAAAAAAGGTATTAATAAAATCTCCTCCAAAACTTGTTTGTGACCCAGATTTTCAAAGCGATTTACCATTTTCTAAGAACTCATTATAACCCACAATGCTACCATACTCGGTTTTTATAGTAATAACATCACCAAAACTGGAAAAGGAAAGTTCTCTAAAAATAACTTTTTCCATCATATCAGGTTCAGGATATGAATTTTTGCGACTTAAACTAAATTTACTATTTTGTTTAAAGCCATTTAATTTAATTGACATTTCACTCATATATTTAAAATTATCATCAAAAAAATTAAAAATTGGCACTCAATATAAGTAACTATAATTAAATTTGTCAAAATCTCGGCGTTGTATCATTAAATAATCAAGTTTATCTTGAAACTGATTATATTGATATTCACCATCATTTTTAGTTATTTCCGTAGGTAATGATTGTTCGTTATCTTTTTCAGGCAAAGGAGGCATTTCGGCAGAGAATGAAGTTATTCAAAAAAGTTTTAAGTCACCATAAGTTCCAAGTTTTTCCTCAACTGATAATTTAATATTAATTAAAGTATCAATTAAATAAAAATCTTTTTGAGATGCAGATTTAAAAGTACCATTTTTACGATAAAAGTTATTAATTTCATTATAAATAACACTATTATTTTCAATAAACAAATAAAAAACAGTTTTTTTAATAAAACGACCATCAGAAAATTGTTTATCAAAACCATTAGGTATTTTCAAATCGGTAGCATCAAGTTCTAAATAACTATTTAAGTTATAACGAGAAAAAACACTATTAGCAATACTGGCAAACTCCAACTTACAACTATTAACACATTTACTAGGATTAGTGGCTCGTTTTTGTCGTTTCATAAAGGATTGTTCCATATTGGGTTTTGGTGGTTGTTTTGTACCAAAGAAGGCACCCAAAGGGATTAAACCAATAAAAGCGATAACTAACCACGACATAAGTTTATACATATTTATTTATCCTTTCTTCTGTGTTTAACTTCTTAAAATAAAGTATATTGTTGATAAAATGCCAATTGTTCCAATGATAATAAAAATTGGGTGTTGTGAAAATAATCTAATCATTGGTTTAAATAATTGTAAAAGTTCACTGTTAGCCACAACCTGAAATGTAAAATTAAAAAGGACACTTATATAAAAAACAAATTGTGTTAATTCTATAATTAAGAAAAGAAAGGAATTAGCACAATGTATAAGTATCTGACTATTGAATCAATAATAGCAATAAAAGAATATAAAAGTTATGGATTTTCTATTCGTAAAATAGCAAAAGCAATTGATTATAGTAAATCAACTGTACACAGAGTTTGTAAATTATTAAATCAAAACTTATTACCATTAGAAATATTGAATCAAGTTCAAAAAAATAAACAAAATGCAGGTAGAAAATTAATAATTTTAACTTTAACAGAAATTAATACTATCAATCATTTGTTAATTACTAAAAATTATGCTCTTGATATAATTGCTGATTTTTTAAAGAAAAATAAAATAAAAAATATTTCAACAAAAACTTTATATAACATGTTTAAAACAAATCGAATGGGTTTTGATGAAAAAAATTTATTGAGAAAAGGCAAAAATAAACCTCATAAACAAAAAGAAACTAGGGGCAGAATTAATAATTGTAAATCTATTCATGAAAGAAATTTAATCATTCCAAATATTAAAAATATACAAGAATTTGGCCATTTAGAGGGAGATACTATCGTTGGTAAAGATCATAAAAGTTCTATTATTACTTTAGCTGATATATGATCAAAAACCACAATTCCTTTGAAAACTAAAAATCATAAAGCAGAAAGTATTACACAAAGTATAATAAAATTTATTTCAAAATTAATACCAGGAACAATTAAAACTATTACTTTTGATCGTGGTAAAGAATTTAGTAAATGAAAATTAATTGAAAAAAATTGTAATGTTAAAATTTATTTTGCAGATGCCGGAAAACCTTGTCAAAGAGGTTTAAATGAGAACAATAATGGTATTTTAAGAAGATATTTACCAAAATCTACTGATTTATCTTCATATAAACAAAAAGACTTAAATTCTATAGCATTTCAAATTAATTCTACACCCAGAAAATCATTATCTTATAAAAGACCAATAGATTTAATACAATTATTTTAAAAAACTTGGATAGGCTACAATAAGTTGGACCATAATTATATAGACTTCAAAATTATTAAGAAAGAAGGAATATAAAAATGGGAAATAAAACCTCATACTCTGAAGAATTTAAAAAACAAATTGTAATGCTATACAAAAATGACAAAAGTGTTATTAATTTAGGGAAAGAATATAATTTACCAAAACCAACTATTTATAGTTGAATTAAAAATTATAATAATTCTGGGTCATTTAAAGCAAAAGATAATCGCACTGTCGAAGAAAATGAATTAATTTACTTGCGAAAAGAAAACCAACAATTACGGATGGAAAATGACATTTTAAAGCAAGCAGCACTGATAATCGGGAAAAAATAACAATAATTAATAACAACAAAAATAAATATTCAGTGAGGAAAATATGTAAGATTTTAGGTTTACTAAAATCAACATATTATTATCAAACTAATAAATGCACCAAGTTTGATGTTAATAATTATGAACAAGAAGTTATCAGTGCATTTAATAAAAGTCGCAAGATTTATGGTGCTCGTAAAATTAAAGCTGTTTTAATAAGAAAAAATATCATTTTATCACGACGAAAAATCCGATTCATTATGATCAAAAATAATTTGGTTTCTAAATACACCAAGTTAAAATATTGTAATCATAAAAAAACAGTTAATAATGACGAAATTAATAATGTTTTAAATCGTCAATTTAATGACAAAAAACCAAATGAAGTTGTTGTTAGTGATTTAACATATGTTCAAGTTGGCACTAAATGACATTATATTTGTTTATTAATTGACTTGTTTAATCGCGAAGTAATTGGCTATAGTGCTGGGCCAAATAAAACTGCTGAATTAGTTCAACAAGCTTTTCACAAGATAACACGACCATTAAATAAAATAACTTTATTTCATACTGATCGTGGTAATGAGTTTAAAAATAAAATTATTGATGAAATTTTAATAACCTTTAAAATTAAAAGATCATTAAGCTCCAAAGGATGCCCATATGATAATGCTGTTGCTGAAGCAACTTACAAAACCTTTAAAACCGAATTTATTAACGGTAAAAAATTTGCAAACTTAACACAACTAAAATGCGAACTATTTGATTTTGTTAATTGATATAACAATATTCGAATTCATGGCAGTTTAAATTATTTAACTCCCGTTGAATTTAGAAAATACCAGTCTACATAAAAAGTGTCCTAAAAAGGGTTGCCAATCCAACTGTCCCATTTATATTTACAATTCAGGAAAAATAAAATAAAAAATATTTCAACAAAAACTTTATATAACATGTTTAAAACAAATCGAATGGGTTTTGATGAAAAAAATTTATTGAGAAAAGGCAAAAATAAACCTCATAAACAAAAAGAAACTAGGGGCAGAATTAATAATTGTAAATCTATTCATGAAAGAAATTTAATCATTCCAAATATTAAAAATATACAAGAATTTGGCCATTTAGAGGGAGATACTATCGTTGGTAAAGATCATAAAAGTTCTATTATTACTTTAGCTGATATATGATCAAAAACCACAATTCCTTTGAAAACTAAAAATCATAAAGCAGAAAGTATTACACAAAGTATAATAAAATTTATTTCAAAATTAATACCAGGAACAATTAAACTATTACTTTTGATCGTGGTAAAGAATTTAGTAAATGAAAATTAATTGAAAAAAATTGTAATGTTAAAATTTATTTTGCAGATGCCGGAAAACCTTGTCAAAGAGGTTTAAATGAGAACAATAATGGTATTTTAAGAAGATATTTACCAAAATCTACTGATTTATCTTCATATAAACAAAAAGACTTAAATTCTATAGCATTTCAAATTAATTCTACACCCAGAAAATCATTATCTTATAAAAGACCAATAGATTTAATACAATTATTTTAAAAAACTGTCCCATTTATATTTACAATTCAGGTTACTAAAAATATAAGAAAGTAGTATAATTCTTAATAGGAGTGAAATAATATGGCACTATTTATTATTAAACATCCTTTAATTGATGATAAGTTAACAAGGTTACGAAAAAAAGATACGAATAGTAAGATTTTTAAAGAAAATGTTAATGAAATTACTAGGTTAATGGCTTATGAAGTTTTTCAGGATTTAAAGTTACAAGAAATTTCAATTGAAACGCCAATAGTTGCGACTACTGGTAAAAAAATTGCCCAAGATATTATTCTTGTTCCAGTTTTAAGAGCGGGTTTAGGAATGGTTGATGGAATGTTGGGATTGGTTCCTAATGCTAAAATTGGTCATATTGGTATTTATCGTGATGAAAAATCTTTGCAACCTAAGAAGTATTTAGAAAAAAAACCTAATAATGTGGAAAATAGTTATACAGTAATTTTGGATCCAATGTTAGCAACGGGTGGCACGGCAATAGCTGCAATTGATATTATTAAACAATGAAAAGTATCACATAATATTAAGTTTATTTGTTTATTAGCTGCCCCAGAAGGAATTGCAAAACTGGAAAAAGCGCATCCTGATATTAACATTTATACAGCTGCAGTTGATGAAAAGCTTAATGAAAACGGTTATATTGTTCCGGGTCTTGGTGATGCGGGAGATCGTTATTTTGATACACAGTAGATAGTTATAATGAAAAATATTAATTGGAAATATGAAAAACAAATAATGATTGTTTTTGGGTTGTTAATTTTTATTGGACTATTAGTAACAACAATTTTTACTATAATTAATTATTTATCTTGAAATTTGATTACTGGTTTTGTTACAACAAGTATTTTTAGTTTGTTGAATTATTTGTTGTTAATTTTTTTAACTTCGTATGTTATCCAAACAGGTCAATCAATTAATAAATTAGGAATAGGACTACTTTTTTTATTGCGAGTATTATTATATTTAATTCCTGTTCTGATTATTATGCTATTTAATGAATATTTTAATATTTTTAGTAGTATTTTTGGTTTAATACTTGCTTTTATTGCAACTTTAATTGTTAATATGTATAATGCTTTGATAGAAAAGAGGAACTTGAAGGATGAATCTTAAAATGTATGCAAGTTTTGAATTGTGAGATCCGTGAAAACTTGTTCCGCAAATAACAACGATTATTTTAACAACTTTAATTATTATTATTATCACTTTAATATACTTTTTTAAAGTAAAAAAACTTGATCCTAAAGCTGAACCGCGAGGGTTAGTATTAATTGTGGAACTTTGTGTTAAAGGTGTTGAAAATTTAGTTATTAGTATTTTAGGACCGAGTTTTAAATGATTAACATTATATTTCTTATATTTGTTGTCATACATTATTGTTGGTAATTTGTTAGCAATTGTTGGGTTTGAATCGCAGATGACATCGTATACAACAACATTTGCGATGGGATTAGTAACATTTATCGGGATTTATATTTTTGGCATTAAATTTCAAAGATTAGCTTTTTTTAAACGATATTTAAATCCATTAGAATTGTTAACGCAATTTGTGCCATTGGTTTCCATTTCATTTCGACTTTTTGGAAATATTTTAGGTGGCAGTATTATTATGGCGTTATTGTATCAATTTAGTGATTTAATTTCCCGACAAGTTCCAATTATTGGTCAAGTGAATTTTTTAGCAGGATTTTTAGCACCATTTTTTCATTTTTACTTTGATATCTTTTTTGGTGTTATTCAAGCGGTTATTTTTTCAATTTTAACATTAGTTTATTGAAAATTAGAAATTGGTGATGAAAAATCCGGTAGTAAAGAAGGTGCTATTAATAGGCGTGAAGCTGATGGATAATTGTTGCATTTAGTTCACAAAATATTTAATATAATGTCTAAAAGGAGGATAAATAGATGATGAGTGTGGAAATAATAAATAGTATTAATACTGTAGGAGCGATTTTGGCTAGTGGTGATGTTTCATGAGGCAAATTTATTGGAGCAGGGATTGGTGTTTTAGGTTGTTTTGGTGCGGGGATTGGTCAAGGTTATGCTGCTGGTAAAGCTGCTGAGGCGGTAGGAAGAAATCCAGAAGCTAATGGTAAGATTAGAACAATGTTAATTATTGGTTGTGCCATTGCAGAAACTGGCGCTATTTATAGTCTTGTTATTGCTTTAATTTTGATATTTGTTGCGTAAGGAATAAGATTAGATGTTGTTAAGTTATTTAGCAATTTTTTATAAAATTGAACAAGAAAATATTATTAATCAATTATTTCCTAATGTGTGGGTATTCATTGCTCATATTTTAGCAACTGTTGTTTTATTAGTTGTTTTAGGTTTTTTTCTTTATAAACCTTTTAAACAATTAATGCGAAAGCGAAGAAGTATTATTAAAGATTTAATTGATGATGCGATTAGGAAACAAACACAAGCAACAAAGTATGAAACAGAAGCTAATTCGTTATTAAAGGATTCTAAAATGCAATCACAACAAATTATTGATGATGCTAAAGTGGAAGCTTTAACGCAAAGACAAGAAATTATTAATCAAGCGAGCATTGAGGCGAAGTTAATTGATGAACAGTCGCAAAGAGATATTTTAAAAGAGCGGATTAAAGTGGAAGAAAACATTCGTCAAGAGATTATTGATGTTGCTTTTAATATGGCACAAAATATTTTGGAAAAAGAGATTGATCGTGAACAAAATGAAGTTTTGATTGATGATTTTATTAAACAATTAGATTAGGAGTTAGTTTAATGATTCAAAATTGAGCATGAGCACTACTAAAGCTAGGCGAAGAAGAAAAACAACTTGACATTATGTTAAGGCAATCAATTCATTTAATTAAATTATTTTTTGAATATCCACGAATTATTGATATTTTGTCAACACATAATTTAGAAAAACAAAAACAAAAAAAGATTATTGATAAAATTTTTCAAGATAAAGCTAATGATATTTTTGTTAATTTTTTTAAATTATTAATTGATCGCAATAATTTTCGGCAAGTAAGATTAATTCTTAAAGTGTTTCGTAATCTGTGCAATGAAAGAGCAAATGTTTTTTATGGGATTGTTTTTTCAACGATAAAATTGCAAGAAGAAGTTATTGATAAAATTGAGAAGAAAATTGGAAAAATTTTACAACAAAAAGTGGAATTAATTAATAAAATTGATCTTAGTTTAATTGCGGGTATAAAAGTAAAAGTTCAAGATCAAATTTTTGATGGTTCAATAAAAGGACGATTATTAGCAATGAAACGAAATATTGAAAATAAGTAAGGCAGGTGATATTGATGTCATTTAAGGTAAATGAAATTGCTGATGTAATTAAAAGTCAAATTAAACATTATGGTAAAAAGATGGAATTAAGTGAAGAAGGGAGTGTTATTAGCGTCGGTGATGGAATTGCTGTGCTTCATGGTTTAGATAAAGCGATGCTGGGTGAATTATTACTTTTTGATAATGATGTTTATGGAATGGTTTTAAACTTAGAAGAAGATGCTGTCGGTGTTGTTTTAATGGGTGATGATACTTATATTAAGGAAGGCGATGCTGTTAAACGCACGAAACAAGTTGTTGAAACTGTTGTTGGTGATGAGTTACTAGGAAGAGTTGTTAATGCCTTAGGACAACCGATTGATGGTAAAGGTGCGATTAAAAGTAAAAAGAAACGCCCTGTTGAAAGAATTGCTCCGGGGGTTATGACGCGACAATCAGTTGATGAATCATTACAAACAGGTATTTTAGCAATTGATGCGATGATTCCTATTGGTAAAGGACAACGAGAATTAATTATTGGTGATCGCCAAACTGGTAAAACCGCCATTGCGATTGATACGATTTTGAATCAAAAAGGGAAAGATGTTAATTGTGTTTATGTTGCCATTGGTCAAAAATCTTCTACTGTTGCCCAAATTGTGGAACGATTAAAACAAACGGGAGCAATGAGTTATACGACGATTGTTGCTGCTGGAGCCAGTGAATTAGCACCATTACAATATTTAGCACCATATACGGGTATTACTATTGCTGAGGAATGAATGGAACAAGGGAAAGATGTTTTAATTGTTTATGATGATTTAAGTAAGCATGCGGTTGCATATCGGACAATGGCCTTGTTGTTACGAAGACCACCAGGGCGAGAAGCATATCCCGGTGATGTTTTTTACTTGCATTCACGATTGTTAGAACGAGCAGCAAGATTAAATAAAGATAATGGTAATGGTTCAATTACAGCGTTACCAATTATTGAAACGCAAGCTGGTGATATTTCAGCTTATATTCCGACAAATGTTATTTCTATTACGGATGGTCAAATTTTTTTAACTAGTCAATTATTTAATGCGGGGATTCGTCCCGCTGTTGATCTTGGACTTTCAGTTTCGCGAGTTGGTAGTGCTGCGCAAATTAAGGCCATTAAGCAGGTTGCGGGAACATTAAAGTTAGAATTAGCACAATATAATGAATTGCAAGCTTTTGCCCAATTTGGTTCGGACTTAGATGAGATGACAAAAAGAGTTTTAGAACATGGACAACGAGCGATTGATATTTTAAAACAAACGCAATATAATCCATTATCACAAACTAATCAAGCAATTTTATTATTAGCAATTAATTTACGAAGAATTCAATGAATTCCTTTAGATAAGATTTTATTGTTTAAAGAAAATATTATTACTTATTTTAAAAATAATAAAGAAGCTCATAAGATATATCAGGAATTAAAAAAAGTTAAAACCTTTTCTAAAGAGTTAAAAAGTAAAGTTGATACGGAAATTATTAAAGTAGTTTATCATTTAGTTAGTAAAATTGATAAATATGAAATTACGAGTTATGGGACAAAAGAACAATGAGAATTGTTATTGATTCAAGGTAAAATTAAAGTTAAAAAAGGTCGTCATTAATAGTTATGCCACAAGATTTTCGGATTAAAAATCGTATTCAAACAATTAATACGATTGGTAAAATTTCTCGTGCTTTACAATTAGTATCAACAGCAAAATTGAAAAAAGCTAGTAAAAGAATTCAAGAGATTAGACCTTATAGTGAAGAAATGTATGATGTTTTTCATCATATTATTAGTAATACTAATGATTCTATATATTTACAAAAAGATGCTGGTTCCCATTTTCGAACAGTATGAATTATTATTAATTCTAATATTGGTCTTTGTGCTGGTTATAACTATAATATTCATAAATTAGTCATCCCAGAAATTAAAAAAAGTGATTTATTAATTGTAATTGGTGCGAAAGGGATTAGTTATTATCAAAATCGTGATTATAATGTCATTAGTAGTTATTCTAATTTAGATTTAAATTTTGAATATCATCAAGCACAAGAAATTGGCTTTCAAGTTTTAAGTATGTTTAATAATAAAGAAATTGAACGGATTAAATTAGTTTATACAAAATTTATTAATAGTATTTCGTTTCAACCAACAGTATTGCAGTTGTTACCAATTGCTAAAATTAATACTCAGCAAAATTCATTGTTTGAGTTTGAACCGGATGCGCAAACGGTATTAGAAACAACAATTTTATTATATTTAAATACTATTATTTATAGTGCCATTAGTGAATCGCAAGTATCGGAACAAGCATCAAGAAGGTTAGCAATGGAAAATGCTACTAATAATGCTAATGAGTTGAAAGATAATTTAACATTGCAATATAATCGTTCTCGTCAAGCTAAAATAACGCAAGAGATTGCGGAAATTATTGCAGCGGCTGATAGTACAAATTAGGAAAGGAGATAATTATGAAAAAAGTTGAAAAACAAAAGCATAATGAAGGTAAAGTTATTCAAATTTTAGGACCAGTTATTGATATTCGTTTTTCGCATAACAATTTACCTAATTTGTATAATGCTGTGGAAATTGATAATAATGGTGAAAAGTTAGTTGTTGAAGTAATGCAAGCATTAGGCGATGATATTGTGAGAACAATTTCAATGGGACCAACAGAAGGATTAACTAGAGGTTTAAAAGCGATTGATACTGGAAAAGCAATTATGGTTCCCGTAGGAAAAGAAACTTTAGGAAAAATTTTTAATGTTTTAGGTGAACCGTTAGATGGTTCAATAATTCCCAAAGGAACCCGAAGAATGCCAATTCATCGTGTTGCTCCGAGTTATGAAGAACAAAGCACAACAGCGGAAATTTTAGAGACGGGAATAAAAGTAATTGATTTGTTAGTTCCATATGCTCGTGGTGGTAAGATTGGTCTTTTTGGTGGAGCTGGTGTTGGTAAAACGGTTTTGGTGCAAGAATTAATTAATAACATTGCTAAAGAACATGGTGGAATTTCTGTTTTTGCTGGTGTTGGTGAACGAACTCGTGAAGGGAATGATTTATATTATGAAATGATTGAAGCTAATGTTATTAATAAAACGGCATTAGTTTTTGGACAAATGAATGAACCTCCGGGTGCTAGAATGCGCGTGGCATTAACAGGATTAACAATGGCTGAGTATTTTCGTGATGAGCAAAATCAAGATGTGTTATTGTTTATTGATAATATTTTTCGTTTTACACAAGCTGGAAGTGAAGTTTCGGCTTTATTAGGAAGAATGCCTTCAGCAGTAGGTTATCAGCCAACTTTAGCAACAGAAATGGGAGCTTTACAAGAAAGAATTACTTCAACAAAGAAAGGTTCAATTACATCGGTACAAGCAATTTATGTTCCCGCTGATGATTTAACCGATCCGGCGCCAGCAACTACTTTTAGTCATTTAGATGCTAGAACGGTATTAGATCGTAGTATTGCGGCTTTAGGGATTTATCCAGCGATTGACCCTTTAAGTTCTTCTTCGCGATTATTAGATCCAGAAGTTGTTGGTCAAGAACATTATCAAGTTGCTAGAAAAGTGCAACAAATTTTACAAAGATTTAAAGAATTACAAGATATTATTGCAATTTTGGGAATGGAAGAATTATCAGATGAAGATAAATTGCTTGTTAATCGTGCTAGAAAGATTCGAAATTTTTTATCCCAGTCATTTTCGGTTGCTGAAAAATTTACGGGAATGAAAGGTAGTTATGTTCCGATAGCAAAAACGATTCAAGGTTTTAAAGAAATATTAGCTGGTAAACATGATAAATTACCAGAACAAGCGTTTTTGTTTGTTGGTAGCATTGAAGAAGCGATTGCTAAGGCTAAAGAATTAGCAGAGGGTTAAAGTAATGGCGATAAAACTAAAAATTATAACACCATTAGGAATTTTCTTTGATGATGTTGTTGAAATTGTAACTGTTAAAACTACTGAAGGTTATATCGGAATTTTAGAACAACATATTCCTATTGTTGCTAATTTAGAAATAGCACAAATGTTTGTTAAACAACATAAAAAAACTTATAAGTTACTTATTTCTTCGGGAATATTATATTCAACAAAGAAAGAAGTTAAAATTTTAACTGATTATATTGAATATGATGATAAAGCGAAAGATCATTTATTACAGTTAGCAAAAGATCGGCATACTAAGATGACTAATTTTTAGTAGAAGGGAGTTTATTTGTGGATATGGCGTTATCAATTCATTTAATTAAAATTGCGATTTATTTAATTGCTTTTTTGTTTTCTAGTTTGGGAACTAGTGCTGTATTATGAAATAGCATTTTGAATCCTAAAAAACCTCGTGAGGCGTTGCTATTTTATTTTCTTGTTACCTTGGCGTTAACATATTTGGTGGGTAGTTTGTTTATTGCTTTTCTAGGGATTGAATTGTGAATAAAGTAATAATTTAATTAAAATACCTAACATTGTATAATGTTAGGTATTTTTGTTTAGAGAAATTATTGTTTTTCTAGGAGGGCTATTTTTTCCATATCAGCAATGGCAACATAAGGTAAGTTACGGAGTTTTTCTTGATAATCAAGACCATAACCAATAAGAAATTCTTGGGGGGCTTTAAAACCGGTTCAATCAGCGTTAAGTTCTACCTTTCTTCCTTTAGTTTTGTCTAATAATGTTACCATTTTTACGGTTTTAGCTCCTTTTAGAAATAAATATTCTTTGATGGTTAGTAAACTGGCACCACTTTCAATGATATCTTCAATAATTAAAATATCACGATTAGTAATATCTTGGTTAATGTCCATAATAATTTGCGGTGTGCTACTAGCTTCGGTTCCACCGTGGAAAGAAGCAATCGTCATAAAGTCAATTTCACATTCAATTGTTAAGTGACTAATAAATTCAGCTAAAAACGGAATACATCCTTTAAGAATTCCTAAAATAATAATTGTTGAGTCGTTAGCTTGATAGTATTTACTAATTTCTAATGCTAACGCTTTAGTTCGTTCAATTATTTGTTGATGGGTAAATAAAATTTCTTTAACCGCAGGATGTTTTTCCATTAATAAGCTCCTTATTTTTTTAGATATGTTAATATTTTACCGTTTTTTTGTTTATTTTAGTAGTTTTTTTAATCATTTTTTAATTTTCTTTTTTGAATAATTGTTTGCTTAGCAAATTTTGTATTATTAGGTAATAGGTGCTGTCAAGTATTTTTATTACTAGTAAAAGTAATCATAATTACTTCACTATATAATTGTTTAATAATATTGCCTTGATGTTCTTTAATAATTTTATTAATTAGTTTTTGATGTTCGTATGGGAAAGAAATTGTATATTCATAAATTATTTCTAGTGGATATAGTTTAAGGTTTAAAAATAATTTTTGTAATCCAAATTTATAGGCGTGAATTAATCGTGATTTTCCTAAAAGGATTTTTCCAAAATAGCGAATGTTTAAAACAACGATATTAGTAATATTTTGTTTTTGTAAATAAGTAAGCATTGCAAATCCTGCGGTTCTGATTGGTTCTTTATCGTCATCATATTTTTGGATTTCATTATTATTGGTAATATAGCAATAACAATTATGTGTCGCTTTGGGGTCTAAATATTGATTAATGAATTGTCGGGCGTCTTTTTCGGTGGTAACATATTTAATAAGACAAATAAAACGCGAATTTTTAATTGTATATTCAATTTTGTGAAGAGCATCATCAATAACTTTCATTGTTTTTCACCGTTATTTCGTTTTAATTTTTATTTTGTTTAGTGTTATGATAGCATTAATAGTGGAAAATACATATAGAGGAGACTAGAGATGTTACAAGAATTATTAGAAAAAGCGAAAATCGAATTACAATCATTGGATAATAAACGTCGGTTAATTTTTCCTGAGGGTACTAATTCAAAAATTCAAGAAGTAGCACTCAAATTAAAAAGTGATAATTATATTGAACCAATTTTATGTTTTGAAAATAAGATAGATATTCCTAAAAGTTTGTTAGGAGCAGGTATTAAAACGATTGCGATTGATGATAGTTTAACTGATGAATTAGCCCAACAGTTGTTTACAATGCGTAAAAATAAAATTACTTTAGAAAAAGCTCAAGAATTAGTTCAAGAAACTAACTATTTTGCAACAATGCAATTAAAGAATAATAATGCTGATTGTTTGTTAGGGGGGATTGAGTATGCAACAAAAAATATTTTAGTCCCAGCATTACAAATTATTAAAACGACAAAAGATGTAGGAATTGCATCAAGTGCTAATTTACTAGTTAAAGATAATCAACGGTATGTATTTACTGATATTTCTTTAAATATTGACCCAACTACTGAACAATTAGTAAGTATTACAAAATCAGCAATTAATTTAGCTCATAAATTGGGCATAACATCGCCACAAGTAGCAATGTTATCTTTTTCTACTGCTAATAGTGCTAGTAGTGATTCGGTTATTAAAGTTCAAGAAGCAACAAAGATATTACAAAAAGAAAATTTAGATGCTTTAATTGAGGGTGAGATGCAGTTTGATAGTGCTTTGTTAGAAGAAGTACGAATGAAAAAAATGCCTTATTCAAAGATGAAAGGTAGTGCGGATATTTTTGTATTTCCTAATTTAGATGCTGGTAATATTGGTTATAAAATTGCTGAACGATTAGGGCAATATCATGCTGTTGGACCAATGATTTTAGGTTTAAATCAAGTTGTTAGTGATTTATCACGCGGGTCAACAGTGGAAGATATTTATTTGACAGCCATTTTAACAGCTTGAAGATCAATTTAAAATATTAATGAAAGGAAATAAAATGATGCTATCTAATTTAAAGAAAAAAATTTTAGTTATTAATGCTGGTTCAAGTTCAATTAAGTTTCAGTTATATGAAATAACAACAAATAAAGAATTTAATCCAATTTGTAAGGGATTAGCAGAAAGAATTTTTGTTGATGGTAAAACGACGATTAAATATAATAATAATGAATTTGTTAGTGATACCCCGTTATCAAATCATAATGTGGCCGCAGAAGTTATTTTAGAACTTTTAAAATCACAAAATGTGATTCAAAATTTTAATGAAATTATTGCTGTGGGGCATCGCATTGTTCATGGCGGTGAAAAAATCAAAGAAAGTGTCTTTGTTAATGATGACATTACAAAGATAATTGCCGAAAATATTAAGTTGGCACCGTTACATAATCCTGCGGGGTTAAGTGCTTTAAAAGCATTTCAAGCGGTTGCTAACTGTCCGCATATTGCTGTTTTTGATACAACATTTCATACCACAATGCCAAAAATAAATTATATTTATCCCGTACCATATAATTGATATACTGATTATAATGTTCGAAGGTATGGATTTCATGGTATTAGTTATCATTATATTATTAATAAACTAAGTTTGATTATTAATAAACCGGTTAGTAATATTAATGCGATTGTTTATCATTTAGGAAATGGTGCTAGTATTTGTGCAATTAAAAATGGGAAATCATATAATACATCAATGGGATTTACACCCTTAGCAGGATTAATGATGGGTTCTCGTAGTGGTGATATTGATCCAGCGATTCATCAATATATTGCTGAACAATTAAATTTAGATATTGTTGGTGTTGTTAATAAACTAAATAATGAATCTGGTTTATTGGGAGTTAGTCAAATTTCTTCTGATACGAGAGAAGTTAGTCAGGCTGCTAAGGATGGTAATAGTCAAGCACAATTTACCTTGGAATTATATGCTAAAAGAGTTGTTGATTATATTACTCAGTATCAAAATGATTTGGATAATAAGGTTGATGCGATTGTTTTTACGGCTGGTGTTGGTGAAAATAGTGCTTTAATTCGCGAAATGATTATTAAAAATATTAAAACTATGCCATTAGATTATAATCGTGGTAAGAATAACCAATCATATGATGATTATTTACAAATATCTAATGATTTGAGTTCGGTGGCGATTTATGCGATTCGAACTAATGAGGAATTAATGATTTGTGAAGAGACATATCGGTTATTAAATAATATTAATTAAATTAACATGTTTTATAAAAAAACTGAAATTAATCAGTTTTTTTGTTTATTAAAGATTTTATTAGTATTTTAAAGTATGATAAAATTAATAATGTTATAGGCGAGAAATTAGAAACTGGAGCGATATATATGAAGTTTTTTAATAAATATAAAAGTGTTTTAAAAAGCATTAGAGCTGATGTTCAAGAAATTTTAAATCTAGATTTAGAAATGCAAGAATTATCTGCTGATAGTTTAAAAAATAAAACTAATGAATTTAAAAAGCGATTGGAAGCGGGTGCCACTATAGATGATATTTTAATTGAAGCTTTTGCTGTGGCGCGTGAAGCAACGAGAAGAGTTTCGGGATTACATGCTTTTGCTGTTCAGTTAGAAGGCGGTATTGTTTTACATAATGGTGATGTTGCGGAAATGCGAACTGGGGAAGGAAAAACTTTAACAGCGATTATGCCAATGTATTTGAATGCTTTACTTGGTAAGGGCGTTCATATTGTTACTGTTAATGAATATTTAGCACAGCGTGATGCTGAAATTAATGGAGCGGTGTTAGAATTTTTAGGTTTAACAGTTGGTGTTAATTTAAGAGATTTAAGTAATGACCAAAAGCGAAAAGCTTATTTGTGTGATGTTACATATACTACTAACTCGGAATTAGGATTTGATTATTTAAGAGATAATATGGTACATACTTATGATGAAAAAGTCCAACGCGGGTTGAATTTTGCAATTGTTGATGAGGCGGATTCAGTTTTAATTGATGAATCAAGAACACCGTTAATTATTTCTGGTGGTTCTAAAAGTCGTGAACCTTTATATGAAAATGCTGACCGGTTTGCTAAAAGTTTGGATAAAAAGGCAGATATTAAAATTGATTTAGAAACTAAGCAGGCAGCTTTAACAATATCTGGTGTTAAAAAGGCAGAAAAACATTTTGGTGTTAAAAACTTGTTTAGTTTGGAGCAATCAGAATTATTTCATCATATTTTAAATGCTTTAAAAGCTGTTCATGTTTTTACGAATGGGATTGAATATGTTGCTCAAAATGATGAAATAATTTTAGTTGATCAATTTACGGGGCGATTAATGCCAGGAAGAGCTTATAGTGATGGTTTACAACAAGCTTTACAAGCTAAAGAAGCAGTTACTATTGAACATGAAACAACAACGCTGGCAACAATTACTTATCAAAATTTCTTTCGCTTATATAATAAATTGAGTGGGATGACAGGAACAGCAAAAACGGAAGAAGAAGAGTTTATTAAGATTTATAATATGCGAGTAATGGAAATTCCTACTAATCTTCCAATCGTGAGAAAAGATGATACGGATTTAGTTTTTGCATCACAAAGTTCTAAATATAAGGCTTTACTTAAAGAAGTTAAAGAACGACATACCAAAGGGCAACCAATATTAATTGGAACAGCATCAATTACAACATCTGAGGAAGTATCAAATATTTTAAAAGAAGCTAAAATAGCTCATAATGTTTTGAATGCACGAAATCATGTTCAAGAAGCAGAAATTATTGCTGGTGCGGGACAAATTGGTGCTGTTACAATTGCTACGAATATGGCAGGAAGAGGTACTGATATTAAGTTAGGTGCTGGTGTTATTGCTTTAGGTGGTTTGGCTGTTTTAGGTACGGAACGAAATGAAGCGAGAAGAATTGATAATCAGTTACGGGGTAGATCGGGGCGTCAAGGAGATCCGGGTTATTCACGATTTTATCTTTCAGTAGAGGATGAATTAATGCTTCGTTTTGGTAGTAAAAAATTACAAGGATTATTTAGTCGTTTAGGCGATGACCATATTCAATCAAAATTGTTATCACGAAGTATTACTAATGCTCAGAAAAAAGTTGAAGGATTAAACTTTGATACTAGAAAGAATTTGTTGGATTATGATAATATTTTAGCTCAGCAAAGAGAAGTAATGTATGAACAACGGGATGCAATTTTGCAAACTAAGGTTTATGCTCCATTAGTTGAAAGAATGATTTTTACTGTTAGTGGTGATTTATTGGATATTTTTACAAAAGAGATTAATAAAGAAATTATGATTGATTTTGTTAGTTTAGTAAAAAGTTTAGAAACAAAGTTAATTAATAGTAATCATGAATTAGATACTAAAGAATTACGATCAATGACACGGCATGATGCTGTTTTAGCAATTAGTCGGGTAATTTTTAATCACTATGAGAAAACTATTGAAAATATTCCAGAAGTGATATTATGAAAAATTGAAAATCAAATTATTTTACAAGCTTTTGATCATCATTGGACAGAACATATTGATGGTGCTAGTAAATTAAGAACGGGAATTTATTTACGAAGCTATGGACAGTCAAATCCATTACATGCATATATTGATGAATCAGCTCAATTATTTAATCGGATGCGAATTAATATTGCTCATCAAGTAGTTATTAGTTTATGTAGTTTAGAAATTGGTTCTGATATTGATGATGGTATATCCGATGAGGTAATGGAGGCTATTGAGAGGACAAAGGCAAAGCAAGGTGGTTAGGAAAAATTTTTATGTTTAAATTAGTTGCTGATTTTAAGCCAGCAGGTGATCAACCAAAAGCAATTGCGAGTTTAATCCAAGGAATAAAAGAAAATCAACAATTTCAAGTATTATTAGGAGCAACGGGTACGGGAAAAACTTATACGATTGCTAATGTTATTGCTAAAATTAATAAACCAACTTTAATTTTGTCACATAATAAAACCTTGGCAATGCAATTATATGGTGAATTAAAAGGCATGTTTCCTGAAAATCGGGTAGAATATTTTGTTTCTAACTTTGATTTTTATCAACCAGAAGCATATATGCCAAAAACGGATACATATATTGATAAGACAGCAAAATCTAATAGTGATATTGAAATGATGCGGTTAAGTGCGATGAATGCTTTAGTTACTAGAAAGGATGTTATTGTTGTAGCATCAGTTGCTGCGATTTATGGTGCACAAGACCCTGACGAATATAAAAAATCTTTTTTTGAAATTCGTAATGGTCAAAAAGTTGAAAGAAAAGCATTATTATATTTTCTTGTTAATTCTGGTTACACTCGTAATGATTTAGAAATTCGT
This sequence comes from Spiroplasma endosymbiont of Lonchoptera lutea, assembly GCF_964019715.1. Classification (GTDB taxonomy): domain Bacteria; phylum Bacillota_I; class Bacilli_A; order Mycoplasmatales; family Nriv7; genus Nriv7. The sequence continues at coordinate 783,703 of NZ_OZ026463.1, read as the reverse complement.
CCGGGAATGTTTACGGCAAAAGGTGATGTTATTAAGTTAGCACCGGGTTGAACGGATGAATTTTATTTACGCATTGATTTATTTGATGATGATATTAATGAAATTGCTAAGATTGATGTTTTAACTGGTAAAGTAATTGAAAGATATCAATCTTTTACAATTTTTCCTGCTCAGGACTATATTACTTCTAAAGAAAGATTAGCAAAGGCAATTACTAGAATTGAAGCAGAATTAATAAAATATTTAGAAGTTTTAAAGGCTAATAATCAATTATTGGAGTATCAAAGGATTGAACAAAGAACTAATCATGATTTAGAAGCATTGCAAGAGTTTGGTATTTGTAGTGGTATTGAAAACTATTCACGACATTTAGATTTAAGAGATAAAGATGTGCCACCATATACTTTAATTGATTATTTTGGTGATGATTTTGTAACTATTATTGATGAATCCCATATTTCTTTACCACAAGTTAGAGGAATGTTTAATACTGATCGGAGTAGAAAACAAACATTAGTTAATTATGGTTTTCGTTTACCGAGTGCCTTAGATAATCGGCCATTAAATTTTACAGAATTTATGAATAAATTAAAAACGGTGATATATACATCAGCAACTCCTGGTGATTTTGAATTAAATCAAGTTAATTATCAAGTGACGGAACAAATTATTCGTCCGACAGGTTTAGTGGATCCAACGATTGTTGTTAAACCAACAATGAATCAGATTGATGATATTATTGAAAATATTTTAGTGCGAAAAGAAAATTGTGAAAGAGTATTAATTACCACTTTAACAATTCGACAAGCCGAAGATTTAACTACTTATTTGCAAGAGCGAAATATTAAAGTAGCATATTTGCATAGTGAATTAAAAACTCTGGATCGTTCAAAGATTTTATTAGAACTAAGAAAAGGGGTTTATGACGCTGTGGTAGGGATTAATTTATTACGCGAAGGCTTAGATATTCCTGAAGTTTCGTTAATTTGTATTTTAGAAGCTAATAAGCAAGGATTTTTACGCGATGCGCGGTCATTAATTCAAACTATTGGTCGGGCAGCAAGAAATGTTAATGGTAATGTTATTATGTATGCTGATACAATATCGGATGCAATGCAAAAGGCGATGGCTGAAACGCTACGCCGAAGAAATGTGCAAATTGCTTATAATAAAGAACATAATATTATTCCTCAAACAATAAAGAAAAAGATTGATGATTCGTTATTTGCTAATAAATTATTACAAGAATTTAATATTGTTAATAAAAGAAAGTCTAAAGATTATGTTGCAACAAAAACGCAAATCATTAATGATTTGCGAAAGGAAATGTTAGTCGCAGCAAAAGATTTACAGTTTGAACGAGCGGCACAGTTACGAGATTTAATTTTGGAATTGGAAACCGAATAAGATTAAATATTTCATTGTTCTTTTTCAAAGATTTCATCAACTTGCCGATAAAGTTCTTTTGTGGAGTCATTATTGATGATTTGATAATCAATAACATCTTTATAAGTTTCGTAATCATCTTGTTGTTGACTAATCTTCATAATTTCTTCAACAGTAAGGTTATCGCGTTCAATAATTCGTTTAACACGGGTTTCTCAATCGCTATTAACAAAAATAATTTTATTAACGAGTTTGTTTCATTTGGCTTGTAAGATGACTGCGGCTTCAACAATAATTAATGTCTTATCACTGTAATTTTTAATTTGTTGTTGGAGACTTTTTTTTAGTAGTGGTCACATAATGTTATTAAGTTTTAGGCGTTCTTTGGAGTCATTAAAAATGATTGCTCGGAGTTTTTTAGTGTCTAATTCATTATCAGTAAACGCAACACTTCCAAAGCGTTTTTTGATGGTTTTTATTACTTTGGGAAGGGTTCTTACTTCTTGACTTAGAATGTCCATATCAACACAATAGGCACCTTTTTTTTGCAAATATTTACTAACAATACTTTTTCCGCTACCGATTTTTCCTGTGATGGCAATAATTAGCATTTTGTTCTCCTTAGTTTAATTTTTAACTTTACAATTTACATTATAATTGATTTTATGGAAATATAATAGTACTTTATATTTTATCGTAAATTCACTATAATAATATATATGGATATATCAATTGATATAAGACAGAGGTGGCATTTTGCCTGAGAGATACTCTTGGAACTTGAACTAGGTAATACTAGTGGAAGAAGTCTTGTATATTTTAAAGTATATTAGATTTCTTGCTATCATTAAGGAGGTTAAAAAATGATGCAAGAAGTAAATAAGACTAATCAAATTTATCGTTGAATTTTAATGTTAATTAATGGAATTTTTTGTTTCTTAATTGTCGGAGTAATAATTTTGATAACGATAAGTTCGGAAGAAAAATTTTTAAGCATTTTTTCTTCTAATGTTAGGAATACACAATTAATTAATAATAAAATTGTCTTATTTATTAAAATTGCAGTTATTGTGATTTTATTATTATTTTTAGTTGCTAGTTTAATATTAATTTGGTTATTAAGTTGGCAAAAAATAATAAAATCTAATGTTGATTTTAAAGTGATTAAAAAACAATGCTTTAAAATTTACCATTGAAAAACATTTGATTTAGTATTAATCGCTTTTTTTGTTAGTTTATCATTAATTTTTGATTATCTGATGATATTTTTTCCTAAATTACCAATGGGGGGCAGTATTGGTTTAAAATATTGACCCGTATTTTTAATTGCTTTCGTTACTAGTTTTTGACACGGAATTGTAACCGGTGGTATTAGTGCTTTAATTTCGTTAATTATTATTCCCCAAGGAGCAATTATTAATCCTTGACAATATTTACTAGATTATTTTATTCCTATGATTATGCCTTCTTTAATAGGAATAGTGAATATTAATTTTAAAAAGCGGTTTAATGCTAACATTAAAATTTCCTTTATAATAACAGTTATTTATATTATTATATATATATGCAATGTATTATCGGGAGTATTATATTTTGGTAATTATGCGTGAGATGGTTTTAGTATTTGAGGTTATGCATTAATATATAATTTAATTTATGTTTTTATTTTTGTGTATCCTTTAATGATATTATCATTGCCGTTATTATTTAGAGTATTAATGCCGTGAAAAGAAAAATATAATGATCAAATTAATTAGCATTTGCTAATTAAATATTGGAGGTGATTTGATGGATGATGCAACAAAATATATTATTGTTAAAGGAGCTAGAGAACATAATTTAAAAAATGTTGATTTAACAATTCCTAAAAATAAATTAATTGTTTTTACTGGCGTTTCTGGTAGTGGAAAGTCATCATTAGCCTTTAATACGATTTATGCTGAAGGACAAAGAAGATATATGGAGTCACTGTCGGCTTATGCCCGACAATTTTTAGGTAATAGTGAAAAACCTGATGTTGATTCTATTGAAGGATTATCACCAGCAATTTCTATTGATCAAAAAACCACTAGTAATAATCCTCGTAGTACTGTGGGCACGGTGACGGAAATATATGATTATTTACGATTATTATATGCTCGTGTGGGGCTACCATACTGTATTAATGGTCATGGTTTAATTAAAGCAATGACAATTAAGGAAATGATTAAACGATTAAAACAAATAACAACGGAAGAACGCATTGAAATTTTGTCGCCAGTAGTTATTGATAAAAAGGGGACGCATTATGAGTTGTTTTTAACTTTACGACATGAAGGATTTTTACGGGTTAAAGTTAATAACCACGCTTATTCGTTAGATGATGATATTCAATTAGATAAAAATAAACGGCATAATATTGATATTGTTGTTGATCGCATTAAATTAAGTGATGATGATAATGTTTGATCTAATATTCATGATAGTTTAGAAAAATCATTAAAATATAGTAAAGGATTAGCAAAAGTTGTTCTTGTTAATAGTAAAGAACAATTATTATTTTCGCAAAATCATGCGTGTAATCAGTGTAATTTTACCATTCCGGAGTTAGAACCCCGTTTATTTTCTTTTAATGCGCCAATGGGGGCTTGTTCTGAATGTAAAGGTATTGGGATTCGCTTGGAAGTTGATGAAGATTTATTATTTCCTAATCGTAATCTTTCAATTAATCAAGGTGGGATTGAATTTTATAAAAATTTTATTGGTGGTGATACTTTAGAATGACAGAAATTAAAAATTATTTGTAAAGAATATGGTATTGATTTAGATCAACCAATTAAAAATCTTAGTGATGAACAAATTAATTATTTAATGTATGGTAGTGATGAACAATTAAATTATACTTTAGTATCTAGTAATAATAATACTTATAAAAGTTATGACTATATTGAAGGTGTTGCTAGTATTATTGAACGACGCTTTGTTGAAACTGTTAATGAAATGCGTCGTGAATATTATCGGAAATTTATGAGTGATAAAACTTGTTGGTCTTGTAAAGGGGCACGACTAAATCCTAAAGCATTATGTGTTAAAGTAGGAACGATAAATATTAATGAATTTACTAATTTAGATATTGATGAAAGTTTGGATTATATTCTTAGTTTGAAATTATCAGAACAACAACAAGAAATTGCTAAGTTAGTTATTAATGAATTAGTAAATCGTTTAAGTTTTTTAAATGATGTTGGTTTACGATATTTAAATTTATCAAGACCAGCCCAATCATTATCTGGTGGCGAAGCGCAACGAATTCGTTTAGCAACGCAAATTGGTTCAAAATTGACAGGAGTATTATATGTATTAGATGAACCTTCAATTGGTTTACATCAGAAAGATAATGACCGCTTAATTAAAACTTTAAAATCGTTACGAGATTTAGGAAATACCGTTATTGTTGTTGAACATGATGAAGATATGATGCATCAAGCTGATTGGCTTGTTGACATTGGTCCTAAAGCTGGTAAATTTGGTGGCGAAATTATTGCTGTGGGAACAATGGCAGATATTATCGCTAATGAAAAGTCAATTACAGGGAGATATTTATCACATCAAGAAACGATTACAATTCCAAAAAAGCGCCGAAGTGGCAATGGCAAGAAAATTATTATTATTGGAGCAAGAGAAAATAATTTAAAAAATATTGATGTTACTATTCCTTTAGGAAAACTTATTGTTGTTACAGGGGTTTCTGGCAGTGGAAAATCAACTTTAGTAAATGAAGTGTTATATAAAAATCTGTTACGAAATTTAGGACAAAAGGTTAATCGTCCGGGTAAACATCAAAATATTAAGGGAATGGATAATATTGATAAAGTTGTTAATATTTCGCAAGAACCGATTGGAAGGACACCGCATAGTAATCCAGCAACTTATACTTCAGTTTTTGATGATATTCGTGATTTATTTGCTGCGGCGCCATTAGCTAAAACTCAAGGTTATCTTAAAGGAAGGTTTTCTTTTAATGTTCGTGGTGGCAGATGTGAACGCTGTCAGGGAGCAGGAATTATTAAAATTGCGATGCATTTTTTACCAGATGTTTTTGTTACTTGTGAAATATGTGAAGGAATGCGCTATAATGATGAAACTTTACAAGTTAAATATAAAGGGAAAAATATTTATGATGTTTTAAATATGTCAGTTATTGAAGCGCAAGTGTTTTTTGCAAATATTCCAAAAATTAATGTTAAATTGCAAACCTTACTTGATGTTGGTATGGGATATATTAAGTTAGGACAACCAACAACTCAATTATCTGGTGGGGAAGCGCAAAGAGTTAAATTAGCGACTTACTTACAAAAAAGAGCAACTGGAAAAACACTATTTATTTTAGATGAACCAACAACAGGATTACATATTGATGATGTTAAAAGATTATTGTCAGTTCTTAGCCGTATTGTTAATAATGGTGATACTGTTCTTGTTATTGAACATAATTTAGATGTTATTAAGTTAGGTGATTACATTATTGACTTAGGACCTAATGGTGGGAAGTATGGTGGGGAAGTAATTGTTACAGGAACACCAGAGCAAGTAATTAATAGTAATAAAAATTCATATACGGCTGAATATTTAAGAAAAGTTTATCAAATTAATGATAATATTAAATTAAATATAAAGTAGGTGACTATTAATGAAAATTCGTTTGAAAATAGCAATAATCATTTGTTTAACAATATCACCAGTTGTAGTTATTGTGGCTTGTAATAGTGCTAGTGATGAAACTGGTGATGTTGCTGAAGCAACTAAAGCATTGGAAAATGTTGTTTTAAATGAGATTGATTTGGGGTTAGTTAAAGAAAATCAAGATATTAAAGAACAAGTCATTGATAATTTATTAATTGATAATGTCATTGAAGCTCCGCTTGATAAAGTAACTGATTTACGAATTATTTTAGATGCTGATAAAATAATTAGTGATGATGTTTTTGTTGTTGAGAAAGATATTGAATTTAAAGAATTTTTTGTGCTTTTAATTGGTAAAACTATTGGAACAAAGCCACAACAAATTACTGTTAGTCGGAAAGTAAAATTTGTGTTTGAAATTGAAAATCCAGAGTTATTAGCAGCGCAAAAAGCACTTAATGAGGTTTCATTAAAGGAGATTACGATTTCGGAGTTAGTTATTCGTGGAAGTAATATTACGACTTTAATTGCATCAAAAGTTCAAGAATTAATTGCTTCAATTCAAAGTCTTGATTTTACAGATTTATCATTTGCTTTAAAAGATAAAGTCATTCCGGCGCCTAATGCTGGTTTACTTATTAATATTGGTGTTAGGTTAATTGCCAAAGCAAAAGATTCTGAACAAAGCCGAGTTAGAAGTGAAAAAACGGTAATGGTTAATTTTACTAATCCTGAATTGTAAATATAAATGGGACAGTTTTTTAAAATAATTGTATTAAATCTATTGGTCTTTTATAAGATAATGATTTTCTGGGTGTAGAATTAATTTGAAATGCTATAGAATTTAAGTCTTTTTGTTTATATGAAGATAAATCAGTAGATTTTGGTAAATATCTTCTTAAAATACCATTATTGTTCTCATTTAAACCTCTTTGACAAGGTTTGCCGGCATCTGCAAAATAAATTTTAACATTACAATTTTTTTCAATTAATTTTCATTTACTAAATTCTTTACCACGATCAAAAGTAATAGTTTTAATTGTTCCTGGTATTAATTTTGAAATAAATTTTATTATACTTTGTGTAATACTTTCTGCTTTATGATTTTTAGTTTTCAAAGGAATTGTGGTTTTTGATCATATATCAGCTAAAGTAATAATAGAACTTTTATGATCTTTACCAACGATAGTATCTCCCTCTAAATGGCCAAATTCTTGTATATTTTTAATATTTCCTGAATTGTAAATATAAATGGGACAGTTTTTTAAAATAATTGTATTAAATCTATTGGTCTTTTATAAGATAATGATTTTCTGGGTGTAGAATTAATTTGAAATGCTATAGAATTTAAGTCTTTTTGTTTATATGAAGATAAATCAGTAGATTTTGGTAAATATCTTCTTAAAATACCATTATTGTTCTCATTTAAACCTCTTTGACAAGGTTTGCCGGCATCTGCAAAATAAATTTTAACATTACAATTTTTTTCAATTAATTTTCATTTACTAAATTCTTTACCACGATCAAAAGTAATAGTTTTAATTGTTCCTGGTATTAATTTTGAAATAAATTTTATTATACTTTGTGTAATACTTTCTGCTTTATGATTTTTAGTTTTCAAAGGAATTGTGGTTTTTGATCATATATCAGCTAAAGTAATAATAGAACTTTTATGATCTTTACCAACGATAGTATCTCCCTCTAAATGGCCAAATTCTTGTATATTTTTAATATTTGGAATGATTAAATTTCTTTCATGAATAGATTTACAATTATTAATTCTGCTCCTAGTTTCTTTTTGTTTATGAGGTTTATTTTTGCCTTTTCTCAATAAATTTTTTTCATCAAAACCCATTCGATTTGTTTTAAACATGTTATATAAAGTTTTTGTTGAAATATTTTTTATTTTATTTTTCTTTAAAAAATCAGCAATTATATCAAGAGCATAATTTTTAGTAATTAACAAATGATTGATAGTATTAATTTCTGTTAAAGTTAAAATTATTAATTTTCTACCTGCATTTTGTTTATTTTTTTGAACTTGATTCAATATTTCTAATGGTAATAAGTTTTGATTTAATAATTTACAAACTCTGTGTACAGTTGATTTACTATAATCAATTGCTTTGGATTGGCAACCCTTTTTAGGACACTTTTTATGTAGACTGGTATTTTCTAAATTCAACGGGAGTTAAATAATTTAAACTGCCATGAATTCGAATATTGTTATATCAATTAACAAAATCAAATAGTTCGCATTTTAGTTGTGTTAAGTTTGCAAATTTTTTACCGTTAATAAATTCGGTTTTAAAGGTTTTGTAAGTTGCTTCAGCAACAGCATTATCATATGGGCATCCTTTGGAGCTTAATGATCTTTTAATTTTAAAGGTTATTAAAATTTCATCAATAATTTTATTTTTAAACTCATTACCACGATCAGTATGAAATAAAGTTATTTTATTTAATGGTCGTGTTATCTTGTGAAAAGCTTGTTGAACTAATTCAGCAGTTTTATTTGGCCCAGCACTATAGCCAATTACTTCGCGATTAAACAAGTCAATTAATAAACAAATATAATGTCATTTAGTGCCAACTTGAACATATGTTAAATCACTAACAACAACTTCATTTGGTTTTTTGTCATTAAATTGACGATTTAAAACATTATTAATTTCGTCATTATTAACTGTTTTTTTATGATTACAATATTTTAACTTGGTGTATTTAGAAACCAAATTATTTTTGATCATAATGAATCGGATTTTTCGTCGTGATAAAATGATATTTTTTATTATTAAAACAGCTTTAATTTTACGAGCACCATAAATCTTGCGACTTTTATTAAATGCACTGATAACTTCTTGTTCATAATTATTAACATCAAACTTGGTGCATTTATTAGTTTGATAATAATATGTTGATTTTAGTAAACCTAAAATCTTACATATTTTCCTCACTGAATATTTATTTTTGTTGTTATTAATTATTGTTATTTTTTCCCGATTATCAGTGCTGCTTGCTTTAAAATGTCATTTTCCATTCGTAATTGTTGGTTTTCTTTTCGCAAGTAAATTAATTCATTTTCTTCGACAGTGCGATTATCTTTTGCTTTAAATGACCCAGAATTATTATAATTTTTAATTCAACTATAAATAGTTGGTTTTGGTAAATTATATTCTTTCCCTAAATTAATAACACTTTTGTCATTTTTGTATAGCATTACAATTTGTTTTTTAAATTCTTCAGAGTATGAGGTTTTATTTCCCATTTTTATATTCCTTCTTTCTTAATAATTTTGAAGTCTATATAATAATTATGGTCCAACTTATTGTAGCCTATCCACTTTTGCTATTTTACGAATAGAAAATCCATAACTTTTATATTCTTTTATTGCTATTATTGATTCAATAGTCAGATACTTATACATTGTGCTAATTCCTTTCTTTTCTTAATTATAGAATTAACACAATTTGTTTTTTATATAAGTGTCCTTTTTAATTTTACATTTCAGGTTTCTTTAAAAAATCAGCAATTATATCAAGAGCATAATTTTTAGTAATTAACAAATGATTGATAGTATTAATTTCTGTTAAAGTTAAAATTATTAATTTTCTACCTGCATTTTGTTTATTTTTTTGAACTTGATTCAATATTTCTAATGGTAATAAGTTTTGATTTAATAATTTACAAACTCTGTGTACAGTTGATTTACTATAATCAATTGCTTTTGCTATTTTACGAATAGAAAATCCATAACTTTTATATTCTTTTATTGCTATTATTGATTCAATAGTCAGATACTTATACATTGTGCTAATTCCTTTCTTTTCTTAATTATAGAATTAACACAATTTGTTTTTTATATAAGTGTCCTTTTTAATTTTACATTTCAGGAATAAAATATGAATGCATCTTAAAGAGATGCATTTTTTAATTTAGGAGAATTTGATATCGTAGTTATTTGGGTGTGTTCTTTATCAATTTTGTGATATTATATTTAATAGAAAACATTAAATTATATGAAATGATAGGTGATGTTATTATGAATAAAAAAGTATTAACTTTACGAGAAGTTGTGGAAAAATTTAATTTATCATTATTGTCTGGTGATGAACAAGTGCTGGAACGAGAAATTGAAATTGGGGGCATTAATCGTGCAGGATTAGAATTAGCAGGTTTTATTTCTGATGAAACTAGTCGTAAGCATCGGATTGTTTTATTAGGTGGTAAAGAGAATGAATACATTAATAAGTTACCAGCAACAGAGCGCAAGGCTCGTTATGAGAAACTTATTAATCAAGATGTTCCAGCGATTTTTACTAGTATTCGTTTTAATGAACCGGTATTAGTAGAATATGCTAAAGAGATAAATTTTCCTGTTATTGAGGCTAATTATTCTTCTAATGATTTTTATAATATTATTGTTAGTTACATTGATAATCGTTTAGCACCAATGGAAATGGTTCATGCATCGTTAATTAATATTTATGGTTTGGGAGTTTTAATTAAAGGTGATAGTGGAATTGGAAAATCAGAAAATACTTTAGAATTAGTTAAAAAAGGACATTTGTTTGTTGGTGATGATGGGATTGTTTTGCAAAGATATGTTAATAAAGTTATTGGTCGTAGTGATGAAAAGTTAAAGCATCATATTGAAATTAGAGGCATTGGGATTTTAAATTTAACGAAGATGTATGGTTCAAGAACAACTTTGGAAGTTACTGATATTGATATTATTGTTAATTTAAAATTGGCTGATAGTGAGTATTTTGCTAATTTAAATCGTGTGCAAACAGAAATTGATAGAGAAGAAATTTTTGGTATTAAAATTCCAGCGATTACGATTCCTGTAACTTTAGGAAGAAATATTTCGGAATTAATTGAAGCAGCTGTTATTAATATTAAGTTGCATAATGAAGGTATAAATAGTTCTGAGTTATTTATTAACCGAATTGATAGTGAACTTAAAACATAAGAGAAAGGTTTAAGTGTAAAAGTAAAAATGATGAATATATATTCAAATTGAGTACCTAATGAAATTCCAGGGACTAATGGTATTTTAAGATTTTATCCGCTTTTTATTCTTTTAGGAATAATTGTTTCGATTTTAGCTTCTTGGATTAAATTAAAACGCCGCGAGATTCCAACTGAACCATTTGAATGAAGTATTTTTTTAACTGTTCCGAGTGCAATTTTTGGTTCTTCAATTATTGGGAAAATTAATAGTCCTATTATTGATCAGTATGGGTTTTGAGGTTATTTTATGATTTGAGAACCGGGATTAGCAGTTCATGGTGGTGTTATTGCTGGTGTTATTGTTGGTTATTTTTGATTTCGGCATTATTCTAAAAAATATGAAATATCGTTATGAATATTTGCTGATGCCATTATTCCAAATATTTTATTAGGGCAAGTTATTGGTCGTTGAGGTAATTTTTTTAATCATGAACTTTTAGGACAGATAACGACTTCATTAGATTGATTACCTGATTGATTATTAGAAAATTTAAGAAAAGCTAATGCGGATGGTAGTCCAGTTGAAGGAATTGGGATTGTTCGTCACCCTTTGTTTTTGTATGAATCATTAATTAATTTATTTTCTTGGGTACTAATTACTTTTGTTATTCCTAAAATTGGTATGTGAAATAGTGTTAAACCTTGAAAGAAATATCCTAAAAAATTTATTCCGCTTTGAGAAAAAGATGTGGAATTATTGGAAAGTGAAAAAAATTGGGCAACACCGTTTAAAAAAATTTATTATCGTCGTCTTTGAAAGTTAAATTGTTGAAATCAAGCTTATTTTGAACAAACTCCGAGTAAAACAAAAAAGTTAACGGTAGTAAGAAAATATCCAGAACCGCATTTAAAAGCTAATAATCCATTTTTTAGACTTATGGAACGATGATTTAAAAATCAATGAATAAGAATTAAACAATTATGAACTCAAGATGGTAAACCTTTAGAAAAAAATGCTAATCCGGATAAATATTGAATGACGCGAGTTGGTGTTCAAACTGGAAGTTATGTAGTTATGTATAGTATGGTGCGAATTATTTTGGAAATGTTTCGTGATGAAAGTGATATTTTATTTCCTTATGATTATGTGGGTACTTATATATTTTTAGGGCTAGGTGTTATTACTGGAATTATTTTGATAATTTTTGCACAAGTTATTAGCGTTCGTAAATGAAGACAAATTAGGTGATTATATGAAAAACAATATTAATACTGATTATGATTTAATTATTATTGGTGCGGGTCCGGGTGGATTTACTAGTGCGATTTATGCGTGTCGGGCGGAGTTGAAAGTACTTCTTATTAACGAAGGTCCTCCCGGAGGGAAAATGGTAAAAACTTATGATATTGAAAATTATCCGGGTTTTGATAAAATATTAGGACCTGACTTGTCATTAGCAATGGATGGGCAAGTTAGAAAATTAGGCGCTGAATATGAAGCTACTAAGGTAATGAATATTGAAATTGCAACCGACGGTAATAATAAGATTATTACTGGTGAAAATGGTAAAATATGGCTTACTAAAGCGGTTATTATTGCTACGGGAACGGTTGAAAATGAGTTATTGGTGGATGGTGCTAAGAGATTATATGGTCACGGAGTTTCTTACTGTGCGGTTTGTGATGGGGCATTTTTTCGTAATAAGGATATTGTTGTTGTTGGTGGGGGTGATTCTGCTATTGAAGAAGCGGTATATTTAACTAAGTTTGCTAGAAAGTTATATTTAGTGCATCGCCGAAATGAATTTCGGGCTTCGAAAGGAGCATTAACAATTGCTCAAAATAATAATAAAATTGAATGACTGTTAAATTATGTTGTTAAGGAAGTTATTGGTAAAAATTCTCTTGAACAAGTTGTTATTGAACATACTGCGACAAAAGAGCAACAAGTAATTGATACTAGTGCAATTTTTCCTTATATTGGTTCAACACCAATTTCTAATTTTGTTAAAGACTTGAAAATTTGTGATGAAAATGGTTATATTATTACTAATGAAATAATGCATACTAGTGTTTTGGGAATATTTGCGATTGGTGATGTTCGTCAGACAGTTTTAAGACAAATTGCTACTGCTGTTGGTGATGGTGCGATTGCTGCTCAAGAAGCAATAAAATATTTAGATCAATTGAAATTGTAATTGATGCTTAATTAATAGCAGTTTTATGAATGGAGTGATTAATAGTGATGTCTTTTTCTAAAATTGTTAAGCAAGAAATTATGAAAAAGGAATTTAGTCATCCAGCAAAGCAAGCTATTTTATTGGGATTAATAAAATCGTTAGCAATATTTAATAGTAAGCAATTAATTTTTGAATGTTCTAATAAAACTGTTGCTATTTTTGTTAAAAAATTAATTGCTGAAATTTATAATTATTATCCAGAAATTTTGACAATGGGAATTAAAACTATTGTATATAAGTTAGACCTTTCACATATTGTTTCTTTAATCATTAATGATAAAGATATTAGTTATGATATTAAACGAAATGAATTAGTTGTTAATTTTGAAAGATTAACGAGTGAAATATCAAAAAGAGCATTTATTGCGGGAGCATTTATTGCTACTGGTAGTGTTAATTCGCCAAGGATTAGTAATTATCATTTAGAAATTCAAGGAATTGATATTTTATTTATTCGGAAGTTACAATTACTAATAAATAGTTTTGGTTTTAAATTTAAACGCATTTATCGTCGTAAAAAACCTTTAATTTATTTAAAAAAATCAACTGAAATTGCTGATTTTTTGAAATTAATTGATGCAAGTCTTTCACTATTATCGTTTGAAAATGAACGGATTTCACGCGATATGTATAATAGTATTAATCGTTTAACAAATATTGAGATTTCTAATCAGCAAAAAACTAATAAAGCGGCTATTGAACAAATTAAGATGATTAATTTTTTAAAAGCGAATGATTATTTTTTAAAGTTATCATTAAAAACTCAACAAATTGCTAATTTACGGTTAGATAATCCTGAAGCTTCGTTGAGTGAGCTTTGCAATTTATATGAAAATATTTATCATGGTATGATTTCTAAATCAGGAATAAATCATATGATGCGCGAAATTAAAAATAGTTATTTATTGTTTAAAAGTATTTCTTCTGATGACAATTAAATATTTTATAAAATGTTTTGTATTAATATATATAAATTTGTGATATAAAGAAATTGTTATTAATTTAGTAGTAAAATTTGTTTTGCTATTAATTTTTTATATTTTAAGTGTTAATTAAGAAAATATTGTAATTTGGTGGAACTAATGAAATTAAAAATTAATTGAAAACAATATTGAGATTGAGAATTTAATAAAAAAGTTTTACGGATGATGTTACCTTTGATTTTGCAAAGTTTGATTGTTGCTTTTATTAATGTTTTAGATACAATTTTTATTTCAATTTTTAATCCTGAACAATTAACTGGTTTAGGTTTAACGAATGATATGTTTATTTTATTAATTTATAGTTTTTGAGCGATTTCGGGTGCTGGGGGTATTTATACAACACAATATTTAGGGAAAAAGAATTATGCTAAAGTTGCGGAAACCACAAGAATAAAATTAATTTTAGCACTTATTTTGGCAGTAGTTTATTTTACCTTAATATCGACATTAAGAACATCATTAATTAATATTATTGTGAATTTAGATAATCATTTGCCGGAAGATAAGAAAAATTTGATTTCTCAATCTGCAAATGATTATTTGCAGATTATTAATTATACAACTTGGTTTTTAGGTATTTCGTTAATTTTTTATAATACAATGTATGAGTGTGGCGATGCTTGAACACCGTTGTATATTAACTTTTTGCCTTTAACAATTAATGCGATTTTAAATCCAATTTTTATTAAACTTTGTGGTTGAGGTGTTGTTGGTGCTGCGTGGTCAACATTTATTGCTCGGGTTTGTGAATTTATTGTTGTCATTGCTTTTATAGTTTGAAAGAAGCCAGTTTATTATCCAGGATGAAAAATTTGAAAAACAACATTAGATTTGTGAAAAAAAATTATGAAAAACTTTGTGTTTATTTTTATGGCGAATGCCTTGTTTGCGCTTTCATCGTTTGTGCAAAAGATGATTATTTTAAAAGAAGGATTTTTAGATAATTCTTATCAAGCGGCAATTTTAACATTTAGCATTATTGGCGTGTTTTATTCATTTTTTAATGGTTATTATGTGGCTGTTCCATATTTTGTTGGTCGGGAGTTAGGAGCTAATCATATTGTTAAAGCAAAAGTTAATTTTTATGCTGAATTATACTTGTAAGTGCAAGTAAATAAAATTGCAAAAGATTTCATATAAAAATTTCATGATGCTAAGTTTATTTTAGAAAAAGTAAATTTAAGGAGTTTTTATATGGGATACAAACATCTTGGCATAGATGAAAGAATTTATATTGAGAATCAATTGAAATTTAAAGTAAAAATTAGTGAAATAGCTAAAAATCTTAATCGAAGTATTAGTACTATTAATCGAGAAGTTAATAGAAATAAAGATAATAATCATTATTTTTCATTAATTGCACAAAATAAAGCAGAAAATAGAAAACAATTACATGTTTATTTTCATAAATTTAAAAATAGAGAATTAGTAAAATATGTACAACAAAAATTATTATTAGGTTGATCGCCTGAACAAATTTATGGCATAATTAAAAATTTTCATCAAGAATGAATTATTAGTTTTAAAACAATTTACAATTGAATTTATTCTGGATTACTTGAAAAGGTTACTAGTAAAAATTTAAGAAGAAAAGGTAAGAAACGAAAATCTCAAGAAAATCGGGGTAAATTTAATGGTAAATCCATTAAAGAACGAAATGTTAATAATCGCATAACTCTTGGCCATTGAGAAGGTGATACTGTAGTATCATCACGAGGTAAAAGTAAATCATGTTTAATAACTTTAGTTGAAAGAACATCAAGATTTACTTTAGCAATATTAGTTGAAAATAGAACTACTAAAGTTATTAACAAAAATATTAGTCATTATTTATCAATTCTTCCAAATAATCTTGTTAAGACTATAACATTTGATAGGGGTAAAGAATTTGCTAATTGACAACAACTTGAAAAAAATTTAAATGTGAAAATTTATTTTGCTGATGCATATTCACCTTGACAAAGAGGTACTAATGAAAATACTAATGGTTTAATTAGAGAAAAATTTCCTAAAAAATTTAATTTTTCAAACACTACTAAAAATGCAGTTCATAAATTTATATTGTCTTTAAACCAAAGACCAAGAAAAATACTAAATTATCTTTCGCCAATCGAATATTTGGTTAGAAAAATAATTTAGTTGCACTTAATTTTACAATTTGGCTTATAAAATTTTAGGTTTTGGTTTAATTTTAAATGCGACAATTGCTTTATTAATCATATTTAGTTCGCCATTTATTCTTAATTTCTTTACGGGAAGTCCAGCAGTTATTTATGTTGCTAAGTGGTACTTAGCTTTTCAAGGGATAGCGTTCTTTTTCTTATCAACATCAATTATTTTCTTTAATATTTTAAGGATCGGTGGTAAAAATTTGTTATCAAGTTTAATTGATATTCTTTGCACTTGGGTTTTTATTGTGGGGTTAACTTGATTTGCATTTACAATTTTTAAATCCAATGATTATGAAGTGTTTTCTGAGAATTGAGTAATGGTGACAATAATTGTATTTTTAATTGTTTCTTTAGCTGAAATTATTCAATTTTCAATATTAATTATTACTGTGCGAAAAGTTAATTGAGCTAATAATTTAGTAAAACAATAAAATAAAGGGATGTTTAAAAATGATTAAGGATGTTATGAATGTTAAAATTAAGTTTGGTCAACAAATTAGACGATTACGAATAAATTTGCATTTGTCACAAGAAGAATTAGCATATGAATGTGATTTAAATAAAAATTATGTTTCTGATATTGAACGCGGTGAAAGTGGATAGGCTACAATAAGTTGGACCATAATTATATAGACTTCAAAATTATTAAGAAAGAAGGAATATAAAAATGGGAAATAAAACCTCATACTCTGAAGAATTTAAAAAACAAATTGTAATGCTATACAAAAATGACAAAAGTGTTATTAATTTAGGGAAAGAATATAATTTACCAAAACCAACTATTTATAGTTGAATTAAAAATTATAATAATTCTGGGTCATTTAAAGCAAAAGATAATCGCACTGTCGAAGAAAATGAATTAATTTACTTGCGAAAAGAAAACCAACAATTACGGATGGAAAATGACATTTTAAAGCAAGCAGCACTGATAATCGGGAAAAAATAACAATAATTAATAACAACAAAAATAAATATTCAGTGAGGAAAATATGTAAGATTTTAGGTTTACTAAAATCAACATATTATTATCAAACTAATAAATGCACCAAGTTAAAATATTGTAATCATAAAAAAACAGTTAATAATGACGAAATTAATAATGTTTTAAATCGTCAATTTAATGACAAAAAACCAAATGAAGTTGTTGTTAGTGATTTAACATATGTTCAAGTTGGCACTAAATGACATTATATTTGTTTATTAATTGACTTGTTTAATCGCGAAGTAATTGGCTATAGTGCTGGGCCAAATAAAACTGCTGAATTAGTTCAACAAGCTTTTCACAAGATAACACGACCATTAAATAAAATAACTTTATTTCATACTGATCGTGGTAATGAGTTTAAAAATAAAATTATTGATGAAATTTTAATAACCTTTAAAATTGCTGAATTATACTTGTAAGTGCAAGTAAATAAAATTGCAAAAGATTTCATATAAAAATTTCATGATGCTAAGTTTATTTTAGAAAAAGTAAATTTAAGGAGTTTTTATATGGGATACAAACATCTTGGCATAGATGAAAGAATTTATATTGAGAATCAATTGAAATTTAAAGTAAAAATTAGTGAAATAGCTAAAAATCTTAATCGAAGTATTAGTACTATTAATCGAGAAGTTAATAGAAATAAAGATAATAATCATTATTTTTCATTAATTGCACAAAATAAAGCAGAAAATAGAAAACAATTACATGTTTATTTTCATAAATTTAAAAATAGAGAATTAGTAAAATATGTACAACAAAAATTATTATTAGGTTGATCGCCTGAACAAATTTATGGCAGAATTAAAAATTTTCATCAAGAATGAATTATTAGTTTTAAAACAATTTACAATTGAATTTATTCTGGATTACTTGAAAAGGTTACTAGTAAAAATTTAAGAAGAAAAGGTAAGAAACGAAAATCTCAAGAAAATCGGGGTAAATTTAATGGTAAATCCATTAAAGAACGAAATGTTAATAATCGCATAACTCTTGGCCGTTGAGAAGGTGATACTGTAGTATCATCACGAGGTAAAAGTAAATCATGTTTAATAACTTTAGTTGAAAGAACATCAAGATTTACTTTAGCAATATTAGTTGAAAATAGAACTACTAAAGTTATTAACAAAAATATTAGTCATTATTTATCAATTCTTCCAAATAATCTTGTTAAGACTATAACATTTGATAGGGGTAAAGAATTTGCTAATTGACAACAACTTGAAAAAAATTTAAATGTGAAAATTTATTTTGCTGATGCATATTCACCTTGACAAAGAGGTACTAATGAAAATACTAATGGTTTAATTAGAGAAAAATTTCCTAAAAAATTTAATTTTTCAAACACTACTAAAAATGCAGTTCATAAATTTATATTGTCTTTAAACCAAAGACCAAGAAAAATACTAAATTATCTTTCGCCAATCGAATATTTGGTTAGAAAAATAATTTAGTTGCACTTAACTTTACAATTTGGCAATTAAAAGATCATTAAGCTCCAAAGGATGCCCATATGATAATGCTGTTGCTGAAGCAACTTACAAAACCTTTAAAATCGAATTTATTAACGGTAAAAAATTTGCAAACTTAACACAACTAAAATGCGAACTATTTGATTTTGTTAATTGATATAACAATATTCGAATTCATGGCAGTTTAAATTATTTAACTCCCGTTGAATTTAGAAAATACCAGTCTACATAAAAAGTGTCCTAAAAAGGGTTGCCAATCCAAAGAAACATTTCTTTACAAAGTATTGCTAAACTTGCTAAGGGTTTGCAAGTATCGTTATCGGAATTATTTGATTTTGACTATCAAATTTAAATACTATGATATTTTTAAATAGGGGGTGGAATTATTTCACAGTGATTATTTGGTTGAACAAAACCGGAATATTTATGGGTATTTTTTGTTATTTTTGCGAGTATTAATTTTTTTGCTTCTAGACGGATGATTAAATATTTGTCAGCATTAAAAATGCGAACAAAAATGTCAACGGCGGTTGCGGGAGCATTATTATTATCAATTATAACTTCATTGCCAGAACTTGTATCAGCGATAACAGCCGGTGCTTTGGGGAGTCCTGAAGTTAGTATGGGTGATGTTATGGGGGCAAATTTATTTTCAGGAGCGATGTTAGCTGTTGCTGATATTATTTTTATTCGTTATTTATTTTTTAAAAAAATAAATAACTCTAATCGCTTTATTATTTATTTAATGATCGGAATTAATATAATTTTAGTATTAGCTTTAATGCCAATTAAAGCATTTGATTTTATGCGGTTAACGATTCCTTATATCAATGTTTCTTGACCATTTTTAGTTTTATTATTAGTTTATGGGGGATTTTTAATAATGATGTTTAAAGGATTTCATGATGAGGAAAAAGAACCTAAAACTAATAAAGATGTTGGTTTAAAAAAATTATCATTAAAGATGATTATAATTTTTTTCGTTATTTCGGCTATTGGTTTAGTTCTTTCTTCAATAATATTAGTTGCGGTTATTGATAACTTTGATAATGTTTATGGGATTAAAAAAGAATCGGCAGGAGCAATTTTTTTAGGAATGACAACGGCCTTACCAGAAGTAGTATCACTATTTTCTTTAGCAAGGATTGGTTATGGTAATGTTGCCATTGCTGGAATTGTTGGTAGCCATCTTTTTAATTCAATTATTTACTTTGTTGCTGATATTATTAATCATCCTGTTGGAAGTTTAGAATATTTAGCAAATGGTAATATGATGAATTTAATGCCATTATTTGTTATTGCGATTTTGCTATTGTTAACAATTATTATTTTTACTGTTAAAACAATTTCGCGTTGAAGTAGTAGTAAAATTTTTACAGTAATAACTTCTGGAGTAATTATAATATTTTATGGTTTTAATATTATTTTTCAAATTTTACAAAGTCAATATCATTTTTTCTAATTTATGTAGAAACCACAGATGTTTTGCACATTTGGTTTTTATAAATTATTTGGGGGTATATTCTTTTGGCAGTAATATTTTGTATTGAATGCGACAGCGAAAGCTATGTCATTGGTAATAAAAATACAGTTGGAATCTGTAATTCTTGCGATGAAAAGGGTTTTTAAATTTTGTGGAAAACTATTAAAAGTTCAATATTTATAAAGGAAATAAATATGGAAAACAATGTGGATAACTAAAAATTTGTTAATTGTATTAAAAATATTTTAAATTTGGAAGGAAAAAATAAATAATGTTTAAAATTAAATTAGTTAGTATAAAAAGAAAAATATTTAAAAATAAAGATGGTTCTACGATGTCAGGATATTCTGCGGAATTTTTGCGTTATGAAAATGACTTATTTGAGCCTACCGGCGAACAAAAAGCCTTATGAATTGATGATAACAATCTAGAGCAACAAGAAATTTATAAACTGTTAAAGGAAAATGTTAAATCATTTTTTAGTTGCGAATTAACTTTTGATAAAAACCCCAAAATCGTTAACTTGCAAAAAATTGAATTATCAAAAAATCAAAAAAACTTGTCCAGTTAATTGATAATCACTTCGGTCTGCGAAGCGGTGCGGAAGGCGTATGCCCCGCCCGCTAGCGGGTTAGTCGGCGAAGCCGACTATTACTTGATTAAATAACACAACTGGCGAAAATCTAAAACGGGAGCATAAAATATGAATTTAAAACCTCAAAATCCGACTGATTTTTATATGAAAACTATTTATTACGGTCAATACATTCGTAATATTGTTATGCCTTTAGAACGCATTAAAGCAAATAACCACAATGCTAGTGGTTTAAAAAATAAAGGTAATTGTGATACAAAACTGCTTAATAGCAATATTCGTGCAAAATCTAATGTTATTCGGAAGGCATATCATAATTTTTGAGACTGTAAAAAACTTACATTCTTAACTCTTACTTATGCTGATGTTAATGAATTTGATATTAGAAAATGTAAGCGTGATTTAAATAAATTTTTTAAAAAATTAAAATATTGATTTAAAGTTAAAAATAAAAATATTAAGTATTTGTATACCTATGAATATCAGAAGCGAGGCGTTATTCATTTTCATATTTTAATCACCGAAAAAATACCACATAAAATTATTTTACAATTTTGACCTTATGGAATTAATAAAAATATTAGAGTTCGTGAAAATACTAATGAAATGGTTGTAAAATATTGCTCCAAATATATAACTAAAAATGTCCTGAATGAAAAATCATTAAATCAGTATGATTTAAATATCAAGGCTTATCAATTTTCTTACAACTGTCAAAACCCCATTACTAGAAAACAAGTATTTACCGATACTTTGAATAATATTGTTAAAAGAACTGTAAATTCTGAATTTGTAAAATACTTAAAATCAACAGTTAATAAATTTAAAACTAAAATGTGTGGAGCAATCTATGAATTTAAAAATATTGATTATGTAGATTTTGAGAGTGCAAATTACGCTTCCTTAGAAAGTTTAAGATTTAGAAATCAACTAAGAAAAATTAAACATTAGGAGTTAAAAAATGAAAGAAAAATTGCAATTTAAAATAAGAATTAAAAATTGATTTAAAAATCATTGGTTAAAAATATTACTTAGCATTGTTTTTATCTTTATAAACTTAATACTTTGGATAGGCTACAATAAGTTGGACCATAATTATATAGACTTCAAAATTATTAAGAAAGAAGGAATATAAAAATGGGAAATAAAACCTCATACTCTGAAGAATTTAAAAAACAAATTGTAATGCTATACAAAAATGACAAAAGTGTTATTAATTTAGGGAAAGAATATAATTTACCAAAACCAACTATTTATAATTGAATTAAAAATTATAATAATTCTGGGTCATTTAAAGCAAAAGATAATCGCACTGTCGAAGAAAATGAATTAATTTACTTGCGAAAAGAAAACCAACAATTACGAATGGAAAATGACATTTTAAAGCAAGCAGCACTGATAATCGGGAAAAAATAACAATAATTAATAACAACAAAAATAAATATTCAGTGAGGAAAATATGTAAGATTTTAGGTTTACTAAAATCAACATATTATTATCAAACTAATAAATGCACCAAGTTTGATGTTAATAATTATGAACAAGAAGTTATCAGTGCATTTAATAAAAGTCGCAAGATTTATGGTGCTCGTAAAATTAAAGCTGTTTTAATAAGAAAAAATATCATTTTATCACGACGAAAAATCCGATTCATTATGATCAAAAATAATTTGGTTTCTAAATACACCAAGTTAAAATATTGTAATCATAAAAAAACAGTTAATAATGACGAAATTAATAATGTTTTAAATCGTCAATTTAATGACAAAAAACCAAATGAAGTTGTTGTTAGTGATTTAACATATGTTCAAGTTGGCACTAAATGACATTATATTTGTTTATTAATTGACTTGTTTAATCGCGAAGTAATTGGCTATAGTGCTGGACCAAATAAAACTGCTGAATTAGTTCAACAAGCTTTTCACAAGATAACACGACCATTAAATAAAATAACTTTATTTCATACTGATCGTGGTAATGAGTTTAAAAATAAAATTATTGATGAAATTTTAATAACCTTTAAAATTAAAAGATCATTAAGCTCCAAAGGATGCCCATATGATAATGCTGTTGCTGAAGCAACTTACAAAACCTTTAAAACCGAATTTATTAACGGTAAAAAATTTGCAAACTTAACACAACTAAAATGCGAACTATTTGATTTTGTTAATTGATATAACAATATTCGAATTCATGGCAGTTTAAATTATTTAACTCCCGTTGAATTTAGAAAATACCAGTCTACATAAAAAGTGTCCTAAAAAGGGTTGCCAATCCACTTTGAACTTTAACTTTATTAGATACTAATTGGATACTGGGAACAAATAGAGAATTTATTGATTTTATTGAAAAAGATATGTATAAGTTTTTTGACTTAAATACCGCCATTATGTTGTTCGGATTGTTTGTTTATTGATTTGGTAGTGCGATATTTATTGCTTTTCAAGTTGAAAAATTAGTTTGACTTATTGTTAAGAAAATTAAGGAAAAAAGAGCTTTGAAAAATGAAACTAAACAAACTCATTAATTCTTTAAAAAAATATTGATGAATAATAATTAATTACATTATATTCATATCTTTAAGTATAGTTTTATTGTTACATACAGATATTAAAGAATTAGAGCAATTAATCAAAAATTTTGGAGCAATTGGTAAGTTAATGATTATAGGTTACTCATTAGTATGAATAACCTTAGCAGAAATAGTAAAATGTTTAATTTGCTTTGTATTAAAAAAATCAAAATTAAAAGAACAAAAAACCAAACTTTAAATAGAAAGGAAATTGAAAAATAATGGCAATATTTAGTCTAATATGTTTTATCTTATTAACCTTATTACTTGCTTTTGCTGTCGCTTGGGGTTTGTGGCGTTGAATGAACGATGTTAAAAAGTATGGTAAACAAGCAAAAGAAATTAAAGGGGATTTTAGTAAAAAAGAAAAACGCTTCATTGTTAAATTATCTTATTTAACTGAAAAAAACGACAAACAAAATCAAGAAACTCAAACGAAAGGATAAAATAAATGTTAAAAGATGTAATTATTAAGTTAATTGATTTGCTTTATCCCACTGCCGATTTACCGCCCCAAGTAGTATTTTTGTTCTCAATTCTTGTAATCATTGTGTTATTTGCCAGTTTCATTGGTATTCTCTTTCTTCCGATTAAGTGTTTATTTCAATGTTTCTAGTTGTTTGAAAAGATTTAAATTGAGAACAAATTAAACAAACTTTCTGAGATTTGTTTATCCAAATTACAACTATTCCCGCTCATATTACTGGTGGTAAAGAAATTAATTTAACTGAAGAACCACTTTGACTTTTAACAACCAACATCGCTTTTTGATTACTAACAACAGTTATTATCTTATTTATGTTGATTTTATTTTATAAAGTTAAATCTTATTTTTGTTAATAAATATAGGATAAATATTTTAAAAAGAAAGGGGGTGATTATATGATTGGAACTTTCTTAGCCGATGTAACCGCACCAGTAGCAATTACCGGAAAACAAGCCATTAGTAATTTGTGAGATAGTATGGTAGGGCTTTTTGGAAAAATTTGAAGCGATATTATCAGCGGACAAATGCCATTAGTAGTAGATTTCTTTGCTACTTATTGAATTTTTTTATTCCCAGCAATTGTTGGATTATTCTTATTTGCTTTTGGAATGTTTGAAAAACTACTATTAAGAGTTCGTTAATAATAATTAAAAAAATAAAGGGGTGCGATAATGCTTAAATTTCTAAAAAATATCTGTGAAAAAATTAATGACTTTGTTAGCTTAAATCGCACTTTCTTTATTATTTCTTGATATTATTATGCTTTTCTTGTTGCTATTAATCCACAATATTGAGTTTCATTTTTTCATATCATCGGTATTATCTTAAATTGTTTAATTTTAATTACTAAACTTATGCAATGAGTTAATCGTAAATCTTTTATTAATTTTTTATTCAAATCACCATTAAATATTGTGATTGGTTCATTGGGAACTGGTAAAACCGCTTTATTAGTTTTTGCTTCAAAACTTTTAGGTAAGAAAAAATGAAAGACGGCTTCAACATTTCCAATTTTAGACCAACAAATGTTATCTTTGGGGCATATGTCGTTATTGGATAATGAATATCCAATATTAGAAGAAAAACATTTATTGTTGTGAGATGAAACGAACTTATTTTTAGAAGGAACGGATTATAAAGAAAATGATAAATCAACTCAAGGTTTGCAAGAATATTTTGCTCTAGTTAGGCATTTTGGTCATATTGTTCTAGCGAGTGGCCAACGACCTGAACATATTTGGGTTAAAGTCAGAGATATTGCTAATTCGGTTATTGTTGGTATTACTAAGAAATCAGTTAATATTTTTCGCCCTTATTTAAAAGTTGTTTATGGTACTTTTAAATCTGTAGAAGAATATGAACGCTGACGCACAAGTCTAATTGATGCTAAAAATAATAAAAAAGGTCGCAAAACTAAATATCGTAATATTCCGGAATTAGATATCTACTTTTTTAAATTAAAAATTCCAATGTCTGTTTTAGAGTGTTACGACAATAAGTATTTATCTTTTTTACGCCCCGTTGCTAATCGCATTGTTGTTGACACTTATGAAGATAAGTTTTATGAAACTACCGAAGTTGATTTAGAAATATTAAAATACCTTAAAATGGAAAAATTTAGTCGTATTATGGAATTACTAAAAAGTAATTTGAAAGATAGGAATTAACTATCATATATTTTAATCTAAGAAAGGATACTTAATTATGGCAAATCTAGAAAAAATGGCATCATTTTTTGCTGATATTATTTATAAAGTTTTTGATTTAATTTGAAGTATGACTATTCCTGGTACCGGAATTCGGATTATCATTATTCCTTTAATCTCTTTAATTGTTAACTTTGTTTTTGTTGCTATTTTAGGTATTGGAATGCAAGCCAAAGAAAGTTATAAAAAGACAAGAGCTAACAAATCTGTTAAAGAGTGAGGTAAAAAATAATGTTTAAACTAGTTATAATTTTTCTTTTAATTACCGTTTTTTCTATTTTTGCTTTTGATGAATTTCTTGGTTTATGGCGTTTTGTAAATGAAGGATTGGAATATTTTAATAAAGTTATTGTGGCTAACAGTGAATTTTTACAATTATTTAAACCAATGATTAGGTTATTTTCTCAACATCCAATTTTTATTATTCTTGGAACAATTGGCATTTTATCAACAATATACTTTATTTTAAGAAGTTAAACGCAAAAGAAAGGACAAATAAATATGTATAAATTTATGTCGTTGTTAGTTATAGCTTTTATTGGTTTAGTCCCTCTAGGTGCCTTCTTTGATACAAAACAATCACTAAAACCTAGTATGGAACAATCTTTTATAAAGCGAGAAAAACGAGCCACAAACCCTAGTCAATGTGGTAATAGTTGTAAATTAGAATTTTTTAATATTTATAATAGTTTTTTAATTCCTAGCAAAATTGGCGGTGGGGCTAAAATTAAATTTCAAGATAACATAGATTTACCGCTTGAAATTAAAAAAACTCGCATTTTTAGTTTATCTCTGGGTAATAAAAATAAAGATTGAATTAATTTTTATAAAAATAATGGTGTTAAAAAAACTTACGATGATTTTAGTTATTTAGATTCAGATTTTGGTTATGAGATTTCTGAGATAATTAATGTTAAGATAACATTTACTAAATCAATAGGATTATCTTATAGTATAACTTCATTCTCAGCGGAAATGCCTTCTTTACCCGAAAAAGAAGCAGAGCAACCATTACCTACTGAGATAACTAAAAGCGATGGCGAATATCAGTATAATCAGTTTCAAGATAAGCTAGATTATTTAATGATACAACGCCGAGATTTTGATAAATTTAATTATAGCTATTTATATTGAGTTCCAATTTTTAATTTCTTTGACGATAATTTTAAATATATGAGTGAAATTTCAATTAAATTAAATGGTTTTCAACAAAATAGTAAATTTAATTTAAGTCGCAAAAATTTATATCCTAAACCTGATATGATGGAAAAAGTTATTTTTAGAGAACTTTCCTTTTCTAGTTTTGGTGATGTTATTACTATAAAAACTGAGCATGGTAGCATTGTGGGCAATAATGAGTTTTTAGAAAATGGTAAATCGCTTTGAAAATCTGGCTCGCGAACAAGTTTTGGAATAGATTTTATCAATACCTTTTTTGGACAAATTAATTATTATGGTAATACTTTCCATTTTTTACGCTATGATGACAAATTAAAGACTGATTTTAAAGATTTTATGCTTCATTATCAAAAAGATTTAACCATTGATTTTATTAATGGGTTATTTAATAAACTTTATAAAGTTTTAGGTGAGTTTTTTGTACAATTCTTTTATGCGAGTTTTGATATGGATGCCTTTACTTATGTAGAATTAGATTACAAAGGAATGCAACAAATTCCTAAAAATGTTTTACAAATGGGTTTTTTCTATCGTTCCTTAATTACCTTTTATCCCAAACAATATTTAATTAATTTTGATTCAACAATAGAAAATAGTAAGAATATGATTTTTCGTTCCTATTTTTTTGTTAAAGATAAACAAATTGCCAATGGTTTTAACACCGGTAAAAATTCTTATCAAATAGATTTTAATGTTTTAAAAGCATATGATAACCAATTATGAAATGTTACTAGTAATAAACTGCATTTTCACAATGCCAAAGTTGATGTGATGTATGGAATTAATATTTTTACGCTAACTTTTCCACTATATAAAAAGCAAAACGAAAGCACTGAATATCATTATTCTTTATACGATTTTAATATTTTGAATTCAACAGCTTTTATCCGCGGTGGAATAAGTGGGTATAGTATGGATGATTTAATTCCCACGCCTAATTGTTCTTATTGGGGCTTATTTAGTGCAATATCTTGTGGCATTCAGCACGCTTCTGTTAGTATGTTGAACTGATTACTTGGTCTTTCTGGGATTAATCTTTTAATTCGACCCCTTGCCGATATTGCCAAGACAACGATTAATTTTACCAAAACTGCCTTTCCGGTGTTTGAAGTTGTTCCGGCGTTTAAATATCTTTTTGAGTTTTTAGTTCCCCTAGCAATTTTATTAATAATAATTAAAAAGTTCTCTTAAATATTTCCAATATTTTTATATAAAATATAATTCCTTTGAAAGGAGGATTTTTGTTATGTGAAAATTTTTATCAGCTTTAAATTTAGTATGTGTAATGTTTATTTCTGGATGTAGTAAAAATAACAGCGATTTAAAAAAATATGATTTAGAGTTTTCTAATATTTATAATAGTTTTTTAATTCCTAGCAAAATTGGCGGTGGAGCTAAAATTAAATTTCAAGATAACATAGATTTACCACTTGAAATTAAAAAAACTCGCATTTTTAGTTTATCTCTGGGTAATAAAAATAAAGATTGAATTAATTTTTATAAAAATAATGGTGTTAAAAAAACTTACGATGATTTTAGTTATTTAGATTCAGATTTTGGTTATGAGATTTCTGAGATAATTAATGTTAAGATAACATTTACTAAATCAATAGGATTATCTTATAGTATAACTTCATTCTCAGCGGAAATGCCTAATAAAAATTTAGTAATTTAATAAATATTCTTGAAAATCGTATTTTTTAATACGATTTTCTTAATTTAAGGAGTTTAAAAATGAAATATATTATTTCCCAAGCTGATTTAGCAGATTTAAAAGCAAAAGTACAAAGTTGATTAACAACAATTTATAACCACAAACATTATCACAAAACTAAAAAACGAGTTACTAGTTATTTAAATTTATGTAATCAATTTTATTTAGAACCAATAACTTTAAATAAATTAGTAAAAAAGCATTTTCACGGTATACGAAATACATTTTATCAATGAGCTAATAAAATTCTTGATGCTTATCAAAATGATGATTTTAATAGTTTAATTTTCAAATATACAAAACCTAAAAAAATTAGTTATCAATATGATTTAAATTCTCGTGAAAAAATATGTGATTTATATTTTGATTATAGAAATATTCAAGCTGGTGGAATGTGGTCTTTATTTAACAATTTAAAAATGGGTTTTCACGATATTAAAACTGCAGAAATTCCGAAAAATATTAAAACCTTTTATCGCTGAATTAAATCTGACTCTCGATGAAAAGAATTAAAACAACAAATCAAACAAACAAAACGTCATTTTAAGCGTTATGAAGTCTCTGAGATTGGTCTTTTACAAATGGATGCCAAAATCATTACCACATCAAATTTTCCGGTTGATAAAAAGTATTATATTTATGATTTCATTGATGAAATGACACGCATAGTATTTGGTTATGTTTATGATAGTTTAGGAACCAATAACGCGATTAACGCCGTGCAAAGAGCAATGAAAGATTTTAGCGAACTTGGCATAACCATTAAACGCCTTCGCACTGATAATGCTCCGGAATTTATCACCACTAATTGAAGTAATAAAAAAGCATACAAAGTAAAAGAAAGGCCTTTTACAGCCTTTCTTTCAAGGAACGGTGTTACCCATGAAACCACTCCAATTCGTTCGCCACAGAGTAACGGTAAAATCGAACGGTTTCATCAACATTATACCAAATTATTTTATGCTAAGGATAAAAAAATAAATCAAAACGAACTACAACATTTCTTAAATCAATATTATTACTATTACAACTTCCAACGCTGTCATTCAGCATTACAAAATAAATCACCATTTCAAAAATTACAAGAATTAATAAATTAATTTCTCCTTTTTTAAAGGACGCATAAAGTTTTGTTAGGTAGGAAAAGATTTGAATAAGTATTAAGACAGTCAGTAATGATTGTCTTTTTATTTTATAAGGTGTTAAAAGTTTGTTCTTTGAAAATTAAATACAAGTGAATTAATAATGTTGGTATGTATTAAAGCACGATAAATTGTGGGTGGTCGCCATAACCAAAAGAAGTTTACCAGTTAATAGATAACATCCTATTAGCTATAGCAATTTGTTTCGTTTTGCAATAAAAAAATGAATGGGTGGATTTCCTAAAAATATACACGCTATTAAATTAGTTCCAAGGGTAGGATGCGGATGTTAAAGTGTAGAAATTTCTATATAGGGGTATGCTAAGTTTAAAATTATTAAAATCTTTATCTAATTAAAAAACAAAATTAAATAACAAAGCTTGTTAAACACTTAAATCTGCGATATATAAGTGTTTAAAAAACTAAGTTAACTAACTTAGTTAATATAACTTAGTTTATAACAAATAAGAAAGGTAATTTACTATGAAAAACATTGAAAACATTTTCTTAAATACTAAAAAATATCTTTTAAAAGAAACACAAAACGCAATGCTTATTAAAGCACCAAAAATTCCGTGATTTAATGAACAAATCGGTATTTGGTTTCCAAAGCGATTTGTTTATAAAGGAAAATACGAAAATTCAATTTGCATTGGAATAATAAAAGATAGTAAATATCAAGTAATTTCAATTAATCAACAAGAGCAAGAAATCAAGTTAATTAAAGGCCAAGAATTATTAGGCTTCTTCATTGCCGAAAAAGAAAACAATAAAAAAGATATAAATTATAACTATTTTAAAGGAGTTTAAAAATGAATATTGTGATTTGATTAATATTTATTATCACTTGCATAATGCTATTGGCGTATTTTGCTTATAAAATTTATGCCAAAATAAAAATGCGAATTAAATTTAAAAATGCCATTAAAAATAATACTGGTAATTTCACAAAAGACGAAAAAGTATTTATTGCTCGCTTTGAAGAATGAGTTAAAGCTCCTAATTCAAAAGAAAATAATGAGAATAAAAAATAATGTTTTGAAAAATTATTATGGAATTTTTAGAACTGTTTGTTCCGATAGAAAAAATGCCTGCACAAGTTGCATTTATTGCCGGATTAATTATTATCATTACTTTTCTTTTCGCATTAATTTCAATTATGTATTTACCAATAAAAATGATTTTTGGGAGATAAAAAATGACAGTAAATTTAAAAGAATTTAATTGAGAACAAATTAAACAAACTTTCTGAGATTTGTTTATCCAAATTACAAATATTCCGGCCCATATTAGTGGTGGTAAAGAAATTGATTTAACCCAAGAAACACTTTGACTTTTAATGGCAAACATTGCTTTTTGATTCTTAACAGCGATTATGGTGTGGTTTATTCTAATGCTACTTTGAAAAACCATATCAGTATTTAGATAGAAACAAAAGTAATGTCAAGAAGTTACATTGTAATGCATTCACAAAGAAATTCAAAATTAATTAGTAAAAAATACAGTCGTGTTAAGGTTAATCGTGGTTTTAATAAATTTAAGAAAAACTTTGAATATAAATGATGAATGTTTTAAAAAGAAAGGGGGTGATTATATGATTGGAACTTTCTTAACAGAAGCACCAGCAGTAACAAAGATAACAGCTAGTGACGCGATGACTAAATTATGAAATGCGATTATAACAGCGTTTACTAAAATGTGGGAAATTATTGCTGTTAATATGCCACAAGTCGGTAATTTCTTTGTTGACTACTGAATATTCATTTTTCCATTTATTTTGGCAATATTCTTTATTTGCTTTAAAATGTTTGAAAAATTACTTGGAGCTGTACGCTAACAAAAAAATAAAGTGAGGTGCAAGATGAAATTTTGCAAATGAATAATAGAAAAAAATAACCATTTTATTGAATTGAATCGCACCTCATTTTTAATTTTATGACATTGAGGAGCAATTTGATATATTTACAACGGTTATTTTAAAAACATTGTAAGTTATTTATTTTTAGCAGGTTGTATTTTAATTTTTATTTTTAAAATCAGTAATTTAACACAAATTAACAAAGTTATTAATTTCTTAAAAAATTCACCATTAAATATTGTTATTGGTTCATTAGGAACTGGAAAAACCGCCTTTCTAGTATACGCATCAAAATTATTAAAAAAGAAGAAATATCATATCGCATCAACATTTCCATTACTAGAAACCCAAAAATTAAGTTTAGGACATATGGGATTATTAGATTTTGATTATCCGGTATTGCCAGACAAAACCTTACTTTTATGAGATGAAACCAACTTATTTTTAGAAGGAACTGATTGAGAAAAAAATAATACCAAAAACGAAGAAACCGGTATTCAAGAATATTTCGCTCTGGCACGCCATTTCGGTCATATTGTGCTAGCTAGCGGTCAAAGAGATAAACATATTTGAGTTAAAGTTCGTGATATTGCCAATAATGTGATTGTGGGCATTCGTAAAAAACCCGTTAATATTTTTCGCCCCTACTTAAAAGTCATCTATGGCACCTTTACTAGTATTGAAGAATATGAACGCTGACGAAACACTTTAATTGATGCTAAAAATAGTAAAAAGGGTCGTCGCATTAAATACCGTGATATTCCTGAACTTGATATTTATTTTTTTAAACTAAAAATTCCTCTACCAATATTAAACACTTACAATTCTTTTTACCTAGCGTTTTTAAGAGATTACTTAAATTCAAAAGTAAATCCTGACTATGAAGATAAATACTATAATGACACAGCAATTGATTTAGAAGACTTAGAATACTTAAAAATGGATAAATTCAGCAAATTTTTAAGAAAAATGAAAGAAAAGGAATAATAAAAAATGGAAAATCTCGCAAAAATGGCCGACTTTCTCGCTCAAATGCTTTATAAAGTTTTTGACTTAATTTGAAGTTTAGAAGTGCCGGGAACGAATATTCAACTGATATTTCCTTTATTCTTAACACTGGCTGTAGAGTTTCTTATGGCAATCATTCTTGGATTTGGCAGTCAACAAATTAATTTAGAAAAACAACGCCAATATGCTGTTAAAAATAAGGGGCGTTTAAGTGCATGAGGAAAAGCTAAAAAACAAATAAAACCAATAAAAACAAAACAAGGTAACTAAAAATGTTTAAACTAATTATTATTTTTATCTTAATAACTGTTCTTGGATTGTTGGCTGGTAGTCATTTTGAAACTTTAACGAACTATATTAGCGAGGGACTTGCCAATTTCCAAAAGTTTATTACTAGCAATTTAACAATTTTAGAACTATTTAAACCAATGGCTCGGACATTTTCGCAACACCCAATTTTTACCATTCTTGGTGTTACTTGTGTACTTATTGCTTTATTTATTGTGATTAAAGGACGATAAAAATATGAAAGGAAAATTAAAATGAAGAAACTTTTAGGAAAATTATTTAAAAAAGATAATTCAAAAGAAAAAATGCCATTAAAATTAAGAATTAAAAATTCTTTTAAAAAGCGGTGGTTAAAAATAGTATTAAGTATCATTTTCATCTTTATAAGTTTATTAATTTGGATTGGCAACCCTTTTTAGGACACTTTTTATGTAGACTGGTATTTTCTAAATTCAACGGGAGTTAAATAATTTAAACTGCCATGAATTCGAATATTGTTATATCAATTAACAAAATCAAATAGTTCGCATTTTAGTTGTGTTAAGTTTGCAAATTTTTTACCGTTAATAAATTCGGTTTTAAAGGTTTTGTAAGTTGCTTCAGCAACAGCATTATCATATGGGCATCCTTTGGAGCTTAATGATCTTTTAATTTTAAAGGTTATTAAAATTTCATCAATAATTTTATTTTTAAACTCATTACCACGATCAGTATGAAATAAAGTTATTTTATTTAATGGTCGTGTTATCTTGTGAAAAGCTTGTTGAACTAATTCAGCAGTTTTATTTGGTCCAGCACTATAGCCAATTACTTCGCGATTAAACAAGTCAATTAATAAACAAATATAATGTCATTTAGTGCCAACTTGAACATATGTTAAATCACTAACAACAACTTCATTTGGTTTTTTGTCATTAAATTGACGATTTAAAACATTATTAATTTCGTCATTATTAACTGTTTTTTTATGATTACAATATTTTAACTTGGTGTATTTAGAAACCAAATTATTTTTGATCATAATGAATCGGATTTTTCGTCGTGATAAAATGATATTTTTTCTTATTAAAACAGCTTTAATTTTACGAGCACCATAAATCTTGCGACTTTTATTAAATGCACTGATAACTTCTTGTTCATAATTATTAACATCAAACTTGGTGCATTTATTAGTTTGATAATAATATGTTGATTTTAGTAAACCTAAAATCTTACATATTTTCCTCACTGAATATTTATTTTTGTTGTTATTAATTATTGTTATTTTTTCCCGATTATCAGTGCTGCTTGCTTTAAAATGTCATTTTCCATTCGTAATTGTTGGTTTTCTTTTCGCAAGTAAATTAATTCATTTTCTTCGACAGTGCGATTATCTTTTGCTTTAAATGACCCAGAATTATTATAATTTTTAATTCAATTATAAATAGTTGGTTTTGGTAAATTATATTCTTTCCCTAAATTAATAACACTTTTGTCATTTTTGTATAGCATTACAATTTGTTTTTTAAATTCTTCAGAGTATGAGGTTTTATTTCCCATTTTTATATTCCTTCTTTCTTAATAATTTTGAAGTCTATATAATTATGGTCCAACTTATTGTAGCCTATCCAATTTGTGCATTAACAGTAATAGATACTAAATGAATAACTGGAACAAGTGACGAATTTAATGATTTTATGAATAAAGAAATGGTTGATTTTTTTGGTAAGTTCAATAGTGTTATTATGCTCGCCGGAATATTTGTTTTTTGATGAGGCGGAGCAATATATTTTGCAATTAAATTTGAAAAATTAATCCGCTTTACTATTCAAAAAATTAAAGCAAAAAAAGCCTTGAAAAATGAAATCAAACAAACTAATTAATTCTTTTAAAAAATATTGATGGAGAATTTTGCCTTACATTTTTATGATTATTATCTTTTTCATTCCATTTTTAAAATTGGGAATTAATGATTTGAAATTATTATATGAAAAATTTGAAGCATTAATTTCACTTATGATACTAGGATATTTAGATATATGCATTACAATAGCGGTAATTATGAACTGTATCATTGAGTGACTTATTAAAAAATTAAAGCTAAAAGAATAATGAAAAATAAAATATTTTAAAAAGGAGTGATAAAAATGTTTATGAAAATATTTACCGTGCTAACTATTAGTTTCAATAACATTTTTACTATTCCACCAAACATTAACAACGAGAAAACGGCAGTGCAATTAGTTAGAAATAAAAGAAAAACTCAATATAAAACATATGACTTAAAATTTTCAGAAATAAATAACAGTTATTTACAATCATTGTATAAAAAAGGTAGTGACCCAGTATATATTAATATTGACTCAGTAAAAGAGCAATTACCTTTAGAAATAAAAAATTATGGAGAAAATACTAGAGGATTTGCTGTCTTTACCAATGAACCAGTATTTAAAGAAATTAAAGAAATTTATAATTATAAAAAAGAAAACAGCACCCCAGAAGAAAGAGAATTTTTTGATAAAGATTTTCAAAAAACAAATATTGAATATTTTTATACTGCTAAAAAAATTAAAGATGTAAAAATAACAATACAAGAATATAGTTATCCCGGTTCAAACAAATTTCATATTAAAAAATTTTTAGCAAAATTAGAAACTAAACCAAGTACGGACATTGATTTGCCAGAAACAACCACCAAATTTGACGGCAACCATAACTATAGTGATGTTATTGATAATCTTGACTATTTAATGATTCACCGTGGTGATTTTGATAAATTTAATTACTCTTATCTCTATTGAACACCAATATTTAATTTCATTGACACTTTAGAAAAAGGTTACTATAAAGAATTCACCATTAAAAATCATGGTTTTAAAGACGAGAGCTATTTTTATCACAAGACTTCTAGTAATAAAAATGTAATAAATGAGAATGTTTTGAAAATTCAGGCATTTAACAAAACTATAATTGCCGGAAATAAGTATTTACAATTGCTACACGGTGAAAAGGAAATCTGAAAATATGATACTGCAAACGCTAACGATTATTGCCTAATTAAGTATCTTTTTGGTACTTTAAATTACCTTAATGTTAGATTTAGTTTTCTACGTTATGACCCAGATTTACGAAATGATATTTACCTATATTTTAAAAATAACATTCCTAGTATTAACAACAGCGATTACAAAAATGTTTTTGACGAAATCTATGAAATCCTTGGCAACTTCTTTTCCAGTTTATTTTATGCTACTTTTGATATGGACGAAAAAACTTACACCGAAATTGATTTTAAGTGTGTAGATAATTACAACAAAAATTACTTTATTCAAATCGGTTTCTTTTACCGTTCATTAATTACCTTTTATCCCAAAAAATACTTAGTAAATATTATAGGAAACTCAGAACTATTACTAAGAAGTTATTTCTTTACTTTTGACAAAAAAACGCATCAAGAGAATTATGATGCCTTTAAAAACAATAATAGTATCTACCGAATTGATTTTAATGTCTTAAAATCCTATGATAATAAACTAATTACCTTGCCAACCAGCAAGACTGCTAACAGCATCAATTACCTCAATACCGATATTGATATTCGTTATGGTATTAATATTTTTACCTTAACCTTTCCGCTTTATCACAAAGATAATATCTCTAACTACAATTTTAAAATTTATGACTTTAATGTCTTAAATTCAACAGCCTTTATCCCTGATGGTTCAAATAACAGTGAATGAGACGATTTAATTCCACCAGCAAATTGTAAATATTCTGGACGATGAATACCAACTTTTAATGATATTGGATGTGCCCTTCAAAATGCTGGTATCAAAATGATAAACTGAATGCTGACAGCGTCACGAATCATTACAATTTTACGCCCGTTAGCAATTATTGCAAAAACAACAGTTAACTTTTCAACCGCGATTTTTCCAGTTTTTAAAACAGTACCAGCTTTTTACTATACCTTTCAATTTTTAATCGGTTTTGCCATTTTTCTAATGATATTAAGGATTTTCGTGTAATATATATATATATATATATATATATATATTGAAAAAATAAAGTAATAAAGGAATTAAAATAATGAAAATTTTAAATATAATAACTCTTTCGACATTAACAATATTACCAATAGTTGGTTGTTCTAAAAAAGAAAACGAAACACAACAAGTTCAATATAAAATATATGACTTAAAATTTTCAGAAATAAATAACAGTTATTTACAATCATTGTATAAAAAAGGCAGTGACCCAGTATATATTAATATTGACTCAGTAAAAGAGCAATTACCTTTAGAAATAAAAAATTATGGAGAAAATACTAGAGGGTTTGCTGTCTTTACCAATGAACCAGTATTTAAAGAAATTAAAGAAATTTATAATTATAAAAAAGAAAACAGCACCCCAGAAGAAAGAGAATTTTTTGATAAAGATTTTCAAAAAACAAATATTGAATATTTTTATACTGCTAAAAAAATTAAAGATGTAAAAATAACAATACAAGAATATAGTTATCCCGGTTCAAACAAATTTCATATTAAAAAATTTCATACAAAAAAAGACAACAATTAATTCATTATTTAATTAATAAAAATATATAAAATGTTAAAATTACTGCCTAGAGAAAGATGGTTTTTAATTATGACAATACTCTTCTTAAACAACTTTTTCATTTTTTCTATTTTGACAAAATAAAAAAGCAGTATTTAAGTTTAAATACTGCTTTAGTAAAAATATTTTTAATCTTAATTTAAATTAGATAATTAACAAATATATTAAAATTAAAATTTGAAGTCGGGCTATTTATGCATAACACATATAAGAAATATTTTAATTTTTTAATTAATAATGTTAAATTTTATTCTATTCCTAGTCAATCGCCTTCAGTGTTGGTTATAATGACAAAACCATCATTTTCATTATCTAATATTTCAAAATAACCATTTATTTGTTCAAAATGAAGCAGCATTACTTTTACGAGAGTATTGAAATCTTCATTTGTGACACTCCCGCCCCAGCCAGAATGGTCATTTATAATAAATTTATTTTTAATAATTTTAGTAATGGTTGCTTGTGAATTTTTATTTTGTTTAATTTCATTTCATGTGTTTTTGTTAATTTTAATTTTTAATTTATCATGGGCTAGAAATTTATATCATTTTTCAATGTTATCATAAACATTATGATGAATTGAAGTTGGCAACGCAATATCAGATGTTGCATGATGATGAAAAGCAAAATACATTCATGTTCCTGCAATTGCTAATCCTCCAATTACTAAGGATAGCCCTAGAGTTTCCGGAGCTAAAGCGGCAGCAGTACCAGTTTCTCCCGCTATAACTCCGCCTTCAACTGCTGCTGTTTCGGCAACAGTAATTGTTTCTGCGGCGGATAAGCTTTCTGTTGTGCTTGTTGATAAGAGCGGAGTCATTTCCATTGCTTCTGCATTTGTGACACTAGTAGCGGCGGTACCACTAACAGTCATTTTTGTTCCATAAGCTGTTAATGTACCCCCACTTAAAGCTGCTAATCCAGTATTTGTTAATTTTTCTTTAAAAGTTTTTTTATCATTTTCAGATAATGTTTGATAATAACGATTAATTTCATTTAATCTTTTTAATTTTTCGTCTTTTGAAAGATAATTATATTTATTTATTATCTTTGTAGTTTTTGTTTGTGAATTTACAATATTTTTGTTTATTGGTTTATTTGCTACAGGTACATTTGTATTATTACTGCCAGCAGATTGATTTGAAATTACTACATTTTTTTTAGGTTGTTCTGCTTCTATTAGTTTTTGTTGATTTTGAACAGTTGTAGTTTTTTCTTCTGAATTTATACCGCTTCCTTCAATTGTATGTTTTGACAA
The DNA here is from genome assembly GCF_964019715.1 of Spiroplasma endosymbiont of Lonchoptera lutea. Taxonomy (GTDB): domain Bacteria; phylum Bacillota_I; class Bacilli_A; order Mycoplasmatales; family Nriv7; genus Nriv7. The sequence goes on along the minus strand of NZ_OZ026463.1, from coordinate 744,962 downwards.
AGCAAAATTATAGTGAGTTCCATTATTAACATGAAATATTTGTATGTTTTCGGTTGGATTATTTGTTGCAAATATGTTTCGGTTGTTTGCATTAATATTAGAACCTAACAGATTGCCAATCGCCAAAATTTCTAGTTGTCCACCTCACGCTGAAGATTGTCTCATTCTTTCTAAGTAATTAGTATCAATTTCATTTTCGCTTATCTGAATTGCACTGCGAAATGTTTCGATCTGATTTGTCCCTGAATTTATTTGTGTGGGATTGTCTAAATTATCTCTTATATAATCAACAACGCGATTACGAAAGACATTTATAACTAAATTATTTGCTATTTGATCTTGATATCAAGTTTGCGTATTTGTATTATTTTCTACATCAAATTGTTGCAATAAATTTTGTACATATGATAAATAACTCAGCTGCAAGCTACCGAATAATTGGATAAATCGGCTTCTAAATTCTTCGTTATTATTTCTCACTTGCAATAAGTAAGATGTTGATACCGCCCAAAACAAACAACTATTATCCGATGGCACATCATACAGATTATTTTGATTTGTTGTTTTAGTATTTTGGTTTTGTGTTTCATTTGTGGTATCTTGTGATTGATATCCAGAAACATTTGTATTACTGTTGCTATTAGATTCAGTAGATTGGTTTTGTCTTATTTCATTATTTGCTGGTTGTAATAATGTTTCTAATTTTTTTTGAGATTCTTGTAAATCCTTTTCAATTTTTGTTATTTGTTCTTTATTTTGTGGTTTTTTTAGTTGTTTCTTAAATAATTCTATTTTATTTTTTAAATCCTGAAAATTTTTTAAAAGATCTTTAACTTCTATATAATCGTTACATATTGTATAATATAAAGCAGTATTACCGTTATTATTTTGTAGATTAATATCAGCACCATTTGCAAGTAATAATTTCACAATTTCTATGTTCCCAAAAGATGCTGCTGCAATCAAAGCAGTATTACCATTATGTTTTAATTGCAAATTGATATCGGCACCATTTTTAAGCAATAATTTCACAATCTTTTCATAATCATAAGTTGCTGCTGTAATTAAAGCAATAATTAAAGAAGTATTATCGTTTTTGTCTGTAAGATTGATATTAAAACCTTTTGCAAGTAATAATTTCACAATATCTGTATGGCTATTTTCTACTGCTGTAATTAAAGGAGTTATACCAAATTTATTTTGATGATTGATATCGGCACCATTTTTAAGCAATAATTTCACAATATCTGTATGGCCATTTTCTACTGCTGTGATTAAAGCATTATTACCATTATTATTTTGTAGATTAATATCGGCACCATTTGCAAGTAATAATTTTAAAATTTCTATTTGAGTATTTCCTGCCGCAAGTAAAGGAGTATTACTATTCTTTACTAGATGACTATTTATAGCACCATTTGCAAGCAATAATTTCACAATCTTTTCATAATCATAAGTTGCTGCTGTAATTAAAGCAGTATTACCGTTTTCGTCTGTAAGATTGATGGCAGCACCTTTTTCAAGTAATAATTTCACAATATCTAATTTTCCATAAGTTGCTGCTGTAATTAAAGCAGTATTACCGTTTTTGTCTGTAAGATTGATGGTAGCACCATTTTCAAGTAATAATTTCACAATTTCTAGCTTATCATGAGATGCTGCTGTAATTAAAGGAGTTATACCAAATTTATTTTGATGATTGATATTGGCACCTTTTTCAAGTAATAATTTCATAATATCTAGTTCGCCATAAGTTGCTGCTGTAATTAAAGGAGTTATACCAAATTTATTTTGATGATTGATATCGGCACCATTTTTAAGCAATAATTTCACAATATCTGTATGGCCATTTTCTACTGCTGTGATTAAAGCATTATTACCATTATTATTTTGTAGATTAATATTGGCACCATTTTCAAGCAATAATTTCACAATATCTAGATTGCCATGGAATATTGCATATTGTAACGGTGATCAATCCATTAAAAAATCATTAATCATTTCTGAATTTTTATTATTTAATATAATTAATAATTTAGTAAGTTCTAAATTATTTTTATTAATAGAAATAGATAAAATAACACCATTACCTTTATTAAAAAAATTAAATTTTATTTTTTGTAAATTAAAATTATTTCCACTTTTAATTTTAGTTTTATTTTTTAATACATTTTCCATTTGATAAATGGAATTATTTACATTTTTTTTGTTTTCTAAAATATTTTTTCATCATTTTAAAAAAAATATTCCATTTCTTTAAAATCTTTATTTTCTTCTCTGTCAAATAAATTTTTTAGTTTTATTAATATTTCATTAATTATAGAATCTGTTTCTATTATTCTATTGATTTCATTGCCTGTCTCCAGTATTTCATTAATCTCATCCTGATTTTTATAAAAAAAATCAAAAAACTTTTTCTCTTTTATTAACTGTTCTCAAATTTCTATTCTAAATTTATTTAATTGTTCTGAATATTTTTTTCAATCGCCTCTTAATTGTGATGTATAATCTTTTCAATTTATTGTTTGATTTTCGTTAAATATTTTTTCTTGAATATCTCTTAATATATTTTTACTCTCATGTATAATTTTTTTTAAATTTATTGTTTGATTTTCGTTAAATATTTTTTGGATATCTTTTAGATTTTTAGCATCATATATTATTTTTCCATATTTATCAATATTTTTGATTTCTGCAAAAATTTCTAAAGTTTTTTCATCACATTGAAACCTTATGGCTTCACTTGTAATAAAAATCATTCTTACTAAATCAATTTTTATTGTTTGATTTTCTTGTTTATTATCGTAATTTGATAAATTTGAAATTACATTATTTAAAGTATTTTTCGAAAGAATAATATCTTTTCCTTTAGTTGATTTGTCTTTCTCTTTTATTACAACATTTAATCCATCTTCTGAATATGCTCCTGTATAATTTAAATTAGTTTTTTGACAATTATATTTTTGAATTACTGCTTTATTTAAAGCTTTAATTTTTTGTTCATCAGCTTTTAAACTATTACCTTGTAAATTAAGAATTTTTGTTTCTAAGTATTTTTTGTCGTTATTATAATTTATTGGAGAAATAGATAATAATCCTATTGCTTTTTTTAATTTTTCTATTTCTTGATTTATTTTATCACTTTGTTGCTTATTTTTTGATTTTTTTGCTTCAATTAATTCTTTATTTAATTTATTTAAAACTTTTGTATTATTGATTTTCTCTTCGATTATTTTGTGTATATCTTTAATGTTTTCTTCTATTTTTTTAATTTCTTCTGGTTTTTTTACTTGTTTTAATTCTTCTTTTCATTTTTCTAATATTTTTAATTTATTAAGTTTTTCTTTAATTTTTCACTCTAATTTTTCTTTTTTCTCATTGTTTTTGTTCTTTTCTATCATTAATTTTTTAAAATTTTCTAAATCAGTTTTTAAATTTCCCAGTTTGGTAATTTCGTTTTGATTAGCTTGTCTTATTGTTTCTAGAAGTTCATCATCAAAATAAAAATACTTATTTTGATTATTAATAAATCCTAGTAAATAAAGATTATTTAGATTAATTACTAATTTTATACTTTTATTATTACTATTTTTTAATTAATGTTAATATTAATATTTTTTCTTTGTTATTTTGTTGTTCTTTAATTCAATTAGCCATTTTGGGTTCTAATTCTTCTAATTTAGAAATAATTGTTTTATTATCTTTATTATCAAGGTCTTTGCTTATAAGTCCCCCCATATTAATACTTCTTAATGGATCAAGAATATCAGTTTGGCTATCTGTATTTTTTGAAGATTGGGATTGTTGTTCATCTTGTATTTTTGGAGTAGTTGATATGTCTTTGTTGTTTTGTCTTTTATTTCTAATTAATTTTTCTAAATTATTTGTTTGTGAATAATTAAGCTCACTATTTAATAATTTATTTTTTGTTCTTTGTTTTCGATTAGGAGCAACTGCAGTGACGGTTGATAGTGCATTACCAGTTATTAAAATTGTTCCTAACAATCCTAAAAGTTTTTTCATATTAATCAAATCCTTTTCGTGAATTTTTGCTAACTAATAAATTTTTATAGTATCGACCCCCCTTAAATTTATAAAATTTAATTAACACAAATTAATTATAAATCATCAAATAATAATTTTTATCATTTTTTCAGTTTATTGAATACTAAAATTTGTTAAAGTTACTATCAAGAAAGGTAATTTATTATGTTAAAAATTATTAATAATGTAAAAACCTCAGAAAACAAGCATTGATTTAGTTTATTTACAACCCACAAAAATATGTACACCAACAAATGCGAACAATTAGCTAATGAATATGAAAAATTAGATGAATACTTATATAAATATCATTATCGGTTAAAACAAGGTTATAAAGTAGTTCATTTTGCTTTAAGAACAATTATTACAATTTTTGGTGATGTTACTTTTAAGCGACGCCGATATAAATATTGAAATCAAAAATCAGGTAAATTCGAATATGTATGTTTGTTAGATAAAGAAATTGGTTTATTGCCCAAACAACGCATTTATTTTGATGTCCAATTTAAAGTTTTAAGTCTTTTGGGTGATGGCAAACGATATCGCGATGTTTTAGATGCTCTAAATCATTCTTATATTTCAAAATCTAGTATTTCAAGAATTTTAAATAAATACAATATTACCGAATATTTTCAACTAGCAGAAAAAGAAACTAAAACTAGAATTGATGTTAAAAATAAAGATTTATATATTCAGCTAGATGAAACATTTTTAGCGACATTAGATAATAAAATTAAACAAGACCAAAGAATTCGTTTAGTTACTTTTCATACTGGACATAAAGAAAAAAATTATAAAAATGCTCGTAGAGAACTAGAAAACAAACGAGGTCATTTTCTAATGTTAAAAGTTGGTAAACGAATAAACACGATGGATTATCGTGATTTATTAATTAAAGAATTACAAAAACATTATGTAAATATTAATTATGACAAAATAATTATTTGTGGCGATGGCGATACTTGAATTAGAGAAATTGCCAATAGTTTCGGTAATGTTAGATATATTTTAGATGGTTATCACGCTATTAAAAAATTAAAACAAACTGCATTTAATATTATTTTTGAAAATCGTAAAGTAACACTAAATAGTTGAATTAAATTATATAAGGATGGAAATCATCAAGAATTAGTGAAAAACATTCGTAATATTGCTAAAAATGAGTTAAATAAAGATATTAAAACAAATTTAAGAAAGGCAAGTAATTATTTCAAAAACAATAAGCAAGGTATTCATAATCAAAATTTAGAATGAAATATTGGCTGCAGCATTGAAAGTGATGTATCGCATTTAGTAAAACAACAATTAGGATATGGAGCAAAAATATATAATCATAAGAATTTAAATAACCTATTACATTTAAGAATGGCAAATTTAAACAAATTAAATGTATTGCATTATATTAATGAAAATATTAATTCAGAAATAGAAATCAGAAAAGAAATATATAAAAATTCATTATGAAATAAATATAATAATAAAAATGATGATAGTTGAATTAATAAAGGTGGTGTGGTGTATACCAATAAATATAAAAAACATAAATTTAGATAATTAGTGAAAATTTAATAATATTAATAATTTTTTGTTGTGTAAAAATTCAATAATATGATAAAATGAAAACGAATAAAAATGACAATAACAAGAAAGGCAGGGTTAGTTTAGTAATTAAATAATATAATTAGCTGATTGTTTTACTTCTTCAAAGCAATACCTAAGAAAACTAAACGCGACTTTTTTTAAAATTTTTCTTGATTGTGCAAAACATCTGTGGTATATTACAATTTTTTCTAATTTAAGTTGTAAAATAATTGTCATAAAACATATATGATAGATTATGATATAATTTACAAGGTAATTATTAAAATTTATAAAAGTAGAGGTTTAATATATGAGTAAACAAAATATTTTATTAATCTTTGAGATTATTCTTTTAATTGTTGGTTTTGCAATGATTGTTATTGGACTATTACAGCCAAAGAAAACGCAAGCAGGGTTAGGAGCATTAAGTGGTGGTAATCAAGAGCTTTTTGCACAAACTAAAGAGCGAGGACTTTCACGAACTTTATCATTTATGATGTTAGGTTGTGGATCTTGTTTATTTGTTCTTTCAATGATTATTAGAATTTTAGAAAATTCTTTATAATTTTTATTTAAACTATTAGTTCTTGAAAGTTCTAATAGTTTAATGACTGATGGAGAGTATATGAAGCAAAAAATTTTAAATATTTTAAAAAATGAAAAGCGAACCCTTTCAAAGTTAGAAATTAGTAATTATCTTGAAATTACTAATAAAGAACAATATGAATTAATGGTGTTGGAACTTAAAGAATTAGTAATTAATGATGTTTTAAAAGTTAATAGTAATAATGAATATTCCTTAAATTTACAAAATCAATTACTTACTGGTATTATTCAACTGCATTCTAAGGGTTTTGGTTTTATTAAAACTAAAGATAATCAAGAGTATTTTGTTAAATCACAAGACTTAAATGGTTGTTTAGATATGGATGAGGTTTTATTTGCTACTAAAAATATTAAGCAAAATGATGCCCGACATTTTGAGGCTCGAGTAATTGAAGTATTAAAAAGGCCTTTAACGACGGTTGTCGCTACTGTTTGTTTTAATGAAGTAAATAAAACAAAATTTTTAAAAATTAATAATATTAAATTGCAACATTTAGTCCTTGTAGTTACTAATTTAAATATGGCAATTATTGATACAATTGTTATTGCTAAAATAGTGTCTGTTAGTAAAAATCAATTGGTCTCATTAGAAATTCAGGATATTATTGGTAATATTAATACTCCGGGAATTGATGTCATCGCTGTTGTTCACGAGTTTTTTGTTAAGACAAAATTTGATGATGCGACATTAAATGAAGTAAAAAAAATCTCGCCATTGGTAATGGCTGAAGAATTAATTGGTCGGAGAGATTTACAAAATAATTTATTTATTACTATTGATGGTAGTGATGCTAAAGATTTAGATGATGCTATTAGTGTTGTTAAGTTGGATAATGGAAATTATAAATTATTTGTTGCGATTGCTGATGTGGCACATTATGTTGCTGAGAATAGTGCTTTAGATAAAGAAGCTTTTATTCGTGGGACTTCTGTTTATTTAGTTGATCGTGTTATTGCGATGTTACCACCACAATTATCAAATGGTATTTGTTCTTTAAATGAAAATGAGATGCGGTTAACGATAGTTTGTGAAATGGAAATTAATGCTGTTGGTGAAACTATTAGTAATGAAATATATCCAGCAGTTATTAAAACTAAGCGAAGAATGTCGTATGATGAAGTAAATTTAGCTTTTAGTAATCAAAATCCAGATTTTATTAAAACTCATCCTGAAATTTATCAAATGCTTTTAATTGCTCGTGATTTACATCATATTTTAAGAAAATATAAAGAGCAAGCGGGGGTTATTGATTTTAATTTAAATGAAGCTAAATTAATTATTAATCAAAATGGTAAAATTAGTGATATTACTTTGAGAAATCGGGCAACAGCAGAAATGTTAATTGAAGATTTTATGATTCGTGCTAATGAAACTGTTGCTAGCACTATTTATTGAATGAATTTGCCATTTATTTATCGCATTCATGATAAACCAAAAATTAAAAAATTAAGAGAAGTGTATAATGTATTAAAAATAATGGGTTATAACATTAAGGGTAAAGTTGAGAATGTTTATGCTAAAGATTTACAATTAACTTTGGAAAATATTAAAGATAAACCTTGATTTCAAGTTGTTGCTACTTTGTTTTTACGAAGTATGGAAAAAGCGCGTTATGATATTAATAATATTGGGCATTTTGGTTTAGCAAGTGACTGTTATACTCATTTTACATCACCAATTCGTCGCTATCCAGATTTAATTGTTCATCGGATGTTAAGAAAATATCTTTTTGAAAAACAAATTAATAATGTTATTGTTGATAAGTATACAGCGATTTTACAAAATCAAGCCGAACAGTCTAGTATTTCTGAGATGAAAGCATTAGAGTGTGAAAGAGCAGTAGAACAAATGAAAAAAGCTGAGTATATGGAAACACAAATTGGAAAAAGATTTTCGGGAATTGTTAGTTCAGTTACTAATTTTGGGATTTTTGTAGAATTAGAAAATACTATTGAAGGATTGGTTCGTGTTAGTGATATGCGAAATGATTATTATAACTATAATGAAAAAACAATGCGCTTAGTTGGTGAAAGAACAAGAAAAGAATATTATCTTGGACAAATTGTTAATATTGAGGTTAAGCACGCTAGTAAGTTAGAAAGAAAAATTGATTTTATCCTTAAAGATCCTAAAAATGGTAATGGTAGGGTTAAACAATGAAAATAATTGCTTCAAATCGTAAAGCACGATTTAATTATGAATTAATAGATAGTTATGAAGCTGGAATTGCATTGCAAGGTTCTGAGGTTAAATCTTTAAGGGAATCTAATGTATCATTACAAGAAAGTTATGTTTTGATTAGAAATCAAGAAGCACTAATTTTAAATTTACATATTAGTACTTATGCTTATGCATCAAGTGCTAAACTGGATCCTAATCGTTCAAGAAAGTTATTATTACACAAAAAAGAGATTTTAAAGTTGGAAGCGAAAATAAAATTGCAAAATTTACAATTAGTTCCTACTAAAATATATTTTAATAGTAAGGGTTTAGTTAAAATTGAAATTGCGTTAGCAAAAGCTAAGAAACTTTATGATAAAAGAGAGACTATTAAAAAACGCGATATGGAACGAAAAATTCAAAAGATTTCATAAATTTGATATAATATACTTATGGGGATGCACTGGATTCGACAGAAATAACAAACAATTAACTGCAGTGGTGTGGTAAACCTTATCTACTTCGAGGTGTTATAACCGGAAATAAAAAAGAACATCAAGCTATTCCAACATATATGTTAAATCATAACTTTGTTGGGGCAACATTAGTTGCTTAATTCAACCTTTTAAAGGATATAAATAGCGCATTATTTTAGCGTAAGTTTATCTAGGCTAGTTTAATGTTGATACTTGATAAACTAGATATTGTGATGTTAATAAGCAATGTTGAAATTCTATTAACTAGTTAGAGATATTACTTGTTTATTCATATTTTTCTTTAATGAACTTTTCTTGAATAAAATAAACTGTAGATGTTAATTGGGACTTATTTTTGGACGTGGGTTCAATTCCCACCATCTCCACCATAAATGTAAATATAAAATAAAAAGTAAACTTATTGTTTACTTTTTATTTTATTGTTAAATAACAAAAGACTTTTATTGTTAAACAAGATATAATTAATATTACATAAATAGTAAAATAACATTGTTGTGAGGTAAAATGCTAGTGTCTATTAATAATAAGTCGTTATTGCAAATAAATATTAGCAATTTGCAAAAATTAGTTAATATTAATGATAAGAAAAGCTTAGAAAAAATTTTAAAAAATTTGCATAGTGCTGATTTAGCTGATGTAATTAATAAAATGGAAAATCTTAGTGAAGTTTTATATTTAGTACGGTTGTTAGATTCAAAAATAGCTAGTGAAGTTTTTATTAATCTTGATACGGAAATAAAAATAATGTTATTAAATGAGTTAAATAATACGGAAATAACGCAAATTGTTAATCAATTATATGCTGATGATATTGTTGAATTATTGGAACAAATACCTGAAGAAGTTGTGAAAAAGCTTATTATCAATGCATCGCGTGATAAAAGAAAAGAAATTAATATTTTATTAAATTATGAAGAAAATAGTGCTGGTTCAATTATGTCAGTTGATTTTGTGCAGTTGCTTCAACATGAGAAAGTTGGTCAAGCATTGGAAAAAGTGAAACAACTGGGTGAAAGAGCAGAAAATAGTGATAAGTATTATGTTACTGATAGTAAGAATAAGTTATTAGGAGTTATTAGTTTAAGAAATTTAGTTTTTGCTAATAGCAAAGAAGAAGTTAATAGTGTAATGGAAACTAATGTTGTTAGTGTTGATGCTCATAGTGATCAAGAATTAGTTGCTAATATTGTTCAAAAATATGATTTAAATGAAGTTGCTGTTGTTAATAAGCAAAATGTGTTAATTGGAATTATTACTGTTGATGATATTTTAGATGTTATGGAAGAAGAAGCAACAGAAGATATTGAAAAGTTAGCTGCGATTAAACCAACTGAGATGTTATATTTAAAAACTCCAGTTTGAAGAATTGTTCGTTCGCGAATATTTTGATTGTTATTTTTATTAGTATCAGCTACTTTTTCGGAATTAGTTATTGATGCTTTTTTACCTTTATTTGGTGCTAATAAAAATAGTAGTGATTTATCTAATAAGTTTTTAACTTTATTAGTACCGTTATTACCAATTATTGCTGATACGGGAGGAAATTCTGGAAGTCAAGCATCAACGACTATTGTGCGTGCATTATCATTAGGTGATGTTACAGTTAAAGATTATGGGCAAGTTGTTTGGAAAGAATTAAGAATATCTTTTTTTGTTGGTTTAATTTTAATTTGCTTTAACTTTATTAGAATGATTATTATTAATCTTATTAAATATGATGGTGTTTTACATTGAGATCAGTGAGCTTCAATGATTACAATTTCATTATCTTTATGAATCGTTATTATTATTTCTAAAGTAGCGGGAGGAATTTTACCAATTGTTGCAAAATTATTAAGAATGGATCCAGCTGTTATGGCTGCTCCTTTGGTAACAACAATTATTGACTGTGTATCAACAACAATCTTTTTTTCTATCGCTTTACTATTTTTTGTTACTTAATAGATAGGAGAATAATATGAGATTACGAAATAATCCGCAAGCAAAAATATTTTTAAAAAATAATTATCAAATTGTTATTCAAGAGCCCCAAACTTATCAAGGTAATTGAGCATCAAAAATTTTTAATAATACTCAACCTTGTCATTTAGAAATTGGATGTGGTAAAGGAGACTTTATTATTGCTATGGCACATAAATATCCAATGATAAATTTTATTGCCATTGAAAAATCGGAAGTAGTACTAATGGTAGCAGTAAAGAAAGTGGTAGCATTAGAAAAAATTCCTAGTAACTTAAAATTTGTTCAAATTGATGCTAATAATATTTTAAATATATTTGCTATTAATGAAATTACCGAAATATATCTTAATTTTTCTGATCCATGACCAAAGAAAAAACATTATAAAAGAAGGTTAACGCATCCTAAATTTTTATTAGCATATAAAAATATCCTTGTTGATGCTGGTAAAATTTTAATTCGTACTGATAATGCGATATTATTTGACTTTACTATTAATAGTTTGAGGAGTGATTCTCATTGAAAATTATTAGTTCAAGAGCAAGATAGTTTATCTAGTATGTTTTTAACAGAGTATGAGAAGAAATTTATTAAACAAAATAAAGTAATATATTATTTAAAAGTAGTAAAAAATTCGTTTTAATAAAATTATTTGATATAATAAATAATAATAAATGTTAAAATAAGATAAAAGTTAAGAGGTGGCTTTAATGATTAAAATTAAGTTAAATGATTTACCAAGTAAATATGGTACTATTAAGCAAATTTTAGTTGAACAAGGGAGTCATGTTAAAGCCTTTCAAAATATTTTGCTTGTTGACTGTGAGGGTCAAGAGATTCCCGTTAGTACTTTATTTGATGGTGATATTGAAAAATTATTTGTTGCTGAGGGTGATAGTGTTAAACGCGGTGATGTTGTTGTTAAAATGAAGATTATGTTGAAAGAAATTGTCTCTGAAAAATCAGTAAAACCAATAAAATCGTCATCAAAAAAGCTGTTTTCTAATTGAGAAGAACTAGAAGAACTAGAAGAACGAGAGCAAGAATTAAAATTTAATTTATCAGAAAATCAATCACATTTAGAAAATGGTTTTACAGCAGAATTTGAAAAAAAAGTTATTAATGAAAAATTATCGCCAACGCCAACGCCAAAACCTAAATCGTTAAATCAAGTAATTGAAAAAAAACAAAGTATTATTAATTCTAATAGTGTTATTAGTGATATGCAAGAAAAAAATGAATCTGGTATTTCTAAATTTCGTCAAAGAATTTTAAATAAATTAAGTGATATTCAAGAAAAAACTCCATTGCCTGAAAATAATTTAAGTTCAAAAACAACTTCAGAAGAGTTAATAAAGAAAAATGAAAAACCGTTATCATTTCGGGAAATAATTATAAAGCGAATGAATAATTTGCAAGAACAAGTTGTTACAGTTAAAGAAAGTAAAACGCAATCAAGTGATGCAAATGCTTCTTTTGTTGATAATGCTCGGAATACTATTTATAAAAAAATTGATTTAATTCAAAAAGGTAAAATTAATAACGATAGTAATATTGAAGAAATTAATAAAATAATTTCTGAAGAAGTAGATGATAAACTAGAAACTAATGAAATTAAAGAAACTATTAAAAGTCAATATCAACCATTAGGGTATCAAGAAAAGAATACTGAGCAAGACAAAGTTGCTGTTTCTCAGTCAGAAGTAAATTTAAAAGAATTAATTGATGAAGTAACTGATGAAAATATAAATACTCAACAAAGTAATCAACAAAGTAATCAACAAAGTAATCAAGGAATAAATAATATGTTGGAAAATTCAGGTCATCAATATGTACCTAGTTATTTTCAGCAACCAGTATTTATTCCACCAAAATATGTTCCAATTGTTAATCCACAATTAATGGCTTTTTATCATACTGATATGCAACAATCTTTTAATTCATTATCTCAAGAACAGTTAGAAAAGATTGCTAAACAAAATTTAATTACCCCATTAGAAAATAATTTAAGGAATGAAAATTTAACTAATGATAATGGTGTTAATATTGAAATTAATCATTCTGCTGAACAAAAGAGTGGTCATTTAGAAACTAGAAAAATGCTTTCAAAAGCAAGAAATAGTGCTGTGGAAGCGTTGATATTAAGTAATAAATATGTTCCACATTTAACATTAAATTGTGAAGTTGATATGAATAATGTTATTGCTCTTTGTGAAAGGATGTCTTTGCATAGTAATAATAGTAAGACACGGTTGAATTCAATGGTATTTATAATTAAAGCAATATCTTTAAGTTTAGAAGAATATCCAAAACTTAATGCTAGCTATGATGCTGATACTAATGAATTAGTTATTAAGAGATATCATAATATTGCTATTGCTCGACAATATGCTGATGGTTTACAAACTCCAGTTATTAGATTAGTTGATAAGTTATCAATAGCACAGTTAGCAACTGATATGGAGCAATCTGATCAAAGGATTCGGGCAAGGAAAACAAATGACCTTGAATTTGTTGGTAGTACCATTACTATTACTAATTTTGCAATGGTTGGTGCAAATTCAGGTATTTCACCAATTTTTTATCCTAATGTTGCGGTTATGGGGATTGGTAAGATTTTAAGAAAACCTGTTGTTTATGGTCAAAGTGTGACTATTAGGCATATGATGAATATAACATTAACAGTTGATCAACGAGCTATTGATATTTATGATGCGGGACAATTTTTAGAAACTTTAAAAAATAATTTAGAAAAACCATATATTTTATCACTAAGTTAATCTTAGCGATTTTTTTACGGACGCATAAAGTTTTGTTAGGTAGGAAAATATTTGAATAAGTATTAAGACAGTCAGCAGTGATTGTCTTTTTATTTTATGAGGTGTTAAAATTTTGTTCTTTGAAAATTAAATACAAGTGAATTAATAATGTTGGTATGTATTAAAGCACGATAAATTGTGGGTGGTCGCCATAACCGAAAGAAGTTTACCAGTTGATAGATAACACCCTATTAGCTATAGCACTTTGTTTCATTTTGCAATAAAAAAATGAATGGGTGGATTTCCTAAAAATATACACGCTATTAAATTAGTTCCAAGGGTAGGATGCGGATATTAAAGTGTAGAAATTTCTATATAGGGGTATGCTAAGTTTAAAATTATTAAAATCTTTATCTAATTAAAAAACAAAATTTAATAACAAAGCTTGTTAAACACTTAAATCTGCGATATATAAGTGTTGCCAAATTGTAAAGTTAAGTGCAACTAAATTATTTTTCTAACCAAATATTCGATTGGCGAAAGATAATTTAGTATTTTTCTTGGTCTTTGGTTTAAAGACAATATAAATTTATGAACTGCATTTTTAGTAGTGTTTGAAAAATTAAATTTTTTAGGAAATTTTTCTCTAATTAAACCATTAGTATTTTCATTAGTACCTCTTTGTCAAGGTGAATATGCATCAGCAAAATAAATTTTCACATTTAAATTTTTTTCAAGTTGTTGTCAATTAGCAAATTCTTTACCCCTATCAAATGTTATAGTCTTAACAAGATTATTTGGAAGAATTGATAAATAATGACTAATATTTTTGTTAATAACTTTAGTAGTTCTATTTTCAACTAATATTGCTAAAGTAAATCTTGATGTTCTTTCAACTAAAGTTATTAAACATGATTTACTTTTACCTCGTGATGATACTACAGTATCACCTTCTCAATGGCCAAGAGTTATGCGATTATTAACATTTCGTTCTTTAATGGATTTACCATTAAATTTACCCCGATTTTCTTGAGATTTTCGTTTCTTACCTTTTCTTCTTAAATTTTTACTAGTAACCTTTTCAAGTAATCCAGAATAAATTCAATTGTAAATTGTTTTAAAACTAATAATTCATTCTTGATGAAAATTTTTAATTCTGCCATAAATTTGTTCAGGCGATCAACCTAATAATAATTTTTGTTGTACATATTTTACTAATTCTCTATTTTTAAATTTATGAAAATAAACATGTAATTGTTTTCTATTTTCTGCTTTATTTTGTGCAATTAATGAAAAATAATGATTATTATCTTTATTTCTATTAACTTCTCGATTAATAGTACTAATACTTCGATTAAGATTTTTAGCTATTTCACTAATTTTTACTTTAAATTTCAATTGATTCTCAATATAAATTCTTTCATCTATGCCAAGATGTTTGTATCCCATATAAAAACTCCTTAAATTTACTTTTTCTAAAATAAACTTAGTGGATAGGCTACAATAAGTTGGACCATAATTATATAGACTTCAAAATTATTAAGAAAGAAGGAATATAAAAATGGGAAATAAAACCTCATACTCTGAAGAATTTAAAAAACAAATTGTAATGCTATACAAAAATGACAAAAGTGTTATTAATTTAGGGAAAGAATATAATTTACCAAAACCAACTATCCTGAATTGTAAATATAAATGGGACAGTTTTTTAAAATAATTGTATTAAATCTATTGGTCTTTTATAAGATAATGATTTTTTGGGTGTAGAATTAATTTGAAATGCTATAGAATTTAAGTCTTTTTGTTTATATGAAGATAAATCAGTAGATTTTGGTAAATATCTTCTTAAAATACCATTATTGTTCTCATTTAAACCTCTTTGACAAGGTTTGCCGGCATCTGCAAAATAAATTTTAACATTACAATTTTTTTCAATTAATTTTCATTTACTAAATTCTTTACCACGATCAAAAGTAATAGTTTTAATTGTTCCTGGTATTAATTTTGAAATAAATTTTATTATACTTTGTGTAATACTTTCTGCTTTATGATTTTTAGTTTTCAAAGGAATTGTGGTTTTTGATCATATATCAGCTAAAGTAATAATAGAACTTTTATGATCTTTACCAACGATAGTATCTCCCTCTAAATGGCCAAATTCTTGTATATTTTTAATATTTGGAATGATTAAATTTCTTTCATGAATAGATTTACAATTATTAATTCTGCCCCTAGTTTCTTTTTGTTTATGAGGTTTATTTTTGCCTTTTCTCAATAAATTTTTTTCATCAAAACCCATTCGATTTGTTTTAAACATGTTATATAAAGTTTTTGTTGAAATATTTTTTATTTTATTTTTCTTTAAAAAATCAGCAATTATATCAAGAGCATAATTTTTAGTAATTAACAAATGATTGATAGTATTAATTTCTGTTAAAGTTAAAATTATTAATTTTCTACCTGCATTTTGTTTATTTTTTTGAACTTGATTCAATATTTCTAATGGTAATAAGTTTTGATTTAATAATTTACAAACTCTGTGTACAGTTGATTTACTATAATCAATTGCTTTTGCTATTTTACGAATAGAAAATCCATAACTTTTATATTCTTTTATTGCTATTATTGATTCAATAGTCAGATACTTATACATTGTGCTAATTCCTTTCTTTTCTTAATTATAGAATTAACACAATTTGTTTTTTATATAAGTGTCCTTTTTAAAATTTTACATTTCAGGTTTCTAAAAATAGTCTTAAAACTAACTGTTATTTAATGCATTATTTTATAAATTTACTTTATACATCCTCCTCTACTAGCTATGCTCCTTTCTAATAACAAGACTGCTATTTAATTAAATTTCATTAAGAATTTCTAATGAAAGATACTTTTAGAAACATATTTTTAGTTAAAGAAAAAAGAGATCTAGATTATATCTAGACCCCTGAAAACTTTATACGACCTATAAAGGAAAGTACATTTATGAGAATATTTTAATTTAAATAAAAATGGGGCGACTGATGGGAATTGAACCCACGAATGTTGGTTCCACAAACCAATGCGATAACCATTACGCCACAGTCGCCATATATAATGGTTTTTATTAACCGATAAAATTATATAACTATTTTAAAAGAATGTAAACTTATTCGTAAAAAAAGGTCGCGTTTAGTTTTCTTAGGTATTGCTTTGAAGAAGTAAAACAATCAGCTAATTATATTATTTAATTACTAAACTAACCCTGCCTTTCTTGTTGTTGTCATTTTTATTCATTACCATTTTATCATATTATTGAATTTTTACACAATGAAAAATTATTAATTTGCCAAATTGTAAAGTTAAGTGCAACTAAATTATTTTTCTAACCAAATATTCGATTGGCGAAAGATAATTTAGTATTTTTCTTGGTCTTTGGTTTAAAGACAATATAAATTTATGAACTGCATTTTTAGTAGTGTTTGAAAAATTAAATTTTTTAGGAAATTTTTCTCTAATTAAACCATTAGTATTTTCATTAGTACCTCTTTGTCAAGGTGAATATGCATCAGCAAAATAAATTTTCACATTTAAATTTTTTTCAAGTTGTTGTCAATTAGCAAATTCTTTACCCCTATCAAATGTTATAGTCTTAACAAGATTATTTGGAAGAATTGATAAATAATGACTAATATTTTTGTTAATAACTTTAGTAGTTCTATTTTCAACTAATATTGCTAAAGTAAATCTTGATGTTCTTTCAACTAAAGTTATTAAACATGATTTACTTTTACCTCGTGATGATACTACAGTATCACCTTCTCAATGGCCAAGAGTTATGCGATTATTAACATTTCGTTCTTTAATGGATTTACCATTAAATTTACCCCGATTTTCTTGAGATTTTCGTTTCTTACCTTTTCTTCTTAAATTTTTACTAGTAACCTTTTCAAGTAATCCAGAATAAATTCAATTGTAAATTGTTTTAAAACTAATAATTCATTCTTGATGAAAATTTTTAATTCTGCCATAAATTTGTTCAGGCGATCAACCTAATAATAATTTTTGTTGTACATATTTTACTAATTCTCTATTTTTAAATTTATGAAAATAAACATGTAATTGTTTTCTATTTTCTGCTTTATTTTGTGCAATTAATGAAAAATAATGATTATTATCTTTATTTCTATTAACTTCTCGATTAATAGTACTAATACTTCGATTAAGATTTTTAGCTATTTCACTAATTTTTACTTTAAATTTCAATTGATTCTCAATATAAATTCTTTCATCTATGCCAAGATGTTTGTATCCCATATAAAAATTCCTTAAATTTACTTTTTCTAAAATAAACTTAGTGGATAGGCTACAATAAGTTGGACCATAATTATATAGACTTCAAAATTATTAAGAAAGAAGGAATATAAAAATGGGAAATAAAACCTCATACTCTGAAGAATTTAAAAAACAAATTGTAATGCTATACAAAAATGACAAAAGTGTTATTAATTTAGGGAAAGAATATAATTTACCAAAACCAACTATTTATAGTTGAATTAAAAATTATAATAATTCTGGGTCATTTAAAGCAAAAGATAATCGCACTGTCGAAGAAAATGAATTAATTTACTTGCGAAAAGAAAACCAACAATTACGAATGGAAAATGACATTTTAAAGCAAGCAGCACTGATAATCGGGAAAAAATAACAATAATTAATAACAATAAAAATAAATATTCAGTGAGGAAAATATGTAAGATTTTAGGTTTACTAAAATCAACATATTATTATCAAACTAATAAATGCACCAAGTTTGATGTTAATAATTATGAACAAGAAGTTATCAGTGCATTTAATAAAAGTCGCAAGATTTATGGTGCTCGTAAAATTAAAGCTGTTTTAATAAGAAAAAATATCATTTTATCACGACGAAAAATCCGATTCATTATGATCAAAAATAATTTGGTTTCTAAATACACCAAGTTAAAATATTGTAATCATAAAAAAACAGTTAATAATGACGAAATTAATAATGTTTTAAATCGTCAATTTAATGACAAAAAACCAAATGAAGTTGTTGTTAGTGATTTAACATATGTTCAAGTTGGCACTAAATGACATTATATTTGTTTATTAATTGACTTGTTTAATCGCGAAGTAATTGGCTATAGTGCTGGACCAAATAAAACTGCTGAATTAGTTCAACAAGCTTTTCACAAGATAACACGACCATTAAATAAAATAACTTTATTTCATACTGATCGTGGTAATGAGTTTAAAAATAAAATTATTGATGAAATTTTAATAACCTTTAAAATTAAAAGATCATTAAGCTCCAAAGGGTGCCCATATGATAATGCTGTTGCTGAAGCAACTTACAAAACCTTTAAAACCGAATTTATTAACGGTAAAAAATTTGCAAACTTAACACAACTAAAATGCGAACTATTTGATTTTGTTAATTGATATAACAATATTCGAATTCATGGCAGTTTAAATTATTTAACTCCCGTTGAATTTAGAAAATACCAGTCTACATAAAAAGTGTCCTAAAAAGGGTTGCCAATCCATAGCATCATGAAATTTTTATATGAAATCTTTTGCAATTTTATTTACTTGCACTTACAAGTATAATTCAGCTAATTAAAAACATTCGTAATGTCGCTAAAAATGAATTAAATAAAGATATTAAAACAAATTTAAGAAAAGCGAGTAATTATTTCAGTAATAATAAGCAAGGTATTCATAACCAAAATTTAGAATGAAATATCGGTTGTAGCATTGAAAGCGATGTATCGCATTTAAAAAAACAACAATTAGGATATGGAGCAAAAAGATATAATCATAAGAATTTAAATAACTTATTACATTTAAAAATGGCAAATTTAAACAAATTAAATGTATTACATTATATTAATGAAAATATTAATTTAGAAATAGAAATCAGAAAAGAAATATATAAAAAGTCATTATGAAATAAATATAATAATAAAAATGATGATAGTTGAATTAATTATAATAATAAAGGTAATGCTATAACAAATAAATATAATAGATTTAAGTAAGCAAAAATATTAGTTAAAATTTGCTGAATTATACTTGTAAGTGCAAGTAAATAAAATTGCAAAAGATTTCATATAAAAATTTCATGATGCTAAGTTTATTTTAGAAAAAGTAAATTTAAGGAGTTTTTATATGGGATACAAACATCTTGGCATAGATGAAAGAATTTATATTGAGAATCAATTGAAATTTAAAGTAAAAATTAGTGAAATAGCTAAAAATCTTAATCGAAGTATTAGTACTATTAATCGAGAAGTTAATAGAAATAAAGATAATAATCATTATTTTTCCTGAAATGTAAAATTAAAAAGGACACTTATATAAAAAACAAATTGTGTTAATTCTATAATTAAGAAAAGAAAGGAATTAGCACAATGTATAAGTATCTGACTATTGAATCAATAATAGCAATAAAAGAATATAAAAGTTATGGATTTTCTATTCGTAAAATAGCAAAAGCAATTGATTATAGTAAATCAACTGTACACAGAGTTTGTAAATTATTAAATCAAAAATTATTACCATTAGAAATATTGAATCAAGTTCAAAAAAATAAACAAAATGCAGGTAGAAAATTAATAATTTTAACTTTAACAGAAATTAATACTATCAATCATTTGTTAATTACTAAAAATTATGCTCTTGATATAATTGCTGATTTTTTAAAGAAAAATAAAATAAAAAATATTTCAACAAAAACTTTATATAACATGTTTAAAACAAATCGAATGGGTTTTGATGAAAAAAATTTATTGAGAAAAGGCAAAAATAAACCTCATAAACAAAAAGAAACTAGGGGCAGAATTAATAATTGTAAATCTATTCATGAAAGAAATTTAATCATTCCAAATATTAAAAATATACAAGAATTTGGCCATTTAGAGGGAGATACTATCGTTGGTAAAGATCATAAAAGTTCTATTATTACTTTAGCTGATATATGATCAAAAACCACAATTCCTTTGAAAACTAAAAATCATAAAGCAGAAAGTATTACACAAAGTATAATAAAATTTATTTCAAAATTAATACCAGGAACAATTAAAACTATTACTTTTGATCGTGGTAAAGAATTTAGTAAATGAAAATTAATTGAAAAAAATTGTAATGTTAAAATTTATTTTGCAGATGCCGGAAAACCTTGTCAAAGAGGTTTAAATGAGAACAATAATGGTATTTTAAGAAGATATTTACCAAAATCTACTGATTTATCTTCATATAAACAAAAAGACTTAAATTCTATAGCATTTCAAATTAATTCTACACCCAGAAAATCATTATCTTATAAAAGACCAATAGATTTAATACAATTATTTTAAAAAACTGTCCCATTTATATTTACAATTCAGGAAAAATAAAATAAAAAATATTTCAACAAAAACTTTATATAACATGTTTAAAACAAATCGAATGGGTTTTGATGAAAAAAATTTATTGAGAAAAGGCAAAAATAAACCTCATAAACAAAAAGAAACTAGGGGCAGAATTAATAATTGTAAATCTATTCATGAAAGAAATTTAATCATTCCAAATATTAAAAATATACAAGAATTTGGCCATTTAGAGGGAGATACTATCGTTGGTAAAGATCATAAAAGTTCTATTATTACTTTAGCTGATATATGATCAAAAACCACAATTCCTTTGAAAACTAAAAATCATAAAGCAGAAAGTATTACACAAAGTATAATAAAATTTATTTCAAAATTAATACCAGGAACAATTAAAACTATTACTTTTGATCGTGGTAAAGAATTTAGTAAATGAAAATTAATTGAAAAAAATTTAAATGTGAAAATTTATTTTGCAGATGCCGGAAAACCTTGTCAAAGAGGTTTAAATGAGAACAATAATGGTATTTTAAGAAGATATTTACCAAAATCTACTGATTTATCTTCATATAAACAAAAAGACTTAAATTCTATAGCATTTCAAATTAATTCTACACCCAGAAAATCATTATCTTATAAAAGACCAATAGATTTAATACAATTATTTTAAAAAACTGTCCCATTTATATTTACAATTCAGGTTTCATTAATTGCACAAAATAAAGCAGAAAATAGAAAACAATTACATGTTTATTTTCATAAATTTAAAAATAGAGAATTAGTAAAATATGTACAACAAAAATTATTATTAGGTTGATCGCCTGAACAAATTTATGGCAGAATTAAAAATTTTCATCAAGAATGAATTATTAGTTTTAAAACAATTTACAATTGAATTTATTCTGGATTACTTGAAAAGGTTACTAGTAAAAATTTAAGAAGAAAAGGTAAGAAACGAAAATCTCAAGAAAATCGGGGTAAATTTAATGGTAAATCCATTAAAGAACGAAATGTTAATAATCGCATAACTCTTGGCCATTGAGAAGGTGATACTGTAGTATCATCACGAGGTAAAAGTAAATCATGTTTAATAACTTTAGTTGAAAGAACATCAAGATTTACTTTAGCAATATTAGTTGAAAATAGAACTACTAAAGTTATTAACAAAAATATTAGTCATTATTTATCAATTCTTCCAAATAATCTTGTTAAGACTATAACATTTGATAGGGGTAAAGAATTTGCTAATTGACAACAACTTGAAAAAAATTTAAATGTGAAAATTTATTTTGCTGATGCATATTCACCTTGACAAAGAGGTACTAATGAAAATACTAATGGTTTAATTAGAGAAAAATTTCCTAAAAAATTTAATTTTTCAAACACTACTAAAAATGCAGTTCATAAATTTATATTGTCTTTAAACCAAAGACCAAGAAAAATACTAAATTATCTTTCGCCAATCGAATATTTGGTTAGAAAAATAATTTAGTTGCACTTAACTTTACAATTTGGCAAATAAAAAAACAAGGTATTATTAATCAAGGAGCAAGTTGAAATGTTGGGGTTAATGCTGAAGGGCAAGTATCGCACATTATTAAATGATTATTAAGTTATGGTGCTAAATCTTTTAATGTTAAAACTTTTTCTAATATGCTTAATTCGCATCTGGCAAAAATAAATAATATTGATATTATGCAAACATTACGAAATAAGAAAGAGTATGAATTAGTTCAAAAATATCAATATTTATGCTATAGTAATTGAATTTCTAATTAATTAATTAATCATTATTTTAGTTATTGTTAGAAAATTAATTTTAATTATGAATTATAAGTTGTGAAAATATTTTCACTTTATCGAAAAATAAAACATTTTAGTTTGAAAAAAATACCTGAATTGTAAATATAAATGGGACAGTTTTTTAAAATAATTGTATTAAATCTATTGGTCTTTTATAAGATAATGATTTTCTGGGTGTAGAATTAATTTGAAATGCTATAGAATTTAAGTCTTTTTGTTTATATGAAGATAAATCAGTAGATTTTGGTAAATATCTTCTTAAAATACCATTATTGTTCTCATTTAAACCTCTTTGACAAGGTTTTCCGGCATCTGCAAAATAAATTTTAACATTACAATTTTTTTCAATTAATTTTCATTTACTAAATTCTTTACCACGATCAAAAGTAATAGTTTTAATTGTTCCTGGTATTAATTTTGAAATAAATTTTATTATACTTTGTGTAATACTTTCTGCTTTATGATTTTTAGTTTTCAAAGGAATTGTGGTTTTTGATCATATATCAGCTAAAGTAATAATAGAACTTTTATGATCTTTACCAACGATAGTATCTCCCTCTAAATGGCCAAATTCTTGTATATTTTTAATATTTGGAATGATTAAATTTCTTTCATGAATAGATTTACAATTATTAATTCTGCCCCTAGTTTCTTTTTGTTTATGAGGTTTATTTTTGCCTTTTCTCAATAAATTTTTTTCATCAAAACCCATTCGATTTGTTTTAAACATGTTATATAAAGTTTTTGTTGAAATATTTTTTATTTTATTTTTCTTTAAAAAATCAGCAATTATATCAAGAGCATAATTTTTAGTAATTAACAAATGATTGATAGTATTAATTTCTGTTAAAGTTAAAATTATTAATTTTCTACCTGCATTTTGTTTATTTTTTTGAACTTGATTCAATATTTCTAATGGTAATAAGTTTTGATTTAATAATTTACAAACTCTGTGTACAGTTGATTTACTATAATCAATTGCTTTTGCTATTTTACGAATAGAAAATCCATAACTTTTATATTCTTTTATTGCTATTATTGATTCAATAGTCAGATACTTATACATTGTGCTAATTCCTTTCTTTTCTTAATTATAGAATTAACACAATTTGTTTTTTATATAAGTGTCCTTTTTAATTTTACATTTCAGGAAACCAGTTAAGAAATAAGATAGTATATATTGTATTAGTATTTATAACCCCTAAAAATTTTAATCGTATTGAGTTAATCTCATTAATGACCTTGTATTAATTAGGTTATTTTTTTATGTTATAATTACTTTGTACTTTTGTATTAATTATAAGAACGACTTTGGAGGTGTAATAGATGAAAAACACACTTATAAAAGGTCAAAAAGTTTTAATTCATGCTTATAAACATAATGGTGAAATATATCGTTCTTGGGATCACGCTATTGTTTTAGAAGAAACTAAAAATTATTTAATTTTAGTAAATGAAGCCGTTATTGTTACTGAAGTTAATGGGCGTAAGTGGAAAACTCATGAACCAGCTATTTGGTTTTTTTCTAAGAACAGATGATATAATATTATTTCAATGTTAAAAGATAATGGGATTCATTATTATTGTAATATTGCTAGTCCTTTTACTTATGATGGTAAGGCAATAAAGTTTATTGATTATGATATTGATATTAAAGTATTTCCTGATGGATATACAAAAATATTAGATTTAAAAGAGTTTAGTCGTAACAAGATAAATTGAAATTATCCTGAAAATTTGCAAAATATTATTTGGAATGAAATTGAAAGATTAAAAGTCCAAATTAAAGATAAAGATGATTTATTTCATGAAAAAATAGTATTAAATCATTGAAACAATTATCAAATTAATTTTAAATAATTATTAAACTTAATTTTTTGTAGCAGCTAATAATCTAGCTGTTTTTTTTCCTGAATTGTAAATATAAATGGGACAGTTTTTTAAAATAATTGTATTAAATCTATTGGTATTTTATAAGATAATGATTTTCTGGGTGTAGAATTAATTTGAAATGCTATAGAATTTAAGTCTTTTTGTTTATATGAAGGTAAATCAGTAGATTTTGGTAAATATCTTCTTAAAATACCATTATTATTCTCATTTAAACCTCTTTGACAAGGTTTGCCGGCATCTGCAAAATAAATTTTAACATTACAATTTTTTTCAATTAATTTTCATTTACTAAATTCTTTACCACGATCAAAAGTAATAGTTTTAATTGTTCCTGGTATTAATTTTGAAATAAATTTTATTATACTTTGTGTAATACTTTCTGCTTTATGATTTTTAGTTTTCAAAGGAATTGTGGTTTTTGATCATATATCAGCTAAAGTAATAATAGAACTTTTATGATCTTTACCAACGATAGTATCTCCCTCTAAATGGCCAAATTCTTGTATATTTTTAATATTTGGAATGATTAAATTTCTTTCATGAATAGATTTACAATTATTAATTCTGCCCCTAGTTTCTTTTTGTTTATGAGGTTTATTTTTGCCTTTTCTCAATAAATTTTTTTCATCAAAACCCATTCGATTTGTTTTAAACATGTTATATAAAGTTTTTGTTGAAATATTTTTTATTTTATTTTTCTTTAAAAAATCAGCAATTATATCAAGAGCATAATTTTTAGTAATTAACAAATGATTGATAGTATTAATTTCTGTTAAAGTTAAAATTATTAATTTTCTACCTGCATTTTGTTTATTTTGCTGAATTATACTTGTAAGTGCAAGTAAATAAAATTGCAAAAGATTTCATATAAAAATTTCATGATGCTAAGTTTATTTTAGAAAAAGTAAATTTAAGGAGTTTTTATATGGGATACAAACATCTTGGCATAGATGAAAGAATTTATATTGAGAATCAATTGAAATTTAAAGTAAAAATTAGTGAAATAGCTAAAAATCTTAATCGAAGTATTAGTACTATTAATCGAGAAGTTAATAGAAATAAAGATAATAATCATTATTTTTCATTAATTGCACAAAATAAAGCAGAAAATAGAAAACAATTACATGTTTATTTTCATAAATTTAAAAATAGAGAATTAGTAAAATATGTACAACAAAAATTATTATTAGGTTGATCGCCTGAACAAATTTATGGCAGAATTAAAAATTTTCATCAAGAATGAATTATTAGTTTTAAAACAATTTACAATTGAATTTATTCTGGATTACTTGAAAAGGTTACTAGTAAAAATTTAAGAAGAAAAGGTAAGAAACGAAAATCTCAAGAAAATCGGGGTAAATTTAATGGTAAATCCATTAAAGAACGAAATGTTAATAATCGCATAACTCTTGGCCATTGAGAAGGTGATACTGTAGTATCATCACGAGGTAAAAGTAAATCATGTTTAATAACTTTAGTTGAAAGAACATCAAGATTTACTTTAGCAATATTAGTTGAAAATAGAACTACTAAAGTTATTAACAAAAATATTAGTCATTATTTATCAATTCTTCCAAATAATCTTGTTAAGACTATAACATTTGATAGGGGTAAAGAATTTGCTAATTGACAACAACTTGAAAAAAATTTAAATGTGAAAATTTATTTTGCTGATGCATATTCACCTTGACAAAGAGGTACTAATGAAAATACTAATGGTTTAATTAGAGAAAAATTTCCTAAAAAATTTAATTTTTCAAACACTACTAAAAATGCAGTTCATAAATTTATATTGTCTTTAAACCAAAGACCAAGAAAAATACTAAATTATCTTTCGCCAATCGAATATTTGGTTAGAAAAATAATTTAGTTGCACTTAACTTTACAATTTGGCACTAATACTTCGATTAAGATTTTTAGCTATTTCACTAATTTTTACTTTAAATTTCAATTGATTCTCAATATAAATTCTTTCATCTATGCCAAGATGTTTGTATCCCATATAAAATTAAATTTACTTTTTCTAAAATAAACTTAGTGGATAGGCTACAATAAGTTGGACCATAATTATATAGACTTCAAAATTATTAAGAAAGAAGGAATATAAAAATGGGAAATAAAACCTCATACTCTGAAGAATTTAAAAAACAAATTGTAATGCTATACAAAAATGACAAAAGTGTTATTAATTTAGGGAAAGAATATAATTTACCAAAACCAACTATTTATAGTTGAATTAAAAATTATAATAATTCTGGGTCATTTAAAGCAAAAGATAATTGCACTGTCGAAGAAAATGAATTAATTTACTTGCGAAAAGAAAACCAACAATTACGGATGGAAAATGACATTTTAAAGCAAGCAGCACTGATAATCGGGAAAAAATAACAATAATTAATAACAACAAAAATAAATATTCAGTGAGGAAAATATGTAAGATTTTAGGTTTACTAAAATCAACATATTATTATCAAACTAATAAATGCACCAAGTTTGATGTTAATAATTATGAACAAGAAGTTATCAGTGCATTTAATAAAAGTCGCAAGATTTATGGTGCTCGTAAAATTAAAGCTGTTTTAATAAGAAAAAATATCATTTTATCACGACGAAAAATCCGATTCATTATGATCAAAAATAATTTGGTTTCTAAATACACCAAGTTAAAATATTGTAATCATAAAAAAACAGTTAATAATGACGAAATTAATAATGTTTTAAATCGTCAATTTAATGACAAAAAACCAAATGAAGTTGTTGTTAGTGATTTAACATATGTTCAAGTTGGCACTAAATGACATTATATTTGTTTATTAATTGACTTGTTTAATCGCGAAGTAATTGGCTATAGTGCTGGGCCAAATAAAACTGCTGAATTAGTTCAACAAGCTTTTCACAAGATAACACGACCATTAAATAAAATAACTTTATTTCATACTGATCGTGGTAATGAGTTTAAAAATAAAATTATTGATGAAATTTTAATAACCTTTAAAATTAAAAGATCATTAAGCTCCAAAGGATGCCCATATGATAATGCTGTTGCTGAAGCAACTTACAAAACCTTTAAAACCGAATTTATTAACGGTAAAAAATTTGCAAACTTAACACAACTAAAATGCGAACTATTTGATTTTGTTAATTGATATAATAATATTCGAATTCATGGCAGTTTAAATTATTTAACTCCCGTTGAATTTAGAAAATACCAGTCTACATAAAAAGTGTCCTAAAAAGGGTTGCCAATCCATAGCATCATGAAATTTTTATATGAAATCTTTTGCAATTTTATTTACTTGCACTTACAAGTATAATTCAGCTTAAATAAATCTTGCTAAATTTTTATAAAGAAAGTAAAATGAAAAAAGGAGTTTAAGATAAGAAATATAGAAATGAGAGGAAAAAACAAGTGATAAATAATTTAGGAAGGATTAAAGGACTGCGTTGATTATTGACAATGGTTTTGCCAGTTGTCTTTATTACTAGTTGTAGTAGTCGTTATAGTATGTCATCCTTTAAAATGATTGCTAATAATCCTTTAAAGGCTCAAGATGGTGGTTTTAATCAAGCGGCTTGAGAAGGAATGTTAAAAGTAGATTCTAATTTAAATGAAGCATTAGATGTCTTATACCCTGATACACAAGATGATCCTAATATGATTACGCCTGCAATTACAAAAACTATTGATGATGGTTATTTAGCTGTCGTGCTTCCGGGGTTTACATATGTTAAAACTGTTCTTCAACCTAATTTTTTTGATGTATACAATAACACATATTTTCTAACGGTTGATCTTACTGTTTATGAAATGATTAAATCATTAAATACTAAAGCGGTTGATAAATATTATGAAATTTCAGTTGATGAATCAAAACCAGGGTTTGCGGCGGCAATTGATGTAGCGGGACAAATTTTACAGCGGTTTAAAGTTGATAAAGATAATATGGGATTACCCGTTATTAAAAATGGTGATAATATTACTGTGAAAATGACTGGTATTGGAGGATTAAATATTCCAGCGATTAAAAACTATATGATTGGTTTTAATAAAGGTTTACGATGGTTTAGTGATAATATTTTGGCTAATGATATTGATGCTAAGGGTGACAAGTTACGATTTGAGTGATTTGCTGGAACTTTTAATGGTGGTTTTGGAACAAATGATGCGATTAAGGCTGCTCAAACTAATACTAATAATGCTATTAACAATAATGTTGGTGTTATTTTTAATATTTCTGTTCCTGAAGGAAATACAATTTTAAAACAAATAGCAGCGGCTAATGCTAATACTTGATTTGTTGGTGTTGATGTTGACCAAGCGAATGATAAGAATTTGGCAGGATATAAACATTTAATTAAGTCATCAGCTTTAAAAAATGTGTCTTTTGCTGTTAAAACTGTATTGGATGCGATTAATTATCGTATTAAAAATAATAATGCTATTGATGATAAAAATGAGTATTCTACTCCGGGAACTAAATCATTTATTTGAGAAGAAACTAAGCAGGTTTCTTTAGTACCAATGAATGGTAAAGATTTTGACAATTTTTATGGTGAAAGAGTTGGCAATGATAAATTAGTTGCTTTAAAAAAAGCATTGGCCATTAGTATTGAAGATTTAAGGAAATGTAATGGAACAAATATGCTAGGAGATATTGCTAATGAAAGTGTTTGTGAAGAAACAAAGTGATAAGGTAGGATATATTAAATGATGCATAGTGAAATAAAGAGCAAAAAAGCTGTGGAATTAATTAAAGTTTCAAAGATTTATTCTAATGGTATTGTTGCTAACAAAAATATCAATTTAGATCTTAAGTATGGTGAAATTCATGCGATTTTAGGTGAAAATGGTGCTGGTAAGTCTACTTTGATGAAAACACTTTTTGGGTTGCATCAACCAACTTCTGGAGTTATTAAAATTGATGGTGAAGTAATGCAAATTACTTCACCTAATATTGCTACTGATTTAGGTATTGGGATGGTACATCAACATTTTCAATTAATTAATAATTTTTCGGTTTTAGATAATATTATTCTTGGTTATGAGTTAAAAGATAAAGCAAAAATTAATCAATTAAATTATTTCTTTTCCATTTATATAAGTTATATTGATAAAATTGAATTAGCAAAAATTGCAAAAATTAAAGGTGATTTTTTTAATTATAAGAAACATAAATGTGAAGCAAAAATTTTCCATAAAGCTAAAAAAATAGATTTTAAAGTTGCAAAAAAAATAAAAAAAATTAATGATTGACATCATAAAGAACAAAATAAGAAACTTAATGCTCAGCAAGTTAAAGATTTAGAACATAAATATCAAGAACTTCTTGAAAAATTTAATTTATTTAATAAAACGATGGCTTATAAATTAGAAAAATTGGAATATAAATTAACTGATATTATTATTGCTTTAAAAAATAAATATAATAATCGTGTTGAAAATAATGCTGATACAGAAACAATTATCTGTAGTAAAATTAATCAACTTAAAAAAAGAATGAATTTTTATCGTAGCTTTTTACATCGGATGAAAAGAAAATGACAAACAAGATTTTGATTAAATTCTCGTGAAGCTAATAAAAGAATTGAACAAATTTGTGAGAAAATGAATTTTAAAATTAATTTAAAAGAAAAAGTTAATAATATTTCTATTTATGACGAACAAAAAGTAGAAATTTTAAAAGTGTTATATCGTGATGCCAAAATATTAATTTTAGATGAACCGACAGCAGTTTTAACACCTCAGGAAATAGATGATTTGATGAAAATGCTTTTAGAATTTAAATCGCAAGGTAAAGCGATTCTTATTATTACTCATAAATTAAATGAAATTAAAGCAATTGCTGATCGTTGTACAATAATTAGACAAGGTGAGTATATTGATACGGTTAATGTTAAAAAAACATCAGTTGATAAATTAGCTGAGAAAATGGTCGGAAGAAAAATAAGTTTTTCTTTAAAGAAAAAACCTCTTAAATTAGGCGAAAAGTTATTAGTTCTTAAAAATATTAATACTTTAAGTAAAGCTAAGGTTAATATATTAAAAAATTTTAGTTTAACAATTAATCGTGGTGAAATTTTGGGTATTGCTGGGATTGAAGGCAATGGTCAAGAAGATATTGTTAATATTATTTGTCGTCGTTTAAATCCGGTTAGTGGTGAAGTAATGTTATTTGATGAATTAGATGTTGTTAATAAGGTTACTAATAAGTTAAAACAAATTAAAGAAAAAGAAGCAATATTAAAAGATAGTAATATTAAAGTTGGTCAGAAAATACCATGAGAGTATAATTTATTACGATTAGATACTAAAGATACATATAATTTAGGAATTCATCATATTCCTGCTGATCGTCAAAAGCAAGGTTTAGTTTTAGATATGAGTTTATGAGAAAATATTTCGTTGCGTGATCAATTTAATCGTAAATATACTAATTATGGATTATTAAATCTTGCTAAAATTAAAGAGAAAACGCAAGAAATAATTAATAATTTTGATGTTCGTGGCGCTAAAAGTGTTCAAAATAGGGCTAAAGAGTTATCTGGTGGTAATCAACAAAAAGTAATTATTGGGCGAGAACTATCAGAAAGTCCGAAGTTAATTATTGCTGAACAACCAACACGAGGATTAGATGTGGGTGCTATTGAATATATTTATGAATCGTTATTAAAACAAAGAGATCAAGGTAATGCTGTGCTTTTAATTTCATATGAATTAGATGAAGTAATAAATTTATCTGATCGGATTATTACTATTAATAATGGTAAAAATATGGGTGAAGTTAAAGCGAATAATGTTACTAAAGAGAAATTAGGTTTAATGATGGTGGGGGTGAATTTTAAAGATGAGTAAATATAAAAAAATATTTTTTCCCATATTATCAATTGTAGTAGCTTTTATTATTGGATTATTTCTTTTATTAATTAGTAATGATCCATTAGCAAAATATAAAATTGGTGATTTACTATGAGGTAATTTTCGTAGTAAAAATGTATTTTTAGATTTTTTAGGATATTTTTCTGTTTATGGCTTAGTAGGAATTGCTGTTGCAATTGGATTTAGAGGTGGAATATTTAATATTGGTGTTTCAGGACAAATGATGTTTGCTGGGGTGATGTCTTATATTGCTTTGAGTTGAGGGAATGCTGATGCTTTAAATCCTTTCTTTGTCTTTATAATTTGTATATTATCAGCAATGGCACTAGGATTACTTACGGCAGTATTAAAAGTTTATGCTAATATTCATGAAGTTGTTGCAACGATAATGCTAAATTGAGCGGTCTTATATTTTTATCAATTTGTTTTAGAAAGTGGGCCTGCTCTTGAAACTAATGGTGCATCAATTGGTTTTCCTAATCATTTATTAATAAATTTAAATTTAAAGGAAATTGTTACTTCGCCTTTTAATATAGGGATTTTTATTACAATAATTTTAATTGCTGGTTTTTGATTTATTTTTAAATTTACTAGTTTAGGATATAAAATTAAAATTAGTGGTAGTAATCCTTTGGCTACAAAGTATGCTGGCGTTAAATATAATAAAATTGTAATTTATACAATGTTAATTTCTTCGTGTGTTGCTGGAATTGCTGGTTTTGTTTATTATTATGGGATGGTACGATTTTTACCGGTACAATCTATTCCATTAAATATTGGTTTTGATGGTATTACTGTGGCATTATTAGCAAATAATAGTTTTATTGGTATTATTTTCTCAGCATTATTTGTTAGTGCTGTGTATGCTCAAAAAGTTGTTATGTCAGGTAATAAAGAAATTGTTGAGACGATTATTGCTATTGCCTTATTATCAATTGCTTTAGGAACATATTTTTTAGTTAAACCAAAATCAAAAATAACAAAGTGATATTTACAATTAATGGCTACAAGACAACTGAGATTGCCGTATAGTTATCATGGAATTAATAGGTGGTATTTAAAGTTTTTACGATTTAAAGATTTTATTCAACTTAAAATTTATTATCTTTTAAATAAAATTGATATTTATTATGAATATTTTGAAGCTCATACTAGAAATTGATTAAAACTTATTTTTATGAGAAATCATGCATTATATTTATCGCAAAAGTTATTAATTAATGTTAATAAAGAAATGAATATTATTGAATATTGAAAAGAATATGAAGAAATATCAGAACAAAAAATTAATTTTGCAAAGCAATTTTTTAAAGAAGACAAAATAAAAATTAAAAAGTTGAATAGTAAAGAAAATAAAATTATCGGTTTAACAAAAAAAATTATTTTAATTAAACAAAAACTAATTTTAAAATTGCATAATAATAATATGACATTAGTAATTGATGAATATGAAAACAGTTATGAAGCAAAAGAAAAAAAGATCTTAGACTTAAATAAAATAATTAATGATTCTAATCTTTCATTGTTTCAAAGATGATATTATAAATTACAATTGCAAAAACTGACAAAATCACAATTAAGAAATGCATCGCAATTTATTAGTAAGAAGACTTTAATTGAAGAAATAACGAAGGAGGTAAAGAAAGATGCTTAATTCAGTTTTTGGAACTTCTTTAATAAGTGGACTACCTTTAATTAGTATTTTTATGATTACTGCTATTGCTGCTTTAATTTCTGAGCGAGCAGGTGTAATTAATATTGGTTTGGAAGGACAGATGGTATTTGCTGGTTTTGGTTATTCATTAGTTACTTATCGTCATTATGATGTTAATAATTTAAATAATCATCATTTAGCAGTAATAGCAATTATTGTTGGCATTCTTTTTGGAATGATAATATCGTTGCTTCATTCACTAATGGTATTAAAATTTAAAATTAATCATATTATTTCTGGGACAGTTGTTAATGTTGCTGGCTCTGCCATTGCCGCGATGGGAGCAACATTATTAAATAATCGTGCTAATATTTCAAGTAATATTCAATATATTCCTTGAAAAATAGATAGTTTAATTTTTTATCCGTTTATTATTTTAATTATTGTAATTGCTATTATTTGTTTATTAGTTTTTAGTAAGTTTGGGTTGCGTTTAAAATCAGTTGGCGAAAATCCTTGAGCTAGTGAATCTGTTGGGATTAATGTTATTCGTTATAAATTTGTTGCGATTACAATTTCGGGAGCTTTAGCTGGATTAAGTGGTTCATTATATGTGATAACCCAAAATATTTTTATGCCAACAGCAGGGGGCTATGGTTTTATTGCTATTGCGATTATGATTCTGGCCCGCTGAAATGGATGGTTTATTATATTAAGTTCATTTATTTTAGGATATGTAATTCAGTTAACATATGAGGCTGCTGCTGTTCCTGATATTACTAAACATATTAATCCCCAATTGTTAAAATCATTAATTTACTTGTCACCATTAGTATCATTATTAATTTTTCGGTTTATTTATAATAAAAAAATTACGGGTGCACCAAGTGCTTTGGGAATAAATTATTCAGTGGATAGTTGTTAGTCTTGGACGCATAAAGTTTTGTTAGGTGGGAAAAGATTTGAATAAGTATTAAGACAGTCAGCAATGATTGTCTTTTTATTTCCTGAAATGTAAAATTTTAAAAAGGACACTTATATAAAAAACAAATTGTGTTAATTCTATAATTAAGAAAAGAAAGGAATTAGCACAATGTATAAGTATCTGACTATTGAATCAATAATAGCAATAAAAGAATATAAAAGTTATGGATTTTCTATTCGTAAAATAGCAAAAGCAATTGATTATAGTAAATCAACTGTACACAGAGTTTGTAAATTATTAAATCAAAACTTATTACTATTAGAAATATTGAATCAAGTTCAAAAAAATAAACAAAATGCAGGTAGAAAATTAATAATTTTAACTTTAACAGAAATTAATACTATCAATCATTTGTTAATTACTAAAAATTATGCTCTTGATATAATTGCTGATTTTTTAAAGAAAAATAAAATAAAAAATATTTCAACAAAAACTTTATATAACATGTTTAAAACAAATCGAATGGGTTTTGATGAAAAAAATTTATTGAGAAAAGGCAAAAATAAACCTCATAAACAAAAAGAAACTAGGGGCAGAATTAATAATTGTAA
Source organism: Spiroplasma endosymbiont of Lonchoptera lutea (assembly GCF_964019715.1). Classification (GTDB taxonomy): domain Bacteria; phylum Bacillota_I; class Bacilli_A; order Mycoplasmatales; family Nriv7; genus Nriv7. The sequence continues at coordinate 710,222 of NZ_OZ026463.1, read as the reverse complement.
ATCTATTCATGAAAAAAATTTAAATGTGAAAATTTATTTTGCAGATGCCGGAAAACCTTGTCAAAGAGGTTTAAATGAGAACAATAATGGTATTTTAAGAAGATATTTACCAAAATCTACTGATTTATCTTCATATAAACAAAAAGACTTAAATTCTATAGCATTTCAAATTAATTCTACACCCAGAAAATCATTATCTTATAAAAGACCAATAGATTTAATACAATTATTTTAAAAAACTGTCCCATTTATATTTACAATTCAGGTTTTATAAGATGTTAAAAATTTGTTCTTTGAAAATTAAATACAAGTGAGTTAATAATGTTGGTATGTATTAAAGCACGATAAATTGTGGGTGGTCGCCATAATCAAAAGAAGTTTACCAGTTAATAGATAACATCCTATTAGCTATAGCAATTTGTTTCGTTTTGCAATAAAAAAATGAATGGGTGGATTTCCTAAAAATATACACGCTATTAAATTAGTTCCAAGGGTAGGATGCGGATATTAAAGTGTAGAAATTTCTATATAGGGATATACTAAGTTTAAAATTATTAAAATCTTTGTCTAATTAAAAAAACAAAATTTACTAACAAAGCTTGTTAAACACTTAAATCTTCGATATATAAGTGTTTAAAAAACTAAGTTAACTAACTTAGTTAATATAACTTAGTTTATTCATAAGAAAGGTAATTTATTATGAAAAACATTGAAAACATTTTCTTAAATACTAAAAAATATCTTTTAAAAGAAACACAAAACGCAATGTTTATTAAAGCACCAAAAATTCCGTGATTTAATGAACAAATCGGCATTTGGTTTCCAAAGCGATTTGTTTATAAAGGAAAATATGAAAATTCTATTTGCATCGGAATAATAAAAGATAGTAAATATCAAGTAATTTCAGTTAATCAACAAGAGCAAGAAACCAAGTGAATTAAAGGACAAGAATTATTAAGTTTCTTCATTGCCGAAAAAGAAAACAACAAAAAAGATACAAATTATAACTATTTTAAAGGAGTTTAAAAATGAATATTGCGATTGGAATAATATTTACTATTATTTGCATAATGTTATTAGCATATTTTGCTTATAAAATTTATGCCAAAATAAAAATGATTTTTGGGAGATAAAAAATGACAATAAACTTAAAAGAATTTAATTGAGAACAAATTAAACAAACTTTCTGAGATTTATTTATTCAAATTACAACCATCCCCGCTCACATTACTGGTGGTAAAGAAATTAAATTAATAGAAGCACCACTTTGACTCTTAATAGCAAACATTGCTTTTTGATTTTTAACAGCGATTATGGTGTGATTTATTCTAATGTTACTTTGAAAAACCATATCAATATTTAGATAGAAGCGAAATTAATGTCAAGAAGTTACATTAAAGAAAGGGGGTGATTATATGATTGGAACTTTATTGGCCGATGCACCAGTAACAGTAGAAAAAATAACAGCTAGTGACGCGATGACTAAATTATGAAATGCAATTATAACGGCTTTTACTAAAATGTGAGAAATTATTGCTGTTAATATGCCACAAGTTGGTAACTTCTTTGCTGACTATTGAATCTTCATTTTTCCATTTATTTTGGCAATATTCTTTATTTGCTTTAAAATGTTTGAAAAACTACTTGGAGCAGTACGCTAATAAAAAAATAAAGTGAGGTGCAAGATGAAATTTTGCAAATGAATAATAGAAAAAAATAACCATTTTATTGAATTAAATCGCACCTCATTTTTAATTTTATGACATTGGGGAGCAATTTGATATATTTACAACGGTTATTTTAAAAACATTGTGAGCTATTTATTTTTAGCGGGTTGTATTTTAATTTTCCTTTTTAAAATCGGTAATTTAACACAAATTAACAAAGTTATTAATTTCTTAAAAAACTCACCATTAAATATTGTTATTGGTTCATTAGGAACTGGAAAAACTGCTTTTCTAGTGTATGCCTCAAAATTACTAAAAAAGAAGAAATATCATATCGCATCAACCTTTCCATTACTAGAAACCCAAAAATTAAGTTTAGGACATATGGGATTATTAGATTTTGATTACCCGGTATTACCAGATAAAACCTTACTTTTGTGAGATGAAACCAATTTATTCTTAGAAGGAACTGATTGAGAAAAAAATAATACCAAAAACGAAGAAACCGGTATTCAAGAATATTTCGCTCTGGCACGACATTTTGGTCATATTGTGCTCGCTAGTGGTCAAAGAGACAAACATATATGAGTTAAAGTTCGTGATATTGCCAATAATGTGATTGTGGGCATTCGCAAAAAACCCGTTAATATTTTTCATCCCTACTTAAAAGTCATTTATGGTACCTTTACGAGCATTGAAGAATATGAACGCTGACGAAACACCTTAATTGATGCTAAAAATAGTAAAAAGGGTCGTCGCATTAAATATCGTGATATTCCTGAACTTGATATTTATTTTTTTAAACTAAAAATTCCTCTACCAATATTAAACACTTACAATTCTTTTTACCTAGCGTTTTTAAGAGATTACTTAAATTCAAAAGTAAATCCTGACTATGAAGATAAACACTATACTGACACAGCAATTGATTTAGAAGATTTAGAATACTTAAAAATGGATAAATTTAGCAAATTTTTAAGAAAAATGAAAGAAAAGGAATAATAAAAAATGGAAAATCTCGCAAAAATGGCCGACTTTCTAGCTCAAATGCTTTATAAAGTTTTTGACTTAATTTGAAGTTTAGAGGTGCCAGGAACGAATATTCAACTAATATTTCCTTTATTCTTAACGCTGGCTGTAGAATTTCTTATGGCAATTATTCTAGGTTTTGGTAGTCAACAAGTTAATTTAGAAAAACAACGCCAATATGCCATTAAAAATAGTGGTCGTTTAAGTGCGTGAGGAAAAGCTAAAAAACAAATACAACCAATAAATCCAAATAAAATTAATTGAAAACAAAGAAATAAAAAAACAAAACAAGGTAACTAACAATGTTTAAACTAATTATTATTTTTATCTTAATAACTGTTCTTGGACTTTTAGCTGGTAGTCATTTTGAAACTTTAACTAACCTGAATTGTAAATATAAATGGGACAGTTTTTTAAAATAATTGTATTAAATCTATTGGTCTTTTATAAGATAATGATTTTCTGGGTGTAGAATTAATTTGAAATGCTATAGAATTTAAGTCTTTTTGTTTATATGAAGATAAATCAGTAGATTTTGGTAAATATCTTCTTAAAATACCATTATTGTTCTCATTTAAACCTCTTTGACAAGGTTTGCCGGCATCTGCAAAATAAATTTTAACATTACAATTTTTTTCAATTAATTTTTATTTACTAAATTCTTTACCACGATCAAAAGTAATAGTTTTAATTGTTCCTGGTATTAATTTTGAAATAAATTTTATTATACTTTGTGTAATACTTTCTGCTTTATGATTTTTAGTTTTCAAAGGAATTGTGGTTTTTGATCATATATCAGCTAAAGTAATAATAGAACTTTTATGATCTTTACCAACGATAGTATCTCCTTCTCAATGGCCAAATTCTTGTATATTTTTAATATTTGGAATGATTAAATTTCTTTCATGAATAGATTTACAATTATTAATTCTGCCCCTAGTTTCTTTTTGTTTATGAGGTTTATTTTTGCCTTTTCTCAATAAATTTTTTTCATCAAAACCCATTCGATTTGTTTTAAACATGTTATATAAAGTTTTTGTTGAAATATTTTTTATTTTATTTTTCTTTAAAAAATCAGCAATTATATCAAGAGCATAATTTTTAGTAATTAACAAATGATTGATAGTATTAATTTCTGTTAAAGTTAAAATTATTAATTTTCTACCTGCATTTTGTTTATTTTTTTGAACTTGATTCAATATTTCTAATGGTAATAAGTTTTGATTTAATAATTTACAAACTCTGTGTACAGTTGATTTACTATAATCAATTGCTTTTGCTATTTTACGAATAGAAAATCCATAACTTTTATATTCTTTTATTGCTATTATTGATTCAATAGTCAGATACTTATACATTGTGCTAATTCCTTTCTTTTCTTAATTATAGAATTAACACAATTTGTTTTTTATATAAGTGTCCTTTTTAATTTTACATTTCAGGTAACTATATTAGCGAAGGCCTTGCCAATTTCCAAAAATTTATTACTAGCAATTTAAAAATTTTAGAACTATTTAAACCAATGGCTCGGATATTTTCTCAACATCCAATCTTTACCATTCTTGGTGTTACTTGTGTACTTATTGCTTTATTTTATTGTGATTAAAGGACGGTAAAAAATATGAAAGGAGAATTAAAATGAAAAAACTTTTAAGAAAATTATTTAAAAAAGATAATTCAAAAGAAAAATTGCCGTTAAAATTAAGAATTAAAAATTCTTTTAAAAAACAGTGGTTAAAGGTAGCATTAAGTATCATTTTCATTTTTATAAGCTTATTAATTTGTGCATTAACAGCAATCGATACTAAATGAATAACCGGAACAAGTAAAGAATTTAATAAATTTATGAATGAAGAGATGGTTAAATTCTTTGGCAAATTTAATAGTGGCATTATGCTCGCAGGAATATTTATTTTCTGATGAGGTGGATCGATATATTTTGCACTTAAATTTGAAAAATTAATCCGCTTTATTATTCAGAAAATTAAAGCAAAAAGAGCCTTGAAAAATGAAATCAAACAAACTCATTAATTCTTTAAAAAAATATTGATGAATAATACTTAATTACATTATATTCATATCTTTAAGTATAGTTTTATTATTACATACAGATATTGAAAATTTGCAACAATTTATTAAAAATTTTGGAGCAATTGGTAAGTTAATGATTATAGGTTATTCATTAGTATGAGTAACCATAACAGAAATAGTAAACTGCTTAATTCGCTTTATATTAAAAAAGAAAAAAGATTAAAGCTAAAAGAATAATGAAAAACAAAATATTTTAAAAAGGAGTGATAAAAATGTTTATGAAAATATTTACAATGATAATTATTAGTTTCAATAACATTTTTACTGTTCCCCAAAACATTAATAATGACAAAGCAACATCGCAACTAATTAGAAATAAAAGACAAAGTGATAAAATTTATAACTTTGAAATTAGAAACTTAGAAAAAATAAGATTTTTAACAGAAAGGCAAGACCATGACCTTTTAAAAGTTGAGATAAGAACAGAAGAAAATATAAATGCAAATATAGATAAACAATTACCAAATTTAAAAAATGTAAAAATTTTTAGTTTAGAGTTTAATGCAGAGCTTGTAAATAACATAATTAAACAAAAAGACTTTCAAAAAATAACAAATACTTATGGAACAAAAATAGATACTTCGGGTTTAAATTTTTATACCTGAATGATTAATATACCCAATAAAACAATTAGAATTAAAGCACAAGGAACAGAATTATTAACTTTTGAACATGATGATACTAACAATTATAGATTAAATAAAACAAATAATTTTGAAGTTGAAATTGAAAAAGATAGCACTGATATTGAATTACCAACAACAAACACCAAATTTGATGGCAACCATAACTATAACGATGTTATTTATAATCTTGATTACTTAATGATTCATCGTGGTGATTTTGACAAATTCAATTACTCTTATCTTTATTGAACACCAGTATTTAATTTCATTGACACCTTAGAAAAAGGTTATTATAAAGAATTTACGATTAAAAATCATGGTTTTAAAAGCGAAAGCTATTTTTATCATAAAAATTCTACTAGTGAAGAAAAAATAAATAAAAATATATTAAAAATTAAAGCCTTTAATAAAACTCTAATCGCAGGTAATAACTATTTACAATTATTACATGGTGAAAGTGAAATCTGAAAATATGACACGACAAATGACAACGATTATTATCTAATTAAGTACCTTTTTGGAACTTTAAATTATTTTAATGTTAAATTTAGTTTTCTGCGTTATGACCCTGAATTAAAAAACGACATTTACCTTTATTTGCCAAATTGTAAAGTTAAGTGCAACTAAATTATTTTTCTAACCAAATATTCGATTGGCGAAAGATAATTTAGTATTTTTCTTGGTCTTTGGTTTAAAGACAATATAAATTTATGAACTGCATTTTTAGTAGTGTTTGAAAAATTAAATTTTTTAGGAAATTTTTCTCTAATTAAACCATTAGTATTTTCATTAGTACCTCTTTGTCAAGGCGAATATGCATCAGCAAAATAAATTTTCACATTTAAATTTTTTTCAAGTTGTTGTCAATTAGCAAATTCTTTACCCCTATCAAATGTTATAGTCTTAACAAGATTATTTGGAAGAATTGATAAATAATGACTAATATTTTTGTTAATAACTTTAGTAGTTCTATTTTCAACTAATATTGCTAAAGTAAATCTTGATGTTCTTTCAACTAAAGTTATTAAACATGATTTACTTTTACCTCGTGATGATACTACAGTATCACCTTCTCAATGGCCAAGAGTTATGCGATTATTAACATTTCGTTCTTTAATGGATTTACCATTAAATTTACCCCGATTTTCTTGAGATTTTCGTTTCTTACCTTTTCTTCTTAAATTTTTACTAGTAACCTTTTCAAGTAATCCAGAATAAATTCAATTGTAAATTGTTTTAAAACTAATAATTCATTCTTGATGAAAATTTTTAATTCTGCCATAAACTTGTTCAGGCGATCAACCTAATAATAATTTTTGTTGTACATATTTTACTAATTCTCTATTTTTAAATTTATGAAAATAAACATGTAATTGTTTTCTATTTTTTTCTGCTTTATTTTGTGCAATTAATGAAAAATAATGATTATTATCTTTATTTCTATTAACTTCTCGATTAATAGTACTAATACTTCGATTAAGATTTTTAGCTATTTCACTAATTTTTACTTTAAATTTCAATTGATTCTCAATATAAATTCTTTCATCTATGCCAAGATGTTTGTATCCCATATAAAAACTCCTTAAATTTACTTTTTCTAAAATAAACTTAGCATCATGAAATTTTTATATGAAATCTTTTGCAATTTTATTTACTTGCACTTACAAGTATAATTCAGCATTTTAAAAACAACATTCCTAATATTAACAACAGCGATTACAAAAATGTTTTTGACGAAATCTACGAAATCCTTGGCAACTTTTTTGCTAGTTTATTTTACGCCACTTTTGACATGGACGAAAAAACTCATACCGAAATTGATTTTAAAGGCGTAGACAATTATAACAAAGATTACTTTATTCAAATTGGGTTCTTTTATCGCTCGTTAATTACCTTTTATCCCAAAAAATATTTAATTAATATTACTGGTAATTCAGAATTATTATTAAGAAGTTATTTTTTTACTTTTGATAAAAAAACGCACCAAAAAAATTATAATGCCATTAAAAACAACAATAGCATTTATCAAATTGATTTTGATGTCCTTAAATCCTATGATAATAAATTGATTACCTTGCCGACCAACAAACTCGCTAATAGTATTAATTACCTCAATACCGATATTGATATTCGCTACGGTATTAATATTTTTACCTTAACCTTTCCACTTTATCACAAAGGCAACATCTCTAATTACAATTTTAAAATTTATGACTTTAATGTCTTAAATTCTACAACCTTTATTCCTGATGGTTCCACCAACTTAGAATGAGATGACTTAATTCTGCCAGCAAATTGCAAGTATTCTGGACGATGAATACCAACTTTTAATGATATTGGATGTGCCATTCAAAATTCTGGTATCAAAATGATTAACTGAATGCTTACTGCTTCACAAATTATTACCATTTTAAGACCGTTAGCAATTATTGCAAAAGCAACAGTTAACTTTTCAACTGCTATTTTCCCAGTTTTTAAAACGGTACCAGCTTTTTACTATACATTTCAATTTTTAATCGGTTTGGATAGGCTACAATAAGTTGGACCATAATTATATAGACTTCAAAATTATTAAGAAAGAAGGAATATAAAAATGGGAAATAAAACCTCATACTCTGAAGAATTTAAAAAACAAATTGTAATGCTATACAAAAATGACAAAAGTGTTATTAATTTAGGGAAAGAATATAATTTACCAAAACCAACTATTTATAGTTGAATTAAAAATTATAATAATTCTGGGTCATTTAAAGCAAAAGATAATCGCACTGTCGAAGAAAATGAATTAATTTACTTGCGAAAAGAAAACCAACAATTACGAATGGAAAATGACATTTTAAAGCAAGCAGCACTGATAATCGGGAAAAAATAACAATAATTAATAACAACAAAAATAAATATTCAGTGAGGAAAATATGTAAGATTTTAGGTTTACTAAAATCAACATATTATTATCAAACTAATAAATGCACCAAGTTTGATGTTAATAATTATGAACAAGAAGTTATCAGTGCATTTAATAAAAGTCGCAAGATTTATGGTGCTCGTAAAATTAAAGCTGTTTTAATAAGAAAAAATATCATTTTATCACGACGAAAAATCCGATTCATTATGATCAAAAATAATTTGGTTTCTAAATACACCAAGTTAAAATATTGTAATCATAAAAAAACAGTTAATAATGACGAAATTAATAATGTTTTAAATCGTCAATTTAATGACAAAAAACCAAATGAAGTTGTTGTTAGTGATTTAACATATGTTCAAGTTGGCACTAAATGACATTATATTTGTTTATTAATTGACTTGTTTAATCGCGAAGTAATTGGCTATAGTGCTGGACCAAATAAAACTGCTGAATTAGTTCAACAAGCTTTTCACAAGATAACACGACCATTAAATAAAATAACTTTATTTCATACTGATCGTGGTAATGAGTTTAAAAATAAAATTATTGATGAAATTTTAATAACCTTTAAAATTAAAAGATCATTAAGCTCCAAAGGATGCCCATATGATAATGCTGTTGCTGAAGCAACTTACAAAACCTTTAAAACCGAATTTATTAACGGTAAAAAATTTGCAAACTTAACACAACTAAAATGCGAACTATTTGATTTTGTTAATTGATATAACAATATTCGAATTCATGGCAGTTTAAATTATTTAACTCCCGTTGAATTTAGAAAATACCAGTCTACATAAAAAGTGTCCTAAAAAGGGTTGCCAATCCATATATTGAAAAAATAAAGCAATAAAGGAATTAAAATAATGAAAATTTTAAATATAATAACTCTTTTGACATTAACAATATTACCAATAGTAAGCTGTTCTAAAAAAGCAAATGAACCAGTAGAACAAAAAAATAAAGATAACGAAAACAAAGTTTATGATTTTGAAATTAGAAACTTAGAAAAAATAAGATTTTTAACAGAAAGGCAAGACCATGACCTTTTAAAAGTTGAGATAAGAACAGAAGAAAATATAAATGCAAATATAGATAAACAATTACCAAATTTAAAAAATGTAAAAATTTTTAGTTTAGAGTTTAATGCAGAGCTTGTAAATAACATAATTAAACAAAAAGACTTAAATTCTATAGCATTTCAAATTAATTCTACACCCAGAAAATCATTATCTTATAAAAGACCAATAGATTTAATACAATTATTTTAAAAAACTGTCCCATTTATATTTACAATTCAGGTTTGTTTACAACCCATAAAAATATGTACACCAATAAATGCGAACAACTAGCTAATGAATACGAAAAATTAGATGAATATTTATATAAATATCACTATCGCTTAAAACAAGGTTATAAAGTAGTTCATTTTTCATCAAGAACAATTATTACAATTTTTGGTGATGTTACTTTTAAACGACGCCGATATAAATATTGAAATCAAAAATCAGGGAAATTTGAATATGTATGTTTGTTAGATAAAGAAATTGGTTTATTGCCCAAACAACGCATTTATTTTGATGTTCAATTTAAAGTTTTAAGTCTTCTAGGTGATGGCAAGCGCTATCGCGATGTTTTAGATGTTCTAAATCATTGTTATATTTCAAAAGCTAGTATTTCGAATATTTTAAATAAATATGATATTGCCGAATATTTTCAACTAGCAGAAAAAGAAACTAAAACTAGCATTGATGTCAAAAATAAGGATTTATATATTCAGCTAGATGAAACATTTTTAGCAACATCATATCATAAAGTTAAACAAGACCAAAGAATTCGTTTGGTTACTTTTCATACCGGACATAAAGAAAAAAATTACAAAAATGCTCGTAGAGCGTTAGAAAACAAACGGGGTACTTTTCTAATGTTAAAAGTTGGTAAACGAATAAATACGATGGATTATCGTGATTTATTAATTAGAGAATTACAAAAACATTATGTGAATATTAATTATGACAAAATAATTTTTTGTGGTGATGGCGCTACTTGAATTAGAGAAATTGCCAATAGTTTTGGTAATGTTAGATATATTTTAGATGGTTATCACGCTATTAAAAAATTAAAACAAACGGCATTTAATATTGTTTTTGAAAATCGTAAAGTAGCACTAAATAGTTGAATTAAATTATACAAGGATGGAAATCATCAAGAATTAGTCAAAACCATTAGTAATATTGCTAAAAATGAATTAAATAAAGATATTAAAACAAATTTAAAAAAGACTAGTAATTATTTTAAAAAAAATAAGCACGGCATTTATAATCAAAATTTAGAATGAAATATCGGTTGTAGCATCGAGAGTGATGTATCGCATTTAGTAAAACAACAATTAGGATATGGGGCAAAAATATATAATCATAAGAATTTGAATAACCTATTACATTTAAGAATGGCAAATTTAAACAAATTAAACGTATTACATTACATTAATGAAAATATTAATTCAGAAATAAAAATCAGAAAAGAAATATATAAAAATTCATTATGAAATAAATATGATAATAAAAATGATGATAGTTGAATTAACTATAAAGGTAATGCTGTAACAAATAAATATAATAGATGGATTGGCAACCCTTTTTAGGACACTTTTTATGTAGACTGGTATTTTCTAAATTCAACGGGAGTTAAATAATTTAAACTGCCATGAATTCGAATATTGTTATATCAATTAACAAAATCAAATAGTTCGCATTTTAGTTGTGTTAAGTTTGCAAATTTTTTACCGTTAATAAATTCGGTTTTAAAGGTTTTGTAAGTTGCTTCAGCAACAGCATTATCATATGGGCATCCTTTGGAGCTTAATGATCTTTTAATTTTAAAGGTTATTAAAATTTCATCAATAATTTTATTTTTAAACTCATTACCACGATCAGTATGAAATAAAGTTATTTTATTTAATGGTCGTGTTATCTTGTGAAAAGCTTGTTGAACTAATTCAGCAGTTTTATTTGGTCCAGCACTATAGCCAATTACTTCGCGATTAAACAAGTCAATTAATAAACAAATATAATGTCATTTAGTGCCAACTTGAACATATGTTAAATCACTAACAACAACTTCATTTGGTTTTTTGTCATTAAATTGACGATTTAAAACATTATTAATTTCGTCATTATTAACTGTTTTTTTATGATTACAATATTTTAACTTGGTGTATTTAGAAACCAAATTATTTTTGATCCCTGAAATGTAAAATTAAAAAGGACACTTATATAAAAAACAAATTGTGTTAATTCTATAATTAAGAAAAGAAAGGAATTAGCACAATGTATAAGTATCTGACTATTGAATCAATAATAGCAATAAAAGAATATAAAAGTTATGGATTTTCTATTCGTAAAATAGCAAAAGCAATTGATTATAGTAAATCAACTGTACACAGAGTTTGTAAATTATTAAATCAAAACTTATTACCATTAGAAATATTGAATCAAGTTCAAAAAAATAAACAAAATGCAGGTAGAAAATTAATAATTTTAACTTTAACAGAAATTAATACTATCAATCATTTGTTAATTACTAAAAATTATGCTCTTGATATAATTGCTGATTTTTTAAAGAAAAATAAAATAAAAAATATTTCAACAAAAACTTTATATAACATGTTTAAAACAAATCGAATGGGTTTTGATGAAAAAAATTTATTGAGAAAAGGCAAAAATAAACCTCATAAACAAAAAGAAACTAGGGGCAGAATTAATAATTGTAAATCTATTCATGAAAGAAATTTAATCATTCCAAATATTAAAAATATACAAGAATTTGGCCATTTAGAGGGAGATACTATCGTTGGTAAAGATCATAAAAGTTCTATTATTACTTTAGCTGATATATGATCAAAAACCACAATTCCTTTGAAAACTAAAAATCATAAAGCAGAAAGTATTACACAAAGTATAATAAAATTTATTTCAAAATTAATACCAGGAACAATTAAAACTATTACTTTTGATCGTGGTAAAGAATTTAGTAAATGAAAATTAATTGAAAAAAATTGTAATGTTAAAATTTATTTTGCAGATGCCGGAAAACCTTGTCAAAGAGGTTTAAATGAGAACAATAATGGTATTTTAAGAAGATATTTACCAAAATCTACTGATTTATCTTCATATAAACAAAAAGACTTAAATTCTATAGCATTTCAAATTAATTCTACACCCAGAAAATCATTATCTTATAAAAGACCAATAGATTTAATACAATTATTTTAAAAAACTGTCCCATTTATATTTGCCAAATTGTAAAGTTAAGTGCAACTAAATTATTTTTCTAACCAAATATTCGATTGGCGAAAGATAATTTAGTATTTTTCTTGGTCTTTGGTTTAAAGACAATATAAATTTATGAACTGCATTTTTAGTAGTGTTTGAAAAATTAAATTTTTTAGGAAATTTTTCTCTAATTAAACCATTAGTATTTTCATTAGTACCTCTTTGTCAAGGTGAATATGCATCAGCAAAATAAATTTTCACATTTAAATTTTTTTCAAGTTGTTGTCAATTAGCAAATTCTTTACCCCTATCAAATGTTATAGTCTTAACAAGATTATTTGGAAGAATTGATAAATAATGACTAATATTTTTGTTAATAACTTTAGTAGTTCTATTTTCAACTAATATTGCTAAAGTAAATCTTGATGTTCTTTCAACTAAAGTTATTAAACATGATTTACTTTTACCTCGTGATGATACTACAGTATCACCTTCTCAATGGCCAAGAGTTATGCGATTATTAACATTTCGTTCTTTAATGGATTTACCATTAAATTTACCCCGATTTTCTTGAGATTTTCGTTTCTTACCTTTTCTTCTTAAATTTTTACTAGTAACCTTTTCAAGTAATCCAGAATAAATTCAATTGTAAATTGTTTTAAAACTAATAATTCATTCTTGATGAAAATTTTTAATTCTGCCATAAATTTGTTCAGGCGATCAACCTAATAATAATTTTTGTTGTACATATTTTACTAATTCTCTATTTTTAAATTTATGAAAATAAACATGTAATTGTTTTCTATTTTCTGCTTTATTTTGTGCAATTAATGAAAAATAATGATTATTATCTTTATTTCTATTAACTTCTCGATTAATAGTACTAATACTTCGATTAAGATTTTTAGCTATTTCACTAATTTTTACTTTAAATTTCAATTGATTCTCAATATAAATTCTTTCATCTATGCCAAGATGTTTGTATCCCATATAAAAACTCCTTAAATTTACTTTTTCTAAAATAAACTTAGCATCATGAAATTTTTATATGAAATCTTTTGCAATTTTATTTACTTGCACTTACAAGTATAATTCAGCTTTTATTTTTCCTGAATTGTAAATATAAATGGGACAGTTTTTTAAAATAATTGTATTAAATCTATTGGTCTTTTATAAGATAATGATTTTCTGGGTGTAGAATTAATTTGAAATGCTATAGAATTTAAGTCTTTTTGTTTATATGAAGATAAATCAGTAGATTTTGGTAAATATCTTCTTAAAATACCATTATTGTTCTCATTTAAACCTCTTTGACAAGGTTTGCCGGCATCTGCAAAATAAATTTTAACATTACAATTTTTTTCAATTAATTTTCATTTACTAAATTCTTTACCACGATCAAAAGTAATAGTTTTAATTGTTCCTGGTATTAATTTTGAAATAAATTTTATTATACTTTGTGTAATACTTTCTGCTTTATGATTTTTAGTTTTCAAAGGAATTGTGGTTTTTGATCATATATCAGCTAAAGTAATAATTAGAACTTTTATGATCTTTACCAACGATAGTATCTCCCTCTAAATGGCCAAATTCTTGTATATTTTTAATATTTGGAATGATTAAATTTCTTTCATCAAAACCCATTCGATTTGTTTTAAACATGTTATATAAAGTTTTTGTTGAAATATTTTTTATTTTATTTTTCTTTAAAAAATCAGCAATTATATCAAGAGCATAATTTTTAGTAATTAACAAATGATTGATAGTATTAATTTCTGTTAAAGTTAAAATTATTAATTTTCTACCTGCATTTTGTTTATTTTTTTGAACTTGATTCAATATTTCTAATGGTAATAAGTTTTGATTTAATAATTTACAAACTCTGTGTACAGTTGATTTACTATAATCAATTGCTTTTGCTATTTTACGAATAGAAAATCCATAACTTTTATATTCTTTTATTGCTATTATTGATTCAATAGTCAGATACTTATACATTGTGCTAATTCCTTTCTTTTCTTAATTATAGAATTAACACAATTTGTTTTTTATATAAGTGTCCTTTTTAATAATTTTACATTTCAGGATTATTAATAGTACCTAAATTGCTTGTAGCTCCTATTGATAAACTCGAAATAATTAATAACTTAGTTAACTTATCATTCATCATTTAATAATCAATCCTTTCAGCTTCTTTCTCTTATTAAAACATATTAATTTTTAAATTCAACTGAAAAAAGAGTGAATTTAATTTTTTTTAAATTCACTCTTAATTAATTACTATTTACTACTAAATATTTATTACTTTTTACTATTTTCTGCGGAAGAAGAGCGATACAAAATTTCCTTAATTTTATTTTTTCAAATATCTGATTGACCACCAAAAACTACAGCCATTTGCTTCTTACCACTCTTTTTAATAGGCTTAGTACTTAAAATTTCTAATTCGCCAGCATCAACTTTATTCATATCAACGACTTGCACTCGCAATCTTGAAGCACAAGCATCAATATTTTCAATATTTTCTGCTCCGCCCAAAGCAGCTAATATTTTTTCTGCTGTAACAATTCCTTTTCCAGATTTCTTATCTTTAAGTTTTTCTTTTTCATCATTAATAATATTATCTTCTATTGGCGACATATTCTTAGATTGACTTTTTGCTGCTTGATAATCTTTTTTTGTAAATAAATGAATCTGCCCATCAACAGCTTCTCTTCCCGGAATTTTAATATTAAATCGTAAAATCAAGAAATAAAATAAGAAGAAATAAATCGCTGCATAGGCTGCACCAACAATTGGTACAACTCATCAATTAGTTGTTTGACCACTAAAACTTGGAACAATTCCATAAATAATTCAGTCTAATACTCCACCAGAGAAAGTCATTCCAATTTTTACTTGTAAAACATTCATTAACATAAATGATATTCCCGCTAATGGCACATGAATCCCATAAAATAACCACGGGGCCACAAATAAGAAACTAAATTCTAACGGTTCAGTAATTCCTGTTAAGAAACTGGTTAATCCAGCAGAAGCATATACTCCTAATGCTGTATTTCGATTTTCCTTAGGTACCGTCAATGCCATTGCTGCTGCTGCTGCTGGCAATCCAAACATCATAAAGGGAAACTTACCTGCTTGGAATCGCCCTAGTCGTAATCCCCGACCTCACATATCTTGCAATGTTAATTTTCCATCAGCAATAACTGCCATAAATCCTGTTTGGTCACCAACAGCTGTTAAAGTTAATGGATTAGCTACATCCCCAGTACTAGCAAAGTCACTAATCGCTCCACCAGCACCAGATCATCACAATGGTGCATAAAACACATGATGCAATCCAAAAGGAATTAATGATCGTTCAATTAATCCAAAAAATAATGAATCTAATCCCACAGGTAATGTTCCCGATGAACGCCCAAATCAATTAAATGCTGCCCCAACTGGCGGTCATATTAAAATAAAAATAAACGCCAAGGGAATAACAGCAAAGAATACCACAATTGGGACAAATTTTACGCCACTAAAAAAACTAATGTAAGAAGGTAATTCTGTTAGATAAAAGCGATTGTAAAGAAAAGCAACTAACGCCCCAACAATAATTCCTCCAAATACTCCTGAATTTAGTGTTGGTCCAATACCTAAAATTGATGTCGTTAATTTATTATCAACTGCTAAATCACCTTTTCAAAATCATAAATTATAGTTAATCGGCGTTTCACTTGATGATATTACTTGATAAAAAGTATCATCAATTGGTTTTCCGCCCAATGTTCCTCCTAATAATTTACTAAATTCAGCAGTTAATTTTGGTATTAAATCTTTTCCCGTATATAATTCCTTTAATGAAACTACAATCTTCTGATCTTTACCCGCATCATCAACATATGCTAAAACATAGTTATAGTTTATTACCCCTTGATTCATAAAGACAGCAATTACAACAACAAAAATTAGAAAACCAATTAATGCGGTTAAACCTGCAACTCCCGCATCATTAGTAAAAGCAATTGCAACTGAAATTGCAAATAATACTGGTAAATTAGCAAATGGGACATCACCCATCATTTTTAAAAATGTACCAAAAGTTTCTCAGGCTTCTGCATCAGCATTTTTAGCAAGTGTTTCAATTGTTGCTCCAATTCCTAAAAATAATCCCGCAATTGGTAACAACGCAATCGGCAACATAAATGCTTTAGATAATTTTTGAAGAACACCTTGACTTTTTTCTTTAAAGTTACTCCAAAAACTGCCTAAAGACTGTTTAAATCCAAGCTTTGACGACATATAAACCGTTCCTTTTCTATTTAAATTTAAAAATAAATTCTAAAAATTTTTTTATTTTAAAATTCAAGCAATAACCTCCACTCTATTTTTAATAACTAAATTAAATATTATTTAGTTAATTTAAGAAATTATTACAATCTCTTTAAACTAAATATATCAATAATAACTATGAAATTTTTATCGTTTTAGCAACTGAAATTTCTAAATCTTCTGGTGTATCAATATCTCATTGGTCATCTTCACTTAATATATAAGGAGCAATAACAATTTTATTTTTTAAAGCACTAGCAATAAGAATATCCACCATTTGATATTGAGAAATCTCATTTTTAGCAAACTTAATTTGCAATTGTTCTCTAATCGCCTTTTCTCATCGTTCATCTAACAATGACCATTCACCTAATAATAGCTTATGCATATTATTACTTTTTTCATAACCAATAATATTATTGTCATTACCTATATTATACACTCAATCAATCTTTTTAGTTACTCGTTTAACGGCACACATAATTGGTTTTGCTGTTAAATTCATAAAAAAATTTCGCCCCATTACCATATCACCACTAATAATAATTGTATTATCTTGTAAGTAATCTTTAACTAAATAACCAGCATAGGCACTAGAACCATTTTCATATTGCGCATTATGAACAAGCTTAACTTGCACATACTTATCAACTAAATATAAAAAATCTTGATGACGATAACCAGTAATAACAATAATTTCATTAACTTTAGCCACTAATAAATTAGTTATTATTTTTTCAATTAAAATTTCACCATTAATATTTAATAATGATTTATGTTGATGATTTAATTTTAATCTTCTGCCAACTCCGGCCGCAAAAATAATCGCTCGCTTAATCATCGTGTTTATCCACTACTTTAGTAACAAAGTTAATAATTTTATTCATTACAAATATTGTTTGTTTAATTTCATATTGATATAAAATTTTTTGTAAATAGTCATCATTTTGAATAATTTTTAAAATTTCTTCTTGTGATAAATTCGGCACAACATTTAATTTTCCTCGTAATTTACCATTAACCTGAATAATAACAACAACTTCATCTTTCACTAAATACTTAGCATCATATTCAGGTCATTTTTGAACAGCAACACTACTTTCTTGGGCTAATATTAATCATAATTCTTCTGCTAAATGCACAGCAAATAAACTTAACATTTTGATAAATCCTAAAAAATAAGGTAAATAAATTTGCTTTGTTTTATAACAAGCATTAACAAAAACCATTAATGATGATAACGCCGTATTAAAAGCTAAATTTTCCAAATCAGTAGTTACTTTAAACACTGTTTGATGATAAATTTTATCCATTTGACCATCATTATTTTTAATAATTCAAGCAAGATGTTCAGTTACTAAACGATAAATCCGATCTAATCATCTCCTTGTACCATCAATACCTTGAATATTTCATGGCATTGATGCTGTTAATGGTCCCATAAACATCTCATAAACGCGTAAAGCATCAGCACCATGCGTCATAATGATATCATCGGGATTGACACCATTATCTTTTGATTTTGACATCTTTTCACCATCAACACCTAAAATCATTCCTTGATTAACAAGTTTCATAAAAGGTTCAGGTGTCGGAACAACTTTTAAATCATACAATACTTGATGTCAAAATCGAGCATATAGTAAATGCAACACCGCATGTTCTTGACCACCAACATACAAATCAACTGGTAATCATTGTTCCAATAATTTAAACGCGGTTTTACTATTTAAGGGAATAAAACTACCATCATCTTGTTTCAAAATATATGCTAAATAATATCAACAACTACCTGCTCATTGTGGCATTGTATTTGTATCTCTTTTACCTTTAACACCATCATTTCTAGTAACATTAACAAAATCAACCATATTTGCCAACGGCGACTGACCATTAACTGTTGAAACAATATTATCTGTTAATGGTAACATTACCGGTAAATCTAACTCATCAACTAAACCAGTGGTACCATCATCTCAAAAAATAATTGGAAACGGTTCACCTCAATATCTTTGGCGCGAAAACAATCAATCGCGTAATTTATAAGTTGTATGTTTTTTAGCGATTGCTTTTGCTTCCAAAACATTAATAATTTTACTAATGGCTTGTTCATTATTTAGTCCATTCAAAAACTGAGAATTAATATGAATACCATCACCAGTTATTGGCATTTTCATATTATCATTTTCAATAACAATCTTTATTGGTAAATTATATTTTAATGCTAAATGATAATCTTCAGCACTATGTGCGGGAACACACATTATTGCTCCTGTTCCATAATGATATAACACATAATCAGCAACTCAAATCGGAACTAATTCATTTGTTAACGGATGCAACGCATAACTACCCGTAAATACCCCTTGTTTATCAGTATTTAACTCTTGGCGTTCTAAATCAGTTTTCATTTTAACTTCTGATAAATACTCATTCATTTGTTGCTCATTATTCTTAATAGTAAGCGAAACTACTAATGGATGCTCTGGTGCTAAAATAATAGCACTAACACCAAAAATCGTATCCAACCTTGTAGTAAAAACTGAAATTTTTTCTAATGAATTTTGAATTTTAAAATCCACTAATGCCCCTAATCGTTCACCAATTCAATTTCTTTGTAATTCTTTAACGGAATTAGGTCAATCTAAATCATCTAATCCTTTTAATAGTCTTGAAGCGTAATTAGTTATTTTTAAAACTCATTGCTGCATTGGTTTTTTAATAACCGGATAATGACCTCTTTCAGAAACCATTTTTCCTTCAATAACTAAAACCTCTTCATTAGCTAAAACTGTTCCTAATTTTTCACATCAATTAACATCACTTCATTTTAATTGAACTAAACCTTTTTTATAAATTTGTGAAAATATTCATTGTGTTCATTGATAATAATTAGGGTTAGTAGTATTTATTTCTTTATTATAATCATAAGAAAAACCTAAGCGTTGCAATTGATGACGAAAATTATTAATATTTTCCAAAGTAAAACTTACAGGATTATTTTTTGTTTTTAAAGCATACTGTTCAGCTGGTAAACCAAACGCATCTCAACCAATAGGATGCAAAACAGCATAACCTTGCATCTTACGAAATCGTGCCATTACATCAGTAGCAATATAACCTTTTAAATGACCAACATGTAATCCAGCACCAGATGGATATGGAAACATATCAAGAATATAAGTTTTTTTAGTTGCCATATTACTAGGCGTCTTAAATATTTGCTGATTTTTTCAATACTCTTGTCACTTTTTTTCTAAAGCACGATGTGAATAAATCATAATGTATCCTTTCTTATCATATATGTTTTAACTAAATATTCTCAATACAGAAATTAAGGAAGCGATAAACCCAAGAGTAAACATACATCCACATAAAAAGAAAATATTTTTCTTAATAAAAAATCACAATGTATCCTTATAAACAACTTTTGAAAAATATTTTGTTACTAACAGTCAATGAATAACAAAACATAAAATTGTCAAAATAAGACAACTAACAGTTAAAGCAATACCCATATTCTTATTTATTGTTGTCGTTGCCAATATCATATTTAAAAACATTAAATTAATTTCTTTTCTTGTAAAAATTTAGTAACAAGAGTAATTACTTCATTTTCATTATGACATTTTAAAGCCTCATTCACAAGAATAACTGTCTCTTTTTTAGTTAAACTATTAATAATTTTTCTTGCTTCTAATATTGATGTTGATGACATTGAAAAGTAATCTAATCCCATTCCTAATAATAATGGTAATGCCAAAATTTCTCCTGCCATTTCGCCACACATTCCAACTCATTTCTTATTTAAATGAGCACCATCAATTGTCATTTTAATTAGTCTTAATATTCCTGGATTATAAGGTTGATATAAATATGATACCTTCGGTGACATTCGATCAACAGCAATTCCATATTGAATTAAATCATTAGTTCCAATCGAAACAAAATCAGCATATTGAGAAAAAATATCACTCATTACCGCAGCAACAGGAATTTCAACCATCATTCCAATTTGAATGTCATCACTAACAGCAATATTTTCTTGCTTTAATTCTTCTTTACATTGCAAAGTTATGGCTTTAGCTTCTTTAAACTCATTCACAGTAGCAATCATAGGAAACATAATTGCTAATTTACCATAAACCGATGCTCTTAGTAATGCTCGCAATTGCGTTTTAAAAACATCAATCTGATCTAAACACAAACGAATTGCACGATAACCTAAAAAAGGATTCATTTCCGATTCAAACTGATAATACGATAAATGCTTATCACCACCAATATCAAGTGTCCGAATAACAACCATATCATTAGGTATTTTCTCTAAGACAGCTTTATATGCTTGGAATTGTTCTTCCTCTGTTGGCCATTGATTACTATTCATATATAAAAATTCCGAACGAAATAATCCCACTCCGTTGCCACCATTATCAATAACACTATCAACATCGTGAAAAGAACCAATATTTCCTTCTAAAGTAACTTTATGCCCATCTAAAGTTATCGTTGGTTCATCCTTATATTTTTGCAATTGTTGTTGCTTAATTTTTCATTGCGTTTGCAATTCTTTTCATTCAACTTGTTGAGCACTACTAGGATTAGTTATGACAACACCAGTTTTTCCATCCATAATAATTAGTTCATCATTTTCTACTTTACTAGTAATATCTTTTAATCCTACAATCGCTGGAATTTCTAAACTACGCGCCATAATCGCCGCATGCGAAGTTCTACCACCAATATCACAAAGAAATCCTTTCACAAATTCCGGATTTAATTGTGCTGTTTGCGATGGTGTTAAATCAGAACTAACAATAATTACTTCTTCATCAATAATTGCTAAATCTTGAATTTTTATTCCCAATAAATGCTTAATTAAACGATTAGTAACATCTTCAATATCGCTTGCTCTTTCACGCATATAAGCGTCATCCATCGCTTTAAACATCGCAATATATTTATTAGCAATAACGAAACTCGCATACGAACTAGTAACTTGTTCACTAGTAATCATCTGTTTTATTTCATCAATAATAGTGGGATCACTAATAATTTGCTCATGAGCCATAAAAATTTTAGCTTTATCTTCACCAAGCTTTTTAAGAGTTTCGGTATATAATTTCCGAATTTCAGTAAGCGATATATCCAACGCTTGCTCTAAATTTCGTAATTGCTCTTCAATATTAGTAACTTGTTCTTTTTCAACTTCAATTCGTTGTTCAATTAACTTATATACTTTAGCAATGGCAATTCCGTTTGAAGCACCAATAGCTTTCAACTCCATAATATGTCCTCGTTTCTATATATGTTTACTAGTAATTATATATAAAAAAGTTCAGTTTTTCCAATAACAATTGCAATCTGGTCGCGTTTAGTTTTCTTAGGTATTGCTTTGAAAAAGTAAAACACTCAGCTAATTATATTATTTAATTACTAAACTAACCCTGCCTTTCTTATTGTTGTCATTTTTATTCATTACTATTTTATCATATTATTGAATTTTTACACAATGAAAAATTATTAATATGGATAGGCTACAATAAGTTGGACCATAATTATATAGACTTCAAAATTATTAAGAAAGAAGGAATATAAAAATGGGAAATAAAACCTCATACTCTGAAGAATTTAAAAAACAAATTGTAATGCTATACAAAAATGACAAAAGTGTTATTAATTTAGGGAAAGAATATAATTTACCAAAACCAACTATTTATAGTTGAATTAAAAATTATAATAATTCTGGGTCATTTAAAGCAAAAGATAATCGCACTGTCGAAGAAAATGAATTAATTTACTTGCGAAAAGAAAACCAACAATTACGAATGGAAAATCACATTTTAAAGCAAGCAGCACTGATAATCGGGAAAAAATAACAATAATTAATAACAACAAAAATAAATATTCAGTGAGGAAAATATGTAAGATTTTAGGTTTACTAAAATCAACATATTATTATCAAACTAATAAATGCACCAAGTTTGATGTTAATAATTATGAACAAGAAGTTATCAGTGCATTTAATAAAAGTCGCAAGATTTATGGTGCTCGTAAAATTAAAGCTGTTTTAATAAGAAAAAATATCATTTTATCACGACGAAAAATCCGATTCATTATGATCAAAAATAATTTGGTTTCTAAATACACCAAGTTAAAATATTGTAATCATAAAAAAACAGTTAATAATGACGAAATTAATAATGTTTTAAATCGTCAATTTAATGACAAAAAACCAAATGAAGTTGTTGTTAGTGATTTAACATATGTTCAAGTTGGCACTAAATGACATTATATTTGTTTATTAATTGACTTGTTTAATCGCGAAGTAATTGGCTATAGTGCTGGACCAAATAAAACTGCTGAATTAGTTCAACAAGCTTTTCACAAGATAACACGACCATTAAATAAAATAACTTTATTTCATACTGATCGTGGTAATGAGTTTAAAAATAAAATTATTGATGAAATTTTAATAACCTTTAAAATTAAAAGATCATTAAGCTCCAAAGGATGCCCATATGATAATGCTGTTGCTGAAGCAACTTACAAAACCTTTAAAACCGAATTTATTAACGGTAAAAAATTTGCAAACTTAACACAACTAAAATGCGAACTATTTGATTTTGTTAATTGATATAACAATATTCGAATTCATGGCAGTTTAAATTATTTAACTCCCGTTGAATTTAGAAAATACCAGTCTACATAAAAAGTGTCCTAAAAAGGGTTGCCAATCCATTAATTGCAATTCACGAGTTTTAAATTCTCTTAAATTATATCATTTGTTTAATTTAAAATGGTGAAAAATAATCAAAATATGAATACAAAAAATATTACTTTCGTAATTAATAATAGATTTGTTAAGTTTTTAATTAAATTAGAAAACAGTAGAGAAGTTTTTAGCTCATTTACCTGTTTTTGAACCATTTTTAGTAATAGGTAATTCGTGCCTATTATCAATACCAACTTAGTTTTGTGTTTTTTGTGAATACTATTTAGTAGCTAATATCTCAAAATCCAATGTATCTCATTCAGTACCATTCACAATAAGCGTAAGTGAATGAATACCTGGATAATATTTTCTTGTGCTTACATCTGCAAATGAATGTTTTTTTGTATAAGATTTCTTCGTGTTTGCGTTTAAAGATATCTCGGAGATTTGGAATATCTTACAATTTCGTTTACCATTTGCTTTCACATAATCAATACCATATTCTAATCGTAACTTGACCGCTTTTTTTGATTCAATCTTAAAGGAAAAACTCATCTCCGCTCCAATAAAAATAGACTCAACACTCAAAGAAAAATCATCCACATTCACGCAATC
Organism: Spiroplasma endosymbiont of Lonchoptera lutea; assembly: GCF_964019715.1. Lineage (GTDB taxonomy): Bacteria > Bacillota_I > Bacilli_A > Mycoplasmatales > Nriv7 > Nriv7. The sequence continues at coordinate 685,980 of NZ_OZ026463.1, read as the reverse complement.
AATATTTTTAAACCCGAATATGTCCAGTACATCCCTATTGCCTTTTTTTAGAAGTGTTCTACAACCATGCTTTACAATCCAATCAGTACGGCTGTTTTTACCATACCATTCCCTTGCAATTTTTGTAACTAGATTAGGATGTGTTTTGGAAATATCATTTAAGTTATTGGCTACACTTTTACAAACATATAGTGAAGGATCATCTTTTAATTGTTCTAAAATATCAAAGATTGGGTAAGGGTTTTTTTGAAACTTGCTAATGATTGGCCTCAAGGTAATTGCGGGCGACAACCTTCGCTAGCAAGTCGTCGCACATGTTCATTCTCATGGTTAGACCAAGCGAGCATTTGTTGCATCATACGCTTTTCATGGTTTATGATAAATTGTCTCACTGCAAATTCAGAAGATGAGAATTTAGTATACCGTTCTAATGCAATTATTGACAAATTCCAATGCCCTTCATTCTGTCCGTAGATTTCAACAAAATCAGGGAAATACATTAAAGTAAAGTCATTAAACCCTACAGGATAATGAGCTATAATTTTATCAATAATTTCAAGTGCTTGTTCATAATCACTTGGCAAATACCTTCCTAAATTCATAGTAATTTTCCTCATACGAGCTTTCAGTTCTAACTTATCTCATGTTTCGTCTATAATGTCATTAATAAAATTATCAATCTTAAACAAAGGATATACAGCTCTAATTCTCAAAGCCAAATCTTGAATTGACTGGTAATTATACCTGTTTTTTAGTAGTTCGGGCATATATTTCTCCTTTTAAATCTTTTTAATAAAATTAAAAAATAAATAAAATCATTCATAATATTTTATCATTCTTTAACCTCCTTTTTGCATATAAAAAGCAATAAATTTTGGGTTATATTTATACGCCAACAAAAATTATGATAATATTTAAGAGTGAAAGAAGGGAATATGATGGCAACTTACAGTTTACAACTGAGTGAAGAAAATAAAAACCAAGTAATAACCTATTATGATGCCTATAAAGTACCTGTTAATAATCCTAACATTATTGCTAAATACAAATACCATAATATAACTATTTTATTATATCGTTCTTTAAAAATCGTTTTCCAAGGTGGTGATGAAGATGAAGTTAAAACACAATGAAACAAATGAAAACCAGAGATGATATTAAAAGAACAAATTAATATTATTGGCAGTGATGAATCAGGCGTTGGTGATTTTTTTGGTCCCTTAGTAGTAACAGCCTGTTATATTAAAGAAAAAGATTTAGCATTAATTAAATCATTAAAAATTCGTGATTCTAAAGTCTTATCAACAATACAAATTAATATTATCGCTAAACAATTAATCCAACAATTAGAATATAGTACTATCATCATTAATAACCGCCAATACAATAAGTTATATGAAACATATCAAAACAGTCATATTTTAAAAACCATTGGGCATCATCAAGTAATAAGAAAACTTGCCAATAAAGTTAACTGCAAAAAAGTAATTATTGACCAATTTGTTAACAAAAAAAAATATGAAGAATATTTAAAAATTCTTAATGTTGCTGATAATGATTTAAAGTTATCATTTACAACCCACGCCGAAGATAAATTTCTTGCTGTTGGATGTGCTGCCATTATTAGTCGTTACTTCTTTTTAAAAAGTATTAAACAATTAGAACAAGAATATAACCGGATTTTTCCTTTGGGTGCTAGTACAATTGTTGACAAAGCCATTGCGAAAATAAAACAAGACGGTCTTGAAGATAAGGCAATTGACTTTGGAAAATTACATTTTATAAATTGAAAAAAAGTAATAAAATAAATTAGTAATAATAAATCTACTCATCAAGGAGGAAAAAAATGAATCCCAATATTCATAGTCTATTAAATAAATATGCTGATGACCATAACAAACTACAATTAGATTGCTATGTAATGTCTTCCGTTAGTAACACGCTTGGATTTCCCGGAGCAAGTACTTGATTTCAAATTCAAGCACAAGATGAAGTCTTACATACAAGAAAAATATATAATTATTTAATTGGTCGGGATGAAATACTTATTGTTAATCCAACCCAACCAGAAGCACATCATGAAAAAAGTTTATTAGAATTAATGGAAAAATATCTGACTTACAAACTGCAATTTATTGAAAAAACTAATACTCTAATTGCAACCTGTCAAGAAGCCAAAGATTTCCTAACAATTAAATTTCTTGACTGATTCCTAATTGATTTCTACGAAGAAGTTGAACTCGCAAAAACCTATATTGATAAGATTAAAATGTCTAATAATAACTATTATGGTATTGATAAGCACCTTGCTAAACGCGAAGAACCGGATACTCTAAAAGTTATCCTTCCCTATACTGACAAATAAAAACTACGCTATAGCGTAGTTTTTTTACTACCTGAATTGTAAATATAAATGGGACAGTTTTTTAAAATAATTGTATTAAATCTATTGGTCTTTTATAAGATAATGATTTTCTGGGTGTAGAATTAATTTGAAATGCTATAGAATTTAAGTCTTTTTGTTTATATGAAGATAAATCAGTAGATTTTGGTAAATATCTTCTTAAAATACCATTATTGTTCTCATTTAAACCTCTTTGACAAGGTTTTCCGGCATCTGCAAAATAAATTTTAACATTACAATTTTTTTCAATTAATTTTCATTTACTAAATTCTTTACCACGATCAAAAGTAATAGTTTTAATTGTTCCTGGTATTAATTTTGAAATAAATTTTATTATACTTTGTGTAATACTTTCTGCTTTATGATTTTTAGTTTCCTGAATTGTAAATATAAATGGGACAGTTTTTTAAAATAATTGTATTAAATCTATTGGTCTTTTATAAGATAATGATTTTCTGGGTGTAGAATTAATTTGAAATGCTATAGAATTTAAGTCTTTTTGTTTATATGAAGATAAATCAGTAGATTTTGGTAAATATCTTCTTAAAATACCATTATTGTTCTCATTTAAACCTCTTTGACAAGGTTTTCCGGCATCTGCAAAATAAATTTTAACATTACAATTTTTTTCAATTAATTTTCATTTACTAAATTCTTTACCACGATCAAAAGTAATAGTTTTAATTGTTCCTGGTATTAATTTTGAAATAAATTTTATTATACTTTGTGTAATACTTTCTGCTTTATGATTTTTAGTTTTCAAAGGAATTGTGGTTTTTGATCATATATCAGCTAAAGTAATAATAGAACTTTTATGATCTTTACCAACGATAGTATCTCCCTCTAAATGGCCAAATTCTTGTATATTTTTAATATTTGGAATGATTAAATTTCTTTCATGAATAGATTTACAATTATTAATTCTGCCCCTAGTTTCTTTTTGTTTATGAGGTTTATTTTTGCCTTTTCTCAATAAATTTTTTTCATCAAAACCCTGGATAGGCTACAATAAGTTGGACCATAATTATATAGACTTCAAAATTATTAAGAAAGAAGGAATATAAAAATGGGAAATAAAACCTCATACTCTGAAGAATTTAAAAAACAAATTGTAATGCTATACAAAAATGACAAAAGTGTTATTAATTTAGGGAAAGAATATAATTTACCAAAACCAACTATTTATAGTTGAATTAAAAATTATAATAATTCTGGGTCATTTAAAGCAAAAGATAATCGCACTGTCGAAGAAAATGAATTAATTTACTTGCGAAAAGAAAACCAACAATTATGGATGGAAAATGACATTTTAAAGCAAGCAGCACTGATAATCGGGAAAAAATAACAATAATTAATAACAACAAAAATAAATATTCAGTGAGGAAAATATGTAAGATTTTAGGTTTACTAAAATCAACATATTATTATCAAACTAATAAATGCACCAAGTTTGATGTTAATAATTATGAACAAGAAGTTATCAGTGCATTTAATAAAAGTCGCAAGATTTATGGTGCTCGTAAAATTAAAGCTGTTTTAATAAGAAAAAATATCATTTTATCACGACGAAAAATCCGATTCATTATGATCAAAAATAATTTGGTTTCTAAATACACCAAGTTAAAATATTGTAATCATAAAAAAACAGTTAATAATGACGAAATTAATAATGTTTTAAATCGTCAATTTAATGACAAAAAACCAAATGAAGTTGTTGTTAGTGATTTAACATATGTTCAAGTTGGCACTAAATGACATTATATTTGTTTATTAATTGACTTGTTTAATCGCGAAGTAATTGGCTATAGTGCTGGGCCAAATAAAACTGCTGAATTAGTTCAACAAGCTTTTCACAAGATAACACGACCATTAAATAAAATAACTTTATTTCATACTGATCGTGGTAATGAGTTTAAAAATAAAATTATTGATGAAATTTTAATAACCTTTAAAATTAAAAGATCATTAAGCTCCAAAGGATGCCCATATGATAATGCTGTTGCTGAAGCAACTTACAAAACCTTTAAAACCGAATTTATTAACGGTAAAAAATTTGCAAACTTAACACAACTAAAATGCGAACTATTTGATTTTGTTAATTGATATAACAATATTCGAATTCATGGCAGTTTAAATTATTTAACTCCCGTTGAATTTAGAAAATACCAGTCTACATAAAAAGTGTCCTAAAAAGGGTTGCCAATCCACCCATTCGATTTGTTTTAAACATGTTATATAAAGTTTTTGTTGAAATATTTTTTATTTTATTTTTCTTTAAAAAATCAGCAATTATATCAAGAGCATAATTTTTAGTAATTAACAAATGATTGATAGTATTAATTTCTGTTAAAGTTAAAATTATTAATTTTCTACCTGCATTTTGTTTATTTTTTTGAACTTGATTCAATATTTCTAATGGTAATAAGTTTTGATTTAATAATTTACAAACTCTGTGTACAGTTGATTTACTATAATCAATTGCTTTTGCTATTTTACGAATAGAAAATCCATAACTTTTATATTCTTTTATTGCTATTATTGATTCAATAGTCAGATACTTATACATTGTGCTAATTCCTTTCTTTTCTTAATTATAGAATTAACACAATTTGTTTTTTATATAAGTGTCCTTTTTAATTTTACATTTCAGGAAATTTTCCTGTCCGACCTCAAGGATAGTTGTCATCATCTAAAAGTCGTGGTAAACCATTATAACCAGTAGCAATTATTTGCTGGCGGTCGTTAACAATACAAGCACCAACTTGCGTATTAGGGTCTTTACTCCTTAAAGCAGAAACTTTAGCAACACTCATAAAATATTGATCTCATGTTAAATAAGATAAGCGTTTTGACATCATCTATCTAAATATACCAAAAATATCTAATTTTTCCTATGAAATTAAACCTAGCTTAACATAATCTTCAAGAATTGTATGAGTTCAACCATCTTCATCAGTAAAAAAACGATTATTAGTTAAATACAAAATTAATACCACTAACACTAATACTAAAACAACAACAACAGCAACACCGCGCTTTCATTCTCATGCTTGCTTAGTATAACCTAAAAAATAACTAATAAAAAAACTAACGAAAAAAGTCAAAACTAATGGCATTGCTAAACGGTCACCACTTGAAATAAATGTTACCAACATAAAAACTGTTGGTAAAATTAGTCTTCTGCGAACAACAAAAGCTGAAAAATCCTTTTTAGTAAAACTAAAAATATAAAGTGGTGGAATTACCATTCATGCTCAATATAAAGGTCCTGTTAAAATATTTGGTATCTTTTGCGACTTAAAATGATACATCGCACTAGCAACAACTGAATGAGTAAAGCCAACAATTACTGTTGTACAAAGAATAATTAACCCTAACTTTCATGGTTTATAAAATGACTCAACTAAACGAGCACAATAAAAAATAACTAAACACGATAAAAATAAATTAAACATATTGTCACCCGCTAATGGATAAACTATTCATCGCCAAAACTGACCAGCTTGAAAAATTAAATGTTTATAAGAACCACCTAACATTAATTGTGACTCAAATCCCCCATCAATTAAACTATTATCATTTTTTCCTTGCAAAATCTCACGAATTTGTGGCACAAAAAATGGCACTAAAATTGGTAATAGCAAGGGAATAAATGTAAACACATAAGCTAAAAATATATTTTGCTTAGTTGTTAAATTATGAAAATCCTTCATTCGTTTTTGCAATAACGAACCTTCTTTTAAATCATCACTAGTAATTGACTTCGGATCAAAAACTTCGTCATCATTACTAGGTTTTTCTTGAAAAGTAATGGTTTCAATTTGATCAATTTGTGAATAAATTGGTTTCAATTGCGCAACTAAAGTTTCTGGATTAACAAAAACAATCCCATCGTTATTACTAAAAAGCAATGGTTCATGAATAACTTTAGTTAATACAATTGTTAATACTTGTAATTTACTATGACTACTAGTAGCAATTTCTTTACGAAAACTATCAATATCTAACTGATTTTGTTTTAAATCTTTTGTCGATCACATCTCTGAATGATTAAAATAATCCAAAATCTTAATAACTTGATAACTCTTATTAAATAAATTAATTAAATATAAATTATGTTCTTTATTTCGCTTTCAGCGTCATTTCCGCTGATGAATTTGATATTTTTCAATTTGTTTAAAATACTCAACTAATTGCATTTTTAAAATATCAAATGTATTTCTTTCCATTGTCATACTCCCTTATTAGATAAAGCTTATCACTAAGTGATTAAAAACCTTATTGTAAACTATCTAACCTTGTTTTAAAAGATTCTGGTAATTCACAATTCAACTGCATTTTTTTACCACTAATAGGATGAATAAATGCAATCTCATGAGCATGTAAATATTGTTCATAAGGTTCATCTAAATCTTGTTTAATTCCATATAAATGATCTCCTAAAATAGGATGTTTAATAGAACTTAAGTGAACACGAATTTGATGTGTTCTTCCTGTTAATAACTCACATTCAAGAAAAGTAATATTACTTTCTAAAAATCTTTTAATAACATTAAATTTAGTTTGAGCTGGTTTACTATTTTTAAAAACAATCGCCATTCGTTTACGATTTTTAGGATCACGACCAATGGGACCATCAATAAAGCCATTCTCTTTATTAATAATACCACGAACAAGAGCAAAATACTTTCTAGTTAAAGATTTATTTTGTAACTGACTAGTTAACTTTTGATGAACAGAATTACATTTAGCAATAATAAGTAACCCTGTTGTATTTTTATCTAAACGATGGACAATACCTGGTCTTGCGATATCATTATCAGATAATTTAATATCTTTAGCTAATAAAATATTAACTAGTGTATTATCTCAATTACCAACTCCGGGATGAACAACAAGATTTTTTGGTTTATTTATTACCAATAAATAATCATCTTCATAAACAATATCTAAATCTTTTTCATCAAGATTTTCGCCTTGTCAAGATTTCTCTTCTTGAAAATTAATTATAATCACATCATCTTGCTTAACATTATAGTTATTAGTAATAATTTGATTATTAACAATAACTTTTTTATTAGTAATTAATTTTTGAATTTGACTACGAGAAAGTCCTCTAATTGCAGAAAATTTTAATTGCAAATACTTATCAATTCTTTTAATACTTGGTGTATCTTCAACAATAATAACTAATTTCTTTTCCATCTTATTGTTCTCAATAACTAGTTATTGGTGTTAAAATAATTGCAAAAATAATTACCATTGTTCCGCCAACCACAAACATATCGGCAATATTAAAAATTGAATATGGTGGAAATAATTGTCAAGAAAAATAATCAACAACACCTCATTCAACAATTTGATTTGAAAACCGATCACCAAAATTACTTAATGCACCCGCAACAATTAATGCTAAACCAATATTCATCATTGTTGTTTGGGCAAATAAAAATCCTACTAAAATTAATAAAATAATAATACTTTGCACAACAACCATTAATTGAGGATTTTCAGCACCAATTCCAAATGCCGCTCCTGTGTTATATACTAACTCTATTTGAATAAATCCTGGTAAAAAATTAACCATTTCATTTAAATTATTAATAACAACATTTTTAATTACAAAATCAATTAAAATCAGAATAAAAATACCTATTAACAATAATAATTTTTTCTTTAAATTTCAAGTATAATTACTGAAATATTCCTTAACTGAATTTTTTCACTGTTTTAAATGACGATTCATTATTTATTTTCCTCTAATTTACTAATAACCTTTTGACAACGAGAACAAAGTTCATCCATCGTAACACTCACAATCATTCAACAACGAACACACTTATCACCAAGTTTTAATTTTACCGCAATTTTAGCCGTTGGATACTGAACACCCTCACTTAAATTATTAATAACAATTAACTCACTAATAATAAACATTTGTCCTAAATTATTTATTGTTGCTAACTCTTGATAATTATCATTTAACTCCATAATAACTTGAGCTTGTAAAGACTTACCAATAATTCTTTCATTTCTTGCTAGTTCTAATGCCTTATTAACATCTTCGCGTAATTGTAAAAGTTTATATCCAATATTTTTAATTTCCTTAATATTTTCAAATGTTGGTAAGACAACCATATCCATTAAATGAATTGAAGATAATTTATTTGTTAACGGTAAATACTCATAAACTTCTTCACAAGTGTGAACTAAAATTGGTGCCAAATTAAACAATAGCGCTTGTAAAATATAATAAATTGTTGTTTGTACTTGTTTTCGACGCATACTATTTGCTTCTTCAATATACAAAATATCTTTAGTAAAATCAAGATAAAATGCTGAAAGGCTATTAACAATAAAATTATTTGTTAATACATATACTTCATTAAAATCATAATTATTATATGCTACTTGGGTTGCTTGATGATATTCTTGAGTTTTAACTAATAAATACTGATCAACTATTTCATACTCTTTAACAATATGTTCTAATTTAAAATCAAATAAATTTCCTAACATAAAACGCATTGTATTACGAATCTTACGATAGGTTTCACTAACTTGTTTTAAAATATCATTACCAATTTTCATTTCATCAGTATAATCAACTGATGAAACCCATAATCGTAAAATATCACTGCCATAAGTATTACATACTTCCAAAGGGTCAACAACATTACCTAATGATTTTGACATTTTTTTACCTTTTTCATCATTAATAAAGCCGTGAATAATTACTTGTTCATAAGGAGCTCGTTTTAATGGACTAATAACACCCGTAGTTAATGAAGAATTAAATCATCCCCGAAACTGATCACTGCCTTCTAAATAAAGATCCACAGGATATTTTCAATGCTTTTGTTGCCACAAGTTTCAATGCGAAATTCCACTATCAAATCAAACATCCATAATATCAGTTTCTTTACGAAACTTACCATTAGGGGCTTGATGATGCACATAATTTTTTGGCAATAACTTATCTAATGATCAACTTCATCAAATTGCTGTTCCATATTGCGCAATTAAATCACGAAAATGTTTAATTAATGCCACATCATAAATCGGTTCATTATCTTCACCATATAAAATAGTAATCGGTACTCCCCATAATCTTTGACGCGAAATACATCAATCATCACGATGCATAATCATCTGACGCATTCTTTCTTGCCCTCAAACTGGTAAATATTTAACTTGATTAATTTGTTCCAATAATTGTGATTTAATCGCACTAATAGCAACAAACCATTGTTCAGTTGCACGATAAATAATTGGCTTTTTAGTCCTTCAATCATGAGGATAAGAATGCTTAATAAAAGATAAAGCTAATAATCTATTGTCAGCTTTTAATCTGGTAGTAATAATTTTATTAGTATCTTCATAAAATTTACCATATAATTGTTCATCATTAATTATATCAGTAAAATAACCAGCATCATCAACACTAACAATTGGAGCAGTATTATTTTGTTGACCAATAATAAAATCATCAACGCCAAAACCACAAGCAGTATGAACTAATGCTGTCCCCTCAGTTAAAGTAATATGATGTCCTAAAACTACTTTATTAATAATATTGCTATATAACGGATGAAAATAAGTAATACCAACTAAATTAGCTCCAATTAATTGTTTAATAACTTTAACATCTAATAACTGACATTGTTCACTAACTTTTGCTAATAATTCCTTAGCAACGACCAATTTACCTTGGTTGGAGTTAATAACAACATATTCAATATCTTTACCAACAGCAATAAATTGATTACTAGTTAATGTTCACGGTGTTGTCGTTCATACTACTAATCGTACATCATTATCTAAAACACCATTACCAGCTTTCAAATCACAAGCAACAAAAATACTTGGTGATGTCTTTTCCATATATTCTACTTCTGCTTCAGCTAACGCTGTCTGACTACTTGGTGACCAATATACAGGTTTTAATCCCCGATAAATAAGCTTTTGTTCAATCATCATTATTAAAAAATCAATTTGATAACCTTCATATGTGGGAACACAAGTAATATATTCATCATTAGGAATATTTAATAACCCTAAACGAGCAAATTGTTGCTTTTGAATTGCTATTTGCTCTTGAGCATATTCATAACACTTATTACGAAATAAAACTGGATCTGATTTTTTTCACTCAATATTTAACTTAGTAACTGCGGTTTCAATTGGTAATCCATGTGTATCTCAACCAAATAATAATGGTGCATAATAACCATTAAAACTACGATTTCGCACAATAATATCTTTTAAAATTTTATTCAAAGCATGACCAACATGAATACTACCATTAGCATAAGGTGGTCCATCATGTAAAATAAACTTTTTACCAAATTCATTTTTCAATAAAATTTGTGACCATAATTGTTCTTTTTGCCACTTTTGCTGATAATGCAGTTCTTTATCTTTTAAATTAGCTCGCATTTCAAACATAGTTTGTGGCATTAACAAAGTACTTTTTCAATCACGCATCTACAATTCTCCTTTTTTTAAGAAATTCTCTTACTAACCTTAATAAACATCCAAAATCTAGTTTATTGACGACAAAATGTCTAACAACTGAAACAATAATATCACATTTATTAGCGACATTAAAACCTTCCCTAAATGAATTTATCGTGCACAACTAAGCAATCATTAGATAATCATTTCACAATAAATTATAACACTAACCTAAAATAACAAAAAGTAGAAGGTAAATATTGGTCGCGTTTAGTTTTCTTATGGATAGGCTACAATAAGTTGGACCATAATTATATAGACTTCAAAATTATTAAGAAAGAAGGAATATAAAAATGGGAAATAAAACCTCATACTCTGAAGAATTTAAAAAACAAATTGTAATGCTATACAAAAATGACAAAAGTGTTATTAATTTAGGGAAAGAATATAATTTACCAAAACCAACTATTTATAGTTGAATTAAAAATTATAATAATTCTGGGTCATTTAAAGCAAAAGATAATCGCACTGTCGAAGAAAATGAATTAATTTACTTGCGAAAAGAAAACCAACAATTACGAATGGAAAATGACATTTTAAAGCAAGCAGCACTGATAATCGGGAAAAAATAACAATAATTAATAACAACAAAAATAAATATTCAGTGAGGAAAATATGTAAGATTTTAGGTTTCCTGAATTGTAAATATAAATGGGACAGTTTTTTAAAATAATTGTATTAAATCTATTGGTCTTTTATAAGATAATGATTTTCTGGGTGTAGAATTAATTTGAAATGCTATAGAATTTAAGTCTTTTTGTTTATATGAAGATAAATCAGTAGATTTTGGTAAATATCTTCTTAAAATACCATTATTGTTCTCATTTAAACCTCTTTGACAAGGTTTTCCGGCATCTGCAAAATAAATTTTAACATTACAATTTTTTTCAATTAATTTTCATTTACTAAATTCTTTACCACGATCAAAAGTAATAGTTTTAATTGTTCCTGGTATTAATTTTGAAATAAATTTTATTATACTTTGTGTAATACTTTCTGCTTTATGATTTTTAGTTTTCAAAGGAATTGTGGTTTTTGATCATATATCAGCTAAAGTAATAATAGAACTTTTATGATCTTTACCAACGATAGTATCTCCCTCTAAATGGCCAAATTCTTGTATATTTTTAATATTTGGAATGATTAAATTTCTTTCATGAATAGATTTACAATTATTAATTCTGCCCCTAGTTTCTTTTTGTTTATGAGGTTTATTTTTGCCTTTTCTCAATAAATTTTTTTCATCAAAACCCATTCGATTTGTTTTAAACATGTTATATAAAGTTTTTGTTGAAATATTTTTTATTTTATTTTTCCTGAATTGTAAATATAAATGGGACAGTTTTTTAAAATAATTGTATTAAATCTATTGGTCTTTTATAAGATAATGATTTTCTGGGTGTAGAATTAATTTGAAATGCTATAGAATTTAAGTCTTTTTGTTTATATGAAGATAAATCAGTAGATTTTGGTAAATATCTTCTTAAAATACCATTATTGTTCTCATTTAAACCTCTTTGACAAGGTTTTCCGGCATCTGCAAAATAAATTTTAACATTACAATTTTTTTCAATTAATTTTCATTTACTAAATTCTTTACCACGATCAAAAGTAATAGTTTTAATTGTTCCTGGTATTAATTTTGAAATAAATTTTATTATACTTTGTGTAATACTTTCTGCTTTATGATTTTTAGTTTTCAAAGGAATTGTGGTTTTTGATCATATATCAGCTAAAGTAATAATAGAACTTTTATGATCTTTACCAACGATAGTATCTCCCTCTAAATGGCCAAATTCTTGTATATTTTTAATATTTGGAATGATTAAATTTCTTTCATGAATAGATTTACAATTATTAATTCTGCCCCTAGTTTCTTTTTGTTTATGAGGTTTATTTTTGCCTTTTCTCAATAAATTTTTTTCATCAAAACCCATTCGATTTGTTTTAAACATGTTATATAAAGTTTTTGTTGAAATATTTTTTATTTTATTTTTCCTGAAATGTAAAATTAAAAAGGACACTTATATAAAAAACAAATTGTGTTAATTCTATAATTAAGAAAAGAAAGGAATTAGCACAATGTATAAGTATCTGACTATTGAATCAATAATAGCAATAAAAGAATATAAAAGTTATGGATTTTCTATTCGTAAAATAGCAAAAGCAATTGATTATAGTAAATCAACTGTACACAGAGTTTGTAAATTATTAAATCAAAACTTATTACCATTAGAAATATTGAATCAAGTTCAAAAAAATAAACAAAATGCAGGTAGAAAATTAATAATTTTAACTTTAACAGAAATTAATACTATCAATCATTTGTTAATTACTAAAAATTATGCTCTTGATATAATTGCTGATTTTTTAAAGAAAAATAAAATAAAAAATATTTCAACAAAAACTTTATATAACATGTTTAAAACAAATCGAATGGGTTTTGATGAAAAAAATTTATTGAGAAAAGGCAAAAATAAACCTCATAAACAAAAAGAAACTAGGGGCAGAATTAATAATTGTAAATCTATTCATGAAAGAAATTTAATCATTCCAAATATTAAAAATATACAAGAATTTGGCCATTTAGAGGGAGATACTATCGTTGGTAAAGATCATAAAAGTTCTATTATTACTTTAGCTGATATATGATCAAAAACCACAATTCCTTTGAAAACTAAAAATCATAAAGCAGAAAGTATTACACAAAGTATAATAAAATTTATTTCAAAATTAATACCAGGAACAATTAAAACTATTACTTTTGATCGTGGTAAAGAATTTAGTAAATGAAAATTAATTGAAAAAAATTGTAATGTTAAAATTTATTTTGCAGATGCCGGCAAACCTTGTCAAAGAGGTTTAAATGAGAACAATAATGGTATTTTAAGAAGATATTTACCAAAATCTACTGATTTATCTTTGGATAGGCTACAATAAGTTGGACCATAATTATATAGACTTCAAAATTATTAAGAAAGAAGGAATATAAAAATGGGAAATAAAACCTCATACTCGGAAGAATTTAAAAAACAAATTGTAATGCTATACAAAAATGACAAAAGTGTTATTAATTTAGGGAAAGAATATAATTTACCAAAACCAACTATTTATAGTTGAATTAAAAATTATAATAATTCTGGGTCATTTAAAGCAAAAGATAATCGCACTGTCGAAGAAAATGAATTAATTTACTTGCGAAAAGAAAACCAACAATTACGAATGGAAAATGACATTTTAAAGCAAGCAGCACTGATAATCGGGAAAAAATAACAATAATTAATAACAACAAAAATAAATATTCAGTGAGGAAAATATGTAAGATTTTAGGTTTACTAAAATCAACATATTATTATCAAACTAATAAATGCACCAAGTTTGATGTTAATAATTATGAACAAGAAGTTATCAGTGCATTTAATAAAAGTCGCAAGATTTATGGTGCTCGTAAAATTAAAGCTGTTTTAATAAGAAAAAATATCATTTTATCACGACGAAAAATCCGATTCATTATGATCAAAAATAATTTGGTTTCTAAATACACCAAGTTAAAATATTGTAATCATAAAAAAACAGTTAATAATGACGAAATTAATAATGTTTTAAATCGGCTGAATTATACTTGTAAGTGCAAGTAAATAAAATTGCAAAAGATTTCATATAAAAATTTCATGATGCTAAGTTTATTTTAGAAAAAGTAAATTTAAGGAGTTTTTATATGGGATACAAACATCTTGGCATAGATGAAAGAATTTATATTGAGAATCAATTGAAATTTAAAGTAAAAATTAGTGAAATAGCTAAAAATCTTAATCGAAGTATTAGTACTATTAATCGAGAAGTTAATAGAAATAAAGATAATAATCATTATTTTTCATTAATTGCACAAAATAAAGCAGAAAATAGAAAACAATTACATGTTTATTTTCATAAATTTAAAAATAGAGAATTAGTAAAATATGTACAACAAAAATTATTATTAGGTTGATCGCCTGAACAAATTTATGGCAGAATTAAAAATTTTCATCAAGAATGAATTATTAGTTTTAAAACAATTTACAATTGAATTTATTCTGGATTACTTGAAAAGGTTACTAGTAAAAATTTAAGAAGAAAAGGTAAGAAACGAAAATCTCAAGAAAATCGGGGTAAATTTAATGGTAAATCCATTAAAGAACGAAATGTTAATAATCGCATAACTCTTGGCCATTGAGAAGGTGATACTGTAGTATCATCACGAGGTAAAAGTAAATCATGTTTAATAACTTTAGTTGAAAGAACATCAAGATTTACTTTAGCAATATTAGTTGAAAATAGAACTACTAAAGTTATTAACAAAAATATTAGTCATTATTTATCAATTCTTCCAAATAATCTTGTTAAGACTATAACATTTGATAGGGGTAAAGAATTTGCTAATTGACAACAACTTGAAAAAAATTTAAATGTGAAAATTTATTTTGCTGATGCATATTCGCCTTGACAAAGAGGTACTAATGAAAATACTAATGGTTTAATTAGAGAAAAATTTCCTAAAAAATTTAATTTTTCAAACACTACTAAAAATGCAGTTCATAAATTTATATTGTCTTTAAACCAAAGACCAAGAAAAATACTAAATTATCTTTCGCCAATCGAATATTTGGTTAGAAAAATAATTTAGTTGCACTTAACTTTACAATTTGGCATCGTCAATTTAATGACAAAAAACCAAATGAAGTTGTTGTTAGTGATTTAACATATGTTCAAGTTGGCACTAAATGACATTATATTTGTTTATTAATTGACTTGTTTAATCGCGAAGTAATTGGCTATAGTGCTGGACCAAATAAAACTGCTGAATTAGTTCAACAAGCTTTTCACAAGATAACACGACCATTAAATAAAATAACTTTATTTCATACTGATCGTGGTAATGAGTTTAAAAATAAAATTATTGATGAAATTTTAATAACCTTTAAAATTAAAAGATCATTAAGCTCCAAAGGATGCCCATATGATAATGCTGTTGCTGAAGCAACTTACAAAACCTTTAAAACCGAATTTATTAACGGTAAAAAATTTGCAAACTTAACACAACTAAAATGCGAACTATTTGATTTTGTTAATTGATATAACAATATTCGAATTCATGGCAGTTTAAATTATTTAACTCCCGTTGAATTTAGAAAATACCAGTCTACATAAAAAGTGTCCTAAAAAGGGTTGCCAATCCACTTCATATAAACAAAAATTATTATTAGGTTGATCGCCTGAACAAATTTATGGCAGAATTAAAAATTTACAAGGTGAGGGTTTAAAAAAAGATGAAGATGAAATTAAATCAATAAATGCAAAAGTATTAGAAAAATGTTCAATAAAGGAAGAACAAAAACATAATTTAGATTATACAGGAGCATATCAACCACAAGGTTTAAATGCTGTGAATCAAAATATTATTATTTCGCAAAAGACTTTAAAAGATGCAATTGCAAATTTATCAGATTATACTAAATATTTTGATCATTATTATGAAGATAAAGACGGCCCAGCAAAAAGTAGTACTCCAAACCCACAAACTGTATTACCTTCAACAAGTACAACAGATAATCAAGTTAAATTTAAAAATATTTCAGAAGATATTCAAAATATTATTAATTTACCAGAATCAAATATTTATACTGACACAGTTACAGTAACATTTGAACTTGCTAAAAATTCATTTGCGGGATTTAAACCTGGTTTTTTAAACCAATCTTCTAAATCTGGCAATAATAATAGCAAATCAAAGAATACTACTTTAAAAAAGGAAGAAAAAAAATTATCAAGGGTTATTACCGAAACTAAGTTAGGAAAAATATCAAATAATAGTTCACAAACAATTTTAAAACATGTTAAGGAACTAAATTCTAATTTAGATATTAATAAAATCAAAATTGAAAGTATTACTAATAACAGTGCAGAAATTAGTTCAAAGTATGAGATTAATTGAAAAAAATATGCACCACAATTAATTAATAGGTGGTTGAATAGCAGCTAGTAAAAATTTAGAACAAAAGAGAAAAAAAATTTTTAAAAAATTAGATTGTGAAATATCTTATTTTGAAGCCTGAATTGTAAATATAAATGGGACAGTTTTTTAAAATAATTGTATTAAATCTATTGGTCTTTTATAAGATAATGATTTTCTGGGTGTAGAATTAATTTGAAATGCTATAGAATTTAAGTCTTTTTGTTTATATGAAGATAAATCAGTAGATTTTGGTAAATATCTTCTTAAAATACCATTATTGTTCTCATTTAAACCTCTTTGACAAGGTTTGCCGGCATCTGCAAAATAAATTTTAACATTACAATTTTTTTCAATTAATTTTCATTTACTAAATTCTTTACCACGATCAAAAGTAATAGTTTTAATTGTTCCTGGTATTAATTTTGAAATAAATTTTATTATACTTTGTGTAATACTTTCTGCTTTATGATTTTTAGTTTTCAAAGGAATTGTGGTTTTTGATCATATATCAGCTAAAGTAATAATAGAACTTTTATGATCTTTACCAACGATAGTATCTCCCTCTAAATGGCCAAATTCTTGTATATTTTTAATATTTGGAATGATTAAATTTCTTTCATGAATAGATTTACAATTATTAATTCTGCCCCTAGTTTCTTTTTGTTTATGAGGTTTATTTTTGCCTTTTCTCAATAAATTTTTTTCATCAAAACCCATTCGATTTGTTTTAAACATGTTATATAAAGTTTTTGTTGAAATATTTTTTATTTTATTTTTCTTTAAAAAATCAGCAATTATATCAAGAGCATAATTTTTAGTAATTAACAAATGATTGATAGTATTAATTTCTGTTAAAGTTAAAATTATTAATTTTCTACCTGCATTTTGTTTATTTTTTTGAACTTGATTCAATATTTCTAATGGTAATAAGTTTTGATTTAATAATTTACAAACTCTGTGTACAGTTGATTTACTATAATCAATTGCTTTTGCTATTTTACGAATAGAAAATCCATAACTTTTATATTCTTTTATTGCTATTATTGATTCAATAGTCAGATACTTATACATTGTGCTAATTCCTTTCTTTTCTTAATTATAGAATTAACACAATTTGTTTTTTATATAAGTGTCCTTTTTAATTTTACATTTCAGGTTTTATAAGGTTAAATCATATTTTGTTTAGAAAGGGGGTGATTATATGTTTAGAACTTTTCTTGATGGAGCAATAACACCGGTAGCAATTACTGGTGAACAAGCGGTCACTAACTTATGAAAAGCATTAATTAAAGCGTTCGGTAATATTTGAACTGATATTATTGGTGGTAATATGCCAAATGTCGTTAATTTCTTTGCTACATATTGAGTTTTCTTGCTTGGCGTGATTATTGGCTTATTTTTAATCGCTTTCAAAATGTTTGAAAAATTAATGCCCGGCAGATAGTAATAAAAATAAAGAAAGTGTGATTTAAATGATGCTATTGTCTAAAAAAATAAATTTAAGATTATATGATTTTGTCGCTTTAAATCGCACTTTATTTATTATTGCGTGATTTTATGGTGCGATTTTGCATTATTATAATCCCCAAAGTTGACGAATGTTATTTGATATTATTTATTTATTAATTGCTTTGTATATTTTGTATACTAAAATTTCTCATTTCTTTGCACGGCGTAGTTTTATTAATTTCTTATTAAATTCGCCTTTAAATTTAGTAATTGGTGCCTTAGGAACTGGGAAAACTGCTTTAATGGTTTTGGCTTCTTACTTATTAAGTGGTTGAAAAACGACTTCTACTTTTCCGATTACAGATAAACAAATGCTTTCATTAGGGCATATGTCACTTTTAGATTATAATTATCCAATTTTAGATGAAAAACATTTACTGTTATGAGATGAAACTAACTTATTTTTAGAAGGAACTGATTATAAAGAAAATGATAGGGTAACCCAAGGTTTACAAGAATATTTCGTTTCGGCTCGCCAATTTACCCATATTGTATTAGCAAGCGGGCAACGAGCTGAACATATATGAGTTAAAGTTCGTGATATTGCGAATTCAATAATTGTTGGCATTAGAAAAAAACCCGTTAGTATCTTTCGACCCTATTTACAAGTTATTTATGGCACTTTTAAATCGGTAAGCGAATACGAGCAATGACGATTAACGCTAATTAATGCTAAAAATGATAAAAAAGGTCGCAAAATTAAGTATCGCAGCATTCCGGAATTAGATATTTATTTCTTTAAATTGAAAATCCCAATGTCAATCTTAAATCTTTACGATAATAAATATTTATCATTCTTGCGTGAATTAAGTAATCGTGCTTTGAATGATAATTATCAACATAAATTTTGAAATGATAATGTAATGGATATTGAAGCATTAGAATATTTAAAAATGGAAAAATTTAGCAAGATACTTACTAAGTTAAAAAATAATTTGAATAAAAAAAATAAGTAAAGGAGTTTAAAAAATGGAAAACTTAGAAAAAATGGCTAGTTTGATTGGCGATATGTTTCCTGAATTGTAAATATAAATGGGACAGTTTTTTAAAATAATTGTATTAAATCTATTGGTCTTTTATAAGATAATGATTTTCTGGGTGTAGAATTAATTTGAAATGCTATAGAATTTAAGTCTTTTTGTTTATATGAAGATAAATCAGTAGATTTTGGTAAATATCTTCTTAAAATACCATTATTGTTCTCATTTAAACCTCTTTGACAAGGTTTTCCGGCATCTGCAAAATAAATTTTAACATTACAATTTTTTTCAATTAATTTTCATTTACTAAATTCTTTACCACGATCAAAAGTAATAGTTTTAATTGTTCCTGGTATTAATTTTGAAATAAATTTTATTATACTTTGTGTAATACTTTCTGCTTTATGATTTTTAGTTTTCAAAGGAATTGTGGTTTTTGATCATATATCAGCTAAAGTAATAATAGAACTTTTATGATCTTTACCAACGATAGTATCTCCCTCTAAATGGCCAAATTCTTGTATATTTTTAATATTTGGAATGATTAAATTTCTTTCATGAATAGATTTACAATTATTAATTCTGCCCCTAGTTTCTTTTTGTTTATGAGGTTTATTTTTGCCTTTTCTCAATAAATTTTTTTCATCAAAACCCATTCGATTTGTTTTAAACATGTTATATAAAGTTTTTGTTGAAATATTTTTTATTTTATTTTTCTTTAAAAAATCAGCAATTATATCAAGAGCATAATTTTTAGTAATTAACAAATGATTGATAGTATTAATTTCTGTTAAAGTTAAAATTATTAATTTTCTACCTGCATTTTGTTTATTTTTTTGAACTTGATTCAATATTTCTAATGGTAATAAGTTTTGATTTAATAATTTACAAACTCTGTGTACAGTTGATTTACTATAATCAATTGCTTTTGCTATTTTACGAATAGAAAATCCATAACTTTTATATTCTTTTATTGCTATTATTGATTCAATAGTCAGATACTTATACATTGTGCTAATTCCTTTCTTTTCTTAATTATAGAATTAACACAATTTGTTTTTTATATAAGTGTCCTTTTTAATTTTACATTTCAGGTTTTATAAAGTTTTTGATTTAATTTGAACTTTAATTATTCCCGGGACAGATATTCGCATTATTATTTTTCCGCTAATTATGCTTGTGATAAATCTTGTAATTGGTGGCATTTTAGGTATTCATATCGAACGACCAAAAGTTGGTTTTCGTAAAAAATATCGAAAATCAGTTGCTAATTGAGGAACTAAGAAGCAATCATCTAGTGGTCCAATTAAGAAATTTAGTGGTAATAGTTCTAAAAACAGACCGTGAGTTAACCAACACGGACGGCGAATAAAAAGGTAGGTTTTTAAAATGTTTAAATTAATAATTTTATTTATTCTTGTTGCTGTTTTTTCTATTTTTGCTTTAAACGACTTTTTAGGTTTATGAGCCTATGTGCGTGAAGGTTTAGAATATTTTAATAAAGTTTTATCAAATAATATTAAAATTTTAGATTTGTTTAAACCAATGATAAGGTTATTTTCTCAACATCCAATTTTCCAAATTTTAGGAACGATTTGTATTTTATCAACAATATACTTTATTTTAAGAAGTTAAACGCAAAAGAAAGGATAAATAAATATGTATGCCAAATTGTAAAGTTAAGTGCAACTAAATTATTTTTCTAACCAAATATTCGATTGGCGAAAGATAATTTAGTATTTTTCTTGGTCTTTGGTTTAAAGACAATATAAATTTATGAACTGCATTTTTAGTAGTGTTTGAAAAATTAAATTTTTTAGGAAATTTTTCTCTAATTAAACCATTAGTATTTTCATTAGTGCCTCTTTGTCAAGGTGAATATGCATCAGCAAAATAAATTTTCACATTTAAATTTTTTTCAAGTTGTTGTCAATTAGCAAATTCTTTACCCCTATCAAATGTTATAGTCTTAACAAGATTATTTGGAAGAATTGATAAATAATGACTAATATTTTTGTTAATAACTTTAGTAGTTCTATTTTCAACTAATATTGCTAAAGTAAATCTTGATGTTCTTTCAACTAAAGTTATTAAACATGATTTACTTTTACCTCGTGATGATACTACAGTATCACCTTCTCAATGGCCAAGAGTTATGCGATTATTAACATTTCGTTCTTTAATGGATTTACCATTAAATTTACCGCGATTTTCTTGAGATTTTCGTTTCTTACCTTTTCTTCTTAAATTTTTACTAGTAACCTTTTCAAGTAATCCAGAATAAATTCAATTGTAAATTGTTTTAAAACTAATAATTCATTCTTGATGAAAATTTTTAATTCTGCCATAAATTTGTTCAGGCGATCAACCTAATAATAATTTTTGTTGTACATATTTTACTAATTCTCTATTTTTAAATTTATGAAAATAAACATGTAATTGTTTTCTATTTTCTGCTTTATTTTGTGCAATTAATGAAAAATAATGATTATTATCTTTATTTCTATTAACTTCTCGATTAATAGTACTAATACTTCGATTAAGATTTTTAGCTATTTCACTAATTTTTACTTTAAATTTCAATTGATTCTCAATATAAATTCTTTCATCTATGCCAAGATGTTTGTATCCCATATAAAAACTCCTTAAATTTACTTTTTCTAAAATAAACTTAGCATCATGAAATTTTTATATGAAATCTTTTGCAATTTTATTTACTTGCACTTACAAGTATAATTCAGCTTATAAATTAATTAAAAGCAAATAAAATAGTACTCTTAATAAAGAGTACTATTACCAAAATTTTCTATCAGTTTTTAATCAGTTACTTTCTAATTATTGATTTTGTAAAATTATTTTAATTGTTAACGATTTATTAATTTTCTTTTGATATTCTTTAGCAATTTGCAATGCTTTGGGCAAAGAAAAAACCTTATATAATCATTTATCATTATGCATAATTCGAAATAAATTTAAGTCTTTTTGTTCAATAATTAACATTCCGATATCACATCCTCATAATATTCTTGATAATTAATAAATGGTGAATAAATAACCTTTCCTTGTCAATAATCAGGACTATCCAACTCCATTAATCAAGCCAATGTGGCTGTAATATCATATTGAATAGTTTGCTCTAAAAACTGCCCTGTATTTTTAACACCAGCACCATAAAAGAAAACTGGTACTTTAATCTCATAATCATTAAAATTACCGTGGCAATCATCACCTTGACCTTTGCCACCATGATCAGCAATAAAAACAAATAATGTATTATCTTTCATTTCGGAAATATGACTAATCGTTTCTAAAACTTGTTTTACCCACAAATCAACTTGCAACGCCATTGTTTTAATTTCTGTTGTTTGATGACCAATCTTATGTCCAACAGTATCTGGTTCATTAACATAAACAAAAGATAATTCCGGTTTTTTAGCAATTAAATATTGACAATAATCATCAATAATCATCTGATTAGGTTTAATGTTATCATTACTACTAATTCAAATAGTTTTCTTAGTTGGTTTTCAAGAATCAACATCTTTAACCATCACATTACTTCAATAATCTAATGAATTAACATCTAAAATATATTGGAATTGCGATCACCGAAAAAATGCTGCTGTTTTCAAATTAGTTTGCTTTTTAAACAATGTAAAAATACTAGGGACATTTTTATTATTCACATAATCATAAACACTTTTTGCGTCACCCGTTTCGGAATCTCATTGCGTACGCCCATGAAAATTAGGTGCGGTCCCACATAATAACGATGTTCAGTTAACACTAGACATAATCGGAACAACACTCCGACTATTTAACGAATATGCGCCTTTTTCCATTAACATTTTAAAAGTACTTCCAGCATTATCTTCTAGTAAATATGATCCATAAGCATCCGACCCAAAAATAACAATATACTTAATATTATTCAACATATTTTATTCCTACCTTATGCAAAACCTCATAAATATTAGTCGTTGAAGCTTGAACTAAATCAACACCAAGTAAATAAGCAATTATTGATGCAATATCAACATTACTAGTTGGTCTAACAATTTTATGAGTTTTCCCTTGTAAATGACTATCAATTATATTTAAAGGAATAACTAATTCACGCGAATCTAATCCGCCTTGATTCTCAACTCCTTGATGATATCCACCAGATGTTGAAGTAATAATAACTGTTGATTGGGGATTTTTCAAAATCATTTCATTAATAGCAATAACTTTTTCTTGCAATAATGCAGCATACTCATTAGTATTGAAACCTTGTTTAATACCAATATCATACATTTCGTCATCATAAATAGTTAATAACTGATATTCATTAATATTAACATCAACATAATTAATGGTATCCTTAACAATAAACTCATCTAACAAAAATTTTTCCAACATATTTTCAATCATATGAAAATTAGTAATTATACTTAATTTATAATCAGGCTTTTGCTTTTTAATACTATAAAAAATTGTTGGATACATATTATCCTTAGTATTCAAAACCGCCGTAACCAAACGATTGTTTTCTCAATTAGTAACCCCATGAAACTCCAATGGCGCACCTGTTAAAATTGAAGCCATATTATATGGTGGTAAAGTTGGTAAAATGGCACGATGCTGTTGAAAATAAATCATATTTTCTTTTGGTAATGTTTGCTTTAAACTATTAATTTTAGTTGTTAGCCCTGCAAGAACTATTAAAATAATATTTGTTCGTGGTTTAACAATCTTCTTAGTTTTTTGATAAAGCATTAAAAGTCTCCTTCCTTCTATCTAGTTGCTATTATAACGCAAAAAAAATGAAAGAAAATTCAAAATTAATAATAATATCCCACACCCAAATAAAAACTGCTTCTTATTTTTATTAAGAAGCAGTTTTTAGAATTATTAAATAATAAATTACTTAAAACCGTTGGTGTTGTCTTTTAGTATCAATATTTGATAAATCAATAACTAGCGGTTGATCATCTTTTTGAAGTAATGCTTGAAATACTTGATAAACAATAGTATACATAAAAATTAAATTTATCGTTGCTCCAATATTACTAAAAAATCCACGATTTTCACGACTAAACATTTGACTTAAATAACCAATAGTATTAATTACAAGAACAATAAGCATTTTAACTAATATAAAAATAATACTAAAACCAATCATTAACTTAGCAAACTGATCATTAAATGACTTTACTGGCACATTTTGTAAAGAATTACTATCTGGTAAATTAACATTTTTTAATTTACTAATTGACAATAAGCCCATCACCCCAAATAATAAGAATACCCCAGCAATACTTAAAGTAATAATAAAGGGTTGTTTTATATTAACAATTTCACTATTAAGATTTTTTGTCAATAGTAAAACAGCAGTAAAAATTATTAACATCGCACCTGATAAAGCAAAAACACTTGATTCATGTAGTGCCATTTTTCTTTTCGCTTTAATACCCGTCTCAATTCTTTTTTGATCTAATGAAAGCAACATAAATCCAGTAAAAAATGTCATATTAAAGAAACTATAAACTAAAATTAATCAACGATGTTTAATAAATTGCTCATCATTAAGTGATATTGCTCATTTAATAATTAAAGCACTATAAATTAATTGCATTGCTCCAATATAAATAATTAATGCCATAACTGGAAAATAACCCTTATTTATAATATCAGTAATTACCGTACGAAAATCATTATCATAGGCTGTTAACTCCGTAATCTCATTTCTTAATGCTGCAATTGTATAAAAAGTAATCATTGTTAACACAAAGAACGCGCCAATAAACACAAAAACATTAGCAAAAATTATAAAAAAACGGCGAAATGCAAAATTAGAATTTCTCATTATAAAAAACCTCCTTCATTTAATTATATCCTATCTTGTTTAAAAAAGAAAAACAAAATATCTAAACTAATTCTTGACATTTTTTAAAGCATCTAGTCAACTAGCAAGCAATATTATAAAATAATACCGTTCCTTGAAGATAAATAACAAAGTGAAAGATTTTTGCAGCATTAGAAAAATTAACTACCACTTCAATATTAGAATCAATTTTTTTTAAATCATTATTAATTTTTTCTGTTAAATCATCAAGATTTTTAAGATGCCAAATTGTAAAGTTAAGTGCAACTAAATTATTTTTCTAACCAAATATTCGATTGGCGAAAGATAATTTAGTATTTTTCTTGGTCTTTGGTTTAAAGACAATATAAATTTATGAACTGCATTTTTAGTAGTGTTTGAAAAATTAAATTTTTTAGGAAATTTTTCTCTAATTAAACCATTAGTATTTTCATTAGTACCTCTTTGTCAAGGTGAATATGCATCAGCAAAATAAATTTTCACATTTAAATTTTTTTCAAGTTGTTGTCAATTAGCAAATTCTTTACCCCTATCAAATGTTATAGTCTTAACAAGATTATTTGGAAGAATTGATAAATAATGACTAATATTTTTGTTAATAACTTTAGTAGTTCTATTTTCAACTAATATTGCTAAAGTAAATCTTGATGTTCTTTCAACTAAAGTTATTAAACATGATTTACTTTTACCTCGTGATGATACTACAGTATCACCTTCTCAATGGCCAAGAGTTATGCGATTATTAACATTTCGTTCTTTAATGGATTTACCATTAAATTTACCCCGATTTTCTTGAGATTTTCGTTTCTTACCTTTTCTTCTTAAATTTTTACTAGTAACCTTTTCAAGTAATCCAGAATAAATTCAATTGTAAATTGTTTTAAAACTGTGTAAAGCACACACTTATGTTAGTTTTACACAAAATCAATAAATAAATATGAGCTCATTTATTTATTGCAAGAAATATAAGGTTAAATTAACACTTATTATTTTTAATTATGCTTTATATTTTTTTGCACCAATGAAATCAAACTAAGTTAATTAGTAAACGAAGTTTACTAACAAAAATTGTTAAACATTCAAATCTGCGATATATGAATGTTTAAAAAACTTAGTTAAATAACTTAGTTTATAACAAATAAGAAAGGTAATTTACTATGAAAAAAATTGAAAACATTTTCTTAAATACTAAAAAATATCTCTTAAAAGAAACTCAAAACGCAATTTTAATCAAGGCACCAAAAATTCCGTGATTTAATAAACAAATCGGTATTTGGTTTCCAAAACGATTTGTTTATAAAGGAAAATATGAAAATTCAATTTGCATCGGAATAATCAAGAATAATGAATACCAAGTAATTTCAATTAATCAACCAGAGCAAGAAACCAAGTTAATTAAAGGACAAGAATTATTAAGTTTCTTCATTGTCGAAAAAGAAAACAATAAAAAAGATACAAATTATAACTATTTTAAAGGAGTTTAAAAATGAATATTGCAATTGGACTAATATTTATTATTATCAGCATAATGCTATCGGCATATTTTGCTTATAAAATTTATGCCAAAATAAAAATGCGAATTAAATATAAAAATGCCATTAAAAATAATTCTGGTAATTTTACAAAAGACGAAAAAGTATTTATTGCTCGCTTTAAAGAATGAGTTAAAGCTCCTAATTCAAAAGAAAATAACGAGGATGAAAAATAATGTTTTGAGAAATTATTATGGAATTCTTAAAACTGTTTGTTCCGATAGAAAAAATGCCTACACAAGTTGCGTTTATTGCCGAATTAATTATTATAATTACTTTTATTTTCGCATTAATCTCAATTATGTATTTACCAATAAAAATAATTTTTGGGAGATAAAAAATGACAATAAATTTAAAAGAATTTAATTGAGAACAAATTAAACAAACTTTCTGAGATTTATTTATTCAAATTACAACTATCCCGGCGCATGTTACTGGTGGTAAAGAAATTAAATTAATAGAAGCACCACTTTGACTTTTAATAGCAAACATTGCTTTTTGATTTTTAACAGCAATTATGGTGTGATTTATTCTAATGCTACTTTGGAAAACCATATCAGTATTTAGATAGAAGCGAAATTAATGTCAAGAAGTTATATTAAAAGAAAGGGGGTGATTATATGATTGGAACTTTCTTAGTGGGAGAAACACCAGTAACAGTAGAAAAAATAACAGCTAGTGACGCAATGACTAAATTATGAAATGCGATCATAACAGCGTTTACTAAAATGTGAGAAATTATTGCTGTTAATATGCCACAAGTTGGTAACTTCTTTGCTGACTATTGAATATTCATTTTTCCATTTATTTTGGCAATATTCTTTATTTGCTTTAAAATGTTTGAAAAACTACTTGGAGCAGTACGCTAATAAAAAAATAAAGTGAGGTGTAAGATGAAATTTTGCAAATGAATAATAGAAAAAAATAACCATTTTATTGAATTAAATCGCACCTCATTTTTAATTTTATGACATTGAGGAGCAATTTGATATATTTACAACGGTTATTTTAAAAACATTGTGAGCTATTTATTTTTAGCAGGTTGTATTTTAATTTTCCTTTTTAAAATTAGTAATTTAACACAAATTAACAAAGTTATTAATTTCTTAAAAAACTCACCATTAAATATTGTTATTGGTTCATTAGGAACTGGAAAAACCGCCTTTCTAATATACGCATCAAAATTACTAAAAAAGAAAAAATATCATATCGCATCAACATTTCCATTACTAGAAACCCAAAAATTAAGTTTAGGGCATATGGGATTGTTAGACTTTGATTATCCGGTATTGCCGGACAAAACCTTACTTTTGTGAGATGAAACTAATTTATTTTTAGAAGGAACTGATTGAGAAAAAAATAATACCAAAAACGAAGAAACCGGTATTCAAGAATATTTCGCTCTAGCACGACATTTTGGTCATATTGTGTTGGCTAGCGGTCAAAGAGATAAACATATTTGAGTTAAAGTTCGTGATATTGCCAACAATGTGATTGTGGGAATTCGCAAAAAACCAGTTAATATTTTTCGCCCCTACTTAAAAGTCATTTATGGCACCTTTACGAGCATTGAAGAATATGAACGCTGACGAAACACCTTAATTGATGCTAAAAATAATAAAAGGGGCCGTCGCATTAAATATCGTGATATTCCTGAACTTGATATTTATTTTTTTAAACTAAAAATTCCTCTACCAATATTAAACACTTACAATTCTTTTTATCTAGCATTTTTAAGAGATTACTTAAATGCAAAAGTAAATCCTGACTATGAAGACAAATACTATACTGACACAGCAATTGATTTAGAAGACTTAGAATACTTAAAAATGGATAAATTCAGCAAATTTTTAAGAAAAATGAAAGAAAAGGAATAATAAAAAATGGAAAATCTCGTAAAAATGGCCGACTTTCTCGCCCAAATGCTTTATAAAGTTTTTGATTTAATTTGAAGCCTTGAAGTGCCAGGAACGAATATTCAACTAATATTTCCTTTATTCTTAACGCTGGCTGTAGAATTTCTTATGGCAATTATTCTTGGATTTGGTAGTCAACAAGTTAATTTAGAAAAACAACGCCAATATGCCGTTAAAAATAAAGGGCGGCTAAGTGCGTGAGGAAAAGCTAAAAAACAAATAAAACCATTAAAAGCAAAACAAGGTAACTAATAATGTTTAAACTAATTATTATTTTTATCTTAATAACTGTTCTTGGACTTTTAGCTGGTAGTCATTTTGAAACTTTAACAAACTATATTAGCGAAGGGCTTGCCAATTTTCAAAAGTTTATTACTAGCAATTTAACAATTTTAGAACTATTTAAACCAATGGCTCGGACATTCTCGCAACATCCAATCTTTACCATTCTTGGTGTCACTTGTGTACTTATTGCTTTATTTATTGTGATTAAAGGACGATAAAAAATATGAAGGGAGAATTAAAATGAAAAAATTTTTAGGAAAATTATTTAAAAAAGACAATTCAAAAGAAAAAACGCCTTTAAAATTAAGAATTAAAAATTCTTTTAAAAAACAGTGGTTAAAAATAATATTAAGTATCATTTTCATCTTTATAAGTTTATTAATTTGTGCATTTACAGTAATCGATACTAAATGAATAACTGGAACAAGGGATGAATTTAATAAATTTATGAATGAAGAGATGGTTAAATTCTTTGGTAAATTCAATAGTGGTATTATGTTAGCAGGAATATTTATTTTCTGATGAGGCGGAGCAATATATTTTGCAATTAAACTTGAAAAATTAATCCGCTTTATTATTCAAAAAATTAAATTTAAAAGAGCCTTAAAAAATGAAACTAAACAAGTTAATTAATTTTTTAAAAAGATATTGATGAATAATACTTAATTACATTATATTCATATCTTTAAGTATAGTTTTATTATTACATACAGATATTGAAAATTTGCAACAATTCATTAAAAATTTTGGAACAATTGGTAAGTTAATGATTATAGGTTATTCCTTAGTATGACTAACCATAACAGAAATAGTGAACTGTTTAATTCGTTTTATATTAAAAAAGATTAAAACCAAAAGAACAATGAAAAATAAAATATTTTAAAAAGGAGTGATAAAAATGTTTATGAAAATATTTACCGTGTTGATTATTAGTTTCAATAACATTTTTACCATTCCCCAAAACATTAACAATAATGAAACAACAACACAATCATTAATTAGAAATAAAAGAGAAAGCGAAGAAACTTATGTGTTAAATTTATCAAATGTTAAAGTTCAAATTACATATAAATATAACGATAAATATACAATAAATTTTTATAGTACCAAAGAAGAAGAAATTATTAATATTCCAAAGTGATTAAAATATGACGGAACTAGCAGTTGTAAAGAAAATTGAAGACTTAATTGTGGTTTAAAAGATTTAGATTTTGAGAAAAATGATATAGTATGAAACGAACTTAAAAGCTTAAAAATTACAATAAAAAATGACAAAATGTTTGATAAAACAGAATTTATTGCTTCAAATATTCATGTTAAAATTGCCAACAAAACAATTACTACTCCAATAAAAATATTATCTTTTAAAGCAGAAGCACAAATCAAACCAACAACTGATATTGATTTACCAGAAACAACCACTAATTTTGATGGCAAACATAAATATAGCGATGTTATTGATAACCTTAACTATTTAATGATTCATCGTGGTGATTTTGACAAATTCAATTATTCTTATTTATATTGAACGCCAATATTTAATTTCATTGACACCTTAGAAAAAGGTTATTACAAAGAATTTACGATTAAAAATCACGGCTTTAAAAGTGAAAGCTATTTTTATCACAAAAGTTCTACTAGTGAAGATAAAATAAATGAAAATGTTTTAAAAATTAAAGCTTTTAATAAAACCTTAATTGCAGGTAATAACTATTTACAATTATTACACGGTGAAAGCGAAATTTGAAAATATGACACTGCAAATACTAACGATTATTATCTAATTAAGTACCTTTTTGGAACATTAAATTATCTTAGTGTTAAATTTAGTTTTCTACGATATGACCCCGATTTACGAAATGACATTTACCTTTATTTTAAAAACAACATTCCTAGTATTAATAACAGTGATTACAAAAATATTTTTGATGAAATCTATGAAATCCTTGGAAACTTCTTTGCTAGTTTATTTTATGCTACTTTTGATATGGACGAAAAAACTCATACTGAAATTGATTTTAAGGGTATAGAAAACTATAAGAAGGATTACTTTATTCAAATCGGTTTCTTTTATCGTTCCTTAATTACCTTTTATCCCAAAAAATACTTAGTAAATATTATAGGAAACTCAGAATTATTACTAAGAAGTTATTTCTTTACTTTTGACAAAAAAATGCACCAAGATAATTACAATGCTATTAACAATACCAATAGCATTTATCAAATTGATTTTAATGTTCTTAAATCTTATGATAATAAACTGATTACCTTGCCAACCAGCAAGACTGCTAACAGTATTAATTATCTCAACACCGATATTGATATTCGTTACGGTATTAATATTTTTACCTTAACTTTTCCACTTTATCACAAAGGTAACATCTATAACTACAATTTTAAAATTTATGATTTTAATGTATTAAATTCAACAGCTTTTATCCCCGATAGTTTAAATAACAGTGAATGAGATGACTTAATTTCGCCAGCAAATTGCAAATATTCTGGACGATGAATACCAACTTTTAATGATATTGGATGTGCCATTCAAAACGCTGGCATCAAAATGATAAATTGAATACTCACTGCTTCACAAATCATGACGATTTTGCGACCGTTAGCAATTATCGCAAAAGCAACAGTTAACTTTTCAACCGCAATTTTTCCAGTTTTTAAAACAGTACCAGCCTTTTATTACACCTTTCAATTTTTAATCGGTTTTGCCATCTTTTTAATGATATTAAGAATTTTTGTGTAAAATTATAATTCAAACAAATAAAAGGAGTTAAAAAATGAAAATTTTAAATATAATAGTTAGTTTATGGTTAACAATATTATCTATAACTGCTTGTTCAAATAAACCAGACCAATTGTCACCGGCCGAACTGTTAATAATTAACAAATTAAATTTATCAAATGTTAAAATTCAAATTACATATAAATATAACGATAAATATACAATAAATTTTTATAGTACCAAAGAAGAAGAAATTATTAATATTCCAAAGTGATTAAAATATGACGGAACTAGCAGTTGTAAAGAAAATTGAAGACTTAATTGTGGTTTAAAAGATTTAGATTTTGAGAAAAATGATATAGTATGAAACGAACTTAAAAGCTTAAAAATTACAATAAAAAATGACAAAATGTTTGATAAAACAGAATTTATTGCTTCAAATATTCATGTTAAAATTGCCAACAAAACAATTACTACTCCAATAAAAATATTATCTTTTAAAGCAGAATTAAAAAATAATTAAAATAACTCTATACCCTTAAACAAATAAGCAATTTTTATTTTTTTCTCTTTTCTATTTTGACAAAATAGAAACCAGTAATTTTAATTAATTACTGGTTTGAACATTCTTCTTATTTTAAAATAATAAATTTAAACTTTAAAACATTATTTCTAAAATACTTAATATTTTTTTCATAATATTCTTTCTGTTATTCTTTAAAGTTTATTAAAAAATATTTTATTTTATAAATTACAATATAAATAAATTAATGATTGACAATACAAGTTATTGTAGAAGCAGCAACACCAGCAGCGCCACCAGCAACTGCTCCAATAGCCCCCCCCCCCGCTTGCTCCTGCTGCTGCTCCGCCTCCAGTGGCAATTCCTACATTTTTTGCTGCTTCTACACTACCAAAACAATCTGAAAGCATTTTGTCAACATTTTTAACTCCGGGATGAAATTCTTTTATTACATTGTAAATTTTTATTTTATCATTTATTCAATATGCTGTATCTTTACCAGCGTTATCAAATCAATTTTTAACATCATCAAATATGTTTCTTTTATTTCTACTTAAATTTTCTAAATTATTTGTTTGTTGATAATTAATATTATTTTTTGCTATAGCTGGTGCGTTTCCAACAAGTCCTGCCATTCCGCTTCCGGCGATGGTTATTGTTCCTATTAATCCTATTAATTTTTTCATATTAGTCAACTTCCTTTTCGTGA
Organism: Spiroplasma endosymbiont of Lonchoptera lutea; assembly: GCF_964019715.1. Classification (GTDB taxonomy): domain Bacteria; phylum Bacillota_I; class Bacilli_A; order Mycoplasmatales; family Nriv7; genus Nriv7. Next base: position 653,013 of record NZ_OZ026463.1, on the reverse strand, counting down.
ATTTTTACTAATCCTGAAATGTAAAATTAAAAAAAGGACACTTATATAAAAAACAAATTGTGTTAATTCTATAATTAAGAAAAGAAAGGAATTAGCACAATGTATAAGTATTTGACTATTGAATCAATAATAGCAATAAAAGAATATAAAAGTTATGGATTTTCTATTCGTAAAATAGCAAAAGCAATTGATTATAGTAAATCAACTGTACACAGAGTTTGTAAATTATTAAATCAAAACTTATTACCATTAGAAATATTGAATCAAGTTCAAAAAAATAAACAAAATGCAGGTAGAAAATTAATAATTTTAACTTTAACAGAAATTAATACTATCAATCATTTGTTAATTACTAAAAATTATGCTCTTGATATAATTGCTGATTTTTTAAAGAAAAATAAAATAAAAAATATTTCAACAAAAACTTTATATAACATGTTTAAAACAAATCGAATGGGTTTTGATGAAAAAAATTTATTGAGAAAAGGCAAAAATAAACCTCATAAACAAAAAGAAACTAGGGTCAGAATTAATAATTGTAAATCTATTCATGAAAGAAATTTAATCATTCCAAATATTAAAAATATACAAGAATTTGGCCATTTAGAGGGAGATACTATCGTTGGTAAAGATCATAAAAGTTCTATTATTACTTTAGCTGATATATGATCAAAAACCACAATTCCTTTGAAAACTAAAAATCATAAAGCAGAAAGTATTACACAAAGTATAATAAAATTTATTTCAAAATTAATACCAGGAACAATTAAAACTATTACTTTTGATCGTGGTAAAGAATTTAGTAAATGAAAATTAATTGAAAAAAATTGTAATGTTAAAATTTATTTTGCAGATGCCGGAAAACCTTGTCAAAGAGGTTTAAATGAGAACAATAATGGTATTTTAAGAAGATATTTACCAAAATCTACTGATTTATCTTCATATAAACAAAAAGACTTAAATTCTATAGCATTTCAAATTAATTCTACACCCAGAAAATCATTATCTTATAAAAGACCAATAGATTTAATACAATTATTTTAAAAAACTGTCCCATTTATATTTACAATTCAGGAATTAATAAAATTTACCAAATAATCAACAACCTTTCTCAAATTTGTAAAGCTTAATTAATATAAATTAATTATAAAATAATTAAATAAAAATGTCTACTAAAATTAAATATGACCTTTAAAAAATCAACAAAAACAATTAAATAGAAAGCAGGATTATAAACAATGAAATATATTATCGCTGAAAACGAATTATCAGATTTAGAAGCACGCTTACAATGCTGATTAAAGAGTTTTTATGGATTGGCAACCCTTTTTAGGACACTTTTTATGTAGACTGGTATTTTCTAAATTCAACGGGAGTTAAATAATTTAAACTGCCATGAATTCGAATATTGTTATATCAATTAACAAAATCAAATAGTTCGCATTTTAGTTGTGTTAAGTTTGCAAATTTTTTACCGTTAATAAATTCGGTTTTAAAGGTTTTGTAAGTTGCTTCAGCAACAGCATTATCATATGGGCATCCTTTGGAGCTTAATGATCTTTTAATTTTAAAGGTTATTAAAATTTCATCAATAATTTTATTTTTAAACTCATTACCACGATCAGTATGAAATAAAGTTATTTTATTTAATGGTCGTGTTATCTTGTGAAAAGCTTGTTGAACTAATTCAGCAGTTTTATTTGGTCCAGCACTATAGCCAATTACTTCGCGATTAAACAAGTCAATTAATAAACAAATATAATGTCATTTAGTGCCAACTTGAACATATGTTAAATCACTAACAACAACTTCATTTGGTTTTTTGTCATTAAATTGACGATTTAAAACATTATTAATTTCGTCATTATTAACTGTTTTTTTATGATTTCAATATTTTAACTTGGTGTATTTAGAAACCAAATTATTTTTGATCATAATGAATCGGATTTTTCGTCGTGATAAAATGATATTTTTTCTTATTAAAACAGCTTTAATTTTACGAGCACCATAAATCTTGCGACTTTTATTAAATGCACTGATAACTTCTTGTTCATAATTATTAACATCAAACTTGGTGCATTTATTAGTTTGATAATAATATGTTGATTTTAGTAAACCTAAAATCTTACATATTTTCCTCACTGAATATTTATTTTTGTTGTTATTAATTATTGTTATTTTTTCCCGATTATCAGTGCTGCTTGCTTTAAAATGTCATTTTCCATTCGTAATTGTTGGTTTTCTTTTCGCAAGTAAATTAATTCATTTTCTTCGACAGTGCGATTATCTTTTGCTTTAAATGACCCAGAATTATTATAATTTTTAATTCAACTATAAATAGTTGGTTTTGGTAAATTATATTCTTTCCCTAAATTAATAACACTTTTGTCATTTTTGTATAGCATTACAATTTGTTTTTTAAATTCTTCAGAGTATGAGGTTTTATTTCCCATTTTTATATTCCTTCTTTCTTAATAATTTTGAAGTCTATATAATTATGGTCCAACTTATTGTAGCCTATCCATTACCGAGATAAAAACTATCATAAAACTAAAAAACGAGTTAATAGTTATTTAAACCTCTGCAAGCAAGCTTATACCGAAAAAATTACTTTAAAATCATTAATTAGAAAACACTTTCACAATATTGACATAACTTTTTATCGCTGAGCTAAAAAAATTATTACTGGTTACTATGAAAATGATTTTAGTAATTTAATAATTAAATCAACAAAACCGCTGAATCCACATTATCAATTTAACATTGAAAGTCGTAAAAAAGTATGTGATTTATTTTACAAATACAAAAATATCAAAGCGGGTGGTGTTTGGTCGCTATATAATAATCTCCTTAGAGGTGAACATGACGCCCATAAATATAATTTACCAAGAAATATCAGAACATTTTATCGTTGAATTAAAAATGACCCTCGCTATGATAGAATTAGACAAAAAAATAAGGAAAACAAACGCTATTATCACCGTTATGAAGTAAAAGAAATAGGATTAATACAAATGGATGCTAAACACTTTTCCAAGTTAAAATATCCGGTAGAAAAAAATATGTATGTCTATGATTTTATTGACGAAATGACACGCATAGTATTTGGTTATGTTTATGATAGTTTAGGAACTAATAATGCTATTAATGCTGTACAAAGAGCAATATATGATTTTAAAAAGTTTGGAATAGAAGTTAAACGAATTAGAACTGATAATGCTCCTGAATTCACTACTACTAATTGAAGTAATAAAAATGAATATAAGATAAAAGAAAGACCTTTTAGTAAATATTTAAAAGATAATAAGATAATACACGAAACTACTCCAATTCGTTCACCACAAAGTAACGGTAAGATAGAAAGATTTCATAAAAATTATAATAATTTATTATTGTTAGATGATATTAAAAGATTTAATACTAATGAATTACAAATTTATTTAAATGAATATTATTACTTTTATAACTTCCAAAGGAATCATTGAACAATAAAAGACACCCCATTCAATTTTTTAAATAAACTTTTAAAAACCTCTTGAAACTAACATATGTCTGTGCTATAGTACAAAATTGTTTTAAAACTAATAATTCATTCTTGATGAAAATTTTTAATTCTGCCATAAATTTGTTCAGGCGATCAACCTAATAATAATTTTTGTTGTACATATTTTACTAATTCTCTATTTTTAAATTTATGAAAATAAACATGTAATTGTTTTCTATTTTCTGCTTTATTTTGTGCAATTAATGAAAAATAATGATTATTATCTTTATTTCTATTAACTTCTCGATTAATAGTACTAATACTTCGATTAAGATTTTTAGCTATTTCACTAATTTTTACTTTAAATTTCAATTGATTCTCAATATAAATTCTTTCATCTATGCCAAGATGTTTGTATCCCATATAAAAACTCCTTAAATTTACTTTTTCTAAAATAAACTTAGCATCATGAAATTTTTATATGAAATCTTTTGCAATTTTATTTACTTGCACTTACAAGTATAATTCAGCAGATTAAAAAATATTTGGTTATCTTCAAAATATTCATCAATTAATCTTCGCTCATTTTCAATATTACCTGAATTGTAAATATAAATGGGACAGTTTTTTAAAATAATTGTATTAAATCTATTGGTCTTTTATAAGATAATGATTTTCTGGGTGTAGAATTAATTTGAAATGCTATAGAATTTAAGTCTTTTTGTTTATATGAAGATAAATCAGTAGATTTTGGTAAATATCTTCTTAAAATACCATTATTGTTCTCATTTAAACCTCTTTGACAAGGTTTTCCGGCATCTGCAAAATAAATTTTAACATTACAATTTTTTTCAATTAATTTTCATTTACTAAATTCTTTACCACGATCAAAAGTAATAGTTTTAATTGTTCCTGGTATTAATTTTGAAATAAATTTTATTATACTTTGTGTAATACTTTCTGCTTTATGATTTTTAGTTTTCAAAGGAATTGTGGTTTTTGATCATAGATCAGCTAAAGTAATAATAGAACTTTTATGATCTTTACCAACGATAGTATCTCCCTCTAAATGGCCAAATTCTTGTATATTTTTAATATTTGGAATGATTAAATTTCTTTCATGAATAGATTTACAATTATTAATTCTGCCCCTAGTTTCTTTTTGTTTATGAGGTTTATTTTTGCCTTTTCTCAATAAATTTTTTTCATCAAAACCCATTCGATTTGTTTTAAACATGTTATATAAAGTTTTTGTTGAAATATTTTTTATTTTATTTTTCTTTAAAAAATCAGCAATTATATCAAGAGCATAATTTTTAGTAATTAACAAATAATTGATAGTATTAATTTCTGTTAAAGTTAAAATTATTAATTTTCTACCTGCATTTTGTTTATTTTTTTGAACTTGATTCAATATTTCTAATGGTAATAAGTTTTGATTTAATAATTTACAAACTCTGTGTACAGTTGATTTACTATAATCAATTGCTTTTGCTATTTTACGAATAGAAAATCCATAACTTTTATATTCTTTTATTGCTATTATTGATTCAATAGTCAGATACTTATACATTGTGCTAATTCCTTTCTTTTCTTAATTATAGAATTAACACAATTTGTTTTTTATATAAGTGTCCTTTTTAATTTTACATTTCAGGTTATATTTAATATTTTTTAATCTTAACTTAAATATTTTTGTCGGATTGTTAACTAGTATAACTTCTAACTCATCTCTTAAATATTTAAAACGCCGATTACCATCATCACTGTTAATATTAATAACCTTTAAGTTAGCAATCTTTTGTTCTAATTGATAATTAATTTTTGCCAAAATATCATTAATATTACTAGTCGGGGAAACATCTAAATCATATTCTTGATTAAAAAAATCTTCAACTTCATCAATATCATTAGTACCAACATTAACTTTATTAATTGTAACTTTAAAAATAAATTTATTAATACCAAAATTAAGACTAAACTCTAAATCATTATTAGTAAAAGCTTTAAGTTTTGTTGTTGCTTCACCAGCATTAGTTAATTTTAATGTCATTTGCGAATGAATTTTACTTTGCAGATTACTTTGAATCTTATTCACAGCAATTGCTTTAGTATCATCACTAGTAAATAATAAAGCATCCGATTGAGAAATATTATTCACAAATTCTTCAATCTTCTCATAATTAATAATATTTTTTAATTTCACTAAATATCCATAATTTAATATCTTAATTGATGATAAAGACTCATTATATTTAACTAACTTATCAGTAACAGTAAATATATCTTGTTGTTCATTTAATAACCGATTTTCTGGTTGTAATTTCGCAATTTCTTCATTACTAATAGGATTTACAATATGATATTCCTCATTTGCTAAAAGTTTGATTTGATTAATATAATTAACATTAGTTTGTAATTTATTACCCAAAATACTAATAACATCCGCTAATGAATTTTTTGTTGTTAAATTTAAATCTAAAGCATTCGTAAAAAAATTATTCATTAATTCCGCAAAATTTGCTTCATTAATCAAATTCGTGAAATTAATTATTTTTTCCTTTACAGCATTACCAAAATTAACTTTTAATTCCATTGGCGAAAAATCAGAAATTATTTTTGCATTTGGTTTATAATGAACGACAATGCTTAAATCCTTACTCAGATTAGTTTGTAATTCAATATTTACTTTATTAATAAAATCAGTAATCAAACTACCAGCATATAGTGGCGTTTTACTTATTTTTTCTAACTCTGTATCAACTTTTTCTCATATTTTATTAGTTTGCTTATTAGGAATCAAAATCGTTAATGTTTTTATTAATAATTTCTCATTAAGTTTAACAACAAAATTAATATTATGACGCCCAGAAGCAACGAATTGTTGCAATTTAATATTATTATCTTCATATGATACTGCTAGTTGCGAATAAATACTTTTCATATCAGAAGTAACTATTTCTAAAAGATGTTGATAAGTATCAATATCATCTCAATTATGATAATGGGAGCGTTCAAAATAGCGGTTAATATTGCCTTCTACCTTTCAAACTTCTTTAACATTTAAACGAATTGTTTTTAAACGCATCTCATTTCCTAAAATCATTTGAAATTCTATTTGGGCATTATCTTTTAAAAGGTTAGTTTTTGTTGTCGCAAAATTTGCATCTTTTAATTCAAATTCAGAATGAATTTTTTTTGCTTCAAGATTAACCGCCCTAATAAAATCAGCAATTGTATTATTTTCATTTAATTGAAGCAATTTATTATTATTCAATATTGAGTTAAACATATTTCATAATCGTGGCTCATCTTTAACATTATTTAAAGCAATATTTTCCGTTCATGTTTTTTGTCCTAATGAAAAATTCACATTAAAACGATTAATACCAATTAATAAATTCTTATTACCTAACATCATATCAGAAATTCAGATTTTTATTCCATAATAATGCTCTTTCATTTTAGTTTCTAAAATAGCAACAACATCATTTCTTTTTTGAGAAATTGTAAATTCTAAATTAGAAAAAATATTAATTCACGCAAAAACTTTTTTTATCGTATCATTAACGGTTTGAATATTAATTAATTTTAATTTCTTAGAAAAAGATTTTTTTTGATAAGTAATTAAAATTCAAAATGAATCACGAAAAGTATTTAATTTCAACTGATAACTACTATACAATAAGTCAACAATAATAGAACTATCAATTAGCATTATTTTCTTTTTTAACACTTCTAAAACATCAATCCCTTTATTTAATTCAGTTAAATTAAAATCATGTTCACTATTAAAAAAAATCATAATTTGTTCTCTTATAACTTCTAATTGCGTTGCAAAAAAATCCTGAATTGTAAATATAAATGGGACAGTTTTTTAAAATAATTGTATTAAATCTATTGGTCTTTTATAAGATAATGATTTTCTGGGTGTAGAATTAATTTGAAATGCTATAGAATTTAAGTCTTTTTGTTTATATGAAGATAAATCAGTAGATTTTGGTAAATATCTTCTTAAAATACCATTATTGTTCTCATTTAAACCTCTTTGACAAGGTTTTCCGGCATCTGCAAAATAAATTTTAACATTACAATTTTTTTCAATTAATTTTCATTTACTAAATTCTTTACCACGATCAAAAGTAATAGTTTTAATTGTTCCTGGTATTAATTTTGAAATAAATTTTATTATACTTTGTGTAATACTTTCTGCTTTATGATTTTTAGTTTTCAAAGGAATTGTGGTTTTTGATCATATATCAGCTAAAGTAATAATAGAACTTTTATGATCTTTACCAACGATAGTATCTCCCTCTAAATGGCCAAATTCTTGTATATTTTTTAATATTTGGAATGATTAAATTTCTTTCATGAATAGATTTACAATTATTAATTCTGCCCCTAGTTTCTTTTTGTTTATGAGGTTTATTTTTGCCTTTTCTCAATAAATTTTTTTCATCAAAACCCATTCGATTTGTTTTAAACATGTTATATAAAGTTTTTGTTGAAATATTTTTTATTTTATTTTTCTTTAAAAAATCAGCAATTATATCAAGAGCATAATTTTTAGTAATTAACAAATGATTGATAGTATTAATTTCTGTTAAAGTTAAAATTATTAATTTTCTACCTGCATTTTGTTTATTTTTTTGAACTTGATTCAATATTTCTAATGGTAATAAGTTTTGATTTAATAATTTACAAACTCTGTGTACAGTTGATTTACTATAATCAATTGCTTTTGCTATTTTACGAATAGAAAATCCATAACTTTTATATTCTTTTATTGCTATTATTTGGATTGGCAACCCTTTTTAGGACACTTTTTATGTAGACTGGTATTTTCTAAATTCAACGGGAGTTAAATAATTTAAACTGCCATGAATTCGAATATTGTTATATCAATTAACAAAATCAAATAGTTCGCATTTTAGTTGTGTTAAGTTTGCAAATTTTTTACCGTTAATAAATTCGGTTTTAAAGGTTTTGTAAGTTGCTTCAGCAACAGCATTATCATATGGGCATCCTTTGGAGCTTAATGATCTTTTAATTTTAAAGGTTATTAAAATTTCATCAATAATTTTATTTTTAAACTCATTACCACGTTCAGTATGAAATAAAGTTATTTTATTTAATGGTCGTGTTATCTTGTGAAAAGCTTGTTGAACTAATTCAGCAGTTTTATTTGATCCAGCACTATAGCCAATTACTTCGCGATTAAACAAGTCAATTAATAAACAAATATAATGTCATTTAGTGCCAACTTGAACATATGTTAAATCACTAACAACAACTTCATTTGGTTTTTTGTCATTAAATTGACGATTTAAAACATTATTAATTTCGTCATTATTAACTGTTTTTTTATGATTACAATATTTTAACTTGGTGTATTTAGAAACCAAATTATTTTTGATCATAATGAATCGGATTTTTCGTCGTGATAAAATGATATTTTTTCTTATTAAAACAGCTTTAATTTTACGAGCACCATAAATCTTGCGACTTTTATTAAATGCACTGATAACTTCTTGTTCATAATTATTAACATCAAACTTGGTGCATTTATTAGTTTGATAATAATATGTTGATTTTAGTAAACCTAAAATCTTACATATTTTCCTCACTGAATATTTATTTTTATTGTTATTAATTATTGTTATTTTTTCCCGATTATCAGTGCTGCTTGCTTTAAAATGTCATTTTCCATTCGTAATTGTTGGTTTTCTTTTCGCAAGTAAATTAATTCATTTTCTTCGACAGTGCGATTATCTTTTGCTTTAAATGACCCAGAATTATTATAATTTTTAATTCAACTATAAATAGTTGGTTTTGGTAAATTATATTCTTTCCCTAAATTAATAACACTTTTGTCATTTTTGTATAGCATTACAATTTGTTTTTTAAATTCTTCAGAGTATGAGGTTTTATTTCCCATTTTTATATATTCCTTCTTTCTTAATAATTTTGAAGTCTATATAATTATGGTCCAACTTATTGTAGCCTATCCAATTGATTCAATAGTCAGATACTTATACATTGTGCTAATTCCTTTTTTTTCTTAATTATAGAATTAACACAATTTGTTTTTTATATAAGTGTCCTTTTTAATTTTACATTTCAGGTAAATAAAATTTCTAGTAACATTCTGAAATTGAATTTTCATTACTAATTGACACTTATTTGTTGAGTCACATATATTAGTAATTTTTCTTGGATGATTATTTTTAATAACTTCAATATTTGTAGCAATATTTTTTAATTTTTGAGCAATATTATTTTCAATTTCTGTTTCTAACTGCTCACCAATAAGATATAAATTATGAATTTTATTAAAAAAATTTTCAATCTGTCCTCAAACATTTTCATCATTATATTTCAAAATATGTGTAGCATTTGACTGATAATTAACTTGGTAAATACTAATATTACTATGAAACATACTCATAATAATACCTGAAATGTAAAATTAAAAAGGACACTTATATAAAAAACAAATTGTGTTAATTCTATAATTAAGAAAAAAAAGGAATTAGCACAATGTATAAGTATCTGACTATTGAATCAATAATAGCAATAAAAGAATATAAAAGTTATGGATTTTCTATTCGTAAAATAGCAAAAGCAATTGATTATAGTAAATCAACTGTACACAGAGTTTGTAAATTATTAAATCAAAACTTATTACCATTAGAAATATTGAATCAAGTTCAAAAAAATAAACAAAATGCAGGTAGAAAATTAATAATTTTAACTTTAACAGAAATTAATACTATCAATCATTTGTTAATTACTAAAAATTATGCTCTTGATATAATTGCTGATTTTTTAAAGAAAAATAAAATAAAAAATATTTCAACAAAAACTTTATATAACATGTTTAAAACAAATCGAATGGGTTTTGATGAAAAAAATTTATTGAGAAAAGGCAAAAATAAACCTCATAAACAAAAAGAAACTAGGGGCAGAATTAATAATTGTAAATCTATTCATGAAAGAAATTTAATCATTCCAAATATTAAAAATATACAAGAATTTGGCCATTTAGAGGGAGATACTATCGTTGGTAAAGATCATAAAAGTTCTATTATTACTTTAGCTGATATATGATCAAAAACCACAATTCCTTTGAAAACTAAAAATCATAAAGCAGAAAGTATTACACAAAGTATAATAAAATTTATTTCAAAATTAATACCAGGAACAATTAAAACTATTACTTTTGATCGTGGTAAAGAATTTAGTAAATGAAAATTAATTGAAAAAAATTGTAATGTTAAAATTTATTTTGCAGATGCCGGAAAACCTTGTCAAAGAGGTTTAAATGAGAACAATAATGGTATTTTAAGAAGATATTTACCAAAATCTACTGATTTATCTTCATATAAACAAAAAGACTTAAATTCTATAGCATTTCAAATTAATTCTACACCCAGAAAATCATTATCTTATAAAAGACCAATAGATTTAATACAATTATTTTAAAAAACTGTCCCATTTATATTTACAATTCAGGTAATTAAAACAAACCATAATTTTATTGATTTTTGCATTAATAATAACCTCCTAATTGTATAAACTAAATTCTAATTTTAAAGGTTCCATAAATAGAAAATGATTTAAATAAACTAATAATTTATTGTTTGTAAGATTATATAATTGAATTCAAAAGGAATCCGAACTAAAATAATGAATCTCATTATCAATTTTGATTGTTCCACTATCCAAATAATGTCATAAAATTCTTTTTAATAATTCACTACCTTGTTCTTGCGATATATTACTAATAGTATCAATATATTCCAATCTCAACACTAACGATTTAAATGCATTAGCAATAGCACTTTTAAATTTAGTAATCATATTTAAACTTGGTGGTAAAAATTTATAATTTTTTAAAGGAATATTCACTTGAAAATTACTATTAATATCAATTAATTTACCGATCCGATAGCGATCAAAAAGACCTCATCTTAAATAAGATAAATTATGATTAAATTCCTTAATTGTTAAACTTTGAAAATACTTATTTAATAACTCACTATTAACAACCGAACTAAAATATAACTGTTTTTTAAAAGGCATTGATTGTTGTTTCAATTTTACATATTGTACTCATTCATTAACAGTTTGCTTTAAAAAATTTAGTGGTGCTTCAGAACTGTTAATTGTTGTTTCAAAAAAAGTTTGTTCACTACTTGACCTACTAGGTAGGATTGTCGTTAATTCAGTAAAAATATCATAATCCATACTACTAACAGAACTAATATCGTCAATTGAATTAAAATCATTATACATATTTAAACTATTGATGCTGGCAAAAGAAGAAAATTGTCTTAATCCATTAGCAATACCACTTAAACTTAATGCTTTAATTTTTTCTTTAATTAATAATAAACTCCCCCCCCTGCGGTAATACCACTCACAATTGCAGATTTCACAAAATCTTCAACTTTAGAAGTTGTTTCTTTTTGTTTAACTTTTACAGAAATTGGAAGCATATCTTGTTCTTTATCTTCTTTATAAGTATAAATATGTAATGGTATTAAAGCCTCGGCATTAAAATAGCTGAATTATACTTGTAAGTGCAAGTAAATAAAATTGCAAAAGATTTCATATAAAAATTTCATGATGCTAAGTTTATTTTAGAAAAAGTAAATTTAAGGAGTTTTTATATGGGATACAAACATCTTGGCATAGATGAAAGAATTTATATTGAGAATCAATTGAAATTTAAAGTAAAAATTAGTGAAATAGCTAAAAATCTTAATCGAAGTATTAGTACTATTAATCGAGAAGTTAATAGAAATAAAGATAATAATCATTATTTTTCATTAATTGCACAAAATAAAGCAGAAAATAGAAAACAATTACATGTTTATTTTCATAAATTTAAAAATAGAGAATTAGTAAAATATGTACAACAAAAATTATTATTAGGTTGATCGCCTGAACAAATTTATGGCAGAATTAAAAATTTTCATCAAGAATGAATTATTAGTTTTAAAACAATTTACAATTGAATTTATTCTGGATTACTTGAAAAGGTTACTAGTAAAAATTTAAGAAGAAAAGGTAAGAAACGAAAATCTCAAGAAAATCGGGGTAAATTTAATGGTAAATCCATTAAAGAACGAAATGTTAATAATCGCATAACTCTTGGCCATTGAGAAGGTGATACTGTAGTATCATCACGAGGTAAAAGTAAATCATGTTTAATAACTTTAGTTGAAAGAACATCAAAATTTACTTTAGCAATATTAGTTGAAAATAGAACTACTAAAGTTATTAACAAAAATATTAGTCATTATTTATCAATTCTTCCAAATAATCTTGTTAAGACTATAACATTTGATAGGGGTAAAGAATTTGCTAATTGACAACAACTTGAAAAAAATTTAAATGTGAAAATTTATTTTGCTGATGCATATTCACCTTGACAAAGAGGTACTAATGAAAATACTAATGGTTTAATTAGAGAAAAATTTCCTAAAAAATTTAATTTTTCAAACACTACTAAAAATGCAGTTCATAAATTTATATTGTCTTTAAACCAAAGACCAAGAAAAATACTAAATTATCTTTCGCCAATCGAATATTTGGTTAGAAAAATAATTTAGTTGCACTTAACTTTACAATTTGGCATAAATTAAAAATAAGATATTACTTTAAATTTATAGTAAAATTAATAAGGATTAACAATTAATAGGAGGAAAATATGGCGTATCAAAAAGAATACCAAAAATGATTAAATAAAAATGATTTAGAACCACAATTAAGAGAGCAGTTAATTGCAATGAATGAAAAAGAAATTATTGATGCTTTTAGTAATTCATTAAGTTTTGGTACAGCAGGAATTCGTGGGATTATGGGACCTGGAATTGCCAGAATGAATATTTATAATATTAGGAAGGCAACAATTGCTTTTATCCAATATTTACAAAAACATTATGAAATGGATGAATTACAAAAAGGAATTGTTATTGCTCATGATAATCGTCATTATTCATTAGAATTTAGTCAAGAAGTAGCTAATATTTTTACTAGTTATAGTATTCCTGTATACTTATTTACTAATAATGATTTACGACCAACACCATTATTATCATATAGTGTGAGAAAATTAAATGCTTTAGCTGGTGCTGTAATTACTGCTAGCCATAATCCGCCTGAATATAATGGTTTTAAAATTTATGATGAAAATGGTTGTCAATTTTTACCAGTTGTTACTGATGAAGTTGGTAATAATATGGAAAATATTGCTATTGAGGATGTCTTTAAGTTACTAAAACCAATTCAAAAACAATTAATAAAAACTGTTCCGATTATTGTTGAAGAAGAATATATTAAAGATGTTAAAGCATTACAATTTTATCCTAATGAACAAAAGGATATTAAGATAGTTTTTTCTAATCAGCACGGTACTAGTCGTGATTGAGTAATGAATGTTTTACAAAGTAGTAATTATCAAGTTATTCCTGTTAAAGAACAATGAGATTTTGATCCTAATTTTAGTAATACACCATCACCTAATCCCGAAGTTGCTGAATCTTTTACATTAGCTATTAAATATGCTAAGAAAAATAATGCTGACTTAATTATTATTAATGACCCTGATAGTGACAGAATTGGCATTGCAGTTTTATATCATAATGAGTATATTTTATTAAATGGTAATGAAACAGCACCAATTTTGTTAGAATACTTATTAAGTCATTATCAACAGCAAAAAATTATGCCATCTAATCCAGTAATGTATAATACTTTTGTTACTGGTCATTTAAGTGATTTGGTAGCAAAATCTTATGGTTGTGAAGTTATTAAAACATTAACTGGTTTTAAATGAATTGGTAATGAAATGGCAAAAGAAAAGACACGGAATATAAATTTTGTTTTTGGTTTTGAAGAAGCATATGGTTATGTTGTTAAAGATTTAACTCGTGATAAAGATGGTATTGCCGCAGCAATGGTTGTTGCTGAGGCTTGCAATTATTATCGCCAACAAAATAAGTCATTGGTAGATGTTTTAGAAGATATTTATCAAAAATATGGATATTTTTACTTTAATACGGTTAATGTTGTTTTAAAAGGTACTAGTGGGCAAAAAGCGATTAAGACGATTTTAGCAAAGTTAAGAAAAGATTCAATTGTTAGTTTAAATAATATTAAATTAGCAAAAAAAGAAGATTATTTGCAAGGTTTATATAATATGCCTCCCCAAGATTTATTAAAATTTTATTTTAATGATGGTTCGTGGTTGGCAATAAGAGCTAGTGGTACCGAACCAAAAATTAAATTTTATTTTGTTTGTGTTGATAAATCAGTGAAAACAGCAAAAATAAAAATGGAATTAATGTTTTCCGATTTAGAAAAAAATTATTTACATTTAAAGAAAGGGAAATTAGATGATTAAAGATTTAAAAGCAAATAGTAATGTTCTTGATAAATTCTTAGTTGAAAAAGTTAATCAAGGAACAGCAAATAATGGAGCAACATATTTAACAGTAACTTTAAAAGATAAAACAGGACTTATTGAAGCCCGCTTATGAAATTCACAACGCGAAGATGCAATTAGATTACAAGCAGGAGTAATTGTTGAAATTAATGGTTTAGTTTCAGAATATCAAAGAAGTTTACAAGTTAAAATTAATAATTATGAAATTATTCCTTTACAAGAAGCAGATCTTAATTTGTTTGTTAAAAGTGCTCCAGTTAGTGAAAGTTTAATGTGAGAACAAATTAATGAGTTTATTGGGGAGATTAAAAATAATGTTTGAAAACAAATTGTTGAAGAAATTTTAAAGACGCAACAAGATCGTTTTAAAATTTCTCCAGCAGCGGTTAGACATCATCATAATATTCATTCGGGATTAATGTGACATACACTAACTATGTTACAAACAGCAAAAGCGATTTGTGAAATTTATAATGATCGTAAAATTAATAAAAGTTTATTATATGTGGGAATTATTTTACATGATATGGGAAAAACTAAAGAATTACAAGGTGATTTAACAGTTGAATATAGTGTGCAAGGTAAATTAATAGGACATATTTCAATTATGGCTGGTGAAATTGCTACCATTGGCGAGAAATTACAATTAGATATGCAACAAGTAGTTTTATTACAACATATGATTTTAGCAAGTCATGGTAAAAATGAATATGGTTCGCCAGTTTTACCACAAATTATGGAAGCAGAAATTTTGCATCATATTGATAATTTAGATGCGAGAATTTATGCGATTGATAGTGGTTTAGAACAAATTGAAAATGAAGCTTTTTCACAACGCATTGGCGGACTAGAAAATCGTAGTTTTTATCGTCACAATTATTTTAACAGTGAAAATTAAATAATTAATTACCTGAAATGTAAAATTAAAAAGGACACTTATATAAAAAACAAATTGTGTTAATTCTATAATTAAGAAAAGAAAGGAATTAGCACAATGTATAAGTATCTGACTATTGAATCAATAATAGCAATAAAAGAATATAAAAGTTATGGATTTTCTATTCGTAAAATAGCAAAAGCAATTGATTATAGTAAATCAACTGTACACAGAGTTTGTAAATTATTAAATCAAAACTTATTACCATTAGAAATATTGAATCAAGTTCAAAAAAATAAACAAAATGCAGGTAGAAAATTAATAATTTTAACTTTAACAGAAATTAATACTATCAATCATTTGTTAATTACTAAAAATTATGCTCTTGATATAATTGCTGATTTTTTAAAGAAAAATAAAATAAAAAATATTTCAACAAAAACTTTATATAACATGTTTAAAACAAATCGAATGGGTTTTGATGAAAAAAATTTATTGAGAAAAGGCAAAAATAAACCTCATAAACAAAAAGAAACTAGGGGCAGAATTAATAATTGTAAATCTATTCATGAAAGAAATTTAATAATTCCAAATATTAAAAATATACAAGAATTTGGCCATTTAGAGGGAGATACTATCGTTGGTAAAGATCATAAAAGTTCTATTATTACTTTAGCTGATCTATGATCAAAAACCACAATTCCTTTGAAAACTAAAAATCATAAAGCAGAAAGTATTACACAAAGTATAATAAAATTTATTTCAAAATTAATACCAGGAACAATTAAAACTATTACTTTTGATCGTGGTAAAGAATTTAGTAAATGAAAATTAATTGAAAAAAATTGTAATGTTAAAATTTATTTTGCAGATGCCGGAAAACCTTGTCAAAGAGGTTTAAATGAAAACAATAATGGTATTTTAAGAAGATATTTACCAAAATCTACTGATTTATCTTCATATAAACAAAAAGACTTAAATTCTATAGCATTTCAAATTAATTCTACACCCAGAAAATCATTATCTTATAAAAGACCAATAGATTTAATACAATTATTTTAAAAAACTGTCCCATTTATATTTACAATTCAGGTTTATTAAAAAAGAATTCCTAACAAATCTAGGAATTCTTTTTTAATTAAATTTAAGTTTTTTTTCTAATGCTGTTAGTTTTTTACTGTCAACAACGATTTGACTTTTTGGTAATTGTAAACCACTGTGGGAAGAATATTTAGGGATAATATGTAAATGATAATGTTCAATAGTTTGTCCAGCAAGAATACCATTATTAGAAATAAAATTAAATGCTGAAGTATTAAGTTGCATTTCAATTTGCTGAGCGACTTTTTTAGCAGTAATATTAACAAAAGAAATGATGTCGTCATTAGTATTAATAAAATTTGTACTATGAATTTTAGGGATAACTAGGGTGTGTCCTTTGTCAAGAGGCATAATGTCTAAAAAGGCAATTGTATGTTCATCTTCATAAATTATATGACTAGGAATTTCGTGCAAAATTATTTTGCAAAATAAACAAGATTGTTCATTCATTTAATAATCCTCCTTGTTTAAAAAAGAGAACAGTTAACTGTTCTCTTTTTTTGTAAATTAATCATCTTCTTCATCTTGGAAATAAGTAGATAAATCTTCTCATATCTTTTTATCGTAAATATTTTTCTTAGTTACAATGTATTTTGTATATAAATATTGACTAGCATTCTTTTTTAAATTATCATCTTTGGAAATTGTAAATAATAATTCATTAATTAATGATGTTTTTTGATTATTAGGAAGATTTTGCATTCCCGTATTATTGCGGGCGCTATTTTTTTTAGTTCCCGTTTTATTAGTATTATTTTTTCACTCAAATTCTATCCCATTATCAATTTGAATTTCTTTATCATCATCAATTTTATAACCTTTAAACAAATCAGTGACAAAAATTGGGAGAACATAAATTTTAGATACATAACGACGGTCTTCAGTATAAAATTTATTTATTTCAGAATCGTTAGGAGCTTTACTGCTAGCAAAGCCAACAATTTGTCTCTCTTTCACTTGTTCTTTATAAAAATCTTCCATTGTGTTATCACCATAAGGATTATTATCATTACCATAAGCAACAAAACCACGAAAACCGGCCATATTAAATATTGGATCAAAAATTGTTTTGATTTCATTATTATCAGGTTTAAATTTATTTTTGAAAGTATCATTATCAGGAATTAACACAACATCATCGTTAGGTAAATTTGCTTCATTTTCCTTTTTAACTTTTACTTCTCAAACCATTTTTATTTTACTATCTCAAACATTACCTGAATCAAATGTTTGTACATTTTTAGGAACAGTTCAACTTATTGGCAATGAATAATTACCATCTTTTTTTAATTCAAAAATCCGATCTTGTAATCAAGTCATTGTCATTAAATTATCAAGAATAGTAGGTTTAATTTGTGCATTATAGTAATCAGCAAATCGTTCACGAACTTTAACTTTATAATTTATGGTTTCATTGTTGGTGCTTGTGATTTCGGCTGTCATTAAATCATTAATGCTTGGTTGAATTGTATCAGTATAGGCCTCATCTTTTTCTTCATCTCAAGTTCCTAAAATATGCCATTCCGCTGATTGCTTAATGTCGTATCCTTGTTTAGTAACTGTTGCTTCTAAGAAACTATTATTTAATCTTGCTTTTAAGTATTCTTGATATAATTTATCACCTGCTATTTGGTTTCAAAGGTTATCAAATTGTTGCAAATAATTGGTAATTTCTGTCTCAGATAAGTTTTCAATTTTTTTGCCTCGCATTTTCGCATATATCGTAACAAATTCATTACGAGCAATAATCTCTTTAATAGCATTAAAACCATATTCACTAATCTTACCTTTAAATTTATCAAATAATGCTTTTCCAGTAATATTATTTTTATCGGTTATTTCTAATAATTTAATAAATTGTTCTTCTTGAGTTTTTTCAGATATATTACTATCAATGCGGTCTTTAGATTTAC
Organism: Spiroplasma endosymbiont of Lonchoptera lutea; assembly: GCF_964019715.1. Classification (GTDB taxonomy): domain Bacteria; phylum Bacillota_I; class Bacilli_A; order Mycoplasmatales; family Nriv7; genus Nriv7. The sequence goes on along the minus strand of NZ_OZ026463.1, from coordinate 634,183 downwards.
TACAAGCAATAACAGTTACAATAGGAGATGAAGATATTAAAATTGTACTCGTGAAACTGACTAATTTCTTTAGTATTTGCATCTTAATGTTTCTCCTTTTCTAATGCTAATCAGTAGTTACTAATTTCTGTTGATGAATAAAGGTTCCCTTTTGAAGAATGATTGTTTTTAGGTTTAATAGGAGGAGTTGGGGGAGTAATCGCTTTAATAGTTCATAAGTTATCTTTATTATTCATAAAGTTATCATTAATAACTGTATTAACATCAATTAACGCTCCAATAGTTTGATTTTTATTAGGAATCTTATTAATGGCATCATTTTCATCATTTAGATTTTTACTTAAAATATTAATTTTAGTTCCTAAAAGTGATGAACGAGAAGTTTTAAATATTTTACCTAAAATAGCACTTCATTTATCTTGGTCAAATTCAATATATTCTTTATATCATTCATTATTTGGTTTATCATCATCTCGTTCTAATCACGCCATCATATCTCAAAATCAAAATCATCAGTTTTCATTATTGTCAATATTATTTTGGGAAAAATCAGTATAAGTTTTAATTTCATTCAAAGGATTAAAACCAGAACTTTCACTTTGAGGATTATCATCAACGCGTTTTTTAAATTCATCAAATAAATATTGTAAATAGGGAGTTTTAGCAAGACGCATATTTTCATCTGAAGTTATTGCCGGATATTTGCCGTCACTTTCTTGATTTTCGCCAATATCACCATCAGCATCATAACCTTTTCGTAACTTGTCATAACCATTAATTTTAATAAAACGCACTTCATTCGTATCAGCAATAAAAACAACTTTATCAGTACCAATTTTAATTTTTTTAAAAATAATATTTTTGTTGCTATCTTTTCGTTCGTCATTTAAATCCTTTAAAAGGGCATTAAAATCAGTTGGGATACTTCCGCCATCAGTACCATCGTATGCTAAATCATAAGTTGCTGCTTTAAATATTGGACTAAATTTATCATTAGAACTATCTAAAGTTAATAAATTAGGTAATTGACCAAAGGTTGTTTTGTTATCATCGCTATACAAACCAGCCAATTGTTCAAAAGATTTACTTTTAGCATCACTTAAAAAATCATTAATGTTTTTTAAATTCTTATTTTCATCAAAATCTTTTGCTTCAATGCCATCTTCTAAACCATTTTTGTCTTTACCATCATATTTAAAATTAATTTGAGAAACTAATAACGGTTTTAAATTAAAGTATCATTGTTCGGCAATAAATTTTTGCTCTTTACTTAATTTATTTGATTGTTGAGCATCAGGGTTCATCATTACCTTATTGCTCTCATCAAATTTAACAAGATTTTCTGGCTTGATAGCAAAAGTATTGAAAAGACTTTTAATTTTTTCTTTTAATTCATTATTATCATTAAGTTCATATGCTTTTCTTAATGCTCGGTTCCGAGTTTCGGTTTCGGTTTTACTACCATATCATAAATCAATGTTAAAATTATCACCATCGCTGTTGATTTTCTTTATTAAATCATTGGCAATTCTTTTAATTTGCTCCATACTATAGCGATCATAATCAATTTGAAAGTCATTAATAAATTTTTTTCGAAAAGTTTCATAAACATTATTGGGAGTAGAATTATCTAATAATAAATGATCTTTAAATCCTTCTGGACCGCCTCATTTTTTATATTCTTTAGCTTCTTCTTTGGTTTTATTATTTCCTCATTGTTTATGTAAAGTTCCTTCAATATAAGTATTTAAATTAGTCATCATATTATCGTAACTTTTTTTAAATATCGGATCATTTTTTTTGCTTTTAAGAACAGATAGTTGTAAGCGTTTAGTAAACTCAACAAATTGTTCTTTTTTAATTTCATTATTGTTAATGAAATTATTGAAAAGTTGATCAATTGTAATTCGATCTAATTTTCCTGAAAAATCATCTAATTCTTTAAATTTTAATGTTGGAAGGTCAAGAAGTACTTGCGAACCATCATCACCAATAAATTCTCATTTATTGGAGCAAGCTGCTGATGTCATTATTGGACTTATTGATAACACCAAAGCAAATGGTAAAACTATCTTTTTCTTCATTAATCTCAATCACTCCTTAAATATTAGTTTTCATAAAATATTTAATTTTACAATACATATTATACACTATATAGTAAAAATGTAATTTCTAAAATACGGGCACTTTATGTTAAGGATAGCAATTATCGCCTAAATTAGGTAAAATATACTAGTAGTTAATTAAATAATAATTTCTTAAAGTTATTAAAAATTCTTATATCTAATATTTGTAGATAGACAATAATTAAATGAATTATTAAAATAGTTAAAGATAGAAAGGAAGAAATTAATTAATGACAGATATAAAAAATATTAAGAAAGATTTTCCCTTTTTTCAGAAAAATAAAAATATTGTTTATTTAGATAATAGTGCTACTAGTTTAAAACCACAATGTGTTATTGACAATATTATTAATTATTATTTAAAATATTCTACTAATCCTCATAATACTGATTTTTTACTAGCCTATGATTGTAATGAGAATATTCAAAAAATTCGTAAACTAGTTGCTGAATTTATTAATGGTAAGGATAGTGAGATTATCTTTATTCCTTCAACTACTTTTGGATTAAATCAATTGGCTTTAGGGTTAGAAACATTAATTTCTAAGGATGATGAGATTTTATTAACAATGGCTGAACATAGTTCTAATTTATTACCTTGGTATCGTTTAGCAAAAACTAAACAAGCAAAGATTAAATATATTGGTTTGGAAGATTTAACGATTACTATTACTAATATTAAAAAAATATTAACACCGAAAACTAAAATTGTTAGTTTTGCAAATATAAGTAATGTTTTAGGAACTGTTAATGATACTAAAGCGATTTGTCAAGCAATTAAACAATATAATCCTAACATTATTGTTATTATTGATGGTGCTCAATCAGTTGGTCATATTAAAACTGATGTTCAAGATTGAGATATTGATTTTTTAGTATTTTCTGGTCATAAGATGTTAGGGCCAACGGGTATTGGTATTTTATGAGGAAAAAATATGATGTTATCTAAATTAGCACCAATGTTATTAGGCGGCGGTAATAATGGTATTATTAATGAGAATGGAACATATTCTTTACTACAAGGATATATGAGTTTTGAATCAGGAACGCAAAATATTGCTGGTATTTTTGGTTTACAAGAAGCGATTAAGTATTTACAAAATATTGGTTTAGAAACAATTCATAACCATATTACTAGTTTAAAAGATTATGCTGTTAATGAAATACGAAGGGAAAATTTAAATGTAACAATTTATAATCCTAATGCTAAAAGTGGCATTTTAGTTTTTAATGTTAATAATGTTGTTGCCCACGATGTATCAGTTAATTTAGCTAATAACCACAATATTTGTCTTCGCAGTGGTAGTCATTGTGCTAGTTTAATTGATCAAGTACTTGGTGTTAAAAGTTCATTACGAGCTAGTTTTTATATTTATAATACTAAAGAAGATGTTGATAAATTAATTATCGCATTAAAAACAGGAGGTAATTTTATTGATGATTTCTTATAATGAATGAAGAAAGATAATTATTAATCATTATCAAAATCCTCAGTATCAAGGTTTTATTAAACATAACCAAGCAATTGAGCGATTGCAACCTAATTTAAGTTGTGCTGATCAGTTAAATTTACAGTTAGTAGTTATCAATGATGTTATTGTCTCAGCTCGGTTTATGGGTTATGCTTGTGCAATTGCAACTTCTAGTGCTGACTTGATTTGTCAAACTATTACTAATAAATCAAAATATCAAGCAATAGCAATTTTAAATAATTATTCATTAATGATTAATATTAAAGATTATGATAGTGATATTTTAGAAGACTTAATTGTATTTGCTCATACTAAAAAGCAACCAAATCGTAAGCAGTGCTCATTATTAGCAAGTAGTGGATTTTTAATGATGTTATAATAAATTATAAGGAGGTGCTTAGATGTTTGATAAACATTTATTACGAAAATCAGCTTTAAAAGTAAGATTAGCAATGGTAAAAGATGATAAAGAACAATATGATCAAAAAATTATTAATTTTATTACTAATAATGACGATTTTCAAAAAGCAAAAATAATTGGTTTATTTTCACCTATTAGGGGAGAAGTTAATGTTAATCTTTTAATTAGTTTTTGTTTTAATAATGACAAGATTGTTGGGTTACCAAGAATGCAAGATGATAATTCTTTATTATTTTATCAAATTACTAGTTTTGATGATTTAGTAATTGATAATAATTACAATATTTTACAACCTAATTTGCAATGTAAAATGTTAATGACTTCGGAAATTAATATTTGTTTTTTACCGTTTTTAGCGTATGATAGTAGCGGCGCTAGGGTTGGTTATGGGAAAGGATATTATGACCGAACTTTAGTAGATTTTAAAAATCCAATTATTGGAATTGGTTATAGTTGACAAAAAACTATAGAAGAAATAACAGTTGATAAAAATGATATTTTAATGCATCAAGTAATAACGGAAATTGGAATTGAAAAATTTTAATTTTTAAAGATATTTATATTTTTTATAAAAAGTAAATTTTTTGCAAATAAAAATGAATATTTATTTTTCTCAATGTTATAATTAGATATCATGTGAATATATGAAAATATTTACTGAAATCAAAGGAGAGATTTTATGTATAAAAAAGGTGACATTGTTGAAGCAAAGTGTACTGCTGTTTTACCATGAGGTGTATTTTATGTTATTGAAAACATCGTTGATAACGTTAATGAAGACAGTACTTCTTCACAGTCAAAGCCAGAGCGAGTAACTGGGATGTGTCATATTAGTCAGTTTTCTGATGGATATGTTAAAGATATTAATGAATTTGCAGAAGTTGAAAAAGTTTATCGCTTAGAAGTGTTAAATTTTGATGTTGATAAAAAGCAACTAAGTTTAAGTCATAAAGCACTTCATAAAGAAGAACAAAATCGTGGGTCCGTACATATTAAAGAATCAGGAGCAGGATTTGAAGATTTATCTAATAACTTATCGCAATGAATTGATAATAGTGAACAAATCAGTGAAAGTGACGAATAATAGATGATTAAAACAAATATTAGTTATACACACTTAACAGATCAAGAACTTAATAAATATCAAGATAAAATTCATTCAATTCATAAAACAATGATTACTGAAAGGAAAGGTCTTGGCAGTAATTTTTTAGGTTGAGTTGATTTGCCAAAAAATTATAATAAAACTGAATGAGAGGCGATGAAAGTCATTGCTAAACGATTAATTCCTGAAATTCAAGTTTTAATTGTTATTGGTATTGGTGGTTCTTATTTAGGCGCTAAAGCAGCTATTGATATGATTAAAGGATTATATTCCCAAGATTCATTAGAAATAATATTTGTTGGTAATACATTATCATCAACATATACTAATCAAGTTTTAGAATATGTTAAGGATAAAGAATTTGCTATTAATGTTATTTCTAAATCCGGAAGTACAACCGAACCAGCGATTGCTTTTCGTCTTTTTAGAGATTTATTAGAGCAACAAAAAGGTAAAGCAATTGCTAAAACAAGGATTATTGCTACGACTGATGCTAAAAATGGGATTTTAAAAAACTTAGCAAATCAAGAAGGTTATGAAACTTTAGTTATTCCTGATGATATTGGTGGTAGATTTTCAGTATTAACGCCTGTTGGTATTTTTGTAATGGCAATGGCCGGAATTGATATTGATAAGGTTATGCTGGGAGCTAATCAAGCATATACAGATTTAAGTAATGATACTTTAGAAAATCAAGCATATAAATATGCTGTTGTGCGAACAATATTACATCAAGAAAAGCAATATCCTGTAGAAATGTTAGTTAGTTATGAAAGTCAGATGTCTAGTTTGGCTGAATGATGAAAACAGTTATTTGGTGAATCAGAAGGAAAAGATAGTAAAGGAATTTTACCTGCTAGTGTTAATTTTTCTACTGATTTACATTCCTTAGGACAATTTATTCAAGAGGGAAGTAAAGTTTTATTTGAAACAGTTTTACAAGTTAAAAAGCCCTCTTTGGATGTTAAAATTGCTACTAATAGTGATGATGTAGATCAATTGAATTATTTAACTAATTATTCTTTACATCAAATTAATGCTTTAGCTTTAGAAGGAACAATTGATGCGCATAGTAATGAGGGGAAAGTTCCTAATATTATTTTAGAGTTAGAAACAATGGATGAAATAATGTTTGGTTACTTAGTGTACTTTTTCTTTAAAGCTTGTGCAATGAGTGCTTATTTACTAGAAGTTAATCCTTTTAATCAACCGGGTGTTGAAGTATATAAGAAAAAAATGTTTAAGTTATTAGGTAAGAGTTAATAATTAATACTTTAAAATTATTATTATATTTAGGATTTTTAAAGATAAAATAATTGACAATGAGAATGTTTTTTTATATTATTATAAAGTCCTAAATTAAATGGGTTGTTAGCTCAGCTGGGAGAGCACTCGCCTTACAAGCGAGCGGTCGGCGGTTCAATCCCGTCACAACCCACCATTTGCTGGCTTAGCTCAGCAGGTAGAGCAACCGCCTTGTAAGCGGTAGGTCGTAGGTTCAATTCCTATAGCCAGCACCATAAATTATTTGGAGGGATAGTGAAGTGGCTAAACACGGTTGGCTGTAAACCAACTCCTTAGGGTTCGGGGGTTCGAATCCCTCTCCCTCCACCATAATGTTGGGGTGTAGCCAAGTGGTAAGGCAAAGGACTTTGACTCCTTGATGCGGTGGTTCAAATCCACCCTCCCCAGCCAAATTTAATATGCTCCGTTAGCTCAGTCGGTAGAGCATCTGGCTTTTAACCAGAGGGTCGCAAGTTCGAGCCTTGCACGGGGTACCATTAGTGCCTAAGTGGTGGAACTGGTAGACACGCTGGGTTTAAGCTCCAGTAAACGGTTAAAGTTTGTGTCGGTTCGAGTCCGACCTTAGGTACCATAAAGAAAATTAAAGCAGAATATTCTGCTTTTTTTATTTTGTTTTTCTTGTAATTTTTAATCTTTTATTACATAATATAAATAATTGAAAATATTTATTTATTTTTTAATATGAGCTTCAAAGGAGATTAATAAATGAGTTCAAAAGAAAAACCATTACATAGTTTTGATGATAGTAATGCTGTCCTTATTAAAGATCATATTTCACATGAAGAGACATTTGTTGAAGTATTTGAATATGCTTTTCAAAAATTACGCGATCCGTGATATAAGACATTTCTATTTGGCATTATGGCAGGTTTTTTTGTAGCAATTGCTTATGTTATTGTTATTGTTGCTTTATCAGGATTTATTATTAAAGACAGTAATGGAAATTTAAAACCTAATGGGATGCCTTCTGGTATGATTGCTTTAATTACAGGACTAACTTTTACGCCAGCAATATTAATGGTTATTTTTATTGGTGGGACATTATTTACTTCTAATTCATTGACATTATTACCAATAGTTAAAAGAGAAGCAAAACTGCGTCGCATGCTTGTAAATTTATCTTTAGTATTAGTTGGTAATTGTTTAGGAGCATTAATTGTTGCGATATCTACTTATTTAATGGGACATATGAAAGTTGATTCTGAGTTTTATAATGCTTTTAAGTATATTTATGATAAGAAAATCGGTTCTAGTCCGAGTAATCTTAATTGGACAGTTTTTTTAAAAAATTTTGTTAGTGGCATTTATTGTAATATTTTAATTGCGGGGTTGTTCTGAATGAATATGTCTGTTAAAAATTCAGCAACTAAGGTATTATTATGCTTCTTTGTAATTTTAGCATTTGGAATTTCTGGTTTTCAACATATTGTTGCTAATGCTTATGTTTGAATGACTGGTTTATTTTTAAATAATGGTATGGTTGGTCAAGATTTTGGAACATTTTCAATAATGAATATGCTACCAACATTGTTAGGTAATTTTATTGGTGGTAGTGTGGTATTACCAATGGTTTATTTATTAGTATTTAAAAAACGAATTAATGCAGAAATCGCTGCTGGAAAATTTTTTAAAGGAACTAAATTATAGTATTAAGTACAATGAAAATGAACCACGGAGTAATCCGTGGTTCATTTTATTAGTATATGATACCATCACCTGCACATTGGAAATGAGTTTGTAAAAGTTTATTTTCGTGGATTTGTATTAAGTGATGATATTGCTCCTTTAATTCTTTTAGTTCTTCGGGGCTAATTAGTTTTTCACAAATAAGACAAGTCATTATGTAGTCCTTTCAATTTCAATATTATATTTAGTAATCTTTTAATTTTCCTGAAATGTAAAATTAAAAAGGACACTTATATAAAAAACAAATTGTGTTAATTCTATAATTAAGAAAAGAAAGGAATTAGCACAATGTATAAGTATCTGACTATTGAATCAATAATAGCAATAAAAGAATATAAAAGTTATGGATTTTCTATTCGTAAAATAGCAAAAGCAATTGATTATAGTAAATCAACTGTACACAGAGTTTGTAAATTATTAAATCAAAACTTATTACCATTAGAAATATTGAATCAAGTTCAAAAAAATAAACAAAATGCAGGTAGAAAATTAATAATTTTAACTTTAACAGAAATTAATACTATCAATCATTTGTTAATTACTAAAAATTATGCTCTTGATATAATTGCTGATTTTTTAAAGAAAAATAAAATAAAAAATATTTCAACAAAAACTTTATATAACATGTTTAAAACAAATCGAATGGGTTTTGATGAAAAAAATTTATTGAGAAAAGGCAAAAATAAACCTCATAAACAAAAAGAAACTAGGGGCAGAATTAATAATTGTAAATCTATTCATGAAAGAAATTTAATCATTCCAAATATTAAAAATATACAAGAATTTGGCCATTTAGAGGGAGATACTATCGTTGGTAAAGATCATAAAAGTTCTATTATTACTTTAGCTGATATATGATCAAAAACCACAATTCCTTTGAAAACTAAAAATCATAAAGCAGAAAGTATTACACAAAGTATAATAAAATTTATTTCAAAATTAATACCAGGAACAATTAAAACTATTACTTTTGATCGTGGTAAAGAATTTAGTAAATGAAAATTAATTGAAAAAAATTGTAATGTTAAAATTTATTTTGCAGATGCCGGCAAACCTTGTCAAAGAGGTTTAAATGAGAACAATAATGGTATTTTAAGAAGATATTTACCAAAATCTACTGATTTATCTTCATATAAACAAAAAGACTTAAATTCTATAGCATTTCAAATTAATTCTACACCCAGAAAATCATTATCTTATAAAAGACCAATAGATTTAATACAATTATTTTAAAAAACTGTCCCATTTATATTTACAATTCAGGTTTGATAATAATATGTTGATTTTAGTAAACCTAAAATCTTACATATTTTCCTCACTGAATATTTATTTTTGTTGTTATTAATTATTGTTATTTTTTCCCGATTATCAGTGCTGCTTGCTTTAAAATGTCATTTTCCATTCGTAATTGTTGGTTTTCTTTTCGCAAGTAAATTAATTCATTTTCTTCGACAGTGCGATTATCTTTTGCTTTAAATGACCCAGAATTATTATAATTTTTAATTCAACTATAAATAGTTGGTTTTGGTAAATTATATTCTTTCCCTAAATTAATAACACTTTTGTCATTTTTGTATAGCATTACAATTTGTTTTTTAAATTCTTCAGAGTATGAGGTTTTATTTCCCATTTTTATATTCCTTCTTTCTTAATAATTTTGAAGTCTATATAATAATTATGGTCCAACTTATTGTAGCCTATCCATAATCTTAATAAAAGGTTATAAAAACTCACTAAAATGCTTATAAAAACAACATTAAAATAATTTTTTACAAAAAAAATCATACATAAGAAATATATACTTAATTTGCATATTGAAATAATTTATAGTAAATGATTATTTTTTCTTTTTTTAAAAATACCTAAGAAAACTAAACGCGACCGGATTATTATTTTTCGTTTGCAATTTTGCAATTTTGTGTTATGATAAAAATGGTTAAAAAAGATAAATTTGTCTTTTTCTTAGTTAATTTTATTTTAATAGATAAATATTTATTTAAATAAAACATCACCCACCGAATAATTTATGCCCTCTAATATTTATGTTTAAAAATCTTATTATGAAACTGAACCATAATTTCTCCATCACTTAATTAGTTTGCTTAATCAACCATTCAGGTTCTTCACTTTTTCATTCAAAATCAAATATTAAACCTGTTTTTTCAAATGCTAATTTACCACTATGATCATCATTCATAAAATAAATAAACTGACGAATCAACTCTCTTTGTTTACTTTCATATCAAAATAAACATGCAAATAAACGATACAAAATATATGATTTATTAGTTAACGATTCAATACTAGCTTTAACACCATTAATCGTAAAAGGGACCAAATTATTAGCAAGAACCGAATCAACATTTGAAAATGAAACATAACCAATAGCATTATTAGTATCTCTTACTTGATTAATCATTACTGATGTTGAATTAGCAATTCTTAAACCACTAGAAAAATCACTACTACCCATTTCTAAAAATCCTCGCCAAACATCTCTGGTTCCACTTCCTGATTCACGATTAACACCAATAATCGTTTCTTTATTAGCACACCCATTTCCTAACAAATCTGTTCAAGTTTTACTTTTACCAGTATATATATCTCGTAAAACACTTACTTTATCCTGAGAAATATTTGTAACATTGCAATTAGTAGGAGCTTTAGCAATAATTACCATCCCATCAATTGCAAAATTAAAAACACGATAATTACTATTATCAATATACTCTGACTTAACATCTCTTGAAGTAAACCCCATCACTAGTGTTTGATTTTTAACACCATTTTCACCAGCTGATGAACCCGTACCATTATATGCCACCTTACGATTATATTTATGATTAAAACCTTGAAATTTCGGAGCATTTAACTGGTCACCATATAATAAGATATGCATTAAAGTCATCACTGAACTAGAACCACCAAATAAAATAATTTCACTTTTCTGACAAGCAACAAGATTAATAATAGTAATGAATGAAAGCAAATTTGCTCCTAATCAAGAAAACATTTTTTTCATCACAATGATTAAATACCCCATTCATAACCTTAATTATCATAATAAATAACAAGGTAATAATAACAAAAAAAGCATAATTACAATAATTCTTAAAAAATTACCGTTTAAAAGTTAGAAGAATCTTTTTTAATTTTATTTAAAATATCTTCAATTTTTCTACTTTCACTTAATGATTGATCATAAACAAAAATTAATTGCGGAACTTTATAAATCGTTAACTGTTGACCTAATTTTTTTCGGATTAATCACAAATTTTGTTTTATCGCTAATTCAATAATCTGCTTTTGTTCTTGGAAAACCAAAGAATCATAATATACTTTAGCAATTGTGCGATCATTATTTAATTTTACTCCCTTAATTATTAATTTTTGCAAAACTTCATTCTCATCTTTAACTTCTTTTTGCAAAATATTTGTTAGCAAACGTTGAATTGTAGTTTGTAATCGTTGAAACTTAACATTTACCATTACTTAATTTCCTTCAATAAATAAGATTCAATAACATCATTTTCTTTTATATCATTAAAGTTTTTAATAGTTAACCCACATTCAGTTCCTTGTCGTGATTCTTTAATATCTTCTTTTTGATGTTTTAAAGATGATAAATCACCATCATAAATAACAATACCATCTCGTAAAACCTTTACTTTACTTTGACGACTAATAACACCTTCAATAACCATACATCCCGCAATGACACCAACCTTAGAATAATGAAATAATTGGCGCACAGCAGCTTGTCCTAAAACAATCTCTTCAAACTTTGGATCTAATAAACCTCTGGCTGCTTGTTGCAATTCTTCAATTACTTTATAAATAACATTATGAAGATGAATCTCAATGCCTTCATCTAATGCCAATTTTCGCACAACAGAATTAGGTCGCACATTAAAACCATAAACTAAAGCTTTTGAAGCAACAGCTAAGGTAATATCTGATTCACTAATTGTTCCAACTGAAGAACGAATAATTCTAATACTAATATCATCAATTTTAATTTTACTTAATGACTGTTTTAAAGCTTCTAAACTTCCCTGAGTATCAGTTTTTAAAATAATATCAATATGTTTCAAATTACCAGCTGCAATTTCATCAGATAAATTTTCTAAATTTAAAGTTTTAGTTTTTCTTCGCTCATTAATTTCATCTTGTGTTTTTCTTGATAACGCTACTTCACGAGCTAACTTATCATCACCAAACACCATAAATGGTTCACCCGCCTTAGAAACAAAATCTAAACCATGAATTTCAATTGGCGTTGAAGGTTTTGCTTCCTTAATAGCAACATTACGATCATTTTTCATATCACGAACCCGACCAAAAGAAACTCCTGCTACCAAAGCATCTTTAATTTTTAAAGTGCCATTTTGAACTAACAATGTACAAACGGGACCAACATTACGATCTAAATGCGCCTCAATAACTGTCCCACTAGCAAAACAATTTGGATTAGCTTGTAAACCTTGCATTTCCGCTAATAATAAAATTACATCTAATAATTCATCAATTCCTGCACCAGTTAAAGCACTACCTTTAACAAAAATTGTATCACCACTTCACTCTTCCGAAATTAAATCTAAAGTTGCTAAATCTTTCATAATTAATTCCACATTAGCAGACGGCAAATCCATCTTATTAACAAACACAATAATTGGCACATTAGCAGCTTTAGCATGATCAATTGCTTCTTTAGTTTGTGGCATAACACCATCATTACTAGCAACAACTAATACAACAATATCAGTAACTTTAGCGCCCCGAGCACGCATTTGCGTAAATGCTTCATGTCCAGGCGTATCCAAAAAAGTAATAATTTTACTATCCTTTGTTTTAATTTGATAAGCACCAATATGTTGCGTTATACCACCAAATTCTTTCTCAGTAATTTTAGATTTTCTAATATTATCTAACAAAGTTGTTTTACCATGATCAACATGACCCATAATGGTCACAACTGGTGGCCGTTCTTTTAAATCATTAATATCATCAATAATATCTAAATTTTCTAACAAATTTTGATGCGTAATAACAGTTTCCTTTTTAAAATCTAAACTAAATTCTAAACATAACTCACCAATTAATTCTTCATTCAAAAAATGATTTTGCGTTAACATTTGTCCTTTATTAAAAAAGTATTTAATAATTTTCACAACAGGAATATTTGTTTTTTTAGAAAACTCAATAATTGATAATGGTTCACTAAAAATAAAAATCCCATTATCAAGATGTGAATCACTTCCTGTTTTTAATTGATTTTTAATAACTGTTGTTTGCTTTTTTCTTTGATTACTTTTTTTCATACAATCACCACCCCTAATTAATTACTATGCTCCTGTTCTTTTACAACTTTGAGTAATAATAAATAAATATTATCAACAATTTGTGTTTTAAAAATCTTTTCTAATAATTGTTTTTTTTGCATTTTTTCAATAATAGCAACTTCTCGCTTAACATAAGCACCTTTACCAGCAAGACAATAATTTAAATCAACCAAAACTTGTTCTTGTTTTGTTTTAACAACTCTTATTAACTCACTTCGTAAAACAACAACTTTTGTAACGATGCATTGCCGATATACTAATTTTTGTTTTGCCACCAATAATTTTTTCCTTTATTTAATCTTTATCTAATTCATCACTATCTAATTCAGTATTAGTATTATCAACATTATCTATTTCTTCAATACTTGTTTCTAACCCTACAAGCAAATTATCTTTCTTGATTTTAAATTGATGTTTATTTTGTAATTCTTGCATTTGCTGTTCCGATAAATTACCATTTCATTTAAAAATAATATTTTGATTTAAAGCATCACTTAAAGAAATAATATTAATTTTTCATTTTGTTAATTTTGCTGTTAATTTTGCTGTTATTCCTTTTTTACCAATAGCTAATGAATAATGCTCATCAGCAACGATAATATTAGCTTCATTAGTTTGTTCATCTAAACTAATAGAAATCGCTTTAGCTGGCGATAACGCATTAATAATAAATGTTTTTATTTCCGCATCTCACTTAATAAGATCAATTTTTTCATCATTCAATTCTTCCATAATACTTTGAATTCTTTTTCCTTTATTACCAACACAAGCACCAATCGGATCAATAGTTGGGTCATTACAAAATACTGCAACTTTTGATCTTTGTCCTGCAATTCTTGCAATGACTTTAATTTCAATTATTCCTTCATAAATTTCTGGAACTTCAATTTCTAATAATCTTTTTAAAAATCCTGGATGAGTTCTTGAAGCTAAAATTTGTCCAAAATTTTTCGTTTTATTAACATCCTCAACATAAAACTTTACTTTATCACCTAAATAAAATTTCTCTGTGGGAATAATATTTTTTTTAGGTAAAATTGCAAAAGTACGATCAACAATTTTTAATAAATAGTAGTTTTCTTCAATATTATCAATTGTGCCAATTAAAATATCATCTTTCTTAGAAATATATTTTTCATAGACAACTTCTTTTTCTGCTTCTCTTAAATGTTGTTTTAAAATTTGTGCTACTTGTAACGCTGCTAAACGAGAAAATTCATCAGTATCAACAGGCTCATAATATATATTATCAATTGTTAAATTTTTCTCTAAATTTTTAACATCATCTAATAAAATTTCAGCAAACTCATCTTCAATCTTACTAACAATTTTTAATAAACGATAAACTTTAATTTGACCAGTTTGTTCATCAAAGTCTACTTTTATTAAGGCTTGTGGGTCCAAATATTTTTCATAAGCTTTTATTATTCCTTCTTTAATAGCCTCAATAATTAAACTGCGATCAATTTTCTTTTCTTCCACCAAAAGATCAATTGCTTTTAAAATTTCTATTCCATCAATCATCTTATTTTACTCCTTCTAACACTATTATTGTCAACATTTTAATTATGACTTTTAAATTAGATGAAGGTGAGGAAACCCTCACCTTCATCTGCCCTAATTACTTGTTAATTATATAGTGTTTTGACTACTATTACAAGAACTAAATTAATCATTCCCTAACTTTTGTTAAACTAAATTCCAAATTGCTAATTCAGAAATGCTCATTAGCATTACTTCTAATGGCATCAGAACTAATAATCCATTGTGATTTTTTAAATAACTCATTTATTGTAAGAATTCAACTTTTTGGCAAAACTGATAAAAATATATTCAAATTTGACAATGAGATTTTATTAATGATTTTTAATATTTGACAATGAATCTAAAATATTTAACAATATTTTTAAAAATTTATTACCATTTACTTTGACTTAAATCATAAATAATATCTCCTAATTGTTCATGAACCCAACTTGTTGGATGAATAAAATCAAAGAAAAAATAATCATTAATATTATAAAAATCACAATCTTCATTAAACTCAGGTTTAACATTCAAACCAAATAAAATACAACTGTAATTAACATCAGTAGAACCCTTATTAGTAATTCCACCTTTTTTTGAAATTCATCTAAATTTTTATTAAAAACAACATTCAAATCAAATAATTTAATAATTTGTGGATATTTTGTTTGTAATTGCTTCATTCCTTCTAATCATACACTGTTAAAATATTCCGAAAGATTTTTTGCTTTATCCATATTATATGAATTTAAAAACGAAGGAGTCTTGCTAATATCAGGAGCATTAGCAACAATAATTTTACGAGCATTATTATTAATTAGATTAATAATAGTAGCTTTTTGAATATTGATAGCATTATTGATAGTAGCTTTACTTTCATTAATATCAGAAATGTTAACTGCATTTATTAATTCATTACCACCAATATTAATAATAACTAAATCATTTTCAGTTAATTGATGATGTTTAAGCAAAGCCTTTGCTTGTTTAGGCAACGAAAAATTATTGCAGAAAATACTTTTAAGTTTTCAAAAAGGTAACTTTGTTATTTGTGCACCAGCAACAGCGTAATTATTACCAATCTTTTCATAAATTTGTTTTAAAACCTGAATTGTAAATATAAATGGGACAGTTTTTTAAAATAATTGTATTAAATCTATTGGTCTTTTATAAGATAATGATTTTCTGGGTGTAGAATTAATTTGAAATGCTATAGAATTTAAGTCTTTTTGTTTATATGAAGATAAATCAGTAAATTTTGGTAAATATCTTCTTAAAATACCATTATTGTTCTCATTTAAACCTCTTTGACAAGGTTTTCCGGCATCTGCAAAATAAATTTTAACATTACAATTTTTTTCAATTAATTTTCATTTACTAAATTCTTTACCACGATCAAAAGTAATAGTTTTAATTGTTCCTGGTATTAATTTTGAAATAAATTTTATTATACTTTGTGTAATACTTTCTGCTTTATGATTTTTAGTTTTCAAAGGAATTGTGGTTTTTGATCATATATCAGCTAAAGTAATAATAGAACTTTTATGATCTTTACCAACGATAGTATCTCCCTCTAAATGGCCAAATTCTTGTATATTTTTAATATTTGGAATGATTAAATTTCTTTCATGAATAGATTTACAATTATTAATTCTGCCCCTAGTTTCTTTTTGTTTATGAGGTTTATTTTTGCCTTTTCTCAATAAATTTTTTTCATCAAAACCCATTCGATTTGTTTTAAACATGTTATATAAAGTTTTTGTTGAAATATTTTTTATTTTATTTTTCTTTAAAAAATTAGCAATTATATCAAGAGCATAATTTTTAGTAATTAACAAATGATTGATAGTATTAATTTCTGTTAAAGTTAAAATTATTAATTTTCTACCTGCATTTTGTTTATTTTTTTGAACTTGATTCAATATTTCTAATGGTAATAAGTTTTGATTTAATAATTTACAAACTCTGTGTACAGTTGATTTACTATAATCAATTGCTTTTGCTATTTTACGAATAGAAAATCCATAACTTTTATATTCTTTTATTGATTCAATAGTCAGATACTTATACATTGTGCTAATTCCTTTCTTTTCTTAATTATAGAATTAACACAATTTGTTTTTTATATAAGTGTCCTTTTTAATTTTACATTTCAGGAAAACTTAAATCTTCAAGCAGGAACTAATTTGATTCCTAATTTATTAGCTAAAATTTGTGAATATGTCGGACCATTACTACAAAAATCTTTGTAAAGTGGAGCTTCAAATTCTTGTGATTTAAAAATATTAAAAATATTAAATTCTCTAACAACACCAATAAACGCTCCACTATCAGATAAACTATCACCTAAAAAATATAAATTATTATATCTGATATCTGAATTTGATTTAGTTGCTATCATTTGATTATTAATTTCGTTTTCTCGCAATAATTTAATTTTTCTTTCATCTGCTTCTGACAAGACAATTGAAAGGGGTGAAACTTTTTTTTCATTGAAAATATGAATATTAGCTCCATTTGTTAATAATAACTGTATCATTAATGTGCGATCGCCAATAGAAGTAGCAATATGAAGTGGCGTAGTACCTACTTGATTACAAGCATTAATATTAATCCCACTCTGGATTAATTCCTTTGCTAAACTTAAATTATTAATTTTTACTGCTAAATGAAGTAAAGTATCACCATTCTCATTAGTAATATTAACATTACCACATAAAGCTAATAAAACAAGAACATAACTCGGTGAGGTCGCGTTTAGTTTTCTTAGGTATTGCTTTGAAGAAGTAAAACAATCAGCTAATTATATTATTTAATTACTAAACTAACCCTGCCTTTCTTGTTGTTGTCATTTTTATTCATTACCATTTTATCATATTATTGAATTTTTACACAATGAAAAATTATTAATTTTATTAAATTTTAACTAATATTTTTGCTTACCTGAAATGTAAAATTAAAAAGGACACTTATATAAAAAACAAATTGTGTTAATTCTATAATTAAGAAAAGAAAGGAATTAGCACAATGTATAAGTATCTGACTATTGAATCAATAAAAGAATATAAAAGTTATGGATTTTCTATTCGTAAAATAGCAAAAGCAATTGATTATAGTAAATCAACTGTACACAGAGTTTGTAAATTATTAAATCAAAACTTATTACCATTAGAAATATTGAATCAAGTTCAAAAAAATAAACAAAATGCAGGTAGAAAATTAATAATTTTAACTTTAACAGAAATTAATACTATCAATCATTTGTTAATTACTAAAAATTATGCTCTTGATATAATTGCTGATTTTTTAAAGAAAAATAAAATAAAAAATATTTCAACAAAAACTTTATATAACATGTTTAAAACAAATCGAATGGGTTTTGATGAAAAAAATTTATTGAGAAAAGGCAAAAATAAACCTCATAAACAAAAAGAAACTAGGGGCAGAATTAATAATTGTAAATCTATTCATGAAAGAAATTTAATAATTCCAAATATTAAAAATATACAAGAATTTGGCCATTTAGAGGGAGATACTATCGTTGGTAAAGATCATAAAAGTTCTATTATTACTTTAGCTGATCTATGATCAAAAACCACAATTCCTTTGAAAACTAAAAATCATAAAGCAGAAAGTATTACACAAAGTATAATAAAATTTATTTCAAAATTAATACCAGGAACAATTAAAACTATTACTTTTGATCGTGGTAAAGAATTTAGTAAATGAAAATTAATTGAAAAAAATTGTAATGTTAAAATTTATTTTGCAGATGCCGGAAAACCTTGTCAAAGAGGTTTAAATGAAAACAATAATGGTATTTTAAGAAGATATTTACCAAAATCTACTGATTTATCTTCATATAAACAAAAAGACTTAAATTCTATAGCATTTCAAATTAATTCTACACCCAGAAAATCATTATCTTATAAAAGACCAATAGATTTAATACAATTATTTTAAAAAACTGTCCCATTTATATTTACAATTCAGGTTACTTAAATCTATTATATTTATTTGTTATAGCATTACCTTTATAATTAATTCAACTATCATCATTTTTATTATTGCTGAATTATACTTGTAAGTGCAAGTAAATAAAATTGCAAAAGATTTCATATAAAAATTTCATGATGCTAAGTTTATTTTAGAAAAAGTAAATTTAAGGAGTTTTTATATGGGATACAAACATCTTGGCATAGATGAAAGAATTTATATTGAGAATCAATTGAAATTTAAAGTAAAAATTAGTGAAATAGCTAAAAATCTTAATCGAAGTATTAGTACTATTAATCGAGAAGTTAATAGAAATAAAGATAATAATCATTATTTTTCATTAATTGCACAAAATAAAGCAGAAAATAGAAAACAATTACATGTTTATTTTCATAAATTTAAAAATAGAGAATTAGTAAAATATGTACAACAAAAATTATTATTAGGTTGATCGCCTGAACAAATTTATGGCAGAATTAAAAATTTTCATCAAGAATGAATTATTAGTTTTAAAACAATTTACAATTGAATTTATTCTGGATTACTTGAAAAGGTTACTAGTAAAAATTTAAGAAGAAAAGGTAAGAAACGAAAATCTCAAGAAAATCGGGGTAAATTTAATGGTAAATCCATTAAAGAACGAAATGTTAATAATCGCATAACTCTTGGCCATTGAGAAGGTGATACTGTAGTATCATCACGAGGTAAAAGTAAATCATGTTTAATAACTTTAGTTGAAAGAACATCAAGATTTACTTTAGCAATATTAGTTGAAAATAGAACTACTAAAGTTATTAACAAAAATATTAGTCATTATTTATCAATTCTTCCAAATAATCTTGTTAAGACTATGGATAGGCTACAATAAGTTGGACCATAATTATATAGACTTCAAAATTATTAAGAAAGAAGGAATATAAAAATGGGAAATAAAACCTCATACTCTGAAGAATTTAAAAAACAAATTGTAATGCTATACAAAAATGACAAAAGTGTTATTAATTTAGGGAAAGAATATAATTTACCAAAACCAACTATTTATTAATTGAATTAAAAATTATAATAATTCTGGGTCATTTAAAGCAAAAGATAATCGCACTGTCGAAGAAAATGAATTAATTTACTTGCGAAAAGAAAACCAACAATTACGAATGGAAAATGACATTTTAAAGCAAGCAGCACTGATAATCGGGAAAAAATAACAATAATTAATAACAACAAAAATAAATATTCAGTGAGGAAAATATGTAAGATTTTAGGTTTACTAAAATCAACATATTATTATCAAACTAATAAATGCACCAAGTTTGATGTTAATAATTATGAACAAGAAGTTATCAGTGCATTTAATAAAAGTCGCAAGATTTATGGTGCTCGTAAAATTAAAGCTGTTTTAATAAGAAAAAATATCATTTTATCACGACGAAAAATCCGATTCATTATGATCAAAAATAATTTGGTTTCTAAATACACCAAGTTAAAATATTGTAATCATAAAAAAACAGTTAATAATGACGAAATTAATAATGTTTTAAATCGTCAATTTAATGACAAAAAACCAAATGAAGTTGTTGTTAGTGATTTAACATATGTTCAAGTTGGCACTAAATGACATTATATTTGTTTATTAATTGACTTGTTTAATCGCGAAGTAATTGGCTATAGTGCTGGATCAAATAAAACTGCTGAATTAGTTCAACAAGCTTTTCACAAGATAACACGACCATTAAATAAAATAACTTTATTTCATACTGAACGTGGTAATGAGTTTAAAAATAAAATTATTGATGAAATTTTAATAACCTTTAAAATTAAAAGATCATTAAGCTCCAAAGGATGCCCATATGATAATGCTGTTGCTGAAGCAACTTACAAAACCTTTAAAACCGAATTTATTAACGGTAAAAAATTTGCAAACTTAACACAACTAAAATGCGAACTATTTGATTTTGTTAATTGATATAACAATATTCGAATTCATGGCAGTTTAAATTATTTAACTCCCGTTGAATTTAGAAAATACCAGTCTACATAAAAAGTGTCCTAAAAAGGGTTGCCAATCCATATTTACAAACAGTATTGAAATTTTTAAACAAGCAATTAATAATAAAAATATTTTAGATACTATTTTAATTGGTGGTCGCTATTTAGCTGAAAGTAAAGTTTTAGTAGGAAGCCATAGCTTAGCAAATTTAGAAAATGTCAAATTCAGTAAATGCATTCTTAATATTAAGAATATTTCTAATACTTATGATTTATATGCTAAAAATGAAGAAGAAGCACAACTGAAACAAAAAGTATTAAGTGCTTCTAATACTAAAATTATTATTGCTGAAAATGATAGTATTAACACAATTGGTTTTATTAAATACGCCAATTTAAAGGAATGTGATATATTTATTACAAACAATAAATCATTACCAAATATTAACGAAATAGGTAACTCAATTATTGTTATTAATTAAGGAGAAAAATATGACCATCTTAGCTATTGAAACAAGTTGTGATGAAACAGCAATAGCAATATATAAAGATAAAAAAGTTAAAAGCAATATTATTTTTTCACAAATAGCTAATCATCAACAATATGGTGGGATTGTTCCTGAAATTGCTTCAAGACTTCATATTTCTAAAATTAGTTATGTTTTAAAAGAAGCCATTAAACAAGCACAAATCCAATATCATGATATTGACTACATCGGTTATACTGACCATCCGGGATTAAGTGGTTCACTTCATATCGGTAAAGTTTGCGCTCAAACAATATCATTAATATTAAAAAAACCACTTATTGCTTGTAATCATATTGAAGGTCATATTTATAGCGCTGCCATTAATAATGAATTTAAGTTTCCCTTAATAACCTTAGTAGTATCCGGTGGCCACACGCAATTAGTTTTAATGAAAAAACATCTTGATTTTCATATTTTAGGAGAAACTTATGATGATGCTGTCGGTGAAGCTTATGATAAAGTAGCAAGATTATTAGAACTTGAATATCCAGGTGGACCAATAATTGATAAAATAGCAAAAAAAGGACAAAATATTTTTGAACTGCCATTAGGAAAAAATGATAACAGTTTTGACTTTTCATTTAGTGGTTTAAAATCTGCAGTAGCAAATTTAATTAAAAAATTAAATGTTCGCCAATTAGAATTTAGAAAAGAAGATATTGCTTGTTCTTTTCAAGAACAAGCAACTAATATTTTAATTAAAAAATTAACAATGGCAATGAAAAAATATCATCCAAAAATGATAACAGTAGTCGGTGGCGTTGCTGCTAACAGTGTTTTACGAACTAAGGTTGAAAACTTAGCAACAAAAAATACCACAGTTATTATTCCTAATAATGAATACTGTACTGATAATGCTGCGATGATTGCAAGATTAACTTGACAAATAATTAATAATCGCTTAAAAGAAACTTCTAAAAAGAAAAAATAAAAATCATTCTCATATGAGAATGATTTTTATTATCTATTAACCTGAACTTACATACAACGAACACGGATTATCACGAATAATCTTTTTCATTATTTGATAAAGCGCTTCCATATCATGATTTATAAAAAGACTTGTAAGATTTTTAGCGCTAGTTTTTGTTTTTTTAACAATTTCTAATTCATTTAATACTTTTTGATTAATAATTTCATTATCTTTCAAAGCAAAATTAATACTACCATCCTCAATATAAAAATCAATAATATTTTTTAATCGCCCTAAGCAAGCAATAATATCTTGCCCAATTCGTAATAACTGATAATGCTTCTTATAACTATTAGCCTGTTCACAAACTTGATTAGCAATTTCCTTTTCTGTTGTACTACTAAAAATATCATTTAAAATTAAAAAATCTATTTTTCTTTTTTTTCGTAAAGCAATTAAAAATTCAAGCAAAATTTGTTGCTTTTTTTCACTTAATACTTTTCATAAATTACTATCAATTGAAGTTTGTTCATCAATACGATGACAATGATATACCGTATTAATTAATTTATATTTATAAAATCCCATTTCACAACTAACAACCTTATAATTTTCATTATGAAATTTATCTTTTAAAATATATTTATGAACTAAAATTCAATCACACTTTTTTAACTTTTTAATAATATTAAAAGTAAACTCATTTAAAGCAATAGTTAAATAAGATTCATCATTAATTTTATGTTCTGAAATATAAAGTCATTTAATTTTATGCAAAGTTTGTTTATCTATTGTTTTAACAAAAGGCTTAACAACTTGATCAATAGAAACATTGGTTTTAACTAAAATTAAAAAACTATCAATACTATTTTTATCCATTAGTTTGAGAAACCCCTCTTTATAAAAATTTCCCTTTTTCTTTAAACATCTTGTTTATAAAAATTAACTGCTGTTTTTAAAGCTAACATCATCATCTTATCAAATGATTGTTCGCGCTCTTCACTCGTAGCAGCCTCTTTTGTTACTAACGAATCAGATACAGTTAAAATACATCCTGCTTGCTTATTTAACACTTTTGCATTAGCAAATAACGCAAAAGTTTCCATTTCTACAGCAATAGTTTGTTTTTCACTTAAAAATCTTTTATATTCTTCAAAATTTTTACGATAAAAAACATCAGAACAATGTACCCTTCCAGATATGATGTTAATATTTTTATCACTTGCTGTTTTTTTAATTAATTCATAAATATTAGGATTGGCTTCAATAATATCACCATTTGTTGCACCAACAATTTTAGCATAATTATTTTCACCATATACCGAACTTACATTAATAACATCATACAGTTTTAACTTTTCGTCATATGCACCTGCACTTCCAATTCTAATAATTACATCAACATCATAAAATTTAAATAATTCATATGAGTAAATGCCAATTGAAGGACAACCCATACCACTACCAGCAATAGTTATTCTTTTCCCTTGATATATTCCTGTATACATTAACATATTACGAACACTATTTACTAATTGCACATCTTGCAAATAATTTGTTGCAATATATTTTGCTCTAATTGGATCTCCGGGCATTAAAACTATTGGGGCAATGTCCTCTTTTTTAGCACTAATATGTGGTGTCATTCTTTTACTCCTCTTTATATTTTAATATCGTTATTATACCACTTTTTTTAATATTAATAATTACTTATCAAAGACTAACGGTCGCGTTTAGTTTTCTTAGGTATTGCTTTGAAGAAGTAAAACACTCAGCTAATTATATTATTTAATTACTAAACTAACCCTGCCTTTCTTATTGTTGTCATTTTTATTCATTACTATTTTATCATATTATTGAATTTTTACACAATGAAAAATTAATGGACGCGTAAAGTTTTGTTAGGTAGGAAAAGGTTTAAATAATTTTGAAAAAAAAGTAATCACAATTTAATTATCATTTTATCTAAAAAATAAGTAATAAAACAAAATATTTAATATATTAACAAACATAATCTTAATAAAAGGTTATAAAAACTCACTAAAATGCTTATAAAAACAACATTAAAATAATTTTTTACAAAAAAAATCATACATAAGAAATATATACTTAATTTGCATATTGAAATAATTTATAGTAAATGATTATTTTTTCTTTTTTTAAAAATACCTAAGAAAACTAAACGCGACCATTATTAATTAATTTTATTAAATTTTCACTAAATATATATTAATTTTATATTTTTACTTACTTAAATCTTGGATAGGCTACAATAAGTTGGACCATAATTATATAGACTTCAAAATTATTAAGAAAGAAGGAACCTGAATTGTAAATATAAATGGGACAGTTTTTTAAAATAATTGTATTAAATCTATTGGTCTTTTATAAGATAATGATTTTCTGGGTGTAGAATTAATTTGAAATGCTATAGAATTTAAGTCTTTTTGTTTATATGAAGATAAATCAGTAGATTTTGGTAAATATCTTCTTAAAATACCATTATTGTTCTCATTTAAACCTCTTTGACAAGGTTTTCCGGCATCTGCAAAATAAATTTTAACATTACAATTTTTTTCAATTAATTTTCATTTACTAAATTCTTTACCACGATCAAAAGTAATAGTTTTAATTGTTCCTGGTATTAATTTTGAAATAAATTTTATTATACTTTGTGTAATACTTTCTGCTTTATGATTTTTAGTTTTCAAAGGAATTGTGGTTTTTGATCATATATCAGCTAAAGTAATAATAGAACTTTTATGATCTTTACCAACGATAGTATCTCCCTCTAAATGGCCAAATTCTTGTATATTTTTAATATTTGGAATGATTAAATTTCTTTCATGAATAGATTTACAATTATTAATTCTGCCCCTAGTTTCTTTTTGTTTATGAGGTTTATTTTTGCCTTTTCTCAATAAATTTTTTTCATCAAAACCCATTCGATTTGTTTTAAACATGTTATATAAAGTTTTTGTTGAAATATTTTTTATTTTATTTTTCTTTAAAAAATCAGCAATTATATCAAGAGCATAATTTTTAGTAATTAACAAATGATTGATAGTATTAATTTCTGTTAAAGTTAAAATTATTAATTTTCTACCTGCATTTTGTTTATTTTTTTGAACTTGATTCAATATTTCTAATGGTAATAAGTTTTGATTTAATAATTTACAAACTCTGTGTACAGTTGATTTACTATAATCAATTGCTTTTGCTATTTTACGAATAGAAAATCCATAACTTTTATATTCTTTTATTGCTATTATTGATTCAATAGTCAGATACTTATACATTGTGCTAATTCCTTTCTTTTCTTAATTATAGAATTAACACAATTTGTTTTTTATATAAGTGTCCTTTTTAATTTTACATTTCAGGTGCATATAAAATTGTTTCATCATCATTATTTTTTAATACGCCTAATTGTGTATTAACAATTGCATCATTTAAATCTTCTCCCCCATTATCTTCTTTGTTTATATGGGCCCCTCAAAAATCATCATTATTTGTTCAATATTTATTTCGATTTGTTCTTATTAATTAAACCCTCGTAATTATTATTTTTATTTAGAAAAACTTGATTAATATCTGAAAAATGATCACTTACAACATTAGCAATAATTTCAATATCTTCATTAATAAAATCATCCCGACTTCTATCATCTCCGGATGAATTTATTTTTTTAAATTCATTCTTTAATAAAGCATATACAAAATTATAAAGAGAGGTTCTTGTTCTCTTATTATACTCAGACCTTATTTTTTCTCAATTTCTATGGCTTATTTTTACATATAAGCGGTTATGACATAAAAAACAATAGTGACTTTCAATAAAATTATTATTTCCTCTTTTAACTCTACTTAAATTTTCTAAATTATTTTCTTGTAAATTAATATTACTATTTAATTTTTCTTGTATTTTTACTGGGGCATTCGCCAAAATTATTGGTGTTGTGCTCGATAAGCTCGTAATTGTTGTTAGCATAGCGAGTAATTTTTTCATGTTCATCAAATCCTTTTTATGAATTTTTACTAATTATATAAAATTTACAATACCTTTTCCTTTCTCCAAAATATTAATCTACAATCTCTTTGCATTGGTATTTAATTATATATCTATTAAATAATGCCAAATTGTAAAGTTAAGTGCAACTAAATTATTTTTCTAACCAAATATTCGATTGGCGAAAGATAATTTAGTATTTTTCTTGGTCTTTGGTTTAAAGACAATATAAATTTATGAACTGCATTTTTAGTAGTGTTTGAAAAATTAAATTTTTTAGGAAATTTTTCTCTAATTAAACCATTAGTATTTTCATTAGTACCTCTTTGTCAAGGTGAATATGCATCAGCAAAATAAATTTTCACATTTAAATTTTTTTCAAGTTGTTGTCAATTAGCAAATTCTTTACCCCTATCAAATGTTATAGTCTTAACAAGATTATTTGGAAGAATTGATAAATAATGACTAATATTTTTGTTAATAACTTTAGTAGTTCTATTTTCAACTAATATTGCTAAAGTAAATCTTGATGTTCTTTCAACTAAAGTTATTAAACATGATTTACTTTTACCTCGTGATGATACTACAGTATCACCTTCTCAATGGCCAAGAGTTATGCGATTATTAACATTTCGTTCTTTAATGGATTTACCATTAAATTTACCCCGATTTTCTTGAGATTTTCGTTTCTTACCTTTTCTTCTTAAATTTTTACTAGTAACCTTTTCAAGTAATCCAGAATAAATTCAATTGTAAATTGTTTTAAAACTAATAATTCATTCTTGATGAAAATTTTTAATTCTGCCATAAATTTGTTCAGGCGATCAACCTAATAATAATTTTTGTTGTACATATTTTACTAATTCTCTATTTTTAAATTTATGAAAATAAACATGTAATTGTTTTCTATTTTCTGCTTTATTTTATGCAATTAATGAAAAATAATGATTATTATCTTTATTTCTATTAACTTCTCGATTAATAGTACTAATACTTCGATTAAGATTTTTAGCTATTTCACTAATTTTTACTTTAAATTTCAATTGATTCTCAATATAAATTCTTTCATCTATGCCAAGATGTTTGTATCCCATATAAAAACTCCTTAAATTTACTTTTTCTAAAATAAACTTAGCATCATGAAATTTTTATATGAAATCTTTTGCAATTTTATTTACTTGCACTTACAAGTATAATTCAGCTTTTAAATAAATATAATATTGCTGAATATTTTCAATTAGCAGAAAAAGAAATTAAAACTAGAATTAATGTCAAAAATAAGGATTTATATATTCAACTAGATGAGACATTTTTAGCAACATTAGACCATAAAGTTAAACAAGACCAAAGAATTCGTTTAGTTACTTTTCATACCGGACATAAAGAAAAAAATTACAAAAATGCTCGTAGAGAATTAGAAAATAAACGAGGTCATTTTCTAATGTTAAAAATTGGTAAACGAATAAATACGATGGATTATCGTGATTTATTAATTAAAGAATTGCAAAAACATTATGTTAATATTAATTATGACAAAATAATTGTTTGTGGCGATGGTGATGCTTGAATTAGAGAAATTGCTAATAGTTTTGGTAATGTTAGATATATTTTAGATGGTTATCACGCTATTAAAAAATTAAAACAAACGGCATTTAATATTATTTTTGAAAATCGTAAAGTAACACTAAATAGTTGAATTAAATTATATAAGGATGGAAAATCATCAAGAATTAATTAAAAACATTCGTAATGTCGCTAAAAATGAATTAAATAAAGATATTAAAACAAATTTAAGAAAAGCGAGTAATTATTTCAGTAATAATAAGCAAGGTATTCATAACCAAAATTTAGAATGAAATATCGGTTGTAGCATTGAAAGCGATGTATCGCATTTAATAAAACAACAATTAGGATATGGAGCAAAAATATATAATCATAAGAATTTAAATAACTTATTACATTTAAAAATGGCAAATTTAAACAAATTAAATGTATTACATTATATTAATGAAAATATTAATTCAGAAATAGAAATCAGAAAAGAAATATATAAAAAGTCATTATGAAATAAATATAATAATAAAAATGATGATAGTTGAATTAATTATAAAGGTAATGCTATAACAAATAAATATAATAGATTTAAGTAAGCAAAAATATTAGTTAAAATTTAATAAAATTAATAATTTTTCATTTGTGTAAAAATTCAATAATATGATAAAATGGTAATGAATAAAAATGACAACAACAAGAAAGGCAGGGTTAGTTTAGTAATTAAATAATATAATTAGCTGATTGTTTTACTTCTTCAAAGCAATACCTAAGAAAACTAAACGCGACCAATTTACATATTTTGCTACCGAAAATATTTATTTTAGGTTATAATTATTAATGTTGTAAGTATTGCAATATTAATTTGTGATAACTTTAAACGGTTTCAACCGCACGAAATAGGTTATAAGTAGTTTAATCTCACCTAAATTGGCGAGTCTAAGCTGGAGGGTATGTATATATGTCTGCTATTATTTTAACTGGTGGCAAGCAACTAAGTGTTGAAAAGGAACAAGTAATTTGAATTGAAAAAATCGTTGGTGATGCTGGCGATGTTGTTGAGTTTGATAAGGTTTTAATGATTGATGGTAACATTGGTCGACCGCTTGTACCAAATGCTAAGGTTGTTGGTCAAATAATTAAACAAGGTAAAGAAAAAAAGATTGTGGTTTTTACTTATAAACCGAAAAAAAATAGTAAAACTAAGTATGGTCATCGTCAACCATATACACAAGTAAAAATTATTGATATTTTATTAGATGGAGCAAAAAAGGTTTCTAAAGTTGTTGAAACTAAGTCAAAAGCGGTGCCGACAGCAGAAATTAGTGATAGTAATAATGGTTCGGGTTCAGATTCAAAGACAGCAAAATAATTATTATCAAGTAATTGTTAGTGGTCATTCTGGTTTTAAAGCAAAGGGTCAAGATATTGTTTGTAGTGCGATTAGTGCTGTTGTTTTTGGAACTTTAAATGCATTAGATCGGCAGTGTCAAGATAGTATTAGTATTTCGGTTAAGGATGATATTATTATTAAGGTTTTAGAAGTGGAAGCTGTTAATCAAATTGTGTTGAATACAATGGTTTATCAGTTACAAACTATTGCTGAGCAATATCCACAAAATATAGAAATTAAGGAGATATAATTATTATGATGAGATTTAAGTTAGATATTCAATTCTTTGCTTCTAAAAAAGGTGTTGGTTCTAGTCGTAATGGTCGTGAATCACATTCTAAACGATTAGGTACTAAGTTAAGTGATGGACAATTAGCGAAGACGGGGATGATTATTTATCGTCAACGGGGAACTAAGATTCATCCTGGAAATAGTGTTGGTCGTGGTGGCGATGATACTTTGTTTTCTTTAATTAACGGTGTTGTTAAATATGAACGCTATGGTAAAAAGAGAACGAAAGTTTCAGTTTATAAAAAATAGTCTTTTTCTTTGTTAAATTAAATATTATGAGAAGCAACAAGTTAATTCTTGTTGTTTTTTTGTGCTAAAATATATGCAAATATGTGAAATTAGAAAGGGATACAAATTATGAAGGATAGTAAATATCAATTTAGCTTTGAACTGGGAAAATTCTTAGAAATTAATATTATTAGATGAGTTTTGTTAGTGGCAATGGTTGATTAGCGATATGAAAAAGTGATTTAAATTTAAAATGCCAACGGCATTTACCATTTTATTTTTAATTATTATTATTTTAGTTTTTTTATCTTGAATTCCGGCGGTTGCTAAAACGCCAGCAGGAATTATTGATATTTTTTGAGTTCCGATGGAAAGTTTTACTAATAAAGGTCGGGCATCAATTATTATCTTTGTATTAATTTTAGGGGCTTTTGTTAATGTGATGATGAAAACTCAAGCTTTAGATGCTTTGATTGGCAAGTTAATTTCTAATTTAAAAAATAAGGAGTTGTGGTTAATTCCTATTTTAATGATTTTCTTTTCCGTTTCAGGAACAACATATGGGATGGCAGAAGAGACATTAGGATTTTATGCTTTAATTTTACCAATTATTTTAGCTGCGGGATTTGATGCTTTTACGGGATTATTAATTATTTTGTTAGGAGCTGGGATTGGTGTTTTAGGTTCAATTATTAATCCATTTTTAATTGGTACTGCTGTTCAGGCTGCAATAGATGGTGGAATTGTTGGTAAGTTAGCAGTAACTACAGGAATAGTTTGAAGAGTTATAATTTGAATTGTGATGACAACGGTGGCGATTGGTTTTGTAATGCTTTATGCTTATCGTGTTAAAAAAGATAACCGTAATTCAGTTGTTTTTTCAATGCATAGTGAACATCAAAAAATTTTTAAAAAATCAATTTTAGAAGTGCCATTAACAAAGCGAAGAATTGTTTCATTAATCCTGTTTGCTTTAGCATTTGTAGTAATGATTTTTTATTTAATTGCTTGAAGTGAATTTGGTATTAGTATTTTTAAAGAATTTGGGAAAACAATTAATACTGAAGTGCCATATATAACCAAATTTATTCCGGGAGTTGGTGTAGGTGGTTTATTAGAAGTTTCTTCGTTCTTTTTAATTGCGACAATTATTATTGGTTTTGTTAATTGAAAATCAGAACAAATGTTAGTTAATGATATTTTACAAGGAAGCTCTGCTATTTTATCTGTTTGTTTAGTAATTGCATTAGCTGGTGGAATTACAGTAATTTTACAACGCACAGGAATGCAAGAAATTATGATTGCGGGAATTAAAAATAGTATTGTTAATTTACCACAATGAGCTATTCCTTTAATTTTATATTTTTTATTTGTTCCCTTATCATTTTTAATTCCTTCTGCTAGTGGTTTTGCAACAGCAGTTTTTAGTATTATTGCTCCTGCATTAGGTGTCGGTTTAACATCAGGAGCAATTACTAGTTTTAGTTTAGCATCAGGAATTGTTAATTTAGTAACCCCAACTTCTGGTGTTGTTATGGGAGCTATTGCTCTCTCACATATTTCATATGGTTCATTATTAAAAGGACTTTGACCTTTGTTAATAGTTATTATGGTATTATCAATAGTATTTTTAGTAATTGGTTCATTAATTGGACAACCAACATTTTAATGCCAGAAAGTTGGGTATTCCTGAAATGTAAAATTAAAAAGGACACTTATATAAAAAACAAATTGTGTTAATTCTATAATTAAGAAAAGAAAGGAATTAGCACAATGTATAAGTATCTGACTATTGAATCAATAATAGCAATAAAAGAATATAAAAGTTATGGATTTTCTATTCGTAAAATAGCAAAAGCAATTGATTATAGTAAATCAACTGTACACAGAGTTTGTAAATTATTAAATCAAAACTTATTACCATTAGAAATATTGAATCAAGTTCAAAAAAATAAACAAAATGCAGGTAGAAAATTAATAATTTTAACTTTAACAGAAATTAATACTATCAATCATTTGTTAATTACTAAAAATTATGCTCTTGATATAATTGCTGATTTTTTAAAGAAACCTGAATTGTAAATATAAATGGGACAGTTTTTTAAAATAATTGTATTAAATCTATTGGTCTTTTATAAGATAATGATTTTCTGGGTGTAGAATTAATTTGAAATGCTATAGAATTTAAGTCTTTTTGTTTATATGAAGATAAATCAGTAGATTTTGGTAAATATCTTCTTAAAATACCATTATTGTTCTCATTTAAACCTCTTTGACAAGGTTTTCCGGCATCTGCAAAATAAATTTTAACATTACAATTTTTTTCAATTAATTTTCATTTACTAAATTCTTTACCACGATCAAAAGTAATAGTTTTAATTGTTCCTGGTATTAATTTTGAAATAAATTTTATTATACTTTGTGTAATACTTTCTGCTTTATGATTTTTAGTTTTCCTGAAATGTAAAATTAAAAAGGACACTTATATAAAAAACAAATTGTGTTAATTCTATAATTAAGAAAAGAAAGGAATTAGCACAATGTATAAGTATCTGACTATTGAATCAATAATAGCAATAAAAGAATATAAAAGTTATGGATTTTCTATTCGTAAAATAGCAAAAGCAATTGATTATAGTAAATCAACTGTACACAGAGTTTGTAAATTATTAAATCAAAACTTATTACCATTAGAAATATTGAATCAAGTTCAAAAAAATAAACAAAATGCAGGTAGAAAATTAATAATTTTAACTTTAACAGAAATTAATACTATCAATCATTTGTTAATTACTAAAAATTATGCTCTTGATATAATTGCTGATTTTTTAAAGAAAAATAAAATAAAAAATATTTCAACAAAAACTTTATATAACATGTTTAAAACAAATCGAATGGGTTTTGATGAAAAAAATTTATTGAGAAAAGGCAAAAATAAACCTCATAAACAAAAAGAAACTAGGGGCAGAATTAATAATTGTAAATCTATTCATGAAAGAAATTTAATAATTCCAAATATTAAAAATATACAAGAATTTGGCCATTTAGAGGGAGATACTATCGTTGGTAAAGATCATAAAAGTTCTATTATTACTTTAGCTGATCTATGATCAAAAACCACAATTCCTTTGAAAACTAAAAATCATAAAGCAGAAAGTATTACACAAAGTATAATAAAATTTATTTCAAAATTAATACCAGGAACAATTAAAACTATTACTTTTGATCGTGGTAAAGAATTTAGTAAATGAAAATTAATTGAAAAAAATTGTAATGTTAAAATTTATTTTGCAGATGCCGGAAAACCTTGTCAAAGAGGTTTAAATGAAAACAATAATGGTATTTTAAGAAGATATTTACCAAAATCTACTGATTTATCTTCATATAAACAAAAAGACTTAAATTCTATAGCATTTCAAATTAATTCTACACCCAGAAAATCATTATCTTATAAAAGACCAATAGATTTAATACAATTATTTTAAAAAACTGTCCCATTTATATTTACAATTCAGGTTAGCATAAAATAATTTAGTATAATGTTGATGGAATCGTTCAATCTTTCCGTTACTTTGAGGAGAACGGATTGGTGTGGTTTCGTGAACAATTCCGTTCCTTGAAAGAAAGGTTGTAAAAGGCCTTTCTTTTACTTTGTACGATTTTTTATTACTTCAGTTAGTAGTAGTAAATTCTGGAGCATTATCAGTACGAAGGCGTTTAATAGTTATGCCAAGTTCACGAAAATCTTTCATTGCTCTTTGTACAGCATTAATCGCGTTATTAGTTCCCAAACTATCATAAACATAACCAAATACTATCCGTGTCATTTCGTCAATGAAATCATAAATATAATATTTTTTATCAACCGAAAAATTTGATGGGGTAATAATTTTAGCATCCATTTGTAAAAGACCAATCTCGGATACTTCATAACGCTTAAAATGGCGTTTTGTTTGTTTGATTTGCTGTTTTAATTCTTTTCAACGCGGGTCAGATTTAATTCAAAGATAAAAAGTTTTGATGTTTTTCGGAACTTCTGAATTTTCAACATCGTGAAAACCAATTTTCAAATTGTTAAATAAAGACCACATTCCACCGGCTTTGATATTTTTGTAATCAAAATATAAATCACATACTTTTTTGCGAGAATTTAAACTATATTGATAATTAAGATTTTGTGGTTTTGTAGTTTTAAACAATAACAAATCTAAATTGTCAGAATAATAAGCGGTCATAATTTTTTGTGCTCAACGATAAAAGGTTTTTGTTGCATTCTTAAAATATTTTTTAATAAGTTTTGTTAAAGTAGTTTCTTCGATATAAAAATAAGTACATAAATTTAAATAGGCGGTAATGCGTTTTTTAGTTTTATAGTAATAAGGATTACGGCAATTAGCACTTAATCAACTTTGGATTTTTGCTTTTAAATCCGCTAAATCAGCTTGGGAAATAATATATTTCATTTTTTTAAACTCCTTAAATTAAGAAAACCGTATTACAAAAAATACGATTTTCAATAATTTTTATTAAATTTTTAATTGATTAGGTAATGGTTGCTCGTTATCTTTTTCTGGCAAAGGGGAAGAAGTAAACATTAATTCTAATCAATCATATTGTCAATCAGCTCCAATGCCGGTCTCGCTTGTCCCGGTATTATAGCTATGAATTTTACCTTTAATACTAATTGCGTCAACCTTACCCGGTTTTGTTAAATCATAAACATTAGTTAACAAATCACTAATAGTTTTTTGCGTAAACCTAAAAGATGGATATCAAGTAATACTATAAATCATATTCTCTGGCAAGTTTACTAATTCGTTCTTATTAAAATTTGAAAATCCGACAAGATATCTTTTAGAACTACTATCTTGTCAGTTAATAGTTGCTTTAGATAAAGAAAATTCATAAATTCTACTTTTGACAAACTTAATATCATTACTTTTACAAGCTGAGGCAAACATCGCACTTGCTAAACTTAACACTAATAAACTCTTTTTTCACATAAAGAAAAATCCTCCTTTCAAAGAAATTACATTATATAATAATTAGAGATATTTAAGAAAACTTTTTTAATATCATTAATAAGATTGCTAATGGTACTACAAACTCAAATAACATCTGAAACGCCGGAATAACTTCAAACACAGGAAAGGCAGTTTTCGTAAAATTAATCGTTGTTTTGGCAATATCCGCAAGAGGACGAATTAAAAGATTAATTCCAGAAAGACCAAGTAATCAATTTAATACACTAACAGAAGCGTGCTGAATACCACAAGATATGGCACTAAATAAACCTCAATAAGAACAATTAGGCGTCGGAATTAAGTCATCCATATTACCACTTATGCCGCCACCAATAAAAGCTGTTGAATTCAAAACGTTAAAATCGTATAAAGAATAATGATATTCAGTGCTTTCATTTTGCTTTTTATATAGCGGGAAAGTTAGTGTAAAAATATTAATCCCATACATGACATCGACTTTAGCGTTATAAAAATGCAGTTTATTACTAGTGGTGTTTCATAATTGGTTATCATACGCTTTTAAAACATTAAAATCTATTTGATAAGAACTTTTACCAGTATTAAAACCATTGGCAATTTGTTTATCTTTAACAAAGAAATAGGAACGAAAAATCATATTCTTACTATTTTCGATTGTTGAACCAAAGTTAATTAAATACTGTTTGGGATAAAAAGTAATTAAGGAGCGATAGAAAAAGCCCATTTGTAAAACATTTTTAGGAATTTTTTGCATTCCTTTGTAATCTAATTTTACATAAGTAGAGGCATCTGTATCAAAACTCGCATAAAAGAATTGTACAAAAAACTCACCTAAAACTTTATAAAGTTTATTAAATAACCCATTAATAAAATCAATGGTTAAATCTTTTTGGTAATAAAGCATAAAATCTTTAAAATCAGTTTTTAATTTATCATCATAGCGTAAAAAATGGAAAGTATTACCATAATAATTAACTTGTCCAAAAAAGGTATTAATAAAATCTCCTCCAAAACTTGTTTGCGAGCCAGATTTTCAAAGCGATTTACCATTTTCTAAAAACTCATTATAACCCCTAATACTACCATGCTCAGTTTTTATAGTAATAACATCACCAAAACTAGAAAAGGAAAATTCTCTAAAAATAACTTTTTTCATCATATCAGATTCAGGATATAAATTTTTACGACTTAAACTAAATTTACTATTTTGTTTAAAACCATTTAATTTAATTGAAATTTCACTCATATATTTAAAATTATCATCAAAGAAATTAAAAATTGGGACTCAATATAAGTAACTGTAATTAAATTTATCAAAATCTCGGCGTTGTATCATTAAATAATCTAATTTATCTTGAAACTGATTATATTGATATTCACCA
The DNA here is from genome assembly GCF_964019715.1 of Spiroplasma endosymbiont of Lonchoptera lutea. Lineage (GTDB taxonomy): Bacteria > Bacillota_I > Bacilli_A > Mycoplasmatales > Nriv7 > Nriv7. The sequence goes on along the minus strand of NZ_OZ026463.1, from coordinate 597,920 downwards.
TCATTTTTAGTTATTGCAGTCGGTAATGGTTGCTCGTTATCTTTTTCTGGCAAAGGGGAAGAAGTAAACATTAATTCTAATCAATCATATTGTCAATCAGCTCCAATGCCGGTCTCGCTTGTCCCGGTATTATAGCTATGAATTTTACCTTTAATACTAATTGCGTCAACCTTACCCGGTTTTGTTAAATCATAAACATTAGTTAACAAATCACTAATAGTTTTTTGCGTAAACCTAAAAGATGGATATCAAGTAATACTATAAATCATATTCTCTGGCAAGTTTACTAATTCGTTCTTATTAAAATTTGAAAATCCGACAAGATATCTTTTAGAACTACTATCTTGTCAATTAATAGTTGCTTTAGATAAAGAAAATTCATAAATTCCACCATTACTAGAATTAGTAGCTCGTTTTTCTCGCTTCATAAAAGATTGTTCTATATTAGATTTTGATGGTTTTTTTGTATCAAAGAAGGCACCTAGAGGGACTAAACCAATAAAGGCGATAACTAACCACGATATAAATTTATACATATTTATTTGTCCTCTCTTCTGTGTTTAACTTCTTAAAATAAGGTATATTGTTGATAAAATACAAATCGTTCCTAAAATTTGGAAAATCGGATGTTGAGAAAATAACCTTATCATTGGTTTAAACAAATCTAAAATTTTAATATTACTTGATAGAACTTTATTAAAATATTCTAAACCCTCACGCACATAAGCTCATAAACCTAAAAAGTCGTTTAAAGCAAAAATAGAAAAAACAGCAACAAGAATAAATAATATTATTAATTTAAACATTTTCTAAAACCTACCTTTTTATTCGCCGTCCGTGTTGGTTAACTCACGGTCTGTTTTTAGAACTATTACCACTAAATTTCTTAATTGGGCCACTAGATGATTGTTTCTTAGTTCCTCAATTAGCAACTGATTTTTGGTATTTTTTACGAAAACCAACTTTTGGTCGTTCAATATGAATACCTAAAATGCCACCAATTACAAGATTTATCACAAGCATAATTAGTGGAAAAATAATAATGCGAATATCTGTTCCGGGAATGGTTAAAGTTCAAATTAAATCAAAAAATTTATAAAACATATCGCCAATCAAACTAGCCATTTTTTCTAAGTTTTCCATTTTTAAACTCCTTTACTTATTTTTCTTATTTAGATTATTTTTTAACTTAGTAAGTATTTTACTGAATTTTTCCATTTTTAAATATTCTAACGCTTCAATATCCATCACATTATCATTTCAAAATTTATGCTGATAATTATCATTCAAAGCACGATTGCTTAATTCACGTAAGAATGATAAATATTTATTATCATAAAGGTTTAAAATTGACATCGGAATTTTCAATTTAAAGAAATAAATGTCTAATTCTGGAATACTACGATATTTGATTTTACGACCTTTTTTATCATTTTTTGCATTAATTAACGTTAATCGTCATTGCTCGTATTCGCTTACTGATTTAAAAGTGCCATAAATAACTTGTAAATAGGGCCGGAAAATACTAACTGGTTTTTTTCTAATCCCAACAATTATTGAATTCGCAATATCGCGAACTTTAACTCATATATGTTCGGCTCGTTGTCCGCTTGCTAATACGATATGGGTAAATTGGCGAGCCGAAGCGAAATATTCTTGTAAACCTTGGGTTACTCTATCGTTTTCTTTATAGTCAGTACCTTCAAGAAATAAATTAGTTTCATCTCAAAGTAATAATGATTTTTCATCTAAAATTGGATAATTATAATCTAATAAAGACATGTGTCCTAATGAAAGCATTTGCTTATTCGTAATCGGAAAAGTAGAAATGGTTTTTCAACCACTTAATAAGTAAGAAGATAAAACCATTAAAGCGGTTTTTCCAGTCCCTAAGGCACCAATTACTAAATTTAAGGGTGAATTTAATAAGAAATTAATAAAACTTCGTCGAGCAAAGAAGTGAGAAATTTTAGTATACAAAATATACAAAGCAATTAATAAATAAGTAATATCAAATAACATTCGTCAACTTTGGGGATTATAATAATGCAAAATTGCACCATAAAATCACGCAATAATAAATAAAGTGCGATTTAAAGCGACAAAATCATGTAATCTTAAATTTATTTTTTTAAACAATAGCATCACTTAAATCACACTTTCTTTATTTTTATTATTATCTGCCGGGCATTAATTTTTCAAACATTTTGAAAGCGATTAAAAATAAACCAATAATCACACCAAGCAAGAAAACTCAATATGTAGCAAAGAAATTAACGACATTTGGCATATTACCACCAATAATATCAGTTCAAATATTACCGAACGCTTTAATTAATGCTTTTCATAAGTTAGTAACCGCTTGTTCACCAGTAACAGCTACTGGCGTAACCACTTCTGTTAAGAAAGTTCTAATCATATAATCACCCCCTTTCTAAACAAAATATGATTTAACCTTATAAAATAAAATAACCATAAATAAGATAATGAATACTAACACCATTCAAAAGGCAATATTTGCTATTAAAAGTCAAAGTAGTTCTTGGGTTAAATCAATTTCTTTACCAGAAACTCACGCCGGAATGGTTGTAATTTGGATAAATAAATCTCAAAAATACAATTTTGTCATTTCTCAGTCTAAATCTTTTCAAGCAACTAAAAACATAATAATTACCGCTTAAAAGGTCAAAAGAGTAGAAAAATAATTGCGGAGGAGAGCATTACAATTATCAAAATTGAAAACAAAAATACAACTTGGGGTGGTAAATCGGCAGTTGGATAAATTAATTCAATTAACTCAATAATTATTTTTTTAAACATTTTATAAACCTACTTTTTAATTTCTTTTTCATCTTGTTCTAATAAATTTCGCTTAAACTTTGCAATAAATATTCGTTGTGCATAAGTAAAATCTTTTGGCAACTGTTTTGCTTCACTACCATATTTCTTTTTATCTTTAAAAAAACGATAAATATTAACTGCAATATAGTATGCTAGTAATAATGTTAAAATCGTAAAGAACACTAGCCCAAATATGCTCATCTTTCTTTTCTCCTTAATTTTTAAATTTTTAAATTTTTAATTCTTATTTTAAATTGCAATTTTTCTTTCATTTTTTTAAATCCTAATGTTTTATTTTTCTTAGTTGATTTCTAAATCTTAAACTTTCTAATGAAGCATAATTTGCACTTTTAAAGTCTATATAATTAATATTTTTAAATTCATAGATTGCTCCGCACATTTTGGTTTTAAAGTTATTAACTGTTGATTTTAAATATTTTACAAATTCAGAATTTACAGTTCGATTAACAATATTATTCAAAGTATCGGTAAATACTTGTTTTCTAGTAATGGGATTTTGACAGTTATATGAGAATTGATAAGCCTTGATATTTAAGTCATACTGGTTTAATGATTTTTCGTTCAGGACATTTTTAGTTATATATTTGGAGCAATATTTTACAACCATTTCATTAGTGTTTTCACGAACTCTAATATTTTTATTAATCCCATAAGGTCAAAATTGTAAAATAATTTTATGTGGTATTTTTTCGGTGATTAAAATATGAAAATGAATAACGCCTCGTTTTTGATATTCATAGGTATACAAGTACTTAATATTTTTATTTTTAACTTTAAATCAGTATTTTAATTTTTTAAAAAATTTATTTAAATCACGCTTACATTTTCTAATATCAAATTCATTAACATCAGCATAAGTAAGAGTTAAAAATGTAAGTTTTTTACAGTCTCAAAAATTATGATATGCCTTTCGAATAACATTAGATTTTGCACGAATATTACTATTAAGCAGTTTTGTATCACAATTGCCCTTATTTTTAACTCCATTAGCATTGCGGTTATTTGCTTTAATGCGTTCTAAAGGCATAACAATATTGCGAATATATTGACCGTAATAAATGGTTTTCATATAAAAATCAGTCGGATTTTGAGGTTGTAAATTCATATTTTATGCTCCCATTTTAGATTTTCGCCAGTTGTGTTATTTAATCAAGTAATAGTCGGCTTCGCCGACTACCCGCTAAGCGGGCGGAGCATACGCTTTCCGCACCGCTTCGCAGACCGAAGTGATTATCAATTAACTGGACAAGTTTTTTTGATTTTTTTCTAATTCAATTTTTTGCAAATTAACTATTTTGGGGTTTTTATCAAAAGTTAATTCGCAACTAAAAAATGATTTAACATTTTCTTTTAACAATTTATAAATTTCTTGTTGTTCTAAATTATTATCATCAATTCATAAGGCTTTTTGTTCGCCGGTAGGCTCAAATAAGTCATTTTCATAACGCAAAAATTCGGCAGAATATCCTGACATCGTAGAGCCATCTTTATTTTTAAATATTTTTCTTTTTATACTAACTAATTTAACTTTAAACATTATTTTTTAAATTCCTTTTATTTTTCTTTTAATTTTGATTTTTTTTAATACAAAACGAATTAAACAATTCACTATTTGTGTTATGGTTACTCATACTAATGAATAACCTATAATCATTAACCTACCAATTGCTCCAAAATTTTTAATAAATTGTTGCAAATTTTCAATATCTGTATGTAATAATAAAACTATACTTAAAGATATGAATATAATGTAATTAAGTATTATTCATCAATATTTTTTTATAAATTTATTTACAGTTTTCATTTTCTTTTTTTATCCTTTTATTCTTTTTAAAATTAGGAGGTTTTATATGTATTTATTAGATAAATTAGAAGATATTTCAGATAAGATAATTTGCTTTTTAGAAGTTAATCTTAATTATTTTGGCATAACTATTTGAATAGGTTGAATTTTACAAGGAGTTGCTTATTTTTGAACTCCGGATAAAGATAATTCATTTGGACAAGCATTATATGCTATGGTTTGATTTTTTAATTGAAATTTAAAATTTCAAGATTTAAAATGAGTTTATTTATTTAAAGAAGAAGGTTGATTTGTAGTTCAATTTATTATTGGTATTGTTTGAATTCTATATTTAATTTTTTATAGGTTTAAAAAATAAATTTCTTACTTTTTTAGTGTGCTTTATTTTTATTTTTTAATATTTTTTTAATATGATTAATAAATTTTTTATCACAAGCATCGTGATTTCCTAAGTTTCTAATATGCAAACACCAACGACATATTTTATAATCTATCGTTTCTTTCAAAATTAAAACCCCTTTTCATCGCAAGAATTACAGATTCCAACTGTATTTTTATTGCCAACGATATAGCTTTCGTTGTCGCATTCAATACAAAATATTACTGCCAAAAGAAAACACCCCCTAAAAGTTTGTAGAAAACAAAATCTTGTCATATGTATATGGTTTCTACAGGAAAGAAGGATTTCTTTATTGAAAATTAGCAAAATAATTTGTATAATATAATTTATAAATGAAAGAGGGATTTAATATTGAAAAAAGGATATTGAAGTTTAACAATCGCAAGAATTTTATTATTGTTAGCTTTGATTTTTATTATTATTCAATATATAATCTCATTAAGCTATGTTCAAAATAAAATTAATGATATTTTTACCAATGCTTTAAATAGCAGTAATTTGCAACAACATGTATTGGCAGAATTTAAACCAATACAAGAATTTTTTCCTTTAATTATTATTGTAGCATTATGTTTAAGTTTAAGTTTATGAATAATTGTTATTACTAGTATTTTATTTATTAACAAAAAGGGTATTTGTTTTTATGGACCATTTGTCTTATTGTTTTTAGTAATATTAAAAATAATATTATTAATAATGATAACATTTTATAACGAAATTATTGTTGATGATTTAAATTTTTTTGCTCAAAGTCATAAGTGAAAGTTAACAATTATTAAAAATCAATTTCAAAGAATCTTACAATTTAATATTAATGATATTTTTAACATTATTAGCATTATTTTATTATTATGTAGTACTACAATACTGTTATGAATATTTATTTTTAAAAAACAAGAATATTCATTTTTACTTTTTAAAAATAAGCAAGAGTTATTTTCTTATCTTAAAATAAATTATAAGCAATTATCAATTATTTCATAGAAATGGATTACAATACAAATGAAATTTCAAAAAACAATATTTTTTTATATTATTATAATGATGCTAACAACATTAATATTGTTTTTTATTATTTTAGTTAATTTAAATAAACCAACAATATTTTATAATAATTTAAATTTAAATAAACCGGTTGATAATGTTATTCTTGTTGGTGTTGATGGTGTATCTTCTGCTAATGTATTTAAAAATAAATATCCTAATTTCCAAAAAATTATTAATAAAGGAATTTATAGTAAAACAGCATTAAATAATGGAACAATTCATTCGGATTCTAATTGGTCTTCGGTCTTAACTGCTACTAGTGATGATATTCAAAAAAAACACTGAAATAATCACGAGGTAACCGATTGTAGTCAATATTTGCAACAAGACCAAGATAATTGATGAATTGATAATCATAATTCAAAATGTTATTGAAACCCATTAAAAGTACCACCATTATCAATTATGAAGTATATTGATATGTTTAATACAAAAAATAGTCATAATTCTTCGCAATATTATGGGACTTATGATTTTACAATGGATGTAATCTTAAAAAGTGAATTATATCGCCAATATGCCAGTAGGGCGTGGAACAAGAAAATTGCTGCTAATATTCAAGATAATATTAAGGAAAATATTAATAATTCAAAGAAAAAATATCAAGAGGGTTTTTTTAAACAAGATAAGGTTTTAGATATTTTACAACACACACAACTAGATCGGATGAGTATATATAATTCTTTGCCTGGGTCATACGATCGGTTAGTAAAAATAGATCAAGCAGCTGTTAACTTATTTTTAAATGATACTAAGGATAAAAAGTTAGGTCCGTTATCATTTCTATATTTAGCTAGTACTGATTTATTAGCACACGCTAAATATGGTAATAGCGGTTATTATGACCAGTATTTGCTTAGTAATGTTGATATGTGACTAGAAAATATATTAAATGCTTTAAAAAGGGCAGAATATGATAATTACTTATTAATTTTTGTTTCTGATCACGGACATATTGGTAAGAATCATACTTTTTATGCACCATTAGAATTACAAATTCCTTTTATAAGGTATCATCCTCATAATAGAAAAAATGGCATATTGGGATATCAAATTAGTAATATGGATCTAACACCAATAATTGCCAGTGCTTTAGGATTACCAATATTAAAAACTTATAAAAATATTTTAGGTGAAATTCAACCTTGATGAAATTATCAAAGTAGAATATTGGATGTATTTCAAGATGAAAAATAATAAAGTAATTTTACAAATAGGATTTATTACAACAACAATTTTATATTTATTTTTACAAACTAATCTTTTTTTTGCTAGTTTTATGATTGATTTTGAAGAATATTTGTTAGTTCTTAAAAATATTTTTTTAACTTTAAATGTAATGCTTTTAGGATATTTTAGTATTAGTTTTAAATGAACTAAAAAGCAAGCACATTGAATATGATTTTTTATTATTTCACTAATGATTATGATGGCGTTGCTAATGGTAGTAATTAATTTTATTGGTGTTTATGGTCATTGAACAGGATTACCAGAACAATATTTAGCAATAATGGATTTTTTAAGTTATTTAACATATGAACGCGGAAGTATTTATGTAACATTACTTTTTATGGTTTGTTATTTAATTCATCTCGTATTATTTAAAGGAAATATCATTAGAAAAACTAAAATGATTACTATTACGCTTATAACATTATTAGTAGTTGTTTTAGTAATAGTTATTGCTTTATCGATTACTGTTCTTATATATGACTGCCAATACATTTCTAAAATTGGAATATATCAACGAAGCAATTTCTTTTATAGTTTAGAAGAACCTACTGTTATTGCAGGAATATTTTTTCTTTGTGCTTTTATGATTGGTTTATGTTTTCATTATTTTCAAGGTTCATTTTATTTAAAAAAACTTGCACATAATTATTTATTAATGTGACAGTTAATGGTAGTTTTTTTAGTTATTATTATTTATTTTACTAGTCAATTAATATTTTATAGTCATAGTACTATTGGTATAAATTATTTATTAATTAGTTTTCTGTTATTAACAGTTTTAAGTACTTTAGAAACTAATTCGCAAAATAAAATTGGATTAAAAAGTAATAATATATTTAATACCACAATAATAATGATGCCATGTGGCATCGCTTTAACTTATATTTTAGATTTTAGTCGTGATTTTCGTGCAACTTTTTTTATTTCTTTAATTTCTGCTATTTATTCACATTGATTTTTATTATTACTATGAACTTTGGGGCATTTAATAATAATTTATTTTATTTGTTTTATAATTAAAAAAATTTCATTTTATTTATTTATTAAATTATCCAATAGATTAAAACTTTATCCAATAATAATTGGTGCCAATATTAATCAAAAAGAGAAGGAGAGAAAAATTTAAAAATGTTAACCAGTGTTCATAATTATCCTAAATGGTATCAAAACTACCATTTCTATGTTCAATTATCATTTTTTATAGTTTCTTTAGGAAGTTTATCGTGACATTATTGATTTTTAGTTTTCAATGAAGCATTAATAAATCCTGAATATTCTTCTGATGTTTTAGCATGAGATTTTTTTGGTTATTGAAGTATGCAATCAACAGTAATTGTATTATTTTATAGTTTATTAAATATCATTTATTATTTAAAACCTAATATTGCTTTACAATGGGTGACTAATTTTCATATTCGTAATTTTACTAATATATTTTTAGTAATTGCAATGATTTCTTATTATGTAGCTATTATTATTGGTCCACCACCAATTAACGACTTAACAAAAAAATTTGCTTATCGTAATTACTGAATTCCCACTCATATTCAACATTTTTGTTTACCAATTTTAATGTTAGTATACTCATTATTTGCACCATCATCATATATTTCATTATCAAAATACTTAAAGAAAAATCTTTATCTTTATTATCTATACCCAATGTTTTATGGTTTTTTTGTATTATTACGAGGTCATATTAAAATCATAACCGAACAAGGCAATAATGATTATGATTGAACTCGTTATTATCCATATTTCTTTTTTAATGTGCAACAAACTTCTCCTAATGGGTGACTAGTCTTTTTTATTGCTTATATTATTTTCTTTTTAGTATTTTTAATTTTAGGAAGTATATTTATATATATAAATAATCTTCTTGTATTACGAAGACAAGATTATCCGCAATAGGGGAGTAATAAATAAAAATGTCTTAAAATTTTAAGACATTTTTATTTATTAGCTGAATTATACTTGTAAGTGCAAGTAAATAAAATTGCAAAAGATTTCATATAAAAATTTCATGATGCTAAGTTTATTTTAGAAAAAGTAAATTTAAGGAGTTTTTATATGGGATACAAATATCTTGGCATAGATGAAAGAATTTATATTGAGAATCAATTGAAATTTAAAGTAAAAATTAGTGAAATAGCTAAAAATCTTAATCGAAGTATTAGTACTATTAATCGAGAAGTTAATAGAAATAAAGATAATAATCATTATTTTTCATTAATTGCACAAAATAAAGCAGAAAATAGAAAACAATTACATGTTTATTTTCATAAATTTAAAAATAGAGAATTAGTAAAATATGTACAACAAAAATTATTATTAGGTTGATCGCCTGAACAAATTTATGGCAGAATTAAAAATTTTTATCAAGAATGAATTATTAGTTTTCCTGAAATGTAAAATTAAAAAGGACACTTAATATAAAAAACAAATTGTGTTAATTCTATAATTAAGAAAAGAAAGGAATTAGCACAATGTATAAGTATCTGACTATTGAATCAATAATAGCAATAAAAGAATATAAAAGTTATGGATTTTCTATTCGTAAAATAGCAAAAGCAATTGATTATAGTAAATCAACTGTACACAGAGTTTGTAAATTATTAAATCAAAACTTATTACCATTAGAAATATTGAATCAAGTTCAAAAAAATAAACAAAATGCAGATAGAAAATTAATAATTTTAACTTTAACAGAAATTAATACTATCAATCATTTGTTAATTACTAAAAATTATGCTCTTGATATAATTGCTGATTTTTTAAAGAAAAATAAAATAAAAAATATTTCAACAAAAACTTTATATAACATGTTTAAAACAAATCGAATGGGTTTTGATGAAAAAAATTTATTGAGAAAAGGCAAAAATAAACCTCATAAACAAAAAGAAACTAGGGGCAGAATTAATAATTGTAAATCTATTCATGAAAGAAATTTAATCATTCCAAATATTAAAAATATACAAGAATTTGGCCATTTAGAGGGAGATACTATCGTTGGTAAAGATCATAAAAGTTCTATTATTACTTTAGCTGATATATGATCAAAAACCACAATTCCTTTGAAAACTAAAAATCATAAAGCAGAAAGTATTACACAAAGTATAATAAAATTTATTTCAAAATTAATACCAGGAACAATTAAAACTATTACTTTTGATCGTGGTAAAGAATTTAGTAAATGAAAATTAATTGAAAAAAATTGTAATGTTAAAATTTATTTTGCAGATGCCGGAAAACCTTGTCAAAGAGGTTTAAATGAGAACAATAATGGTATTTTAAGAAGATATTTACCAAAATCTACTGATTTATCTTCATATAAACAAAAAGACTTAAATTCTATAGCATTTCAAATTAATTCTACACCCAGAAAATCATTATCTTATAAAAGACCAATAGATTTAATACAATTATTTTAAAAAACTGTCCCATTTATATTTACAATTCAGGTTTTAAAACAATTTACAATTGAATTTATTCTGGATTACTTGAAAAGGTTACTAGTAAAAATTTAAGAAGAAAAGGTAAGAAACGAAAATCTCAAGAAAATCGGGGTAAATTTAATGGTAAATCCATTAAAGAACGAAATGTTAATAATCGCATAACTCTTGGCCATTGAGAAGGTGATACTGTAGTATCATCACGAGGTAAAAGTAAATCATGTTTAATAACTTTAGTTGAAAGAACATCAAGATTTACTTTAGTAATATTAGTTGAAAATAGAACTACTAAAGTTATTAACAAAAATATTAGTCATTATTTATCAATTCTTCCAAATAATCTTGTTAAGACTATAACATTTGATAGGGGTAAAGAATTTGCTAATTGACAACAACTTGAAAAAAATTTAAATGTGAAAATTTATTTTGCTGATGCATATTCACCTTGACAAAGAGGTACTAATGAAAATACTAATGGTTTAATTAGAGAAAAATTTCCTAAAAAATTTAATTTTTCAAACACTACTAAAAATGCAGTTCATAAATTTATATTGTCTTTAAACCAAAGACCAAGAAAAATACTAAATTATCTTTCGCCAATCGAATATTTGGTTAGAAAAATAATTTAGTTGCACTTAACTTTACAATTTGGCATTTATTATTATTTATATTTTTTAGTTTTATTTTTAGTAGCATAGCTATTATTGTTTTTAGAATAAATTTTGTCTAAATATTTTTTACCAGTCATACTAATTTCTTGTTTTCATTGTCTATTTATTTTTTTAATTATTGTCTCTTGTAAGGTCATTTGTGATTTTTTCTCGGATGATAATGCGGGATTAAATAATTCAAGTTGGATATTTAAGTCATATTGATTAACTGTTTTTCCTAAATTAATTCTAATGGCACGAATTGAATGATAGTTTCAAATGGTTTCAAATAAATATAAAACCGAGGAATAAATGGTATCAATATCATTGGTATAATCAGTTAATGAAATTCGTTTAGATGTTCACTGAGTACGATTAGTTTTGAAAGCGAAAGTAATTATCTTCCCTACTAATGAATTACTTTTAGCACGACTAACAACTTTGCAAGTTAAATCTAATAAATATTGTTTAATTTCATCAATATTTTCAGTATCATATTCAAATGTTAAATCATGACTAATTGATTTTTGCTCTTGAAAATTAATCTGATCATTAATGTTTGATGTTTTTCCAAGAGCTATTTGTTGAAGAACAAAATAACCTTTCCCTATTATTTCTTGTAAAGCTCAGTTATTAGTGCTATTTGCAAAGTCACCAATAGTATTAATATTAATATTTTTTAATTTTTCAGTTGTTTTTTTGCCGATACCAGATAGTTCTTTAATATCTAGTGGTCATAGTTTAGTTTTGATATTATGAGGTTTAAAAATAAATATTCCTAATGGTTTATTAACTTTTGATGCCATTTTAGCTAAAAATTTGTTATAAGAAATTCCAATACTACAAGGTAAATTTAATGAATTTAAAATATTGTTTTGGATTGCTTTAGCACATTCAAATGCATTATTGTATTGAAGATAAATATTAGTTGCGTCTAAACAGTATTCATCAATCGAAGTTATTTCTACTTTATTGGTAAAATTATTTACTAATAAATTGAAAATTTTATGTGAATACTCAATATAAAGTTTACGATTGATGTTAATACAAATTAATGTCGGACATAACGCTTTTGCTTGATATAAGGGCATGGCAGTTTTAATATTATATTTTCTCGCTTCATAGTTAGCTGAAGCAACAATTGCTCTTCTGGATTGACTACTAACAACAATAGGTTTGGAAACAATCCTTGGATCAATAACTTGATGACAACTAGCAAAAAAAGCATTCATATCAATATAAAATATTACTTTCATCTTTTAACTTATCCTTTTTAGAACTTGAAATGTAAAATTAAAAAGGACACTTATATAAAAAACAAATTGTGTTAATTCTATAATTAAGAAAAGAAAGGAATTAGCACAATGTATAAGTATCTGACTATTGAATCAATAATAGCAATAAAAGAATATAAAAGTTATGGATTTTCTATTCGTAAAATAGCAAAAGCAATTGATTATAGTAAATCAACTGTACACAGAGTTTGTAAATTATTAAATCAAAACTTATTACCATTAGAAATATTGAATCAAGTTCAAAAAAATAAACAAAATGCAGGTAGAAAATTAATAATTTTAACTTTAACAGAAATTAATACTATCAATCATTTGTTAATTACTAAAAATTATGCTCTTGATATAATTGCTGATTTTTTAAAGAAAAATAAAATAAAAAATATTTCAACAAAAACTTTATATAACATGTTTAAAACAAATCGAATGGGTTTTGATGAAAAAAATTTATTGAGAAAAGGCAAAAATAAACCTCATAAACAAAAAGAAACTAGGGGCAGAATTAATAATTGTAAATCTATTCATGAAAGAAATTTAATCATTCCAAATATTAAAAATATACAAGAATTTGGCCATTTAGAGGGAGATACTATCGTTGGTAAAGATCATAAAAGTTCTATTATTACTTTAGCTGATATATGATCAAAAACCACAATTCCTTTGAAAACTAAAAATCATAAAGCAGAAAGTATTACACAAAGTATAATAAAATTTATTTCAAAATTAATACCAGGAACAATTAAAACTATTACTTTTGATCGTGGTAAAGAATTTAGTAAATGAAAATTAATTGAAAAAAATTGTAATGTTAAAATTTATTTTGCAGATGCCGGCAAACCTTGTCAAAGAGGTTTAAATGAGAACAATAATGGTATTTTAAGAAGATATTTACCAAAATCTACTGATTTATCTTCATATAAACAAAAAGACTTAAATTCTATAGCATTTCAAATTAATTCTACATCCAGAAAATCATTATCTTATAAAAGACCAATAGATTTAATACAATTATTTTAAAAAACTGTCCCATTTATATTTACAATTCAGGTAATATAAAATCTATTTGGTGGGATTTTTAAGGGTATTAAAAGCATCATCTACTAATTTTATAACATTAATTTCTTTGCTTTGTAAAAGGTTATTGAAAGATAAATGAGCTAAATATTCAATATTTCCTTTCTTGTGGCCAACGATTGGACTATAAATTAAACCTTGTAAAGAAAAACCATATTCTTTAAAAAAAGCAATTAAATTATTTAATACTTGATAATGCACTATGGGGTTTTTAACAACGCCCCCCTTTTCAATTTGCGTTTTCCTACTTTCAAATTGTGGTTTAATTAAACAAACTAATTGACCTTGGGGCATTAAAATTTCTGTTAAAACCGGAATAATTTTTGTTAATGAAATAAAGGCAACATCAATAGCACAAAAACTAATATTATTTTTAAACATTTCTTTCTTAACATAACGAAAATTAGTGTTTTCCATAACAATTACTTGGGGGTGAATTCGTAATTTTCAAGCTAATTGATTAGTACCGACATCTAAACTATAAACCAATTTTGCTTGATTTTGTAACATACAATCAGTAAAACCACCCGTAGAAGAACCGATATCTAAACATACAAGATTTTCTAAATTGATATTAAACGCTTTAAGAGCTTTACTTAATTTATATCCCCCACGAGAAACAAATTGATTATCTTGTTTTTTTATTCTAATAATACTGTTAAGGGCAACTAAAGTTCCTGACTTAATAATTAATTCCTCATTTACAAGTACTTGATGATTAATAATGGCACTTTGAGCTTCAGTTCGAGAATGAAATAATTCTTTTTGAACTAATAATATATCTAATCGGATTTTTTTCATTGTTGTTCTTCACTTACGATAAATTTTTCATTTTGTTTATTGATTTGTTATTGAGGATAATAAATTCGTTAAATTCTAAAGGATATATTGTAGCAATAGCATTAATATATTTTTCCATAATATTAAGCTTTACAATTAAAAGATTTTGTGTTGGTAATTGGTCTAATAAAGAAGGAATTTTAGCTTTTCGGGCTAAGGTTTCACGATGTAATAAAAAATATAATGCTAAATAAAAACCAAAATTATAATAATAAGTTTTGTTATTTTCTTTGTGATTAAAAATTGCTACCGATTCAAATGAATTACCAATCAGATGGGCGAGAAGATAAAATTTTTCATTTCTTATTAATTCTAAACCTTTTAACTCGTCAATATTTTTAATTTTACTATTATAGGTATCTTGTAATTGTAATTCAATTGGTGATTTAATTGCAGAACTAACTGCTAAGTTTTGAAAAAATTCATTAATTACTTTCAGATTTTTAATTTTTTTAATTTCTAAATCAAAAAGATAAATTTGACTACAAACTATAGCTTTGCAAGAAATTAAATGACGAATAAATAACTCGGGACTTAATTTTTCATTAACAATTAATAGACCTAATGCTTGCATAAAAATACTATGTTTAGTAACAACATTTAAAATATACAAACCATCTTGGATAATTTCTGGATTATTGGTTTGTTTTATGGTTTTAATTAATGTTTTCTTTGCTAATTTAATAGATTTCTTCAATAATTCATTTTCCATAGTTGTCATCCTTGTTAGTTTTTTTTCTCATTATCAGCAATACTTTGCAAAATGCCATTAATATATTTATATTCACTATTGATGAAATACTTTTTAGTAACAAGAACTGCTTCATTAATAATAATTGCTGAATTTTCTTTTAAAATCAGTAATTCATAAGTTGCTCACAATAAAATCCCTTGCTCTAAATTAGATAATTTAGAAAAATGTCACCCTACTTTTAAGTACTTATTAATAATTTTAATTATAATTTCTCGTTGTTCGAAAAGATGGATTAAATTATTAGTAATTTCCGTATTAAAATCTTCTTCATTTTCTTTAATTTCTTTAATAATTGTTTCTAAGTCATAATTTAATAATTGTTGTTGATAGATAAAAAAAATTATGCTTTCTCTTATATTATGCTGTGAATTTTTTTCCATATCTTTACCACCGTTATTACTAATTTTAGCATAAAAGAAAGCATATTTTCTATTAAATAGAAAATATGCTTAATTCAAATATTTTATTATTCTTTAATATGTTTTTCATTAATATAATTTTCATATTCGGCATCTGTTAGTACCTTATCAAAATTACCAACAATGGTATTTGCTTGTAATGATTGAATAACAATTCTAACAAAATCTTTAAAATCAGAATTTTCAGTAACTAAGCGATCAATTGTTGCTCAATCAAGAGTTTCTTTTTCTTTTGCTAGAAATAAAATAATACTTTGCTTAATATTATTAGGATTTAGCTTAATAACACCAATATTAAAAGCATCATTAAGTCTTTTTAATTCATTAATAAAGTCATTACTTTCAGAAATTTTTAAGGCTACTAAATACCCTTCATTGGCTCAAGATGAATTTGATACTGCTTGAAAATAAGATTCACGAAGATTAGCAAAACTTAATTCTTTTTTTAATTCAAATGAATAAAACTTTGTTTTCAAAGATCCTAAATATTCCTTTTGTAACTTTAAAGTTTTTTTACTAAAATCATTAAATGGAAAATGAACGCCAACAATATCAGGATGCAATCATTTATTTTTACCAGAAACTTTTTTACTTGAAAGTTCATGAAAAATTGTTTTACTAGAAATATTAAAAGCAGAATTATGTAAAAATTTGACAACAACGGAATGTAAATCTCTTTCATTAAATACAGAGTGATTTCTTGCTTTATCCAATTTAATATTTCCATCTTCTTCAAGTTGTTTTGTACAACATTCATCATTAGTATTTTCAAGTGCTTTTGCTTTTGATGTTTTGTCAATTGGTTCCAACCTTTCTGTTATATTGCTTTCATTCTTTAAAGCGAACTTACCAGACTCACGATATCAAATAAAATTTGAATCTGGATTATTGACAATATCGGTATTTAATGCGATTGCTATTCTTAAAATTGGACTCATATCTTTTAAATGTGTATTAATTAATAGCATTAGTTGCTTTTAATTCGTTACCAACATCTCAAATTTCTTGAGCTGTTAACGGTTTTCCTTTTATTTTTATTACGCGATTTGCTAAACATAAAAAAATATTATTATTACTATTGTCCATATTTTTGCTCTCCTTTTCATTTAATATTTTGGTAATATTTTCTTTTTCAATACCTGAATTGTAAATATAAATGGGACAGTTTTTTAAAATAATTGTATTAAATCTATTGGTCTTTTATAAGATAATGATTTTCTGGGTGTAGAATTAATTTGAAATGCTATAGAATTTAAGTCTTTTTGTTTATATGAAGATAAATCAGTAGATTTTGGTAAATATCTTCTTAAAATACCATTATTGTTCTCATTTAAACCTCTTTGACAAGGTTTGCCAGCATCTGCAAAATAAATTTTAACATTACAATTTTTTTCAATTAATTTTCATTTACTAAATTCTTTACCACGATCAAAAGTAATAGTTTTAATTGTTCCTGGTATTAATTTTGAAATAAATTTTATTATACTTTGTGTAATACTTTCTGCTTTATGATTTTTAGTTTTCAAAGGAATTGTGGTTTTTGATCATATATAAGCTAAAGTAATAATAGAACTTTTATGATCTTTACCAACGATAGTATCTCCCTCTAAATGGCCAAATTCTTGTATATTTTTAATATTTCCTGAAATGTAAAATTAAAAAGGACACTTATATAAAAAACAAATTGTGTTAATTCTATAATTAAGAAAAGAAAGGAATTAGCACAATGTATAAGTATCTGACTATTGAATCAATAATAGCAATAAAAGAATATAAAAGTTATGGATTTTCTATTCGTAAAATAGCAAAAGCAATTGATTATTATAGTAAATCAACTGTACACAGAGTTTGTAAATTATTAAATCAAAACTTATTACCATTAGAAATATTGAATCAAGTTCAAAAAAATAAACAAAATGCAGGTAGAAAATTAATAATTTTAACTTTAACAGAAATTAATACTATCAATCATTTGTTAATTACTAAAAATTATGCTCTTGATATAATTGCTGATTTTTTAAAGAAAAATAAAATAAAAAATATTTCAACAAAAACTTTATATAACATGTTTAAAACAAATCGAATGGGTTTTGATGAAAAAAATTTATTGAGAAAAGGCAAAAATAAACCTCATAAACAAAAAGAAACTAGGGGCAGAATTAATAATTGTAAATCTATTCATGAAAGAAATTTAATCATTCCAAACCTGAATTGTAAATATAAATGGGACAGTTTTTTAAAATAATTGTATTAAATCTATTGGTCTTTTATAAGATAATGATTTTCTGGGTGTAGAATTAATTTGAAATGCTATAGAATTTAAGTCTTTTTGTTTATATGAAGATAAATCAGTAGATTTTGGTAAATATCTTCTTAAAATACCATTATTGTTCTCATTTAAACCTCTTTGACAAGGTTTGCCGGCATCTGCAAAATAAATTTTAACATTACAATTTTTTTCAATTAATTTTCATTTACTAAATTCTTTACCACGATCAAAAGTAATAGTTTTAATTGTTCCTGGTATTAATTTTGAAATAAATTTTATTATACTTTGTGTAATACTTTCTGCTTTATGATTTTTAGTTTTCAAAGGAATTGTGGTTTTTGATCATATATCAGCTAAAGTAATAATAGAACTTTTATGATCTTTACCAACGATAGTATCTCCCTCTAAATGGCCAAATTCTTGTATATTTTTTAATATTTGGAATGATTAAATTTCTTTCATGAATAGATTTACAATTATTAATTCTGCCCCTAGTTTCTTTTTGTTTATGAGGTTTATTTTTGCCTTTTCTCAATAAATTTTTTTCATCAAAACCCATTCGATTTGTTTTAAACATGTTATATAAAGTTTTTGTTGAAATATTTTTTATTTTATTTTTCTTTAAAAAATCAGCAATTATATCAAGAGCATAATTTTTAGTAATTAACAAATGATTGATAGTATTAATTTCTGTTAAAGTTAAAATTATTAATTTTCTACCTGCATTTTGTTTATTTTTTTGAACTTGATTCAATATTTCTAATGGTAATAAGTTTTGATTTAATAATTTACAAACTCTGTGTACAGTTGATTTACTATAATCAATTGCTTTTGCTATTTTACGAATAGAAAATCCATAACTTTTATATTCTTTTATTGCTATTATTGATTCAATAGTCAGATACTTATACATTGTGCTAATTCCTTTCTTTTCTTAATTATAGAATTAACACAATTTGTTTTTTATATAAGTGTCCTTTTTAATTTTACATTTCAGGTTGCAAAAAAATTAAAAGTAGATATAATTTAAAATGATTGAATTAAACAATTGCCTAGTTAGCTCAGTTGGTAGAGCAACCGGCTGTTAACCGGTAGGTCGTAGGTTCAAGCCCTACACTAGGCGCCATTTTAGGGCCCGTTGGTGAAGCGGTTAACACACACGCCTTTCACGCGTGCATTCACGGGTTCAAATCCCGTACGGGTCACCATTAAGTGATATAAATAATCTAGTTTTACAATAAAGTTGGATTTTTTTGTTTTTATGATAATTTGGGCGCATAAAGTTTTGTTAGGTGGTAAAAGATTTGAATAAGTATTAAGACAGTCAGCAATGATTGTCTTTTTATTTTATAAGGTGTTAAAAATTTGTTCTTTGAAAATTAAATACAAGTGAATTAATAATGTTGGTATGTATTAAAGCACGATAAATTGTGGGTGGTCGCCATAACCAAAAGAAGTTTACCAGTTAATAGATAACATCCTATTAACTATAGCAATTTGTTTCGTTTTGCAATAAAAAAATGAATGGGTAGATTTCCTAAAAATATACACGCTATTAAATTAGTTCCAAGGGTAGGATGCGGATGTTAAAGTGTAAAAATTTCTATATAGGGGTATGCTAAGTTTAAAATTATTAAAATCTTTATCTAATTAAAAAACAAAATTCAGTAACAAAGTTTTTTAAACACTTAAATCTGCGATATATAAGTGTTTAAAAAACTAAGTTAACTAACAACTTAGTTAATATAACTTAGTTTATTTATAAGAGAGGTAATTTATTATGAAAAACATTGAAAACATTTTCTTAAATACTAAGAAATATCTCTTAAAAGAAACACAAAACGCAATGCTTATTAAAGCCCCAAAAATTCCGTGATTTAATGAACAAATCGGTATTTGGTTTCCAAAGCGATTTGTTTATAAAGGAAAATATGAAAATTCAATTTGCATCGGAATAATAAAAGATAGTAAATATCAAATAATTTCAATTAATAAAAAAGAAAATGAAACCAAGTTAATTAAAGGACAAGAATTATTAGGCTTTTTCATTGCCGAAAAAGAAAACAACAAAAAAGATATAAATTATAACTATTTTAAAGGAGTTTAAAAATGAATATTGCGATTGGATTAATATTTATTATCATTTGCATAATGCTATTGGCATATTTTGCTTATAAAATTTATGCCAAAATAAAAATGCGAATTAAATATAAAAATGCCATTAAAAATAATACTGGTAATTTTACAAAAGACGAAAAAGTATTTATTGCTCGCTTTGAAGAATGAGTTAAAGCTCCTAATTCAAAAAACAATAACGCGGATAAAAAATAATGTTTTGAAAAATTATCATGGAATTCTTAGAACTGTTTGTTCCGATAGAAAAAATGCCTGCACAAGTTGCGTTTATTGCCGGATTAATTATTATCATTACTTTTCTTTTCGCCTTAATTTCAATTATGTATTTACCAATAAAAATGATTTTTGGGAGATAAAAAATGACAATAAACTTAAAAGAATTTAATTGAGAACAAATTAAACAAACTTTCTGAGATTTATTTATTCAAATTACAACTATTCCAGCTCATATTACTGGTGGTAAAGAAATTAATTTAACCGAAAAACCACTTTGACTTTTAATAGCAAACATTGCTTTTTGATTCTTGACAGCAGTTATGGTGTGATTTATTCTAATGCTACTTTGAAAAACCATATCAGTATTTAGATAGAAGCAAAAGTAATGTCGCGAAGCTAAATTGTGATGCATTCACAAAGAAATTCAAAATTAATTAGGAAAAAACACAATCGTGTTAAGGTTAATCGTGGTTTTAACAAATTTAAGAAAAACTTTGAATATAAATGATGAATGTTTTAAAAAAGAAAGGGGGTGATTATATGTTTGGAATTTTCTTGGCCGATGCACCAGCAACAGTAGAAAAAATAACAGCTAGTGACGCGATGACTAAATTGTGAAATGCAATTATAACAGCGTTTACTAAAATGTGAGAAATTATTGCTGTTAATATGCCACAAGTCGGTAACTTCTTTGCTGATTACTGAATCTTCATTTTTCCATTTATTTTGGCAATATTCTTTATTTGCTTTAAAATGTTTGAAAAATTACTTGGAGCAGTACGCTAATAAAAAAATAAAGTGAGGTGCAAGATGAAATTTTGCAAATGAATAATAGAAAAAAATAACCATTTTATTGAATTAAATCACACCTCATTTTTAATTTTATGACATTGCGGAGCAATTTGATATATTTACAACGGTTATTTTAAAAACATTGTGAGCTATTTATTTTTAGCGGGTTGTATTTTAATTTTCCTTTTTAAAATTGGTAATTTAACACAAATTAACAAAGTTATTAATTTCTTAAAAAACTCACCATTAAATATTGTTATTGGTTCATTAGGAACTGGGAAAACCGCCTTTCTAGTATACGCAGCAAAATTACTAAAAAAGAAAAAATATCACATCGCCTCAACCTTTCCATTACTAGAAACCCAAAAATTAAGTTTAGGACATATGGGATTATTAGACTTTGATTATCCAGTATTGCCGGACAAAACCTTACTGTTGTGAGATGAAACCAATTTATTTTTAGAAGGAACTGATTGAGAAAAAAATAATACCAAAAACGAAGAAACTGGTATTCAAGAATATTTTGCTCTGGCACGCCATTTCGGTCATATTGTGCTCGCTAGTGGCCAAAGAGATAAACATATTTGAGTTAAAGTTCGTGATATTGCCAATAATGTGATTGTCGGCATTCGCAAAAAACCCGTTAATATTTTTCGACCCTACTTAAAAGTCATCTATGGCACCTTTACTAGCATTGAAGAATATGAACGCTGACGAAACACCTTAATTGATGCTAAAAATAGTAAAAAGGGTCGTCGCATTAAATACCGGGATATTCCTGAACTTGATATTTATTTTTTTAAACTAAAAATTCCCCTACCAATACTTAATACTTACAATTCTTTTTACCTAGCATTTTTAAGAGATTACTTAAATTCAAAAGTAAATCCTAATTATGAAGATAAATACTATAATGACACAGCAATTGATTTAGAAGACTTAGAATACTTAAAAATGGATAAATTTAGCAAATTTTTAAGAAAAATGAAAGAAAAGGAACAATAAAAAATGGAAAATCTCGCAAAAATGGCCGACTTTCTGGCCCAAATGCTTTATAAGGTTTTTGATTTAATTTGAAGTTTGGAAGTACCAGGAACGAATATTCAACTAATATTTCCTTTATTCTTAACGCTGGCCGTAGAATTTCTTATGGCAATTATTCTTGGATTTGGTAGTCAACAAGTTAATTTGGAAAAACAACGCCAATATGCGGTTAAAAATAAAGGTCGTTTAAGTGCGTGAGGAAAAACTAAAAAACAAATAAAACTAATAAAAACAAAACAAGGTAACTAACAATGTTTAAACTAATTATTATTTTTATCTTAATAACTGTTCTTGGACTATTGGCTGGTAGTCATTTTGAAACTTTAACAAACTATATTAGCGAAGGCCTTACCAATTTTCAAAAATTTATTACTAGTAATTTAACAATTTTAGAACTATTTAAACCAATGGCACGAACATTTTCGCAACACCCAATTTTTACCATTCTTGGTGTTACTTGTGTACTTATTGCCTTATTTATTGTGATTAAAGGACGATAAAAAATATGAAAGGAGAATTAAAATGAAAAAAATTTTAATAAAATTATTTAAAAAAGATAATTCAAAAGAAAAAACGCCATTAAAAAAATTAAGGATTAAAAATTCTTTTAAAAAACAGTGGTTAAAAGTATCATTAAGTATTATTTTCATCTTTATAAGTTTATTAATTTGTGCATTAACAGTAGTTGATACTAAATGAATAACTGGAACAAGTGACGAATTTAATGATTTTATGAATAAAGAAATGGTTAATTTCTTTGGCAAGTTCAATAGTGGCGTTATGCTAGCAGGAATATTTGTTTTTTGATGAGGTGGCGCAATATATTTTGCAATTAAATTTGAAAAATTAATCCGCTTTATTATTCAGAAAATTAGAGCAAAAAGAGCCTTGAAAAATGAAATCAAACAAGCTCATTAATTCTTTAAAAAAATATTGATGAAGAATTTTACCTTACATTTTTAAAATTGGAAATTAATGATTTGAAATTATTATATGAAAAATTTGAAGCATTAATTTCACTTATGATATTAGGATATTTAGATATATGCATCACATTAGCTGTAATTATAAATTGTGGTATTGAGTGACTTATTAAAAAAATCAAAACTGAAAGAACAATGAAAAATAAAATATTTTAAAAAGGAGTGATAAAAATGTTTATGAAAATATTTACCGTGCTAACTATTAGTTTCAATAACATTTTTACTATTCCCTCAAACATTAATAATGATAAAACAACAACACAATCACTAATTAGAAACAAAAGACAAAATAATGAATCATACGAATTAAAATTATCTAGTGCAAAAATAACAATAAACAAATATGCAGGTGTGCCAATTGAAAATATAGAAAATCTTTACTACTTAGATTTTTCGGAAGAAGATAAAAATGAACTCTTAAATGCACCTAAATGAATAAAAAATCAATATGGGTCTTTAAACAACGCTTACTTTTATAAAAATGACAACGGCTGAAAATCAATTCAAAAATTAGGCATAAACATAACAGATAAAATAAAATTTAAGGGAAATAAAATAAATTTAAAACTTACAAGATGAAAAAGTATAATGAAGTTAGTAGCTATTGAAGCAAAAACAGAAACTAAACCAAGTACTGACATTGATTTGCCAGAAACAACCACCAAATTTGATGGCAACCATAACTATAACGATATTATTGATAATCTTGATTACCTGAATTGTAAATATAAATGGGACAGTTTTTTAAAATAATTGTATTAAATCTATTGGTCTTTTATAAGATAATGATTTTCTGGGTGTAGAATTAATTTGAAATGCTATAGAATTTAAGTCTTTTTGTTTATATGAAGATAAATCAGTAGATTTTGGTAAATATCTTCTTAAAATACCATTATTGTTCTCATTTAAACCTCTTTGACAAGGTTTTCCGGCATCTGCAAAATAAATTTTAACATTACAATTTTTTTCAATTAATTTTCATTTACTAAATTCTTTACCACGATCAAAAGTAATAGTTTTAATTGTTCCTGGTATTAATTTTGAAATAAATTTTATTATACTTTGTGTAATACTTTCTGCTTTATGATTTTTAGTTTTCAAAGGAATTGTGGTTTTTGATCATATATCAGCTAAAGTAATAATAGAACTTTTATGATCTTTACCAACGATAGTATCTCCCTCTAAATGGCCAAATTCTTGTATATTTTTAATATTTGGAATGATTAAATTTCTTTCATGAATAGATTTACAATTATTAATTCTGCCCCTAGTTTCTTTTTGTTTATGAGGTTTATTTTTGCCTTTTCTCAATAAATTTTTTTCATCAAAACCCATTCGATTTGTTTTAAACATGTTATATAAAGTTTTTGTTGAAATATTTTTTATTTTATTTTTCCTGAAATGTAAAATTAAAAAGGACACTTATATAAAAAACAAATTGTGTTAATTCTATAATTAAGAAAAGAAAGGAATTAGCACAATGTATAAGTATCTGACTATTGAATCAATAATAGCAATAAAAGAATATAAAAGTTATGGATTTTCTATTCGTAAAATAGCAAAAGCAATTGATTATAGTAAATCAACTGTACACAGAGTTTGTAAATTATTAAATCAAAACTTATTACCATTAGAAATATTGAATCAAGTTCAAAAAAATAAACAAAATGCAGGTAGAAAATTAATAATTTTAACTTTAACAGAAATTAATACTATCAATCATTTGTTAATTACTAAAAATTATGCTCTTGATATAATTGCTGATTTTTTAAAGAAACCTGAATTGTAAATATAAATGGGACAGTTTTTTAAAATAATTGTATTAAATCTATTGGTCTTTTATAAGATAATGATTTTCTGGGTGTAGAATTAATTTGAAATGCTATAGAATTTAAGTCTTTTTGTTTATATGAAGATAAATCAGTAGATTTTGGTAAATATTTTCTTAAAATACCATTATTGTTCTCATTTAAACCTCTTTGACAAGGTTTTCCGGCATCTGCAAAATAAATTTTAACATTACAATTTTTTTCAATTAATTTTCATTTACTAAATTCTTTACCACGATCAAAAGTAATAGTTTTAATTGTTCCTGGTATTAATTTTGAAATAAATTTTATTATACTTTGTGTAATACTTTCTGCTTTATGATTTTTAGTTTTCAAAGGAATTGTGGTTTTTGATCATATATCAGCTAAAGTAATAATAGAACTTTTATGATCTTTACCAACGATAGTATCTCCCTCTAAATGGCCAAATTCTTGTAT
Organism: Spiroplasma endosymbiont of Lonchoptera lutea; assembly: GCF_964019715.1. GTDB lineage: Bacteria > Bacillota_I > Bacilli_A > Mycoplasmatales > Nriv7 > Nriv7. Next base: position 572,386 of record NZ_OZ026463.1, on the reverse strand, counting down.
ATTTTTAATATTTGGAATGATTAAATTTCTTTCATGAATAGATTTACAATTATTAATTCTGCCCCTAGTTTCTTTTTGTTTATGAGGTTTATTTTTGCCTTTTCTCAATAAATTTTTTTCATCAAAACCCATTCGATTTGTTTTAAACATGTTATATAAAGTTTTTGTTGAAATATTTTTTATTTTATTTTTCTTTAAAAAATCAGCAATTATATCAAGAGCATAATTTTTAGTAATTAACAAATGATTGATAGTATTAATTTCTGTTAAAGTTAAAATTATTAATTTTCTACCTGCATTTTGTTTATTTTTTTGAACTTGATTCAATATTTCTAATGGTAATAAGTTTTGATTTAATAATTTACAAACTCTGTGTACAGTTGATTTACTATAATCAATTGCTTTTGCTATTTTACGAATAGAAAATCCATAACTTTTATATTCTTTTATTGCTATTATTGATTCAATAGTCAGATACTTATACATTGTGCTAATTCCTTTCTTTTCTTAATTATAGAATTAACACAATTTGTTTTTTATATAAGTGTCCTTTTTAATTTTACATTTCAGGCTTTAAATCAATATTTTAATTTTTTAAAAAATTTATTTAAATCACGCTTACATTTTCTAATGTCAAATTCATTAACATCAGCATAAGTAAGAGTTAAGAATGTAAGTTTTTTACAGTCTCAAAAATTATGGTATGCCTTCCGAATAACATTAGATTTTGCACGAATATTACTATTAAGCAGTTTTGTATCGCAATTACCTCTATTTTTTAAACCGCTAACATTGCGGTTATTTGCTTTGATGCGTTCTAAAGGCATAACAATATTACGAATATATTGCCCGTAATAAATGGTTTTCATATAAAAATCAGTCGGATTTTGAGGTTGTAAATTCATATTTTATGCTCCCGTTTTAGATTTTCGCCAGTTGTGTTATTTAATCAAGTAATAGTCGGCTTCGCCGACTAACCCGCTAGCGGGCGGGGCATACGCCTTCCGCACCGCTTCGCAGACCGAAGTGATTATCAATTAACTGGACAAGTTTTTTTGATTTTTTGATAATTCAATTTTTTGCAAGTTAACTATTTTGGGGGTTTTTTCAAAAGTTAATTCGCAACTAAAAAATGATTTAACATTTTCTTTTAACAGTTTATAAATTTCTTGTTGTTCTAGATTGTTATCATCAATTCATAAAGCCTTTTGTTCGCCGGTAGGCTCAAATAAGTCATTTTCATAACGCAAAAATTCGGCAGAATAACCTGACATCATAGAGCCATCTTTATTTTTAAATATTTTTCTTTTTATACTAACTAATTTAACTTTAAACATTATTTTTTAAATTCCTTTTACTTTTATTTTTTAAAATTTTTTTAATATGATTAATAAATTTTTTCTCACAAGCAACATGCAAATATCGTTTATCACTAAATAGATGTAAACACCAGCGACATATTTTATAATCTATCGTTCCTTTCAAAATTTAAAAACCCTTTTCATCGCAAGAATTACAGATTCCAACTGTATTTTTATTACCAACAACATAACTTTCGTTGTCGCATTCAATACAAAATATTACTGCCAAAAGAAAACACCCCCTAAAAGTTTGTAGAAAACAAAATCTTGTCATATGTATATGGTTTCTACAAAATATAGTTGTTAGTCTATTGATAATTGTGGTGATTTTGTATTATAATGTTAAAGTAATTTGTAATGCGGGTTTGGCGGAATTGGCAGACGCACCAGACTTAGGATCTGGCGTTTTACGACGTGGGGGTTCAAGTCCCTTAACCCGCACCATTTATTATAAAATGTGCACTTAATAGTGCATTATTTTTTTAATTAATTAGTATTATTTTAATAAATAGATATTTAAAAAATGAAAAAGGTGGGTTTAATGAAAATAAAAATTATTTTTATTGATATTGATGAGACTTTGTTTAATGATAATCATTGTCTAACTGAATTTAATAAGGAAATGTGTATTACAGCTCAAAAGCAAGGTGTTATTGTTGTTATTAATACAGGAAGAATTACTACTAATGCTATTAGTATTGCTAAACAAATTAATGCTCATAAATTTAAAAGTTTTGTTGTTGCTAATAATGGTGTTCATATTTATTCATTTAAAGATAAAAAATTAATTTTTAATGGAAATATTAATTATGATGTTGCTAAAGCGGTTTATCGTTGAGTTGATAATAAAGGTTTTAAATGTCAATTGTATACTGAAGATGGTTCTTTTGTTAATCGCCTTGGAGAAAATTCTAGTTATTGAGCTGATGTTATGCAAGCAAAATATACAGTATTGAATGACATTGATGATTTAAATAGTGATATTGCTCGGATTGTTATTATTGCTAAAACTATTACTAGTCAAGTTGCTTCTCAGGAATTAATTAATGAATTTAATGAAAAATTTTCGCATTTAGATATTAAAGAATATCATCCAGGAATATATGAAATAACATTGCCAAAAATGAGTAAAGGTTATGGGGTTACATATATTTGTGATTTATTAGGAATTAGTACTAGTGAAGCAATGGCGTTTGGTGATTCATATAATGATCAATGATTAATGCAAGCAGTGGGTCATCCAGTGGCAATGGATAATTCAGTTGAGATTATTAAAAAATTATCTAATTATATTTGTCAAAGTAATAATGAAAATGGTGTTGGTAATATGATTCGTAAATACATTTTGAAGTAAAAATATTATTATTTTAATTATCCTGAATTGTAAATATAAATGGGACAGTTTTTTAAAATAATTGTATTAAATCTATTGGTCTTTTATAAGATAATGATTTTCTGGGTGTAGAATTAATTTGAAATGCTATAGAATTTAAGTCTTTTTGTTTATATGAAGATAAATCAGTAGATTTTGGTAAATATCTTCTTAAAATACCATTATTGTTCTCATTTAAACCTCTTTGACAAGGTTTGCCGGCATCTGCAAAATAAATTTTAACATTACAATTTTTTTCAATTAATTTTCATTTACTAAATTCTTTACCACGATCAAAAGTAATAGTTTTAATTGTTCCTGGTATTAATTTTGAAATAAATTTTATTATACTTTGTGTAATACTTTCTGCTTTATGATTTTTAGTTTTCAAAGGAATTGTGGTTTTTGATCATATATCAGCTAAAGTAATAATAGAACTTTTATGATCTTTACCAACGATAGTATCTCCCTCTAAATGGCCAAATTCTTGTATATTTTTAATATTTGGAATGATTAAATTTCTTTCATGAATAGATTTACAATTATTAATTCTGCCCCTAGTTTCTTTTTGTTTATGAGGTTTATTTTTGCCTTTTCTCAATAAATTTTTTTCATCAAAACCCATTCGATTTGTTTTAAACATGTTATATAAAGTTTTTGTTGAAATATTTTTTATTTTATTTTTCTTTAAAAAATCAGCAATTATATCAAGAGCATAATTTTTAGTAATTAACAAATGATTGATAGTATTAATTTCTGTTAAAGTTAAAATTATTAATTTTCTACCTGCATTTTGTTTATTTTTTTGAACTTGATTCAATATTTCTAATGGTAATAAGTTTTGATTTAATAATTTACAAACTCTGTGTACAGTTGATTTACTATAATCAATTGCTTTTGCTATTTTACGAATAGAAAATCCATAACTTTTATATTCTTTTATTGCTATTATTGATTCAATAGTCAGATACTTATACATTGTGCTAATTCCTTTCTTTTCTTAATTATAGAATTAACACAATTTGTTTTTTATATAAGTGTCCTTTTTAATTTTACATTTCAGGTATGTTAAAATAATAAAGAATGAAAGGAGAATTTAAAATGGTTATTAAAACAGATATAAGTAAGTTTGATGAAGCTATTAAAACTGGTAAAGTTATTATTGATTTTTATGCGGATTGATGTGGACCTTGTAAAATGTTAGCACCAATTTTTGAACAATTATCTGATGAAATGAAAGAAGTTTCTTTTGTTAAAGTTGATATTGATGAATCACAAGAATTGGCACAAAGATTTAATATCAATTCAATTCCGACATTATTAATTTTTGATGATGGTCAATTAAAAAGAACTTTAAATGGTTATAAGTCCAAAGAAGAATTAAAAACGGCTTTAAGTTAAAATTAGTAATTTTTTTCTTGCCAAATTTAATTTTTTATATTATTCTTAAACTATAATTTCATAAGAAGGGAAGTTTAAAAATGAAAAAACCATCAATTAAAGACAAAGTAGCTGATTTTATCGTCGAAGAGTATAAAAAATATGGGATTACAAAAAGCAAAGCTAACGATATTTTTGATAGTATTATTAATATTTTAACCGAAGAAATTCAGAGTGCTGAGAGAACACCTATTTCAGGTTTTGGTATTTTTAAAACTAAAGAAAGAAAAGCTCGGGAAGGAAGAAATCCGCAAACAGGAGAAAAAATCGCTATTCCTGCGAGAACTGTTGTCAGTTTTAGTCCTTCAACAACTTTAAAAGAAAAAGTTAATACAAATAGTTAATAATTATTAAAAAATTATTAAAAAATTATTAAAAAATTATTAAAAATATTTGAAAAATTACAGTAATTACTGTAATTTTTTTATTTAACTTTATCGTTTAGTAAATAAGCTGAATTATACTTGTAAGTGCAAGTAAATAAAATTGCAAAAGATTTCATATAAAAATTTCATGATGCTAAGTTTATTTTAGAAAAAGTAAATTTAAGGAGTTTTTATATGGGATACAAACATCTTGGCATAGATGAAAGAATTTATATTGAGAATCAATTGAAATTTAAAGTAAAAATTAGTGAAATAGCTAAAAATCTTAATCGAAGTATTAGTACTATTAATCGAGAAGTTATATAGAAATAAAGATAATAATCATTATTTTTCATTAATTGCACAAAATAAAGCAGAAAATAGAAAACAATTACATGTTTATTTTCATAAATTTAAAAATAGAGAATTAGTAAAATATGTACAACAAAAATTATTATTAGGTTGATCGCATGAACAAATTTATGGCAGAATTAAAAATTTTCATCAAGAATGAATTATTAGTCCTGAAATGTAAAATTAAAAAGGACACTTATATAAAAAACAAATTGTGTTAATTCTATAATTAAGAAAAGAAAGGAATTAGCACAATGTATAAGTATCTGACTATTGAATCAATAATAGCAATAAAAGAATATAAAAGTTATGGATTTTCTATTCGTAAAATAGCAAAAGCAATTGATTATAGTAAATCAACTGTACACAGAGTTTGTAAATTATTAAATCAAAACTTATTACCATTAGAAATATTGAATCAAGTTCAAAAAAATAAACAAAATGCAGGTAGAAAATTAATAATTTTAACTTTAACAGAAATTAATACTATCAATCATTTGTTAATTACTAAAAATTATGCTCTTGATATAATTGCTGATTTTTTAAAGAAAAATAAAATAAAAAATATTTCAACAAAAACTTTATATAACATGTTTAAAACAAATCGAATGGGTTTTGATGAAAAAAATTTATTGAGAAAAGGCAAAAATAAACCTCATAAACAAAAAGAAACTAGGGGCAGAATTAATAATTGTAAATCTATTCATGAAAGAAATTTAATCATTCCAAATATTAAAAATATACAAGAATTTGGCCATTTAGAGGGAGATACTATCGTTGGTAAAGATCATAAAAGTTCTATTATTACTTTAGCTGATATATGATCAAAAACCACAATTCCTTTGAAAACTAAAAATCATAAAGCAGAAAGTATTACACAAAGTATAATAAAATTTATTTCAAAATTAATACCAGGAACAATTAAAACTATTACTTTTGATCGTGGTAAAGAATTTAGTAAATGAAAATTAATTGAAAAAAATTGTAATGTTAAATTTTATTTTGCAGATGCCGGCAAACCTTGTCAAAGAGGTTTAAATGAGAACAATAATGGTATTTTAAGAAGATATTTACCAAAATCTACTGATTTATCTTCATATAAACAAAAAGACTTAAATTCTATAGCATTTCAAATTAATTCTACACCCAGAAAATCATTATCTTATAAAAGACCAATAGATTTAATACAATTATTTTAAAAAACTGTCCCATTTATATTTACAATTCAGGATTGCAAATAATAAAAAATCGCATCGTCATATTAATAATTTTATTTCATTTTTATTACGAAATAAAATTATTTTATCGGATGAATTAATTGATATGCAAGACCGCTATTCGCGCCATAATTTATATTTTGAAATGATTGGTAATAATAATTTTAATTTTTTAAATTCAAAAACAATAACCTTAGTTGGTGCGGGTGGTATTGGTACTAACATTGCTCTTTTATTAACAGTTGCGGGTATTAAAAAAATATATTTGGTAGATGATGACATTGTTGAATTATCAAATTTAACTAGACAATATATATTTTCAGAAAAAGAAGTTGGTCAAAAAAAAGGTAAAGTGCTTAAAAAACAGTTACTAAAACGAAATCATAATTGTGAAATTGAGCATCTTGATTTTAAAATTTCTAAAGATAATTATGAAGAAATTGCTTTGAAAATAAATGATAGTAATTTTATTATTGTTTCTGCTGATTCTAGTTTTTTAGTTTATTATTTAACCTGAATTGTAAATATAAATGGGACAGTTTTTTAAAATAATTGTATTAAATCTATTGGTCTTTTATAAGATAATGATTTTCTGGGTGTAGAATTAATTTGAAATGCTATAGAATTTAAGTCTTTTTGTTTATATGAAGATAAATCAGTAGATTTTGGTAAATATTTTCTTAAAATACCATTATTGTTCTCATTTAAACCTCTTTGACAAGGTTTTCCGGCATCTGCAAAATAAATTTTAACATTACAATTTTTTTCAATTAATTTTCATTTACTAAATTCTTTACCACGATCAAAAGTAATAGTTTTAATTGTTCCTGGTATTAATTTTGAAATAAATTTTATTATACTTTGTGTAATACTTTCTGCTTTATGATTTTTAGTTTTCAAAGGAATTGTGGTTTTTGATCATATATCAGCTAAAGTAATAATAGAACTTTTATGATCTTTACCAAAGATAGTATCTCCCTCTAAATGGCCAAATTCTTGTATATTTTTAATATTTGGAATGATTAAATTTCTTTCATGAATAGATTTACAATTATTAATTCTGCCCCTAGTTTCTTTTTGTTTATGAGGTTTATTTTTGCCTTTTCTCAATAAATTTTTTTCATCAAAACCCATTCGATTTGTTTTAAACATGTTATATAAAGTTTTTGTTGAAATATTTTTTATTTTATTTTTCTTTAAAAAATCAGCAATTATATCAAGAGCATAATTTTTAGTAATTAACAAATGATTGATAGTATTAATTTCTGTTAAAGTTAAAATTATTAATTTTCTACCTGCATTTTGTTTATTTTTTTGAACTTGATTCAATATTTCTAATGGTAATAAGTTTTGATTTAATAATTTACAAACTCTGTGTACAGTTGATTTACTATAATCAATTGCTTTTGCTATTTTACGAATAGAAAATCCATAACTTTTATATTCTTTTATTGCTATTATTGATTCAATAGTCAGATACTTATACATTGTGCTAATTCCTTTCTTTTCTTAATTATAGAATTAACACAATTTGTTTTTTATATAAGTGTCCTTTTTAATTTTACATTTCAGGTTAAATGAAATCGCAACTAAATATAAAATTCCTTATAGTATTGCGGGGTATGTTAATAAGTATGGGATTGTTGGACCGTTAATAGTTCCCGAAGTAACTAAATGTTGAAACTGTATTGTTCCCCAAGATAAAAAACCAACTCTTAAATTTTGAAATTCAAATTTTAAATCACCAAGTTATGGTCCTTTAAATAGTTTAGTTAGTTCTATTCAAGTAAATGAGATTTTAAGATATTTTGCTAATGCTAAAGGAATAGAAACATTAGGAAAACGAATGTTTATTAATTCGGAAAGTTATCAGATTTCTTTTGAAAATACAAAGAAATTTAACTTGTGTAAACTTTGTTTTGTCAAGAAAGGGGTGTAGTTATTATGTTTGAAGTTATTACTCAAAATTAATTATTAAAATAAAATTTTTATACGATGTGGTTAATAAATTTCATTAACCACATCGTATTTTGTTTTGTTAATGTTATTTATTTTATTTTGCCAAATTGTAAAGTTAAGTGCAACTAAATTATTTTTCTAACCAAATATTCGATTGGCGAAAGATAATTTAGTATTTTTCTTGGTCTTTGGTTTAAAGACAATATAAATTTATGAACTGCATTTTTAGTAGTGTTTGAAAAATTAAATTTTTTAGGAAATTTTTCTCTAATTAAACCATTAGTATTTTCATTAGTACCTCTTTGTCAAGGTGAATATGCATCAGCAAAATAAATTTTCACATTTAAATTTTTTTCAAGTTGTTGTCAATTAGCAAATTCTTTACCCCTATCAAATGTTATAGTCTTAACAAGATTATTTGGAAGAATTGATAAATAATGACTAATATTTTTGTTAATAACTTTAGTAGTTCTATTTTCAACTAATATTGCTAAAGTAAATCTTGATGTTCTTTCAACTAAAGTTATTAAACATGATTTACTTTTACCTCGTGATGATACTACAGTATCACCTTCTCAATGGCCAAGAGTTATACGATTATTAACATTTCGTTCTTTAATGGATTTACCATTAAATTTACCCCGATTTTCTTGAGATTTTCGTTTCTTACCTTTTCTTCTTAAATTTTTACTAGTAACCTTTTCAAGTAATCCAGAATAAATTCAATTGTAAATTGTTTTAAAACTAATAATTCATTCTTGATGAAAATTTTTAATTCTGCCATAAATTTGTTCAGGCGATCAACCTAATAATAATTTTTGTTGTACATATTTTACTAATTCTCTATTTTTAAATTTATGAAAATAAACATGTAATTGTTTTCTATTTTCTGCTTTATTTTGTGCAATTAATGAAAAATAATGATTATTATCTTTATTTCTATTAACTTCTCGATTAATAGTACTAATACTTCGATTAAGATTTTTAGCTATTTCACTAATTTTTACTTTAAATTTCAATTGATTCTCAATATAAATTCTTTCATCTATGCCAAGATGTTTGTATCCCATATAAAAACTCCTTAAATTTACTTTTTCTAAAATAAACTTAGCATCATGAAATTTTTATATGAAATTTTTTGCAATTTTATTTACTTGCACTTACAAGTATAATTCAGCATTTACAAATAAAATAACAAATTTTTAATTAAGGCGGTATATAATCTTATTACAACAAGGAAATAAAGAGTGATTTATAAATGAAAGAAAAAGGTTATTATGATTTATTATTAAAATTAGGTGAAACAATTAATGAAGATTATATTGTTAAAAATCTTAATGATGAAAAAAATGCTATTAAAGACATTGATAAATATTTATTGAAGCAATTTAATAATATTTTAAGTATTAAATTGCAAGAACATAAAACAGTTGATGATAAGTTAAAATTTTTAAATCAAATTATTGGTATTTATAGTGAACAATCACAATTATCTAATAATGTTTTATTACAAATAGGTAATGATTTGCAAGAAAAAGTTAGTTATCATCAAGACATTCGATTAATTGATAATCACTTATTTACTAATGAAAATGAACAAGAATTAATTAATGAAATTAATAAAGAAATTAAAACTGCTGATAGTGTTTATTTTATTTATCCTTTTATTTCTAAGGGAATGATTAATAAAATTAGAAATTCTTTTTTGTATGCTCAACAACATAATATTAAGATTAATTTTATTACGACAACTTTTGATGATATTGCTTTATTTGTTAATTTATATGAATTAGAAAACTTAGTTAATAGTTATAATAATATTTTAATTAGGGTAGAAGATAATACTGAAAAGCGTAGCGAAAGAATTCATATTAAAGCAGCAATTTTTAAAAGAAAATCAGGTTTTTCAACAGCAATTGTCGGCTCTTCTAATTTAACTTATAAGGGAATGATGCGTGGAAGAGAATGAAATATTAAAATTAGTGAGTTTAGTAATCCTAATTTATATTATCATCTCTTTCGTGAATATGAAAAAATTTGAAATGATAATCTTGTTAATTTTAATAATGCTAATGAGCGTGAGATATTACTAACAAGAATTGATAATAATCGTTTACATATTAAAGCACAAAGTGAGGGAACGATAACAAGAAAATATTCAATGTATGATTTTCAGCAAAAAATTGTTAATCGTTTACAATATCGTCGCAAGATTAATAAAACTAAGCATTTAATTATTATGGCTACGGGAACTGGGAAAACTATTATTAGTGCTTTTGATTATTTAAATCAAATTAAAGAAAATAATAATTTTCGCCCCCGATTATTATTTTTAGCTCATCAACGAGAAATTATTGATCAAGCAATATTAACTTTTCGTAATGTTTTACAAGATAATAAGTTTGGTTGTGTTTTTTATGAAAATCAAACATTAGATAATACTAATTATTTATTTGCTACTGTGCAATCAGTTTATCGTAATTTAAAAAAGTTTTTACCGGATCAGTTTGATGTTATTATTTTTGATGAAGCCCATCATATTGCTGCTAAATCATTTGTAACGATTTTTAATTATTTTCAATCAAAACAAGTTATTGGTTTAACAGCAACTCCCGAAAGGGAAGATAATAAGTTAATTACGCCGTATTTTGATAATGAATTTGCATATGAATTACGATTATGAGATGCTATTAATCAACGCTTATTATCGCCATTTGACTATTATTGTATTGATGATATTAGTAGTAATCTTGAAGGTATTGATTTAAATAATGATGTTGAATTGTTTAAGAAGTTGAATACTAGTGAACGCAATAAATTATTATTTAGTGTGATAAATAATTATATTGGTATTTATGCTCAACCATTTTGTTTAGTATTTTGTATCACAACAACGCATGCTAAAATTGTTGCTAATTTTCTTCAAAAGGAAGGGTTACAGGCTGCTTATTTAACTAATGAAGTATCTCAAGAGCGAACAACAATTATTAATAATTTTAAAAAGGGTAAAATTAATTATTTATGTGTTGTTAATATGTTTAATGAAGGCATTGATGTTCCGCAAATTGATACAATTATAATGTTACGACCAACAAGTTCAAAAACTATTTATTTACAACAATTAGGTCGTGGTTTAAGAAAAACTGACAGTAAAAATAAGTTAGAAGTTTATGATTTAATTGCTAATGTTGATAAAAAATATGATATTACTGTGGGAATTAAAAATCTTTATAATTCTCATTTAGAAAGGAATAAAGCATTTTTAGGTGGTAATAGTGGTTTACCCTATGGGTGTACGATTACTTTAGAGAAACGTAGTCAAAAAGTTATTTTGGCAAACTTACAAAAATGATATGAAAATAAAAAACGCATCCATTTAGTTATTAAACATTATTATCGGATTTATGGTGTTGATGGTTTAGTTAAAGTTTTACAAGATTATGAATTAACCTTATGGGAATTTTATAATTTTTTAAATGATTTTTATTTAAAAATTGGTCAAGATATTAAAGTTTATGCAAATGGTATTAATAATTCTAATCGTAATAAAAATCTTTTAAAGCAATTTTTATTTCTTAATGATTATCATTTAATAAATTATTTTTATCAGCGATTGTTAAAAAACATTAATAATGAAGCAATTAATTATGAATATGATAATTTATTAATTTGTTCGCTTTTATATGAAGTAACTAGTATGAAAGCCTTTTTAAAAGTGTTTCCTAATTATTTAGCAATTGATGATTTAGTAGCAGAATTTATTAATCATAATAAATTAGTTGTTAATGAACTAGTAATGATATTAAAATATAAATTAGAAAATGAAACCTTATTAGTTAATGAACATAATTTTTTGTTGTATCCATTGTTAGCTTATGAATCAATATTTACTGTTCGTCAAGCCTTATGTGCAATTCGTCGCGTAAATTTTATTAAACAATTAGGTGAATTAAGAATTATTGCTTTTCAAGCGGGACATTTAACTTTTGATCAAACAAAAGCAGTTATTTTTGCTGATGTTGCTGGTAGTAAATATGGTAAGAAAACGAAATATAATGCTACAAGTAAAGAATATTGGTGGTCAATTCCTGAGGATAAAACAATGCAAAGTAAACTAGTGAATGATTTACAAAATTTAAAAATTGCTAAATTTTTATTTTTAGATAATAAAATTAATCACAATTTACCAAATTTATATTTAAAACTTTATAATTTTATTGGTTTGGGAAAATACATTGATTGTGTACAAGAAGATTACATTACTGTAAAGTTTTTGATAGAATAAATGTATATACAATAACTTTGATTGGAGGCATTTTATTTAAAAAATTTTTATAATTAAAATTACAAGAATTTGATGAATTAGAAAAAATGTTGCCAAAATAAGGAATGATAGTTATGACGAGAAATAATTTATTTAAAGTTAGTTTAGTAGTTAGTAATATTTTTTTAGTAGTATCTTGTAGTAAAATTAGTGATTTTTTACTTAATAATCCACAATTACAATATCATATGTTAGCAGTTGGTAATGGTTTATCAACGATTATTACGAATTCGCAATATAAAAAATCGGGCAATAATGTTTGATACGGGTATTGGCGGTAATCCGCAAGATTGATGAAAAAATAAATATGCAAAAAATAATTTTGTTGCTAATTATTTAAAAAACCTAGAAATTAATCAATTAGATGCAATTTTTATTTCTCACGATCATACTGACCATACAAGTAATTTAGAAACGATTGTTAATACGGTTAATGTTAAAAATATTTATGGTAGTCGTTCATTTTTTGAACGCTATCAAGGCAAAGCCAGCAAAAAATGACCAAAACAATGAGCAGATTTAAAAATTATTGTGCAAGATGTTAAGCCAAGTTATAATATCTTAGGTTTATCATTTGATAATTTAACTTATAAAATTCAGGACTTTATTAATAGCAATTCAAGTAAAGATGAAAATAATCAAAGCTTAGTATTATCTTTTGTTTATCAAAATCAGCGGTTTTTATTAACAGGCGATACCGAAAAGAAAGTAGAACAAGAGTTATTAAAAAAGAATTTGCTTTCAGAAGTTAATTTTTTACAAGTAGCCCATCATGGTAGTAAAACATCAAGTTCATTGTCATTTTTAAATAAGATTAAACCTAAAACTTGCTTTGCTTCGGGTGTTAATCCTGATACTTATGGATTAGAATATGTTGATAATAAAAGTCATATTTATCCAACAGCAGAAGTAATGGCTAATTTAAAAACTGTTGGTTGTGATTTTTCTTGAACAGGAAAAGATGGAACATTAGTTTATACAGTTACAAATAGTAAGGCACAAGTTCAAAAATTAAATTATCATATTAAAAATTATACATAAATTGTTTTGATAAGATTATTAATTATTTAAAAAATGTAATGATTACGATATAATTACTATGTAATTTAAAGATAATCATAAAGAAGGTAATTATTTTGCAAGGATTTCTAACTAATGAAAAAGATTATATTAATATTTTAGGACAAAATTTAGCAATTCAATATTTAATTATTTCTTGTATTATTATTGGAGTAGTATTTATTGCAATTATTAGTGTGATTTTATTGGTTATTAATTATCGCAATCGTAACTTGAAAAATTCAGCTTGAGAAAAATTTAAAAATGAAAAATTAATTTATAATATTGAATCAGAAATAATTAAAATGGGGCAAGCATTAAAAAATAAATAGTTATATTTTTATAAGGTAGGCAATAGATATGTCATGAAAAGAAAAAATAATGGATAAGTTTTTTAATAAAGCAGAACAAAAACGATTTAATGATAATAAATTAAAGGCAGAGCAACTTGATCCGTATTTTCCTTATGAAAGAAAACAAAAACAAAATGATGTTCCCCGCGTAATTAATCGTTATGAGTTTACAGTTGATGATAAAAAATATTTTAATTCTGGTATTAATAAAGAACCACCACCATATTATGAAGAAAATTATAGTTTACCAAAAGCAAGAGTTTATAGTCCTAAAAATGGTTATAATCGTGAATTTGGTGGTACGCCATACCAACAAAATTCGCCAACAATAACTTCTTATCAATATCCACAACCACAACAACCAATTTTAGATTCATCACCTAATGATTTTTTAGAGGATAATCATAATGATTATAGTCCAACTTTATATCAAAAAGCATATCAAGAACCATATTTATCATATGATGAACCACGAGGACAAGAGATACCGTATCGTTCGTTAAGTTTAAAAACTATTCCTAAAGAAATTGCTAATGAGGTTCGTAGTGAAAAATATCGTTTGGTTTTAACAATGATTATTGGTTTTTTAGGAATAATCGCTTCTTCAATACCATTAATTTTGTGATTTTTAAAGCAACAAAATATTGTTATTGACAATGAAAATTTAATTCCGCATCCAACTTTGATGATACCGTTATGTATTGTGTCATTAGGTTTATTTTTTATTTCTTTGTTTGATTGAATTAAAATTAAAAAAGAAGTGGAAGGATATTTAAAAAAAGCTAAATTAGGAAATAATGTTATTCCTAATTTCATTATTGCTAATTATCGAAAAATGCATATTCGTAGTATTATTATTAATTGAGTAGCTTTTCCTTTGTATATTATTGGTGCTGCAATTATTGCTATTCTTTATGGATTATCAGGTGCAACACAGCCAAAACTTTTTGGGTTTTTAATTTTAGATATGACGATTAGAGATTTAACAACAGAAATTATTATTTTAATAGGAATATTATTTGCCTTATTTTTTTTACAAGTATTAAATATTATTTTTGTTCGTAAAAGAAAAGCTAATATTATTGGTTTTTATGGTTATGAAATTATTAATCCTTATGAAATGTATGAATTAAAGCGAATAATAAATCGTCGCTGTTTATGAACTTGATTAACAATTATTGCGATTATGTTTTTTGTTATTGCGATTCCGATTTGAATATTGCGACGAAAAAAAATTAAGGTTACTTCAAGTTAAAATGTATTTTCATTTATTTGTAAATCTTTTTATTAGTAATGATGGAAATTATCACTTGCAAAATATTAATCAAAAATTAATTGTTAAACAAGATTTTAATGTTATTATTGATAATATTGAACAAGAAATAATTTCTGAGCGAGAAAATTTACAGCAGTTACAAACAATATATATTGCTGTTAATTGTTCTCGTGACCTTGATTTTGAACAATGACAGCGAATTTTAAATATATTACAACCATTAGCAAGGAATATTATTGAATATAATTTAGAATTACATTGTAATAATACTGATGAATTATTTTTGTTATGAAATAGTTATGGTGTTAATCGGTTAATATGAAAAGTAATTTCGTTTAGTCAGGCGGTATTATTACAAAATAATTATTGTGATAATGTCAATTATGTTAAGCAAATTAATAAAGCATTAGTTAGTGGTTTTAAAAATCAAGCAATTGATTTATTTTATAATTTAAAAGGATATTCTAAAGCTGTTATTGAAAATGATTTAAAGATTTTAAGAAAATTACCTGTTGGTCATATTAGTTATTATGAAGCCGATAATAATTGTGTTGTAATTACATATCAATGATTAAAAAATATTTTAAAAGAAAATGGTTATTTACCTTATGAGAAAAATAATTTTATTACTAATAAAGGCATTAAATCACAACATCAATATAGTTATTGAACTTTACAAAATTATTTAGGTGTTGGTATGGGGGCTAGTTCTTTTCATAAAAATTCACAAATAGTTATTTGCCAAAATACTAATGAATATCCACTATGGCGACAAACAATTACTAAAATTACAAAACAAGAATATTATGGAGAAATTTTTATTATGGGATTAGGACTAATTGAAGGCGTTGATTTGCGAATAAAGCAAAATCAAGTAGCTTATGAATATTTTCAAAATGCGATTAATAAACTAATAGTAAAAAAGAAACTAAATATTAAAAATAATTTTCTTTTTTGTTATCAAGATGAGTGAGAAAATTTAGATGAGATTTTATTATCATTTATTTAATGTCGCAAACAAGTTATAATGGAGAAGGAAATATCAATTGCTGGTTTAGCTCAGTCGGGTAGAGCACACCCATGGTAAGGGTGAGATCAAGAGTTCAATTCTCTTAACCAGCACCATTGGAGAGTTGTGTGAGTGGTTTAAACAGTCATCTTGGAAAGGTGATGAATCCCAAAGGATTCCACGGGTTCGAATCCCGTACTCTCCGCCATAAAATGAAATATAGTAAATAAATATTTATAAAGGGGTTTTTTATGAAAAAAAGGACTATTTTAGATGAAAAAGTTAAATTACATAATGGTATTATGATGCCAGTTATGGGTTTTGGAACATATAAAATTGAAAATAATGAATTAGGTAAGGAAGCGATTTTAGAAGCTTTAAATCAGGGTTATCGTCATATTGATACGGCTAAAATTTATGGGAATGAAGAAATCGTTGGGCAAGCAATTAAAGAAAGTAAGATTTCTCGCAGTGAAATTTTTGTTACGACTAAACTTTGAGGTAATGAATTAACAAAAGAACAGTATTTACAAGAGATTGATAGCTCGTTAGAAAAATTAGGTTTGGAATTTGTTGATTTATTTTTAATGCATTGACCGTGAAATAATCGTAAAATTGCTTGAGAAGTATTAGAGGAAATATATCGTGCTAAAAAAGCTCGTGTGATTGGTGTTAGTAATTTTAATATTGAGCAGTTAGAACAATTAAAACAAGATGCTAAAGAGTTACCAGTTGCTAATCAAATTGAGTTTCATCCGGGATTAAATCAAACAGAATTAAGAGCATATCATCAAAAAAATAATATTATAACTATTGGTTGAGGAACAATGAAATATCATGACTCTTTACCAGAAACTTGTGAGCAGATTGCTCGTGAATATAATAAAACCATTCAACAATTATTTTTACGATGGGCTTATCAACATCAAAGTTTAATAATTCCCAAGTCAATGCATAAGACGCGAATTATTGAAAATAGTGCGATTGATGATTTTAAAATTAGTGATGAACATATGAAGTGAATTGATAGTTTACCACAATCAAGAAAAGGTCCTGACCCTAATAATTTTGATTTTGGAAATTAGAAAAAACCTTGTAATTTTACAAGGTTTTTTCTATATTGTTAACTTTAAACTAATGAAGAGTCAGATTTTAAAGCTACTTCTAAATTGTTTCCTGCGGTTAATAAATAAGAATGAAGCATATTTTTTTCAATACTATTTAATTTATTTAACAAAATGCTATCAATTTGTTCTTTGATTAATGCCGCTTTTTTAATGATTTCTTGTGCTTTAGGAGTTAAAGTTAATAGTTTTGAACGACGGTCACTAGCAAGAACTTTACAAGTAATATATCCCTTTTTAACTAATGTTGATATCACGGCTGATGTGTCAGCTTTGGATTTGCAAAGTTCTTTTGCAACATTAACAATAATGGGTTTATCTTTGATCTTTTCAATTACTAATAAAATATTTATATGTACAGGCATTAGATTTTTAATTTCTAATTTTCTTAATAAGTCAATGTATAACTTTTCTTTAAGTTGCGAGATTTTATATAATAGAGCTAGATGATTTATCATTGTCATTCATTAGACCACCTTTTTGTTGTTTTCTCTTCATAACATAATTATATAATAAATTATTAAAATAATTCAAATATATTTTATATTATATCTTAAATAGTCTAAAAATAGTCTAATGAAAAAATGAACCTAATGCAGGTTCATTTTTTAAAATTTACGGGGTGGCTTTCTTTCATGATTGTCTTCTGGTTTACAAGTCGGACAGTCACTACAGTTATTTATATTATTACTTTGATGTTCTGCTCCCGGTGTACGACAAGTACATTGGCAGGCAACACAGCGTAATCTACAATTATCAGTCATTATTTCTCCTTTCGAGTAATGTCTCTTAATTGTATCACATAATTTAGGGTTGCTTGTCTACTTAATATTAGGGATATATTTTTTAAATTATTAATTAATTTAAGTAATAAAATTATATTTAAGTTATTTTTTATTTACAAAAGATAAATATTAGCGTATTATAATAATTAAAATAGAAAGATTATATTTTAATGGAAAAAGAAAAAAAGGGTTTAACACATATTGGTTTTATATTATCAGCCTTAGCTGGTGCTGTTGGTTTGGGAAATATTTGAGGTTTTCCAACGCAAATGTATCGCAACGGTGGTGCTGCTTTTTTAATCCCATTTTTTATTGCGATTTTAGTTTGTGGTTTGCCAATTTTAATTTTGGAAATTAATTTAGGAAATAAGTGAAGGAAATCTCATATTAAAATATTTGAAGAATTTGCTGGTAAAAAGGGCAGATATTTTGGTTGGTTGCAATCAACTGTTGTTTGAGTTATGGCTTCGTTTTATAGTATTTTAGTAGCATGAACTTTAGTATCTTTGGTTGTTAGTTTTGTTCCTTCGTGATTAAATGAAACTGATTTTTTTACTAATAAAGTGTTACAAATGGATAAAACATCGTTATCTGGTTTTACTGATTTAGGTGGTATTAATTGATATATTTTATTAGCATATTTAGTTGTTTGAGGTATTGTTATTGGAATTGTTAGTTTGGGTGTTGAAAAAGGAATAGGTAAAGCTAATAAGATTTTTATGCCAGGATTATTTATTATGTTAGTTTGTATGGCAATATATTCGGGAACTTTAACTGGTGCGGGAATAGGGTTACAACATTTATTTGAACCTAATATTGCTAAATTAAAAGAAATGAAAACATGAACGAGTGCTTTTGGATCAGGTTTTTTTACTTTAAGTATTTGTACAGCGGCAATAATTATCTTTTCTGGTTATGCTCCTAAAAATCAGGATAATACTAATCAAGCTTTTATTATTGTTTTTGGTGATGTTTTAGTAGCAATGATTGCGGCGATTACAATTTTTGCTGGTATTGGAAACATTGCTACTTTAGAAAATAAGAATTTTGAAGAAGTATTTGGTGCTGGTGAAACTTCGTTAGTGTTTAGTGTTTTTCCAAAGATATTTGCAGAAATTAATAATGTTACTTATGGTCTTGGTAATTTTCTTGGGATTATTTTCTTTTTAACGGTTTTCTTTGCTGGAATTTCATCATTAATTATGGCAACAGAGGGGGCAACATCACCACTTCATTTAGATTTGAATGTTAAACGATTACCAGCAACAATAATTGTTGCTGGTGTTGCGATGATGTTAGGATTTATTTTAGTATTTAAAAATTCAGCATTGTTAATTGATGGCATTGCTTCGTGAGTTGCTGGTTTATGACAATTAATTATTGGTATTATTGAAATTATTGGGGTATGTTTTGTTTGAAAAAAAATTCAAATTATATGTGATTATAATAATAAGAATTCTTGAATTAAATTAAGAAGATTATTTAAGTTAACATTGTTTGTTGTTGCACCGTTAGTTTTAATAATTAGTATTACTATGAATTTCTGAGTTTTTGTTAATAACATTATTAGTCAGCCCTTTATTTTTGCAGCAGTTGGTGGTATAATTGGTATAACGGTAGTTGTTATGCTTGCTTTTATATTAGCTTTTAATAAAGAAATTAAACAATTATTTCAAAAAATATGAAGTGAAAGGAAAAAAAGGTAATGTCAGGATTAGCTATTAGTATGATGGTATTTATTTTAACAAGTTTAGTTTTAGGGTTTTTATTCTTTTTGTATCGTCAATATCAATGTCAAAAACAAACAAAAAAAATGAAAGATGGTAATTAGTAATTAATTATCATCTTTTTATTTTATTTATGTGCTAAAATAAATTTTAAGAATGATGAAGGAGATATATTTTACTAAAGATATTTTGTAAGGAAGGTTACTTAATGAATAGTTTTATATCAGTATTAAGTAGTATCACTATTGGATTAACAAGTGTGACGCAATTAGCTTCTAGTAGAATTCAATTAGTTAGTCAAAAAAGTAATGTAGTATGTTTGCAAACCTGAAATGTAAAATTAAAAAGGACACTTATATAAAAAACAAATTGTGTTAATTCTATAATTAAGAAAAGAAAGGAATTAGCACAATGTATAAGTATCTGACTATTGAATCAATAATAGCAATAAAAGAATATAAAAGTTATGGATTTTCTATTCGTAAAATAGCAAAAGCAATTGATTATAGTAAATCAACTGTACACAGAGTTTGTAAATTATTAAATCAAAACTTATTACCATTAGAAATATTGAATCAAGTTCAAAAAAATAAACAAAATGCAGGTAGAAAATTAATAATTTTAACTTTAACAGAAATTAATACTATGGACGCATAAAGTTTTGTTAGGTAGGAAAAGATTTGAATAAGTATTAAGGCAGTTAGCAATGATTGTCTTTTTATTTTATAAGGTGTTAAAAATTTGTTCTTTGAAAATTAAATACAAGTGAATTAATAATGTTGGTATGTATTAAAGCACGATAAATTGTGGGTGGTCGCCATAACCGAAAGAAGTTTACCAGTTGATAGATAATACCCTATTAGCTATAGCAATTTGTTTCGTTTTGCAATAAAAAATGAATGGGTGGATTTCCTAAAAATATACACGCTATTAAATTAGTTCCAAGGGTAGGATGCGGATGTTAAAGTGTAGAAATTTCTATATAGGGGATATACTAAGTTTAAAATTATTAAAATCTTTATCTAATTAAAAAACAAAATTTACTAACAAAGCTTGTTAAACACTTAAATCTGCGATATATAAGTGTTTAATAAACTAAGTTAACTAACAACTTAGTTAATATAACTTAGTTTATTCATAAGAAAGGTAATTTACTATGAAAAACATTGAAAACATTTTCTTAAATACTAAAAAATATCTCTTAAAAGAAACACAAAACGCAATGCTTATTAAAGCACCAAAAATTCCGTGATTTAATGAACAAATCGGCATTTGGTTTCCAAAGCGATTTGTTTATAAAGGAAAATACGAAAATTCTATTTGTATTGGAATAATAAAAGATAGTAAATATCAAGTAATTTCAATTAATCAACAAGAGCAAGAAACCAAGTTAATTAAAGGCCAAGAATTATTAAGTTTCTTCATTACTGAAAAAGAAAACAACAAAAAAGATATGAATTATAACTATTTTAAAGGAGTTTAAAAATGAATATTGCAATTGGACTAATATTTATTATTATCAGCATCATGCTATCTGCATATTTTGCTTATAAAATTTATGCCAAAATAAAAATGCGAATTAAATATAAAAATGCCATTAAAAATAATACTGGTAATTTCACAAAAGACGAGAAAGTATTTATTGCTCGTTTTGAAGAATGAGTTAAAGCGCCTAATTCAAAAGAAAATAATGAGAATAGAAAATAATGTTTTGAGAAATTATTATGGAGTTTTTAAAACTGTTTGTTCCGATAGAAAAAATGCCTGCACAAGTTGCGTTTATTGCCGGATTAATTATTATCATTACTTTTCTTTTCGCATTAATTTCAATTATGTATTTACCAATAAAAATGATTTTTGGGAGATAAAAAATGACAATAAACTTAAAAGAATTTAATTGAGAACAAATTAAACAAACTTTCTGAGATTTATTTATTCAAATTACAACCATTCCGGCCCATATTACTGGTGATAAAGAAATTGATTTAACCGAAGCGCCACTTTGGCTTTTAATAGCAAACATTGCTTTTTGATTATTAACAGCGATTATGGCGTGATTTATTCTAATGTTACTTTGAAAAACCATATCAGTATTTAGATAAAGACAAATGAAGAATGCCTTAAGAAGAAAGGGGGTGATTATATGATTGGAACTTTTTTGGCCGATGCACCAGCAAAAATAACAGCTAGTGATGCGATGACTAAATTGTGAAATGCAATTATAACAGCGTTTACTAAAATGTGAGAAATTATTGCGGTTAATATGCCACAAGTCGGTAACTTCTTTGCTGACTACTGAATCTTCATTTTTCCATTTATTTTGGCAATATTCTTTATTTGCTTTAAAATGTTTGAAAAATTACTTGGCGCAGTCCGCTAACAAAAAATAAAGTGAGGTGCAAGATGAAATTTTGCAAATGAATAATAGAAAAAAATAACCATTTTATTGAATTAAATCGCACCTCATTTTTAATTTTATGACATTGAGGAGCAATTTGATACATTTACAACGGTTATTTTAAAAACATTGTGAGTTATTTATTTTTAGCGGGTTGTATTTTAATTTTCATTTTTAAAATCAGCAATTTAACACAAATTAACAAAGTGATTAACTTCTTAAAAAACTCACCATTAAATATTGTGATTGGTTCATTAGGAACTGGAAAAACCGCCTTTCTAGTATACGCATCAAAATTACTAAAAAAGAAAAAATATCACATCGCCGCAACATTTCCATTACTAGAAACCCAAAAATTAAGTTTAGGCCATATGGGATTGTTAGACTTTGATTATCCGGTATTACCAGACAAAACCTTACTGTTATGAGATGAAACCAATTTATTTTTAGAAGGAACTGATTGAGAAAAAAATAATACCAAAAATGAAGAAACCGGTATTCAAGAATATTTCGCTTTGGCACGGCATTTCGGTCATATTGTGCTGGCTAGCGGTCAAAGAGATAAACATATTTGAGTTAAAGTTCGTGATATTGCCAATAATGTGATTGTGGGAATTCGCAAAAAACCCGTTAATATTTTTCGGCCCTACTTAAAAGTCATCTATGGTACCTTTACGAGTATTGAAGAATATGAACGCTGACGAAACACTTTAATTGATGCTAAAAATAGTAAAAAAGGTCGTCGCATTAAATATCGCGATATTCCTGAACTTGATATTTATTTTTTTAAATTAAAAATTCCCCTGCCCATACTTAACACTTACAATTCTTTTTACCTAGCGTTTTTAAGAGATTACTTGAATGCAAAAGTAAATCCTGACTATGAAGATAAATACTATACCGATACCGCAATTGATTTAGAGGACTTAGAATACTTAAAAATGGATAAATTTAGCAAATTTTTAAGAAAAATGAAAGAAAAGGAATAATAAAAAATGGAAAATCTCGCAAAAATGGCCGACTTTCTTGCCCAAATGCTTTATAAAGTTTTTGACTTAATTTGAAGTTTAGAAGTACCGGGAACGAATATTCAACTGATATTTCCTTTATTTTTAACACTGGCTGTAGAATTTCTTATGGCAATTATTCTTGGATTTGGTAGTCAACAAGTTAATTTAGAAAAACAACGCCAATATGCTGTTAAAAATAAGGGGCGTTTAAGTGCGTGAGGAAAAGCTAAAAAACAAATAAAACCAATAAAAACAAAACAAGGTAACTAAAAATGTTTAAACTAATTATTATTTTTATCTTAATAACTGTTCTTGGACTATTAGCTGGTAGTCATTTTGAAACTTTAACAAACTATATTAGCGAGGGCCTTGCGAATTTCCAAAAGTTTATTACTAGCAATTTAACAATTTTAGAACTATTTAAACCAATGGCGCGGACATTTTCGCAACATCCAATCTTTACTATTCTCGGTGTCACTTGTGTACTTATTGCTTTATTTATTGTGATTAAAGGACGATAAAAATATGAAAGGAGAATTAAAATGAAAAAACTTTTAGGAAAATTATTTAAAAAAGATAATTCAAAAGAAAAAACGCCGTTAAAATTAAGAATTAAAAATTCTTTTAAAAAACAGTGATTAAAAATAGTATTAAGTATCATTTTCATCTTTATAAGCTTATTAATTTGTGCATTAACAGCAATCGATACTAAATGAATAACTGGAACAAGTAAAGAATTTAATGATTTTATGAATGAACAGATGGTTGATTTCTTTGGCAAATTTAATAGTGGTATTATGCTAGCAGGAATATTTGTTTTTTGATGAGGCGGAGCAATATATTTTGCAATTAAATTTGAAAAATTAATCCGCTTTACTATTCAAAAAATTAAAGCAAAAAGAGTCTTGAAAAATGAAATCAAACAAACTCACTAATTCTTTAAAAAAATATTGATGAATAATACTTAATTACATTATATTCATATCTTTAAGTATTGGATAGGCTACAATAAGTTGGACCATAATTATATAGACTTCAAAATTATTAAGAAAGAAGGAATATAAAAATGGGAAATAAAACCTCATACTCTGAAGAATTTAAAAAACAAATTGTAATGCTATACAAAAATGACAAAAGTGTTATTAATTTAGGGAAAGAATATAATTTACCAAAACCAACTATTTATAGTTGAATTAAAAATTATAATAATTCTGGGTCATTTAAAGCAAAAGATAATCGCACTGTCGAAGAAAATGAATTAATTTACTTGCGAAAAGAAAACCAACAATTACGGATGGAAAATGACATTTTAAAGCAAGCAGCACTGATAATCGGGAAAAAATAACAATAATTAATAACAACAAAAATAAATATTCAGTGAGGAAAATATGTAAGATTTTAGGTTTACTAAAATCAACATATTATTATCAAACTAATAAATGCACCAAGTTTGATGTTAATAATTATGAACAAGAAGTTATCAGTGCATTTAATAAAAGTCGCAAGATTTATGGTGCTCGTAAAATTAAAGCTGTTTTAATAAGAAAAAATATCATTTTATCACGACGAAAAATCCGATTCATTATGATCAAAAATAATTTGGTTTCTAAATACACCAAGTTAAAATATTGTAATCATAAAAAAACAGTTAATAATGACGAAATTAATAATGTTTTAAATCGTCAATTTAATGACAAAAAACCAAATGAAGTTGTTGTTAGTGATTTAACATATGTTCAAGTTGGCACTAAATGACATTATATTTGTTTATTAATTGACTTGTTTAATCGCGAAGTAATTGGCTATAGTGCTGGGCCAAATAAAACTGCTGAATTAGTTCAACAAGCTTTTCACAAGATAACACGACCATTAAATAAAATAACTTTATTTCATACTGATCGTGGTAATGAGTTTAAAAATAAAATTATTGATGAAATTTTAATAACCTTTAAAATTAAAAGATCATTAAGCTCCAAAGGATGCCCATATGATAATGCTGTTGCTGAAGCAACTTACAAAACCTTTAAAACCGAATTTATTAACGGTAAAAAATTTGCAAACTTAACACAACTAAAATGCGAACTATTTGATTTTGTTAATTGATATAACAATATTCGAATTCATGGCAGTTTAAATTATTTAACTCCCGTTGAATTTAGAAAATACCAGTCTACATAAAAAGTGTCCTAAAAAGGGTTGCCAATCCATTAATAATTTTTATTGTGTAAAAATTCAATAATATGATAAAATGGTAATGAATAAAAATGACAATAACAAGAAAGGTAGGGTTAGTTTAGTAATTAAATAATATAATTAGCTGATTGTTTTACTTTTTCAAAGCAATACCTAAGAAAACTAAACGCGACCTAATACTATCAATCATTTGTTAATTACTAAAAATTATGCTCTTGATATAATTGCTGATTTTTTAAAGAAAAATAAAATAAAAAATATTTCAACAAAAACTTTATATAACATGTTTAAAACAAATCGAATGGGTTTTGATGAAAAAAATTTATTGAGAAAAGGCAAAAATAAACCTCATAAACAAAAAGAAACTAGGGGCAGAATTAATAATTGTAAATCTATTCATGAAAGAAATTTAATCATTCCAAATATTAAAAATATACAAGAATTTGGCCATTTAGAGGGAGATACTATCGTTGGTAAAGATCATAAAAGTTCTATTATTACTTTAGCTGATATATGATCAAAAACCACAATTCCTTTGAAAACTAAAAATCATAAAGCAGAAAGTATTACACAAAGTATAATAAAATTTATTTCAAAATTAATACCAGGAACAATTAAAACTATTACTTTTGATCGTGGTAAAGAATTTAGTAAATGAAAATTAATTGAAAAAAATTGTAATGTTAAAATTTATTTTGCAGATGCCGGCAAACCTTGTCAAAGAGGTTTAAATGAGAACAATAATGGTATTTTAAGAAGATATTTACCAAAATCTACTGATTTATCTTCATATAAACAAAAAGACTTAAATTCTATAGCATTTCAAATTAATTCTACACCCAGAAAATCATTATCTTATAAAAGACCAATAGATTTAATACAATTATTTTAAAAAACTGTTCCATTTATATTTACAATTCAGGTTTACAATGAAACAGAAATAGTTGGTGTATATAAAAATGAACAATTATTGCCGAATCGTTTTAAATCAATTAACTAAATAACATTAGAATAAAGAAATATGTTTAAAATAAGTTATAGTAATGGAGCATAATTTTATGAAGGAAACAAATAGTAATTTATTATTAGTTGACATAAAAAATTTAAGTAAAAAATATCGTCAAAAATGAGCTTTACAAGATATTAATTTGCAAATTTATTGTGGCGAGCGAATTGGTTTAATTGGTGCTAATGGTAGTGGTAAATCAACCATTTCAGAAATTATTGCGGGAATAAGAAAGCCAACAGCAGGAGTAGTTTGAAAAAAGTCAGAATTAGTTATTGGGATTCAGTTTCAAGATTCTAAATATCCGATGGGTATTACTATTTTAGATATGATTCAATATTACTTAGAAACTTTTAATATTAAATATCATTATGATGATTTAGAAAATTTGTTAAAAACATATCAACTAGATGGTATTAAGAAAAAACAAATTAATTCTTTATCTGGGGGTCAACAACAAAGATTAAATATTTTATTAGCAGTTATTCATAAACCGCAATTAATTATTTTAGATGAAGTATCAACAGGTTTAGATATTGAAGTGCGTGAAGATATTTTTGAATTTTTAGAAGAAAATATTGTTAAGAAAAATGTAACGATGATTTTAGTAACCCATATTATGAGTGAAGTAGAAAAGTTTTGTGAAAAAATCATTTTTTTACATAATGGTTTAATTAAAGAACAAATTACTGTTAAAGAAGTTATTGAACAATATGGTACCGTTGCTGAATATACAAAGGTAAAATTTAAATTTTATAAAGAACAAGATAAAAATAATAATTCTTCTTTAATGATTGATAATGAAAGGAAAAAAAATAATGTTCAATAACTTGCTGACAGAAAAAAGATTATTTAAAAGTTTTTTTAAACTTTTAATTCGTTATTATTCTCGCGGATATATGGCCATTAGTTATTTAATTTTTTTTCCTTTAATGATATTAATAATTGATTTCATTGTTTTTTCCAGTGAATTACCTAATGTTGATAATGAATTTTTATTAAGCAAAATAAAAAATATGATTGCGGGGGCATTAATGATTCAAGTAATGATTATTGGGTTTCAAATTATTTCAGGAACAATTGTTGAATTTCGTAATTCAATAATTATTAAACATTTTGGATCAATTAATATGAAACCCAGAACTTTTTTCTTAACTGTTATTTTATTTGGTTGTATTTTAAGTTTATTTACAATTTTAATAACATTATTTTGAACTATCATTATTTTTGGGCGTCAATTTAATATTAGTGAACTTTTAAGTTTTATTAATTTACCAGTTATTGGTTATTTAATATTTTCTATTATTATTAGTATTAGTTTTGGAGTCTTATTAGCAACATTTTTTAAAACTCAAAAACAACATATGTTAATTTCTAATGCTTTATTTTTACCAATGATGCTTTTTAGTGGCGTATTTTTATCAAATTTAAATTTTGATAAGAATTTAATTTTTAAGATTTTTAGTTATTTATCAATTTTTAAATATCCAAGTAGTTTATTAATGAATAATATTGCTAACAATAGTATCTTATCCAACACAAATTTTATTATTAATATTTTAGTTTCTAGTGCTTTACCCTTAATATTTATTGGCGTTGCGATTAAATGGTGAAAATGATATGAATAATAATTTTCGTTCTGGTTTTATTGCCATTGTTGGTGAACCAAATGTTGGTAAATCTACTTTATTAAATACTTTAATGTTAAAAAAAATTGCTATTATTAGTAATAAACCGCAAACAACAAGAAATCGAATTCAAGGAATTTTGACTACCGATGATTATCAAATAATTTTTATTGATAGTCCAGGAATTCATAAGTCTACTAATGAATTAGGAAAAAGTTTAAATCGGGTGGCAATGCAAAGTACTAAAGGTGTTGAAGGTATTTTATGATTAGTTAATAGTTATGAAGAAATTTCATTAACACATCAATATATATATAAGTCTTTGCAGGAACGAGAGGTACCAATTTTTTTAGGATTGACAAAAATTGATTTAATTACTTCTGAGCAATTAGAGCAAAAAATTAAATTATGAAATGAACGATTTAATGTTCAAGAAATTATTGGTATTAGTTGTTTAAAAAATATTAATATTAGTTTTTTATTAAATAAGCTGATGATGACATTACCGCTTGGACCGCAGTATTTTCCTAAAAATATGTTTCAAGATCAACAAGAAGATTTTTTTGTTAAAGAAATTATTCGTGAGAAAATTCTCTTATTAACTCATCAAGAAGTACCACACGGTGTTGCAATTTTAATTGAGGAATTTAAAAAAGAAAGAACAAAAAAAATTATTCGTGTAATCGCTACTATTGTTGTTGAAAGAGATTCGCAAAAAGGAATTTTAATTGGTAATGGTGGTAAAATGATTAAAAATATTGGTTCGCAAGCAAGAATTGAATTAGAAGAAATTTTTGCAACCCAATTTTATTTAGAATTATTCGTTAAAGTAATAAAAAAATGAAGAGATAGTCCTAACATATTAGCAAAATTAGGTTATGGTAAAAAATAAAGGAAATAAAGTGCATTGACAACAAAAATTTCGGGAATAATTGTTAATAAACAAGATTATCAATTGGTTGATGCCATTGTTAATATTTATACTATTAATGACATTATTGCTATTTATTGTCCGGGGGTACGAAAAATCACTTCTAAAAATCAAGCATTTTTACAATTATTTAATTATTGTGAATTTGAATTATTTTTTGCTTATAGTAAAAATAAAATGCATCGCTTAAAAACCGGAGTTATTCTTGAAACATTCCCTAATATTCATAGTAACTATGAACGCTTAATGGTCACTAATTATTTAGTTAAACTTTATAGTGAACTTAGTGAGGATACTAATATTATTTTTAATGAATTATTAGTTATTTTACAAACTATTAATAGTGATAAAAATGAAGTTAAAAAACTTTTCTGTTTTTTAACTTTTAAAGTGTTAAAACTTTTAGGATTACAATTGCAACTAAACCATTGTAGCATTTGTAAAAGTAATAAGAATATTAAAACAATAAATTGATCAGCTGGTGGGTTTGTTTGTCGTGGTTGTTTTAAAAACGAACAACAAATATTTCCAATTTCACTTTTACAAGCACTATATGAATTAAATCATGAACCAGAATTTGAACAATGAAAGATTAATCAAGATGATTTATATGTTCTAATTCCATTTTATTATGAATATCTAAGCGAGCGCGGAGTTTTAAGTTATCAATCTTTAAAACCGATTAAAGAAAAATGAATTTTATCATCACTCTTTAAATAAAGAGTGATTTTTTATTTTTAAAAAGGAATTAATTCGTTATTTTGTTAATTAAATTGTGAAAGGAGTGATATTAGATTAATAATCCCCAATTAATTAGTGAAAATCATCGTACTACTGTTAGTTATTTTAATAATAATGATTCCAGTTTACGGTATAATCAGATTATATTTTTACCAGATTTTACACTTTATTTTGTTCCTTTAATGCATCCTGAATTAGGCAATTCTTATGTTTTAACATTTTATTTAACTATTTTAAAAGGTAAAAATAACGATGCTGGTGGTAATTTAACAAAACTTTATGGCATTCATAAATTTGACAATTTGCAGTTTTCTTTTAATGTTAATGAGAATTATGAAAATAAAGGGTGTCGAGCAATAGTACCAGATATTGGTACTGTTGATTTAATAATTCCCAATGATGGCACAGCAGGACGCGTAAAGTTTTGTTAGGTAGGAAAAGGTTTAAATAATTTTG
Organism: Spiroplasma endosymbiont of Lonchoptera lutea; assembly: GCF_964019715.1. Classification (GTDB taxonomy): domain Bacteria; phylum Bacillota_I; class Bacilli_A; order Mycoplasmatales; family Nriv7; genus Nriv7. The sequence goes on along the minus strand of NZ_OZ026463.1, from coordinate 542,298 downwards.
AAAAAAAAGTAATCACAATTTAATTATCATTTTATCTAAAAAATAAGTAATAAAACAAAATATTTAATATTAACAAACATAATCTTAATAAAAGGTTATAAAAACTCACTAAAATGCTTATAAAAACAACATTAAAATAATTTTTTACAAAAAAAATCATACATAAGAAATATATACTTAATTTGCATATTGAAATAATTTATAGTAAATGATTATTTTTTCTTTTTTTAAAAATACCTAAGATAAGTAAACGCGACCGCACAGCACATTCATTCCTGAAATGTAAAATTAAAAAGGACACTTATATAAAAAACAAATTGTGTTAATTCTATAATTAAGAAAAGAAAGGAATTAGCACAATGTATAAGTATCTGACTATTGAATCAATAATAGCAATAAAAGAATATAAAAGTTATGGATTTTCTATTCGTAAAATAGCAAAAGCAATTGATTATAGTAAATCAACTGTACACAGAGTTTGTAAATTATTAAATCAAAACTTATTACCATTAGAAATATTGAATCAAGTTCAAAAAAATAAACAAAATGCAGGTAGAAAATTAATAATTTTAACTTTAACAGAAATTAATACTATCAATCATTTGTTAATTACTAAAAATTATGCTCTTGATATAATTGCTGATTTTTTAAAGAAAAATAAAATAAAAAATATTTCAACAAAAACTTTATATAACATGTTTAAAACAAATCGAATGGGTTTTGATGAAAAAAATTTATTGAGAAAAGGCAAAAATAAACCTCATAAACAAAAAGAAACTAGGGGCAGAATTAATAATTGTAAATCTATTCATGAAAGAAATTTAATCATTCCAAATATTAAAAATATACAAGAATTTGGCCATTTAGAGGGAGATACTATCGTTGGTAAAGATCATAAAAGTTCTATTATTACTTTAGCTGATATATGATCAAAAACCACAATTCCTTTGAAAACTAAAAATCATAAAGCAGAAAGTATTACACAAAGTATAATAAAATTTATTTCAAAATTAATACCAGGAACAATTAAAACTATTACTTTTGATCGTGGTAAAGAATTTAGTAAATGAAAATTAATTGAAAAAAATTGTAATGTTAAAATTTATTTTGCAGATGCCGGCAAACCTTGTCAAAGAGGTTTAAATGAGAACAATAATGGTATTTTAAGAAGATATTTACCAAAATCTACTGATTTATCTTCATATAAACAAAAAGACTTAAATTCTATAGCATTTCAAATTAATTCTACACCCAGAAAATCATTATCTTATAAAAGACCAATAGATTTAATACAATTATTTTAAAAAACTGTCCCATTTATATTTACAATTCAGGATATTAAAAATAAATTTTTGGGGAGATAAAAAATAATGTTTAGTGTGCAATTGATTAAAACCATACAGTTGGAATCTGCAATTCTTGTGATAAAAACGATTTTTAATTTTAAAAGAAACGACAAATTATAAAATATGTCGCTGATACTTGCATATTAGAAACTTAGGAAATCACGATGATTGCATTCAAAAATCTATAAATTAATTTCCCCTTAATTTATTTTCTTTATATTTTTTCTGCAATTGGAAGACTAATAGTTATATTTTTGTATAAATTTATATTCATTTTATCTTTTGTTAAAACCAAAAGATCAATTTTAATGTCCTTTTTTTCTTTTAGATTTATATGATTTTCATTTCAAAAGACATCTTTAAAAATAAAAGTTATATCATTTTCATTTATTGCATTATCAATTTCTTTAATTTTTTTTGTAATTTCCGGTAGTAATATTTTATTTAATTCTTCTTGAGTAACATTAGATGGATTTTTTACAAATATGTTATTTATCTTAATTTTAATATTAGTCAGTGAGTCATTAGTTGGTTTTGGTTGTTCTATTGGTTTTGGTTGTTCTATTGGTTTTGGTTGTTCTATTGGTTTTGGTTGTTCTATTGGTTTTGATTGTTCTATTGGTTTTGTTAATTTATCACCACAAGAAATAATTAAACTTGTTCATATTACTATAAAATTAGTCATTCCTAAAATTGATAATATTTTTTTCATAACTTAAATAACTTCTTTGTAAGTTAAAAATTAACAATTCCTAAACCAATAATTAATATTTTTTTCACCTTAACATTCCTTCTTTCCTTACCAATTAATTTAATATTTTAAAAACATTTTTATTTTAATATAAAATAAAGTGAAAAATTCTTTTTTTTCTAGACATTATTACATAATTAAATTTAATCATTATTAATTTATCATTTTAAGATTTTTAATTTTTTATACTCTTAACTAACCACTTTTATTTAAATAAGTTCCTCTCTAAGATATAAAAAAATCCAACTAAAAAATTTGCTACTAATCAAAGTAATAAAAAGAAATCAAAATTTACAATCCTTCTTTATATTTAACTAATTTTTTAATGCCATCGGTAATTTAAAATTATTTAAAATTATGTTTGGAGCAAACATTAAAACTGGTATTACACCACTTATAAATTTAAAACTAATATTAAACTTTGTTAATATTTTTTCAGAAGATAAATCAAGGGGAAAATTTAGATTTTCTATTTCAAATTCTTTGATTAATATATATTTTATATTTACAGCATTAGGAAATCCAGAATTTAATTTTTCTAATGTTTTTAAAATTTCTGGCAATAATGCTGTTTTTAATTCTTCTTTAGTAACTTTTGTTGGATCGTTAGCAATAATCTTTGTTGGTGATTCAATTGATATAATTTTAACATTTGTATAAAACCTTCTTTTAATATTTATTATTATTTCGGCATTATTGTTATTATTATTTTTTTCACTAACCTTTGCTTTAATATTAATATTTGTTTTATTTCTTATGTCAACTGGAAAATTTTCGCTAAAATCAACGATAAAATCATTTTCAGTTAAAGAATTATCATTTTCTTTTAAAAGTTCTAAAACCGCCCTTTTTACTTTTTCACTAATGTCTGTTTCAAGAATTGACTGTCTTGTTAAAAATTCATCATTAGATGTTTCATATAATAATATTTCTTTTTGACTAATTTTACTTAGATCAAATTTGAAGTTATTAGGATTAGAAGCACGTAATGTCGGCTCATGATTAATTGTTTCTTCTGCTGATTTTGGTTTAGCAATTGGGTTAATTTTAGCTCTGCTACTACCACAACTAACAACTGAAATTAATCCAATGGCAATTAAATTTACTGCACTTAATAAATTTAATAATTTTTTCAATCTTGTATCCTCCTTTTTACTTGTTATTAACATATTGACATTTATATGTGCAAAGATATTTAAATTAATACAAAGCAAATTAAACAATAAAAATTTCTTTCTCCAAATTTTAATCTAAAATATTCTTCGTTTGGAATTTAATTATAAAACATTTCTCAAACTTTCGCTAAAAATAATTTTTCTTGACCGGTCTTCAACATATGTAAATATTACAAGGTTACCAATTTTTTATATTAAATTTAAAGGTAACAATTAAACTAACTGTTACCTTTCAAGAAAATCTTTTTATCCTGAAATGTAAAATTAAAAAGGACACTTATATAAAAAACAAATTGTGTTAATTCTATAATTAAGAAAAGAAAGGAATTAGCACAATGTATAAGTATCTGACTATTGAATCAATAATAGCAATAAAAGAATATAAAAGTTATGGATTTTCTATTCGTAAAATAGCAAAAGCAATTGATTATAGTAAATCAACTGTACACAGAGTTTGTAAATTATTAAATCAAAACTTATTACCATTAGAAATATTGAATCAAGTTCAAAAAAATAAACAAAATGCAGGTAGAAAATTAATAATTTTAACTTTAACAGAAATTAATACTATCAATCATTTGTTAATTACTAAAAATTATGCTCTTGATATAATTGCTGATTTTTTAAAGAAAAATAAAATAAAAAATATTTCAACAAAAACTTTATATAACATGTTTAAAACAAATCGAATGGGTTTTGATGAAAAAAATTTATTGAGAAAAGGCAAAAATAAACCTCATAAACAAAAAGAAACTAGGGGCAGAATTAATAATTGTAAATCTATTCATGAAAGAAATTTAATCATTCCAAATATTAAAAATATACAAGAATTTGGCCATTTAGAGGGAGATACTATCGTTGGTAAAGATCATAAAAGTTCTATTATTACTTTAGCTGATATATGATCAAAAACCACAATTCCTTTGAAAACTAAAAATCATAAAGCAGAAAGTATTACACAAAGTATAATAAAATTTATTTCAAAATTAATACCAGGAACAATTAAAACTATTACTTTTGATCGTGGTAAAGAATTTAGTAAATGAAAATTAATTGAAAAAAATTGTAATGTTAAAATTTATTTTGCAGATGTCGGAAAACCTTGTCAAAGAGGTTTAAATGAGAACAATAATGGTATTTTAAGAAGATATTTACCAAAATCTACTGATTTATCTTCATATAAACAAAAAGACTTAAATTCTATAGCATTTCAAATTAATTCTACACCCAGAAAATCATTATCTTATAAAAGACCAATAGATTTAATACAATTATTTTAAAAAACTGTCCCATTTATATTTACAATTCAGGTTTTTCCATAATTTCTCCTCTATTTATTTCTAGGAATTTTTAGTTTTGTTAATACTTCATCTTGTAAAGCAAACATGATATTTTCTTCTGATTTAGTTTGATGATCATATCCCAATAAATGTAATAAACCGTGTAAAAATAAAAACGATAACTCGCGCAATAAACTATGTTCATATTTATCGGCTTGTTCTTGTGCTAATTCAAAACAAATAAAAATATCACCTAAAATTCGCATATTAATCATCGCATAAAGCTTTTGATTATCTGCTTCAACGGGAAAAGATAGCACATCAGCAACATAATTTTTTTGCCGATAAGTTTGATTTAATTTCAAACTCATTTCTTTACTAATAATGTTTAACGATAATTCTAAAGCATCATCAATATTTAACATATCGGTTATGGTATTTAAAATTTTATGTCACGAGTCAGTATAAAATGTGACATCAAATTCAGTATTATTAATGATATCAAAATTATTTTTCATATCTTACCTCACTAATTAAATTATATCAAATTAATTCAGTTTTAAAATATTGTAATAACTTTTACTATTATAACAAATATTTTATTAATAAGCATTTGCTATTTCTTAAATTAACAAGAAATCATAGGAATAAACAAAAATACTAAGAATTTTAAAATTCTTAGTATTTTCTAAATTAATTAACTAAATTAACTTTTAATAATTTTTGGTAACTCTAACATAAAATATTGATTTAATATTTCTCATCCATAAGTTCGTAAATGCTTCGGAGTTAACATTCAATAGGCAAAAGCCTCACCAAATCACTCTTCAATTCAAGTAGATTCTAACGGATGGAAAATATGATAATTACTGGGAACTAAAATTCACGAAAATAACATTTGCGATAAATAATTATTAAAATTTATTTTTTTATTTAATCATTCTCAAAGGTGAAATGCTCCGCTTTGGTTATTATTTTTAAAATATGTATAATAAGAAACTAAGTGCCCATATTCATGAACAAAAACATTATGAGCAGCACTAGTAGGATTCACAATATAATCTTTAAATTCTTGACCATTATAAGTAATTATATTTCAATCACCTTGATATCACTTTCAAGCATCTTCTTTATTAACACCAGCACCAAAAAGTAATAAATTTATCATTTGATTATCATCGTCTTTATTAACAATACTATTCAAGCCATTCAATTTTTGAATATAAGTTCATTGAAGTTTTGTTAAACCTGAATTGTAAATATAAATGGGACAGTTTTTTAAAATAATTGTATTAAATCTATTGGTCTTTTATAAGATAATGATTTTCTGGGTGTAGAATTAATTTGAAATGCTATAGAATTTAAGTCTTTTTGTTTATATGAAGATAAATCAGTAGATTTTGGTAAATATCTTCTTAAAATACCATTATTGTTCTCATTTAAACCTCTTTGACAAGGTTTTCCGGCATCTGCAAAATAAATTTTAACATTACAATTTTTTTCAATTAATTTTCATTTACTAAATTCTTTACCACGATCAAAAGTAATAGTTTTAATTGTTCCTGGTATTAATTTTGAAATAAATTTTATTATACTTTGTGTAATACTTTCTGCTTTATGATTTTTAGTTTTCAAAGGAATTGTGGTTTTTGATCATATATCAGCTAAAGTAATAATAGAACTTTTATGATCTTTACCAACGATAGTATCTCCCTCTAAATGGCCAAATTCTTGTATATTTTTAATATTTGGAATGATTAAATTTCTTTCATGAATAGATTTACAATTATTAATTCTGCCCCTAGTTTCTTTTTGTTTATGAGGTTTATTTTTGCCTTTTCTCAATAAATTTTTTTCATCAAAACCCATTCGATTTGTTTTAAACATGTTATATAAAGTTTTTGTTGAAATATTTTTTATTTTATTTTTCTCCTGAAATGTAAAATTAAAAAGGACACTTATATAAAAAACAAATTGTGTTAATTCTATAATTAAGAAAAGAAAGGAATTAGCACAATGTATAAGTATCTGACTATTGAATCAATAATAGCAATAAAAGAATATAAAAGTTATGGATTTTCTATTCGTAAAATAGCAAAAGCAATTGATTATAGTAAATCAACTGTACACAGAGTTTGTAAATTATTAAATCAAAACTTATTACCATTAGAAATATTGAATCAAGTTCAAAAAAATAAACAAAATGCAGGTAGAAAATTAATAATTTTAACTTTAACAGAAATTAATACTATCAATCATTTGTTAATTACTAAAAATTATGCTCTTGATATAATTGCTGATTTTTTAAAGAAAAATAAAATAAAAAATATTTCAACAAAAACTTTATATAACATGTTTAAAACAAATCGAATGGGTTTTGATGAAAAAAATTTATTGAGAAAAGGCAAAAATAAACCTCATAAACAAAAAGAAACTAGGGGCAGAATTAATAATTGTAAATCTATTCATGAAAGAAATTTAATCATTCCAAATATTAAAAATATACAAGAATTTGGCCATTTAGAGGGAGATACTATCGTTGGTAAAGATCATAAAAGTTCTATTATTACTTTAGCTGATATATGATCAAAAACCACAATTCCTTTGAAAACTAAAAATCATAAAGCAGAAAGTATTACACAAAGTATAATAAAATTTATTTCAAAATTAATACCAGGAACAATTAAAACTATTACTTTTGATCGTGGTAAAGAATTTAGTAAATGAAAATTAATTGAAAAAAATTGTAATGTTAAAATTTATTTTGCAAATGTCGGCAAACCTTGTCAAAGAGGTTTAAATGAGAACAATAATGGTATTTTAAGAAGATATTTACCAAAATCTACTGATTTATCTTCATATAAACAAAAAGACTTAAATTCTATAGCATTTCAAATTAATTCTACACCCAGAAAATCATTATCTTATAAAAGACCAATAGATTTAATACAATTATTTTAAAAAACTGTCCCATTTATATTTACAATTCAGGCTTTAAAAAATCAGCAATTATATCAAGAGCATAATTTTTAGTAATTAACAAATGATTGATAGTATTAATTTCTGTTAAAGTTAAAATTATTAATTTTCTACCTGCATTTTGTTTATTTTTTTGAACTTGATTCAATATTTCTAATGGTAATAAGTTTTGATTTAATAATTTACAAACTCTGTGTACAGTTGATTTACTATAATCAATTGCTTTTGCTATTTTACGAATAGAAAATCCATAACTTTTATATTCTTTTATTGCTATTATTGATTCAATAGTCAGATACTTATACATTGTGCTAATTCCTTTCTTTTCTTAATTATAGAATTAACACAATTTGTTTTTTATATAAGTGTCCTTTTTAATTTTACATTTCAGGAAACTATTTTTCAAGAATTTTTTACCATAAAGAAAATTTAATTGTCCAAAAAAAGATATAAATGCTTGTTTCATTTCACCTACAGTATTAATTTTAAAAAAAGGCATTCAATTAACTTCATCATTATCGTTTCAAATATTGTTTATTGCTTCTAAAGTATTAAACTCAAAATATGATCCAATTGTTTCCAATCCATCTTTTATTTTACTGGCCTTGTTAGATGCTTTGCGAGTCAAAATATTATCTCACTTGCTTAAAAATATTTTATCATTACTATCTAACTTAGTTTTATGATTTTCTTTTAAAATATCTATAAACCATCCAGAAATATCATCGTTAGGTTGCATAATTAAGTTAATAAAATCAACATTTCGGTCAAAAGAAACTTTTTCGCGTTGTAAGATTTCAAAATAATTATGAGAATAAATTTCATTAATTTTATTATTATTAATCGCTTGATAAAAACTATTTCCTAATGTAATAACGGATATTAAACATCCACTTACTATTTTTCGCATAGTTAGTATCCTTTCATTTAATATTAATTCATATTAATGATTTCATTATTAACAACATCAATATTATATGCTTGTGGACTCTTACTTAATCCTGGCATTGTAATAATATCTCCCGTACTAATAATAATAAAACCAGCACCACTATTTACTTTTAAATTACGAACAGTAATATCAAAATTTTTTGGAGCTCCTAAAATTTTAGGATTATCAGTTAAAGATACGGGGTTTTTAGCAAAACATATTGGTAATTGAGCATAAGAACTATTTTCTAATTGTTGTAATTTTTCTTCTGCTTGTGATGTATAAATAACATTATTTCCTTGATAAATCTTTTGAACAACAGTTAAAATTTTTTCTCGTAGCGAATTATTACTGTCATAAATCGGAAGATATTGTTGTTCTGGCTTATTTAATTGTTCAAGAACTACTTTTGCTAATGCTATTGAACCAGCGCCACCGTCTTTAACTGCAGTTGATATTGCTACTGGTATATTTTGACTTTCACATCATTGTAATAACATTGCAATTTCTTCATCACTATCATCTGGTCAACGATTAATACAAACACCCAACTTACGGTTAAAAGTTTTAACAATATTTATATGACGAGATAAATTAGCAATTCCTGTTTGCAATCTTTCTAATTCATTAGGGTTATTACTATCGGTGATACCATGAAGTTTTAAAGCCTTAATTGTTGATACAATAACAACAATATCTGGTATAATGTCTGTTTTTCTTGCTTTAATATTCATAAATTTTTCTAATCCTAAATCAGCACCAAACCCAGCTTCAGTAATAACAAAATCACTTAATTTTAATGCTAAATCAGTAGCAATAACAGAGTTACAACCGTGAGCAATATTAGCAAACGGACCACAATGAATTAATGCCGGAACACCTTCTAATGATTGAACAAGATTAGGGTTTAAAGCATCTTTTAAAATCGCTAAAAGTGAACCAACAATTTGTAAATCAGCAATCGTAATTTCTTTCCCCGTATTGCTATAAGCAACTACTGTTCTTTTTAATCGAACTTTTAAATCCTCAAAGTCTTTTGCTAAGGCCATAATTGCCATAATATCACTAGCAGTAGTAATTTGAAATTGTTCTTTTCTTTTAATAGTTTTTGAAATTGTAACTTCAACATTACGAAGTGAACGGTCATTAAGGTCTAAACATCGTTTTCAAATAATGTTATTAATATCAATATCAAGACTATTACCTTGAAAAATATAATTATCAATAATGGCACTAACTAAATTATTAGCCGTAGTGATAGCATGAAAATCACCCGTAAAATGTAAATTAATATTATCTTTAGGTTGAATAATACTTAATCCGCCGCCAATGGCACCCCCTTTAATCCCAAAAACTGGACCTAAACTAGGTTCTCGTAATGCTAGACAAACACTCTGATTTAATTGTTTAAGACCTTGTGCTAAACCAATACTCATTGTTGTTTTTCCTTCACCAGATGGTGTTGGATTAGTACTAGTAAATAGGATTAATTTTCCTTTACGGGGTTGATTAATATTTTGAAATTTAATTTTTGCCATTGCTGAACCATAAACAATTAAATCATCATCTTTAATTCCTAAATCATTAGCAACCAATTTAATATTTTTCATTATTAATCTCCTCTTTTCTCGAATTCAAATAAATTCTATTTAAATATTCATACTTTCATAAAATGTAAGCATAATATCGTAACTATTAATAATCATATACTAGAAAAAATAAAATAGATTGTTTTTCGTCTTTTTTGTTCTTTTTTAATTGGTCGAAATCCAAAATGTTGTCGACAAAAATTATTTTGATACGGATCATAGTATGTTCAAAGCAATAAAAATATTGGCGTAATAGATAAAAAAAATAATCATTTAATAGTAATAATTAAACCAATTAATATTTTTCGCCTATAACTAGCATTTTTATTTTTAAACACTTTATCGCGTTGATATATCACTGATTTTTTATTATTACTATGTGAGAAACTTCAACTATCTAAATATCTTGTTGCTTGAACACAATTTCTTGCTAATTTATTCAGCATATAAAAACACATTAAACATTCAGAATTTAAATTAATTAATTCTTCAGTATAAGTTTCTTGATTGTTAATACTACGAATACTTGCAACCTCTTTATTTATTATATCTATTTGTTGTTCAGTAATGGGCTTTATCGACTTAATAATCATTTCCTATGACCCTTCCAATTATTACCTATATCCTTTTTTTACTTATAGTATACAATAAATTACATAAAAAATAATACAGAAAACGGAGATTTAAAATAAATTTCTCTATTTAATCCTAAAAATATTATTAGAATGCTTAATATTACAATAAATTGCAACATGCAAGAGAAGCATTGCTTTTTAACAGCGCAATCATCTTCTTATTTTGATTTTGTTGAGCAATTTTTAACATTGCTTGATGCTCAGAATGTTCATTATTAATATTTGCACCAAAATCTATTAATAATTGAAAAATTTCTATATTATTCATATATACTGCCAAATATAAAGGAGAATAACCTTGATTATCTTTAATCTCAATATCAGCACCATTTTCTATTAATAACATCACTGTCTCAATATAACCTTTTCAAATTGCAAAATGAAGTGGGGTTTCACCAGCTCTATTTTGCAGATTAATGTTAACACCTTGTTCAATTAATAACTTTGTGATATCAATATTATTATTTTGCACTGCTAAATGTAAAAAATTTCAACCACTTTTTGCTTCAAACTTAACATTAGCATTATTTTTAAATAATAATCATACCATTTCCTTATTTTTATCAGCAATAGCAATACATAATGCTGTCTCTTCATCATTGGTTTCAATTTCAATATCAGCACCAGCATTTATTAGTAATTCTACTATTTCTATATTATTTTCCATAACTGCTAAATGAATCCCTGTTTCACCATTAATATTTTGAGCGTTAATATTAATACCATTTTCAATTAATAATTGAATAATCGCAACATTATTAAATTCAATAGCAAAATGTAATGCTGTATATTGGTCTTTATACACAGCCTTAATATTAATACCATAATCGCTGAATTATACTTGTAAGTGCAAGTAAATAAAATTGCAAAAGATTTCATATAAAAATTTCATGATGCTAAGTTTATTTTAGAAAAAGTAAATTTAAGGAGTTTTTATATAGGATACAAACATCTTGGCATAGATGAAAGAATTTATATTGAGAATCAATTGAAATTTAAAGTAAAAATTAGTGAAATAGCTAAAAATCTTAATCGAAGTATTAGTACTATTAATCGAGAAGTTAATAGAAATAAAGATAATAATCATTATTTTCCATAACTGCTAAATGAATCCCTGTTTCACCATTAATATTTTGAGCGTTAATATTAATACCATTTTCAATTAATAATTGAATAATCGCAACATTATTAAATTCAATAGCAAAATGTAATGCTGTATATTGGTCTTTATACACAGCCTTAATATTAATACCATAATCGCTGAATTATACTTGTAAGTGCAAGTAAATAAAATTGCAAAAGATTTCATATAAAAATTTCATGATGCTAAGTTTATTTTAGAAAAAGTAAATTTAAGGAGTTTTTATATGGGATACAAACATCTTGGCATAGATGAAAGAATTTATATTGAGAATCAATTGAAATTTAAAGTAAAAATTAGTGAAATAGCTAAAAATCTTAATCGAAGTATTAGTACTATTAATCGAGAAGTTAATAGAAATAAAGATAATAATCATTATTTTTCATTAATTGCACAAAATAAAGCAGAAAATAGAAAACAATTACATGTTTATTTTCATAAATTTAAAAATAGAGAATTAGTAAAATATGTACAACAAAAATTATTATTAGGTTGATCGCCTGAACAAATTTATGGCAGAATTAAAAATTTTCATCAAGAATGAATTATTAGTTTTAAAACAATTTACAATTGAATTTATTCTGGATTACTTGAAAAGGTTACTAGTAAAAATTTAAGAAGAAAAGGTAAGAAACGAAAATCTCAAGAAAATCGGGGTAAATTTAATGGTAAATCCATTAAAGAACGAAATGTTAATAATCGCATAACTCTTGGCCATTGAGAAGGTGATACTGTAGTATCATCACGAGGTAAAAGTAAATCATGTTTAATAACTTTAGTTGAAAGAACATCAAGATTTACTTTAGCAATATTAGTTGAAAATAGAACTACTAAAGTTATTAACAAAAATATTAGTCATTATTTATCAATTCTTCCAAATAATCTTGTTAAGACTATAACATTTGATAGGGGTAAAGAATTTGCTAATTGACAACAACTTGAAAAAAATTTAAATGTGAAAATTTATTTTGCTGATGCATATTCACCTTGACAAAGAGGTACTAATGAAAATACTAATGGTTTAATTAGAGAAAAATTTCCTAAAAAATTTAATTTTTCAAACACTACTAAAAATGCAGTTCATAAATTTATATTGTCTTTAAACCAAAGACCAAGAAAAATACTAAATTATCTTTCGCCAATCGAATATTTGGTTAGAAAAATAATTTAGTTGCACTTAACTTTACAATTTGGCTAAATTAATGTTGCAATTTGCTGTAAATTTTCTAAACTCTCATTTTTCTTTGCTTTTCTAATCATTTATATCCCTCGTTCATACAATTTTATTACACAAAAATTTATTAAATAACTTTGTTATCTTGATTTTTAGTTCATAAGAACGCAAGAGCAATAATCGCAATAATCGCACAAGCATAGAAATAATAAAAGACATTGTCTCAATTACCATTACCAGCAATTCCCGCAACAACTGGTTTTGACATCACAGCATCTCCAAAATATCCAAATAATCCTGTAAGTCCTGAAGCTGTGGCCGCGGCTTTTTTATTCGTTAATTCAATTGCTGTTGCTCCAATCATTGCCTGTGGCATATAGACACCAAAACCAGCAACAATTATAGCAGTAATTAATACGGCGATATTACCTCTAGGAGCATTTTGAAAGATAACTAGACCACCGATACCAATAATTAATCCAAAAATCATTAATGGTGCTTTCCGATTTTGAAATAAATATCTAGCACCATAGGCTGCAAATATTCCACCAGCAATTCCTGACCATTCAAAAAATGACCACAATCATTTACTATCTTTTAACTTAATACCATGCATTTCATCGGCAATTTTTATTGCTCACGAAGACATTCCTTGTCGTAAAACATAAACTCAAATATTTGCAAATGCTAAAATTCAAACATATTTATTTTTTAAAATATATTTAACAAAAATTTCTTTGATTTTTAATTCTGTTTTTTCTTTAGCATGTTCAGTTATTCCTTTTCATTTTTCAACAGTTGGTAATCCTTCGGCCTCAGGTCGGTCTCGCAAACCTCAAAAAACCAAAGGTAAAAAAATTAAAGCAATAATACTAGGTACTCAGTAATATAACCCATAAATTGTACCACCTGGGTCAATTAATTCAATTAAAGGAATAATAATTAGTGGAGCAAAAGCGGCTCCTAATCCTTGTCCGGAATTTCAAATCGCAAGTCGTGGTGATCGTTCTTTATCAGTAAATCAATGTGCCATCATTCTCGCAGTAGCTGGTCAGCCCATACCTTGAAATATTCCTAATGCTGTTAAAATAATAATCATTACCACTAATGGAGCAACCGTAATTTGACCATTACCAATTTGAATAACACCACCTAAAGCAATATTTAAGATGGCTGAAACTAGTAATCCCATCGTCATCACAATTCTTCCTGAACTACGATCAGCAAAACCACCAATAATAAACTTACTACATCCATAAGTAATTGAAAAAAACATTCCCATTAATGCATAATTATATGTACTTAACCCTCCAGTTTCCATTAAATGACTACCAGTTATATCAACTGTTTTTCGAGTAAAGTAATACATCATATAACCTAAAATTGATACAATAAATACTTGATTTCTTAAAAAATTAAACTTTTTATTAACAGTTTTTAAATCACTACTAAACGGCTCTTTAGCAGCCGGTGGTTTAAATATATTTTTCATTATTATCTCTTTCCATTTTCATTATTTTTTATTTCTTAGATTTTACTTTTAGAATATTATGTCTCATCTCCTCAATTTCTGCGATTTCATGAACATCATTAAAAAGATGAAATAACATATAATTTAACTCATCAGGCTTTTTAATGTTAAGACGAAAAAATTTAACAGTTTCATCAATAATACCTAATAATTCTAACCCCTGTTTATTATTAATTGTCTTGTTCAAAAATCTTTCTTTAATTATTATTGGCATATCACGCATAAAACTATAATCACTAAAAACTTTATCATCTTGTGAATGAACATAAATTTTAAATGCCATTACTCTTACCATAATCGTTTTAACAGCTGTAACTTTAGCAGCCATCATATTACGAATAAATATTGCCACAATCACAGTTATGGTTCCAATAGGAATAATTATGGAAACAATAATATCAATATCAACATCAAATTGAGTTGCAAAATATGATTTAGCAATTGTATATGAGTTTTGAATAACTAATACCATTACAAAAAAACCAAAATTACCACCGCGCCATCATTTTCGTGGTAAAAAAGCAGGACTATCAACCTTAAAAATTCAGCGATTTAAAGTAGAAATCACAACATTAAAAATACCATAAATAATAGCAATTATTGTCGTAATAAAGTTAAAAAAGCAAAAAACAATTGTTAAACTAGTAATAAAATCTAAATAAATTTTAGTATTAAAAATAAAGTAGTTATTGGGATATACCGTTGATAATTGATATTTTTTTTCAAAAAGTCTTCTACGAAGATTTTTAATATTAATTAATATATAAAAAAATAAAGCAATAAGAGCAATCGTCGCACTAATAAAAACATAAGAATAAGCAAGATTAATATTTTTGATTCGGTCATTCCAAGCCGCTTCTCAATCAACAACATCAGTTTTTGTCCCAAAAAAATCAAATTTCATTAATGAAAAATCAATAATTGGATAAACAGTTAACTTAATTAATTGCTTATAAATTTCTTGTTTCTCAACATTTGTAAGCGTTGCCTCTTTAAGTTGATTTAAAAGTTTACTAATTTCTGGTGTATTATTTACCATCCCTCTTTCTTGAATAAATAAAATTAGTACATAAATTAACATTGCTGTAAAAATCATTCAAAAAATCGTTAACAATACATATTGTTTACCTAAAAACTTAGATAAGCGCTCTTGTGATAACTGAATTTTTGATGATAACTTTTTAACCTTGCGACTCACCATCATTCCTCCTATAAAAAATATTAATATTTTTTTAAACTATATAAATAAATAATAGCATATTTTATTATTCCCACCAATAAAATATTAGAATGAGGTCGCGTTTAGTTTTCTTAGGTATTGCTTTGAAGAAGTAAAACAATCAGCTAATTATATTATTTAATTACTAAACTAACCCCGCCTTTCTTGTTGTTGTCATTTTTATTCATTATCATTTTATCATATTATTGAATTTTTACACAATGAAAAATTATTAATTTTATTAAATTTTAACTAATATTTTTGCTTACTTAAATCTATTATATTTATTTGTTATAGCATTACCTTTATAATTAATTCAACTATCATCATTTTTATTATTATATTTTGGATAGGCTACAATAAGTTGGACCATAATTATATAGACTTCAAAATTATTAAGAAAGAAGGAATATAAAAATGGGAAATAAAACCTCATACTCTGAAGAATTTAAAAAACAAATTGTAATGCTATACAAAAATGACAAAAGTGTTATTAATTTAGGGAAAGAATATAATTTACCAAAACCAACTATTTATAGTTGAATTAAAAATTATAATAATTCTGGGTCATTTAAAGCAAAAGATAATCGCACTGTCGAAGAAAATGAATTAATTTACTTGCGAAAAGAAAACCAACAATTACGAATGGAAAATGACATTTTAAAGCAAGCAGCACTGATAATCGGGAAAAAATAACAATAATTAATAACAACAAAAATAAATATTCAGTGAGGAAAATATGTAAGATTTTAGGTTTACTAAAATCAACATATTATTATCAAACTAATAAATGCACCAAGTTTGATGTTAATAATTATGAACAAGAAGTTATCAGTGCATTTAATAAAAGTCGCAAGATTTATGGTGCTCGTAAAATTAAAGCTGTTTTAATAAGAAAAAATATCATTTTATCACGACGAAAAATCCGATTCATTATGATCAAAAATAATTTGGTTTCTAAATACACCAAGTTAAAATATTGTATTCCTGAAATGTAAAATTAAAAAGGACACTTATATAAAAAACAAATTGTGTTAATTCTATAATTAAGAAAAGAAAGGAATTAGCACAATGTATAAGTATCTGACTATTGAATCAATAATAGCAATAAAAGAATATAAAAGTTATGGATTTTCTATTCGTAAAATAGCACAAGCAATTGATTATAGTAAATCAACTGTACACAGAGTTTGTAAATTATTAAATCAAAACTTATTACCATTAGAAATATTGAATCAAGTTCAAAAAAATAAACAAAATGCAGGTAGAAAATTAATAATTTTAACTTTAACAGAAATTAATACTATCAATCATTTGTTAATTACTAAAAATTATGCTCTTGATATAATTGCTGATTTTTTAAAGAAAAATAAAATAAAAAATATTTCAACAAAAACTTTATATAACATGTTTAAAACAAATCGAATGGGTTTTGATGAAAAAAATTTATTGAGAAAAGGCAAAAATAAACCTCATAAACAAAAAGAAACTAGGGGCAGAATTAATAATTGTAAATCTATTCATGAAAGAAATTTAATCATTCCAAATATTAAAAATATACAAGAATTTGGCCATTTAGAGGGAGATACTATCGTTTGTAAAGATCATAAAAGTTCTATTATTACTTTAGCTGATATATGATCAAAAACCACAATTCCTTTGAAAACTAAAAATCATAAAGCAGAAAGTATTACACAAAGTATAATAAAATTTATTTCAAAATTAATACCAGGAACAATTAAAACTATTACTTTTGATCGTGGTAAAGAATTTAGTAAATGAAAATTAATTGAAAAAAATTGTAATGTTAAAATTTATTTTGCAGATGCCGGCAAACCTTGTCAAAGAGGTTTAAATGAGAACAATAATGGTATTTTAAGAAGATATTTACCAAAATCTACTGATTTATCTTCATATAAACAAAAAGACTTAAATTCTATAGCATTTCAAATTAATTCTACACCCAGAAAATCATTATCTTATAAAAGACCAATAGATTTAATACAATTATTTTAAAAAACTGTCCCATTTATATTTACAATTCAGGAAATATTAAAAATATACAAGAATTTGGCCATTTAGAGGGAGATACTATCGTTGGTAAAGATCATAAAAGTTCTATTATTACTTTAGCTGATATATGATCAAAACCCACAATTCCTTTGAAAACTAAAAATCATAAAGCAGAAAGTATTACACAAAGTATAATAAAATTTATTTCAAAATTAATACCAGGAACAATTAAAACTATTACTTTTGATCGTGGTAAAGAATTTAGTAAATGAAAATTAATTGAAAAAAATTGTAATGTTAAAATTTATTTTGCAGATGCCGGAAAACCTTGTCAAAGAGGTTTAAATGAGAACAATAATGGTATTTTAAGAAGATATTTACCAAAATCTACTGATTTATCTTCATATAAACAAAAAGACTTAAATTCTATAGAATTTCAAATTAATTCTACACCCAGAAAATCATTATCTTATAAAAGACCAATAGATTTAATACAATTATTTTAAAAAACTGTCCCATTTATATTTACAATTCAGGAATCATAAAAAAACAGTTAATAATGACGAAATTAATAATGTTTTAAATCGTCAATTTAATGACAAAAAACCAAATGAAGTTGTTGTTAGTGATTTAACATATGTTCAAGTTGGCACTAAATGACATTATATTTGTTTATTAATTGACTTGTTTAATCGCGAAGTAATTGGCTATAGTGCTGGACCAAATAAAACTGCTGAATTAGTTCAACAAGCTTTTCACAAGATAACACGACCATTAAATAAAATAACTTTATTTCATACTGATCGTGGTAATGAGTTTAAAAATAAAATTATTGATGAAATTTTAATAACCTTTAAAATTAAAAGATCATTAAGCTCCAAAGGATGCCCATATGATAATGCTGTTGCTGAAGCAACTTACAAAACCTTTAAAACCGAATTTATTAACGGTAAAAAATTTGCAAACTTAACACAACTAAAATGCGAACTATTTGATTTTGTTAATTGATATAACAATATTCGAATTCATGGCAGTTTAAATTATTTAACTCCCGTTGAATTTAGAAAAATACCAGTCTACATAAAAAGTGTCCTAAAAAGGGTTGCCAATCCAAAATTTGAATATGTATGTTTACTAGATAAAGAAATTGGTTTATTGTCTAAACAAAGAATTTATTTTGATGTCCAATTTAAAGTTTTAAGTCTTTTGGGCGATGGTAAGCGCTATCGTGATGTTTTAGATGCTCTAAATCATTGTTATATTTCAAAAGCTAGTATTTCGCGTATTTTAAATAAATATGATATTGCCGAATATTTTCAATTAGCAGAAAAAGAAACTAAAACTAGAATTGATCTCAAAAATAAGAATCTATATATTCAACTAGATGAGACATTTTTAGCGACATTAGATCAAAAAGTTAAGCAAGACCAAAGAATTCGTTTGGTTACTTTTCATACCGGACATAAAGAAAAAAATTACAAAAATGCTCGTAGAGCGTTAGAAAACAAACGAGGTCATTTTCTAATGTTAAAAGTTGGTAAAAGAATAAATACGATGGATTATCGTGATTTATTAATTAAGGAATTACAAAAACATTATGTGAATATTAATTATGACAGAATAATTGTTTGTGGTGATGGTGCTACTTGAATTAGAGAAATTGCCAATAGTTTTGGTAATGTTAGATATATTTTAGATGGTTATCACGCTATTAAAAAATTAAAACAAATGGCATTTAATATTGTTTTTGAAAATCGCAAATTAACACTAAATAGTTGAATTGAATTATATAAAAATGGAAATCATCAAGAATTGATAAAAAACATTCGTAATGTTGCTAAAAATGAATTAAATAAAGATATTAAAACAAATTTAAGGAGAAATAGTAATTATTTTAAAAACAATAAGCATGGTATTCATAACCAAAATTTAGAATGAAATATCGGTTGTAGCATTGAAAGTGATGTATCGCATTTAGTAAAACAACAATTAGGATATGGGGCAAAAATATATAATCATAAGAATTTAAATAACTTATTACATTTAAGAATGGCAAATTTAAACAAATTAAATGTATTACATTTCATTAATGAAAATATTAATTTAGAAATAGAAATCAGAAAAGAAATATATAAAAATTCATTATGAAATAAATATAATAATAAAAATGATGATAGTTGAATTAATAAGGGCAGTATTGTATATACGAATAAATATAGAAAACATAAATTTAGATAATTAGTGAAAATTTAATAAAATTAATAATTTTTCATTGTGTAAAAATTCAATAATATGATAAAATGATAATGTGGATTGGCAACCCTTTTTAGGACACTTTTTATGTAGACTGGTATTTTCTAAATTCAACGGGAGTTAAATAATTTAAACTGCCATGAATTCGAATATTGTTATATCAATTAACAAAATCAAATAGTTCGCATTTTAGTTGTGTTAAGTTTGCAAATTTTTTACCGTTAATAAATTCGGTTTTAAAGGTTTTATAAGTTGCTTCAGCAACAGCATTATCATATGGGCATCCTTTGGAGCTTAATGATCTTTTAATTTTAAAGGTTATTAAAATTTCATCAATAATTTTATTTTTAAACTCATTACCACGATCAGTATGAAATAAAGTTATTTTATTTAATGGTCGTGTTATCTTGTGAAAAGCTTGTTGAACTAATTCAGCAGTTTTATTTGGTCCAGCACTATAGCCAATTACTTCGCGATTAAACAAGTCAATTAATAAACAAATATAATGTCATTTAGTGCCAACTTGAACATATGTTAAATCACTAACAACAACTTCATTTGGTTTTTTGTCATTAAATTGACGATTTAAAACATTATTAATTTCGTCATTATTAACTGTTTTTTTATGATTACAATATTTTAACTTGGTGTATTTAGAAACCAAATTATTTTTGATCATAATGAATCGGATTTTTCGTCGTGATAAAATGATATTTTTTCTTATTAAAACAGCTTTAATTTTACGAGCACCATAAATCTTGCGACTTTTATTAAATGCACTGATAACTTCTTGTTCATAATTATTAACATCAAACTTGGTGCATTTATTAGTTTGATAATAATATGTTGATTTTAGTAAACCTAAAATCTTACATATTTTCCTCACTGAATATTTATTTTTGTTGTTATTAATTATTGTTATTTTTTCCCGATTATCAGTGCTGCTTGCTTTAAAATGTCATTTTCCATTCGTAATTGTTGGTTTTCTTTTCGCAAGTAAATTAATTCATTTTCTTCGACAGTGCGATTATCTTTTGCTTTAAATGACCCAGAATTATTATAATTTTTAATTCAACTATAAATAGTTGGTTTTGGTAAATTATATTCTTTCCCTAAATTAATAACACTTTTGTCATTTTTGTATAGCATTACAATTTGTTTTTTAAATTCTTCAGAGTATGAGGTTTTATTTCCCATTTTTATATTCCTTCTTTCTTAATAATTTTGAAGTCTATATAATTATGGTCCAACTTATTGTAGCCTATCCAATGAATAAAAATGACAATAACAAGAAAGGTAGGGTTAGTTTAGTAATTAAATAGTATAATTAGCTGATTGTTTTACTTCTTCAAAGCAATACCTAAGAAAACTAAACGCGACCATGAAATCTTTTGCAATTTTATTTACTTGCACTTACAAGTATAATTCAGCATAAAGCATAAATACCTTTTTTATTTAAATCATTAGAACTGTGTGACTTTTCTACTAATCATTCATATAGTTTTATTTTTTCTAAAAAACTTTTTTGAATCATAAGTTTCCTTTCATTTATTAATCATTTAAAATATCGTCCATTGATAATGATATTTGATCATTAGCATTAGATATTTTTTTATCCTTTTTTAAAGAAGAAATTAATGATGCTGATTGTAAATTATGCTTTCTTAAATCATAATAACGGTCATCTTGAATTCATTCTACATTAACATCCTCTAAAAAATAACTAACACTTTCTAATAAACGACCATAATGAACTTTATTAATGGCAAAATTTTCAATCGTATTATTTTTAGTTAAAATGTGAACTTTACTATTATTAGGAATTACAAACGATGTAATTACATAGGGAATAATAGTTTTAGTTATTTTAAAAGAATGAACCCCTTTCGCTGGACGATGTAGTAAAGGAATATTATTAATTTTAATTTTTTTAACCCCCGCTGTAGTAAAAGAAACATAACTATCATGCTCATCATTAACAACATTTAATGATACAACTTTATCATCATCTTTTAAATTAATCGCTTTAACACCTTTAGCTTTGGCACTAATAATTGCAATATCATTTTCATCATATCTAACAACAAAACCTTTTTTAGTTGTTAAAATAACTTGTTTTTTGCCATTACTTAAATCAAAACCAACAACCTCATCATTGGGTTGTAAATTAATCCCTTTTAAAGCTTTAGATATTCTTGTTGCTTTAAAATCACTAATAACAGTTCTTTTAATAAATCCTAACTTAGTTGCTAAAATAACAAATTGGTCTTGAATATCAAAATCATTAATTAATATCGCACCAAGAACTCTTTCGGCACCCGTCATTGTTGAAAAGTTATTAACATGCTGTCCGATATCCTTTCAACGACTTTCTTTTACTTTATGTAAAGGAACAATACAATAATTACCTTGACTAGTAAACAGTAATAAAGTACTTAATGAAGTAGTTGATAATGAAGCAACATTAATATCTAAAGGTTTTCGGCCATAATCTTTCATATCTTGTTTAGCAACTACTTTTTCATTAATAACTTTAATATAACCATCACGCGATATCGTAACAAAAATATTTTCTTCATTAATTATTTCTGTTTTTTCAATAATAATTTCTTCCACCATATTCTCAATAACTGTTTTTCGTGGCGAATTAAATTCTTGCGAAATAGTTTGTAATTGTTGAATAATCAAAGCTTTTTGTTTTTCTTTTTTCTTAATAATTTCTTGTCAAGTTCTAATTTCTTTTTGTAAAGATTTTTCCTCTTCTTTTAAAGCATTAACATCAGTTGATGTTAAACGATACAATCGTAACGAAACAATAGCTTCTGATTGTAATTCCGTAAAATGATAAGTTTTAATTAAATTTTTCTTAGCATTAGCCTTATCAGTTGATTTACGAATCGTAGCAATAACCTTATCCAAAATTGTTGTAACTTTAATTAAACCACTAACAATTTCTAAACGAACAATCGCTTTTTCTAAATCGTATTTAGTTCTTTTTTGAACAATATCAAATTGATGTTTTAAATAAGCATCTAATAAGTTTAATATCCCCGCACAAATTGGTTTGTTATCTTCAAGAACAACCATATTAAGATTATAAGATACTTGTAAATTACTATGTTTTAATAAATATTTCCGAATTGTCTCGGCATCAGCATCCTGTTGTAAATTAATTTCAATATGAACTCCTGACATATCACTTAAATCAATAATATCCTTAATACCACTAAGTTTTTGTTCTTCTTTAATATCCGCAATTCGCGTTACTAAATCACTTTTAACAACTTCATAAGGTAACTCCTTAATAACTCATTTTCGATGACGCGGTGTCCCTTGTAATTCCATTTTACTACGAATAATAATCTTACCACGACCAGTTTTATAAGCATTTAATATTCCATCCCGTCCTTGAATAATACCACCCGTAGGTAAATCAGGCCCTTTAATAATTTTCATAATTTCTTTTAATGAACATTCAGGATTATTAAGACGATAAACTAAGGCAACAATTAATTCCGATAAGTTGTGAGGCGGAATATTGGTTGCATAACCAGCAGCAATACCCATACAACCATTTAAAAGCAAATTAGGAAAGTACGCTGGTAATACTGTCGGTTCAGTTTCTGAATCATCAAAGTTAGGGGTCCAACCAACAGTTTTTTTATCTAAGTCTTGTAATAAATACTTAGAAATTGCATTTAAACGCGTTTCGGTATATCGCATTGCCGCTGCTGAATCACCATCAATGGAACCAAAATTACCATGACCATCAATTAGTGGTACTCTTAACTTTCAAGGTTGCGCCATTCGCACCATTGCTTCATAAATGGGAACATCACCATGCGGATGATATTTACCAATTACTTCACCAACAACCCGAACTGATTTTTTGTGAGGCCGATCAAAAAATAACCCTAAATTATTCATTGCATATAAAATTCTTCTTTGCACTGGCTTTAAGCCATCACGAACATCAGGCAATGCTCGTTCTTGAATAATATATTTCGCATATAAACCAAACCGTTCAGCAACAATTTCATCTAATTCATGAACCACACTATTTCTGTTACTTTTCATTTCATTCCTCCTTTCATTTTATGAAGCAATAACAAAATTATCTTCTAATGTAAAATTAATGTTAGCTTCAATTCATTTTTTGCGTTTATCACTATCATCACCCATTAAAGTAATAATCTTTTTTTCAGCTTTATGGCGATCACCAATAGTAACTTGCACTAGTTGTCTAGTTTCTGGATTCATTGTTGTTGTTCATAATTGATCGGCATTCATTTCTCCAAGTCCTTTATAGCGTTGAATTTCACTTTTAGTATGTTTTTCTAATTGCTTATATAAATCTTTTTGATTTCAAGCATAACTAATTTCATTAGATTTTTTGTTACTAATTTTATATAACGGTGGTAATGCTAAATAAATCTTTTGCGCAGCCATTAAAGGCTTCATATAACGATAAAAAAAAGTTAATAATAAAATTTGAATGTGAGCGCCATCAACATCAGCATCGGTCATAATAATAATTTTATCATAATTAACATCATCTAAATCAAAATGCTCACCAATGCCACCACCAATAGCATTAGTAATCATATTAATTTCAGGATTTTTTAATAATGTTGCTAAATTAGATTTTTCAGCATTAATTATCTTCCCTTTTAAAGATAAAATGGCTTGAAAACTTCGCGCTCGCCCCATTTTCGCAGTACCACCAGCCGAATCACCTTCAACAAGAAATAATTCATTTTTATTACGATTCCGGTTTTGCGCTGGCGCTAACTTGCCAATTAACATTCGGTCTTTTAAACCTTTTGATTGTCGTTGTCCTCTTGCTTGTTCGCGAGCTTTTCTTGTAGCTTCTCTTACTTCTCTAGTTTTAATAATCTTTGTTAAAATTTCATAAGCAACAGTCTTATTTTCTTGTAATCAAAAAGAAAATTGTTTAGTGACAATATTATCAACAATATTTTTAATTTCATTAGTTCCTAATTTACTTTTAGTTTGTCCTTCATATTGAATCATATTTTCAGGAATCCGTACCGAAATAACTGCTGTTAATCCTTCACGAACATCACTACCTTCAAAGTTTTTTTCTTTTTCTTTTAAAAGATTTTCTGTTCTAGCATAATCATTAATAACTTTCGTTATGGCAGTACGAAAACCAACAACATGGGTTCCCCCATCAATAGTTTTAACATTATTAGCAAAACTAATAATATTTTCACTATAAGCATTACTATATTGCATCCCCACTTCTAATTGAACATTATCCATTTCACCTTTTAAAAGCATAATTGGACTAATAATTTTTTCATCAGCGATTAAATATTTAACAAATTCTTCTAAGCCATTAGTAAAACAAAATTGTTCTTCTTTTTTACTATGTTCATCAACAACAATAATTTTTAAACCACTAATTAATAATGCTGACTCGCGAGCTCGCTCACAAATCATTGAATATGAAAACTTAAAATTATTAAATATCGTACTATCAGGGCGAAAATGAACTACAGTACCAGTTTTTACTGTTTTACCAATTAATTTTAAATGTCGTGCTAAATGACCCCCATTTTTAAAACCAATTTCGTAAATTTTTTTATCACGATAAATTGTTACATAACAAAATTCACTTAACGCATTAACAACCGATGCCCCCACACCGTGTAAACCACCTGATGTTTTATAACTATTACCATCAAATTTACCACCAGAATGTAACATTGTAAAAATAACTTCTGGTGTTGATTTTCCTTTTTTATGCATTCCCGTAGGAATCCCCCGACCATTGTCTGCAATAATAATTGAATCATCTTTTTTAATAGTAATCTTAATTTCATTACAATATCCAGCTAATGCTTCATCAATCGAATTATCAAAAATCTCTCATGCGAGATGATGCCACCCTTTCCTATCTTTTGACCCAATGTACATTGACGGTCGTTTACGAACACCATCTAATCCCTCAAGAACTTGAATTGAAGATTCATCATAGGTATTTAGCATTTTAATTCACCCCTTTATTGTTGTTAATTATTATTTACTATTATACTTATTAATAAAATTTAAAATATCTTGATATACTTGTTCTTTACCAATTTCATTTAAAATTTCATGACGCATTCCTGAATATAATAAAATGCTTGTTTTTTTAAAACCATATTGACGATATTTTCTTGCAGTTTTTTCAACATCTTTACCAAAATTACCAACCGGATCACTCATTCCCCCAATAAAAAATATTGGTAAAGTTTTCCGAGTTTTAATAATATTTTTCTTTTTCATAATATACAATAAACCTGTAAACATATCTTTAAAAGCACTAGCAGTAAATATTTGTCCCGTTAAGGGATCATTTCTAAATTTTTCTTGAATATTTTTATCACGAGTTAGTCAAGCTAAATCATTATCTTTTTCTTTAATTTTCTTACTAAATTTTTTATAAGTTAAATTATTAATAAAATTACTAGGAGAATGTAATGGTTGTCGTTTTTGTAAATATTTAGCAATAAATTTACCAGTTCATAATTGCATTTTTGATTTTCAAGTTGTGGCACAAATAACTAATGATTCAATAGTATAAGAGTATAATGTTGCATAATGTCGCGCTAAAAATGAACCCATTGATTGCCCTAACATTGTAATTCCTAATTTGGGATAATTATGAACAATATAATCATTCACTACTTTTAAATCTAATACCAGCTTATCTCAACCATCCTTAACACTAAAAAATCCTAAGTGGTCTTTATCAGTAACCGTTTTTCCATGTCCCCGAAGATCATTACCAATAACGATTCAACCATTAGCATTTAAATACTTAGCAAATTCATCATAACGAAAAGCATATTCACTTGACCCATGCACTAATTGCATAACCCCTTTAGGTTTAATGACTTGATCTCATATATATAAATGAAGTTCATTATTATCAAACGATAAAATTTTTAATTCTTGCATTTTTTCCATCTTCCTTTTCTAAAATTACTACTTTAAGTACAAAACTTAATTTCTATAATGTTACTTTGAATATCTGATGACTAAAACTATTATAAGAATTATGCCATATATAATGATTATATTATAAATTAAGCAATAAATTTTAAATTAAACAATAATATAATAAAATTACCTTTGGATAGGCTACAATAAGTTGGACCATAATTATATAGACTTCAAAATTATTAAGAAAGAAGGAATATAAAAATGGGAAATAAAACCTCATACTCTGAAGAATTTAAAAAACAAATTGTAATGCTATACAAAAATGACAAAAGTGTTATTAATTTAGGGAAAGAATATAATTTACCAAAACCAACTATTTATAGTTGAATTAAAAATTATAATAATTCTGGGTCATTTAAAGCAAAAGATAATCGCACTGTCGAAGAAAATGAATTAATTTACTTGCGAAAAGAAAACCAACAATTACGGATGGAAAATGACATTTTAAAGCAAGCAGCACTGATAATCGGGAAAAAATAACAATAATTAATAACAACAAAAATAAATATTCAGTGAGGAAAATATGTAAGATTTTAGGTTTACTAAAATCAACATATTATTATCAAACTAATAAATGCACCAAGTTTGATGTTAATAATTATGAACAAGAAGTTATCAGTGCATTTAATAAAAGTCGCAAGATTTATGGTGCTCGTAAAATTAAAGCTGTTTTAATAAGAAAAAATATCATTTTATCACGACGAAAAATCCGATTCATTATGATCAAAAATAATTTGGTTTCTAAATACACCAAGTTAAAATATTGTAATCATAAAAAAACAGTTAATAATGACGAAATTAATAATGTTTTAAATCGTCAATTTAATGACAAAAAACCAAATGAAGTTGTTGTTAGTGATTTAACATATGTTCAAGTTGGCACTAAATGACATTATATTTGTTTATTAATTGACTTGTTTAATCGCGAAGTAATTGGCTATAGTGCTGGGCCAAATAAAACTGCTGAATTAGTTCAACAAGCTTTTCACAAGATAACACGACCATTAAATAAAATAACTTTATTTCATACTGATCGTGGTAATGAGTTTAAAAATAAAATTATTGATGAAATTTTAATAACCTTTAAAATTAAAAGATCATTAAGCTCCAAAGGATGCCCATATGATAATGCTGTTGCTGAAGCAACTTACAAAACCTTTAAAACCGAATTTATTAACGGTAAAAAATTTGCAAACTTAACACAACTAAAATGCGAACTATTTGATTTTGTTAATTGATATAACAATATTCGAATTCATGGCAGTTTAAATTATTTAACTCCCGTTGAATTTAGAAAATACCAGTCTACATAAAAAGTGTCCTAAAAAGGGTTGCCAATCCACTTATAATAGTAATATAATATTAAATAATTAATATTAGAAAAGAGATGATTATATGAGTACTGCATCAATCATTATGACAACCTTGGGATGTGTTATTGGTTATTTAGTTGGTTCACTATCACCAGCAATTCTTATTAGTAAATATTATTTTAAAACTGATGTCCGTAACCATTATTCCAAAAATGCCGGTGCTACTAATACTGCCAGAATTATGGGAACCAAATTTGGTTTAATTATTCTTATTTTAGATGGTTTAAAAATTGGTCTTGTTTTAGCAATTGTAAAATTACTATCACTAATTAATTCACCAAGCTTTACTCTTAATGAAAGCTCAGTTTATATTAGTGCTGTTTTTGCTGTTTTCGGACATTGCTTGCCAATTTATCATAAATTTAAAGGTGGTAAAGGTGTTGGACCCTTTTTAGGCTTTACACTTTTTCTTAATCCAATTTATTTCATTATTGCAACTATTGTATGATGAACAATATTTCTAACTATTCGCATTGTTTCTATTGCGTCATTAATATGTGCTATATCTATTTTTTGTTGCTCTTGAATTACGCAAATAAACAATTTGCCTGTAAATATGTGAATTAATCACTCCGAGTTATTTTTTTCATACTTATTGCCTAATTATTGAACGCAATTAATTGTTGGTTTGATTGTTTTAATTGTTATTTTACGACACTATCAAAATATTTATCGAATTTTTACTGGACAAGAAAAACAATTTAGTAATAAAAAATAACACAAAAAATGCTCTGCTAAAATTTATTGGCAGAGCATTTTTTTATTTTTTAAGATTAAAACATAAAAATTTGTTAGTTTCACACTCTTTATTGAAGTTATTTTTTATCATTCTTATTCAAATGATTTAAATCCTCATTTTTGTTTTATTAATAAAGTAAAGTAAAAAGGTTTAAACTTTGTAAAGTTTAAACCTTAATCATTTTTTTATTGCAGAACACATTCCCAAACTGCTATAGTTTCTAAAAATATTTAAAAACTGACTATTTTTCAATGCTAATAGGTAAGTCATCCTAAGTTATTTTATTTATTAGTTATGCATTACTCTAATAAATAAATAGTATTAACTTATTTTTTAATTAACCTGAAATGTAAAATTAAAAAGGACACTTATATAAAAAACAAATTGTGTTAATTCTATAATTAAGAAAAGAAAGGAATTAGCACAATGTATAAGTATCTGACTATTGAATCAATAATAGCAATAAAAGAATATAAAAGTTATGGATTTTCTATTCGTAAAATAGCAAAAGCAATTGATTATAGTAAATCAACTGTACACAGAGTTTGTAAATTATTAAATCAAAACTTATTACTATTAGAA
This sequence comes from Spiroplasma endosymbiont of Lonchoptera lutea, assembly GCF_964019715.1. Lineage (GTDB taxonomy): Bacteria > Bacillota_I > Bacilli_A > Mycoplasmatales > Nriv7 > Nriv7. Next base: position 512,573 of record NZ_OZ026463.1, on the reverse strand, counting down.
ATATTGAATCAAGTTCAAAAAAATAAACAAAATGCAGGTAGAAAATTAATAATTTTAACTTTAACAGAAATTAATACTATCAATCATTTGTTAATTACTAAAAATTATGCTCTTGATATAATTGCTGATTTTTTAAAGAAAAATAAAATAAAAAATATTTCAACAAAAACTTTATATAACATGTTTAAAACAAATCGAATGGGTTTTGATGAAAAAAATTTATTGAGAAAAGGCAAAAATAAACCTCATAAACAAAAAGAAACTAGGGGCAGAATTAATAATTGTAAATCTATTCATGAAAGAAATTTAATCATTCCAAATATTAAAAATATACAAGAATTTGGCCATTTAGAGGGAGATACTATCGTTGGTAAAGATCATAAAAGTTCTATTATTACTTTAGCTGATCTATGATCAAAAACCACAATTCCTTTGAAAACTAAAAATCATAAAGCAGAAAGTATTACACAAAGTATAATAAAATTTATTTCAAAATTAATACCAGGAACAATTAAAACTATTACTTTTGATCGTGGTAAAGAATTTAGTAAATGAAAATTAATTGAAAAAAATTGTAATGTTAAAATTTATTTTGCAGATGCCGGAAAACCTTGTCAAAGAGGTTTAAATGAGAACAATAATGGTATTTTAAGAAGATATTTACCAAAATCTACTGATTTATCTTCATATAAACAAAAAGACTTAAATTCTATAGCATTTCAAATTAATTCTACACCCAGAAAATCATTATCTTATAAAAGGCCAATAGATTTAATACAATTATTTTAAAAAACTGTCCCATTTATATTTACAATTCAGGTAATTGCAAAAGCAAATTTTTATTCATAGTCTATTATCCCTTCTATGTTAATTTACGCCTTATTAAAAAATAATAATTAATTTAATAGCAAACTACTAATTTAATAAATTTATTTTCTATATTGCTAATATTCATTTTAATAAGACATTAATATACCAATATTTTACCATTACTAACATTGATTACAAGAAAAATAAATGCTTAAATAGCATTTATTTTAGGTTCTAAGGAATAACGATATATTTAATCTCTTTTTCGTTACTTATTATACGACTACCTTCTAGTTTTCATCTAACATTTATTTTTCTTATTTCTCCTGACTTAGTAGGAGTTTCCGTATTAAATACACTTGTTGTCACCGCTACTAATTCTCAATGAATTGCATAATCATAATTATCTTTCATTATTTGATTTTCCATCGCATTATTAACTAAGTTTTTAAAATCAGCAAGATTTTTTTCTTCTTTACTTTCAAACTTATCCAGATGCGTTACTTTTAAGGTAAAGACAATATCATTTTTTTCAACAATATCTATTATTTGTTCTCATCCCATTTTCGGATTAAAAATTTGAATATTTCGTAGTGTAATCTTACCAGTTTGAGTTTGATTATTACCATCTTTTAACATAATTGTCAAAATATTATCTTTAACACCCGATAGTGGTTCTTCTTTTTCATTTGCATTACCTTCTTTATCAACAATGATTTTTTTATTAATATCAATAATTTCTGTCACCGTTACATCATTTGCCAAGTTTTCTAATTTTTTATTAATATATCCTATTATTCGTTCGTTTTTATGTTGAGTAGTAAGTTCCTTATTAATATCTAAAATTTTAATATATTTAAGGGCTGCATCCAATGCTGATAATTCAACATTAGAAACAGTAATATTAACAATTTTTGTTGCTTCTTCTTCAGCAATTTTAAAAGTAATGGGAATTACATTATTAGCATCTGACATCTTAATATTTTCACTATCTGGCGATAAACTAATAATAAACTTATATTTATCATTTGCGATATGAGAATTTTTCTTAATTAATTCTAATGCATCTTTATATTTTTGATAACTATTTAAACTTGAACCATCAATCGTTTGCCCTTCTAAATCACTAAATAATTCATTTAATCGCATTTGTAATTCTGAACTTACATTTAATAATTTAGCATTAATTAAAATATTTTGGGTTCCCAACATAACTTCAATTTTAACAATAACACTGTCGTCAGTAAAAACAAGCTTTTCTTCTCGTTGGGAACGATCTGCTAAACTAACCCTAGCTAATGATTGTTGTTTTTTAATATAACTAGAAAGATAGTCTAAGCCTTTAACATAAGCATCGCGAACGCTTAAATTACTAGCATCAATACCCGCTTCTAAATGATTCTTAATTTCTTCTAAACTATACGTATAATCATTTTGCTCATCTAACGATTCACTACTACTAGACCAACAAATAATAGGTAAAACTGGTGATATGATCAATGTTAAAGTACATAATTTTTTAAGTAATTTATTCATTAATTTATTCCTCCTTTTATAAATATAAATATAGTGAAAATAAGGATTACTTATCATTTATTTAATGATTATTAATGACATTAATATTAATTTGTATAATTGCTTATTGTATGCCAAATTGTAAAGTTAAGTGCAACTAAATTATTTTTCTAACCAAATATTCGATTGGCGAAAGATAATTTAGTATTTTTCTTGGTCTTTGGTTTAAAGACAATATAAATTTATGAACTGCATTTTTAGTAGTGTTTGAAAAATTAAATTTTTTAGGAAATTTTTCTCTACCTGAATTGTAAATATAAATGGGACAGTTTTTTAAAATAATTGTATTAAATCTATTGGTCTTTTATAAGATAATGATTTTCTGGGTGTAAAATTAATTTGAAATGCTATAGAATTTAAGTCTTTTTGTTTATATGAAGATAAATCAGTAGATTTTGGTAAATATCTTCTTAAAATACCATTATTGTTCTCATTTAAACCTCTTTGACAAGGTTTGCCGGCATCTGCAAAATAAATTTTAACATTACAATTTTTTTCAATTAATTTTCATTTACTAAATTCTTTACCACGATCAAAAGTAATAGTTTTAATTGTTCCTGGTATTAATTTTGAAATAAATTTTATTATACTTTGTGTAATACTTTCTGCTTTATGATTTTTAGTTTTCAAAGGAATTGTGATTTTTGATCATATATCAGCTAAAGTAATAATAGAACTTTTATGATCTTTACCAACGATAGTATCTCCCTCTAAATGGCCAAATTCTTGTATATTTTTAATATTTGGAATGATTAAATTTCTTTCATGAATAGATTTACAATTATTAATTCTGCCCCTAGTTTCTTTTTGTTTATGAGGTTTATTTTTGCCTTTTCTCAATAAATTTTTTTCATCAAAACCCATTCGATTTGTTTTAAACATGTTATATAAAGTTTTTGTTGAAATATTTTTTATTTTATTTTTCTTTAAAAAATCAGCAATTATATCAAGAGCATAATTTTTAGTAATTAACAAATGATTGATAGTATTAATTTCTGTTAAAGTTAAAATTATTAATTTTCTACCTGCATTTTGTTTATTTTTTTGAACTTGATTCAATATTTCTAATGGTAATAAGTTTTGATTTAATAATTTACAAACTCTGTGTACAGTTGATTTACTATAATCAATTGCTTTTGCTATTTTACGAATAGAAAATCCATAACTTTTATATTCTTGCCAAATTGTAAAGTTAAGTGCAACTAAATTATTTTTCTAACCAAATATTCGATTGGCGAAAGATAATTTAGTATTTTTCTTGGTCTTTGGTTTAAAGACAATATAAATTTATGAACTGCATTTTTAGTAGTGTTTGAAAAATTAAATTTTTTAGGAAATTTTTCTCTAATTAAACCATTAGTATTTTCATTAGTACCTCTTTGTCAAGGTGAATATGCATCAGCAAAATAAATTTTCACATTTAAATTTTTTTCAAGTTGTTGTCAATTAGCAAATTCTTTACCCCTATCAAATGTTATAGTCTTAACAAGATTATTTGGAAGAATTGATAAATAATGACTAATATTTTTGTTAATAACTTTAGTAGTTCTATTTTCAACTAATATTGCTAAAGTAAATCTTGATGTTCTTTCAACTAAAGTTATTAAACATGATTTACTTTTACCTCGTGATGATACTACAGTATCACCTTCTCAATGGCCAAGAGTTATGCGATTATTAACATTTCGTTCTTTAATGGATTTACCATTAAATTTACCCCAATTTTCTTGAGATTTTCGTTTCTTACCTTTTCTTCTTAAATTTTTACTAGTAACCTTTTCAAGTAATCCAGAATAAATTCAATTGTAAATTGTTTTAAAACTAATAATTCATTCTTGATGAAAATTTTTAATTCTGCCATAAATTTGTTCAGGCGATCAACCTAATAATAATTTTTGTTGTACATATTTTACTAATTCTCTATTTTTAAATTTATGAAAATAAACATGTAATTGTTTTCTATTTTCTGCTTTATTTTGTGCAATTAATGAAAAATAATGATTATTATCTTTATTTCTATTAACTTCTCGATTAATAGTACTAATACTTCGATTAAGATTTTTAGCTATGGATAGGCTACAATAAGTTGGACCATAATTATATAGACTTCAAAATTATTAAGAAAGAAGGAATATAAAAATGGGAAATAAAACCTCATACTCTGAAGAATTTAAAAAACAAATTGTAATGCTATACAAAAATGACAAAAGTGTTATTAATTTAGGGAAAGAATATAATTTACCAAAACCAACTATTTATAGTTGAATTAAAAATTATAATAATTCTGGGTCATTTAAAGCAAAAGATAATCGCACTGTCGAAGAAAATGAATTAATTTACTTGCGAAAAGAAAACCAACAATTACGAATGGAAAATGACATTTTAAAGCAAGCAGCACTGATAATCGGGAAAAAATAACAATAATTAATAACAACAAAAATAAATATTCAGTGAGGAAAATATGTAAGATTTTAGGTTTACTAAAATCAACATATTATTATCAAACTAATAAATGCACCAAGTTTGATGTTAATAATTATGAACAAGAAGTTATCAGTGCATTTAATAAAAGTCGCAAGATTTATGGTGCTCGTAAAATTAAAGCTGTTTTAATAAGAAAAAATATCATTTTATCACGACGAAAAATCCGATTCATTATGATCAAAAATAATTTGGTTTCTAAATACACCAAGTTAAAATATTGTAATCATAAAAAAACAGTTAATAATGACGAAATTAATAATGTTTTAAATCATCAATTTAATGACAAAAAACCAAATGAAGTTGTTGTTAGTGATTTAACATATGTTCAAGTTGGCACTAAATGACATTATATTTGTTTATTAATTGACTTGTTTAATCGCGAAGTAATTGGCTATAGTGCTGGACCAAATAAAACTGCTGAATTAGTTCAACAAGCTTTTCACAAGATAACACGACCATTAAATAAAATAACTTTATTTCATACTGATCGTGGTAATGAGTTTAAAAATAAAATTATTGATGAAATTTTAATAACCTTTAAAATTAAAAGATCATTAAGCTCCAAAGGATGCCCATATGATAATGCTGTTGTTGAAGCAACTTACAAAACCTTTAAAACCGAATTTATTAACGGTAAAAAATTTGCAAACTTAACACAACTAAAATGCGAACTATTTGATTTTGTTAATTGATATAACAATATTCGAATTCATGGCAGTTTAAATTATTTAACTCCCGTTGAATTTAGAAAATACCAGTCTACATAAAAAGTGTCCTAAAAAGGGTTGCCAATCCACTATTTCACTAATTTTTACTTTAAATTTCAATTGATTCTCAATATAAATTCTTTCATCTATGCCAAGATGTTTGTATCCCATATAAAAACTCCTTAAATTTACTTTTTCTAAAATAAACTTAGCATCATGAAATTTTTATATGAAATCTTTTGCAATTTTATTTACTTGCACTTACAAGTATAATTCAGCTCTTTTATTGCTATTATTGATTCAATAGTCAGATACTTATACATTGTGCTAATTCCTTTCTTTTCTTAATTATAGAATTAACACAATTTGTTTTTTATATAAGTGTCCTTTTTAATTTTACATTTCAGGTAAATCATATTAATTGAATTTATGTACCAATTTTAGAAAATATTAATATTTTATCTAAATTTATTTTGTAATATTATACAAAATTTAAAAATGCTGAATTATACTTGTAAGTGCAAGTAAATAAAATTGCAAAAGATTTCATATAAAAATTTCATGATGCTAAGTTTATTTTAGAAAAAGTAAATTTAAGGAGTTTTTATATGGGATACAAACATCTTGGCATAGATGAAAGAATTTATATTGAGAATCAATTGAAATTTAAAGTAAAAATTAGTGAAATAGCTAAAAATCTTAATCGAAGTATTAGTACTATTAATCGAGAAGTTAATAGAAATAAAGATAATAATCATTATTTTTCATTAATTGCACAAAATAAAGCAGAAAATAGAAAACAATTACATGTTTATTTTCATAAATTTAAAAATAGAGAATTAGTAAAATATGTACAACAAAAATTATTATTAGGTTGATCGCCTGAACAAATTTATGGCAGAATTAAAAATTTTCATCAAGAATGAATTATTAGTTTTAAAACAATTTACAATTGAATTTATTCTGGATTACTTGAAAAGGTTACTAGTAAAAATTTAAGAAGAAAAGGTAAGAAACGAAAATCTCAAGAAAATCGGGGTAAATTTAATGGTAAATCCATTAAAGAACGAAATGTTAATAATCGCATAACTCTTGGCCATTGAGAAGGTGATACTGTAGTATCATCACGAGGTAAAAGTAAATCATGTTTAATAACTTTAGTTGAAAGAACATCAAGATTTACTTTAGCAATATTAGTTGAAAATAGAACTACTAAAGTTATTAACAAAAATATTAGTCATTATTTATCAATTCTTCCAAATAATCTTGTTAAGACTATAACATTTGATAGGGGTAAAGAATTTGCTAATTGACAACAACTTGAAAAAAATTTAAATGTGAAAATTTATTTTGCTGATGCATATTCACCTTGACAAAGAGGTACTAATGAAAATACTAATAGTTTAATTAGAGAAAAATTTCCTAAAAAATTTAATTTTTCAAACACTACTAAAAATGCAGTTCATAAATTTATATTGTCTTTAAACCAAAGACCAAGAAAAATACTAAATTATCTTTCGCCAATCGAATATTTGGTTAGAAAAATAATTTAGTTGCACTTAACTTTACAATTTGGCAAATAAAAATTTAATGAGATAAATTTTTCAATTAAAAAAGTGAAGCCAAAGCTTCACTTATAAAAAAATAAGAATTTTATTTTTTTGTTTTAAATGATGTTAATGTTCATAAGACTGAACCTACTGCTAAAAACGCATAAGGTGCTGCTCCAAAATAAGTTCATATTGATTTATAATCAACATCAATAAGACTACCAATAAGAATAATGATTGATAGGGTTGCTATTAAAGCACCTCAAACTAATGATCAAATTCCCACTTTAACAGAAAAAGGAATCAATATATATACTAACCCTAAAAATAATAATAACGGTCACGAAATTTTTAAACCATACATCACACCAGCATTTTCATCTTTACTAATTGCAATCGCAACTGCAAAAACCATAATTCAAATAGCGCCAATCATCATTAATATTTTAGGAATTATTAGTCCTGTTGGATTTATTTTTGCCATATATAATACATCCCCTTTAACTAAGATATATTATACTATTTTCAAATAGTCTAATGCAATACTATTTTATAATTCTGTAATTTCATCACCAAATTCAGAATCATTACCAGTCTCATTAGGAGTAATTTGTCCCAGAGAAACATAAATTTCTGGCATATTATTATCATTAGAAAAATTATTTGTCGTCCCATTATCACTTGTTGATTGTCCAAGTTCTGATGCATTACCAGCTTCATTATCATTTTCTAATTCATTATCTTTCATAAATAATCCTAATCAAGGCAAAGCAAGAATTAATAGTAAAAAGAAAATTTGTAAAATTGCTCCTACTTTATTTTCAGAGGTTACTAATAAAGCAAAGTAAGAATAAACATTATATCCTAATATTAAAGTAATACATAATATGGAAATAATCGCTGCCGGAATAAAATATCAAGCATTAAGCGTTTTAATTTTTTTACGATAACGATTTAATAAACCATAAAAAATAATTACACCATATAACATAAATGCCATCACAACACCAGCATTACTAATAAAATCAAAGAAATTATAATTATCATCAGTAACTATCGTTGGTAGTGCCATAATTACAATTCAAACTGCAAATAATACTCCCATCACCATTAATGTTGCTGTTTTAATACCAAAACGATTAATAACTTTTTGTCATATTTTATCGTTACCAACAACAAAACCATCATCTAATGATGACCTTGTTAACTTTGTCATTGAAAAACAATAACCATTTAAAGTGCCAAAAGCACTAATAAGAATAAAAATAAAAATTAAGCGCGTACAAACAGCATTAACTGTTGGATTATTAAATATTTTCCCCGCAGCAATAGCAATGCTACCACTAGGGTCTAAATTTAATGTTGAAATTGAAGTTAAAACATAAATAAAAGTAATTCCTGTTAAACCAAAAACTAAGGCTAAAGGAATATTTTTACTAGAATTCCGAACATCTTTTTGAATATAAGTTGTTGATAAAAAACCATCAAAGGCAAAAAGAATTCCTGGTAACGCCATTAATAGCATTTCAAAATGACCTTTATTTTTAACAATTTCATATTTTTTTGGATCACCTAATCCAGTTTCTAAAAAAGCACCTGCTCCTGCATTAACAACAATTAATCCAGCAATACCAATAAAAATTAATGGTATTAATTTTAAAACAACGGTAATCATTTGTACTCATTTACTAATTGATTCATTATAAATGCAACAAACAATAACAAATAAAGTATATAAAACTGCAAAAATACTTAATAATAATTCATACACATTAGAACCACCTAAGACATTTGCTAAACGCATTTCCGCATCTTGACCGCCACCAATTGCTCAAACAGAAGCCTTACTAGTATAATAAGCTACTGTAAAAGCAGTTAATGGCAAATAAATATTATTCATTGCGTTACGAACAACACGACCAAATTTACTACCAGCAAACATTTTTGCATATAAAGCAATTCCCGAATTACTATCTTGTTTTGCCGATGAAATTTCCATAAATGATAAACCAAAAGAAATTGCTACAACACCACCAATAATTCAAGCAATGATTCCTAAAATTCCATTACCATTAACAAAGCCGTAAACACCTTCATTTTTAAAGAAAATCCCAGTTCCAATTACTGTCCCTACAACCATACAGAGGCACATAAATAAACCATATTTTCTTGCGACATTTTGACTCATATATTTTTTCCCTTCTAAATTATTAATTTTATTTAATTTTTTTATTTTCATAGTATTATATATATTTATTATAACAATAATAAATATAAATATTAAAACAATTTTACAATTATAAAATTGTTTTAAAAAATAAAACGGTAACTACCGTTTTATTTACTAAATATGTATTTAATTAAGTTGTTCAAAATTAAATATTTTCATTCCTATTAATTTTTTCTCGTTACTATAAGAAAACTTTCAACTAAATTTAAATTCTTGCTTTTCTATCGTTATATTATAAAATACTAACCCTGCACTCGGATCATAAACAATTTCTGCTTTTGTATCCTGAATATAACTTAATTTATTAACAAAATCAGCAATATAATCACCATCTTCTTCTCAAATACTTTTATTATCAATAATGTTTTGCAAAGCATTATCTTGAAATCATTTATTACCAAGAATTTTAGTTAAATAATCTAAAATAGTTTCTTTTTCAATACTAGTTTTATCATTAATATTAGCACCCATTATCTTAATAAGTTTTTTAAGAAAATCCACTTTACTAATAGCAGTTTTGTCTTCTAATAAAGTTATAAAATCATCATACACTTTAGGTAATTTTAAAAGCAATTGATCAATTATTGCGATAAAATCATTATCAAGCTCATCACCATTCAAATTTTGATAAAAATTATTGAACTCTTTTTCACCAACAACACCTTGTAAAGCCATAAATATAGAATTAAATGGTAAACTTGAATCAGATATTAATTTTATTAAAAAATCGACTTTTTTCTTATTAACTCCAAAAATATTTTTAAAAATATTCTTGATATTTTGTAAAGTAAACGGTTGGTCTTTATTATCTAATAAACCTTGATATGGTTTTGCTTTTAAATCATTAATTATTTCTTCATTAAAACCATTTTCTAATTTTTCAGCAAAATTAATCATAAAAGTTATTAATATTGGCACATAAGTAATTATTGTTTTTATTAAAATCGCAATATCTTTAATTTCTATTGATTTATTCTGAATTTTTAAAAATTTACTAAGAATATTATCTTCTATAATTTTATTATGTTTTATATCCGCAAAAATTTCACCAAATGTTTTTTTATCAGTAATGAATTTTTTATTAGTATCAATACCACTCTTAATAGCAACAACGATATCTTGATATTGTGTTGTTAGAATTGCTTTAATATCTGGAATATGAATAGCAATTTGCTCACTATTTAATAAACCTAATAACTGTTCTAATAATTTTTCCATAAAATTCTTAATTTCAAAATCATTATTTTTAATAAACTCTTGTAAAACTGCTTTTATTTTTTCTAAAATATTAAAACCAGCAACTTCTAAAGTTTTAGGTACTTGATAGTCCGGTTTTGAAAAATTATGATGTTCTTTTGTTAATACTAAATTTTTAATTGTATCATCAACAAAGTAGTCATTTAAATCTTTAAAATTATTTTGTAACGCCCTTTTTAAAATCTCATTTGGATTTCATTGTTTAGTTCGTGCCAAAATTAGCGACTTAGCAATTAATTTTGATTTATTAACATCTAAAGTACTAACATTAATCCCATTTGTGGTAATAATGTAATCATTAGCATTATTACTACAAGCTATTGCTGGTAATAATGGCCCACTAATAATTGTTATTGTCGCCATTAACTTTAATAACTTTTGCATATTCATTAATTTCATATATTTCACCTCATCGAAATGTAAATTTAGTCAATATTTTTTAATTTACATTTTTTTCAGTATAGCACATATTATTTTTATTTACTAATATTTGACTAATTTTTAAAAATAAATTTTTTAGGAATAATTGCTGATTTTCGCTTATGTTCAGTATTTTTGTGCATCATCTTAATTTTATTAACAATATTATTATTATCTAACAATTTCTCTTGACCGTTTAAAAAGTTATCTAACTCAGCATAAGTTATTCCCATCTCTTTTTCATCAGTTTGCCCTGCTCATAAACCTGCTGATGGAGACTGATTAATAATTTCTTGCGGAATATTTAATAACTTAGCAGCCGTATTTATTTGACTTTTTAATAAATGAATTAATGGTAAAATATCACAAGCACTATCACCATGTTTAGTAAAATAACCTGTATATCATTCATCAAAATTACTAGTGCCGACAACTAAATATTCATTTGCTTGTGCTAAGGCATATAAAGAAGTCATTCGGAGACGAGGTTTACAATTAACTAATGCTTTTTGTTGCAATGATGATAAACCATCGTGTCAATTAAAGTTATTTTGTAATTCATTATAAGCTGACTCTAAATTAATAATTTGTAATTTTAAATCTAATGTCGCTACTAATTTTTTTACTAAAATTTCATCATTACTTGATGAATAGCAAGGCATAAAAACAGCTAAATGGTTATCTGGCATTGCTTTTTTAATCAAAGCAACAGTAACGGCTGAATCAATACCACCAGATACACCAACAATTAATCCTTTAGCATTAGCTAATTTTACTTGTTCTTGTAATCATTGAACTAAATAATCTAAATATTTCTGTAATTCCATTAATTAATATCCTTTCACTTAAAAATTTTCGTCAAGTCATTGCAACTCATAATCAAAAATTTTAATTGTATCCCCTTTTTGAATGCCTTTTTTAACGAGAATTTTAAAAACTCCTAAATCTCGTAACTTCTGATTAAATAATAATAAATTATCATGTGTTGTTAATGGAAATTTGTGATAAATGCGATGCACACTAGCACCAATTACTTTTCAATGACCATTTCCTAAATTTTCAACAATGACTTCTTCGTTTGTTGGTGTAAAACGATAGATTGTTGGTGCCATTTCTTGCTTTAATTCTGGTATTTTTTTAATAGTTTGCAATTGCCTATGAATAATATGAACTAATGATTCAATTCCTTCTCTAGTTCAAGCAGAAATTGAGTAAACTTTTTGTTTAATTTGCTTACTAAAAAGTTCTAAATTACGAGAAGCATCAACTTGATCCATTTTACTAGCAACAACTATTTGTTGCTTATTTTCTAATTGTAAATTATAATCTTTAAGTTCTTTTTGAATCACTGAATAATTATCATAAGCATTGGGTAAACTAATATCAATAAGATGAACTAATAACCGGCATCGTTCAATATGCCGTAAAAATTCATATCCTAAACCTTTTCCTAAACTAGCACCTGCAATTAATCCTGGTAAATCAGCAACTACAAAAGAAAAGTTTTGATGTTTAACTACACCTAATTGCGGGGTTAAAGTTGTAAAAGGAAAATCACCAATTTGTGGTTTAGCGTGAGAAATAGTTCCTAATAAAGTAGACTTCCCAGCATTAGGCATACCAACAATCCCGACATCTGCTAATAATTTTAATTCACAAGTAATTTCTTTTTCATCGTCTAAATCACCACGAGTAAATATTGTCGGAGCACGATTTCTGGAATTAGCAAACCGACTATTTCCTTTACCTCCACGACCACCATTCGCAACAATAACTTCTTGTTTGTTAGTAACAATATCACCAATTTCTTCTTTATTTAAAGCATCATAAATAATAGTACCTAAGGGAACACTAATATAAGTATTTTTAGCATTTTTACCGTGCATATTTTTATGTTGCCCATTTTCACCATCAACACCTTTAATTTCTTTTTGATAGTTTAATTCTAATAATGTATTTATTCCTTCATCGCCAATAAAAATAATGTTACCACCATTACCGCCATCACCACCAGCCGGCCCACCTTTTGGAACATATAATTCACGACGAAAAGCAACAGCACCATCACCACCTTTGCCAGCTTTAACTTTAATTGTAATCTTATCAATAAATTTCATTCATATCATCCTAGTCTTTTAAAAAAAATCAAATCAATAATATTTTAACATAAAAAAATGTTTTCTTTTTAAAGGATAATATTTACTAAATATTTTAAGCAGGTTCCAATTGTCTTGTTTTTCGCTTTGTTATTGCTTTTTGCTTATTTTCTTCCTGTAGTTTTTTTAATCGTGCTTGGTTATTTAGCTGTCTTCGAATTTCTTGCTCTTGTTTTAATTTTTCTTCTTCACGAAGTTTTTGATTTTTACTTTGTGCGATCTTAGCAGTTTGTTCAGCAAGATTTTGTTGTAAATTTACACAATTACTAATTTGTGATGCTGCTATTTGTTCTTGCCTCTTTTCTAATCTACTATTTATTAATGATTGTTCATCTTCTTTCTTATTTTTTTGTTGCCTGAAATGTAAAATTAAAAAGGACACTTATATAAAAAACAAATTGTGTTAATTCTATAATTAAGAAAAGAAAGGAATTAGCACAATGTATAAGTATCTGACTATTGAATCAATAATAGCAATAAAAGAATATAAAAGTTATGGATTTTCTATTCGTAAAATAGCAAAAGCAATTGATTATAGTAAATCAACTGTACACAGAGTGGATAGGCTACAATAAGTTGGACCATAATTATATAGACTTCAAAATTATTAAGAAAGAAGGAATATAAAAATGGGAAATAAAACCTCATACTCTGAAGAATTTAAAAAACAAATTGTAATGCTATACAAAAATGACAAAAGTGTTATTAATTTAGGGAAAGAATATAATTTACCAAAACCAACTATTTATAGTTGAATTAAAAATTATAATAATTCTGGGTCATTTAAAGCAAAAGATAATCGCACTGTCGAAGAAAATGAATTAATTTACTTGCGAAAAGAAAACCAACAATTACGAATGGAAAATGACATTTTAAAGCAAGCAGCACTGATAATCGGGAAAAAATAACAATAATTAATAACAACAAAAATAAATATTCAGTGAGGAAAATATGTAAGATTTTAGGTTTCCTGAAATGTAAAATTAAAAAGGACACTTATATAAAAAACAAATTGTGTTAATTCTATAATTAAGAAAAGAAAGGAATTAGCACAATGTATAAGTATCTGACTATTGAATCAATAATAGCAATAAAAGAATATAAAAGTTATGGATTTTCTATTCGTAAAATAGCAAAAGCAATTGATTATAGTAAATCAACTGTACACAGAGTTTGTAAATTATTAAATCAAAACTTATTACCATTAGAAATATTGAATCAAGTTCAAAAAAATAAACAAAATGCAGGTAGAAAATTAATAATTTTAACTTTAACAGAAATTAATACTATCAATCATTTGTTAATTACTAAAAATTATGCTCTTGATATAATTGCTGATTTTTTAAAGAAAAATAAAATAAAAAATATTTCAACAAAAACTTTATATAACATGTTTAAAACAAATCGAATGGGTTTTGATGAAAAAAATTTATTGAGAAAAGGCAAAAATAAACCTCATAAACAAAAAGAAACTAGGGGCAGAATTAATAATTGTAAATCTATTCATGAAAGAAATTTAATCATTCCAAATATTAAAAATATACAAGAATTTGGCCATTTAGAGGGAGATACTATCGTTGGTAAAGATCATAAAAGTTCTATTATTACTTTAGCTGATATATGATCAAAAACCACAATTCCTTTGAAAACTAAAAATCATAAAGCAGAAAGTATTACACAAAGTATAATAAAATTTATTTCAAAATTAATACCAGGAACAATTAAAACTATTACTTTTGATCGTGGTAAAGAATTTAGTAAATGAAAATTAATTGAAAAAAATTGTAATGTTAAAATTTATTTTGCAGATGCCGGAAAACCTTGTCAAAGAGGTTTAAATGAGAACAATAATGGTATTTTAAGAAGATATTTACCAAAATCTACTGATTTATCTTCATATAAACAAAAAGACTTAAATTCTATAGCATTTCAAATTAATTCTACACCCAGAAAATCATTATCTTATAAAAGACCAATAGATTTAATACAATTATTTTAAAAAACTGTCCCATTTATATTTACAATTCAGGTTTACTAAAATCAACATATTATTATCAAACTAATAAATGCACCAAGTTTGATGTTAATAATTATCAAGATTTATGGTGCTCGTAAAATTAAAGCTGTTTTAATAAGAAAAAATATCATTTTATCACGACGAAAAATCCGATTCATTATGATCAAAAATAATTTGGTTTCTAAATACACCAAGTTAAAATATTGTAATCATAAAAAAACAGTTAATAATGACGAAATTAATAATGTTTTAAATCGTCAATTTAATGACAAAAAACCAAATGAAGTTGTTGTTAGTGATTTAACATATGTTCAAGTTGGCACTAAATGACATTATATTTGTTTATTAATTGACTTGTTTAATCACGAAGTAATTGGCTATAGTGCTGGACCAAATAAAACTGCTGAATTAGTTCAACAAGCTTTTCACAAGATAACACGACCATTAAATAAAATAACTTTATTTCATACTGATCGTGGTAATGAGTTTAAAAATAAAATTATTGATGAAATTTTAATAACCTTTAAAATTAAAAGATCATTAAGCTCCAAAGGATGCCCATATGATAATGCTGTTGCTGAAGCAACTTACAAAACCTTTAAAACCGAATTTATTAACGGTAAAAAATTTGCAAACTTAACACAACTAAAATGCGAACTATTTGATTTTGTTAATTGATATAACAATATTCGAATTCATGGCAGTTTAAATTATTTAACTCCCGTTGAATTTAGAAAATACCAGTCTACATAAAAAGTGTCCTAAAAAGGGTTGCCAATCCAGAGTTTGTAAATTATTAAATCAAAACTTATTACCATTAGAAATATTGAATCAAGTTCAAAAAAATAAACAAAATGCAGGTAGAAAATTAATAATTTTAACTTTAACAGAAATTAATACTATCAATCATTTGTTAATTACTAAAAATTATGCTCTTGATATAATTGCTGATTTTTTAAAGAAAAATAAAATAAAAAATATTTCAACAAAAACTTTATATAACATGTTTAAAACAAATCGAATGGGTTTTGATGAAAAAAATTTATTGAGAAAAGGCAAAAATAAACCTCATAAACAAAAAGAAACTAGGGGCAGAATTAATAATTGTAAATCTATTCATGAAAGAAATTTAATCATTCCAAACCTGAATTGTAAATATAAATGGGACAGTTTTTTAAAATAATTGTATTAAATCTATTGGTCTTTTATAAGATAATGATTTTCTGGGTGTAGAATTAATTTGAAATGCTATAGAATTTAAGTCTTTTTGTTTATATGAAGATAAATCAGTAGATTTTGGTAAATATCTTCTTAAAATACCATTATTGTTCTCATTTAAACCTCTTTGACAAGGTTTTCCGGCATCTGCAAAATAAATTTTAACATTACAATTTTTTTCAATTAATTTTCATTTACTAAATTCTTTACCACGATCAAAAGTAATAGTTTTAATTGTTCCTGGTATTAATTTTGAAATAAATTTTATTATACTTTGTGTAATACTTTCTGCTTTATGATTTTTAGTTTTCAAAGGAATTGTGGTTTTTGATCATATATCAGCTAAAGTAATAATAGAACTTTTATGATCTTTACCAACGATAGTATCTCCCTCTAAATGGCCAAATTCTTGTATATTTTTAATATTTGGAATGATTAAATTTCTTTCATGAATAGATTTACAATTAATTAATTCTGCCCCTAGTTTCTTTTTGTTTATGAGGTTTATTTTTGCCTTTTCTCAATAAATTTTTTTCATCAAAACCCATTCGATTTGTTTTAAACATGTTATATAAAGTTTTTGTTGAAATATTTTTTATTTTATTTTTCTTTAAAAAATCAGCAATTATATCAAGAGCATAATTTTTAGTAATTAACAAATGATTGATAGTATTAATTTCTGTTAAAGTTAAAATTATTAATTTTCTACCTGCATTTTGTTTATTTTTTTAAACTTGATTCAATATTTCTAATGGTAATAAGTTTTGATTTAATAATTTACAAACTCTGTGTACAGTTGATTTACTATAATCAATTGCTTTTGCTATTTTACGAATAGAAAATCCATAACTTTTATATTCTTTTATTGCTATTATTGATTCAATAGTCAGATACTTATACATTGTGCTAATTCCTTTCTTTTCTTAATTATAGAATTAACACAATTTGTTTTTTATATGCTGAATTATACTTGTAAGTGCAAGTAAATAAAATTGCAAAAGATTTTATATAAAAATTTCATGATGCTAAGTTTATTTTAGAAAAAGTAAATTTAAGGAGTTTTTATATGGGATACAAACATCTTGGCATAGATGAAAGAATTTATATTGAGAATCAATTGAAATTTAAAGTAAAAATTAGTGAAATAGCTAAAAATCTTAATCGAAGTATTAGTACTATTAATCGAGAAGTTAATAGAAATAAAGATAATAATCATTATTTTTCATTAATTGCACAAAATAAAGCAGAAAATAGAAAACAATTACATGTTTATTTTCATAAATTTAAAAATAGAGAATTAGTAAAATATGTACAACAAAAATTATTATTAGGTTGATCGCCTGAACAAATTTATGGCAGAATTAAAAATTTTCATCAAGAATGAATTATTAGTTTTAAAACAATTTACAATTGAATTTATTCTGGATTACTTGAAAAGGTTACTAGTAAAAATTTAAGAAGAAAAGGTAAGAAACGAAAATCTCAAGAAAATCGGGGTAAATTTAATGGTAAATCCATTAAAGAACGAAATGTTAATAATCGCATAACTCTTGGCCATTGAGAAGGTGATACTGTAGTATCATCACGAGGTAAAAGTAAATCATGTTTAATAACTTTAGTTGAAAGAACATCAAGATTTACTTTAGCAATATTAGTTGAAAATAGAACTACTAAAGTTATTAACAAAAATATTAGTCATTATTTATCAATTCTTCCAAATAATTTTGTTAAGACTATAACATTTGATAGGGGTAAAGAATTTGCTAATTGACAACAACTTGAAAAAAATTTAAATGTGAAAATTTATTTTGCTGATGCATATTCACCTTGACAAAGAGGTACTAATGAAAATACTAATGGTTTAATTAGAGAAAAATTTCCTAAAAAATTTAATTTTTCAAACACTACTAAAAATGCAGTTCATAAATTTATATTGTCTTTAAACCAAAGACCAAGAAAAATACTAAATTATCTTTCGCCAATCGAATATTTGGTTAGAAAAATAATTTAGTTGCACTTAACTTTACAATTTGGCAAATAATAATTTTTCATTGTGTAAAAATTCAATAATATCCTGAATTGTAAATATAAATGGGACAGTTTTTTAAAATAATTGTATTAAATCTATTGGTCTTTTATAAGATAATGATTTTCTGGGTGTAGAATTAATTTGAAATGCTATAGAATTTAAGTCTTTTTGTTTATATGAAGATAAATCAGTAGATTTTGGTAAATATCTTCTTAAAATACCATTATTGTTCTCATTTAAACCTCTTTGACAAGGTTTGCCGGCATCTGCAAAATAAATTTTAACATTACAATTTTTTTCAATTAATTTTCATTTACTAAATTCTTTACCACGATCAAAAGTAATAGTTTTAATTGTTCCTGGTATTAATTTTGAAATAAATTTTATTATACTTTGTGTAATACTTTCTGCTTTATGATTTTTAGTTTTCAAAGGAATTGTGGTTTTTGATCATATATCAGCTAAAGTAATAATAGAACTTTTATGATCTTTACCAACGATAGTATCTCCCTCTAAATGGCCAAATTCTTGTATATTTTTAATATTTGGAATGATTAAATTTCTTTCATGAATAGATTTACAATTATTAATTCTGCCCCTAGTTTCTTTTTGTTTATGAGGTTTATTTTTGCCTTTTCTCAATAAATTTTTTTCATCAAAACCCATTCGATTTGTTTTAAACATGTTATATAAAGTTTTTGTTGAAATATTTTTTATTTTATTTTTCTTTAAAAAATCAGCAATTATATCAAGAGCATAATTTTTAGTAATTAACAAATGATTGATAGTATTAATTTCTGTTAAAGTTAAAATTATTAATTTTCTACCTGCATTTTGTTTATTTTTTTGAACTTGATTCAATATTTCTAATGGTAATAAGTTTTGATTTAATAATTTACAAACTCTGTGTACAGTTGATTTACTATAATCAATTGCTTTTGCTATTTTACGAATAGAAAATCCATAACTTTTATATTCTTTTATTGCTATTATTGATTCAATAGTCAGATACTTATACATTGTGCTAATTCCTTTCTTTTCTTAATTATAGAATTAACACAATTTGTTTTTTATATAAGTGTCCTTTTTAATTTTACATTTCAGGTATGATAAAATGGTAATGAATAAAAATGACAACAACAAGAAAGGCAGGGTTAGTTTAGTAATTAAATAATATAATTAGCTGATTGTTTTACTTCTTCAAAGCAATACCTAAGAAAACTAAACGCGACCAAGGAGTTATTTTAATTTGCGTTAAATTTAAAGCATCTTTAATATGTTTAGTAATATAAAAGAAATATTTATCATTTTGAAAATAATCAATAACCGGAACATTAATATTTTTAACTAATGGTAAAACTAGTTGTTCAGTTTTATGGTCTAAGAAAATATCACAAAATGGTTGTGATTTACGAATAATATAATCTAAATAAGAATAATTAATATTTGTTAAACCATATTTTGTTAATTTTGCTTTAGTTCAATTTATTTTCATATCATACCTCCCAAGTAATTAATTTTATTATATAATGACAATGAATAAATATATTATATTATCTGGAGGTTAAGTAATGAATCAAGAACAAGGATATCTTCATATTTACTGTGGTGAAGGTAAAGGTAAAACTAGTATTTTAAATGGAATGACAATTAGAGCCTTAGGAAATAATTGAAATGTAGTATATTTTCGTTTTTTAAAAAATCGTCCTACAGGTGAATTAATATTTTTTGAAAAGCATACTAATTTAACAATTCTTGATTTTTATCATTCATCAAAAAAATTTTTTTGAGAAATGAATGTTGAAGAAAAACAAGAGTTAAAAGCTGAAACAAGAAAAAGTTTTGAAGTTTTAGTAGCAAGTTTAAAAAATTCTAATATTGATTTAATTGTTGTTGATGAGATTTTAGGTTGTTTACAAAATCAATTAATTTATGAAGATGAATTAGTGTTAGCATTAGAAAATAAAGCTAAGAATATTGAAGTTGTCCTTTCAGGAAGATATTGTCCAGAAAAATTACAATCAATTGCTGATTTAATTAGTGAGGTAACGCCAACAAGACATTATTCAGAAAAGAATATTTGAGCTCGGAAGGGTATTGAGTATTAATGATAAAACAATTATTTTTAGCAACTACTAATGCTAATAAGTTAGAAGAATTTCAAAACATATTAGGGCAAAAATACGATTTAAAGACACTTTTAGACATTAAGCAGTTTCTGGGTACTGAAATTGAAGATATTGAAGAAACAGGAGCGACATTTATTGAAAATGCTTTAATTAAGGCAAGAACTTTAAGCAAATTATTACAAAAACCAGTCTTAGGTGATGATTCTGGATTAGAAATATTAGCATTAGATAATTTCCCGGGAATTTATTCGGCGCGTTGGATGGATACTACTGATGGTTTTATGCAAGCATCTAATGTTATTTTAGAAAAGATGATGAATATTAAATTCCGAGATTGTCGGTATGTTTGTGCTCTTGCTTTTGTTGATGTTACTAAAAATATTGAAAAAGTGTTTGTTGGTTCGTTAAATGGTTTAATTCATAGTGAACGCCAAGGTAATTATAGTTTTGGTTATGATGCTATATTTTATTTACCAGAATATAAAAAAACGCTAGGTGAAATAACAGCACAAGAAAAAAATCAAATATCACATCGTGCTATAGCAATCCAAAAGATGGTTAATTGAATAAATAAGGAAGATAATAATGAATACTAAAATTAACATTGTTTTATATGAACCAGAAATTGCTGGTAATGTTGGTTCGATTATGCGAACTTGTGTTGCTATTAATGTGAACCATTAGGGTTCTTTTTAAATGATCGTTTTATTATTGGCTCATCTGCTAACTATTTTGAATTTTTACAATATGAAAGTGATGAAGATTGAAATAGTTTTCTTAGTAAAAATCCTCATGCTAACTTATTTTTTTCTACAAGATATGGTCAAAAACCACCTAGTGCCATTGATTTTACAGAAAGTGAAACACCAATATATTTAGTATTTGGTAAAGAATCGTCGGTTATTCCAAAAACGATATTACAAGAGCATTTGAATCAATGTTTTCGTTTACCAATGAGTATATTAATACTCGCAGTCTTAATGTCGCTAATGTTGTTTGTACTGTAAGTTATGAGGTTTTACGGCAATTAGATTATTTAGATTTATCTTTAAATGAAATTCAGAAAGGTAAAGATTATTTACAAAATTAAAAAGCTGGTAATTGAATTACCAGCTTTTTGTTTCCTGAATTGTAAATATAAATGGGACAGTTTTTTAAAATAATTGTAATATACCACAGACTTATGACAAGAACAAGAAGTTTTTAAAAAAGGGTCGCGTTTAGTTTTCTTAGGTATTGCTTTGAAGAAATAAAACAATCAGCTAATTATACTATTTAATTACTAAACTAACCCGACCTTTCTTGTTGTTGTCATTTTTATTCATTACAATTTTATCATATTATTGAATTTTTACACAATGAAAAATTATTAATTTTATTAAATTTTCACTAATTATCTAAATTTATGTTTTCTATATTTATTCGTATATACAATACTGCCCTTATTAATTCAACTATCATCATTTTTATTATTATATTTATTTCATAATGAATTTTTATATATTTCTTTTCTGATTTCTATTTCTAAATTAATATTTTCATTAATGAAATGTAATACATTTAATTTGTTTAAATTTGCCATTCTTAAATGTAATAAGTTATTTAAATTCTTATGATTATATATTTTTGCCCCATATCCTAATTGTTGTTTTACTAAATGCGATACATCACTTTCAATGCTACAACCGATATTTCATTCTAAATTTTGGTTATGAATACCATGCTTATTGTTTTTAAAATAATTACTATTTCTCCTTAAATTTGTTTTAATATCTTTATTTAATTCATTTTTAGCAACATTACGAATGTTTTTTATCAATTCTTGATGATTTCCATTTTTATATAATTCAATTCAACTATTTAGTGTTAATTTGCGATTTTCAAAAACAATATTAAATGCCATTTGTTTTAATTTTTTAATAGCGTGATAACCATCTAAAATATATCTAACATTACCAAAACTATTGGCAATTTCTCTAATTCAAGTAGCACCATCACCACAAACAATTATTCTGTCATAATTAATATTCACATAATGTTTTTGTAATTCCTTAATTAATAAATCACGATAATCCATCGTATTTATTCTTTTACCAACTTTTAACATTAAAAAATGACCTCGTTTGTTTTCTAACGCTCTACGAGCATTTTTGTAATTTTTTTCTTTATGTCCGGTATGAAAAGTAACCAAACGAATTCTTTGGTCTTGCTTAACTTTTTGATCTAATGTCGCTAAAAATGTCTCATCTAGTTGAATATATAGATCCTTATTTTTGAGATCAATTCTAGTTTTAGTTTCTTTTTCTGCTAATTGAAAATATTCGGCAATATCATATTTATTTAAAATACGCGAAATACTAGCTTTTGAAATATAACAATGATTTAGAGCATCTAAAACATCACGATAGCGCTTACCATCGCCCAAAAGACTTAAAACTTTAAATTGGACATCAAAATAAATTCTTTGTTTAGACAATAAACCAATTTCTTTATCTAGTAAACATACATATTCAAATTTACCTGATTTTTGATTTCAATATTTATATCGTCGTCGTTTAAAAGTATGGATTGGCAACCCTTTTTAGGACACTTTTTATGTAGACTGGTATTTTCTAAATTCAACGGGAGTTAAATAATTTAAACTGCCATGAATTCGAATATTGTTATATCAATTAACAAAATCAAATAGTTCGCATTTTAGTTGTGTTAAGTTTGCAAATTTTTTACCGTTAATAAATTCGGTTTTAAAGGTTTTGTAAGTTGCTTCAGCAACAGCATTATCATATGGGCATCCTTTGGAGCTTAATGATCTTTTAATTTTAAAGGTTATTAAAATTTCATCAATAATTTTATTTTTAAACTCATTACCACGATCAGTATGAAATAAAGTTATTTTATTTAATGGTCGTGTTATCTTGTGAAAAGCTTGTTGAACTAATTCAGCAGTTTTATTTGGTCCAGCACTATAGCCAATTACTTCGCGATTAAACAAGTCAATTAATAAACAAATATAATGTCATTTAGTGCCAACTTGAACATATGTTAAATCACTAACAACAACTTCATTTGGTTTTTTGTCATTAAATTGACGATTTAAAACATTATTAATTTCGTCATTATTAACTGTTTTTTTATGATTACAATATTTTAACTTGGTGTATTTAGAAACCAAATTATTTTTGATCATAATGAATCGGATTTTTCGTCGTGATAAAATGATATTTTTTCTTATTAAAACAGCTTTAATTTTACGAGCACCATAAATCTTGCGACTTTTATTAAATGCACTGATAACTTCTTGTTCATAATTATTAACATCAAACTTGGTGCATTTATTAGTTTGATAATAATTAGTTTGATAATAATATGTTGATTTTAGTAAACCTAAAATCTTACATATTTTCCTCACTGAATATTTATTTTTGTTGTTATTAATTATTGTTATTTTTTCCCGATTATCAGTGCTGCTTGCTTTAAAATGTCATTTTCCATTCGTAATTGTTGGTTTTCTTTTCGCAAGTAAATTAATTCATTTTCTTCGACAGTGCGATTATCTTTTGCTTTAAATGACCCAGAATTATTATAATTTTTAATTCAACTATAAATAGTTGGTTTTGGTAAATTATATTCTTTCCCTAAATTAATAACACTTTTGTCATTTTTGTATAGCATTACAATTTGTTTTTTAAATTCTTCAGAGTATGAGGTTTTATTTCCCATTTTTATATTCCTTCTTTCTTAATAATTTTGAAGTCTATATAATTATGGTCCAACTTATTGTAGCCTATCCAGTAACATCACCAAAAATTGTAATAATTGTTCTTGATGCAAAATGAACTACTTTATAACCTTGCTTTAAGCGATAATGATATTTATATAAATATTCATCTAGTTTTTCGTATTCATTAGCTAGTTGTTCGCATTTGTTGGTGTACATATTTTTATGGGTTGTAAATAAACTAAACCAATGCTTGTTTTCTGAGCTTTTTACATTATTATTAATTTTTAGCATAATAAATTACCTTTCTTGATAGTAATTTTAATAAAGTTTGGTCAGCTTTTTTTCTTTAATGAAAAATGTTTTTTAGAACTAGTATTTAATATCGTGAAAAAATGATAGAAATTCTTATTTAATTGTTTATAATTAATTTGTATTAATTAAACTTTACAAGCTTAAGAAAGGACGCTGATTAATTGGTAAATTTTTATTAATTAGTAAAAATTCACGAAAGGGATTTAATTAATATGAAAAAATTATTAGGAATCTTAGGAACAATTACCATTGCAGGAAGCGGAATGTCGGGTATTGTTGGCAAATGCACCCGCTCCAACGAAAACCAAAATCAATTCTTTACAAACAAATAATTTAGAAACTTTAAAAAGAAATAAAAGAGAAAATAGTAATAAAGATGTTTTAGAATATAGTGCCCCAGTTTTTGGAAGGCCAAGAATGTATTATACAATTACTCCAAATACTTTTGAAGAAATAATATTTTGAAAATTAAATAATAATTTAGATAATTTTATATTTAAATTTGAAAATAAATTTTATTCCGATGCAAAATTAAATGATGCAAGAATTGGTGGTGGGCATATTCGTAAAAATGCAGAAACTATTTGAAACAATTGATCAAGAATTTATGATTTTTGACAGAATACAGGTAAAAGAAATAAAATAAAAATTGTAACAGTTTCTAATTTTGGAAGTTCATTACAAAATATTGAATCTATAGAATTATTTGAAGAAAATTCATTTATTGAAAATAAATATCTTGAAAAATTATGAACTGATTTTAATAGTGACTTGCCAAAAGAATATATATATATTGATTTAGGAGTTATTGAAGATAAAAATGATAATTTTATTTTAAATAAACTTAAAGAAAAATATCCGAAGTTAAACATTTCTTATTTTGAAGTTTTTGAAAAAAAAGATTATTCATTCTTTGATAAAAGTTTTTCAACTAAATTTAAAATTAAATCTAATGATGAGTTAATTTATCCTATTCAAACTTTAAATTATAAATTTACTTTTATAACTAAGAAATGATTAAATGAAGATTTACCAAAATTAATTGATAATGAAAATTTAATTCAAAATTGAAAATCAAATTTTATAAACTGACAAAATGAAATTAATCGTCAAATTAATGAAGATTTATCAAAGTATGGAAATGATGAAAGAGGTAGAGCATTAAAAAGAACTTGAAAAGGTAATAATATTAATGAAATTAAAAATAAGTTACTTTCTTTAAATCATATTTTAGAAACAATTGATAGTAAATTTAAATTAAATGAAGTATATAACAAAGTTCAAAATCTAGAAAAAGATATTAATGAATTAAAATCACAAATTAATAAATTAAATCAAAAAATATCTGAAATTCAAAATTCTTTAAATAAAAATGAAAATTTAGAAAATTGTGCAAATATTGCTGGTACTATTTCAGCAAGTACTGGTTGAATTCCTTATATTGGTACTTTAATTTCAACGGTTTCAGGCACAGTGGCATCTATTTGTACTGTAATTAATGCTTAATATATTTATATTAATTAATAAAATATGAAAAAGATATTAAGTATTTTAATCGAAATTACTTTAATTGGAACAAGTAAATCAGTTTAGTTGTTTGTAATATAGAAAAAACTAATTAAAAACAAAAATAAAGTTTATAAATATAAATATTTAAAATGACAATTTAATAATTAAATTGTCATTTTTTATTTATTAAAATAGAAAGGAGAAATAAAAATGAATGAAGAAAATACTTATTTTAGTAATGAAATTCTTTACTTCTATGAATTTTTTTCATAATAAAATTCACCTCATTTATAGCTTACACAAATGTTTTTATTTTTGTGTCTACTTCTCTATTTTTAAACTTATGAAAATAAATATGTGATTGTTTTCTATTTTCTGCTTTATTTTGTGCAATTAATGAAAAATAATGATTATTATCTTTATTTCTATTAACTTCTCGAATAATAGTACTAATAATTCGATTAAGATTTTTAGCTATTTCACTAATTTTTAATTTAAATTTCAATTGATTCTCAATATAAATTCTTTCATCTATGCCAAGATGTTTATATCCCATATAAAAACTCCTTGCTTTAGTTTTTCTAAAATAAACTTAGCATCATGAAATTTTTATATGAGATTTTTTGCAATTTTATTTACTTTCACTTACAAGTATAATTCAGCATATGAAAAAATATTAAGTCTTTTAGGAACAATTATTTTAATTGGAACAAAAACAATAATTTAATCTCTGCAAAAAATAAGAAAAACATTCAAATCAGTAATTAATTAAAATTACTGATTTTTATTTTATCAAAATAGAAAAAATGAAAAAGTTGTTTAGTTATTTAAGATTATTGTTATCATAGAAAAATGCATTTCTGTGGTGGTTGCTTGATTAGTTATTTAAAAGTGTTTATTTTAATTGGTTTCTGATTGTGCATCGAATTCTAGTATTTTTCATCAGTTTCATCTTGCACCGGCAAAGGTATCTTTTTGGTATTCAAATTTTACTTTAATATTTTTTATTTTAATATTTTGTTTTTGTTCTTTTTCAACTTCTGTTCATTTTGTATTTATTTGTAATTCGTTAAGTTTTTTAATAATATTAATTTGATTTTGGTTTATATAACTTTGAATTCGCCCTTGATTGTTTCATAATTCTTCCACAGGATTTATCGGTTTTATTCCTGATTGCTTTTCTATGTCATTTAATAAAAATTGTAATTCTGTTTTTCACGTTGATGCAAGTTTATAAGGATTTTCATTTTTTCATATTGTAAATTCTGCTTTTTCTAAGTTAATTTCAAAAACTTGATTACTTTTTTTACTGTCTAAGTCTAACGGTGTTAGTCTATTTGTTTTATTGGAGCAAGAAGTTACGGATAATATCGTTAATCCTGAAACAAATATTGTACTTAAAATTTTCATTATTTTAATTCCTTTATTATTTTATTTTTTCAATATATGGATAGGCTACAATAAGTTGGACCATAATTATATAGACTTCAAAATTATTAAGAAAGAAGGAATATAAAAATGGGAAATAAAACCTCATACTCTGAAGAATTTAAAAAACAAATTGTAATGCTATACAAAAATGACAAAAGTGTTATTAATTTAGGGAAAGAATATAATTTACCAAAACCAACTATTTATAGTTGAATTAAAAATTATAATAATTCTGGGTCATTTAAAGCAAAAGATAATCGCACTGTCGAAGAAAATGAATTAATTTACTTGCGAAAAGAAAACCAACAATTACGAATGGAAAATGACATTTTAAAGCAAGCAGCACTGATAATCGGGAAAAAATAACAATAATTAATAACAACAAAAATAAATATTCAGTGAGGAAAATATGTAAGATTTTAGGTTTACTAAAATCAACATATTATTATCAAACTAATAAATGCACCAAGTTTGATGTTAATAATTATGAACAAGAAGTTATCAGTGCATTTAATAAAAGTCGCAAGATTTATGGTGCTCGTAAAATTAAAGCTGTTTTAATAAGAAAAAATATCATTTTATCACGACGAAAAATCCGATTCATTATGATCAAAAATAATTTGGTTTCTAAATACACCAAGTTAAAATATTGTAATCATAAAAAAACAGTTAATAATGACGAAATTAATAATGTTTTAAATCGTCAATTTAATGACAAAAAACCAAATGAAGTTGTTGTTAGTGATTTAACATATGTTCAAGTTGGCACTAAATGACATTATATTTGTTTATTAATTGACTTGTTTAATCGCGAAGTAATTGGCTATAGTGCTGGACCAAATAAAACTGCTGAATTAGTTCAACAAGCTTTTCACAAGATAACACGACCATTAAATAAAATAACTTTATTTCATACTGATCGTGGTAATGAGTTTAAAAATAAAATTATTGATGAAATTTTAATAACCTTTAAAATTAAAAGATCATTAAGCTCCAAAGGATGCCCATATGATAATGCTGTTGCTGAAGCAACTTACAAAACCTTTAAAACCGAATTTATTAACGGTAAAAAATTTGCAAACTTAACACAACTAAAATGCGAACTATTTGATTTTGTTAATTGATATAACAATATTCGAATTCATGGCAGTTTAAATTATTTAACTCCCGTTGAATTTAGAAAATACCAGTCTACATAAAAAGTGTCCTAAAAAGGGTTGCCAATCCAATATATATATATATATATATATATATATTACAGGAAAACCCTTAATATCATTAGAAAAATGGCAAAACCGATTAAAAATTGAAAGGTATAAATAAAAGGCTGGTACTGTTTTAAAAACTGGAAAAATGGCGGTCGAAAAGTTAACTGTTGCTTTTGCAATAATCGCTAACGGGCGTAAAATGGTAATGATTTGTGACGCTGTCAATATTCAGTTAATCATTTTAATACCAGCATTCTGAATGGCACAACCAATATCATTAAAGGTTGGTATTCATCGTCCGGAATATTTGCAATTTGCTGGCGGAATTAGGTCATCTCATTCTGAATTGGTGGAACCATCAGGAATAAATGCTGTGGAATTAAGGACATTAAAATCATAAATTTTAAAATTATAGTTAGAGGTATTACTTTTGTGATAAAGAGGAAAGGTTAAGGTAAAAATATTAATACCGTAACGAATATCAATATCGGTGTTAAGATAGTTAATACTGTTAACAGTCTTGTTGGCTGGCAAGGCGATGAG
Organism: Spiroplasma endosymbiont of Lonchoptera lutea; assembly: GCF_964019715.1. Lineage (GTDB taxonomy): Bacteria > Bacillota_I > Bacilli_A > Mycoplasmatales > Nriv7 > Nriv7. Next base: position 483,267 of record NZ_OZ026463.1, on the reverse strand, counting down.
TTTATTATCATAAGATTTAAGGACATTAAAATCAATTTGATAAATGCTATTTTTATTTTTAATAGTATTATAATCTTCTTGGTGCGTTTTTTTATCAAAAGTAAAAAAATAACTTCTTAGTAATAATTCCGAGTTACCAACAACATTGATTAAGTATTTTTTGGGATAAAAGGTAATTAATGAGCGATAAAAGAAACCAATTTGAATAAAGTAATCCTTCTTATAGTTTTTTATACCCTTAAAATCAATTTCGGTATGAGTTTTTTCGTCCATATCAAAAGTCGCATAAAATAAACTGGCAAAGAAGTTGCCAAGAATTTCATAGATTTCGTCAAAAGCATTTTTGTAATCGTTATTATTAATACTAGAAATGTTGTTTTTAAAATAAAGGTAAATGTCGTTTTTTAATTCAGGGTCATAACGCAGAAAACTAAATTTAACATTAAGATAATTTAAAGTTCCAAAAAGGTACTTAATTAGATAATAATCGTTAGAATTCGCAGTACCGTATTTTCAGATTTCCTTTTCACCGTGTAATAATTGTAAGTAGTTATTACCTGCTATTAGGGTTTTATTAAAGGCTTTAATTTTTAAGATATTTTTATTTATTTTTTCTTCACTAGTAGAATTTTTGTGATAGAAATAACTTTCTGATTTGGACGCATAAAGTTTTGTTAGGTAGATAAAGATTTGAATAAGTATTAAGACAGTCAGCAATGATTGTCTTTTTATTTTATAAGGTGTTAAAAATTTGTTCTTTGAAAATTAAATACAAGTGAATTAATAATGTTGGTATGTATTAAAGCACGATAAATTGTGGGTGGTCGCCATAACCGAAAGAAGTTTACCAGTTGATAGATAACCCCCTATTAGCTATAGCAATTTGTTTCGTTTTGCAATAAAAAAATGAATGGGTGGATTTCCTGAAAATATACACGCTATTAAATTAGTTCCAAGGGCAGGATGCGGATGTTAAAGTGTAGAAATTTCTATATAAGGGACATACTAAGTTTAAAATTATTAAAATCTTTATCTAATTAAAAAATAAAATTTAATAACAAAGCTTTTTAAACACTTAAATCTGCGATATATAAGTGTTTAAAAAACTAAGTTAATTAACAACTTAGTTAATATAACTTAGTTTATTCATAAGAAAGGTAATTTACTATGAAAAACATTGAAAACATTTTCTTAAATACTAAAAAATATCTCTTAAAAGAAACACAAAACGCAATGTTTATTAAAGCACCAAAAATTCCGTGATTTAATGAACAAATCGGCATTTGGTTTCCAAAGCGATTTGTTTATAAAGGAAAATACGAAAATTCCATTTGCATTGGGATAATAAAAGATAGTAAATATCAAGTAATTTCAATTAATCAACAAGAACAAGAAACCAAGTTAATTAAAGGCCAAGAATTATTAAGTTTCTTCATTGCCGAAAAAGAAAACAATAAAAAAGATATGAATTATAACTATTTTAAAGGAGATTAAAAATGAATATTGCAATTGGACTAATATTTATTATTATCAGCATAATGCTATCGGCATATTTTGCTTATAAAATTTATGCCAAAATAAAAATGCGAATTAAATACAAAAATGCCATTAAAAATAATACTGGTAATTTCACAAAAGACGAAAAAGTATTTATTGCCCGCTTTGAAGAATGAGTTAAAACTCCTAATTTAAAAGAAAATAACAAGGATAAAAAATAATGTTTTGAGAAATTATTATGGAGTTCTTAAAACTGTTTGTTCCGATAGAAAAAATGCCTGCACAAGTTGCGTTTATTGCCGGATTAATTATTATCATTACTTTTCTTTTCGCATTAATTTCAATTATGTATTTACCAATAAAAATGATTTTTGGGAAATAGAAAATGACAATAAACTTAAAAGAATTTAATTGAGAGCAAATTAAACAAACTTTCTGAGATTTATTTATTCAAATTACAACCATTCCGGCTCATATTAGTGGTGGTAAAGAAATTGATTTAACCGAAGCGCCACTTTGGCTTTTAATAGCAAACATTGCTTTTTGATTATTAACAGCGATTATGGCGTGATTTATTCTAATGTTACTTTGAAAAACCATATCAGTATTTAGATAAAGACAAATGAAGAAGGCCTTAAGAAGAAAGGGGGTGATTATATGTTTGAAACTTTCTTAGCCGATGCACCAACAACAGTAGAAAAAATAACAGCTAGTGATGCGATGACTAAATTATGAAATGCGATTATAACAGCGTTTACTAAAATGTGAGAAATTATTGCTGTTAATATGCCACAAGTCGGTAACTTCTTTGCTGACTACTGAATCTTCATTTTTCCATTTATTTTGGCAATATTCTTTATTTGCTTTAAAATGTTTGAAAAATTACTTGGAGCTGTACGCTAACAAAAAAATAAAGTGAGGTGCAAGATGAAATTTTGCAAATGAATAATAGAAAAAAATAACCATTTTATTGAATTAAATCGCACCTCATTTTTAATTTTATGACATTGAGGAGCAATTTGATATATTTACAACGGTTATTTTAAAAACATTGTAAGCTATTTATTTTTAGCAGGTTGTATTTTAATTTTTCTTTTTAAAATCGGTAATTTAACACAAATTAACAAAGTTATTAACTTCTTAAAAAACTCACCATTAAATATTGTTATTGGTTCATTAGGAACTGGAAAAACCGCTTTTCTAGTATACGCATCAAAATTACTAAAAAAGAAAAAATATCATATCGCATCAACATTTCCATTACTAGAAACTCAAAAATTAAGTTTAGGTCATATGGGATTATTAGATTTTGATTATCCGGTATTACCAGACAAAACCTTACTTTTATGAGATGAAACCAATTTATTTCTTGAAGGTACTGATTGAGAAAAAAATAATACCAAAAACGAGGAAACCGGTATCCAAGAATATTTCGCTTTGGCACGCCATTTTGGTCATATTGTGTTAGCTAGCGGTCAAAGAGATAAACATATTTGAGTTAAAGTTCGTGATATTGCCAATAATGTGATTGTGGGAATTCGTAAAAAACCCGTTAATATTTTTCGCCCCTACTTAAAAGTCATCTATGGTACCTTTACGAGCATTGAAGAATATGAACGCTGACGAAACACCTTAATTGATGCTAAAAATAGTAAAAAGGGTCGTCGTATTAAATATCGCGATATTCCTGAACTTGATATTTATTTTTTTAAACTAAAAATTCCTCTACCAATATTAAACACTTACAATTCTTTTTACCTAGCGTTTTTAAGAGATTACTTAAATTCAAAAGTAAATCCTGACTATGAAGACAAATACTATACTGACACAGCAATTGATTTAGAAGACTTAGAATACTTAAAAATGGATAAATTTAGCAAATTTTTAAGAAAAATGAAAGAAAAGGAACAATAAAAAATGGCAAATCTTGCAAAAATGGCGGACTTTCTTGCTCAAATGCTTTATAAGGTCTTTGACTTAATTTGAAGTTTAGAAGTACCGGGGACAAATATTCAACTAATATTTCCTCTATTCTTAACGCTGGCTGTAGAATTTCTTATGGCAATTATTCTTGGATTTGGTAGTCAACAAGTTAATTTAGAAAGACAACGCCAATATGCGGTTAAAAATAAAGGTCGTTTAAGTGCATGAGGAAAAGCTAAAAAACAAATAAAACCAATAAAAACAAAACAAGGTAACTAAAAATGTTTAAACTAATTATTATTTTTATCTTAATAACTGTTCTTGGACTTTTAGCTGGTAGCCATTTTGAAACTTTAACAAACTATATTAGCGAAGGCCTTGCCAATTTCCAAAAGTTTATTACTAGCAATTTAACAATTTTAGAACTGTTTAAACCAATGGCACGAACATTTTCGCAACATCCAATCTTTACCATTCTTGGCGTTACTTGTGTACTTGTTGCTTTATTTATTGTGATTAAAGGACGATAAAAAATATGAAAGGAGAGTTAAAATGAAAAAACTTTTAGTAAGATTATTTAAAAAAGATAATTCAAAAGAAAAAATGCCATTAAAATTAAGAATTAAAAATTCTTTTAAAAAACAGTGGTTAAAAATATTATTAAGTATCATTTTCATTTTTATAAGCCTATTAATTTGTGCATTAACAGCAAGCGATACTAAATGAATAACTGGAACAAGTAATGAATTTAATAATTTTATGAATAAAGAAATGGTTGATTTCTTTGGCAAATTTAATAGTGGTATTATGCTCGCGGGAATATTTGTTTTTTGATGGGGTGGAGCAATATATTTTGCAATTAAATTTGAAAAATTAATTCGCTTTATTATTCATAAAATTAAAGCAAAAAGAGCCTTGAAAAATGAAATCAAACAAACTCATTAATTCTTTAAAAAAATATTGATGAATAATAATTAATTACATTATATTCATATCTTTAAGTATAGTTTTATTGTTACATACAGATATTGAAAATTTGCAACAATTTATTAAAAATTTTGGAGCAATTGGTAAATTAATGATTATAGGTTATTCATTAGTGTGAGTAACCATAACAGAAATAGTAAACTGTTTAATTCGTTTTATATTAAAAAAGATTAAAACTAAAAGAATAATGAAAAATAAAATATTTTAAAAAGGAGTGATAAAAATGTTTATGAAAATATTTACCGTGTTAATTATTAGTTTCAATAACATTTTTAATATTCCCCCAAACATTAATAATGATGAAATGACAACACAATCACTAATTAGAAATAAAAGACAAAGTGATAAAATTTATAATTTTGAAATTAGAAACTTGGAAAAAATAAGATTTTTAACAGAAAGGCAAGACCATGACCTTTTAAAAGTTGAGATAAGAACAGAAGAAAATATAAATGCAAATATAGATAAACAATTACCAAATTTAAAAAATGTAAAAATTTTTAGTTTAGAGTTTAACGCAGAGCTTGTAAATAACAGAATTAAACAAAAAGACTTTCAAAAAATAACAAATACTTATGGAACAAAAATAGATACTTCGGGTTTAAATTTTTATACCTGAATGATTAATATACCCAATAAAACAATAAGAATTAAAGCACAAGGAACAGAATTACTAACTTTTGAACATGATGATACTAACAATTATAGATTAAATAAAACAAATGATTTTGAAATTGAAATTGAAAAAGATAGTACTGATATTGAATTACCAACAACAAACACCAAATTTGACGGTAACTATAACTATAACGATGTCATTGAGAACCTTGATTACTTAATGATTCACCGTGGTGATTTTGATAAATTTAATTACTCTTATCTCTATTGAACACCGGTATTTAATTTCATTGACACTTTAGAAAAAGGTTACTATAAAGAATTCACCATTAAAAATCATGGTTTTAAAGACGAGAGCTATTTTTATCACAAGACTTCTAGTAATAAAAATGTAGTAAATGAGAATGTTTTGAAAATTCAGGCATTTAACAAAACTATAATTGCCGGAAATAAGTATTTACAATTGCTACACGGTGAAAAGGAAATCTGAAAATATGATACTGCAAACGCTAACGATTATTACCTAATTAAGTATCTTTTTGGTACTTTAAATTACCTTAATGTTAGATTTAGTTTTCTACGCTATGACCCAGATTTACGAAATGATATTTACCTATATTTTAAAAATAACATTCCTAGTATTAACAACAGCGATTACAAAAATGTTTTTGACGAAATCTATGAAATCCTTGGTAACTTCTTTGCTAGTTTATTTTATGCCACTTTCGATATGGATGAAAAAACTTACACTGAAATTGATTTTAAAGGAGTAGACAATTATAACAAAGATTACTTTATTCAAATTGGTTTCTTTTATCGCTCGTTAATTACTTTTTATCCCAAAAAATATTTAATTAATGTTACTGGTAATTCGGAATTATTACTAAGAAGTTATTTTTTTACTTTTGATAAAAAAACGCATCAAGAGAATTACAATGCTATTAACAACACCAACAGCATTTATCAAATTGATTTTAATGTTCTTAAATCTTACGATAATAAACTTATCAACTTACCAATCAACAATACTGTTAACAGTATTAATTATCTCAATACCGATATTGATATTCGTTATGGTATTAATATTTTTACCTTAACTTTCCCCCTTTATCACAAAGGTAATATCTCTAACTACAATTTTAAAATTTATGACTTTAATGTTCTTAATTCCACAGCATTTATCCCCGATGGTTCAACCAACTCAGAATGGGATGACCTAATTCCGCCACCAAATTGCAAATATTCCGGACGCTGAATACCAACCTTTAATGATATTGGTTGTGCCATTCAAAATGCTAGCATTAAAATGCTAAACTGAATGCTAACAGCGTCACAAATCATTACAATTTTACGCCCGTTAGCAATTATTGCAAAAGCAACAGTTAACTTTTCAACCGCCATTTTTCCAGTTTTTAAAACAGTACCAGCTTTTTACTACACCTTCCAATTTTTAATCGGTTTTGCCGTTTTTCTAATGATTTTAAGGATTTTCCTGTAATATATATATATATATATATATATATATTGAAAAAATAAGATAATAAAGGAATTAAAATAATGAAAATTTTAAATATAATAACTATTTTGACATTAACAATAGTACCAATAGTTAGCTGTTCTAAAAAAGCAAATGAACCAGTAGAACAAAAAAATAAAGATAACGAAAACAAAGTTTATGATTTTGAAATTAGAAACTTGGAAAAAATAAGATTTTTAACAGAAAGGCAAGACCATGACCTTTTAAAAGTTGAGATAAGAACAGAAGAAAATATAAATGCAAATATAGATAAACAATTACCAAATTTAAAAAATGTAAAAATTTTTAGTTTAGAGTTTAACGCAGAGCTTGTAAATAACATAATTAAACAAAAAGACTTTCAAAAAATAACAAATATTTATGGAACAAAAATAGATACTTCGGGTTTAAATTTTTATACCTGAATGATTAATATACCCAATAAAACAATAAGAATTAAAGCACAAGGAACAGAATTACTAACTTTTGAACATGATGATACTAACAATTATAGATTAAATAAAACAAATGATTTTGAAATTGAAATTGAAAATCCTTAATAACTAAATTAAAAAACTGTTAAAATCACTACCCCAAAATGTAGCTTTATATGACGATACTGCTCTTAAACAACTAAGTAAGCAACTTTTCATTTTTTTTATTTTAACAAAATAAAACCAGTAATTTTAATTAATTACTGGTTTGAATATTTTTCTTATTTTTCACAAGAGATTAAATTCTACAGTTGCTAGATTTTCTTGTATCGCATGGTTATTAGAGACACAGTTAATTGTACAGTCCCGTAAAAATTCACTGCGGGTTTGCTCCCTACTCTATTAATTTATTTGTTTTTTTGTCATTAAATAATATAATTCCGTTTCCAATATTATTTCATATAGCACCTGCTTGGCCAAAAACTGATGTGTTAGTAACGGTTTGAAATAATTCTATACATAAACAATAATCATTACTATGAGAATCAATTGAAATTTAAAGTAAAAATTAGTGAAATAGCTAAAAATCTTAATCGAAGTATTAGAACTATTAATCGAGAAATTAATAGAAATAAAGATAATAATCATTATTTTTCATTAATTGCACAAAATAAAGCAGAAAATAAAAAACAATTACATGTTTATTTTCATAAATTTAAAAATAGAGAATTAGTAAAATATGTACAACAAAAATTATTATTAGGTTGATCGCCTGAACAAATTTATGGCAGAATTAAAAATTTTCATCAAGAATGAATTATTAGTTTTAAAACAATTTACAATTGAATTTATTCTGGATTACTTGAAAAGGTTACTAGTAAAAATTTAAGAAGAAAAGGTAAAAAACGAAAATCTCAAGAAAATCGAGGTAAATTTAATGGTAAATCCATTAAAGAACGAAATGCTAATGTTAATAATCGCGTAACTCTTGGCCATTGAGAAGGCGATACTGTTGTATCACCCCGAGGTAAAAGTAAATCATGTTTAATAACTTTAATTGAAAGAACATCAAGATTTACTTTAGCAATGTTAGTTGAAAATAGAACTACTAAAGTTATTAACGAAAATATTAGCCATTATTTATCAATTCTTCCAAATAATCTTGTTAAGACTATAACATTTGATAGGGGCAAAGAATTTGCTAATTGACAACAACTTGAAAAAAATTTAAATGTGAAAATTTATTTTGCTAATGCATATTCACCTTGACAAAGAGGTACTAATGAAAATACTAATGGTTTAATTAGAGAAAAATTTCCTAAAAAATTTAATTTTTCAAATACTACTAAAAATGCAGTTCATAAATTTATATTGTCTTTAAACCAAAGACCAAGAAAAATACTAAATTATCTTTCGCCAATCGAATATTTGGTTAGAAAAATAATTTAGTTGCACTTAACTTTACAATTTGGCAATCTGTTTTTGAATTACAGAACAACAAAAAATTAAATATTTATGCATTTGCTATAGCACAAGATGCAGAAATAAGACCTAAAACAACAGAACCAATTGTTCCAATTACAGGAACAACAGAAACACCAACTCCGCCAATAGCTGTTAAATTAGCACAATTTCAAGAAGAAGAAGGATTTTCTAAATTAATAATTCTTTTTTCTAAGTCATTAATAGTATTTTTTAAAACATTAATATTATTTTTTATTTCTTCAATCTCATTATTTAATTCTTCTAATTTTCACTCGTGTTCTATTAATGTTATAATTTGATAAAAATCTCTTATATATCCTTTGATTATTTCTTTTTCTAAATTTTTATTACTTCATTTTACATTATTTGTTAATTTTTCTAAATTATTTGTTTGTAAATTTTTATTATAATCTTTCATATGTTCTACTCATTGTTTTACTAATGAATTATTTTCTATTTTATCTGACAACTCTTTAACCTTTGCTTTAGTATTAAAAATAAACTTAGGTTTTAAAATTCCCTTAGAATATTTTTCACTATTGTTTTTTACTTTAATTTTTGCAAAATAACCTTTAATAAATTGTGAATAATTTATTATTTCTTTAATTTCAAATTGATCAATATCTAAATAGATATATTTTTTCTTAATAGCATTTAAAATAGAATCATCGTTTTCATTTTCTATAATGCCAATATTAATTTCATTGTTATTAATTTCATTATTAAAATCATTTGATAGTTTATCTAAATATTTATTAAATAAAATATTTTCATTATTTAAAATATTTACACTATTATATTTAAATATGCTTGATGCATAATCTTCATCATATGGTTGTAAAATATAAGAGTAATCAGTATAGTAAATAGCAATTCTATGTTTTTTATCACTTTGTTCTCATTTTTCATTAATTTTATTCAAATTATTTTTTATCATCATAGATAATTTATGGTAAAACAACAAATCATAACCATATAAAGTTTTTGAATTTATAAATTGAATTTTGTTTTTTAATTTACTTTTTATTTGATTTTGTGATAATGATTGATTAAGCTCTTCTCAAAAATTAGGAGTAATTAAAATTCTAGAGGTTCCTATATCTTCTCATTTTCATCTACTATTTTCTGTTTTTGGTGATAGATCAATTTCATTATTATCATTTATTTCTCTTTTATTTCTTTTTAAAGTTTCTAAATTATTTGTTTGTAAAGAATTGATTTTAATTTCCGTTGGAGCGGGTGGATTGCCAACAATACCCGACATTCCGCTTCCTGCAATGGTAATTGTTCCTAAGATTCCTAATAATTTTTTCATATTAATTAAATCCCTTTCGTGAATTTTTACTAATCAATAAAAATTTACCCATTAATCAGCGTCCTTTCTCAAATTTATAAAGTTTAATTACTACAAATTAATTATAAACAATTAAATAAGAATTTCTATCATTTTTTCACGATATTAAATACTAGTTCTAAAAAACATTTATCATTAAAGAAAAAAGCTGACCAAATTTTATTAAAATTACTATCAAGAAAGGTAATTTATTATGCTAAAAATTAATAATAATGTAAAAAGCTCAGAAAACAAGCATTGGTTTAGTTTATTTACAACCCATAAAAATATGTACATCAGCAAATGCGAACAACTAGCTAATGAATACGAAAAACTAGATGAATATTTATATAAATATCATTATCGCTTAAAGCAAGGTTATAAAGTAGTTCATTTTGCATCAAGAACAATTATTACAATTTTTGGTGATGTTACTTTTAAACGACGACGATATAAATATTGAAATCAAAAATCAGGTAAATTTGAATATGTATGTTTACTAGATAAAGAAATTGGTTTATTGTCTAAACAAAGAATTTATTTTGATGTCCAATTTAAAGTTTTAAGTCTTTTGGGCGATGGTAAGCGCTATCGTGATGTTTTAGATGCTCTAAATCATTGTTATATTTCAAAAGCTAGTATTTCGAATATTTTAAATAAATATGATATTGCTGAATATTTTCAATTAGCAGAAAAAGAAACTAAAACTAGAATTGATCTCAAAAATAAGGATCTATATATTCAACTAGATGAGACATTTTTAGCGACATTAGCTCAAAAAGTTAAGCAAGACCAAAGAATTCGTTTGGTTACTTTTCATACCGGACATAAAGAAAAAAATTACAAAAATGCTCGTAGAGCGTTAGAAAACAAACGAGGTCATTTTCTAATGTTAAAAGTTGGCAAAAGAATAAATACGATGGATTATCGTGATTTATTAATTAAGGAATTACAAAAACATTATGTGAATATTAATTATGACAGAATAATTGTTTGTGGTGATGGTGCTACTTGAATTAGAGAAATTGCCAATAGTTTTGGTAATGTTAGATATATTTTAGATGGTTATCACGCTATTAAAAAATTAAAACAAATGGCATTTAATATTGTTTTTGAAAATCGCAAATTAACACTAAATAGTTGAATTGAATTATATAAAAATGGAAATCATCAAGAATTGATAAAAAACATTCGTAATGTTGCTAAAAATGAATTAAATAAAGATATTAAAACAAATTTAAGGAGAAATAGTAATTATTTTAAAAACAATAAGCATGGTATTCATAACCAAAATTTAGAATGAAATATCGGTTGTAGCATTGAAAGTGATGTATCGCATTTAGTAAAACAACAATTAGGATATGGGGCAAAAATATATAATCATAAGAATTTAAATAACTTATTACATTTAAGAATGGCAAATTTAAACAAATTAAATGTATTACATTTCATTAATGAAAATATTAATTTAGAAATAGAAATCAGAAAAGAAATATATAAAAATTCATTATGAAATAAATATAATAATAAAAATGATGATAGTTGAATTAATAAGGGCAGTATTGTATATACGAATAAATATAGAAAACATAAATTTAGATAATTAGTGAAAATTTAATAAAATTAATAATTTTTCATTGTGTAAAAATTCAATAATATGATAAAATGATAATGAATAAAAATGACAATAACAAGAAAGGTAGGGTTAGTTTAGTAATTAAATAGTATAATTAGCTGATTGTTTTACTTCTTCAAAGCAATACCTAAGAAAACTAAACGCGACCTTCTGATTTAAAACCGTGGTTTTTAATGGTAAATTCTTTATAATAACCTTTTTCTAAAGTGTCAATGAAATTAAATACGGGTGTTCAATAAAGATAAGAGTAATTAAATTTATCAAAATCACCACGGTGAATCATTAAGTAATCAAGATTATCAACAACATCGTTATAGTTATGGTTGCCATCAAATTTGGTGTTTGTTGTTGGTAATTCAATATCAGTCGAAGGTTTGGTTTCTGATTGTGCATCGAATTCTAGTATTTTTCATCAGTTTCATCTTGCACCGGCAAAGGTATCTTTTTGGTATTCAAATTTTACTTTAATATTTTTTATTTTAATATTTTGTTTTTCTTCTTTTTCAACTTCTGTTCATTTTGTATTTATTTGTAATTCGTTAAGTTTTTTAATAATATTAATTTGATTTTGGTTTATATAACTTTGAATTCGCCCTTGATTGTTTCATAATTCTTCCACAGGATTTATCGGTTTTATTCCTGATTGCTTTTCTATGTCATTTAATAAAAATTGTAATTCTGTTTTTCACGTTGATGCAAGTTTATAAGGATTTTCATTTTTTCATATTGTAAATTCTGCTTTTTCTAAGTTAATTTCAAAAACTTGATTGTTTTCTCTTTTGTTTCTAATTAATGATTGTGTTGTTATTCAATCATTGTTAATGTTTTGGGGAATGGTAAAAATGTTATTGAAACTAATAATTAAAACGGTAAATATTTTCATAAACATTTTTATCACTCCTTTTTAAAATATTTTATTTTTAATCTTTTTTAATATAAAACGAATTAAACAGTTTACTATTTCTGCTATGGTTACTCATACTAAGGAATAACCTATAATCATTAACTTACCAATTGCTCCAAAATTTTTAATAAATTGTTGGAAATTTTCAATATCTGTATGTAACAATAAAACTATACTTAAAGATATGAATATAATGTAATTAAGTATTATTCATCAATATTTTTTTAAAGAATTAATGAGTTTGTGTGATTTCATTTTTCAAGATTCTTTTTGCTTTAATTTTTTGAATAATAAAGCGGATTAATTTATCAAATTTAATTGCAAAATATATTGCTCCGCCTCATCAAAAAACAAATATTCCTGTGAACATAATAACACTATTGAACTTTCCAAAGAAATCAACCATCTGTTTATTCATAAAATCATTAAATTCGTTACTTGTTCCAGTTATTCATTTAGTATCACTTACTGTTAATGCACAAATTAATAAACTTATAAAGATAAAAATAATACTTAATACTATTTTTAGCCACTGTTTTTTAAAAGAATTTTTAATTTTTAATTTTAATGACTTTTTTTCTTTTGAATTATCTTTTCTAAATAATTGTCCTAAAAATTTTTTCATTTTAATTCTCCTTTCATATTTTTTATCGCCCTTTAATCACAATAAATAAAGCAATTAGTACACAAGTGACACCAAGAATGGTAAAAATTGGGTGTTGCGAAAATGTTCGTGCCATTGGTTTAAACAAATCTAAAGTTGTTAAATTGCTAGTAATAAACTTTTGGAAATTGGCAAGACCTTCACTAATATAATTCGTTAAAGTTTCAAAATGACTACCTGCTAATAATCCAAGAACAGTTATTAAGATAAAAATAATAATTAGTTTAAACATTGTTAGTTACCTTGTTTTGTTTTTATTGGTTTTATTTGTTTTTTAGTTTTTGCTCACGCACTTAAACGCCCCTTATTTTTAACCGCATATTGGCGTTGTTTTTCTAAATTAACTTGTTGACTACCAAATCCAAGAATAATTGCCATAAGAAATTCTACAGCTAGTGTTAAAAATAGAGGAAATATTAGTTGAATATTCGTTCCTGGTACTTCAAGCCTTCAAATTAAGTCAAAAACCTTATAAAGCATTTGAGCCAGAAAGTCGGCCATTTTTGCGAGATTTTCCATTTTTTATTATTCCTTTTCTTTCATTTTTCTTAAAAATTTGCTAAATTTATCCATTTTTAAGTATTCTAAATCTTCTAAATCAATTGCTGTGTCAGTATAGTGTTTATCTTCATAGTCAGGATTTACTTTTGAATTTAAGTAATCTCTTAAAAACGCTAGGTAAAAAGAATTGTAAGTGTTTAATATTGGTAGAGGAATTTTTAGTTTAAAAAAATAAATATCAAGTTCAGGAATATCACGATATTTAATGCGACGACCCTTTTTACTATTTTTAGCATCAATTAAGGTGTTTCGTCAGCGTTCATATTCTTCAATGCTCGTAAAGGTGCCATAGATGACCTTTAAGTAGGGTCGAAAAATATTAACTGGTTTTTTGCGAATTCCCACAATCACATTATTGGCAATATCACGAACTTTAACTCAAATATGTTTATCTCTTTGACCGCTAGCCAGCACAATATGACCGAAATGGCGTGCCAGAGCGAAATATTCTTGAATACCGGTTTCTTCGTTTTTGGTATTATTTTTTTCTCAATCAGTTCCTTCTAAAAATAAATTGGTTTCATCTCATAACAGTAAGGTTTTGTCTGGCAATACCGGATAATCAAAATCTAATAATCCCATATGACCTAAACTTAATTTTTGGGTTTCTAGTAATGGAAAGGTTGAGGCGATGTGATATTTCTTCTTTTTTAGTAATTTTGATGCATATACTAGAAAAGCAGTTTTTCCAGTTCCTAATGAACCAATAACAATATTTAATGGTGAGTTTTTTAAGAAATTAATAACTTTGTTAATTTGTGTTAAATTACCGATTTTAAAAAGAAAAATTAAAATACAACCTGCTAAAAATAAATAGCTTACAATGTTTTTAAAATAACCGTTGTAAATATATCAAATTGCTCCGCAATGTCATAAAATTAAAAATGAGGTGCGATTCAATTCAATAAAATGGTTATTTTTTTCTATTATTCATTTGCAAAATTTCATCTTGCACCTCACTTTATTTTTTTGTTAGCGTACCGCTCCAAGTAATTTTTCAAACATTTTAAAGCAAATAAAGAATATTGCCAAAATAAATGGAAAAATGAATATTCAGTAGTCAGCAAAGAAGTTACCGACTTGTGGCATATTAACAGCAATAATTTCTCACATTTTAGTAAACGCCGTTATAATTGCATTTCACAATTTAGTCATCGCGTCACTAGCTGTTATTTTTTCTACTGTTGCAGGTGCATCGGCCAAGAAAGTTCCAATCATATAATCACCCCCTTTCTTTTTAAAACATTCATCATTTATATTCAAAGTTTTTCTTAAATTTGTTAAAACCACGATTAACCTTAACGCGATTATATTTTTTCCTAATTAATTTTGAATTTCTTTGGGAATGCATCACAATGTAACTTCTTGACATTAATTTTTTCCCTATCTAAATACTGATATGGTTTTTCAAAGTAGCATTAGAATAAATCACACCATAATCGCTGTTAAGAATCAAAAAGCAATGTTTGCTATTAAAAGTCAAAGTGGTGCTTCGGTTAATTTAATTTCTTTACCTCCAGTAATGTGAGCCGGAATAGTTGTAATTTGAATAAATAAATCTCAGAAAGTTTGTTTAATTTGTTCTCAATTAAATTCTTTTAAATTTATTGTCATTTTTTATCTCCCAAAAATCATTTTTATTGGTAAATATATAATTGAAATTAATGCGAAAAGAAAAGTAATGATAATAATTAATCCGGCAATAAACGCAACTTGTGCAGGCATTTTTTCTATCGGAACAAACAGTTTTAAGAATTCCATAATAATTTCTCAAAACATTATTTTTTATCCGCGTTATTTTCTTTTGAATTAGGAGCTTTAACTCATTCTTCAAAGCGAGCAATAAATACTTTTTCGTCTTTTGTAAAATTACCAGTATTATTTCTAATGGCATTTTTATATTTAATTCGCATTTTTATTTTGGCATAAATTTTATAAGCAAAATATGCCAATAACATTATGCAAATAATAGTAAATATTATTCCAATCGCAATATTCATTTTTAAACTCCTTTAAAATAGTTATAATTTGTATCTTTTTTGTTGTTTTCTTTTTCGGCAATGAAGAAACTTAATAATTCTTGTCCTTTAATTCACTTGGTTTCTTGCTCTTGTTGATTAACTGAAATTACTTGATATTTACTATCTTTTATTATTCCGATGCAAATAGAATTTTCATATTTTCCTTTATAAACAAATCGCTTTGGAAACCAAATGCCGATTTGTTCATTAAATCACGGAATTTTTGGTGCTTTAATAAACATTGCGTTTTGTGTTTCTTTTAAAAGATATTTTTTAGTATTTAAGAAAATGTTTTCAATGTTTTTCATAATAAATTACCTTTCTTATGAATAAACTAAGTTATATTAACTAAGTTAGTTAACTTAGTTTTTTAAACACTTATATATCGCAGATTTAAGTGTTTAACAAGCTTTGTTAGTAAATTTTGTTTTTTTAATTAGATAAAGATTTTAATAATTTTAAACTTAGTATATCCCTATATAGAAATTTCTACACTTTAATATCCGCATCCTACCCTTGGAACTAATTTAATAGCGTGTATATTTTTAGGAAATCCACCCATTCATTTTTTTATTGCAAAACGAAACAAATTGCTATAGCTAATAGGATGTTATCTATTAACTGGTAAACTTCTTTTGGTTATGGCGACCACCCACAATTTATCGTGCTTTAATACATACCAACATTATTAACTCACTTGTATTTAATTTTTGAAGTCGCTGGATCATAAACATCTTTAATCGCATCATTTAAAATTTCTTTAATTTTTAAAGTAACATCTTATAAAATAAAAAGACAATCATTGCTGACTGTCTTAATACTTATTCAAATCTTTTCCCACCTAACAAAACTTTATGCGTCCTTAAAAAAGGGAGGGATTTATTTTTTTATTTAAAATTTTTATAAATAAGGATAAGTTCTAAGAAAATTTTTAAAAACAGTTTATAATTAAATTCCAAGGTAAAAAGGTTGCCGATTAATTTTTTGGTAGAAAGACTGGTTGATTGTTGAATAAATTTTTATTATTAATTACTAAAAATTCATGAAAAGGAAATTAATTAATATGAAAAAATTACTCAGTTTATTGAGTATATTAATTAACAATTAGTGGGGCAACAATGCCAATAGTCATCGCTGCAGCCCCACATCAACAATCAGATAATTTAGAAACTTTAAAAAGAAATAAAAGACAAAATAATAATATATTTAAAACAAAGACACTAAATTTTGATTTTGATGTTAAAGAATATTTTAAAAATTTATTTGAAGTTATAAAAGATTTATTAGAAAAAGGAATTATTCTGAATATTTCAGATTCTTTAAGTGGAAACGAAAATGTTTGTAATCTAAATTATTTTTCTATAAATTCAAATTCAAACTATAGTTATTTTATTATACCCATTTTGTTAGAGGGTAGAGACATTCAGTTAGTTTTTAGATCAAGTGATTTTTACTTAGAAGGGGTTTCGGTTGTCACCAATAATGAAGTTCCTTTAAGCTGATATTATCATTTTTCTGACTCAACTATAACAGAATTAAGTGGATATGTTTCTAGAAGTTTTGGATTTTCTGGTAATTATAATAATCTTATGCCTATGCCCGATTCAAGAGAAGTAATGGTTAGATGAGACAATAATATAACTCAAGCATTTTGAGATATTATTAACTATGGAGATAATCCCAGCTCTTCAGGTAATGTTTCAGTAATTCGAGGTGCATTAGCTCGTGTTATTTTAGCTACATCTGAAAGTATTAGATTTAGAATAGTAAGAAATTCAATTATTAATTATAATCCAATTGAGGCTAATTGAGGATTTTATCATAATCACATAACAAATTGAGATGTTTTAACTAATCAGTCTATTGATTACGTGGAACAACACGGAACTTTAAATGGATTTTTAGCAGCTGCTACTATTTTAATGTTTTCACGTAGAATGGATGCTCATTTACACAGTTGTAATAGAAGACAAGCGAGAGATTTAAATAAAAATGTTGAATATTGTTTTAATGTTCCAGAAAAAATTGAAAAATATAATAAGATTCCTAATTATGAACTAGTCTCACATGATTGATCAAGTAGTAATGATTGAAGAAATCATATAATTTTAACAATTAATTTGGGTGAAACCGATCCTTTAATTCCTGAAATGTAAAATTAAAAAGGACACTTATATAAAAAACAAATTGTGTTAATTCTATAATTAAGAAAAGAAAGGAATTAGCACAATGTATAAGTATCTGACTATTGAATCAATAATAGCAATAAAAGAATATAAAAGTTATGGATTTTCTATTCGTAAAATAGCAAAAGCAATTGATTATAGTAAATCAACTGTACACAGAGTTTGTAAATTATTAAATCAAAACTTATTACCATTAGAAATATTGAATCAAGTTCAAAAAAATAAACAAAATGCAGGTAGAAAATTAATAATTTTAACTTTAACAGAAATTAATACTATCAATCATTTGTTAATTACTAAAAATTATGCTCTTGATATAATTGCTGATTTTTTAAAGAAAAATAAAATAAAAAATATTTCAACAAAAACTTTATATAACATGTTTAAAACAAATCGAATGGGTTTTGATGAAAAAAATTTATTGAGAAAAGGCAAAAATAAACCTCATAAACAAAAAGAAACTAGGGGCAGAATTAATAATTGTAAATCTATTCATGAAAGAAATTTAATCATTCCAAATATTAAAAATATACAAGAATTTGGCCATTTAGAGGGAGATACTATCGTTGGTAAAGATCATAAAAGTTCTATTATTACTTTAGCTGATATATGATCAAAAACCACAATTCCTTTGAAAACTAAAAATCATAAAGCAGAAAGTATTACACAAAGTATAATAAAATTTATTTCAAAATTAATACCAGGAACAATTAAAACTATTACTTTTGATCGTGGTAAAGAATTTAGTAAATGAAAATTAATTGAAAAAAATTGTAATGTTAAAATTTATTTTGCAGATGCCGGAAAACCTTGTCAAAGAGGTTTAAATGAGAACAATAATGGTATTTTAAGAAGATATTTACCAAAATCTACTGATTTATCTTCATATAAACAAAAAGACTTAAATTCTATAGCATTTCAAATTAATTCTACACCCAGAAAATCATTATCTTATAAAAGACCAATAGATTTAATACAATTATTTTAAAAAACTGTCCCATTTATATTTACAATTCAGGAAATAATTTGTAATTGTCATCACAATAATTGTCATCACTAAAGTTCCTAAAATAGCTAATGAGATGGCAATAATAAAGCGTCAAAAAACTGATAATAATCATAAACTAGTTAAATATAACACAACAAATTCTAACATCACAATAATACTATAAATAAACTGTTCTTGTTGATGATAACCACATAAAAAACAAACTAATGTTGTAATAAAAGCATATAGTAGCATTCCCATTCCAATTAAAAACATATATCCAAAAGCAATACTATCTTTAAAATTCAATTTTAATAAATTTAATTGCGGATCTAAAAGTAATCAAATCATCAACCCAGGAATTAGTGCTTGCCACAAAACAAAAAAAATACTTCTTAACTTATTATCACTTCGTATCTTTTCACTACTTAACATCACTATTTCCTCACTCTTATGAATTATACAACAAAAAACTAGACTTCTAAAAGTCTAGTTTTATTTATCTAATGGAGCGAGTGATGGGAATCGAACCCACACAATCAGCTTGGAAGGCTGAAGTTCTGCCATTAAACTACACTCGCATAATGTAAGTTCATTACAAAATATATCACATTTAAAAATAAGAAGCAATAAGTTTTACTAAAAAATCTGTAGAAACCATATACATATGACAAGATTTTGTTTTCTACAAACTTTTAGGGGGTGTTTTCTTTTGGCAGTAATATTTTGTATTGAATGCGACAGCGAAAGCTATGTCATTGGTAATAAAAATACAGTTGGAATCTGTAATTCTTGCGATGAAAAGGGTTTTTAAATTTTGAAAGGAAAGATAGATTATAAAATATGTCGCTGATGTTTACATCTATTTAGTGATAAACGATATTTGCATGTTGCTTGTGAGAAAAAATTTATTAATCATATTCCTGAATTGTAAATATAAATGGGACAGTTTTTTAAAATAATTGTATTAAATCTATTGGTCTTTTATAAGATAATGATTTTCTGGGTGTAGAATTAATTTGAAATGCTATAGAATTTAAGTCTTTTTGTTTATATGAAGATAAATCAGTAGATTTTGGTAAATATCTTCTTAAAATACCATTATTGTTCTCATTTAAACCTCTTTGACAAGGTTTTCCGGCATCTGCAAAATAAATTTTAACATTACAATTTTTTTCAATTAATTTTCATTTACTAAATTCTTTACCACGATCAAAAGTAATAGTTTTAATTGTTCCTGGTATTAATTTTGAAATAAATTTTATTATACTTTGTGTAATACTTTCTGCTTTATGATTTTTAGTTTTCAAAGGAATTGTGGTTTTTGATCATAGATCAGCTAAAGTAATAATAGAACTTTTATGATCTTTACCAACGATAGTATCTCCCTCTAAATGGCCAAATTCTTGTATATTTTTAATATTTGGAATGATTAAATTTCTTTCATGAATAGATTTACAATTATTAATTCTGCCCCTAGTTTCTTTTTGTTTATGAGGTTTATTTTTGCCTTTTCTCAATAAATTTTTTTCATCAAAACCCATTCGATTTGTTTTAAACATGTTATATAAAGTTTTTGTTGAAATATTTTTTATTTTATTTTTCTTTAAAAAATCAGCAATTATATCAAGAGCATAATTTTTAGTAATTAACAAATGATTGATAGTATTAATTTCTGTTAAAGTTAAAATTATTAATTTTCTACCTGCATTTTGTTTATTTTTTTGAACTTGATTCAATATTTCTAATGGTAATAAGTTTTGATTTAATAATTTACAAACTCTGTGTACAGTTGATTTACTATAATCAATTGCTTTTGCTATTTTACGAATAGAAAATCCATAACTTTTATATTCTTTTATTGCTATTATTGATTCAATAGTCAGATACTTATACATTGTGCTAATTCCTTTCTTTTCTTAATTATAGAATTAACACAATTTGTTTTTTATATAAGTGTCCTTTTTAATTTTACATTTCAGGATTTAATAAAACTTTAATCGCAGGAAATAATTATTTACAATTATTACATGGTGAAAATGAAATCTGAAAATATGACACCGGAAAGACTAATGATTATTACTTAATTAAGTATCTTTTTGGTACTTTAAATTACCTCAATGTTAAATTTAGTTTTCTACGCTATGACTCCGACTTACGAAATGACATTTACCTTTATTTTAAAAACAACATTTCTAGTATTAATAATAACGATTACAAAAATGTTTTTGACGAAATCTATGAAATTCTTGGCAACTTCTTTGCCAGTTTATTTTATGCGACTTTTGATATGGACGAAAAAACTCATACCGAAATTGATTTTAAGGGTATAGAAAACTATAAGAAGGATTACTTTATTCAAATTGGTTTCTTTTATCGCTCATTAATTACCTTTTATCCCAAAAAATACTTAATCAATGTTACTGGTAACTCGGAATTATTACTAAGAAGTTATTTTTTTACTTTTGATAAAAAAACGCACCAAGAAGATTATAATACTATTAAAAATAAAAATAGCATTTATCAAATTGATTTTAATGTCCTTAAATCTTATGATAATAAACTCATCGCCTTGCCAGCCAACAAGACTGTTAACAGTATTAACTATCTCAACACCGATATTGATATTCGTTACGGTATTAATATTTTTACCTTAACCTTTCCTCTTTATCACAAAAGTAATACCTCTAACTATAATTTTAAAATTTATGATTTTAATGTCCTTAATTCCACAGCATTTATCCCTGATGGTTCCACCAATTCAGAATGAGATGACCTAATTCCGCCAGCAAATTGCAAATATTCCGGACGATGAATACCAACCTTTAATGATATTGGTTGTGCCATTCAGAATGCTGGTATTAAAATGATTAACTGAATATTGACAGCGTCACAAATCATTACCATTTTACGCCCGTTAGCGATTATTGCAAAAGCAACAGTTAACTTTTCGACCGCCATTTTTCCAGTTTTTAAAACAGTACCAGCCTTTTATTATACCTTTCAATTTTTAATCGGTTTTGCCATTTTTCTAATGATATTAAGGGTTTTCCTGTAATATATATATATATATATATATATTGGATTGGCAACCCTTTTTAGGACACTTTTTATGTAGACTGGTATTTTCTAAATTCAACGGGAGTTAAATAATTTAAACTGCCATGAATTCGAATATTGTTATATCAATTAACAAAATCAAATAGTTCGCATTTTAGTTGTGTTAAGTTTGCAAATTTTTTACCGTTAATAAATTCGGTTTTAAAGGTTTTGTAAGTTGCTTCAGCAACAGCATTATCATATGGGCATCCTTTGGAGCTTAATGATCTTTTAATTTTAAAGGTTATTAAAATTTCATCAATAATTTTATTTTTAAACTCATTACCACGATCAGTATGAAATAAAGTTATTTTATTTAATGGTCGTGTTATCTTGTGAAAAGCTTGTTGAACTAATTCAGCAGTTTTATTTGGTCCAGCACTATAGCCAATTACTTCGCGATTAAACAAGTCAATTAATAAACAAATATAATGTCATTTAGTGCCAACTTGAACATATGTTAAATCACTAACAACAACTTCATTTGGTTTTTTGTCATTAAATTGACGATTTAAAACATTATTAATTTCGTCATTATTAACTGTTTTTTTATGATTACAATATTTTAACTTGGTGTATTTAGAAACCAAATTATTTTTGATCATAATGAATCGGATTTTTCGTCGTGATAAAATGATATTTTTTCTTATTAAAACAGCTTTAATTTTACGAGCACCATAAATCTTGCGACTTTTATTAAATGCACTGATAACTTCTTGTTCATAATTATTAACATCAAACTTGGTGCATTTATTAGTTTGATAATAATATGTTGATTTTAGTAAACCTAAAATCTTACATATTTTCCTCACTGAATATTTATTTTTGTTGTTATTAATTATTGTTATTTTTTCCCGATTATCAGTGCTGCTTGCTTTAAAATGTCATTTTCCATTCGTAATTGTTGGTTTTCTTTTCGCAAGTAAATTAATTCATTTTCTTCGACAGTGCGATTATCTTTTGCTTTAAATGACCCAGAATTATTATAATTTTTAATTCAACTATAAATAGTTGGTTTTGGTAAATTATATTCTTTCCCTAAATTAATAACACTTTTGTCATTTTTGTATAGCATTACAATTTGTTTTTTAAATTCTTCAGAGTATGAGGTTTTATTTCCCATTTTTATATTCCTTCTTTCTTAATAATTTTGAAGTCTATATAATTATGGTCCAACTTATTGTAGCCTATCCAAGAAGTTTTAAATTTATATAATAAAAAAGAAGATAATAATAGAGGAATAAAAATAATTACTAATAGAGCTGAGAGCTGAGAAAAAGGTGATTATGATGTTTTTTTAGATAATTAATTTTCAAAATATTATAAAGAAAGGAAATATAAAGTTATGAAGAAACTTTTAAGTTTATTAAGTGTAGTAACAATTACTGGAACGGCAATGCCGATAGTCGTTGCCACAGCACCTCATGAAAAAGAAGAAATTAATTTAGAAAAATTAATTAGAAGTAAAAGAGATAATCATGAAATAGTAATTGATATAGAAGGTCATGATGATTTACTTTTTCAATCAAATGATATTAATGTTCAATGATATTCAAGTTATGGTTTAAATTGAATATTAAAGATTGGTGTAAATTCATGTAATACTATTTTAAATTGATGAAAAAATGACTCCAATTCTCCTGAAAATAAAATTAATAAATTTGCAATAATTTTAGGAATTCTTGTTAGTGCGGCGGGGACAGATTATCTTTCACAATTAGGTTACCAGTGGCCAACTTTAACTGCTACAACGGTGGGGCTTACCAGAGGAGCTTTATGAACTAAAGCATCAGAAAAACAAGTATTAAGAAAAATTATTGATTTAATAGTACTATCAGGAACTGTTGCGACAAGAAATGTTGGAGTTTGAATTTCATTTAATTCAGTTTATCCTGTTTTTAATATTGGAAATTTAAATTCTGATAATGCTGAAACTGGTTTAATTGTAAGACCATAATATATTTTGTTTATAGTATCATATTTATATAAATAATTATTCTCTGGTTCAATAATAGTTAAGTATAGTATTTTACTACCAACAGTTGTTGATTTAGAAATCCGTATGCAGTTCAAGTTAATTTTCGTTTCCCTATGTAAGAGCAAAAAATAAATCTTTTAAAATTTCCTGAAATGTAAAATTAAAAAGGACACTTATATAAAAAACAAATTGTGTTAATTCTATAATTAAGAAAAGAAAGGAATTAGCACAATGTATAAGTATCTGACTATTGAATCAATAATAGCAATAAAAGAATATAAAAGTTATGGATTTTCTATTCGTAAAATAGCAAAAGCAATTGATTATAGTAAATCAACTGTACACAGAGTTTGTAAATTATTAAATCAAAACTTATTACCATTAGAAATATTGAATCAAGTTCAAAAAAATAAACAAAATGCAGGTAGAAAATTAATAATTTTAACTTTAACAGAAATTAATACTATCAATCATTTGTTAATTACTAAAAATTATGCTCTTGATATAATTGCTGATTTTTTAAAGAAACCTGAAATGTAAAATTAAAAAGGACACTTATATAAAAAACAAATTGTGTTAATTCTATAATTAAGAAAAGAAAGGAATTAGCACAATGTATAAGTATCTGACTATTGAATCAATAATAGCAATAAAAGAATATAAAAGTTATGGATTTTCTATTCGTAAAATAGCAAAAGCAATTGATTATAGTAAATCAACTGTACACAGAGTTTGTAAATTATTAAATCAAAACTTATTACCATTAGAAATATTGAATCAAGTTCAAAAAAATAAACAAAATGCAGGTAGAAAATTAATAATTTTAACTTTAACAGAAATTAATACTATCAATCATTTGTTAATTACTAAAAATTATGCTCTTGATATAATTGCTGATTTTTTAAAGAAAAATAAAATAAAAAATATTTCAACAAAAACTTTATATAACATGTTTAAAACAAATCGAATGGGTTTTGATGAAAAAAATTTATTGAGAAAAGGCAAAAATAAACCTCATAAACAAAAAGAAACTAGGGGCAGAATTAATAATTGTAAATCTATTCATGAAAGAAATTTAATCATTCCAAATATTAAAAATATACAAGAATTTGGCCATTTAGAGGGAGATACTATCGTTGGTAAAGATCATAAAAGTTCTATTATTACTTTAGCTGATATATGATCAAAAACCACAATTCCTTTGAAAACTAAAAATCATAAAGCAGAAAGTATTACACAAAGTATAATAAAATTTATTTCAAAATTAATACCAGGAACAATTAAAACTATTACTTTTGATCGTGGTAAAGAATTTAGTAAATGAAAATTAATTGAAAAAAATTGTAATGTTAAAATTTATTTTGCAGATGCCGGAAAACCTTGTCAAAGAGGTTTAAATGAGAACAATAATGGTATTTTAAGAAAATATTTACCAAAATCTACTGATTTATCTTCATATAAACAAAAAGACTTAAATTCTATAGCATTTCAAATTAATTCTACACCCAGAAAATCATTATCTTATAAAAGACCAATAGATTTAATACAATTATTTTAAAAAACTGTCCCATTTATATTTACAATTCAGGTTTAAAAAAATAAATATCAAGTTCAGGAATATCACGATATTTAATGCGACGACCCTTTTTATTATTTTTAGCATCAATTAAGGTGTTTCGTCAGCGTTCATATTCTTCAATGCTTGTAAAGGTGCCATAAATTACTTTTAAGTAGGGACGAAAAATATTAACTGGTTTTTTGCGAATGCCCACAATCACATTGTTGGCAATATCACGAACTTTAACTCAAATATGTTTATCTCTTTGACCGCTAGCGAGAACAATATGACCAAAATGTCGTGCTAGAGCGAAATATTCTTGAATACCGGTTTCTTCGTTTTTGGTATTATTTTTTTCTCAATCAGTTCCTTCTAAGAATAAATTGGTTTCATCTCACAAAAGTAAGGTTTTATCTGGTAATACCGGGTAATCAAAGTCTAATAATCCCATATGTCCTAAACTTAATTTTTGGGTTTCTAGTAATGGAAAGGTTGATGCGATATGATATTTCTTCTTTTTTAGTAATTTTGAGGCATACACTAGAAAAGCAGTTTTTCCAGTTCCTAATGAACCAATAACAATATTTAATGGTGATTTTTTTAAGAAATTAATAACTTTGTTAATTTGTGTTAAATTACCGATTTTAAAAAGGAAAATTAAAATACAACCTGCTAAAAATAAATAGCTCACAATGTTTTTAAAATAACCGTTGTAAATATATCAAATTGCTCCTCAATGTCATAAAATTAAAAATGAGGTGCGATTTAATTCAATAAAATGGTTATTTTTTTCTATTATTCATTTGCAAAATTTCATCTTGCACCTCACTTTATTTTTTTATTAGCGTACTGCTCCAAGTAGTTTTTCAAACATTTTAAAGCAAATAAAGAATATTGCCAAAATAAATGGAAAAATGAAGATTCAATAGTCAGCAAAGAAGTTACCAACTTGTGGCATATTAACATCAATAATTTCTCACATTTTAGTAAAAACCGTTATAATTGCATTTCATAATTTAGTCATCGCGTCGCTAGCTGTTATTTTTTCTACTGTTACTGGTGCATCGGCCAATAAAGTTCCAATCATATAATCACCCCCTTTCTTTAATGTAACTTCTTGACATTAATTTCGCTTCTATCTAAATATTGATATGGTTTTTCAAAGTAACATTAGAATAAATCACACCATAATCGCTGTTAAAAATCAAAAAGCAATGTTTGCTATTAAGAGTCAAAGTGGTGCTTCTATTAATTTAATTTCTTTACCACCAGTAATGTGAGCGGGAATGGTTGTAATTTGAATAAATAAATCTCAGAAAGTTTGTTTAATTTGTTCTCAATTAAATTCTTTTAAGTTTATTGTCATTTTTTATCTCCCAAAAATCATTTTTATTGGTAAATACATAATTGAAATTAATGCGAAAATAAAAGTAATGATAATAATTAATCCGGCAATAAAGGCAACTTGTGCAGGCATTTTTTCTATCGGAACAAACAGTTTTAAGAATTCCATAATAATTTCTCAAAACATTATTTTTTATCCGCGTTATTTTCTTTTGAATTAGGAGCTTTAACTCATTCTTCAAAGCGAGCAATAAATACTTTTTCGTCTTTTGTAAAATTACCAGTATTATTTCTAATGGCATTTTTATATTTAATTCGCATTTTTATTTTGGCATAAATTTTATAAGCAAAATATGCCAATAACATTATGCAAATAATAATAGTAAATATTATTCCAATCGCAATATTCATTTTTAAACTCCTTTAAAATAGTTATAATTTGTATCTTTTTTGTTGTTTTCTTTTTCGGCAATGAAGAAACTTAATAATTCTTGTCCTTTAATTCACTTGGTTTCTTGCTCTTGTTGATTAACTGAAATTACTTGATATTTACTATCTTTTATTATTCCGATGCAAATAGAATTTTCATATTTTCCTTTATAAACAAATCGCTTTGGAAACCAAATGCCGATTTGTTCATTAAATCACGGAATTTTTGGTGCTTTAATAAACATTGCGTTTTGTGTTTCTTTTAAAAGATATTTTTTAGTATTTAAGAAAATGTTTTCAATGTTTTTCATAATAAATTACCTTTCTTATGAATAAACTAAGTTATATTAACTAAGTTAGTTAACTTAGTTTTTTAAACACTTATATATCGCAGATTTAAGTGTTTAACAAGCTTTGTTAGTAAATTTTGTTTTTTTAATTAGATAAAGATTTTAATAATTTTAAACTTAGTATATCCCTATATAGAAATTTCTACACTTTAATATCCGCATCCTACCCTTGGAACTAATTTAATAGCGTGTATATTTTTAGGAAATCCACCCATTCATTTTTTTATTGCAAAACGAAACAAATTGCTATAGCTAATAGGATGTTATCTATTAACTGGTAAACTTCTTTTGGTTATGGCGACCACCCACAATTTATTGTGCTTTAATACATACCAACATTATTAACTCACTTGTATTTAATTTTTGAAGTCGCTGGATCATAAACATCTTTAATCGCATCATTTAAAATTTCTTTAATTTTTAAAGTAACATCTTATAAAATAAAAAGACAATCATTGCTGACTGTCTTAATACTTATTCAAATCTTTTCCCACCTAACAAAACTTTATGCGTCCGATATTTACCAAAATCTACTGATTTATCTTCATATAAACAAAAAGACTTAAATTCTATAGCATTTCAAATTAATTCTACACCCAGAAAATCATTATCTTATAAAAGACCAATAGATTTAATACAATTATTTTAAAAAACTGTCCCATTTATATTTACAATTCAGGTTATATGATAATAAATTAATTAGGTAATATATAAAGGCAAATGTTATAATTACTATATTGAGGGAGTGGTAATGGTGACAATCAGTTTTATTTTAACTAGTTCTAATGATAATAATAAGTTAGAAGTAACATTAAATAGTATTTTAAAACAAAAGGGTAAAGATTATGAAATTATTATTGTGGATGATAAAGCAAAAGATGATACTCTAGAATATATTACTAAATTTTTTCAAGAACATAGTGATACTATTAAAGTTATTAGTAGCTGAAAGGAAATTGAAACCGCTAATGCTTGAAATTTAGCATTAAGTAATGCTAAAGGAAGTTATGTTTTATTTTTACAACCAGGATATAAATTAATAAATAATTTTATGGAAAATATTATCCAAGAAATTAATAATAATGATGAACCTGATTTAATTGAATTTATGGTTCAATATTCTAATGTTTATCATCATATTTCTTCACGAAGATTAAAAAATAATAATTTGTATCATCCTCTTTTAAATCGGGAAGTCTTTGCTTTAATTCATCATTCACTATTTAATAAGTTATTTAAAAAAAAGATTATTACTAGTCATAAAATTACTTTTCGGCGTTCTAATCGTTTTGATTTACTATTTATTTATAAAATATTACCGTGAATTGAAACTTTATATACGAGCACTAAAATATTAGTAGATATTGAAATTGAGCCATTCTTGAATTTTAATAGTTTTGATTTTTTAAAGCAATGAGTTCATATTTATAACTATTACAAGCAAATAAACTTAGCAAGAGAGTTAATTGAAGAATTAGAATATGCATTTGTTCGCTTTCATTACTATACATTTTTAAAAGTTATTGCTCCAACAGGAAATAAAGTATTAGTTAAAAAAGCTATTCAAGAAGTTACAAATAAAGTTACGAAAAGATTTCCTCACTGAGAAAAAAATCAATATCTCAATTTAGTACCAAACGAT
Source organism: Spiroplasma endosymbiont of Lonchoptera lutea (assembly GCF_964019715.1). Lineage (GTDB taxonomy): Bacteria > Bacillota_I > Bacilli_A > Mycoplasmatales > Nriv7 > Nriv7. The sequence goes on along the minus strand of NZ_OZ026463.1, from coordinate 454,114 downwards.
TTGTTCAATAAAGATGTTGCCAAAGATTGAAAAAAATATTTAAAGAATTTTGTTTAATGGATATTATGAAAATTAAAACTATTAGTAGTGATAATGACACTATAAGAAAAAAAACGCCATATTTTTTAGTAAAACTTTGAAAAGTAATTTTTGCTAGAGTGATTGATTATATAATTATCAGTATGATTATTTTTATTATTACTTGGGGAATTTATCAAAATCAATATCTTAATGACTGACAAAAAGCAATTATTAATCATTTTAGTGCATTTTCATTATTAATGTCTTATTTTGTTATGATGCCATATTTTTGTCAAGGTAGAACAATAGCAAAATTTATTTTTTGTTTTAAATTAATCAAAGAAGGTCAAAATAAGATTCGGATTTGAGATTTATTATATCGGGAGTTGTTTATTACAATTATTCCGTGAGTAATTTTGATTATTAGTAATTTATTTGTTAGCTTAGTTTTTAAATATCCAATTTTTATTTTTAATTATCAAAACATTTTTGTAATTACTAAACCACAACATTCTTTACCGTTAGCTGTAACAATTACATTAAGATTAATGGGATTATTTTATTTATTATGATATGGTTCATTAATGTTACTTTATAAGTTTGATGTTAAAAATCAATTATTCTTTGATCGCTATTTACACATTTATATTGTTAATGTTCGGTATCATCAAGAGAAAAAGCAAAAAAAAGAAAAATTACAAGATAATAAAATTCATATTCATTTACAAGAGTCTTTACCGGGAACTATTAATAGTAAAGAATTAAAAGCAATTGAAGAGTTATAAAAGGAGTAGAAGATGAATATAAACCATTTAAATGAAGAACAAAAATTAGCAGTTTTAAGTAGTGAAGGTGCTAATAGAATTATAGCTGGTGCGGGAAGTGGCAAAACAAGAGTTATTATTTATAAAATTGCTCATTTGATTCATAATTTGGCCATTAGTAGTAATCAAATTTTAGCCGTAACTTTTACTAATAAGGCAGCTAATGAAATGAAAAGTCGATTAAATGAATTGGTTGGTGATCAATCTAAATATACATGAGTTCATACATATCATGCCTTTTGTGTTCGAGTTTTAAGAAATGATATTGTGGTTTTGGGATATACAAAAGATTTTATTATTATTGATACTGTTGATAAAATTAATATTTTAAAAGATATTATTAAAAATAAGCAATATAATTTTGATAGTAATGAAATTAAGAAAGTTAGTAGTATGATTTCTTATTGAAAAAATCATCAATTATCATATAGTGATATTATTAATAGTGATTTTTATCATGAACATAAGCAACAATGATTAGAAATTTATAAGATTTATTTACAAAATTTGCCTAAGAATAATATGGTTGATTTTGATGATTTATTAACTTTAACTTTAGAATTATTTTCACATCATGCAGAAGTATTACAAAAGTGACAAAAACGATTTTCGTATGTTTTAGTTGATGAATTTCAAGATACTAATGAATTACAGTTTGAATTAATTAATTATTTAGTAAAAATCCATCAAAATATTACTGTTGTTGGTGATCCAGATCAAACAATTTATTCTTTTCGCGGGGCAAAAGCAAGATTAATTTTAGATTTTGATAATTATTTTCCTAATGGGAAGACTTTTATTCTTAATCAAAATTATCGTTCAACACAAAATATTTTAGATGTGGCAAATATTCTTATTAGTTATAATCATTCACGAATTGCTAAAGATTTATTTACGATGATTGACTATGGTAGTAAGACAAAATTATATCATGGCAATACTAGTATTCGTGAAACTAACTGGGTGGCAAAAGAAATTAAAAAGTTAGTTGAGAAAAAAATTTTATTAAATAATATTTTAATTCTTTATCGTGCTAATTATCTTTCTCGTGATTTAGAAGAAGCATTAATTAATAATCATATTAATTATCGTATTTATGGTGGTTTTAAGTTTTTTGAAAGAAAAGAAATTAAGGATGTTTTAGCTTACTTAAAAACTTTAGTTTATGGTGATCAATTATCAACAGTAAGAGTTTTGAATTTGATTAAAGGTGTGGGGATGACAACAATTAATAATTTAATTGAACAATCACAAAATAATCATCAATCGCTTTTAGAATATTTAATGGTAAATGTTGCTAGTTTAAAACCATCAATAATTGAATTAGTTACATATTTAAAAGTTTGAAAAGAGAAACTAAAATCATATGAAAAGATGACTTTATTCAGTCAAGATTTTTTAAATAACGGTAATTACTTACAGCAATTAGCAGATGGTTTTGAGGAAGAACGCTTAGAAAATGTTAAAGAATTATTTAATCATATGGAAAATTATGATTTGCAAAATGTGGATTCATTACAAGGAATGGAATTATTACAACATTATTTACAAGAAGTTAGTTTATATGTTGATCAAGATGAAAATTCTGCTAATCAAGATAGAGTTAGTTTGATGACGATTCATAATGCTAAAGGTTTGGAATATGATTTTGTATTTATTATTGGTTTAAATGAAGGCATTTTTCCTAATACTTTAAGTATTGAAGAAGGAATTTCTGCTATTGAAGAAGAACGAAGAGTTTTATATGTTGCGATTACAAGAGCAAGAAAAGGATTATTTTTAAGTTATAGTGAAGGGTTTTCTTATGTAACTAATAATTACCGCTTACCTTCAAGATTTGTTATTGAAATTAATCCTAGTTTATTAGAACTTAAAAGCGATGAACAATTAGAAGATACTAAGCGGTCATTAAGTTGAACAATACCGAAAAATATTTCTTTAACACCAGCAAAAAAATCGCAATGAAAAACTGGTGATGTTATTCAACATTCTACTTTTGGTAAAGGGATTATAACTAATATTTTAAATTCTAATGTTGAAGTTGCTTTTAATAGTGGGATTAAAGTTTTACGATCTAATCACCCGTTATTAAAGAAGGTTTTGAGTGAAGATTAAATATCTAGTTTTTAATTGCTGTTTATGTTAGTATTAACTTACATTTATTAATTATTATTTATTGATGTAAAAAATTAAAGGAGAAATAAAAATGTCATCATTTAAAGCTAAAATTACTGATCCAATTGGAATGCATGCGCGACCGGCTGCGATTGTTGTTAAAGAGGCTTCAAAATATAGTTCTACTATTAAAATTAAAGTTAATGGTCGTGAAGGAAATTTAAAGTCAATTATGAATATTATGGCTTTAGGAGTTAAAACCGGAACAGAAGTAGAAATTGAAGCAATTGGTAAAGATGCTGATGTTGCAATTGCTGGCATTAAAAAAGCAATGAAGGATAATAAATTGGTTTAATATAAAATTTAAAAATACGAATAATTTCGTATTTTTATTTTGTTTTTTTTAAGATTGCAAGGACGCATAAAGTTTTGTTAGGTGGGAAAAGATTTGAATAAGTATTAAGACAGTCAGCAATGATTGTCTTTTTATTTCCTGAATTGTAAATATAAATGGGACAGTTTTTTAAAATAATTGTATTAAATCTATTGGTCTTTTATAAGATAATGATTTTCTGGGTGTAGAATTAATTTGAAATGCTATAGAATTTAAGTCTTTTTGTTTATATGAAGATAAATCAGTAGATTTTGGTAAATATCTTCTTAAAATACCATTATTGTTCTCATTTAAACCTCTTTGACAAGGTTTGCCGGCATCTGCAAAATAAATTTTAACATTACAATTTTTTTCAATTAATTTTCATTTACTAAATTCTTTACCACGATCAAAAGTAATAGTTTTAATTGTTCCTGGTATTAATTTTGAAATAAATTTTATTATACTTTGTGTAATACTTTCTGCTTTATGATTTTTAGTTTTCAAAGGAATTGTGGTTTTTGATCATATATCAGCTAAAGTAATAATAGAACTTTTATGATCTTTACCAACGATAGTATCTCCCTCTAAATGGCCAAATTCTTGTATATTTTTAATATTTGGAATGATTAAATTTCTTTCATGAATAGATTTACAATTATTAATTCTGCCCCTAGTTTCTTTTTGTTTATGAGGTTTATTTTTGCCTTTTCTCAATAAATTTTTTTCATCAAAACCCATTCGATTTGTTTTAAACATGTTATATAAAGTTTTTGTTGAAATATTTTTTATTTTATTTTTCTTTAAAAAATCAGCAATTATATCAAGAGCATAATTTTTAGTAATTAACAAATGATTGATAGTATTAATTTCTGTTAAAGTTAAAATTATTAATTTTCTACCTGCATTTTGTTTATTTTTTTGAACTTGATTCAATATTTCTAATGGTAATAAGTTTTGATTTAATAATTTACAAACTCTGTGTACAGTTGATTTACTATAATCAATTGCTTTTGCTATTTTACGAATAGAAAATCCATAACTTTTATATTCTTTTATTGCTATTATTGATTCAATAGTCAGATACTTATACATTGTGCTAATTCCTTTCTTTTCTTAATTATAGAATTAACACAATTTGTTTTTTATATAAGTGTCCTTTTTAATTTTACATTTCAGGTTTTATAAGATGTTAAAAATTTGTTCTTTGAAAATTAAATACAAGTGAGTTAATAATGTTGGTATGTATTAAAGCACGATAAATTGTGGGTGGTCGCCATAACCAAAAGAAGTTTACCAGTTAATAGATAACATCCTATTAGCTATAGCAATTTGTTTCGTTTTGCAATAAAAAAATGAATGGGTGGATTTCCTAAAAATATACACGCTATTAAATTAGTTCCAAGGATAGGATGCGGATATTAAAGTGTAGAAATTTCTATATAGGGATATACTAAGTTTAAAATTATTAAAATCTTTGTCTAATTAAAAAAACAAAATTTACTAACAAAGCTTGTTAAACACTTAAATCTTCGATATATAAGTGTTTAAAAAACTAAGTTAACTAACTTAGTTTATTCATAAGAAAGGTAATTTATTATGAAAAACATTGAAAACATTTTCTTAAATACTAAAAAATATCTTTTAAAAGAAACACAAAACGCAATGTTTATTAAAGCACCAAAAATTCCGTGATTTAATGAACAAATCGGCATTTGGTTTCCAAAGCGATTTGTTTATAAAGGAAAATATGAAAATTCTATTTGCATCGGAATAATAAAAGATAGTAAATATCAAGTAATTTCAGTTAATCAACAAGAGCAAGAAACCAAGTGAATTAAAGGACAAGAATTATTAAGTTTCTTCATTGCCGAAAAAGAAAACAACAAAAAAGATACAAATTATAACTATTTTTTAAAGGAGTTTAAAAATGAATATTGCGATTGGAATAATATTTACTATTATTTGCATAATGTTATTAGCATATTTTGCTTATAAAATTTATGCCAAAATAAAAATGCGAATTAAATATAAAAATGCCATTAAAAATAATACTGGTAATTTTACAAAAGACGAAAAAGTATTTATTGCTCGCTTTGAAGAATGAGTTAAAGCTCCTAATTCAAAAGAAAATAACGCGGATAAAAAATAATGTTTTGAGAAATTATTATGGAATTCTTAAAACTGTTTGTTCCGATAGAAAAAATGCCTGCACAAGTTGCCTTTATTGCCGGATTAATTATTATCATTACTTTTCTTTTCGCATTAATTTCAATTATGTATTTACCAATAAAAATGATTTTTGGGAGATAAAAAATGACAATAAACTTAAAAGAATTTAATTGAGAACAAATTAAACAAACTTTCTGAGATTTATTTATTCAAATTACAACCATCCCCGCTCACATTACTGGTGGTAAAGAAATTAAATTAATAGAAGCACCACTTTGACTCTTAATAGCAAACATTGCTTTTTGATTTTTAACAGCGATTATGGTGTAATTTATTCTAATGTTACTTTGAAAAACCATATCAATATTTAGATAGAAGCGAAATTAATGTCAAGAAGTTACATTAAAGAAAGGGGGTGATTATATGATTGGAACTTTATTGGCCGATGCACCAGTAACAGTAGAAAAAATAACAGCTAGTGACGCGATGACTAAATTATGAAATGCAATTATAACGGCTTTTACTAAAATGTAAGAAATTATTGCTGTTAATATGCCACAAGTTGGTAACTTCTTTGCTGACTATTGAATCTTCATTTTTCCATTTATTTTGGCAATATTCTTTATTTGCTTTAAAATGTTTGAAAAACTACTTGGAGCAGTACGCTAATAAAAAAATAAAGTGAGGTGCAAGATGAAATTTTGCAAATGAATAATAGAAAAAAATAACCATTTTATTGAATTAAATCGCACCTCATTTTTAATTTTATGACATTGAGGAGCAATTTGATATATTTACAACGGTTATTTTAAAAACATTGTGAGCTATTTATTTTTAGCGGGTTGTATTTTAATTTTCCTTTTTAAAATCGGTAATTTAACACAAATTAACAAAGTCCTGAATTGTAAATATAAATGGGACAGTTTTTTAAAATAATTGTATTAAATCTATTGGTCTTTTATAAGATAATGATTTTCTGGGTGTAGAATTAATTTGAAATGCTATAGAATTTAAGTCTTTTTGTTTATATGAAGATAAATCAGTAGATTTTGGTAAATATCTTCTTAAAATACCATTATTGTTCTCATTTAAACCTCTTTGACAAGGTTTTCCGGCATCTGCAAAATAAATTTTAACATTACAATTTTTTTCAATTAATTTTCATTTACTAAATTCTTTACCACGATCAAAAGTAATAGTTTTAATTGTTCCTGGTATTAATTTTGAAATAAATTTTATTATACTTTGTGTAATACTTTCTGCTTTATGATTTTTAGTTTTCAAAGGAATTGTGGTTTTTGATCATATATCAGCTAAAGTAATAATAGAACTTTTATGATCTTTACCAACGATAGTATCTCCCTCTAAATGGCCAAATTCTTGTATATTTTTAATATTTGGAATGATTAAATTTCTTTCATGAATAGATTTACAATTATTAATTCTGCCCCTAGTTTCTTTTTGTTTATGAGGTTTATTTTTGCCTTTTCTCAATAAATTTTTTTCATCAAAACCCATTCGATTTGTTTTAAACATGTTATATAAAGTTTTTGTTGAAATATTTTTTATTTTATTTTTCTTTAAAAAATCAGCAATTATATCAAGAGCATAATTTTTAGTAATTAACAAATGATTGATAGTATTAATTTCTGTTAAAGTTAAAATTATTAATTTTCTACCTGCATTTTGTTTATTTTTTTGAACTTGATTCAATATTTCTAATGGTAATAAGTTTTGATTTAATAATTTACAAACTCTGTGTACAGTTGATTTACTATAATCAATTGCTTTTGCTATTTTACAAATAGAAAATCCATAACTTTTATATTCTTTTATTGCTATTATTGATTCAATAGCCAGATACTTATACATTGTGCTAATTCCTTTCTTTTCTTAATTATAGAATTAACACAATTTGTTTTTTATATAAGTGTCCTTTTTAATTTTACATTTCAGGTAACATGTTTAAAACAAATCGAATGGGTTTTGATGAAAAAAATTTATTTCAAAATTAATACCAGGAACAATTAAAACTATTACTTTTGATCGTGGTAAAGAATTTAGTAAATGAAAATTAATTGAAAAAAATTGTAATGTTAAAATTTATTTTGCAGATGCCGGCAAACCTTGTCAAAGAGGTTTAAATGAGAACAATAATGGTATTTTAAGAAGATATTTACCAAAATCTACTGATTTATCTTCATATAAACAAAAAGACTTAAATTCTATAGCATTTCAAATTAATTCTACACCCAGAAAATCATTATCTTATAAAAGACCAATAGATTTAATACAATTATTTTAAAAAACTGTCCCATTTATATTTACAATTCAGGTTCTAAAAACAAAGGGTTAAGAACTTTATTTGTTAATTCATTAGTTGCTGCCGCAAGCTTCGCATTTTTTATTTTAAAATTGTCATCATTAAAACTACCTGTATTACAACCAATTATTGTGCTTATTGGTGTAATAATAAAAGTAAAAGTTAGTAACTGCTTTAAAATTCTATTCATTTAAATCAACACATTCCCTTCATATAACAAATAAAAAGTAATTAAAATTATACTATTGATAATAATACTTTTATAGATAATTTAATAATTACTTTTACTTGCTATTGTTTTAATCACTTTAAAATAAAAATACAAGTATTTAACCACTTAATATCAAAAAGGAACAACATCATCATAAATTGTTCCTAATTATTTTATTATTTAATTTTAACGAGCAACCTCATTAGCTCTTAATTCTCTAATAACAGTGATATGAATATCGCCAGGAATGGTAATTTCTTTTTCAATTTTAATTTTCACATCATGAGCAATTTTATAAACCTTAGCATCACTAACCTTATCAGGATCAACAATAATTCTAATTTGTCTTCCAGCTTGAACAGCATAAGATTTTTGTACCCCAGGAATTGATTGACAAATTTCTTCAATTTGTTGCATTCTTTGAATAAACTCTTCTAAAGAGTTATTTCTTGCTCCCGGTCTAGCTGCCGATAAAGTATCCGCTGCCATTACTAAAACCGCATAAATACTTTGCGGACTAACCTCACCATGGTGCGCATGAATAGCATTAATAATTAGCGGGTGTTCACCATATTTTTTTGCTAATTGCACCCCCAAATTAACATGCGAACCATCCATTTCATAATCAATTGCTTTACCAATATCATGTAATAAACCCGCTCTTCTTGCTAATTTTTCATCCAATCCTAACTCAGCAGCCATTGTTCCTGCCAATTTTGCTACTTCAATACAATGCTGTAAAGCATTTTGACCAAAACTAGTACGATATCGTAATCTTCCAAGATAATAAACTAATCCAAGCTTCATATTAGTAATTCCTAAGTCATTAAGTACCTTTTGTCCAGTTTCTTGAATTAAAGTTTCCAACTCATCTTGGGTTTTCTTTAAAACTTCTTCAATTCTTATTGGTTGAATTCGCCCGTCGCGCATTAATGAATTTAAAGTTCGAACCGCAATCTCTCGTCTAATCGGATTAAAAGATGCCACTTGAATCACTTCTGGAGTATCATCAATAATAATATCAACACCTGCCGCTTGTTCAAGAGCCTTAATATTTCTACCTTCTTTACCAATAATTCGTCCCTTCATTTCATCATTAGGTAACTTAACAAATGCTGTTGTTTTTTCAGCAACAACATCATGGGCATACTTTTCAATAGCAACAGCAATAATATTGTCAGCAATATTTTTTGCTTTAATTTTAGCATCATTTTCACGATTTTTAATTAACTGTCCTAACTCTAAATCAAGTTTCTCCTCTAATTCCTTAAACAAAACTACTTTTGCTTCTTGTTGACTAAGTCCCGCAACTTTTTCTAATTCCAAAACAATTTTGTCTAACTTATCATAATAGTTTTCTTCAATTTTTTTAATATTATCTTTTTTTTGAAGAATTTCACGATATTGAGATTCCAACACTTCTTCGCGTTCAATAATATTTTTTTCGCGTTTCATTAATAAGGCTTCATAATTATTACTTTGACTTCTTCTTTGTTCTAAATCCATTGCTACTTCTTTTTTCATTTGCGCAATTTCTACTTTGATATCTGCCTTTGCTGATTGAATAATATTTTTTGCTTCTCGTTCTGCTTGCTCCAATTTTATTTGACTCTTTTTATCATTACTAGTACGAACAAAATACTTAATTAACAGACCAACGCCAATGCCAATCGCCAATGCCAAAAAAATTCCAACCAAAAGACCGAATTCTAATTTACTCATAAATTTTCCTTTCTGAATAGTTAATTTTCTTTTCAAATTATTAATAAAATTTAATTTTTTTTTTTAAATAATAGATAATTAGTTTAAAACATTACTTTAATGTTTACCTATTAATAATATCATTTTTTAATAACTAATTAAATACCAATATCAAGATTAAAAAACAAAAAGCAAGTCATTTGTTAAAAGACTTGTGATTAAACATTACTTAACAGTCTGTAATCACTCAGCAACATTACAATGCAACTGTTCTTGTAAATCAACATTAGCAATAAAAAATTCTCTAACCTTATCACGACCTAAACCAAGTTTCTGCTCACCATAATTATATCAAGAACCATTTTTTTGCAAAATATTAGCCTTTAAACCTAATGAAATCAATTCTTCTAACTTACATATTCCCCGATCAAAGTAAATATCTAAAACTGTCATTTGAAAAGGAGCAGCAACTTTATTTTTAACAATTTTAACTTTAGTTTTATAACCAACCAATTGATTATTAAGCAGAATTTGTTCACTTCTTCTTAATTCAACTCGTAATGATGAATAAAATCTTAATGCTCTACCTCCGGGGGTTATTTCTGGATTACCAAAAATAATTCCTACTTTTTCTCTAATTTGATTAATAAAAAAAACCAAACAATTAGTTTTAGCAATATATGAATTTAACTTGCGTAATGCCTTTGACATTAATCGCGCTTGCGCACCAATTGTTTGATCAGACATTTCACCATCTAATTCAACTTGGGGAGTTAATGCTGCCACAGAATCAATTACAATCAAATCAATAGCATTTGATTTAACAAAAACTTCTAATATCCCTAACGCTTGCTCACCTGAATCTGGTTGAACAATTATTAATTGTTCTAAAATAACACCAATTTTTTGAGCATAATTTGGGTCTAACGCATATTCTACATCAATAAAAGCCGCTTTACCATTACTCTTTTGAACTTCACTAATGGCATGTAATGCCAAAGTGGTTTTTCCTGAAGATTCAGCACCATAAACTTCAATAACTCGGCCCCGAGGATACCCGCCAATCCCAATTGCCATATCCAATAATAAACTTCCCGAACTAATGACATTATCTTTGGATGGCAGTTTTTTATTCATATCTACAACCGCATCCCGACCATATTCTTTAATAATTGTTTGTAATGCTTGTTGTAAAAGTTCTTCGCGATTAATAATTTCGGTAGTATTTGTTTTATTTTTTGACATTTTCTTACCTCCACTAAATAAATTAACAAAAAAAATAAACTTTTCCTAGTTTATTTTAAATTTTCTTTAATTAATTCTTTAGTTAATTTAACACATTTATTAATAATTTGTTTGTGATTTCCCGATAATTGATATTCATAAACTAAACATTTGTTATTATAAGCCAATGCAATATATACTAAACCTAATGGCTTATTTTCATGATTTTCAGGACCAGCATTACCAGTAAAACTAATTGCCATATCACTATCAAATAAATTTTTTGCGTTTTGTGCCATTTCAATAGCTGTTTTAACACTAACAGCACCAAATGATTGTAAAGTTGTTAACTGAACTCTTGCTAAATGAACTTTAGAATGAGCACTATAAGCTATTAACCCACCACGAAATACTTTACTAGCTCCTTCCGTCTTAACTAATGCTTCACTAAAAGCTCCTCCTGTAATACTTTCACAACTACTAATGGTTAAATTTTTCTTTTCTAATAATTTAACTAAATCGTGCAACTTTTTTTCCTCCTAATTAGTATTTATTTTTGATTGCTTTGTTTAATTCCAAGAATATAAGTAATTGCACTCCAAATTGAAAGCAATAATGATAAATACATTGGTATTAAAATAATATGATACTTTCATGAACCTCAACCACTATCTCATCCAAATCAAATATGATTAATAAAAAATAATAATGTTAACCCCACCATTTGCATTAGCGTTTTTAATTTACCATAATAATTAGCAGCAATAACAACTTTCTTAGTTGCTAAAAACATTCTTATCCCATCAAGCAAAATATCGCGAGAAATCAAAATTAATGTTACTCAAACCGGAATAATTTGCGGAATTGTCATAATGATTAAAACACCACTAGTCAACATCTTATCAGCAATCGGATCAGCAATCTTACCAAAGTTTGTTACTTGATTATTTTTTCTAGCAAGATAACCATCTAATCAATCACTAAAACAAGCAATAATAAAAAGGAACCCTGCAATAATTCAAAGAATATTAATTTTAACATTACTATCAATACTAATACTACCACTAACAAAATTATAGTTATCAAATGGTCCGCCTAACAACATTAAAATTAAAATTATTGGTACTAAAATAATTCGTACTAATGTTATTTTATTTGGTAAATTCATTAGCAACCCTCCTATATTAAATAATTATAACCTAAAAATAAAAAAAACGAGATTAAAAATCTCATAAGCCACATTCTGTTCTTAAAGACATCAATGCTTTAAGTGCTAATCATTTATCTATATTAATTAACCTTTAAATGTTAACAAATATCCATTAATTACTTATCATTCGCAATTAATAGTTCCCCTACCATAATTTGAGTTTCTCACTTATGGGGTTTACCGCGTTCCACTCTAATAATTTCTCATTAGCATCGTCACTATGGCACTTTTATAAACTACTAAACCATATTAAATAATTAACTTAGGTTATTAATTAGCCATCTAAGAAACAGCAGATGCTATTTCTTATCCTTGGATTATTTTTTATCCAAGCATAAACATTACTAGCATCACAGCTAGTGTGAGTGTGGACTTTCCTCTATTAAAAATAAATTTCTAACAGCGATTAGCACGGATTTTTAATCTCATATCCATTTTACTATTTATTAACTTTACTTTCAAGTTTACTTAACCGATTTATGATATCAACATTTCGTAAACCTTTTTCTTCTAACTTATCTCGTTGTTGCATAACAATTTCATAATTACTTTTTAACTTTTCATGTTCTTCAATTATTTCTTTAAGTTTTTCTTTTAAACGCGAAATTTCATCAATATGAGTTTCCATAATTTTATTAAAAGCATCATAATCTTTTTGAACAATATCTAAAAACCGATCAACTTCTTGGGCATCATAACCTTTAAAATTAATTTGAAATTCTTTTTCTAAAATATCCTCTTTTGCCAATTTAAAACTATTATCATTTTTCATAAAATTATTCCTCCTTTTTTATGGCATCAATCATATCAGTAATTAATCAATTAAATTGTGATAAACCTTTTTTATTACTAGAATTTAAAATCAATTGTTGTAATTTAATAAAATTAGTTTTTTTATTATTACTTTTTAACGATTGCACCTTATTAATTAAATTTTCATCATTCAAATGTTGCTCAATAAATAATTTTTGTTCAAAAGATAACGGTGTTACTAAAACACTATTAATATCAACAAACTTATCTTCAATAATTACATTATCATCTTGCAACATCTGAAAAATCCTATTAAATAATGACGTTAATGACATTGTTAACTTATCATTAAAATTACTAATTTGTAAATAATCTTTTTCTAATAATTGAACTAATAATTTATCAATTTTGTTAACATCAAAATTAGAAAAATTTTCTAATTCCCGCGGAGTTATAAATTGATATTCTTCCGATAATAAATGCATTAGTAATAATAAAATAATTAATTCATCTTCAGTAATTAAAAGAACCTTATAAAACTGTAATAAAAGTCTTCACTTATGAAAAATATTTAACGAATTTATGTTCATTATTTTTATTCAATTGGAAAATGTTTTAAAAAGTCGTTAATTACAATTTGCGGATTTTCATATAAATAAAGAATTTTATATAATAATGCAAATAAAGGGAGGTTTAACTTTAATTTTAGCATTTGTTCATTAACCAACCGACAAGTACCAAAACCTTCAACAGTTTTTTGCAATTGCTTAATAACAGTTTCTGGATCATTAGTTTTTCCAATTTCATAACCAAATTGATAATTACGAGATTTCGGTGACATTGCTGTTAAAATTAAATCACCAATTCCAGCTGGCGTTAAAAATGTTTCTAACTTTCCCCCCATTTTATTACTAAATTTAATTGCTTCATTTAAACCAATAGTAATAAAAGATGCGACAGTATTATCACTAGCATTTTGACCTTTTAACATTCCCGAAATAATCGCAACAACATTTTTTAATGCACTAGCACATTCAACACCAATAAAATCATTAGTAATCATCACCGAAAAATTTTCACTATTAAAATATTGTTGAACTTTTTTTGCATATAATAAATTCTCACTAACCGCTGTTACTTGTGTGGAAAATCTTTGAACAATTTCAATCGCAATACTAGGGCCATATAGTCCTGACAAATCTTCAATAATATCAGGATTTAAATTTTTGCGAATTGTTAATGATAACCTTTCACCACTATTAGGGTCAAAACCTTTAGCAATATTAATAAAATGCACTGGATAAGTTACTAACTCATTAATTTGCTGACAAACACTAGGTAAAACCAGCGAAGGAACCGCAAAAACAATAACTTTAGCATCACATAAAGCTTGTTTTAAATCATTAGTCGCCACAATATTTTCATTTAAACGAATTTCTTGAAAATATTTACTATTTTGATGATTATTATTAATATCATCAACTTCACTTTTTTCAATACCATACATTAATACTTCATTTTTATTATCTGCTAAAACTTGTGCCAAAGCACTAGCAAATGCACCAGTTCGTAAAATAATAATTTTTTGCATTCTTTTACCTTCCTTAAATATTTATTTTCTTTGACGAAAAATCAATCGTAAAGGAATTCCTTGAAAGTCAAAATATTCTCGTAACTGATTTTCCAAAAATCTTGCATATGAAAAATGTAAATGCTTCGGGTCATTAACAAATAAAACAAAAGTAATCGGTTGCTTACTTACTTGCGTAGCATAATATATCTTTAATCGTTCACCTTGAAAAATAGGTGGTTGATGTAATAATTGAGCCTTACTAAGAATTTCATTAACAACACTAGTTTGAATTCGTAAATTTTGTTTTTCTTGAATCTTATTAATATTTTGAAAAATCTTTCCAAGATGGACATTTTTTAATGCCGAAACAAAAATTACAAAAGCATAATGAAGATATTTAAAATGAACTTGAATTTCTTTACGAAAATCATCTAAGGTTTTTTTTGTTTTTTCCATTTCATCATATTTGTTAACAACAATAATTACCGGTTTATAACCCTCTTTCGCAATGGCACCAATTTTAGCATCTTGTTCTCTAATACCTTCTTTACCATCTAATACTAATAAAACAATATCACTTCGTTCCACAGCTTTTAAAGCCCGCAAAACACTATACTTTTCTAAATTTGTTTGAACTTTTCCTCGTTTTCTAATTCCCGCCGTATCAATAACAACAAATTTTTGCCCATTTCTAACAAATGAACTATCAACCGCATCAGTTGTCGTGCCTGGAACATTAGAAACCACAACCCGCGATTCATTTAATAATGCGTTTGTTAAACTAGACTTACCAACATTCGGTCGGCCAATAATAGCCATTTTAGTTTCATTTTCAAGATCTGGTTTTATTTCTAAATTTAACTGATTTAAACTAAAAATAATTTTATCTAACAAATCACCAATCCCAATCCCATGCGTTGACGAAACAGCAATTGGTTCACCAAATCCTAATTGAATAAACTCATATAGTTCATTATTAACTTGTTGATTATCATATTTATTAACAACCAAAATAACCGGTTTATTAATTCCATAAAGCATTTTAGCAATTTGTTTTTCCTCATCTTGCAAGCGTTCTTGATAGTTAGTAGTAAAAATAATAACATCCGCTTGTTCAATCGCAATTTGTGCTTGTAACAAAATTTGTTCTTGTAATTCATCATTACCAAAACCAAGACCACCTGTATCTACTAATCAAAATTCACGATTAAGTCATTGTGCCTTTTGATAAATCCGATCCCGCGTAACTCCTACTGTATCATCAACAATTGATAAACGATTTTTAATCAAGCGATTAAATAATGTTGACTTACCAACATTAGGTCGCCCAATAATAGCGACAATTGCAGAATTTTTCATTTTATTTTTTCCTAACTATGCATTTGCAAAAAGCATTGATTTCTTTTTAATTTCATAAGCCATTGTTGCAATTAAATCAACAATTTGATCTAAAGATAAATTACTATTATCAATTTCAATCGCATCATTTGCTTTCTTTAAGGGACCAACTTTACGATCGGAATCTTGACGATCACGATCTTGTAAATTATTTTGAACATTAGACAATTCTAAAACTATTCCTTGTTGTCGTGCTTGTTCCACTCTTCTTTGTGCTCTTTTACTAACTGTTGCTGTTAAAAATATTTTTAATTGCGCATTAGGTAAAACAACCGTCCCAATATCTCTCCCTGCAAGAATATAACCAAAACCTTGAACAATTGCTCTTTGACTTTTAACCATAAATGTTCTTATTGCTTTGATAGCACTAATAGGACTAACATACTCAACAACCTTTTTACTACTTAAATCATAAGAATTTTGTTTTACCCCATTCACATAAATATTGCCATTAGCATCATAACTAAATCTAATATTAGTCAACACCTTAATAACTGCTCGATTATCATCAATATCAATTTTATTTACTAAACAATAAAGTGTCAAAGCCCGATACATTAAGCCAGTGTCAATAAAAATATAATGTAACCGTTTAGCGACTAATTTAGCAGTTGTTGACTTACCACTTCCAGCTGGTCCATCAATAGCAATATTTATCTGTTTCATTTTTATTCCACCTCTAATAAATTATACATCTAATATAATGATATTATTGAATTAATAAAAGTAAAAGAACAATTAATAATGCGATAATCAAGATAATACTACCAATTATTAACAATACCAATCATTTAAAACTAATTTTTTGTTTTTTAAACCTTGTTACTAACTGATTAAATTGCTCATCAGTAATTACTGCTGAATTGGATAATAATTCTACTAACGGTTTTTTACTAGGCATTAACGCCTCGGGATGCTTTTTTAAATTTTCTTGATAGATTTTAATTACTTGCTGGGTCAATTCCGTTTCTGAAGAAATTTTAGTTTGTAAATTTTTAACAGAATTTTCTAATGCTAAAATTATTTCTTGATATTTACTTTCACTAGTACCATTTAAATGCTGTCCAAACTTATGATGATAATTATGGTCTTGTAAAATTTGCTGTAAATTAACATTATCATTTAAATCACAATCATACTTACTACGAATATCGGTTAAATATTGATTAATTTCATATCTAACTTCAAAATTAATAAAATCTTTT
The DNA here is from genome assembly GCF_964019715.1 of Spiroplasma endosymbiont of Lonchoptera lutea. Taxonomy (GTDB): domain Bacteria; phylum Bacillota_I; class Bacilli_A; order Mycoplasmatales; family Nriv7; genus Nriv7. The sequence goes on along the minus strand of NZ_OZ026463.1, from coordinate 437,011 downwards.
GAATGGTCTTGATGTAGTTGAGGACTTAATAGTTCTCATTCTTGATTAATATTATCAAGAAATTCTTGAAAATATTCCTTATCAATATGACTAAAACGCGTAATATAATCTTGCAATAACTCTTCTTCTTGCAATAATGCTTGATCTAACTCAATCTCACGATTAATTTGCTCTCGTAAGAGCGAAAATCGTTCCATCCTTGTTTGTTCAATTTTCACTACTACCGCCTCATTTCTCTAATATAATTATAATAAAATATAATAACTTGCGTTAGCATTTTTTTCAATTAATGGTCAAATTGCTGTTATGATTAAACTATAAACTAAAGCTTCCAAACAAAATTTTATTAAATTAAATGGTAAAAAAACTACAAATAATTGATTTCGTAAAGATGCCATCCCATATAATTCCAAAATAAAAGCTCAATTTAAAAAAGTCATTCAAAATGAATTAATGATGGCTGCTAAAAAAATACTAATAATTCAAACAATAATTGTTAAAAATTTACCAGAACTATTTTTTGTTCATCCACAAAATTGAATAATAAAAAATAATGGTATTTGGACAATTAAAAATATTGAATAAAATCCTCCTGTTGCTAACATTAAAGCTAAATAAGCAATTGGACCACTAACACTAGTAATTAGTATTAACATTCAAGGAATTAAAAATACTAAAAAATAAGTATAAATAATTCCTAAAAACGGAAAAGCAATAATAATAAAAACATCAATAAATTCTAATTTTAAGTAAGGCAAAAATAAAGGCGGAATAAATTTACTAATATAACCCACTAATAAACAAATAGCTAAAAAATTAGCAATTAAAACTAGCTTTTTAATTGTTAATTGACTATCATTTTTAAATGTTACTCATAACAATCTTGTTGTCTTTCTCATTAATTTATTACTCCTTAATTAATTACCGTTATTTCAACATATTTATTGTATAATATTTTTACAAATAAAGAAAAGGAGAAAATTTATTAATGGAAAATAATATCGTTCCTGTAATTATTGAAATTACTACTGGTAGTAGTAACAAATATGAATATAATTTTGAAACTAAAAGAATTATTTTAGATCGTGTTTTATATGGTGCTAATGTTTATCCTGCCGAATATGGTTGTATTGAAAATACTTTAGACTGAGATGGTGATCCGCTTGATGTTATTGCTTTAGCAACATATCCAACAATTGCTGGATGTCAAGCCAATGTTAGAATTCTTGGAGCCTTAGAAATGATTGATGGTGGTGAAATTGATACTAAGCTATTTGGTGTTTTAGCCGATGACCCGCATTTTAATCATCTTAAATCTTTAAAAGATGTTCCTGAACATACTTTAGCAAAAATTAAAAATTTCTTTATCCAATATAAACAGTTACAAAAAAAAGCAGTTATTGTTAAAGAATGAAAAGATGAACAATGAGCTTTAAAAGAGTTAGCTCATTGTCGTGAACTATATACTAAATATAACGAACTTCTAATTAATGAAGGAAAAGAAAAATTACTAGAAAAATTTAAAGAAATACAAAAATAATCCCTAAGGATTATTTTTTTTCGCCATTATTTCTAATTGCTTAACTTCATTATTTGTTAATAACCGATAATGACCTTCACTAATACCACTAAGGGTTAATATTCCCACAGCAACCCGTTTTAATGCTAAAACTTTACCATTTATTGCTTTAATCATTTTCCGAATTTGTTGATTGTGACCATCTTGAATTGTTATTGCTAACATATAAGATTGTTGCTTACTATTTACTCTTAATAATTTAACTTGTACTGCTTTAGCTAAAAAATCATCATCAATTAAAACACCATTTAATAAATTATTAATCGTTGTGGAAGTAATTTTACCTTTAACCGCTACTTCATAAACTTTATTAATGCCGTGGGTTGGATGCATAATTAAATTAGCAAAATTACCATCATTAGTTAATAATAATAACCCACTAGTATAATAATCTAATCTGCCAATCGGATAAATTCGCACAGTAATATCTTGTAAATAATCAAAGACAGTTTTTCTTCCGAGGGGGTCATCCAAAGAAGTAATACAGCCAATTGGTTTATTAAAAGCTAAATAAATATTTTCTTGTTCTGCTGGCAATAATTCACCATTAACAGTAATTTTAGCATTTACTTCAACTTTAAATCCTAATTCCGTAATAATTTGTTCATTAACTGCAACTTTACCTGCTAAAATTAATTGTTCTGCTTTTCGCCGTGAACAATAACCACGCATAGCAATTATTTTTTGTAATCGTTCTTTTTTCATTATCATTATCCTTAATTAATAAACAAATTAGTGTCTTCATCTTTATCAAAAAAAGATTCTGGTAATGGTGGTAATTTATCTAACGAAGATAAATTAAAATAATCTAAAAAATATTGACTCACGCCATATAATATTGGTCGCCCCGGAGCATCACTTCTTCCCAATTCAACAATTAATTCTCGGGCTTTTAATTTAGCAACCATAAAATCACTGCTAACACCACGAATACTTTCAATTTCACTTTTTACTATTGGACCTTTATAAGCAATAATTGCTAGCGTTTCTAATGCAGCCGTTGATAATTTACTAGTTTGCTCAATAACTAATGATTCATAAATATTAAAATGTTCTTGTTTTGTCATAAACTTAAAAACATTATTATTATTCATTAATGCTATGCCTCGCGATTCATCCGCTTCTAACTGCTGTTGGATAGTAATTAACATTTCATTAACAAGATTAAGACTAAGATTTAACTTTTTAGCAATTTTTTGATTACTAATGCCTTCTTCACCAGCAATAAAAATTAATCCTTCCATTAAAGCATAATTATTCATTTTCTTCACTAAATTCACCTCGATATTTTAATGTGATGGGAGCAAACATATCTGCTTGTTCAATGTATATTTGCTGACTACGAACTAAATCCAAAATGGCACTAAAACTAACAACAAGCAAATTATTTGTAATATTATCACTTTCAACAAAAATATCATAAAGATTATAACTTTTTTGGGGATTTTGTTTTAAAAAATTAAAAATTTCTGATGCCCGCTTTTGTGGTGATATTTGTTGTTTAGCCACGCGTGTTGTTATTGGCATATTTAATTGATACCTTTTATACACTTCTTGTAATTGAAAACTCAACTGCTCTAAGTTAAAATCTCAATTAGTTTCCTTTGCTAACGATGCATATTGTTGAGAATTAGAAACAATTGCTGGTCTCGTAAAAACTTGCTGACGAACAATTTCTTGTTCTTTAAAAAAACCAGTTGTTTCTTTAATAGTTTGATATTCTAATAATTTTTGAATTAATTCTTGACGATTATCGGCTTCATAATCACTATTATCTTCTTCTAAATTAGTCTGTTGTAATAATCGCCGTGATTTTAATTCCAAAAGATATGCTGCCATTGTTAAATATTCACTAGCAATATCTAAATTTAATGTTTCCATTTTATTTAAATAATCTAAATATTGCGTTGTAATCATACTAACATCAACAGTAAAGATATCAAGATTTTTTTCTTTAATTAAATGTAAAAGTAAATCTAATGGTCCTTGAAAATTATCAATGTTAATCAGATATTTACTCATATTTAGTTATCCACCTTATCTTAATTATCTTATTCCATTATTTCATAAATAATATTATTAATTAGCGGTAAAGATTGTTCAATTGTAAATAATTCTTTTGCCATTGCTATAAACTCACTGACATTATTAATATTAGTATATAAAGTTAATACCGTTTCATTAGCATTAACCTTTTCTTGGGTTTTTTTATTAATAAAAATTCCGGCCATATAATCAATTGATGAATAATTTGTTTCTCTTCCTGCTCCTAAATGCATTGCTAAATTACCTAAACCATAACAGTTATGAAAATTAACAAATCCTGAAACTGATGCCTTAATTTCAATAACAAATTTAACAGCATCTTTTCAAACAAAATTAGTAACAAAATCAATATCACCAGATTGCTGTTTAATAAATTGTTTAAAAATATTCAATGGCGCTAATGATTTTAGTTGCTCAATACATTTTTGTTTTGCTTCATCAAAATTACTACAAATTTCTGCTTGTAATAAACTAATTGCGCTTAGAGAGGTTACAAGTTCTAACAATGCTGAATCTTGATTTTTACCTTGTAAAAATTCATATGCTTCATAAACTTCACAAATGTTACCAATCATTCTTCCTAATGGTTGATTCATATCACTAATAATAACAGCGGTTTTAACCTTTAATTCTTGAGCAATTTGTAACATTAGTCTTGCTAATTTTTTAGCATCATTTAAATTACTGATAAAAGCACCATTACCACACTTAACATCTAAAACAAGACCATCACTACCCATAGCAATTTTCTTAGCCATAATACTGGCTGCTATTAAAGGGATGGAATCAACAGTTCCCGTAGTATCTCTTAAAGCATAAACTTTCTTATCAGCCGGAGTAAAATCTTGCGTTTGACTAATAATACTCATTCCGCATTCATTAATTACTTTTAAAAAATCATTTCATTGCAAATTAACATTAAAATTAGGAATCGCTTCTAACTTATCAATTGTTCCACCAGTTTGTTCTAATCCTCTTCCAGAAATTTTTGCTACCTTAATGCCAAAACTTGCTAACAAAGGAGCATAAAGTAAACTTATTTTATCACCAACACCACCTGTAGAATGTTTATCAGCTTTAAAACCACTAATTGATGATAAATCTAATGAATCACCAGAATTAATTAATGATTTTGTTAAATCAAATGTTTCTTGATTATTTAAACCATTAAATCAAACAGTCATTAAAAAAGCACTCATTTGATAATCAGGAATATCACCCTTAGTAAAACCACTAATAATAAAATCAATTTCTTTTGTTGTTAATTGTTGATTTTGTTTTTTCTTATTAATTAAATCTAACATTCACATTATTTTTTTTCATCCTTATTTTTTAAATTAAAATTATTAATGATTTTTTGAATATTACTTTGCATATTTCTTGCTAAATTATCAGTAGTAATATTAATAAAATTAGCAGGGTCTAATGGTTTTTGAATCACAAGATAAATTTTTTTCTTTCCTTGAGATTTTTTATTAAAAACTTCATACGAATTAATAATAGCAACCGGAATAATTGGAACATATGCTTGATACGCAATTCTAAGTGCTGCTGGCTTAAATTCTTGTACTGTTGAACTATTACTTCTCGTTCCTTCTGGAAAAATAACCATTGTTCGTGGGACACGAATTAACATTTTCGCATCACTAAAAACTTCTAATGCTTGCCTTGGATTATTACGATCTAAAAATAACACATCAATTAATTGTACAAAGCGTTTAAATATTTTATGTTCTTGTAATTCTTGCTTAGCAATGAATGCTAAGGGAGCAAATTTACTAAAATCATTAATTAAAAGTAATAATAAAGCATCAAAATTTGATTGATGATTGGCAATCATCACACATCCCTTATTATTAACTCAATTTTCTAATCCTTGGGGATAAACTTTAACATTATATAACCATGCAAAATATCGCGCTCGCTTTTGCAATCATTTATAACGATATTCTTCTGATACTGAATTAGGATCACGAAGCACTTTCTTTGTCATTTTTTTTGCTTTTCTTAAAGTTTGTAGCAAATATGGCAATGTAATTATTACTCTTCATTTATTCATTAGTAACTTTCCTTTCATAAATTAATCCAACAAATTTATCATATTGTTTCTTACTAATTTCTTTAAATTGATGGAAATCAATTTCTGGAAAATAAGTATCGCCTCCATATAAATCATTAATAAGTGAAACAAATAATTTGTTGGCATAGGGGATTGCGATTTGATAAATCAAAGCCCCCCCACAAACATATAAGTCATCACCACTATGCTCATATTGTTTTAAAATCCCTTCTAAATCATTACTCACAATTACATCAGGATGATTAAATTCATAATTAGGATTTCAACTAACAACAATAGTTTTTCTTTGTGATAAAGGTTTAACTTTTAAACTAGCAAAAGTTTTTCTTCCCATTAAAATTGTTTTTCCGATAGTAATTTCTTTAAAATATTGTAATTCTTGATTTAAACACCACGGCAATTTATTATCTTTACCAATAACACCATTCTTATCCATTGCTCATACCAAAATTACCATAATTAAACTGCCACTTGTCCTTTTATCGCCGGATGCGATTCATAATCTAATAATGAAAAATCTTCATATTTAAAATCAAAAATTGAAGTTACTGAACGATTAATTATTAATTTGCCTAATTTTTTTGGAGGTCTTGTTAATTGTTCATTTATTTGTTCTAAATGATTAGTATAAATATGCGCATCACCAATTGTATGCACAAAATCACCAACTTCATACCCACAAACAGATGCTAGCATATAAGTTAATAAAGCATAACTAGCAATATTAAAAGGAACACCTAAAAATACATCAGCACTTCTTTGATATAACTGACAAGATAATTTATTGTCAGCACTAACATAAAATTGAAATAATGTATGACAAGGCGGTAATGCCATTTCTTCAATTTCCTCAGGATTTCAACTAGATAAAATATGTCTTCGTGAATGAGGATTATCTTTTAATTGCTTTTCTAAATTTTTTAATTGATCCATACCATTAAAATTTCGCCATTGTTTACCATAAACTGGACCTAAATCACCATATTTTTTAGCAAATTGCTCATCATTTTTAATTTTAGAAATAAAATCTTGTAATTGCTCACCTTTAAAATCAGGTGAATTTTGATATTTTTTATACGGTCACTCATTTCAAATATTAACATTATTTTGAACTAATGTTCTAATATTAGTATCACCTTTAATAAATCATAATAATTCATAAATAACAGCTTTTAAATATACTTTTTTTGTTGTTAATAGTGGAAACCCTTTTTGTAAATCAAACCGCATTTGATAACCAAAAAAACTAATTGTATCAATAAGGGTACGATTAGGTTTATTTTGACCTTTTTCTAATATCTGACGACATAAACTTAAATACTGCTCCATTGTTTCACCTCACGATAATTTCTATTCTGTTTTTAATTTTAACATAAAATCTAATAACAAACTATTACGCTTAATAAAAAGTAAAAAGCTAAGGTAATTTAAAATTACCTTAGCTACTATGATTTCTTAGTTATAAAATTTTATTTTTAACAATTACAGGGCAGTATAATTCATCGTCTGGCTTTTCATCTAAAGTTTTACAATTCCCAATGTTATATTTTTGTTTAAATTCTTCAACCACAGGATTTAATATACTTGCTAATTGCGAATTACCATATTCTTTATTTCCATTGTCTAATGTTCTAAAATTCCCATTACTATCAAACTCATCTTGATAAAGATTGCACTCATTTCTTTTTGCGACCACTTGTTCTATTTCCCGATTAAGAGTCATTTTCAAATCGTCCATTTCTAAATTAGACTTTGCTCCTTGTTCATTTTTTGCTTGTCAATTTACTGGTTTCATTGCTGGCTTTACAGGCACAGGTGGCGCCTGACGCTTAGTAGCAATTCCTTCTTTATTTTTGGTCAATACTGTAGCAACTTTATCATAAGGATTTCAATTATTTCGTTGCGCATTTGGTTGTTTAGAATCATTAACAATCGTATTACGAAGTTCATCACTATCTAACATATTTAATGGTTTCATTGCTGGTTTTGGGGGCACAGGTGGCGCTTGGCGTTTAACTATCGTACATTGTTCGTTTTTGCCCATACCTTTATCTAATTCATCGGGCACAGCTCTTTGTCCTACCTTTGGTTCTGAAAATAAACGATGATTATTTTCTCTTATTTGCATAAAGTCAATAAAACTATTAAAATTATAATTTTTAAATTGAAAATATATTCCATATTCATTATCAAACATAAAATGCATATAGTGCTCTTTAAGACTTTTAATAGCAACGGCTTCAAAATTATAATTTGTTAATTTTTGATACGCTACTTTAAACCCAACAACATCATTAAGTTTAGTTAACCGAATTAAGTTTTCAATTGATTGATTGGTAGCAGAATCATTTTTAAACCGTTTATTAATTTGAGCACACAAAAGATTAATATAGGCATATTGTTTTACTTCTTGACAAGCATTGGTAACTTTTCATAATTGAAAATCTTTCATTTTTTAATAAAACATCAAATTTAATATATTCATTGATGCGTTTTGTTATTTCCGCACTAATTTTTTCATTCATAAATATTCTCTCCCTTTATTTTTTAATAAATTACTATTTATTTACTATTTAGATGCTGAATTATACTTGTAAGTGCAAGTATAATTCAGCATATTAATTAATTTGTTTTTTTAGATTATCTTCAATAGTTTTTTGATAGTCATAGTTAGAATCATTATAGTTATAAATTTGAATTTTTTCATTGCGATTGAAAAGATTGATTAAATATTGAAAAACAGTTTTTTCTTCAATTTTAAAGTCAATATATTCACTTTTATTTATTAATTTATTGAAGTTATTTGAATTTATTGAAATAATAATAGGTATGAAGAAAAACTGCAAAAATTTTAGCATCCTAAATTAACCTTTCTCTGTTTTTTAGTAAATTTAATAGAAAAATCTAAAGTAATCTTATGTAGTTATATTATCAAATATTAATTATTAAAACAAATAATTTTTTACACAGCCACATTTAGGGCGCATAAAGTTTTGTGCGCATAAAGTTTTGTTAGGTAGGTAAAGATTTGAATAAGTATTAAGGCAGTCAGCAATGATTGTCTTTTTATTTTATGAGGTGTTAAAATTTTGTTCTTTGAAAATTAAATACAAGTGAATTAATAATGTTGGTATGTATTAAAGCACGATAAATTGTGGGTGGTCGCCATAACCAAAAGAAGTTTACCAGTTGATAGATAACACCCTATTAGCTATAGCAATTTGTTTCATTTTACAATAAAAAATGGATAGGCTACAATAAGTTGGACCATAATTATATAGACTTCAAAATTATTAAGAAAGAAGGAATATAAAAATGGGAAATAAAACCTCATACTCTGAAGAATTTAAAAAACAAATTGTAATGCTATACAAAAATGACAAAAGTGTTATTAATTTAGGGAAAGAATATAATTTACCAAAACCAACTATTTATAGTTGAATTAAAAATTATAATAATTCTGGGTCATTTAAAGCAAAAGATAATCGCACTGTCGAAGAAAATGAATTAATTTACTTGCGAAAAGAAAACCAACAATTACGAATGGAAAATGACATTTTAAAGCAAGCAGCACTGATAATCGGGAAAAAATAACAATAATTAATAACAACAAAAATAAATATTCAGTGAGGAAAATATGTAAGATTTTAGGTTTACTAAAATCAACATATTATTATCAAACTAATAAATGCACCAAGTTTGATGTTAATAATTATGAACAAGAAGTTATCAGTGCATTTAATAAAAGTCGCAAGATTTATGGTGCTCGTAAAATTAAAGCTGTTTTAATAAGAAAAAATATCATTTTATCACGACGAAAAATCCGATTCATTATGATCAAAAATAATTTGGTTTCTAAATACACCAAGTTAAAATATTGTAATCATAAAAAAACAGTTAATAATGACGAAATTAATAATGTTTTAAATCGTCAATTTAATGACAAAAAACCAAATGAAGTTGTTGTTAGTGATTTAACATATGTTCAAGTTGGCACTAAATGACATTATATTTGTTTATTAATTGACTTGTTTAATCGCGAAGTAATTGGCTATAGTGCTGGACCAAATAAAACTGCTGAATTAGTTCAACAAGCTTTTCACAAGATAACATGACCATTAAATAAAATAACTTTATTTCATACTGATCGTGGTAATGAGTTTAAAAATAAAATTATTGATGAAATTTTAATAACCTTTAAAATTAAAAGATCATTAAGCTCCAAAGGATGCCCATATGATAATGCTGTTGCTGAAGCAACTTACAAAACCTTTAAAACCGAATTTATTAACGGTAAAAAATTTGCAAACTTAACACAACTAAAATGCGAACTATTTGATTTTGTTAATTGATATAACAATATTCGAATTCATGGCAGTTTAAATTATTTAACTCCCGTTGAATTTAGAAAATACCAGTCTACATAAAAAGTGTCCTAAAAAGGGTTGCCAATCCACATTATCTTATAAAAGACCAATAGATTTAATACAATTATTTTAAAAAACTGTCCCATTTATATTTACAATTCAGGAAGGATATTGTTGTTAAGGTATGGGGTTTATTTGAACCGATTAAGAATTATTTGGATAATTTTAAAGATATTCTTGAAGAAAATTGTTATTTTAGTAAAGAAGAAGTGATTGAAGCTGTAAAAAATTCCGTTGTTGCTGTAGTTCCTAATAATATTACGATAGAATATGAAGTGTTAAATTGAAAAGACCCCTATGTATCTGGAAGTTTTGATGCCGTAGTTATTGTTAAAGCAATAAAGGATGGTAAAGAAATTAATACTATTCAAGTTAATGTGAAAGTTAAGGAATTAAAAAGTGCGATTAAATCTTATTTAAGTAAGTTTAAAAATATTGATGTGCCTAAATATTATCATAATGAAGATGAAGTTATGGAAGCCATTAAAGAATTAGTTGATGTTTCACCGCCAAAAGGAATTACAATTGTTAGTAAAGTTTTGCATTGAGATTTAGTCGCTACTAGTGAATTATCAAATGTTGACTTAGAAGTTGTTGTTAAAGCAATGAATAATACTACTGAGGTTGGTGAAGTTAAGCTTAAAGTTAAGGCGATTACTTGTAGTGAAAAAATTAAAAACGAAGTAAGTAACTATTTAAATAAGTTTAATAGTATTGCTGAAACTCGTGCTTATAAAAATGAGCAAGATATTGAACAAGTAGTTAGAAATTTAGTTACGGAAATGCCACCAGTTGGTGTTAAGATAAAATATGAAGTTTTAGATTGAAAAAAAGTTTATATTAGTGATTATGATGTCCAAGTTAAAATTCAAGCAATTCATAATTGTGAAATTTTAGAAACAAAAACTATTACTGTTAAGGTCTTGGCTTCAACAGGTGAAGAAATAAAAGATTATATTCATTCAGAACTTGGAAGGATATTTCCTGAAAATAAAACAATGATTAATGAACCTCTTGCAACTATGTCTGAGTTTATAAATTATTTACAAAATAAAACAAAAGATATTTATAAAGGCAATTATGAATTATTAATCGTTCCTAATGAAAGCGATTGAAATGATAAAGTAATAACGGCTGCTGGTAAAAGTTTTGGGCAAGTTACGGTATTATTTCAATTAAGAGAAAAAAATTCTCGTGATATTATTTCTGATAGTGATAAAAAGATTAATTTTTTAGTTAAAACAAAACCTAGAAATAATTCATAATTTAAAGAGCAGAAAAGAGAGAATATAAATTCTCTCTTTTCTACGATATCTATAAATTTCTTATTACATATGATATAATTATTAGCGAAGTTAAAATTTATAAATAAATGGGGTATAAAAATGTTTACTGATTTTTTGGCGAATCGTATTACTAAAGCTATTAAGAAAAATATTAAGACATCAACTTTAACAGAACAAAATATGGAAGCTACTTTAAGTGAAATTAAACTTGCTTTATTAGAGGCTGATGTTAATTTTAATGTGGTAAAAGAATTTGTTAATAATGTTCGTGATCTTGCAAAGGGAGAGTTTATTCTTGAAGGTTTAAAACCTGAACAAATGTTAATTAAAATTGTTCATAATGAGTTAATTCGTATTATGGGACATAAAGAACATTTATTGAATCTTAATAAACGACCAACAGTTATTATGATGGTGGGGTTACAAGGAAGTGGAAAAACAACCACAACAGCTAAGTTAGCAAATTTATTACGAAAAAAGTATCATAAGAATTCTTTGTTAGTTGCTTGTGATGTGTATCGGCCAGCCGCCATTGAGCAGTTAAAATCGTTAGGTAAGCAATTAGACATTCCTGTATTTTCATTGGATAATGAAAAAGATGTTGTTAAAATTGCTAACAATGCTCTTAATTATGCAATGGAAAATAAGTTTGATGTTGTTATTGTTGATACAGCAGGAAGATTGCATATTGATAGCGTATTAATGGATGAATTATCTAATTTAAAACAAAATATTAATCCCCAAGAAATTCTTATTGTTGTTGATGCGATGACAGGACAAGAAATAATTAATGTTACTGAACGATTTCATCAATATCTTAATTTAACAGGAACAATTCTTTCTAAATTAGATGGTGATGCTCGTGGTGGAGCGGCACTTTCTATTAGTCATTTAACTAAAATTCCGATTATGTTTGCTGGTACAGGAGAAAAGGTTGAAGCATTAGATATTTTTTATCCTGAAAGAATGGCTGACCGAATTTTAGGGATGGGCGATGTTCAAAGTTTATTTGAAAAAGCTCAAGATGTTGTTGATGAAAGATCAATTCAGAAAACAATGAATCGAATGATGATGGGACAATTTGATTTAGATGATTTAGCTAATCAAATGAAACAAATGTCAAAGATGGGTAAACTTTCAGGAATAATTAAAATGATGCCTGGGGTTAATAATCTTAGTGATGCCAAAATTGAAGGTGCTGAAAGTAAACTATTAGTTACAAGAGCATTATTAGATTCAATGACTAAAAAAGAACGAAGAGATCCACGACTTTTAAAACATTTAAAAAGAAAAAATCGGATTATTAAAGGTTCGGGACGAAATGAAAAAGAATTTAATAATTTAATAAATCAATTTGAAAAAGCTAAAAAAAGTGTTGATGCAATGGCAAAACAAATTAAATCAGGAAGAATGCCAGATTTTAGTAAGTTTAAAAGATAAAGAATTTCTAATCCTTAGTTAAGAATTAGAAATTCTTTTTGTCACGATTATCTTTTTGAAAGTAAGTATTTTAAAATTTCCGAAGATAAATTAGCATCACTAATATTAGTTAGTATGGTGCGTCCTTGATAAATTAAATCGGTCATTGAACCATTATATTTGGATGTAATCCCAAAACTAAATCCTCAATGCGGTAGTGTTGTCGATTTTTTTTCATTACCTCATGGGTTATATGTTTTAGGATTTATTGTTAAGATAAATTCATTATTTTGATTTGTTTTATCTAATTTAAAGGCACAAGGGTTAACTAAATCCATTGGTGAATTCATTACAGGTTTACCAGCAAAAATATATTGAGCGTATTCTTTATACATTGCTATTCATTTATCAGCTTGTTGTTGTGTTCAATCGCTTTTACTTTCTAGATAAGGTGTGAAAACTAACTTGGTAATAAATAAAAATTTTATTTCGTTTCATCATAGTTGTTTTGTTATGGAGTTATTACGAAATCTTGGTATCATTTCATTGCCATTAGTATAATATAGAAAATCACTTTTTTCTTTATTTAATATGGGATATTTATCTACGGTGCTATTAAAAGTTAAGTAATGATTAGAGCAAAAAGCATTACCTTTTTGATAACCTGAAATGTAAAATTAAAAAGGACACTTATATGCTGAATTATACTTGTAAGTGCAAGTAAATAAAATTGCAAAAGATTTCATATAAAAATTTCATGATGCTAAGTTTATTTTAGAAAAAGTAAATTTAAGGAGTTTTTATATGGGATACAAACATCTTGGCATAGATGAAAGAATTTATATTGAGAATCAATTGAAATTTAAAGTAAAAATTAGTGAAATAGCTAAAAATCTTAATCGAAGTATTAGTACTATTAATCGAGAAGTTAATACAAATAAAGATAATAATCATTATTTTTCATTAATTGCACAAAATAAAGCAGAAAATAGAAAACAATTACATGTTTATTTTCCTGAATTGTAAATATAAATGGGACAGTTTTTTAAAATAATTGTATTAAATCTATTGGTCTTTTATAAGATAATGATTTTCTGGGTGTAGAATTAATTTGAAATGCTATAGAATTTAAGTCTTTTTGTTTATATGAAGATAAATCAGTAGATTTTGGTAAATATCTTCTTAAAATACCATTATTGTTCTCATTTAAACCTCTTTGACAAGGTTTGCCGGCATCTGCAAAATAAATTTTAACATTACAATTTTTTTCAATTAATTTTCATTTACTAAATTCTTTACCACGATCAAAAGTAATAGTTTTAATTGTTCCTGGTATTAATTTTGAAATAAATTTTATTATACTTTGTGTAATACTTTCTGCTTTATGATTTTTAGTTTTCAAAGGAATTGTGGTTTTTGATCATATATCAGCTAAAGTAATAATAGAACTTTTATGATCTTTACCAACGATAGTATCTCCCTCTAAATGGCCAAATTCTTGTATATTTTTAATATTTGGAATGATTAAATTTCTTTCATGAATAGATTTACAATTATTAATTCTGCCCCTAGTTTCTTTTTGTTTATGAGGTTTATTTTTGCCTTTTCTCAATAAATTTTTTTCATCAAAACCCATTCGATTTGTTTTAAACATGTTATATAAAGTTTTTGTTGAAATATTTTTTATTTTATTTTTCTTTAAAAAATCAGCAATTATATCAAGAGCATAATTTTTAGTAATTAACAAATGATTGATAGTATTAATTTCTGTTAAAGTTAAAATTATTAATTTTCTACCTGCATTTTGTTTATTTTTTTGAACTTGATTCAATATTTCTAATGGTAATAAGTTTTGATTTAATAATTTACAAACTCTGTGTACAGTTGATTTACTATAATCAATTGCTTTTGCTATTTTACGAATAGAAAATCCATAACTTTTATATTCTTTTATTGCTATTATTGATTCAATAGTCAGATACTTATACATTGTGCTAATTCCTTTCTTTTCTTAATTATAGAATTAACACAATTTGTTTTTTATATAAGTGTCCTTTTTAATTTTACATTTCAGGTTTCATAAATTTAAAAATAGAGAATTAGTAAAATATGTACAACAAAAATTATTATTAGGTTGATCGCCTGAACAAATTTATGGCAGAATTAAAAATTTTCATCAAGAATGAATTATTAGTTTTAAAACAATTTATAATTGAATTTATTCTGGATTACTTGAAAAGGTTACTAGTAAAAATTTAAGAAGAAAAGGTACGAAACGAAAATCTCAAGAAAATCGGGGTAAATTTAATGGTAAATCCATTAAAGAACGAAATGTTAATAATCGCATAACTCTTGGCCATTGAGAAGGTGATACTGTAGTATCATCACGAGGTAAAAGTAAATCATGTTTAATAACTTTAGTTGAAAGAACATCAAGATTTACTTTAGCAATATTAGTTGAAAATAGAACTACTAAAGTTATTAACAAAAATATTAGTCATTATTTATCAATTCTTCCAAATAATCTTGTTAAGACTATAACATTTGATAGGGGTAAAGAATTTGCTAATTGACAACAACTTGAAAAAAATTTAAATGTGAAAATTTATTTTGCTGATGCATATTCACCTTGACAAAGAGGTACTAATGAAAATACTAATGGTTTAATTAGAGAAAAATTTCCTAAAAAATTTAATTTTTCAAACACTACTAAAAATGCAGTTCATAAATTTATATTGTCTTTAAACCAAAGACCAAGAAAAATACTAAATTATCTTTCGCCAATCGAATATTTGGTTAGAAAAATAATTTAGTTGCACTTAACTTTACAATTTGGCATATAAAAAACAAATTGTGTTAATTCTATAATTAAGAAAAGAAAGGAATTAGCACAATGTATAAGTATCTGACTATTGAATCAATAATAGCAATAAAAGAATATAAAAGTTATGGATTTTCTATTCGTAAAATAGCAAAAGCAATTGATTATAGTAAATCAACTGTACACAGAGTTTGTAAATTATTAAATCAAAACTTATTACCATTAGAAATATTGAATCAAGTTCAAAAAAATAAACAAAATGCAGGTAGAAAATTAATAATTTTAACTTTAACAGAAATTAATACTATCAATCATTTGTTAATTACTAAAAATTATGCTCTTGATATAATTGCTGATTTTTTAAAGAAAAATAAAATAAAAAATATTTCAACAAAAACTTTATATAACATGTTTAAAACAAATCGAATGGGTTTTGATGAAAAAAATTTATTGAGAAAAGGCAAAAATAAACCTCATAAACAAAAAGAAACTAGGGGCAGAATTAATAATTGTAAATCTATTCATGAAAGAAATTTAATCATTCCAAATATTAAAAATATACAAGAATTTGGCCATTTAGAGGGAGATACTATCGTTGGTAAAGATCATAAAAGTTCTATTATTACTTTAGCTGATATATGATCAAAAACCACAATTCCTTTGAAAACTAAAAATCATAAAGCAGAAAGTATTACACAAAGTATAATAAAATTTATTTCAAAATTAATACCAGGAACAATTAAAACTATTACTTTTGATCGTGGTAAAAAATTTAGTAAATGAAAATTAATTGAAAAAAATTGTAATGTTAAAATTTATTTTGCAGATGCCGGCAAACCTTGTCAAAGAGGTTTAAATGAGAACAATAATGGTATTTTAAGAAGATATTTACCAAAACCTACTGATTTATCTTCATATAAACAAAAAGACTTAAATTCTATAGCATTTCAAATTAATTCTACACCCAGAAAATCATTATCTTAATAAAAGACCAATAGATTTAATACAATTATTTTAAAAAACTGTCCCATTTATATTTACAATTCAGGTAATCTAATCGGATTGTTTCCGTAGTTTTTGTTATGGGCGATCATTCATTAAATGATGCTTGGGCGCTATCAATTGGTTTAATATATTTGGCTGCTTGCTCCAAATTAATATTTAAGTGTTTCTTAAATTTAAAAGTTAATTGATTACTTTCTTCATTGTTTAATCATCCTTTAGTATCTCAATATTCGCTATTAGGAGATAATTCTTTATTTTGATAATATACTTTAACATCATCTTTTGTAAGGATAGGTTCTTGAATTTGTGAATAGTTGTTATTATTTAAATTGTTTCATAGATTGGGGGTTATTGCTAATATTGGTATTAAAAACATTGCTTGTTTCATTTTAATTCCTGCTTTCAGTTTGGATTACTGATATTTAATATGAAAGTATCAGTTATAGTCGCAACTATAATGTGTAGTAATTATCTGACAAATACTATTAATACCAGAAGGCTGTCTTTTAAAAGTTAAGTTAGGAAATATTGTTGATTGTAAGGTAATGTCACTGTAAAATACAAATAACATTTCTGGATGAAAAAATTCTGGTTTTCACATTTCTTGATGTTCATATTTAATGTTACCAGTGAAGTCATTGTCTTGTACTAATGCCTTGTGATAATTACTAAGTTTTAAAGACTTAATTTTTAAAGAACCAACTTGTTGTTTAATAATATTATTGAATTGTTTATTAATAAGTGGTTTTAAATCAGTAGCAGTTTTGCTTAAACTTCCGAGATTAAGTTCAATACTCCCAATAATTTCTTGTGCTGTGGTATATTTATTTAAGGCTCTTTGCATATTAGCTTGATATTGTTCTTGTTCTTTAAAATTGTAAATTTGATTTTCCTTAATTTTATTACATCCATATATATTTAAAACTAATGAAAATCAAATACTACTCAAACGGACGCGTAAAGTTTTGTTAGGTAGGAAAAGGTTTAAATAATTTTGAAAAAAAAGTAATCACAATTTAATTATCATTTTATCTAAAAAATAAGTAATAAAACAAAATATTTAATATTAACAAACATAATCTTAATAAAAGGTTATAAAAACTCACTAAAATGCTTATAAAAACAACATTAAAATAATTTTTTACAAAAAAAATCATACATAAGAAATATATACTTAATTTGCATATTGAAATAATTTATAGTAAATGATTATTTTTTCTTTTTTTAAAAATACCTAAGAAAACTAAACGCGACCCTTACAAACTAAATAGTTGCATATTTTTATTCTATACGATAAAATTTTAAGCACAAGGTAAAATTTTAATAAAATTAAAAATTATTTCATTTTTAGTTTTAGAAAATAAAAGTGGTGAAAACAATGAAAATTACTAAGAGTGTGTTTCTTAAAGGTGCTATTAATAAGGAACAATGAATTGATGATGAGATTAGTGAAGTATTGTTATTAGGACGAAGTAATGTTGGAAAATCAACATTTATTAATTCTTTATGTAACAATAAACAATTAGCAAAGGTGTCTAGTTCGCCTGGTAAAACACAAATGCTTAATTTTTTTGCTATTAATAATAATGAATTTCGTTTTGTTGATTGCCCCGGTTATGGTTTTGCAAAAATAAGTAAGAGTATTAAAAAACAATTTGTTAAAATGATGGATACTTATTTATTAGAGCGAAAAAATTTAAAGTTAGCAATCTTATTATTAGATTTAAGACGAACTCCTAATGCGGATGATTTATTAATGTTTAATTTTTTACGAGAACGAAATATTAATATTCTCATTGTTACTACGAAGTTAGATAAACTAAAGAAAAATGATATTAACAAGCAAGAAAAAATAATTAAAGAAACATTGCTGATTATTAATGATATTGACATTATTAAAACATCAAGTATTAGTAAAATGGGTTATGATGCTGTTCTTGAAAAAATTACTGAATATATTTAAAAACTAAGTTTAGAGGTAGAGTTATAATGAAATTAAGAAAGATCAAGTCAAATAGTAATCTTTGTCATCAGATGCATTTAACACATACTGATAAACAACATCATTGATTTAAAATCAAAGAAATTTTACGCTCAGTTTTTGCTATTTTATTAGTTATTCCGATGTGAATATCAATGGGTAAAGTAAATCCATTGGCAGTATATTTTGGTAATCCAATTATTCAATTAATGCTTGCGAGTATTGTCCAGTTTATTTTAGGATTTAATTTTTATAAAGCCTGATATCAAGAATTGTTTCAACAACGACGAGTCGGCATGTATTCATTAATCATTTTGTCGTCTTTGGTGGCATTTATCTATAGTATTTATTTAATTGTTTTGATGTTGCAATATTCACCATATGGTAAGCAACATATTATTGGTTTATTTCAAGGAATTAGTCATCAACAATTAATGAATTATATGATGATTGATAATAAATTTCAACATATGTATTTTGAGATTGGGGCTTCAATTATAGCTTTTGTTTTAGTCGGCGATGCAATATCGCAAATAGTTCGTAATCGTGCGATTGATGGCTTACAAGATTTAATGTCGTTGCAAGTAAAAGAGGCGACTATTTTTAAAGAAAATAATAAATATGCAACAATTGCTGCTATTGATATTAAAATTGATGATCAGTTATTAGTTAAAAAGGGTGATAAAATTCCTACTGATGGTGTTTTAATAGGCGAGTTAGCATATATTAATGATTCATTAATTACAGATGAAAGTCAAATTGTAAAAAAATTGACTGGTGAATTATTAATTGGTGGTTCTGCTAATGCAGGTGAAGCTTTTATAATGCGAGCAACAAAAATTGGTAATGAAACGATATTAGCAAGTATTATTAATAAAGTAGAACAATTGCAACAACAAAAAACCAATTTACAAAAGATTGCTGATAAGATTGCGGCGATTTTTGTTCCTTTTGTTTTAGGGTTAGCATTATTAGTTTTTTTAGTTTATGCTTTTATTTTACCGTTATTTGATTTATCATTTATTATGTCTGATCCTTATGGTATTGCTATTAAAACTGCAATTTCAACATTAATTATTGCTTGTCCTTGTGCTTTGGGATTAGCAACACCTTTAGCAATAACTGTGGGAATTGCAAAGTCAACCCAAGAAGGAATTATTTTTAATAAAGTTCATGCTTTTGAAAAAATTAATCAAATTGATATTGTTGCTTTTGATAAAACCGGAACTGTTACTGATGGCAAATTAAGTATTAAGGCTATTTATGGCGAAGAAAAGCATATTACTTTTGCTGTGAGTTTAGAAAATATGTCAGCGCATCCAATTGCTACTGCTTTTAAAGCATACCAAGAAGCATATAATATTAGTAAAGTATCCTTGACGGATGTGAAAGAAACTATTGGTTTTGGCATTCAAGGGTTATGTAATAAACAGCGAGTTACGATTTCTTCGGTTACTAAATTATTAGAAAAAAAATTTGTTTTAGCAGTTCCTTTACAAAGAATTGTTGAAAAAAGCAAAGAAATTAATCAATTGGTATTGGGGTTAGCAATTGATAAAGTTATTGTAACTTTATTTGTGTTAGAGGATCAGATTAAGTTAAATGCGATTAAAACGGTTGCTAAGTTGAAGCAAGAAGGTATTGAAGTTTATATGATTAGTGGTGATAATGAAGTTATTACTAGAGGAGTTGCTACTGCTATTGGTATTGAGCATTACTTTGCTAATATTCAACCATTAGATAAAGCTAATATTATTAAGAAATTGCAAAAACAAGGTAAAAAAGTGGCATTTGTTGGTGATGGTGTTAATGATAGTGTTGCTTTACAACAAGCTGATTTATCAATTGCGATGGGAACAGGAGCGGAAATCGCAGTTAATCTTAGTGATATTATTATCATTAAACCTGATGTTTTAAATATTTATAAAGCGATTGTGTTAACGAAGCAAACAAGAAGGGTTATTTAAACTAATTTTATGTGAGCATTTGGTTATAACCTTATTGCCTTACCAGTAGCAATGTTATCTGGTTGATTTTGAATATCAATTCCTAATTTTGAATTTGCAATTTTTGCAGCCGCGGCGATGGCATTTTCTGATCTTACTGTTGTTTTAAATTCATTATATTATCGTTGAAAAAAGATTAAATATTAGATTAATTAAGTATCATTTTTTATATTTCTTAATGTTTGATATAATTATTGAAAATAAGTAGGAGAGAATTAATGAAATCATTAAGTAAAAAATATGAGCATTTTGAAGTAGAAAATGGTAAGTATGATTATTGACTAGAAAAACGATTATTTAGTGCTGATAATATTAATAATAAACCTGTTTTTAGTATGATTTTGCCTCCACCTAATATTACTGGTAAATTACATTTGGGTCATGCTTGGAATAATACTTTACAAGATGTTATGGCGCGTTATAAAATTTTAACTGGTTATGGTGTTACTTGATTTCCAGGAATGGATCATGCGGGAATTGCTACCCAAGTAAAAGTTGCTGAAAGAATATGAGATGAAGAGAAAAAACGGATTACTAGTTTTTCTCGTAATCAGTTTATTACTAAAGTTAATTCGTGAAAGGATGAATATGCTCAGATAATTCGTGAGCAATGAGCAAAATTAGGATTAGCATTAGATTATCGTTATGAGAAGTTTACTTTAGATAGTGATGTTAATCAATTAGTTAATGAAACATTTGTTAAATTATATAATGATGGTTTAATTTATCGTGGCAAAAAAATTATTAATTGAGACCCACAATTAAAAACAGCGTTATCAAATATGGAAGTAACTTATAAAGAAGTTCAAGGTAAAATGTATTATCTTAATTATCCCTTAGTAGATAGTGATGAAATGATTACAATTGCCACAACAAGACCAGAAACGATGTTTGCTGATCAAGCCTTAGTTTTTCATCCTAATGATGTTCGTTATCAAAAGTATCTTCATAAAGAAGTTATTAATCCGGTTAATAAACAAAGAATTCCGATAATTGCTGATGAATACATTGTAATGGAACTTGGAACAGGAATAATGAAATGTACGCCTGCTCATGATTTTAATGATTATCAAATTGCTAAAAGACATAATTTGGATTTAATTATTTGTATGGATTCTGGTGGCATAATGAATGCCACAGCTTTACAATATGAGGGATTAGACCGTTTTGTTTGTCGACAACAGTTAATAGGTGATTTAGAAAAACAAAATTTAGTTGTTAAAATTGCTGATTTTGTTCATCAAGTAGGATATTCAGAACGCAGTGATGCTATTATTGAACCATATTTATCAGAACAATGGTTTGTTAAAATGCAGCCATTAGTAAACAGAGCTTTAAAATTACAAAATAGTGCTGATGCGATTTTGTTTTATCCATCAAGATTTGCAAATATTTTAGATCAATGGTTGGAAAATATTCAGGATTGATGTATCTCCCGACAATTGTGATGGGGTCATCAATTGCCAGTATGATATCATCAAGATACTAAGGAAATTATTGTGGCCATAACGCCACCTAATAAAGAAGAATGAGTACAAGATAGTGATATTTTAGATACTTGATTTTCTAGTGCTTTGTGACCTTTAATATTTGCGCAACAAAATAATGATAAATTATTTTTTGAAAAATATTTGCCAAATTCCTTGTTAGTTACTGGTTATGATATTATTTTCTTTTGAATTAGTCGGATGATTTTTGAATCATTATATTTAGTTAATAAAAAACCTTTCAAAGCGGTATTAATTCATGGTTTAATTCGTGATGAACAAGGAAGAAAAATGTCAAAATCTTTGGGTAATGGGATTGATCCAATGGATATTATTACTGAGTATGGTGCTGATAGTTTACGATTTTTTTTATTAACTAATAGTACTCCGGGGCAAGATTTACGATTTAGTATTACTAAAGTTCGTTCTTCGTGAAATTTTATTAATAAACTTTGAAATGCGAGCCGATATGTGCTTTTAAATTTAGCCGATGATTTTAAGCCAGTGAATAATATTTTGGATTTACAATTAGAAGCTGTTGATTATTGAATTTTAAATAATTTTAATTTTGTTCTTGAAAAAGTGCAAGCAAATATGGAAAAATATGAATTTGTTGTTAGCGGTAAATATCTTTTTAATTTTGTTTGAGATGATTTTTGCTCTTGATATATTGAGTTATCAAAAAGTAATTTACAAAATCCTAAAACTAAAGTGGCATCAATTCAAGTCTTATTTTATCTTTTAAAGCAAATTATTATTTTATTGCATCCTTTAATTCCTTTTGTAACTGAAGAAATTTATCAAAAGATGTTTAATAATGAAAAATCAATTATGGAAGAAAAATATCCGATAGTTTTAGAAAATATTGCTCCCGTAAATTATTTAGTTAATGTTATTAATATTACAACAGTTATTAGAGAATTACGGGCAACAAGAAATATTAAACATCACATTGCTTTGAATTTTAATTTAAATTCTGATAATCAAGATTATCAGAAGTATGCTCAGGAAATTAATGGTTTTTTGGAAAAGTTAACTAATAGTCAAATGACAACTATTAATAAGAAAATATCTCATTTAGGACAAACAATCGCGCTTCCTTTAATTGATGGAACAATTGATGTTTTTTTAGATATGACAATTAATAAAAAAGAACAAGAATTATTTATTCAAAAACAGTTACAAGATATTCATTATGAGTTAGAACGAAGTAAAACAATATTAAATAATGAACAGTTTTTAAATAAGGCACCAATTGCAAAAGTTAATGCTGAAAAGCATAAATATGAACAGTATGAAGAATTATATAAACAATTGCAAAAAAAATTACAAGACATTTTATCTTAGTTATTAATAAATATTTTAAAGGAAATTCATTGTTTTATAAGTAATTTAATTACGGGTGAAAAAATGAAGAAAACTAAAATTATTATTTTTGCTATTATAATAAGTATTCTTATTTTTTTAATGGGATTTTTATTATCGCATTTTTTTATTAATGCTGATATTAATATCATAAAACCACAACCAAATATTATTACTAAATCAAGTATTGAGATTAATTTTTTAGTCAAAAATAACTTGCCGTTGCTAAGAAATATTTTGCCAAAAAAGATTAGTATTAGTAAAAATGAACAAAAAATTAATAAACAGCGCTTAGTGGACATCATTTTTTATTATCAAGTGCCGTTGTATTATTTTCAGCCTTTGGCAGCAAAAAAATTATTACAAGTTATTTACAATGATATTACTATTGAATTAGAACCATTTTCGCAAGACATTGCTAAAGTTTATATTGAAGATATTACTGTGTCTTTTTTGCAAGGTATTTTAAAGTTAGAGCGACGCATTATTAATGACATTGTGAATATTTTATTATCTTCTTTACCCATTGAAGTTCGGTGACCAACTTTAGAGAAATATTTACAGGATAGTAAATTAAATAAATATTATGAAATTATTTTGCAGTTAATATGAGTTTAAAAATATTTCCGACAATCATTTTGATTATTTGCTGGTTGTTGTTAATAACAAATATTAGTTATTATTCGTTGTTATTAACAGACGTAGCATCATTAGGATTTGTGTTTTAAATATGAAATTTTATTGAAAATATTTCTTTTTTATATGCTGAATTATACTTGTAAGTGCAAGTAAATAAAATTGCAAAAGATTTCATATAAAAATTTCATGATGCTAAGTTTATTTTAGAAAAAGTAAATTTAAGGAGTTTTTATATGGGATACAAACATCTTGGCATAGATGAAAGAATTTATATTGAGAATCAATTGAAATTTAAAGTAAAAATTAGTGAAATAGCTAAAAATCTTAATCGAAGTATTAGTACTATTAATCGAGAAGTTAATAGAAATAAAGATAATAATCATTATTTTTCATTAATTGCACAAAATAAAGCAGAAAATAGAAAACAATTACATGTTTATTTTCATAAATTTAAAAATAGAGAATTAGTAAAATATGTACAACAAAAATTATTATTAGGTTGATCGCCTGAACAAATTTATGGCAGAATTAAAAATTTTCATCAAGAATGAATTATTAGTTTTAAAACAATTTACAATTGAATTTATTCTGGATTACTTGAAAAGGTTACTAGTAAAAATTTAAGAAGAAAAGATAAGAAACGAAAATCTCAAGAAAATCGAGGTAAATTTAATGGTAAATCCATTAAAGAACGAAATGTTAATAATCGCATAACTCTTGGCCATTGAGAAGGTGATACTGTAGTATCATCACGAGGTAAAAGTAAATCATGTTTAATAACTTTAGTTGAAAGAACATCAAGATTTACTTTAGCAATATTAGTTGAAAATAGAACTACTAAAGTTATTAACAAAAATATTAGTCATTATTTATCAATTCTTCCAAATAATCTTGTTAAGACTATAACATTTGATAGGGGTAAAGAATTTGCTAATTGACAACAACTTGAAAAAAATTTAAATGTGAAAATTTATTTTGCTGATGCATATTCACCTTGACAAAGAGGTACTAATGAAAATACTAATGGTTTAATTAGAGAAAAATTTCCTAAAAAATTTAATTTTTCAAACACTACTAAAAATGCAGTTCATAAATTTATATTGTCTTTAAACCAAAGACCAAGAAAAATACTAAATTATCTTTCGCCAATCGAATATTTGGTTAGAAAAATAATTTAGTTGCACTTAACTTTACAATTTGGCATGATAAAATAATAAAAATATCAAGGGTAATAATTATCAAGCAGATTATTTATTCAAGAATATAATGACCAACCCGCATAATGCGATCAGCAATAATTTCCAAATAATGATTCTCATTATCTTTATATTGAAATGATTGAATTCTAGCTTTAATAGCAATCATCGTATCAATTACTAAAAATGATACGATATCAGCAATTAAATTATTTCATACTTTAATAACAAGATAATCTTCATCATAATGACCTAACTTATTTTTAAAAGGTCGGGTTACACTAATAGTTAATCGCATCATTTTTGATGTTCTTTCACCAGTTTGATTATGAATAATTTCTGGCGGATTAACAATTCTTCCTACTAAAACAAGATTATTTAACATTATATCACCTACCTTTCCCATTTTATTGTAAAAGATAGCACCGATTTTTAAGTTAAAAGATATTGCTGTCGTATATTTATAATGTTAATATTGCCATACCAACGGCATATTCTTTTTCATGACTAATTGATAATCAACTATTATGTTCAAATCCAATCCATTGTAATTGCTTATTTACTAATTGAATATTAACTTCACAAAAAATTAAAACCTCATTAACATTATTTATTGCTTTATACAATGCTTCTTTTA
Organism: Spiroplasma endosymbiont of Lonchoptera lutea; assembly: GCF_964019715.1. Classification (GTDB taxonomy): domain Bacteria; phylum Bacillota_I; class Bacilli_A; order Mycoplasmatales; family Nriv7; genus Nriv7. The sequence goes on along the minus strand of NZ_OZ026463.1, from coordinate 411,037 downwards.
ATGCTCATCTTCCTGCTAAAAATTGTTTTTTTTCGGTTTCACTTTTAATTGTTTGTAAATAACTAATTTCTTCTAAATGTAATACTTTATTAATAAATGATTTTTTTAATTGCATTCGTTTAATGCTAACAATATCAATTCCCACACCTTTAATCATTTTTACTGCCATCCTTTTAAAATAATATTATTTAAATTATAACGCTGAATTATACTTGTAAGTGCAAGTAAATAAAATTGCAAAAGATTTCATATAAAAATTTCATGATGCTAAGTTTATTTTAGAAAAAGTAAATTTAAGGAGTTTTTATATGGGATACAAACATCTTGGCATAGATGAAAGAATTTATATTGAGAATCAATTGAAATTTAAAGTAAAAATTAGTGAAATAGCTAAAAATCTTAATCGAAGTATTAGTACTATTAATCGAGAAGTTAATAGAAATAAAGATAATAATCATTATTTTTCATTAATTGCACAAAATAAAGCAGAAAATAGAAAACAATTACATGTTTATTTTCATAAATTTAAAAATAGAGAATTAGTAAAATATGTACAACAAAAATTATTATTAGGTTGATCGCCTGAACAAATTTATGGCAGAATTAAAAATTTTCATCAAGAATGAATTATTAGTTTTAAAACAATTTACAATTGAATTTATTCTGGATTACTTGAAAAGGTTACTAGTAAAAATTTAAGAAGAAAAGGTAAGAAACGAAAATCTCAAGAAAATCGGGGTAAATTTAATGGTAAATCCATTAAAGAACGAAATGTTAATAATCGCATAACTCTTGGCCATTGAGAAGGTGATACTGTAGTATCATCACGAGGTAAAAGTAAATCATGTTTAATAACTTTAGTTGAAAGAACATCAAGATTTACTTTAGCAATATTAGTTGAAAATAGAACTACTAAAGTTATTAACAAAAATATTAGTCATTATTTATCAATTCTTCCAAATAATCTTGTTAAGACTATAACATTTGATAGGGGTAAAGAATTTGCTAATTGACAACAACTTGAAAAAAATTTAAATGTGAAAATTTATTTTGCTGATGCATATTCACCTTGACAAAGAGGTACTAATGAAAATACTAATGGTTTAATTAGAGAAAAATTTCCTAAAAAATTTAATTTTTCAAACACTACTAAAAATGCAGTTCATAAATTTATATTGTCTTTAAACCAAAGACCAAGAAAAATACTAAATTATCTTTCGCCAATCGAATATTTGGTTAGAAAAATAATTTAGTTGCACTTAACTTTACAATTTGGCTAACAAAGAAACAATTTATAAATAAAACTCTTAATTAATATGATAGAGTTTCTATTTTGGTAGATTATGTTGTAAAAATGTGTTCCAATGTCTTATGGATAGGCTACAATAAGTTGGACCATAATTATATAGACTTCAAAATTATTAAGAAAGAAGGAATATAAAAATGGGAAATAAAACCTCATACTCTGAAGAATTTAAAAAACAAATTGTAATGCTATACAAAAATGACAAAAGTGTTATTAATTTAAAAATAACAATAATTAATAACAACAAAAATAAATATTCAGTGAGGAAAATATGTAAGATTTTAGGTTTACTAAAATCAACATATTATTATCAAACTAATAAATGCACCAAGTTTGATGTTAATAATTATGAACAAGAAGTTATCAGTGCATTTAATAAAAGTCGCAAGATTTATGGTGCTCGTAAAATTAAAGCTGTTTTAATAAGAAAAAATATCATTTTATCACGACGAAAAATCCGATTCATTATGATCAAAAATAATTTGGTTTCTAAATACACCAAGTTAAAATATTGTAATCATAAAAAAACAGTTAATAATGACGAAATTAATAATGTTTTAAATCGTCAATTTAATGACAAAAAACCAAATGAAGTTGTTGTTAGTGATTTAACATATGTTCAAGTTGGCACTAAATGACATTATATTTGTTTATTAATTGACTTGTTTAATCGCGAAGTAATTGGCTATAGTGCTGGACCAAATAAAACTGCTGAATTAGTTCAACAAGCTTTTCACAAGATAACACGACCATTAAATAAAATAACTTTATTTCATACTGATCGTGGTAATGAGTTTAAAAATAAAATTATTGATGAAATTTTAATAACCTTTAAAATTAAAAGATTGGATAGGCTACAATAAGTTGGACCATAATTATATAGACTTCAAAATTATTAAGAAAGAAGGAATATAAAAATGGGAAATAAAACCTCATACTCTGAAGAATTTAAAAAACAAATTGTAATGCTATACAAAAATGACAAAAGTGTTATTAATTTAGGGAAAGAATATAATTTACCAAAACCAACTATTTATAGTTGAATTAAAAATTATAATAATTCTGGGTCATTTAAAGCAAAAGATAATCGCACTGTCGAAGAAAATGAATTAATTTACTTGCGAAAAGAAAACCAACAATTACGAATGGAAAATGACATTTTAAAGCAAGCAGCACTGATAATCGGGAAAAAATAACAATAAATTAATAACAACAAAAATAAATATTCAGTGAGGAAAATATGTAAGATTTTAGGTTTACTAAAATCAACATATTATTATCAAACTAATAAATGCACCAAGTTTGATGTTAATAATTATGAACAAGAAGTTATCAGTGCATTTAATAAAAGTCGCAAGATTTATGGTGCTCGTAAAATTAAAGCTGTTTTAATAAGAAAAAATATCATTTTATCACGACGAAAAATCCGATTCATTATGATCAAAAATAATTTGGTTTCTAAATACACCAAGTTAAAATATTGTAATCATAAAAAAACAGTTAATAATGACGAAATTAATAATGTTTTAAATCGTCAATTTAATGACAAAAAACCAAATGAAGTTGTTGTTAGTGATTTAACATATGTTCAAGTTGGCACTAAATGACATTATATTTGTTTATTAATTGACTTGTTTAATCGCGAAGTAATTGGCTATAGTGCTGGACCAAATAAAACTGCTGAATTAGTTCAACAAGCTTTTCACAAGATAACACGACCATTAAATAAAATAACTTTATTTCATACTGATCGTGGTAATGAGTTTAAAAATAAAATTATTGATGAAATTTTAATAACCTTTAAAATTAAAAGATCATTAAGCTCCAAAGGATGCCCATATGATAATGCTGTTGCTGAAGCAACTTACAAAACCTTTAAAACCGAATTTATTAACGGTAAAAAATTTGCAAACTTAACACAACTAAAATGCGAACTATTTGATTTTGTTAATTGATATAACAATATTCGAATTCATGGCAGTTTAAATTATTTAACTCCCGTTGAATTTAGAAAATACCAGTCTACATAAAAAGTGTCCTAAAAAGGGTTGCCAATCCAGCTTTTGCTATTTTACGAATAGAAAATCCATAACTTTTATATTCTTTTATTGCTATTATTGATTCAATAGTCAGATACTTATACATTGTGCTAATTCCTTTCTTTTCTTAATTATAGAATTAACACAATTTGTTTTTTATATAAGTGTCCTTTTTAATTTTACATTTCAGGAAGAAAAATAAAATAAAAAATATTTCAACAAAAACTTTATATAACATGTTTAAAACAAATCGAATGGGTTTTGATGAAAAAAATTTATTGAGAAAAGGCAAAAATAAACCTCATAAACAAAAAGAAACTAGGGGCAGAATTAATAATTGTAAATCTATTCATGAAAGAAATTTAATCATTCCAAATATTAAAAATATACAAGAATTTGGCCATTTAGAGGGAGATACTATCGTTGGTAAAGATCATAAAAGTTCTATTATTACTTTAGCTGATATATGATCAAAAACCACAATTCCTTTGAAAACTAAAAATCATAAAGCAGAAAGTATTACACAAAGTATAATAAAATTTATTTCAAAATTAATACCAGGAACAATTAAAACTATTACTTTTGATCGTGGTAAAGAATTTAGTAAATGAAAATTAATTGAAAAAAATTGTAATGTTAAAATTTATTTTGCAGATGCCGGCAAACCTTGTCAAAGAGGTTTAAATGAGAACAATAATGGTATTTTAAGAAGATATTTACCAAAATCTACTGATTTATCTTCATATAAACAAAAAGACTTAAATTCTATAGCATTTCAAATTAATTCTACACCCAGAAAATCATTATCTTATAAAAGACCAATAGATTTAATACAATTATTTTAAAAAACTGTCCCATTTATATTTACAATTCAGGAAATAATAAAATAAAAATAGCAAGATTAATTTATTTTTCTTTTAATATCTGTTTAATTACTAGCTTCATTTTTTTATTTTAATAACATATTACAATGATGACTGCACAGTATAAATTAAATTTCTTGGTAACATAATTGCTTTAACGATATTATCACTACTAACAACATCAATATAAATTGGACCATCAACACCAACAGGAAGTCCAGTAACACTTCAAAGGAGAAAAATAATTGTTCCCATTAATAAGAAAGACAGTGAATATGGAAACATAATTGACATCATTGAACCAATTTCAAATTTCTCTTTTTGCTTTGGTTGAATTCATTCTTTTGCTCAAATAATTATTAAAGGAAAGTATGGCATTAGTGGTGAAATCATATTTGTTGAAGCATCACCAACACGATAAGCAGCAATTGCAGCCGCTGGATGAATTTGTGACTTTAATAAAGCCATTACAAATATTGGCCCTAAAATCCCTCATTTAACAGACATTGAACCAATAAATAAATTAATAATTGTTACGATTAAAATAAAGACAAATAAAGTTAATGTTGTATTATTAAAGTTAATTGCTGAACCAATATAATATCCTAAAGCAATATCAATTCCTGATTGTGCAAAACCAGCAATAAACTGTGTCATAACTAAAAATAAAATTAAACTTGGAGCAGTTTTTTTAAATCCAATAACTAAAGCATTAACAATATCATCTTTAGTTTTAAATGTCTTGGCAGCAAAACCATAAGTTATTCCAATACCTAAAAATAAAAACCCAATAATTAATACTAAGTGTGTCGTTAATTGATAGTCTTTCGGTTCTAATTTTTTATTAGGAGTAATATTAGTAATATTATTAATAAAACCATTAAATGGTGCTTGGGGAATAAAAGTCATTAATAATATTCCAATAATATAAATAATCACAAATCCTAAAACAAATCACATTGCTTTTCGTTGTTGATCATCTAAATGAAAATTTTTATTAACTTGCAAATCATCTCTTTTGGCAATTGGATAATGAGCAATAATTCTTTTATCAACAACTTTTTCAGTAATAAATCAACCAATTAATGTAAACACAAATAAAAGTAATAATGTAAAATAATAAGTTGATAATGGATTTACTTGATAAGCAGAACCTTTACCTAAAAAATCATTTGTTAATGAAGACATTATAAACTCAACGCTTCCCGGAATAAGTGATGTTGCAAATCCACCAGCAACACCAGCAAATACTGCCGCCATTCCTGTTAAAGGATGTCTACCAACACGATAATATAATGTGCCTGCCAAGGGAATTAAAATTAAATAACCAGCATCAGCGGCTAATGATGAAATACATCCTAGAAAAATGCAAGCCGGAGTTAAAATTACTTTTGGTAAACTAGAACCAACTTTTCTTAAAGAAACATCAATAAATCCTGATTTATCAGCCACACCAACAAATACTGTTGTTAACAATACAATTCCCGTTGTTGCTAAACCCATAAAATTACTAATAAAGTTTTTTAATCATCATACAATGCCATCACGACCAATAAGATTAAAAAACTTTAGTTGATATTTATCAACTACTTGCTGGGTATTACGATCATAAAATTTTTCTAAAACAACGCCATCAGGTAAAGCATAACTTAATATTAATGATACTAACATTAAAATAATAATCAAATAAATAAATAAATAAAATGGTTTTGGTAATTTATTTCCTAATCATTCAATACCATTTAATGATTTATTAATTCCTTTATTAACACCATTACTAACTTTTTTTCAAGCCCTTTGCTGCCTATTAATATTTTCTTCCATAAATAAAATCTCCGTTTCTATATACTATCCAAAGCAATAATTGCTTGAATATAAATTTTCATTGCTTTTTTTAAATCTGAAATTAAAACTTGTTCATTATATTGATGTTCCGTTGAAGTATTACTATCAAAAATAGCCCCAAAAGCAACACAATTTTCCATACTCCGAGCGTAAGTCCCACCACCAATTGCTAACGGTTGCGACATATCATTAGTTGCTTGCTGATAAACATTTAATAATTTTTTAACAATTAATGAGTTTTTATCAAAAAATAATTTTTCTTTTAAATCAACTTGCTCAATTACTAAATTATATGGTGCTAATGAAGCTTCTAATTTCTTTAAAATTACATTAACATCTGTATGAACGGGAATTCTAAAATCACAACCAATAAAATTAGTTTTTGAATTCATTTCAATAAAACCAACATTAAGAGTTAACTTGCCTGATTCATCTTCAATATTAGTAAAAATATTAATAGCATTGGGGTCTAATCTTAATTGTTGTGCAATTCACATAACTAATTTACTATCATTATTAATTGTTGCTAATGCCATTACTAATTGTAATCCCGCATTTATTCCCTCTTGTGGTTTTGAACCATGAGCAGCTTTTCCTAAAACAATAACTTTATTATCTTGTTTTTTATATAAAAACTTATTTTGTTCTAATACCGTAATTAGTGTTTCTAATTGTGAACCACGATATTCTGCTTGATCACAAGTAACATTATAGACTGCACCACCATTTACTGTAAAATCTTGTTGCGGATTTTTTTCAATAATTTTTAAATTTAAAATCGTTTTTTCAGCATAGACAAACGGAAAATAACCATCCGGAGTATATGCAAATTTTGGTTTTTCTTCATTATTCATATAATGCTTAATTGAATCTCATGTTGTTTCTTCGGTAATCCCAAAAATTAACCGAATTCTTTTCTGAGGAATAAAACCTTCATCAACTAAATATTTTAAAGCAAATAAATTTATAATGGCGGGTCCTTTATCATCAATAACTCCCCGACCATAAAGAATATCATTTTTAATAGTTGGTTCAAAAGGAGGAAATTCTCATTTTGATAAATCACCTGGGGGAACAACATCAAGATGACATAAAATGCCAATTAATTCTTTACCTGCACCATACTCAATATATCCATAACGATTTTGTGTGCCTAATTTAGTTTTAAAACCAAGTTTTTTACCTAAATCAATAACATCCTCTAATACTTGATGAACATTTTTTCCATAAGGATATTGTTCATTAACTTCACCATTACTAAATGAAGGTACTTTAATTATTGCTTTAATTTCTTCCAAAGAAGTTTGAAACAAATCATTAAACCGCTGCTCATTAATATCTGATTCCATTTTTTCTTTATCCTTTCTTTTAAAAAATAATAATACTTTAATCTTAACATATTTATCATATTTTCTAAAATCAGATAGTAAACTAGGTTTTATTTTCAAATTTTGAAAATAAAACCATATTGTAAATAAATAATCTCGGTGCGATTATTTTCAGCACAAATATAAAAAAATATCGTTAATCAACGATATTTTTTAACTATTTAAATTTTTTAATAAATTCATTGTTAGGATTAAAATCTAATTCATCACTTAACTGTTGTAAAATCTTTTCTTGCTGTTTTGAAAGATGCTTTGGAAAAGCAATTTCTATTTTAACAATAATATCACCGCGTTTTTTACTATTTAAAGGATGATAACTTCCCATTTTAGGAATCGTAAAAACAGCATTATTTTTAGTTTTAGGAGGAATTTTAAATTCTACTGTTTTCTCAAATGTTGGAACTTTAATGATTGTCCCTAACATTGCATCAATAAAAGATATTGGAATCGTAATTAATAAATCTAAATCATCACGCTGAAAAAAAGCATGCTTTTGAACTTCAATTTCAATATAAACATCTCCACGAGATTGTCCTTTAAGTCCATAATGACCCTTTTCTTGAACACGCACTTTTTGTCCAGAAAAAATTCCTTTGGGGACATCAAGACTAATGGTTTCTTGTTTAGTAATAAACTTTTTACCTTTACATTGTAAACATTTATTTTTAATAATTTCACCAATTCCGTGACAAGAATGACAAGGTCTTTCTTGTCTAATAATTCCTAACATTGTTCTTTGCTCAGTAACTTCAATCCCCCGACCATTACAATTTGAACATTTTACAACATCTCCTGATGTTTTAGCACCTGTTTGATGACATTCATCACAAGGAAAATTAACATTAACTTTAAACTGAATCGTTGTTCCCAAAATTGCATCTTTTAAACTAATAGTTTCGCGATAAAAGATATCTTCACCCTTATGTGCTTGTGAATGTCGTTGTCGCGTTCTTTGACCACCACCAAAAATATCGCCAAAGAAATCACCAAAAACACTACCAATATCACCAAACATATCTTCAAAATTACCAAAACCTTGACCACCACTAAACATATTTGGGTCAGCACTGCCATATTGATCATACATTTGTCGTTTTTGAGAATCAGACAATACTTCATACGCTTCATTAATTTCTTGAATTTTAGCTTCAGCATCACTTTGTTTATATACATCAGGATGATATTGCTTAGCTAACTTACGATAAGCGCGTTTAATATCATCATTGTTCGCATTACGCGATAAACCTAATATTTCATAAAAGTCTCGCTTGTTTTTAGTGCTCATTTTTTAACCCTACCTTGCTCATAAAATAATTCTTACTACACACTGTAGTAAGAATCATTCCTAATTTACTTCTTCTCATCACTAGATTCAACATTAGAATCATTAGATTCAGCATCAATAACATCATCTTTTTTATCATTATTTTCTTGTTCATTAATTTCTGGAGCTTCAGAATTAGCTTGTTGTTGCATAAACTGTGCTACTTGCATCATCATTTGTTCCAAGTCAGTCATTTTTTTCTCTAAACCAACATAATCTTCTTCTTTAATTAGTTTTTCAATTTCTGCTTTCATATCATTCATCGCTGTTTTTTGTTCTTCAGTCACTTTTTCTTTGCCTTCTTCAATTCCTCGTTCAATATCATGTAAATAAGTTTGGGCTTTATTTACTAACTCAACATTTTTACGACGAGCTTCATCAGCTTCTTTATTAGCTTCTGCTTCTTCAACCATTCTTTTAATATCTGTTTCACTTAAACCTTCATCAGATTTAATTGTAATTGATTGTTCTTTATTATTTTTCAAGTCTTTAGCTTTAACCGCAACAATACCATTAACATCAATTGAAAATGTTACTTCAATTTGTGGTACTCCTCTTGGTGCCTTATCAATTCCTGATAATTGAAAACGACCTAAAGTCTTATTATCACTAGCCATTGGCCTTTCACCTTGTAAAACATGAATATCCACAGCCGGTTGATTATCATCAGCAGTAGAAAATACTTGTGACTTTGATGTTGGAATTGTTGTATTTCTTGGAATTAAAGGTGTCATTACACCACCTAAAGTTTCAATTCCTAATGACAATGGGGTTACATCTAACAATAAAATATCTTTAACATCACCAGCAATAATTCCACCTTGAATAGCAGCTCCCAAAGCAACAACTTCATCAGGATTAATACTACGATTAGGTTCTTTCCCTAATATTTTTTTAACTGCTTCTTGAACAGCTGGAATTCTTGTTGAACCACCCACCAATAAAACTTGATCTAAAGCACTAGCTTTTAATTTGGCATCATTTAATGCATTTTCAACAGGTTTTAAAGTTCGTTCAACTAATAATCTTGTCATTTTATCAAATGCTGCTCGTGTTAAGGTTTTTTGTAAATGTACTGGTCCTGATTCATTAGCTGAAATAAATGATAATGAAATTGTTGCTTGTAAACTACCAGATAATTCTTTTTTAGCTTGTTCTGAAGCTTCTTTTACTCGTTGCATTGCCAATTTATCTTTTGATAAATCAATACCAGTTTCTTTTTTAAAGTCAGCAACTAATCAGTCAGTAATTATTTGATCAAAATCATCACCACCTAATTTATTATCACCTGATGTTGCTAACACTTGAAAAACGCCATCAGCTAATTCCAAAATTGAAACATCAAAAGTTCCGCCTCCTAAATCATAAACTAATATTTTTTGCTCTTTATTCACTTTATCAATACCATATGCTAACGCCGCTGCTGTTGGTTCATTAATAATTCGTTCAACTTCAAAACCAGCAATTTTACCAGCATTTTCTGTTGCTTGTCTTTGCGCATTATTAAAATATGCTGGAACCGTAATTACTGCTTTAGTAATTTTTTCACCAAGTTTCTTTTCTGAAAAATCACGCACATAACTTAAAATTTTTGCTGAAATTTCTTCTGGTGTATAGTCTTTACCATTAATATTAATTTTTTCGTCAGTTCCCATTTTACTTTTAATTGAAAAAATAGTATTAATATTCGCTACTGCTTGGTGTTTTGCACTATTTCCAACAAGAATTTCTTCATTTTTAAATGCTACTACCGACGGTGCCGTTCTGGCTCCATCTGGAGTTTCAATTACTCTTGGTTCAGCACCATCCATAAATGCCACACAAGTATTTGTTGTTCCTAAATCTATTCCAATAATTTTTGCCATTTTATTTTTCCTCTTTCATTTCAATATTTTCTTGATTTTCTTCATTATTATTAATCATCTTTTCCTTTGCTACCTGTACGGTGGCAACTCGTAAAACCCGATTATATAAATGATATCCTTTTTGTAAAATTTTAGTAATTTCATTTGGTTGATATTTATCACTTTCAACTTGTTCAATTGCATAATGCAAATGACTATTAAACATATCACCAACTTTAACATCAATCTCAGTAACACCTTCATTAGTTAAAATTACTTTTAATTGATTAATCATCATTTCAAAACCTTGAAGAAAATTTTTAACATCAGCACCAACATTTTTTACATTTAATGCTCGTTCAAAATTATCCATAATTGGTAATAATTGCACAATCATTGCTTGCGAACGATACTTTCTAACTTCTTTGAGGTCATTATCGTATTGTTTTCTTGCATTATCTCAATCAGCTAAAGCACGAATTTTATCATTCTCAGTTGTTTCTAATAACATTTTTAAATTTGTAATTTCTAATTGTAATTTGGTAATATCATCCGTTGTTCCACTAACATCATTTAAATTTTGATTATCAAGTTCTTTTTGTTTATCATTATTCATAATATCTCTTATCCCTTTCTCTTAAAAACTCTCTTCAATTTTGCGTGATATTCAATCTAATAATTCTGACATCTTATCATAATCAATACGCTTAGGGCCAATTACCGCTAACTGTCCAATTTGCTTATTACCAGTATGATAATCAGTACTAATAACAGCAATATCATCTGTTTGTTTTCCTAGTTCATTGCCAATAAGAATATGAATATTTTCTTGATTATATTCTTGCTGTTCTTTTTCTGTTTTTATAAACTGTTTTCAAGGCGAATAATCTTCAATAAATCGGACAATTTCTTTAATTTTATTAACATCATTAAATTCAGGATTATCTAACATATATTGAAGACCATGTGTTGAATGTTCACGCTTTTTAAAACTAACTAAAGTATTAATAAATGACTGTAAAATATATTCATGTTTCAAAACTTGTTTTTCCAATATTGGTTGTAAAGCTTGCATTTTTTCTTTAATATCTTCTAATTTTGTACCAATTAAACGACTATTAAATAATTCAATCGCTAAAACTAAATCTTGCAAGGTGACATCTTTAATATTAAAAGTCTTATTAACAACATGTCCCTTTTCACTAATAAAAATTGCAACTGCATTTTCTTCACTAATAGGCACTAATTCAATTTTTTTCAAACAATCTTCTTGCGAATTAGAACCAATAACTACTGTAATCAAATTAGTCATCGCACTTAATATTTCAGCTGTTTGTTCAATAATATCTTCAATAGCTAATTGCCGATTAGCAAAAATATTTTCTAATTGTTGCTTAATATCATTATCACCATTACGAACATCCATTAAATTATCAACATAATAGCGATAACCAAGTGATGCTGGTATCCGACCACTAGAAACATGAGTTTTTTCTAATAATCCTGTCTCTTCTAAAAACGCACACTCACTACGAATTGTCGCTGAAGAATAAGGTAACTTATACTTTTCAATTAAGATTTTACTTGATACTGGTTGCGCACTTTGAATATATTCATCAATAATAAACTTCAATATTTCTTTTTGTCTTATCGTTAACATAATTTCATTCCTACTTTTAGCACTTAATCTTGTTTACTGCCAATAATAAAATTATATAACAATTACTAGAAAAATCAATCATTAATTTAACTTTTCCTTACTAGCAATGATAATTTTATCATTCTTAACAGTTAACGAATAAATGCGATTTTCTTTAATATGGTCTTCAATAATTGACTTAGCAAGTAAATTTTCAATATGCTTTTGAATATATCGCTTAATTGGTCGGGCACCAAATTGCTGATCATAACCCTCTTTAAGAATTTTTTCTTTAACCTTATTATCAAAAACTAATTTAATATCTTTAGTCATTTCTAAGCGATCATTCAATAATGCTAACTCTTTATCAATAATTTCTTTAATAATCTTTTCCGATAATGAATTAAAAATAACAATTTCATCAATCCGATTAACTAATTCTGGACGAAATATTGTTTTTAATTTTTGCATTACCAATGCTTTACTGTCTTCTCTTGGTGATAATAAAAATTCCGAACCAAGATTGGAAGTCATAATAATAATTGTATTTTTAAAATCAATTATTTTACCATGCCGATCACTAACTATTCCTTCATCTAAAATTTGTAATAAGATATTAAAAATATCACTATGTGCCTTTTCAATCTCATCAAATAAAATAATACTATATGGATTTCTGCGAACTTTTTCTGTTAATTGTCCACCTTGCAAATAACCCACATAACCCGGAGGGGCCCCAAGTAAATTACTTACCGAATGTTTTTCCATATATTCTGACATATCTAGTCTAATAATATTTTTTTCTGAACCAAATAAATATTCTCCAAGGGCACGAGCTACTTCAGTTTTTCCAACTCCAGTAGGACCTAAAAAAATAAATGAACCAATTGGTCGATTTGGATCTTTAATCCCACTTCTTGCTCTAATAATTGCATCACTTACTAACTGTAAAACTTCATCTTGACCTTTAAGTCTAATTCGTAAATGCTTAGTTAAATTAAGTAACTTATGTTTTTCACTTTCAACGAGGCGATTAACAGGAATCCCCGTTCATCTTTCAACAATATTAGCAACATCTTGTTCAGTAACATCTTCTTTTAATAATGCATTAATTTTTGTTTTATTAGTAATCTCATCCAATTTTTTTTCTAATTTTGGTAATAAACCATATTGAATTTCACCAGCACGGTTAAAGTTACCTTTTAATTGTGTTTGTTCCAATTCTGTTTTTAATTGTTCTACTTGTAATCTAGTATTTTTAATTTCATCTAATTGTGCTTTTTCTTCATTCCAAACTAATTCTAAAGAATTTTCCTTCACTTTCAATTTTTCTAATTCTGCAATTAATTCATCTAATCGTTGCTTTGACTTATGATCTTTTTCCTTTAATAAAGCCGCCTTTTCAATTTCCAATTGCATTACTTTTCGCTTCACATCATCAAGCGGAGCAGGAATTGAACCAATTTCTGTTTTAATGTTGGCACACGCTTCATCAATTAAATCAATTGCCTTATCAGGTAAAAATCGATCACTAATATATTTATTAGCTAAATTAGCAGCTGCAACAATAGCATTATCATGAATTCGCACACCATGATATGATTCATAACGATCTTTTAAACCGCGTAAAATTGAAATTGTATCATCAACAGTTGGTTCTTTAATAAGAACTCTTTGAAATCTTCGTTCTAAAGCACCATCTTTTTCAATATATTCGCGATATTCATCCAATGTTGTTGCTCCCACACATCGCAGTTCACCACGAGCTAACATTGGTTTTAAAATATTTGAAGCATCAATTGCTCCCTGAGTTTTACCCATTCCCACAATTAAATGCAATTCATCAATAAACAAAATAATTTCTCCAGCTGAGGCTTTAACTTTGTTAATAACTGCCTTTAATCGCTCTTCAAATTCACCTTGAAATTTAGCACCGGCAATTATTGATGACATATCCAGTTCATAAATAATTTTATTTTTTAAATTACTAGGAACATCACCCTTAACAATTCTTTGTGCCAATCCTTCAATAATAGCTGTTTTCCCAACTCCGGGTTCACCAATAAGTACTGGATTATTTTTTTGTTTTCGCGATAAAATTTCAATAATTCGTCGGGTTTCATCATCACGACCAATTATTGGATCAGTTTTGCCTTCAATATGCATCTCATTTAAATTACGAGCAAATTTTTCTAAAATCTTAGGATCATTGCTGTAATTAGGTATTTCATTAATTTGCATATTTATCAAACCTCCCCATTTATTTTAGCAGTCTACATACTAGAATGCTGATAAAATAATTATAGTATATTATTTTGGCAGTGTCAATAGTAGATTGCTAATTTTTTGTAGAAACCACAGATGTTTTGCACATTTGGTTTTTATAAATTATTTGGGGGTATATTCTTTTGGCAGTAATATTTTGTATTGAATGCGACAACGAAAGTTATATCGTTGGTAATAAAAATACAGTTGGAATCTGTAATTCTTGCGATGAAAACTGTAAATAAATGGATAGGCTACAATAAGTTGGACCATAATTATATAGACTTCAAAATTATTAAGAAAGAAGGAATATAAAAATGGGAAATAAAACCTCATACTCTGAAGAATTTAAAAAACAAATTGTAATGCTATACAAAAATGACAAAAGTGTTATTAATTTAGGGAAAGAATATAATTTACCAAAACCAACTATTTATAGTTGAATTAAAAATTATAATAATTCTGGGTCATTTAAAGCAAAAGATAATCGCACTGTCGAAGAAAATGAATTAATTTACTTGCGAAAAGAAAACCAACAATTACGGATGGAAAATGACATTTTAAAGCAAGCAGCACTGATAATCGGGAAAAAATAACAATAATTAATAACAACAAAAATAAATATTCAGTGAGGAAAATATGTAAGATTTTAGGTTTACTAAAATCAACATATTATTATCAAACTAATAAATGCACCAAGTTTGATGTTAATAATTATGAACAAGAAGTTATCAGTGCATTTAATAAAAGTCGCAAGATTTATGGTGCTCGTAAAATTAAAGCTGTTTTAATAAGAAAAAATATCATTTTATCACGACGAAAAATCCGATTCATTATGATCAAAAATAATTTGGTTTCTAAATACACCAAGTTAAAATATTGTAATCATAAAAAAACAGTTAATAATGACGAAATTAATAATGTTTTAAATCGTCAATTTAATGACAAAAAACCAAATGAAGTTGTTGTTAGTGATTTAACATATGTTCAAGTTGGCACTAAATGACATTATATTTGTTTATTAATTGACTTGTTTAATCGCGAAGTAATTGGCTATAGTGCTGGGCCAAATAAAACTGCTGAATTAGTTCAACAAGCTTTTCACAAGATAACACGACCATTAAATAAAATAACTTTATTTCATACTGATCGTGGTAATGAGTTTAAAAATAAAATTATTGATGAAATTTTAATAACCTTTAAAATTAAAAGATCATTAAGCTCCAAAGGATGCCCATATGATAATGCTGTTGCTGAAGCAACTTACAAAACCTTTAAAACCGAATTTATTAACGGTAAAAAATTTGCAAACTTAACACAACTAAAATGCGAACTATTTGATTTTGTTAATTGATATAACAATATTCGAATTCATGGCAGTTTAAATTATTTAACTCCCGTTGAATTTAGAAAATACCAGTCTACATAAAAAGTGTCCTAAAAAGGGTTGCCAATCCATACAATAAGTTGGACCATAATTATAATTATATAGACTTCAAAATTATTAAGAAAGAAGGAATATAAAAATGGGAAATAAAACCTCATACTCTGAAGAATTTAAAAAACAAATTGTAATGCTATACAAAAATGACAAAAGTGTTATTAATTTAGGGAAAGAATATAATTTACCAAAACCAACTATTTATAGTTGAATTAAAAATTATAATAATTCTGGGTCATTTAAAGCAAAAGATAATCGCACTGTCGAAGAAAATGAATTAATTTACTTGCGAAAAGAAAACCAACAATTACGAATGGAAAATGACATTTTAAAGCAAGCAGCACTGATAATCGGGAAAAAATAACAATAATTAATAACAACAAAAATAAATATTCAGTGAGGAAAATATGTAAGATTTTAGGTTTACTAAAATCAACATATTATTATCAAACTAATAAATGCACCAAGTTTGATGTTAATAATTATGAACAAGAAGTTATCAGTGCATTTAATAAAAGTCGTAAGATTTATGGTGCTCGTAAAATTAAAGCTGTTTTAATAAGAAAAAATATCATTTTATCACGACGAAAAATCCGATTCATTATGATCAAAAATAATTTGGTTTCTAAATACACCAAGTTAAAATATTGTAATCATAAAAAAACAGTTAATAATGACGAAATTAATAATGTTTTAAATCGTCAATTTAATGACAAAAAACCAAATGAAGTTGTTGTTAGTGATTTAACATATGTTCAAGTTGGCACTAAATGACATTATATTTGTTTATTAATTGACTTGTTTAATCGCGAAGTAATTGGCTATAGTGCTGGACCAAATAAAACTGCTGAATTAGTTCAACAAGCTTTTCACAAGATAACACGACCATTAAATAAAATAACTTTATTTCATACTGATCGTGGTAATGAGTTTAAAAATAAAATTATTGATGAAATTTTAATAACCTTTAAAATTAAAAGATCATTAAGCTCCAAAGGATGCCCATATGATAATGCTGTTGCTGAAGCAACTTACAAAACCTTTAAAACCGAATTTATTAACGATAAAAAATTTGCAAACTTAACACAACTAAAATACGAACTATTTGATTTTGTTAATTGATATAACAATATTCGAATTCATGGCAGTTTAAATTATTTAACTCCCGTTGAATTTAGAAAATACCAGTCTACATAAAAAGTGTCCTAAAAAGGGTTGCCAATCCACTCTGTGTACAGTTGATTTACTATAATCAATTGCTTTTGCTATTTTACGAATAGAAAATCCATAACTTTTATATTCTTTTATTGCTATTATTGATTCAATAGTCAGATACTTATACATTGTGCTAATTCCTTTCTTTTCTTAATTATAGAATTAACACAATTTGTTTTTTATATAAGTGTCCTTTTTAATTTTACATTTCAGGAAATATTATATTTTTCAGCTAAATAATTATAACTACATCCTTCTTTTAGATGTTCATTAACAATTTTAATAATTAATTCTTTACTTCTATGAATTTTTTTCATAATAAAATGCACCTCATTTATAGTTTACACAAATGTTTTTATTTTTGCGTCTACTTTATAGGGGCATTCCATCAATGATGTTTTTATTTTTTTATTTTGTTACGCATTTTCCTAACAAAACCTTTCACAAAATAATCAACAATATATTACAAACAAGTCAAATTAAATAAATACATTATTTTTATAAAACCCTTAACGTCTTTATTTTATCATTCCATAATTGTTTCTGTAACATCATTATTTTGTTTTCTTCTTTTAGTTTTGTTAATTCATCTTCGCTATATTGTGGTGTACTACAAGCAACTAAACTTGTTGTACTTGTTTCTATTAAAGTAATTGCTACCAAAATACTTAATATCTTTTTCATATTTAATTTATGTAAATGCTGTTATTTACATTTTCATTATCGAAATAACCAATTGTATTTGTTTTTATAATAAGTTTTTGATTTTTTGCCATATTTCTATAGGTTTCATGAAAATCTGAAAAATGTTGTCAAATAAGATTAACAACTATATTTATATCTTCTTCTGTTATTGATCCTCCAACACCAGAATGATCTGATTTTGGTATATTATTAATTATTGTTTTTAATTCTTTTATAAATTCTTGTTTCTTATTGTTTTCAAAAAGAACAATAATGTTATTAACAGTATTAAAATTAAATTCAATTTTTAATTCATCATGTTGTAAAACTTTATATCATTTTTCAAAAATTTCATTTTCTTTATTTAATTTAGTTTCTTGTGTATTTTCTAAAATATATAAGAAACCTAAAATAGTACTAAAATAAATATCATTATTTGAATTAATATTAATAGAATTAATATGGTTATTTACTTTTGTATCACCATCAATTTGTCTTTCAAAAATATCTATTCCATAAATTTCATGAAATATTGTTTCACCTTGTTTTAAAACGTAAGCAGTATAATTGTTAGAAAAATATATGTTTCCATTATTATCACTTTTTAGATTATCAATATTATTTGTCGCATTTATTTTGATTACAGTTGTTTCACCTTGTTTTAAAACAAAAAGACCATCACTTGTTCCAAAATAAACATTATTTTCATTAAAAATGAAACAATTAACTTTAATATTAAAATCTGAATTTCACACCCAATTTATTTTGATTGTATTTGGATTTTGTTTTTTTAATTCACTACTTTTTAATATATAAATTCCTTTATTTGTTTCAAAATAAACATTATCATTTCCATCAACATAAATGCAACTAAAAAAATCATATTTTGATAAATTTAATTTAATTTCAGTTACTGTATTTTCACCTTGTTTTAAAACAAAAAAACCGTCATTTGTATTAAAATAAATATTTTTTTTACTATCAACAACAATATTATTTGTTCTATGATTAATTATTTTTTTTAGTATTTGTCTATCTTTTTGTTTAAATTTTAATTCATTTAATTTTACAACATATACACCGCTACTTGTTCCAATATAAACATTTTGATTATTATCAAAATTAATTGCTCATGTAACATCATTATTAATGTTAATTTTACTTATATGTGTTGTACCATATTTTAAAAAATATGTTCCTTCCATATGGGTTCCAATATATACATTATTTTGTTCATCAATTACTATTGTTCTTACTATATTTTCTATATCATTAATTTTAGTTGCAGTTGGTATATTTTTTAATATTTCATTATGTTTTAATATATAAATTCCTTTATTTGTTCCAAAATAAACATTATCATCATTATCAATTTCAATTAAATGTGAATTCATGTTTAATTCTTTATGAATACCATTTATTTGAACTAATTGATTTTCACCTTGTTTTAAAACAAAAACTCCATGACTTGTGCTAACATAAAGATTATTTTTTTTATCAAATTTAAAATTATAACTATATGTAGCGTTAGTAATTTCAAATATTTTTTTAACATTATATTCAATTTCTTGATTATTAATATTTTTTTTATTTCTAATTAAATTTTCTAAATTATTTGTTTGCAAAGAATTAATTTCGTTATTTACTATTTTATTTTGCGGCACTTCTGCTGAGGCATTCGCCAAAATTATTGGTGTTATGCTCGATAAGCTTGTAATTGTTGTTAACATAGCGAGTAATTTTTTCATATTAATCAAATCCCTTTCGTGAATTTTTGCTAATTAATAAAATTTATAACACCTTTTCCTTTCTCCAAAAGTTAATCTACAGTCTCTTTGCCTTGGAATTTAATTATATATCATTAAATAATAATTTATATCATTTTTTCAGAACATTGAATACTAATTCTAGAAAAAATTATCATTAAAACAGAAAAATAAGCTAACTAAACTTTATTAAAATTAATACCAAGAAAGGCGATTTTTTATGTTAGAAATTAAAAATAATTTAAAAACCATAGAAAACAAGCATTGATTAAACTTATTTACAACGCATAAAAATATGTATACTAACAAATGCGAACAATTAGTGGATTGGCAACCCTTTTTAGGACACTTTTTATGTAGACTGGTATTTTCTAAATTCAACGGGAGTTAAATAATTTAAACTGCCATGAATTCGAATATTGTTATATCAATTAACAAAATCAAATAGTTCGCATTTTAGTTGTGTTAAGTTTGCAAATTTTTTACCGTTAATAAATTCGGTTTTAAAGGTTTTGTAAGTTGCTTCAGCAACAGCATTATCATATGGGCATCCTTTGGAGCTTAATGATCTTTTAATTTTAAAGGTTATTAAAATTTCATCAATAATTTTATTTTTAAACTCATTACCACGATCAGTATGAAATAAAGTTATTTTATTTAATGGTCGTGTTGTCTTGTGAAAAGCTTGTTGAACTAATTCAGCAGTTTTATTTGGTCCAGCACTATAGCCAATTACTTCGCGATTAAACAAGTCAATTAATAAACAAATATAATGTCATTTAGTGCCAACTTGAACATATGTTAAATCACTAACAACAACTTCATTTGGTTTTTTGTCATTAAATTGACGATTTAAAACATTATTAATTTCGTCATTATTAACTGTTTTTTTATGATTACAATATTTTAACTTGGTGTATTTAGAAACCAAATTATTTTTGATCATAATGAATCGGATTTTTCGTCGTGATAAAATGATATTTTTTCTTATTAAAACAGCTTTAATTTTACGAGCACCATAAATCTTACGACTTTTATTAAATGCACTGATAACTTCTTGTTCATAATTATTAACATCAAACTTGGTGCATTTATTAGTTTGATAATAATATGTTGATTTTAGTAAACCTAAAATCTTACATATTTTCCTCACTGAATATTTATTTTTGTTGTTATTAATTATTGTTATTTTTTCCCGATTATCAGTGCTGCTTGCTTTAAAATGTCATTTTCCATTCGTAATTGTTGGTTTTCTTTTCGCAAGTAAATTAATTCATTTTCTTCGACAGTGCGATTATCTTTTGCTTTAAATGACCCAGAATTATTATAATTTTTAATTCAACTATAAATAGTTGGTTTTGGTAAATTATATTCTTTCCCTAAATTAATAACACTTTTGTCATTTTTGTATAGCATTACAATTTGTTTTTTAAATTCTTCAGAGTATGAGGTTTTATTTCCCATTTTTATATTCCTTCTTTCTTAATAATTTTGAAGTCTATATAATTATGGTCCAACTTATTGTAGCCTATCCATAGCTAATGAATACGAAAAACTAGATGAATATTTATATAAATATCATTATCGCTTAAAACAAGGTTATAAAGTAGTTCATTTTGCGCCAAGAACAATTATTACAATTTTTGGTGATGTTACTTTTAAACGACGCCGATATAAATATTGAAATCAAAAATCAGGTAAATTTGAATATGTATGTTTGTTGGATAAAGAAATTGGTCTATTACCTAAACAACGCATTTATTTTGATGTCCAATTTAAAGTTTTGAGTCTTTTGAGTGATGGTAAACGATATCGCGATGTTTTAGACGCTCTAAATCATTGTTATATTTCAAAAGCTAGTATTTCGAATATTTTAAATAAATATGATATTGCCGAATATTTTCAACTAGCAGAAAAAGAAACTAAAACTAGCATTGATGTCAAAAATAAGGATTTATATATTCAGCTAGATGAAACATTTTTAGCGACATCATATCATAAAGTTAAACAAGACCAAAGAATTCGTTTAGTTACTTTTCATACCGGACATAAAGAAAAAAATTACAAAAATGCTCGTAGAGCGTTAGAAAATAAACGGGGTCATTTTCTAATGTTAAAAGTTGGTAAAAGAATAAATACGATGGATTATCGTGATTTATTAATTAGAGAATTACAAAAATATTATGTGAATATTAATTATGACAGAATAATTGTTTGTGGTGATGGGGATACTTGAATTAGAGAAATTGCCAATAGTTTTGGTAATGTTAGATATATTTTAGATGGTTATCACGCTATTAAAAAATTAAAACAAACTGCGTTTAATATTATTTTTAAAAATCGCAAAGTAACACTAAATAGTTGAATTAAATTATATAAGGATGGAAATCATCAAGAATTAATCAAAACCATTCGTAATATTGCTAAAAATGAATTAAATAAAGATATTAAAATAAATTTAAGAAAGGCTAGTAATTATTTCAGTAATAATATGGATAGGCTACAATAAGTTGGACCATAATTATATAGACTTCAAAATTATTAAGAAAGAAGGAATATAAAAATGGGAAATAAAACCTCATACTCTGAAGAATTTAAAAAACAAATTGTAATGCTATACAAAAATGACAAAAGTGTTATTAATTTAGGGAAAGAATATAATTTACCAAAACCAACTATTTATAGTTGAATTAAAAATTATAATAATTCTGGGTCATTTAAAGCAAAAGATAATCGCACTGTCGAAGAAAATGAATTAATTTACTTGCGAAAAGAAAACCAACAATTACGAATGGAAAATGACATTTTAAAGCAAGCAGCACTGATAATCGGGAAAAAATAACAATAATTAATAACAACAAAAATAAATATTCAGTGAGGAAAATATGTAAGATTTTAGGTTTACTAAAATCAACATATTATTATCAAACTAATAAATGCACCAAGTTTGATGTTAATAATTATGAACAAGAAGTTATCAGTGCATTTAATAAAAGTCGCAAGATTTATGGTGCTCGTAAAATTAAAGCTGTTTTAATAAGAAAAAATATCATTTTATCACGACGAAAAATCCGATTCATTATGATCAAAAATAATTTGGTTTCTAAATACACCAAGTTAAAATATTGTAATCATAAAAAAATAGTTAATAATGACGAAATTAATAATGTTTTAAATCGTCAATTTAATGACAAAAAACCAAATGAAGTTGTTGTTAGTGATTTAACATATGTTCAAGTTGGCACTAAATGACATTATATTTGTTTATTAATTGACTTGTTTAATCGCGAAGTAATTGGCTATAGTGCTGGACCAAATAAAACTGCTGAATTAGTTCAACAAGCTTTTCACAAGATAACACGACCATTAAATAAAATAACTTTATTTCATACTGATCGTGGTAATGAGTTTAAAAATAAAATTATTGATGAAATTTTAATAACCTTTAAAATTAAAAGATCATTAAGCTCCAAAGGATGCCCATATGATAATGCTGTTGCTGAAGCAACTTACAAAACCTTTAAAACCGAATTTATTAACGGTAAAAAATTTGCAAACTTAACACAACTAAAATGCGAACTATTTGATTTTGTTAATTGATATAACAATATTCGAATTCATGGCAGTTTAAATTATTTAACTCCCGTTGAATTTAGAAAATACCAGTCTACATAAAAAGTGTCCTAAAAAGGGTTGCCAATCCATATTATTACATACAGATATTGAAAATTTGCAACAATTTATTAAAAATTTTGGAGCAATTGGTAGGTTAATGATTATAGGTTATTCATTAGTATGAGTAACCATAACACAAATAGTAAACTGTTTAATTCGCTTTGTATTAAAAAAAATTAAAATTAAAAGAAAAATAAAAGGAATTTAAAAAATAATGTTTAAAGTTAAATTAGTTAGTATAAAAAGAAAAATATTTAAAAATAAAGATGGCTCTACGATGTCAGGATATTCTGCCGAATTTTTGCGTTATGAAAATGACTTATTTGAGCCTACCGGCGAACAAAAGGCTTTATGAATTGATGATAACAATCTAGAACAACAAGAAATTTATAAACTGTTAAAAGAAAATGTTAAATCATTTTTTAGTTGCGAATTAACTTTTGAAAAAAACCCCAAAATAGTTAACTTGCAAAAAATTGAATTATCAAAAAATCAAAAAAACTTGTCCAGTTAATTGATAAACATCTTGGTCTGCGAAGCGGTGCGGAAGGCGTATGCCCCGCCCGCTAGCGGGTTAGTCGGCGAAGCCGACTATTACTTGATTAAATAACACAACTGGCGAAAATCTAAAACAGGAGTATAAAATATGAATTTACAAGCTCAAAATCCGACTGATTTTTATATGAAAACCATTTATTACGGTCAATATATTCGTAATATTGTTATGCCTTTAGAACGCATCAAAGCAAATAACCGCAATGTTAGCGGTTTAAAAAATAAAGGTAATTGTGATACAAAACTGCTTAATAGTAATATTCGTGCAAAATCTAATGTTATTCGGAAGGCATATCATAATTTTTGAGACTGTAAAAAACTTACATTCTTAACTCTTACTTATGCTGATGTTAATGAATTTGACATTAGAAAATGTAAGCGCGATTTAAATAAATTTTTTAAAAAATTAAAATATTGATTTAAAGTTAAAAATAAAAATATTAAGTATTTGTATACATATGAATATCAGAAAAGAGGCGTTATTCATTTTCATATTTTAATCACCGAAAAAATACCCCATAAAATTATTTTACAATTTTGACCTTACGGAATTAATAAAAATATTAGAGTTCGTGAGAATACTAATGAAATGGTTGTAAAATATTGCTCCAAATATATAACTAAAAATGTCCTGAATGAAAAATCATTAAATCAGTATGATTTAAATATCAAGGCTTATCAATTCTCTTATAACTGTCAAAACCCCATTACTAGAAAACAAATATTTACCGATACTTTGAATAATATTGTTAATAGAACCGTAAATTCTGAATTTGTAAAGTACTTAAAATCAAAAGTTAATAAATTTAAAACTAAAATGTGCGGAGCAATCTATGAATTTAAAAATATTAATTATGTAGACTTTGAAAGTGAAAATTATACTTCGTTAGAAAGTTTAAGATTTAGAAATCAACTCTCCTGAATTGTAAATATAAATGGGACAGTTTTTTAAAATAATTGTATTAAATCTATTGGTCTTTTATAAGATAATGATTTTCTGGGTGTAGAATTAATTTGAAATGCTATAGAATTTAAGTCTTTTTGTTTATATGAAGATAAATCAGTAGATTTTGGTAAATATCTTCTTAAAATACCATTATTGTTCTCATTTAAACCTCTTTGACAAGGTTTTCCGGCATCTGCAAAATAAATTTTAACATTACAATTTTTTTCAATTAATTTTCATTTACTAAATTCTTTATCACGATCAAAAGTAATAGTTTTAATTGTTCCTGGTATTAATTTTGAAATAAATTTTATTATACTTTGTGTAATACTTTCTGCTTTATGATTTTTAGTTTTCAAAGGAATTGTGGTTTTTGATCATATATCAGCTAAAGTAATAATAGAACTTTTATGATCTTTACCAACGATAGTATCTCCCTCTAAATGGCCAAATTCTTGTATATTTTTAATATTTGGAATGATTAAATTTCTTTCATGAATAGATTTACAATTATTAATTCTGCCCCTAGTTTCTTTTTGTTTATGAGGTTTATTTTTGCCTTTTCTCAATAAATTTTTTTCATCAAAACCCATTCGATTTGTTTTAAACATGTTATATAAAGTTTTTGTTGAAATATTTTTTATTTTATTTTTCTTTAAAAAATCAGCAATTATATCAAGAGCATAATTTTTAGTAATTAACAAATGATTGATAGTATTAATTTCTGTTAAAGTTAAAATTATTAATTTTCTACCTGCATTTTGTTTATTTTTTTGAACTTGATTCAATATTTCTAATGGTAATAAGTTTTGATTTAATAATTTACAAACTCTGTGTACAGTTGATTTACTATAATCAATTGCTTTTGCTATTTTACGAATAGAAAATCCATAACTTTTATATTCTTTTATTGCTATTATTGATTCAATAGTCAGATACTTATACATTGTGCTAATTCCTTTCTTTTCTTAATTATAGAATTAACACAATTTGTTTTTTATATAAGTGTCCTTTTTAATTTTACATTTCAGGAAAATGAAACATTAGGAGTTAAAAAATGAAAGAAAGAATGCAATTAAAAATAAGAATTAAAAATTGATTTTATTGAAAAAGATATGTATAAGTTTTTTGGTTTAAATACCGCAATTATGTTGCTTGGATTGTTTGTTTATTGATTTGGTAGTGCGATATTTATTGCTTTTCAAGTTGAAAAATTAGTTTGACTTATTGTTAAGAAAATTAAGGAAAAAAGAGCCTTGAAAAATGAAACTTTAAATAGAAAGGAAATTGAAAAATAATGGCAATATTTAGTCTAATATGTTTTATCTTATTAACCTTGTTACTCGCTTTTGCTGTTGCTTGGGGTTTGTGGCGTTGAATGAACGATGTTAAAAAGTATGGTAAACAAGCAAAAGAAATTAAAGGGGATTTTAGTAAAAAAAAAACGCTTCATTGTTAAATTATCTTATTTAACTGAAAAAAATGACAAACAAAATCAAGAAACTCAAACGAAAGGATAAAATAAATGTTAAAAGATATAATTATTAAGTTAATTGATTTACTTTATCCAACTGCCGATTTACCGCCCCAAGTAGTATTTTTGTTCTCAATTCTTGTAATCATTGTGTTATTTGCCAGTTTCATTGGTATTCTCTTTCTTCCGATTAAGTGTTTATTTCAATGTTTCTAGTTGTTTGAAAAGATTTAAATTGAGAACAAATTAAACAAACTTTCTGAGATTTGTTTATCCAAATTACAACTATTCCAGCTCATATTACTGGTGGTAAAGAAATTAATTTAACTGAAGAACCGCTTTGACTTTTAACAACCAACATCGCTTTTTGATTACTAACAACAGTTATTATCTTATTTATGTTGATTTTATTTTATAAAGTTAAATCTTATTTTTGTTAATAAATATAGGATAAATATTTTGAAAAGAAAGGGGGTGATTATATGTTTACAACTTTCTTAGCTGATGCACCAGTAGCAATTACCGGAAAACAAGCCATTAGTAATTTGTGAAATAGTATGGTAGGACTTTTTGGAAAAATCTGAAGCGACATTATCAGTGGGCAAATGCCATTAGTAGTAGATTTCTTTGCTACTTATTGAATTTTTTTATTTCCGGCAATTGTTGGATTATTCTTATTTGCTTTTGGAATGTTTGAAAAACTACTATTAAGAGTTCGTTAATAGTAATTAAAAAAAATAAAGGAGTGCGATAATGCTTAAATTTCTAAAAAATATCTGTGAAAAAATCAATGACTTTGTTAGCTTAAATCGCACTTTCTTTATTATTTCTTGATATTATTATGCTTTTCTTGTTGTTATTAATCCACAATATTGAGTTTCATTTTTTCATATCATCGGTATTATCTTAAATTGTTTAATTTTAATTACTAAATTTATGCAATGGGTTAATCGTAAATCTTTTATTAATTTTTTATTCAAATCACCATTAAATATTGTGATTGGTTCATTGGGAACTGGTAAAACCGCTTTATTAGTTTTTGCTTCAAAACTTTTAGGTAAGAAAAAATGAAAGACGGCTTCAACATTTCCAATTTTAGACCAACAAATGTTATCTTTGGGACATATGTCGTTATTGGATAATGAATATCCAATATTAGAAGAAAAACATTTATTGTTATGAGATGAAACGAACTTGTTTTTAGAGGGAACGGATTATAAAGAAAATGATAAATCAACTCAAGGTTTACAAGAATATTTTGCTCTAGTTAGACATTTTGGTCATATTGTTTTAGCGAGTGGACAACGACCTGAACATATTTGGGTTAAAGTCAGAGATATTGCTAATTCGGTTATTGTTGGTATTACTAAGAAATCAGTTAATATTTTTCGCCCTTACCTAAAAGTTGTTTATGGTACTTTTAAATCTGTAGAAGAATATGAACGCTGACGCACAAGTTTAATTGATGCTAAAAATAATAAAAAAGATCGCAAAACTAAATATCGTAATATTCCGGAATTAGATATCTACTTTTTTAAATTAAAAATTCCAATGTCCGTTTTAGAGTGTTACGACAATAAGTATTTATCTTTTTTACGCCCCGTTGCTAATCGCATTGTTGTTGACACTTATGAAGATAAGTTTTATGAAACTACTGAAGTTGATTTAGAAATACTAAAATACCTTAAAATGGAAAAATTTAGTCGTATTATGGAATTACTAAAAAGTAATTTGAAAGATAGGAATTAACTATCATATTATTTTAATCTAAGAAAGGATACTTAATTATGGCAAATCTAGAAAAAATGGCATCATTTTTTGCAGATATTATTTATAAAGTTTTTGATTTAATTTGAAGTATGACTATTCCCGGCACCGGAATTCGGATTATCATTATTCCTTTAATCTCTTTAATTGCTAACTTTGTCTTTGTTGCTATTTTAGGTATTGGAATGCAAGCCAAAGAAAGTTATAGAAAGGCAAGAACTAACAAATCTGTTAAAGAGTGAGGTAAGAAATAATGTTTAAACTAGTTATAATTTTTCTTTTAATTACCGTCTTTTCTATCTTTGCTTTTGATGAATTGGTCGCGTTTAGTTTTCTTAGGTATTTTTAAAAAAAGAAAAAATAATCATTTACTATAAATTATTTCAATATGCAAATTAAGTATATATTTCTTATGTATGATTTTTTTTGTAAAAAATTATTTTAATGTTGTTTTTATAAGCATTTTAGTGAGTTTTTATAACCTTTTATTAAGATTATGTTTGTTAATATATTAAATATTTTGTTTTATTACTTATTTTTTAGATAAAATGATAATTAAATTGTGATTACTTTTTTTTCAAAATTATTTAAACCTTTTCCTACCTAACAAAACTTTACGCGTCCTGATGAATTTCTTGGTTTGTGGCGTTTTGTAAATGAAGGGTTGGAATATTTTAATAAAGTTATTGTGGCTAACAGTGAATTTCTACAATTATTTAAACCAATGATTAGATTATTTTCGCAACACCCAATTTTTATTATCATTGGAACAATTGGCATTTTATCAACAATATACTTTATTTTAAGAAGTTAAACGCAGAAGAAAGGACAAATAAATATGTATAGATTTATGTCGTGGTTAGTTATTGCTTTTATTGGTTTAGTCCCTCTAGGTGCTTTCTTTGACGCAAAACAACCACCAAAACCTAATATGGAACAATCTTTTATAAAGCGAGAAAAACGAGCCACCAATCCTGCTCAATGTGGAGATAGTTGTGATTTGGAATTTGGTAAAATTTTGAATAGTAATTTTACGAGTTCTACTAGCAATGATTGAGGCGGATGATTAAATATTAGTTCTATTAAAAATGAATTACCTTTTGATGTTTCTAATTCTGCGGAACCTTTAACTTCTTATAAACCGATTGATGGTTTTAAAGACATTCGCATTTTTTATGAGCGTAATGGTAAAAGTGAAAGTAATAAATATAGTATTGATAAAATTGTTAATGTTAAAATTACATTTTCTAAAAATAAAGATTTACGTTTTAGTCAATATTTAATAACTTCCTTCTCAACTGAAATGCCTCCTTTACCTGAAAAAGATAACGAACAACCATTACCAACTGAAATAACTAAAAAGGATGGTGAATATCAGTATAATCAGTTTCAAGATAAACTTGATTATTTAATGATACAACGCCGAGATTTTGATAAATTTAATTATAGTTATTTATATTGAGTCCCAATTTTTAATTTCTTTGATGATAATTTTAAATATATGAGTGAAATTTCAATTAAATTAAATGGTTTTAAACAAAATAGTAAATTTAGTTTAAGTCGCAAAAATTCATATCCGCCTGGTTTCATTGAAAAAGTTATTTTTAGAGAACTTTCATTTTCTAGTTTTGGTGATGTTATTACTATAAAAACTGAGCATGGTAGCATTAGAGGTAATAATGAGTTTTTAGAAAATGGTAAATCGCTTTGAAAATCTGGCTCGCAAACAAGTTTTGGAGGAGATTTTATCAATACCTTTTTTGGACAAATTAATTATTATGGTAATACTTTCCATTTTTTACGCTATGATGACAAATTAAAGACTGATTTTAAAGATTTTATGCTCCATTATCAAAAAGATTTAACTATTGATTTTATTAATGGATTATTTAATAAACTTTATAAAGTTTTAGGTGAGTTTTTTGTACAATTCTTTTATGCAAGTTTTGATATGGATACTTCTACTTATATAGAATTAGATTACAAAGGAATGCAACAAATTCCTAAAAATGTTTTACAAATGGGTTTTTTCTATCGTTCCTTAATTACTTTTTATCCCAAACAGTATTTAATTAACTTTGGTTCAACAATTGAAAATAGTAAGAATATGATTTTTCGTTCTTATTTCTTTGTTAAAGATAAACAAACTGTTAATGGTTTTAATACTGGTAAAAGTTCTTATCAAATAGATTTTAATGTGTTAAAAGCATATGATAATCAATTATGAAACTCCACTAGTAATAAACTGCATTTTTATAATGCTAAAGTCGATGTCATGTATGGAATTAATATTTTTACACTAACTTTCCCACTATATAAAAAGAAAAACGAAAGCACTGAATATCATTATTCTTTATACGATTTTAACATTTTGAATTCAACAGCTTTTATTGGTGGCGGAATAAGCGGAAATATGGATGATTTAATTCCAACGCCCAGCTGTTCTTATTGGGGTTTATTTAGTGTCATATCGTGTGGCATTCAACACGCTTCTGTTAGTGTGTTAAATTGATTACTTGGTCTTTCTGGAATTAATCTTTTAATTCGTCCTCTTGCTGATATTGCCAAAACAACAATTAATTTTACGAAAACTGCTTTCCCAGTATTTGAAGTTATTCCGGCATTTAAATATCTTTTTGAGTTTTTAATTCCCCTAGCAATTTTACTAATAATAATTAAAAAGTTCTCTTAAGTGTTTCCAATATTTTTATATAAAATATAATTCCTTTGAAAGGAGGATTTTTCTTTATGCGAAAATTTTTATCAGCTTTAAATTTAGTATGTATAATGTTTATTTCTGGGTGTAATAGAGGTAACAATACTCTAATTACTGATAATGCAAAAAAATATGAATTAAACTTTATTGAAATTTTGAATAGTAATTTTACGAGTTCTACTAGCAATGATTGAGGCGGATGATTAAATATTAGTTCTATTAAAAATGAATTACCTTTTGATGTTTCTAATTCTGCGGAACCTTTAACTTCTTATAAACCGATTGATGGTTTTAAAGACATTCGCATTTTTTATGAGCGTAATGGTAAAAGTGAAAGTAATAAATATACTATTGATAAAATTGTTAATGTTAAAATTACATTTTCTAAAAATAAAGATTTAGGTTTTAGTCAATATTTAATAACTTCATTCTTTGCTGAAATACCTAATAAAAATTAGTAATTTAATAAATATTATTGAAAATCGTATTTTTGTAATACGGTTTTCTTACTTTAAGGAGTTTTAAAAATGAAATATGTTATTTGCCAGGCTGATTTAGCCGATTTAAAAGCAAAAATCCAAAGTTGATTAAGAACAATTTATAATCACAAACATTATCACAAAACTAAAAAACGAGTTACTAGTTATTTAAATTTATGTAATCAATTTTATTTAGAACCAATAACTTTAAATAAATTAGTAAAAAAGCATTTTCACAGTACACGAAATACATTTTATCAGTGAGCTAATAAAATTCTTACTGCTTATCAAAATGATGATTTTAATAGTTTAATTTTCAAATATAAAAAACCTAACAAAATTAGTTATAAATATGATTTAAATTCTCGTGAAAAAATATGCGATTTATATTTTGATTATAGAAATATTCAAGCTGGTGGAATGTGGTCTTTATTTAACAATTTAAAAATGGGTTTTCACGATATTAAAAAATTAGAAATTCCGAAAAATATTAAAACTTTTTATCGCTGAATTAAATCTGACTCTCGTTGAAAAGAATTAAAACAACAAATCAAACAAACAAAACGCCATTTTAAGCGTTATGAAGTTTCCGAGATTGGTCTTTTACAAATGGATGCCAAAATAATTACCACATCAAATTTTCCGGTTGATAAAAAGTATTATATTTATGATTTCATTGACGAAATAACACGGATAGTATTTGGTTATGTTTATGATAGTTTAGGAACCAATAACGCGATTAACGCTGTGCAAAGAGCAATGAAAGATTTTAGTGAACTTGGCATAACCATTAAACGCCTTCGCACTGATAATGCTCCAGAATTTACTACTACTAATTGAAGTAATAAAAAAGCATACAAAGTAAAAGAAAGACCTTTTACGGCCTTTCTTTCAAGGAATGGGGTTATCCATGAAACCACACCAATCCGTTCGCCACAAAGTAACGGTAAAATTGAGCGGTTTCATCAACATTATACTAAATTATTTTATGTTAAGGATAAAAAACTAAATCAAAACGAACTACAACATTTCTTAAATCAATATTATTACTATTACAACTTCCAACGCTGTCATTCAGCATTACAAAATAAATCACCATTTCAAAAATTACAAGAATTAATAAATTAATTTCTCCTTTTTTAAGATTTTTCTTGATTGTGCAAAACATCTGTGGTATATTACATACTTTTGATAAGGTTGTAGAAACCATATACATATGACAAGATTTTGTTTTCTACAAACTTTTAGGGGGTGTTTTCTTTTGGCAGTAATATTTTGTATTGAATGCGACAACGAAAGCTATATCGTTGGCAATAAAAATACAGTTGGAATCTGTAATTCTTGCGATGAAAAGGGGTTTTAATTTTGAAAGAAACGATAGATTATAAAAATATGTCGTTGGTGTTTGCATATTAGAAACTTAGGAAATCACGATGCTTGTGATAAAAAATTTATTAATCATATTAAAAAAATATTAAAAAATAAAAATAAAGCATACTAAAAAAGTAAGAAATTTATTTTTTAAACCTATAAAAAATTAAATATAGAATTCAAACAATACCAATAATAAATTGAACTACAAATCAACCTTCTTCTTTAAATAAATAAACTCATTTTAAATCTTGAAATTTTAAATTTCAATTAAAAAATCAAACCATAGCATATAATGCTTGTCCAAATGAATTATCTTTATCCGGAGTTCAAAAATAAGCAACTCCTTGTAAAATTCAACCTATTCAAATAGTTATGCCAAAATAATTAAGATTAACTTCTAAAAAGCAAATTATCTTATCTGAAATATCTTCTAATTTATCTAATAAATACATATAAAACCTCCTAATTTTAAAAAGAATAAAAGGATAAAAAAAGAAAATGAAAACTGTAAATAAATTTATAAAAAAATATTGATGAATAATACTTAATTACATTATATTCATATCTTTAAGTATAGTTTTATTATTACATACAGATATTGAAAATTTGCAACAATTTGGATAGGCTACAATAAGTTGGACCATAATTATATAGACTTCAAAATTATTAAGAAAGAAGGAATATAAAAATGGGAAATAAAACCTCATACTCTGAAGAATTTAAAAAACAAATTGTAATGCTATACAAAAATGACAAAAGTGTTATTAATTTAGGGAAAGAATATAATTTACCAAAACCAACTATTTATAGTTGAATTAAAAATTATAATAATTCTGGGTCATTTAAAGCAAAAGATAATCGCACTGTCGAAGAAAATGAATTAATTTACTTGCGAAAAGAAAACCAACAATTACGAATGGAAAATGACATTTTAAAGCAAGCAGCACTGATAATCGGGAAAAAATAACAATAATTAATAACAACAAAAATAAATATTCAGTGAGGAAAATATGTAAGATTTTAGGTTTACTAAAATCAACATATTATTATCAAACTAATAAATGCACCAAGTTTGATGTTAATAATTATGAACAAGAAGTTATCAGTGCATTTAATAAAAGTCGCAAGATTTATGGTGCTCGTAAAATTAAAGCTGTTTTAATAAGAAAAAATATCATTTTATCACGACGAAAAATCCGATTCATTATGATCAAAAATAATTTGGTTTCTAAATACACCAAGTTAAAATATTGTAATCATAAAAAAACAGTTAATAATGACGAAATTAATAATGTTTTAAATCGTCAATTTAATGACAAAAAACCAAATGAAGTTGTTGTTAGTGATTTAACATATGTTCAAGTTGGCACTAAATGACATTATATTTGTTTATTAATTGACTTGTTTAATCGCGAAGTAATTGGCTATAGTGCTGGACCAAATAAAACTGCTGAATTAGTTCAACAAGCTTTTCACAAGATAACACGACCATTAAATAAAATAACTTTATTTCATACTGATCGTGGTAATGAGTTTAAAAATAAAATTATTGATGAAATTTTAATAACCTTTAAAATTAAAAGATCATTAAGCTCCAAAGGATGCCCATATGATAATGCTGTTGCTGAAGCAACTTACAAAACCTTTAAAACCGAATTTATTAACGGTAAAAAATTTGCAAACTTAACACAACTAAAATGCGAACTATTTGATTTTGTTAATTGATATAACAATATTCGAATTCATGGCAGTTTAAATTATTTAACTCCCGTTGAATTTAGAAAATACCAGTCTACATAAAAAGTGTCCTAAAAAGGGTTGCCAATCCAATTTATTAAAAATTTTGGAGCAATTGGTAGGTTAATGATTATAGGTTATTCATTAGTATGAGTAACCATAACACAAATAGTGAACTGTTTAATTCGTTTTGTATTAAAAAAAATCAAAATTAAAAGAAAAATAAAAGGAATTTAAAAAATAATGTTTAAAGTTAAATTAGTTAGTATAAAAAGAAAAATATTTAAAAATAAAGATGGCTCTACGATGTCAGGATATTCTGCCGAATTTTTGCGTTATGAAAATGACTTATTTGAGCCTACCGGCGAACAAAAAGCCTTATGAATTGATGATAATAATTTAGAACAACAAGAAATTTATAAATTGTTAAAAGAAAATGTTAAATCATTTTTTAGTTGCGAATTAACTTTTGATAAAAACCCCAAAATAGTTAATTTGCAAAAAATTGAATTAGAAAAAAATCAAAAAAACTTGTCCAGTTAATTGATAATCACTTCGGTCTGCGAAGCGATGCGGAAAGCGTATGCTCCGCCCGCTTAGCGGGTAGTCGGCGAAGCCGACTATTACTTGATTAAATAACACAACTGGCGAAAATCTAAAATGGGAGCATAAAATATGAATTTACAACCTCAAAATCCGACTGATTTTTATATGAAAACCATTTATTATGGTCAATATATTCGTAATATTGTTATGCCGTTAGAACGCATCAAAGCAAATACTCGTAATGCTGATGGAGTTAAAAATAAGGGTAATTGTGATACAAAATTGCTTAATAGCAATATTCGTGCAAAATCTAATGTTATTCGGAAGGCATATCATAATTTTTGAGACTGTAAAAAACTTACATTCTTAACGCTTACTTATGCTGATGTTAATGAATTTGATATTAGAAAATGTAAGCGTGATTTAAATAAATTTTTTAAAAAATTAAAATACTGATTTAAAGTTAAAAATAAAAATATTAAGTATTTGTATACCTATGAATATCAGAAACGAGGCGTTATTCATTTTCATATTTTAATCACCGAAAAAATACCACATAAAATTATTTTACAATTTTGACCTTATGGAATTAATAAAAATATTAGAGTTCGTGAAAATACTAATGAAATGGTTGTAAAATATTGCTCCAAATATATAACTAAAAATGTTCTGAATGAAAAATCATTAAATCAATATGACTTAAATATCAAGGCTTATCAATTCTCATATAACTGTCAAAATCCCATTACTAGAAAACAAGTATTTACCGATACTTTGAATAATATTGTTAATAGAACTGTAAATTCTGAATTTGTAAAATACTTAAAATCAACAGTTAATAAATTTAAAACCAAAATGTGCGGAGCAATCTATGAATTTAAAAATATTAATTATATAGACTTTGAAAGTGTAAATTATGCTTCATTAGAAAGTTTAAGATTTAGAAATCAACTAAGAAAAATGAAACATTAGGAGTTAAAAAATGAAAGAAAAATTGCAATTTAAAATAAGAATTAAAAATTAGAAAATTAAGGAGAAAAGAAAGATGAGTATATTTGGATTAGTATTTTTTACGATTTTAACATTATTACTAGCATACTATATTGCGGTTAATATTTATCGGTTTTTTAAAGACAAAAAGAAATATGGTAGCGAAGCAAAACAGTTGCCAAAGGATTTTACTTATTCACAACGAATATTTATTGCAAAGTTTAAGCGAAATTTATTAGAACAAGATGAAAAAGAAATTAAAAAGTAGGTTTAGAAAATGTTTAAAAAAATAATTATTGAGTTAATTGAATTAATTTATCCGGCTACCGATTTACCACCCCAAGTTGTATTTTTGTTTTCAATTTTAATAATTGTAATGCTTTTCTCGGCAATTATTTTTCTACTCTTTTGACCTTTTAAGCGGTAATTATTATGTTTTTAGTTGCTTGAAAATATTTAGATTGAGAAATGACAAAATTGTATTTTTGAGATTTATTTATTCAAATTAAAGTTATTCCGGCGTGAGTTTCTGGCAAGGAAATTGATTTAACCAAAGAACTACTTTGACTTTTAATAGCAAATATTGCGTTTTGAATAGTATTAGTAGTCATTATCTTATTTATGGTTATTTTATTTTATAAAGTTAAATCATATTTTGTTTAGAAAGGGGGTGATTATATGTTTAGAATTTTTCTTGATGCAACAACACCAGTAGCAATTACTGGTGAACAAGCGGTTACTAACTTATGAAAAGCATTAATTAAAGCATTTGGTAATATTTGAACTGATATTATTGGTGGTAATATGCCAAATGTCGTTAATTTCTTTGCTACATATTGAGTTTTCTTGCTTGGTGTAATTATTGGTTTATTTTTAATTGCTTTCAAAATGTTTGAAAAATTAATGCCCGGCAGATAATAATAAAAATAAAGAAAGTGTGATTTAAGTGATGCTATTTTTTAAAAAAATAAATTTAAGATTATATGATTTTGTGGCTTTAAATCGCACTTTATTTATTATTGCGTGAGTTTATGGTGCGATTTTGCATTATTATAATCCCCAAAGTTGAAGAATGTTATTTGATATTATTTATTTATTAATTGCTTTGTATATTTTATATACTAAAATTTCTCATTTCTTTGCTCGTCGTAGTTTTATTAATTTCTTATTAAATTCACCTTTAAATTTAGTAATTGGGGCTTTAGGGACTGGAAAAACCGCTTTAATGGTTTTAGCTTCTTACTTATTAAGTGGTTGAAAAACGATTTCTACTTTTCCGATTACAGATAAACAAATGCTTTCATTAGGGCATATGTCACTTTTAGATTATAATTATCCGATTTTAGATGAAAAACATTTACTGTTATGAGATGAAACTAACTTATTTTTAGAAGGAACTGATTATAAAGAAAATGATAGAGTAACCCAAGGTTTACAAGAATATTTCGCTTCGGCTCGCCAATTTACCCATATCGTATTAGCAAGTGGACAACGAGCTGAACATATATGAGTTAAAGTTCGTGATATTGCGAATTCAATAATTGTTGGTATTAGAAAAAAACCAGTTAGTATTTTCCGACCCTATTTACAAGTTATTTACGGCACTTTTAAATCGGTAAGTGAATATGAACAATGACGATTAACGCTAATTAATGCAAAAAATGATAAAAAAGGTCGCAAAATCAAGTATCGGAGCATTCCGGAATTAGACATTTATTTCTTTAAATTGAAAATTCCGATGTCAATTTTAAACCTTTATGATAATAAATATTTATCATTCTTGCGTGAATTAAGTAATCGTGCTTTGAATGATAATTATCAGCATAAATTTTGAAATGATAATGTGATAGATATTGAAGCATTAGAATATTTAAAAATGGAAAAATTTAGCAAGATACTTACTAAGTTAAAAAATAATTTGAATAAAAAAAATAAATAAAGGAGTTTAAAAAATGGAAAACTTAGAAAAAATGGCTAGTTTGATTGGCGATATGTTTTATAAAGTTTTTGATTTAATTTGAACTTTAACCATTCCTGGAACAAATATTCGCATTATTATTTTTCCGCTAATTATGCTTGTTATCAATCTTGTAATTGGTGGCATTTTAGGAATTCATATTGAACGACCAAAAGTTGGTTTTCGTAAAAAATATCAAAAATCAGTTGCTAATTGAGGAACTAAGAAACAATCATCTAGTGGTCCAATTAAGAAATTCAGTGGTAATAGCCCTAAAAATAGACCGTGAGTTAACCAACATGGACGGCGAATAAAAAGGTAGGTTTTTAAAATGTTTAAATTGATAATTTTATTTATTCTTGTTGCTGTTTTTTCTATTTTTGCTTTAAATGACTTTTTAGGTTTATGAGCCTATGTGCGTGAGGGTTTAGAATATTTTAATAAAGTTCTATCAAATAATATTAAAATTTTAGATTTGTTTAAACCAATGATAAGGTTATTTTCTCAACATCCGATTTTCCAAATTTTAGGAACGATTTGTATTTTATCAACAATATATTTAATTTTAAGAAGTTAAACACAGAAGAAAGGACAAATAAATATGTATAAATTTATATCGTGGTTAGTTATCGCTTTTATTGGTTTAGTCCCTCTAGGTGCCTTCTTTGATACAAAAAAACCATCAAAACCTAATATGGAACAATTTTTTATGAAACGAGAAAAACGAGCCGCCAACCCTAATCAATGTGGTAATAGCTGTGAGTTAAAGTTTGCTAGTTTAAAAAACACTAAATTAATTCATCATGGTGATTATTGATTAGATATAAGTGAAAGCGGTTTTACTTGACCTAGTGATGTTGAGCTTGAATATCCCAACTGATTTCGTTTGTTTGGTTATAAAAACTGAATTTCTGCGTTTAATTTTTATAAAAAAAAATGGAACATTACAATCTTTTAATACTCCTGGTAGTGGATTTAAAACAGATATTTATACTATATCAGAAATTGTCAATGTAAAAATTACAATTGGATTAGTGGATAAACTACACGATTTTAAACATTATATAACTTCATTCTCAGCGGAAATGCCCCCTTTACCAGAAAAAGATAACGAACAACCATTGCCTACGGAAATAACTAAAAATGATGGTGAATATCAATATAATCAGTTTCAAGATAAATTAGATTATTTAATGATACAACGCCGAGATTTTGATAAATTTAATTATAGCTATTTATATTGAGTACCCATTTTTAATTTCTTTGACGATAATTTTAAATATATGAGTGAAATTTCAATTAAATTAAATGGTTTTAAACAAAATAGTAAATTTAGTTTAAGTCGCAAAAATTCGTATCCTAAACCTGATATGATGGAAAAAGTTATTTTTAGAGAACTTTCCTTTTCTAGTTTTGGTGATGTTATTACTATAAAAACGGAGCACGGTAGCATTGTGGGTCATAATGAGTTTTTAGAAAATGGTAAATCGCTTTGAAAATCTGGCTCGCGAACAAGTTTTGGAAGAGATTTTATTAATACCTTTTTTGGACAAGTTAATTATTATGGTAATACCTTCTATTTTTTACGCTATGATGATAAATTAAAATTTGATTTTAAAGATTTTATGCTTCATTATCAAAAAGATTTAACTATTGATTTCATTAATGATTTATTTAATAAAATTTATAAAGTTTTAGGTGAGTTTTTTGTACAATTCTTTTATGCGAGTTTTGATACAGATGCTTCTACTTATGTAGAATTAGATTACAAAGGGATGCAACAAATCCCTGAAAATGTTTTACAAATGGGGTTTTTCTATCGTTCCTTAATTACTTTTTATCCCAAACAGTATTTAATTAACTTTGGTTCAACAATCGAAAATAGTAAGAATATGATTTTTCGTTCTTATTTCTTTGTTAAAGATAAACAAATTGTCAATGGTTTTAATACTGGTAAAAGTTCTTATCAAATAGATTTTAATGTTTTAAAAGCATATGATAACCAATTATGAAACACCACTAATAATAAACTGCATTTTTATAACGCTAAAGTCGATGTGATGTATGGAATTAATATTTTTACACTGACTTTTCCGCTATATAAAAAGAAAAATGAAAGCACTGAATATCATTATTTTTTATACGATTTTAACATTTTGAATTCAACAGCTTTTATTGGTGGCGGAATAAGTGGCAATATGGATGACTTAATTCCTATACCCAGCTGTTCTTATTGAGGTTTATTTAATGCAGTATCGTGTGGAATTCAGCATGCTTCTGTTAGTATGTTGAATTGATTACTTGGTCTTTCTGGGATTAATCTTTTAATTCGCCCTATTGCTGATATTGCTAAAACGACGATTAATTTTACCAAAACCGCCTTTCCGGTGTTTGAAGTTATTCCAGCATTTCAGATGTTATTTGAATTTGTAGTGCCATTAGCAATCTTATTAATGATATTAAAAAAGTTTTCTTAAATATTGCCATTATTTTTTATAATATAATTCCTTTGAAAGGAGGATTTTTCTTTATGCGAAAATTTTTATTAGCTTTAAATTCAGTTTGTATAATGTTTATTTTTGGATGTAGTCCTAGTATTTTTGAAAAAAAACTGCAATTTCCCAGTTTGAAAAAAACTAAATTAATTCATCATGGTGATTATTGATTAGATATAAGTGAAAGCGGTTTTACTTGACCTAGTGATGTTGAGCTTGAATATCCCAACCGATTTCGTTTGTTTGGTTATAAAAACTGAATTTCTGCGTTTAATTTTTATAAAAAAAATGGAACATTACAATCTTTTAATACTCCTGGTAGTGGATTTAAAACAGATATTTATACTATATCAGAAATTGTCAATGTAAAAATTACAATTGGATTAGTGGATAAACTACACGATTTTAAACATTATATAACTTCATTCTCAGCGGAAATGCCTCATTAATTTAGTAATTTAATAAATATTTTTGAAAATCGTATTTTTTGTAATACGGTTTTCTTAATTTAAGGAGTTTAAAAAAATGAAATATATTATTTCCCAAGCTGATTTAGCGAATTTAAAAGCAAGAATCCAAAGCTGATTAAGTGCTAATTGCCGTAATCCTTATTACTATAAAACTAAAAAACGCATTACTGCCTATTTAAATTTATGCACTTATTTTTATATAGAAGAAACAACTTTAACAAAACTTATTAAAAAATATTTTAAGAATGCAACGAAAACCTTTTATCGTTGGGCAGAAAAAATTATGACCGCTTATTATTCTGACAATTTAGATTTGTTATTGTTTAAAACTACAAAACCACAAAATCTTAATTATCAATATAGTTTAAATTCTCGCAAAAAAGTATGCGATTTATATTTTAATTACAAAAATATCAAAGCCGGTGGAATGTGGTCTTTATTTAACAATTTAAAAATTGGTTTTCAAGATATTAAAAATTCAGAAGTTCCGAAAAACATCAAAACTTTTTATCATTGAATTAAATCCGACCCTCGTTGAAAAGAATTAAAACAACAAATCAAACAAACTAAACGCCATTTTAAGCGTTATGAAGTCTCTGAGATTGGTCTTTTACAAATGGATGCTAAAATTATTACCCCAGCAAATTTTCCGGTTGATAAAAAATATTATATTTATGATTTCATTGACGAAATGACACGCATAGTATTTGGTTATGTTTATGATAGTTTAGGAACTAACAATGCTATTAATGCTGTACAAAGAGCAATGAAAGATTTTCGTGAACTTGGCATAACCATTAAACGCCTTCGTACTGATAATGCTCCAGAATTCACTACTACTAATTGAAGTAATAAAAAATCATACAAAGTAAAAGAAAGGCCTTTTACAACCTTTCTTTCGAAAAATAGAATTGTTCACGAGACGACACCAATCCGTTCTCCTCAGAGTAACGGTAAAATCGAGCGGTTTCATCAACACTATACTAAATTATTTTATGCTAAGAATAAAAAGTTAAATCAAAATGAACTTCAACATTATTTAAACAAATATTATTATTTTTATAACTTTGAGCGTGGCCATTCGTCATTAAACACTAAAACTCCATTTCAAACATTACAAAAGTTTTTAACAACCTAATTTATAGAAGTTTGAATAATTATGATGCATCAGGTCATCAAATAGTTGAACCATCTGAATCTGTTGTTTTACCAGCACCTCTAACATAATTTTCTCCGTACCCATCTATAACTTTTTTTGCTACGCCATCCTTGTTATAAGAATCAGTAATAGCAACACCAGAACTAAGTAAAGAAAGACCAATTGCAATACCGGTAATAATAGCTGTAGCACCCAAGTCTCTTTTATTTCTATTTAAAGTTTCTAAATTATTTGTTTGTAAAGAATTAATTTCATTTTTTGTTGGAGCGGGAGCATTACCAACAAGGCATGCTATCGCGTTTCCTGATATTGTTATTGTTCCTAAAATTGCTAGTAATTTTTTCATAATTTAATCAAATCCTTTATGTGAATTTTTGCTAATTAATAAAATTTATTGAACAATCAATCCTCCTTTACAAAATATATTAATAAATAAGTAAAAAATGTCTACCGAGATTAAATTTGATTTTTATAGAAAACATGTTTATAAGATTTTTTATCCTGAAATGTAAAATTAAAAAGGACACTTATATAAAAAACAAATTGTGTTAATTCTATAATTAAGAAAAGAAAGGAATTAGCACAATGTATAAGTATCTGACTATTGAATCAATAATAGCAATAAAAGAATATAAAAGTTATGGATTTTCTATTCGTAAAATAGCAAAAGCAATTGATTATAGTAAATCAACTGTACACAGAGTTTGTAAATTATTAAATCAAAACTTATTACCATTAGAAATATTGAATCAAGTTCAAAAAAATAAACAAAATGCAGGTAGAAAATTAATAATTTTAACTTTAACAGAAATTAATACTATCAATCATTTGTTAATTACTAAAAATTATGCTCTTGATATAATTGCTGATTTTTTAAAGAAAAATAAAATAAAAAATATTTCAACAAAAACTTTATATAACATGTTTAAAACAAATCGAATGGGTTTTGATGAAAAAAATTTATTGAGAAAAGGCAAAAATAAACCTCATAAACAAAAAGAAACTAGGGGCAGAATTAATAATTGTAAATCTATTCATGAAAGAAATTTAATCATTCCAAATATTAAAAATATACAAGAATTTGGCCATTTAGAGGGAGATACTATCGTTGGTAAAGATCATAAAAGTTCTATTATTACTTTAGCTGATATATGATCAAAAACCACAATTCTTTTGAAACCTGAAATGTAAAATTAAAAAGGACACTTATATAAAAAACAAATTGTGTTAATTCTATAATTAAGAAAAGAAAGGAATTAGCACAATGTATAAGTATCTGACTATTGAATCAATAATAGCAATAAAAGAATATAAAAGTTATGGATTTTCTATTCGTAAAATAGCAAAAGCAATTGATTATAGTAAATCAACTGTACACAGAGTTTGTAAATTATTAAATCAAAACTTATTACCATTAGAAATATTGAATCAAGTTCAAAAAAATAAACAAAATGCAGGTAGAAAATTAATAATTTTAACTTTAACAGAAATTAATACTATCAATCATTTGTTAATTACTAAAAATTATGCTCTTGATATAATTGCTGATTTTTTAAAGAAAAATAAAATAAAAAATATTTCAACAAAAACTTTATATAACATGTTTAAAACAAATCGAATGGGTTTTGATGAAAAAAATTTATTGAGAAAAGGCAAAAATAAACCTCATAAACAAAAAGAAACTAGGGGCAGAATTAATAATTGTAAATCTATTCATGAAAGAAATTTAATCATTCCAAATATTAAAAATATACAAGAATTTGGCCATTTAGAGGGAGATACTATCGTTGGTAAAGATCATAAAAGTTCTATTATTACTTTAGCTGATATATGATCAAAAACCACAATTCCTTTGAAAACTAAAAATCATAAAGCAGAAAGTATTACACAAAGTATAATAAAATTTATTTCAAAATTAATACCAGGAACAATTAAAACTATTACTTTTGATCGTGGTAAAGAATTTAGTAAATGAAAATTAATTGAAAAAAATTGTAATGTTAAAATTTATTTTGCAGATGCCGGCAAACC
Source organism: Spiroplasma endosymbiont of Lonchoptera lutea (assembly GCF_964019715.1). Lineage (GTDB taxonomy): Bacteria > Bacillota_I > Bacilli_A > Mycoplasmatales > Nriv7 > Nriv7. The sequence continues at coordinate 367,047 of NZ_OZ026463.1, read as the reverse complement.
TTGTCAAAGAGGTTTAAATGAGAACAATAATGGTATTTTAAGAAGATATTTACCAAAATCTACTGATTTATCTTCATATAAACAAAAAGACTTAAATTCTATAGCATTTCAAATTAATTCTACACCCAGAAAATCATTATCTTATAAAAGACCAATAGATTTAATACAATTATTTTAAAAAACTGTCCCATTTATATTTACAATTCAGGAAACTAGGGGCAGAATTAATAATTGTAAATCTATTCATGAAAGAAATTTAATCATTCCAAATATTAAAAATATACAAGAATTTGGCCATTTAGAGGGAGATACTATCGTTGGTAAAGATCATAAAAGTTCTATTATTACTTTAGCTGATATATGATCAAAAACCACAATTCCTTTGAAAACTAAAAATCATAAAGCAGAAAGTATTACACAAAGTATAATAAAATTTATTTCAAAATTAATACCAGGAACAATTAAAACTATTACTTTTGATCGTGGTAAAGAATTTAGTAAATGAAAATTAATTGAAAAAAATTGTAATGTTAAAATTTATTTTGCAGATGCCGGCAAACCTTGTCAAAGAGGTTTAAATGAGAACAATAATGGTATTTTAAGAAGATATTTACCAAAATCTACTGATTTATCTTCATATAAACAAAAAGACTTAAATTCTATAGCATTTCAAATTAATTCTACACCCAGAAAATCATTATCTTAATAAAAGACCAATAGATTTAATACAATTATTTTAAAAAACTGTCCCATTTATATTTACAATTCAGGTAAAAATTAGTGAAATAGCTAAAAATCTTAATCGAAGTATTAGTACTATTAATCGAGAAGTTAATAGAAATAAAGATAATAATCATTATTTTTCATTAATTGCACAAAATAAAGCAGAAAATAGAAAACAATTACATGTTTATTTTCATAAATTTAAAAATAGAGAATTAGTAAAATATGTACAACAAAAATTATTATTAGGTTGATCGCCTGAACAAATTTATGGCAGAATTAAAAATTTTCATCAAGAATGAATTATTAGTTTTAAAACAATTTACAATTGAATTTATTCTGGATTACTTGAAAAGGTTACTAGTAAAAATTTAAGAAGAAAAGGTAAGAAACGAAAATCTCAAGAAAATCGGGGTAAATTTAATGGTAAATCCATTAAAGAACGAAATGTTAATAATCGCATAACTCTTGGCCATTGAGAAGGTGATACTGTAGTATCATCACGAGGTAAAAGTAAATCATGTTTAATAACTTTAGTTGAAAGAACATCAAGATTTACTTTAGCAATATTAGTTGAAAATAGAACTACTAAAGTTATTAACAAAAATATTAGTCATTATTTATCAATTCTTCCAAATAATCTTGTTAAGACTATAACATTTGATAGGGGTAAAGAATTTGCTAATTGACAACAACTTGAAAAAAATTTAAATGTGAAAATTTATTTTGCTGATGCATATTCACCTTGACAAAGAGGTACTAATGAAAATACTAATGGTTTAATTAGAGAAAAATTTCCTAAAAAATTTAATTTTTCAAACACTACTAAAAATGCAGTTCATAAATTTATATTGTCTTTAAACCAAAGACCAAGAAAAATACTAAATTATCTTTCGCCAATCGAATATTTGGTTAGAAAAATAATTTAGTTACACTTAACTTTACAATTTGGCATTTATTTCCAGTTAACTTATTAGCAAATAAAAATTTTGTACCATTAGTACTAATAAATAACGAAGCAATTACTAATAATGGTTTATAAAATAAAAACTTACTCATCATTATTCCTCACTTTGAATTATTTAGTTATTTATACAATCTTAACTACAACAATTATGACACAAAAATGTCAAAATAATCATATAATATTTAAAGTTGAAACATCTTTTCAAGATAACGATAATCCGCCCATTATTTGACAAACAAAAAACCTAGCAAATATACCTTTGCTAGGTTTTAGTGAGGAACATTTCGGATACCCCAATACCGCACAGGACTAAGCTACTTAAAACAGTGCTGTGCGAATTAATATCGCACGCCTTTATCTTAGTCATCGGACATTTTTGTGTAGAATGTCCTTGAATAGGACACCTTTATATTAACATATCCTAATATAAGATGTAAATACTTTTTTAGTTATTTTTAAAATTTATTTAATTTCAACCCCAGCACCAGCAGCAACAAGTTTTTCCTTAATTTTTTCGGCTTCTTCTGGTTTAACTTTTTCTTTAATTACTGGATTTTCACCCTCAACTAATTTTTTAGCTTCCATTAAAGGTTTTTCGGTAATCTCGGCTACTGCTTTAATAACTGCAATTTTAGAATCACCAAGTTTAGTTAAAATAACATTTACCTCTGTCGGTGCAACATTACCATCACCCTGTGAAGCTGCTTGCATCATCACTGGTGCACTAGCAGTAACATTAAAATGTTCTTCAATTGCTTTTACTAATTCATTTAGTTCAATTAATTTCATCTCTGCTAGCGAAGCGATAATATCTTGTTTTGTTATTTTATTACCTTTTTTAACACTACCAGTTTTTTCTTCGTTAATTTTATTTTCTATTTCTTCTTGGGTATCTTTTTTTATTGGATTATTTTCTGCCATAATATAATTCTCTCCTTTTATTTTTATATATCAGTTTATTCTGTTAGTTGTTTATCAGCAATGGCTTTAATTGCTAAAGCAACATTAATTAATGGACTAATAATTGCTGAAGCAAACATTGAAATAAGGCTGTTTTTTGAAGGCAATGTGGCTAATACTTGTAATTCATCATATAACACTACTTTACCATCCAAAATAGCACTTTTTAATACTAAATTTTTATGTTCCTTAGCAAAATTAGCTAATAATCTTGGGCCTACAATTTCATCAGTTGCCGAAAACACTAATGCATTAGGGCCTAATAAGACATCATCTAAATTATTAACACTTAACTCTTGTAATGCTCTTCTTACTAATGTATTTTTATAAATTTTTAAACTAGCATCTTCACTTCTTAACTGTAACTTTAAATTAGTTAAATCTTGAACAGAAAATCCATGATAATGAATAATAGTTATTGACTTTGACGATGCAATCTTTGTTTTAATCTCTTGAACAATATTATTTTTAGTTTCTATTGCTGGTCGCATTCATCCACCCCTTCCTAATTTCTTAAACATAACCGTTTAATCCTGAAATCAATATCTATCTTACATAAAAAAACTCGGTATGTAATACCGAGTTTAAAAGAGTTTTTGTAATCCAAAATCCTATACCTTTTAATCCTCGGCAACATAATTAAGGTTTCCCCGTTGCTGTCTATAGACTATTGATAGCATAAGATAATAATAATATGTTTTTAACACAAATGCAATACTTATTTTAAAATTTTTTGTGTAAAGCACACACTTATGTTAGTTTTACACAAAATCAATAAATAAATATGAGCTCATTTATTTATTGCAAGAAATATAAGGTTAAATTAACACTTATTATTTTTAATTATGCTTTATATTTTTTTGCACCAATGAAATCAAACTAAGTTAATTAGTAAACGAAGTTTACTAACAAAAATTGTTAAACATTCAAATCTGCGATATATGAATGTTTAAAAAACTTAGTTAAATAACTTAGTTTATAACAAATAAGAAAGGTAATTTACTATGAAAAAAATTGAAAACATTTTCTTAAATACTAAAAAATATCTCTTAAAAGAAACTCAAAACGCAATTTTAATCAAGGCACCAAAAATTCCGTGATTTAATAAACAAATCGGTATTTGGTTTCCAAAACGATTTGTTTATAAAGGAAAATATGAAAATTCAATTTGCATCGGAATAATCAAGAATAATGAATACCAAGTAATTTCAATTAATCAACCAGAGCAAGAAACCAAGTTAATTAAAGGACAAGAATTATTAAGTTTCTTCATTGTCGAAAAAGAAAACAATAAAAAAGATACAAATTATAACTATTTTAAAGGAGTTTAAAAATGAATATTGCAATTGGACTAATATTTATTATTATCAGCATAATGCTATCGGCATATTTTGCTTATAAAATTTATGCCAAAATAAAAATGCGAATTAAATATAAAAATGCCATTAAAAATAATTCTGGTAATTTTACAAAAGACGAAAAAGTATTTATTGCTCGCTTTAAAGAATGAGTTAAAGCTCCTAATTCAAAAGAAAATAACGAGGATGAAAAATAATGTTTTGAGAAATTATTATGGAATTCTTAAAACTGTTTGTTCCGATAGAAAAAATGCCTACACAAGTTGCGTTTATTGCCGAATTAATTATTATAATTACTTTTATTTTCGCATTAATCTCAATTATGTATTTACCAATAAAAATGATTTTTGGGAGATAAAAAATGACAATAAATTTAAAAGAATTTAATTGAGAACAAATTAAACAAACTTTCTGAGATTTATTTATTCAAATTACAACTATCCCGGCGCATGTTACTGGTGGTAAAGAAATTAAATTAATAGAAGCACCACTTTGACTTTTAATAGCAAACATTGCTTTTTGATTTTTAACAGCAATTATGGTGTGATTTATTCTAATGCTACTTTGGAAAACCATATCAGTATTTAGATAGAAGCGAAATTAATGTCAAGAAGTTATATTAAAAGAAAGGGGGTGATTATATGATTGGAATTTTCTTAGTGGGAGAAACACCAGTAACAGTAGAAAAAATAACAGCTAGTGACGCAATGACTAAATTATGAAATGCGATCATAACAGCGTTTACTAAAATGTGAGAAATTATTGCTGTTAATATGCCACAAGTTGGTAACTTCTTTGCTGACTATTGAATATTCATTTTTCCATTTATTTTGGCAATATTCTTTATTTGCTTTAAAATGTTTGAAAAACTACTTGGAGCAGTACGCTAATAAAAAAATAAAGTGAGGTGTAAGATGAAATTTTGCAAATGAATAATAGAAAAAAATAACCATTTTATTGAATTAAATCGCACCTCATTTTTAATTTTATGACATTGAGGAGCAATTTGATATATTTACAACGGTTATTTTAAAAACATTGTGAGCTATTTATTTTTAGCAGGTTGTATTTTAATTTTCCTTTTTAAAATTAGTAATTTAACACAAATTAACAAAGTTATTAATTTCTTAAAAAACTCACCATTAAATATTGTTATTGGTTCATTAGGAACTGGAAAAACCGCCTTTCTAGTATACGCATCAAAATTACTAAAAAAGAAAAAATATCATATCGCATCAACATTTCCATTACTAGAAACCCAAAAATTAAGTTTAGGGCATATGGGATTGTTAGACTTTGATTATCCGGTATTGCCGGACAAAACCTTACTTTTGTGAGATGAAACTAATTTATTTTTAGAAGGAACTGATTGAGAAAAAAATAATACCAAAAACGAAGAAACCGGTATTCAAGAATATTTCGCTCTAGCACGACATTTTGGTCATATTGTGTTGGCTAGCGGTCAAAGAGATAAACATATTTGAGTTAAAGTTCGTGATATTGCCAACAATGTGATTGTGGGAATTCGCAAAAAACCAGTTAATATTTTTCGCCCCTACTTAAAAGTCATTTATGGCACCTTTACGAGCATTGAAGAATATGAACGCTGACGAAACACCTTAATTGATGCTAAAAATAATAAAAGGGGCCGTCGCATTAAATATCGTGATATTCCTGAACTTGATATTTATTTTTTTAAACTAAAAATTCCTCTACCAATATTAAACACTTACAATTCTTTTTATCTAGCATTTTTAAGAGATTACTTAAATGCAAAAGTAAATCCTGACTATGAAGACAAATACTATACTGACACAGCAATTGATTTAGAAGACTTAGAATACTTAAAAATGGATAAATTCAGCAAATTTTTAAGAAAAATGAAAGAAAAGGAATAATAAAAAATGGAAAATCTCGCAAAAATGGCCGACTTTCTCGCCCAAATGCTTTATAAAGTTTTTGATTTAATTTGAAGCCTTGAAGTGCCAGGAACGAATATTCAACTAATATTTCCTTTATTCTTAACGCTGGCTGTAGAATTTCTTATGGCAATTATTCTTGGATTTGGTAGTCAACAAGTTAATTTAGAAAAACAACGCCAATATGCCGTTAAAAATAAAGGGCGGCTAAGTGCGTGAGGAAAAGCTAAAAAACAAATAAAACCATTAAAAGCAAAACAAGGTAACTAATAATATTTAAACTAATTATTATTTTTATCTTAATAACTGTTCTTGGACTTTTAGCTGGTAGTCATTTTGAAACTTTAACAAACTATATTAACGAAGGGCTTGCCAATTTTCAAAAGTTTATTACTAGCAATTTAACAATTTTAGAACTATTTAAACCAATGGCTCGGACATTCTCGCAACATCCAATCTTTACCATTCTTGGTGTCACTTGTGTATTTATTGCTTTATTTATTGTGATTAAAGGACGATAAAAAATATGAAGGGAGAATTAAAATGAAAAAATTTTTAGGAAAATTATTTAAAAAAGACAATTCAAAAGAAAAAACGCCTTTAAAATTAAGAATTAAAAATTCTTTTAAAAAACAGTGGTTAAAAATAATATTAAGTATCATTTTCATCTTTATAAGTTTATTAATTTGTGCATTTACAGTAATCGATACTAAATGAATAACTGGAACAAGGGATGAATTTAATAAATTTATGAATGAAGAGATGGTTAAATTCTTTGGTAAATTCAATAGTGGTATTATGTTAGCAGGAATATTTATTTTCTGATGAGGCGGAGCAATATATTTTGCAATTAAACTTGAAAAATTAATCCGCTTTATTATTCCTGAATTGTAAATATAAATGGGACAGTTTTTTAAAATAATTGTATTAAATCTATTGGTCTTTTATAAGATAATGATTTTCTGGGTGTAGAATTAATTTGAAATGCTATAGAATTTAAGTCTTTTTGTTTATATGAAGATAAATCAGTAGATTTTGGTAAATATCTTCTTAAAATACCATTATTGTTCTCATTTAAACCTCTTTGACAAGGTTTTCCGGCATCTGCAAAATAAATTTTAACATTACAATTTTTTTCAATTAATTTTCATTTACTAAATTCTTTACCACGATCAAAAGTAATAGTTTTAATTGTTCCTGGTATTAATTTTGAAATAAATTTTATTATACTTTGTGTAATACTTTCTGCTTTATGATTTTTAGTTTTCAAAGGAATTGTGGTTTTTGATCATAGATCAGCTAAAGTAATAATAGAACTTTTATGATCTTTACCAACGATAGTATCTCCCTCTAAATGGCCAAATTCTTGTATATTTTTAATATTTGGAATGATTAAATTTCTTTCATGAATAGATTTACAATTATTAATTCTGCCCCTAGTTTCTTTTTGTTTATGAGGTTTATTTTTGCCTTTTCTCAATAAATTTTTTTCATCAAAACCCATTCGATTTGTTTTAAACATGTTATATAAAGTTTTTGTTGAAATATTTTTTATTTTATTTTTCTTTAAAAAATCAGCAATTATATCAAGAGCATAATTTTTAGTAATTAACAAATAATTGATAGTATTAATTTCTGTTAAAGTTAAAATTATTAATTTTCTACCTGCATTTTGTTTATTTTTTTGAACTTGATTCAATATTTCTAATGGTAATAAGTTTTGATTTAATAATTTACAAACTCTGTGTACAGTTGATTTACTATAATCAATTGCTTTTGCTATTTTACGAATAGAAAATCCATAACTTTTATATTCTTTTATTGCTATTATTGATTCAATAGTCAGATACTTATACATTGTGCTAATTCCTTTCTTTTCTTAATTATAGAATTAACACAATTTGTTTTTTATATAAGTGTCCTTTTTAATTTTACATTTCAGGATTCAAAAAATTAAATTTAAAAGAGCCTTAAAAAATGAAACTAAACAAGTTAATTAATTTTTTAAAAAGATATTGATGAATAATACTTAATTACATTATATTCATATCTTTAAGTATAGTTTTATTATTACATACAGATATTGAAAATTTGCAACAATTTATTAAAAATTTTGGAACAATTGGTAAGTTAATGATTATAGGTTATTCCTTAGTATGACTAACCATAACAGAAATAGTGAACTGTTTAATTCGTTTTATATTAAAAAAGATTAAAACCAAAAGAACAATGAAAAATAAAATATTTTAAAAAGGAGTGATAAAAATGTTTATGAAAATATTTACCGTGTTAATTATTAGTTTCAATAACATTTTTACCATTCCCCAAAACATTAACAATAATGAAACAACAACACAATCATTAATTAGAAATAAAAGAGAAAGCGAAGAAACTTATGTGTTAAATTTATCAAATGTTAAAGTTCAAATTACATATAAATATAACGATAAATATACAATAAATTTTTATAGTACCAAAGAAGAAGAAATTATTAATATTCCAAAGTGATTAAAATATGACGGAACTAGCAGTTGTAAAGAAAATTGAAGACTTAATTGTGGTTTAAAAGATTTAGATTTTGAGAAAAATGATATAGTATGAAACGAACTTAAAAGCTTAAAAATTACAATAAAAAATGACAAAATGTTTGATAAAACAGAATTTATTGCTTCAAATATTCATGTTAAAATTGCCAACAAAACAATTACTACTCCAATAAAAATATTATCTTTTAAAGCAGAAGCACAAATCAAACCAACAACTGATATTGATTTACCAGAAACAACCACTAATTTTGATGGCAAACATAAATATAGCGATGTTATTGATAACCTTAACTATTTAATGATTCATCGTGGTGATTTTGACAAATTCAATTATTCTTATTTATATTGAACGCCAATATTTAATTTCATTGACACCTTAGAAAAAGGTTATTACAAAGAATTTACGATTAAAAATCACGGCTTTAAAAGTGAAAGCTATTTTTATCACAAAAGTTCTACTAGTGAAGATAAAATAAATGAAAATGTTTTAAAAATTAAAGCTTTTAATAAAACCTTAATTGCAGGTAATAACTATTTACAATTATTACACGGTGAAAGCGAAATTTGAAAATATGACACTGCAAATACTAACGATTATTATCTAATTAAGTACCTTTTTGGAACATTAAATTATCTTAGTGTTAAATTTAGTTTTCTACGATATGACCCCGATTTACGAAATGACATTTACCTTTATTTTAAAAACAACATTCCTAGTATTAATAACAGTGATTACAAAAATATTTTTGATGAAATCTATGAAATCCTTGGAAACTTCTTTGCTAGTTTATTTTATGCTACTTTTGATATGGACGAAAAAACTCATACTGAAATTGATTTTAAGGGTATAGAAAACTATAAGAAGGATTACTTTATTCAAATCGGTTTCTTTTATCGTTCCTTAATTACCTTTTATCCCAAAAAATACTTAGTAAATATTATAGGAAACTCAGAATTATTACTAAGAAGTTATTTCTTTACTTTTGACAAAAAAATGCACCAAGATAATTACAATGCTATTAACAATACCAATAGCATTTATCAAATTGATTTTAATGTTCTTAAATCTTATGATAATAAACTGATTACCTTGCCAACCAGCAAGACTGCTAACAGTATTAATTATCTCAACACCGATATTGATATTCGTTACGGTATTAATATTTTTACCTTAACTTTTCCACTTTATCACAAAGGTAACATCTATAACTACAATTTTAAAATTTATGATTTTAATGTATTAAATTCAACAGCTTTTATCCCCGATAGTTTAAATAACAGTGAATGAGATGACTTAATTTCGCCAGCAAATTGCAAATATTCTGGACGATGAATACCAACTTTTAATGATATTGGATGTGCCATTCAAAACGCTGGCATCAAAATGATAAATTGAATACTCACTGCTTCACAAATCATGACGATTTTGCGACCGTTAGCAATTATCGCAAAAGCAACAGTTAACTTTTCAACCGCAATTTTTCCAGTTTTTAAAACAGTACCAGCCTTTTATTACACCTTTCAATTTTTAATCGGTTTTGCCATCTTTTTAATGATATTAAGAATTTTTGTGTAAAATTATAATTCAAACAAATAAAAGGAGTTAAAAAATGAAAATTTTAAATATAATAGTTAGTTTATGGTTAACAATATTATCTATAACTGCTTGTTCAAATAAACCAGACCAATTGTCACCGGCCGAACTGTTAATAATTAACAAATTAAATTTATCAAATGTTAAAATTCAAATTACATATAAATATAACGATAAATATACAATAAATTTTTATAGTACCAAAGAAGAAGAAATTATTAATATTCCAAAGTGATTAAAATATGACGGAACTAGCAGTTGTAAAGAAAATTGAAGACTTAATTGTGGTTTAAAAGATTTAGATTTTGAGAAAAATGATATAGTATGAAACGAACTTAAAAGCTTAAAAATTACAATAAAAAATGACAAAATGTTTGATAAAACAGAATTTATTGCTTCAAATATTCATGTTAAAATTGCCAACAAAACAATTACTACTCCAATAAAAATATTATCTTTTAAAGCAGAATTAAAAAATAATTAAAATAACTCTATACCCTTAAACAAATAAGCAATTTTTATTTTTTTCTCTTTTCTATTTTGACAAAATAGAAACCAGTAATTTTAATTAATTACTGGTTTGAACATTCTTCTTATTTTAAAATAATAAATTTAAACTTTAAAACATTATTTCTAAAATACTTAATATTTTTTTCATAATATTCTTTCTGTTATTCTTTAAAGTTTATTAAAAAATATTTTATTTTATAAATTACAATATAAATAAATTAATGATTGACAATACAAGTTATTGTAGAAGCAGCAACACCAGCAGCGCCACCAGCAACTGCTCCAATAGCCCCCCCCCCCGCTTGCTCCTGCTGCTGCTCCGCCTCCAGTGGCAATTCCTACATTTTTTGCTGCTTCTACACTACCAAAACAATCTGAAAGCATTTTGTCAACATTTTTAACTCCGGGATGAAATTCTTTTATTACATTGTAAATTTTTATTTTATCATTTATTCAATATGCTGTATCTTTACCAGCGTTATCAAATCAATTTTTAACATCATCAAATATGTTTCTTTTATTTCTACTTAAATTTTCTAAATTATTTGTTTGTTGATAATTAATATTATTTTTTGCTATAGCTGGTGCGTTTCCAACAAGTCCTGCCATTCCGCTTCCGGCGATGGTTATTGTTCCTATTAATCCTATTAATTTTTTCATATTAGTCAACTTCCTTTTCGTGAATTTTTACTAATCCTGAAATGTAAAATTAAAAAGGACACTTATATAAAAAACAAATTGTGTTAATTCTATAATTAAGAAAAGAAAGGAATTAGCACAATGTATAAGTATCTGACTATTGAATCAATAATAGCAATAAAAGAATATAAAAGTTATGGATTTTCTATTCGTAAAATAGCAAAAGCAATTGATTATAGTAAATCAACTGTACACAGAGTTTGTAAATTATTAAATCAAAACTTATTACCATTAGAAATATTGAATCAAGTTCAAAAAAATAAACAAAATGCAGGTAGAAAATTAATAATTTTAACTTTAACAGAAATTAATACTATCAATCATTTGTTAATTACTAAAAATTATGCTCTTGATATAATTGCTGATTTTTTAAAGAAAAATAAAATAAAAAATATTTCAACAAAAACTTTATATAACATGTTTAAAACAAATCGAATGGGTTTTGATGAAAAAAATTTATTGAGAAAAGGCAAAAATAAACCTCATAAACAAAAAGAAACTAGGGGCAGAATTAATAATTGTAAATCTATTCATGAAAGAAATTTAATCATTCCAAATATTAAAAATATACAAGAATTTGGCCATTTAGAGGGAGATACTATCGTTGGTAAAGATCATAAAAGTTCTATTATTACTTTAGCTGATATATGATCAAAAACCACAATTCCTTTGAAAACTAAAAATCATAAAGCAGAAAGTATTACACAAAGTATAATAAAATTTATTTCAAAATTAATACCAGGAACAATTAAAACCATTACTTTTGATCGTGGTAAAGAATTTAGTAAATGAAAATTAATTGAAAAAAATTGTAATGTTAAAATTTATTTTGCAGATGCCGGAAAACCTTGTCAAAGAGGTTTAAATGAGAACAATAATGGTATTTTAAGAAGATATTTACCAAAATCTACTGATTTATCTTCATATAAACAAAAAGACTTAAATTCTATAGCATTTCAAATTAATTCTACACCCAGAAAATCATTATCTTATAAAAGACCAATAGATTTAATACAATTATTTTAAAAAACTGTCCCATTTATATTTACAATTCAGGAATTAATAAAATTTACCAAATAATCAACAACCTTTCTCAAATTTGTAAAGCTTAATTAATATAAATTAATTATAAAATAATTAAATAAAAATGTCTACTAAAATTAAATATGACCTTTAAAAAATCAACAAAAACAATTAAATAGAAAGCAGGATTATAAACAATGAAATATATTATCGCTGAAAACGAATTATCAGATTTAGAAGCACGCTTACAATGCTGATTAAAGAGTTTTTACCGAGATAAAAACTATCATAAAACTAAAAAACGAGTTAATAGTTATTTAAACCTCTGCAAGCAAGCTTATACCGAAAAAATTACTTTAAAATCATTAATTAGAAAACACTTTCACAATATTGACATAACTTTTTATCGCTGAGCTAAAAAAATTATTACTGGTTACTATGAAAATGATTTTAGTAATTTAATAATTAAATCAACAAAACCGCTGAATCCACATTATCAATTTAACATTGAAAGTCGTAAAAAAGTATGTGATTTATTTTACAAATACAAAAATATCAAAGCGGGTGGTGTTTGGTCGCTATATAATAATCTCCTTAGAGGTGAACATGACGCCCATAAATATAATTTACCAAGAAATATCAGAACATTTTATCGTTGAATTAAAAATGACCCTCGCTATGATAGAATTAGACAAAAAAATAAGGAAAACAAACGCTATTATCACCGTTATGAAGTAAAAGAAATAGGATTAATACAAATGGATGCTAAACACTTTTCCAAGTTAAAATATCCGGTAGAAAAAAATATGTATGTCTATGATTTTATTGACGAAATGACACGCATAGTATTTGGTTATGTTTATGATAGTTTAGGAACTAATAATGCTATTAATGCTGTACAAAGAGCAATATATGATTTTAAAAAGTTTGGAATAGAAGTTAAACGAATTAGAACTGATAATGCTCCTGAATTCACTACTACTAATTGAAGTAATAAAAATGAATATAAGATAAAAGAAAGACCTTTTAGTAAATATTTAAAAGATAATAAGATAATACACGAAACTACTCCAATTCGTTCACCACAAAGTAACGGTAAGATAGAAAGATTTCATAAAAATTATAATAATTTATTATTGTTAGATGATATTAAAAGATTTAATACTAATGAATTACAAATTTATTTAAATGAATATTATTACTTTTATAACTTCCAAAGGAATCATTGAACAATAAAAGACACCCCATTCAATTTTTTAAATAAACTTTTAAAAACCTCTTGAAACTAACATATGTCTGTGCTATAGTACATATTTTAAAATTTTTTGTAGAAACCATATACATATGACAAGATTTTGTTTTCTACAAACTTTTAGGGGGTGTTTTCTTTTGGCAGTAATATTTTGTATTGAATGCGACAGCGAAAGCTATGTCATTGGTAATAAAAATACAGTTGGAATCTGTAATTCTTGCGATGAAAAGGGTTTTTAAATTTTGAAAGGAAAGATAAATTATATAAAATATGTCGCTGGTGTTTACATCTATTTAGTGATAAACGATATTTGCATGTTGCTTGTGAGAAAAAATTTATTAATCATATTAAAAAAATTTTAAAAAATAAAAGTAAAAGGAATTTAGATAATAATGTTTAAAGTTAAATTAGTTAGTATAAAAAGAAAAATATTTAAAAATAAAGATGGCTCTATGATGTCGGGTTATTCTGCCGAATTTTTGCGTTATGAAAATGACTTATTTGAGCCTACCGGTGAACAAAAGGCTTTATGAATTGATGATAACAATCTAGAACAACAAGAAATTTATAAACTGTTAAAAGAAAACGTTAAATCATTTTTTAGTTGCGAATTAACTTTTGAAAAAACCCCCAAAATAGTTAACTTGCAAAAAATTGAATTATCAAAAAATCAAAAAAACTTGTCTAGTTAATTGATAATCACTTCGGTCTGCGAAGCGGTGCGGAAGGCGTATGCCCCGCCCGCTAGCGGGTTAGTCGGCGAAGCCGACTATTACTTGATTAAATAACACAACTGGCGAAAATCTAAAGCGGGAGCATAAAATATGAATTTACAACTTCAAAATCCGACTGATTTTTATATGAAAACCATTTATTACGGTCAATATATTCGTAATATTGTTATGCCTTTAGAACGCATCAAAGCAAATACTCGTAATGCTAGCGGTTTAAAAAATAAAGGTAATTGCGATACAAAACTGCTTAATAGCAATATTCGTGCAAAATCTAATGTTATTCGGAAGGCATATCATAATTTTTGAGACTGTAAAAAACTTACATTCTTAACGCTTACTTATGCTGATGTTAATGAATTTGATATTAGAAAATGTAAGCGTGATTTAAATAAATTTTTTAAAAAATTAAAATACTGATTTAAAGTTAAAAATAAAAATATTAAGTATTTGTATACCTATGAATATCAGAAAAGAGGCGTTATTCATTTTCATATTTTAATCACCGAAAAAATACCCCATAAAATTATTTTACAATTTTGACCTTATGGAATTAATAAAAATATTAGAGTTCGTGAAAATACTAATGAAATGGTTGTAAAATATTGCTCTAAATATATAACTAAAAATGTCCTGAACGAAAAATCATTAAACCAGTATGACTTAAATATCAAGGCTTATCAATTCTCATATAATTGTCAAAATCCCATTACTAGAAAACAAATATTTACCGATACTTTGAATAATATTGTTAATAGAACCGTAAATTCTGAATTTGTAAAGTACTTAAAATCAACAGTTAATAAATTTAAAACTAAAATGTGCGGAGCAATCTATGAATTTAAAAATATTAATTATGTAGGCTTTGAAAGTGAAAATTATACTTCGTTAGAAAGTTTAAGATTTAGAAATCAACTAAGAAAAACGAAATATTAGGAGTTAAAAAATGAAAGAAAAAATGCAATTAAAAATAAGAATTAAAAATTGATTTAAAAATCATTGGTTAAAAATATTGCTTAGCATTGTTTTTATCTTTATAAACTTAATACTTTGAGCTTTAACTTTATTGGATACTAAGTGAGTAATGGGAACAAATGGTGAATTTATTGATTTTATTGAAAAAGATATGTATAAGTTTTTTGGTTTAAATACCACAATTATGTTGCTTGGATTGTTTGTTTATTGATTTGGTAGTGCGATATTTATTGCTTTTCAAGTTGAAAAATTAGTTTGACTTATTGTTAAGAAGATTAA
This sequence comes from Spiroplasma endosymbiont of Lonchoptera lutea, assembly GCF_964019715.1. Lineage (GTDB taxonomy): Bacteria > Bacillota_I > Bacilli_A > Mycoplasmatales > Nriv7 > Nriv7. Next base: position 351,511 of record NZ_OZ026463.1, on the reverse strand, counting down.
GGAAAAAAGAGCTTTGAAAAATAAAACTTTAAATAGAAAGGAAATTGAAAAATAATGGCAATATTTAGTCTAATATGTTTTATCTTATTAACCTTATTACTTGCTTTTGCTGTCGCTTGGGGTTTATGGCGTTGAATGAATGATGTTAAAAAGTATGGTAAACAAGCAAAAGAAATTAAAGGGGATTTTAGCAAAAAAGAAAAACGCTTCATTGTTAAATTATCTTATTTAACTGAAAAAAATGAAAAACAAAATCAAGAAATCCAAACGAAAGGATAAAGCAATGTTAAAAGATGTAATTATTAAATTAATTGAATTAATTTATCCAACTGCCGATTTACCGCCCCAAGTAGTATTTTTGTTCTCAATTCTTGTAATCATTGTGTTATTTGCCAGTTTCATTGGTATTCTCTTTCTTCCGATTAAGTGTTTATTTCAATGTTTCTAGTTGTTTGAAAAGATTTAAATTGAGAACAAATTAAACAAACTTTCTGAGATTTGTTTATCCAAATTACAACTATTCCAGCTCATATTACTGGTGGTAAAGAAATTAATTTAACTGAAGAACCGCTTTGACTTTTAACAACCAACATCGCTTTTTGATTACTAACAACAGTTATTATCTTATTTATGTTGATTTTATTTTATAAAGTTAAATCTTATTTTTGTTAATAAATATAGGATAAATATTTTGAAAAGAAAGGGGGTGATTATATGTTTACAACTTTCTTAGCTGATGCACCAGTAGCAATTACCGGAAAACAAGCCATTAGTAATTTGTGAGATAGTATGGTAGGACTTTTTGGAAAAATCTGAAGCGACATTATCAGTGGGCAAATGCCATTAGTAGTAGATTTCTTTGCTACTTATTGAATTTTTTTATTTCCGGCAATTGTTGGATTATTCTTATTTGCTTTTGGAATGTTTGAAAAATTACTATTAAGAGTTCGTTAATAGTAACCTGAATTGTAAATATAAATGGGACAGTTTTTTAAAATAATTGTATTAAATCTATTGGTCTTTTATAAGATAATGATTTTCTGGGTGTAGAATTAATTTGAAATGCTATAGAATTTAAGTCTTTTTGTTTATATGAAGATAAATCAGTAGATTTTGGTAAATATCTTCTTAAAATACCATTATTGTTCTCATTTAAACCTCTTTGACAAGGTTTGCCGGCATCTGCAAAATAAATTTTAACATTACAATTTTTTTCAATTAATTTTCATTTACTAAATTCTTTACCACGATCAAAAGTAATAGTTTTAATTGTTCCTGGTATTAATTTTGAAATAAATTTTATTATACTTTGTGTAATACTTTCTGCTTTATGATTTTTAGTTTTCAAAGGAATTGTGATTTTTGATCATATATCAGCTAAAGTAATAATAGAACTTTTATGATCTTTACCAACGATAGTATCTCCCTCTAAATGGCCAAATTCTTGTATATTTTTAATATTTGGAATGATTAAATTTCTTTCATGAATAGATTTACAATTATTAATTCTGCCCCTAGTTTCTTTTTGTTTATGAGGTTTATTTTTGCCTTTTCTCAATAAATTTTTTTCATCAAAACCCATTCGATTTGTTTTAAACATGTTATATAAAGTTTTTGTTGAAATATTTTTTATTTTATTTTTCCTGAATTGTAAATATAAATGGGACAGTTTTTTAAAATAATTGTATTAAATCTATTGGTCTTTTATAAGATAATGATTTTCTGGGTGTAGAATTAATTTGAAATTCTATAGAATTTAAGTCTTTTTGTTTATATGAAGATAAATCAGTAGATTTTGGTAAATATCTTCTTAAAATACCATTATTGTTCTCATTTAAACCTCTTTGACAAGGTTTTCCGGCATCTGCAAAATAAATTTTAACATTACAATTTTTTTCAATTAATTTTCATTTACTAAATTCTTTACCACGATCAAAAGTAATAGTTTTAATTGTTCCTGGTATTAATTTTGAAATAAATTTTATTATACTTTGTGTAATACTTTCTGCTTTATGATTTTTAGTTTTCAAAGGAATTGTGGGTTTTGATCATATATCAGCTAAAGTAATAATAGAACTTTTATGATCTTTACCAACGATAGTATCTCCCTCTAAATGGCCAAATTCTTGTATATTTTTAATATTTCCTGAATTGTAAATATAAATGGGACAGTTTTTTAAAATAATTGTATTAAATCTATTGGTCTTTTATAAGATAATGATTTTCTGGGTGTAGAATTAATTTGAAATGCTATAGAATTTAAGTCTTTTTGTTTATATGAAGATAAATCAGTAGATTTTGGTAAATATCTTCTTAAAATACCATTATTGTTCTCATTTAAACCTCTTTGACAAGGTTTGCCGGCATCTGCAAAATAAATTTTAACATTACAATTTTTTTCAATTAATTTTCATTTACTAAATTCTTTACCACGATCAAAAGTAATAGTTTTAATTGTTCCTGGTATTAATTTTGAAATAAATTTTATTATACTTTGTGTAATACTTTCTGCTTTATGATTTTTAGTTTTCAAAGGAATTGTGGTTTTTGATCATATATCAGCTAAAGTAATAATAGAACTTTTATGTTCTTTACCAACGATAGTATCTCCGTCTAAATGGCCAAATTCTTGTATATTTTTAATATTTGGAATGATTAAATTTCTTTCATGAATAGATTTACAATTATTAATTCTGCCCCTAGTTTCTTTTTGTTTATGAGGTTTATTTTTGCCTTTTCTCAATAAATTTTTTTCATCAAAACCCATTCGATTTGTTTTAAACATGTTATATAAAGTTTTTGTTGAAATATTTTTTATTTTATTTTTCTTTAAAAAATCAGCAATTATATCAAGAGCATAATTTTTAGTAATTAACAAATGATTGATAGTATTAATTTCTGTTAAAGTTAAAATTATTAATTTTCTACCTGCATTTTGTTTATTTTTTTGAACTTGATTCAATATTTCTAATGGTAATAAGTTTTGATTTAATAATTTACAAACTCTGTGTACAGTTGATTTACTATAATCAATTGCTTTTGCTATTTTACGAATAGAAAATCCATAACTTTTATATTCTTTTATTGCTATTATTGATTCAATAGTCAGATACTTATACATTGTGCTAATTCCTTTCTTTTCTTAATTATAGAATTAACACAATTTGTTTTTTATATAAGTGTCCTTTTTAATTTTACATTTCAGGTTTGGGGGTATATTCTTTTGGCAGTAATATTTTGTATTGAATGCGACAGTGAAAGCTATGTTGTTGGTAATAAAAATACAGTTGGAATCTGTAATTCTTGCGATGAAAAGGGTTTTTAAATTTTGAAAGGAACAATAGATTATAAAATATGTCGTTGGTGCTTGCATATTAGAAACTTAGGAAATCACGATGTTTGCGACCAAAAATTTATTAATCATATTAAAAAAATTTTAAAAAATAAAAATAAAGCACACTAAAAAAGTAAGAAATTTATTTTTTAAACCTATAAAAAATTAAATATAGAATTCAAACAATACCAATAATAAATTGAACTACAAATCAACCTTCTTCTTTAAATAAATAAACTCATTTTAAATCTTGAAATTTTAAATTTCAATTAAAAAATCAAACCATAGCATATAATGCTTGTCCAAATGAATTATCTTTATCCAGAGTTCAAAAATAAACAACTCTTTGTAAAATTCAACCTATTCAAATAGTTATGCCAAAATAATTAAGATTAACTTCTAAAAAGCAAATTATCTTATCTGAAATATCTTCTAATTTATCTAATAAATACATATAAAATCTCCTAATTTTAAAAAGAATAAAAGGATAAAAAAAGAAAATGAAAACTGTAAATAAATTTATAAAAAAATATTGATGAATAATACTTAATTACATTATATTCATATCTTTAAGTATAGTTTTATTATTACATACAGATATTGAAAATTTGCAACAATTTATTAAAAATTTTGGAGCAATTGGTAGGTTAATGATTATAGGTTATTCATTAGTATGAGTAACCATAACACAAATAGTAAACTATTTAATTCGCTTTGTATTAAAAAAAATTAAAATTAAAAGAAAAATAAAAGGAATTTAAAAAATAATGTTTAAAGTTAAATTAGTTAGTATAAAAAGAAAAATATTTAAAAATAAAGATGGCTCTACGATGTCAGGATATTCTGCCGAATTTTTGCGTTATGAAAATGACTTATTTGAGCCTACCGGCGAACAAAAGGCTTTATGAATTGATGATAACAATCTAGAACAACAAGAAATTTATAAACTGTTAAAAGAAAATGTTAAATCATTTTTTAGTTGCGAATTAACTTTTGAAAAAAACCCCAAAATAGTTAACTTGCAAAAAATTGAATTATCAAAAAATCAAAAAAACTTGTCCAGTTAATTGATAAACATCTTGGTCTGCGAAGCGGTGCGGAAGGCGTATGCCCCGCTCGCTAGCGGGTTAGTCGGCGAAGCCGACTATTACTTGATTAAATAACACAACTGGCGAAAATCTAAAACTGGAGCATAAAATATGAATTTACAACCTCAAAATCCGACTGATTTTTATATGAAAACCATTTATTACGGTCAATATATTCGTAATATCGTTATGCCCTTAGAACGCATTAAAGCAAATAACCGCAATGCTAGCGGTTTAAAAAATAAAGGTAATTGTGATACAAAACTGCTTAATAGCAATATTCGTGCAAAATCTAATGTCATTCGGAAGGCATATCATAATTTTTGAGACTGTAAAAAACTTACATTCTTAACTCTTACTTATGCTGATGTTAATGAATTTGATATTAGAAAATGTAAGCGTGGGACGCATAAAGTTTTCTTAGGTAGGCAAAGATTTGAATAAGTATTAAGACAGTCAGTAATGATTGTCTTTTTATTTTATAAGGTGTTAAAAATTTGTTCTTTGAAAATTAAATACAAGTGAATTAATAATGTTGGTATGTATTAAAGCACGATAAATTGTGGGTGGTCGCCATAACCAAAAGAAGTTTACCAGTTGATAGATAATACCCTATTAGCTATAGCAATTTGTTTCGTTTTGCAATAAAAAAATGAATGGGTGGATTTCCTAAAAACCTGAATTGTAAATATAAATGGGACAGTTTTTTAAAATAATTGTATTAAATCTATTGGTCTTTTATAAGATAATGATTTTCTGGGTGTAGAATTAATTTGAAATGCTATAGAATTTAAGTCTTTTTGTTTATATGAAGATAAATCAGTAGATTTTGGTAAATATCTTCTTAAAATACCATTATTGTTCTCATTTAAACCTCTTTGACAAGGTTTTCCGGCATCTGCAAAATAAATTTTAACATTACAATTTTTTTCAATTAATTTTCATTTACTAAATTCTTTACCACGATCAAAAGTAATAGTTTTAATTGTTCCTGGTATTAATTTTGAAATAAATTTTATTATACTTTGTGTAATACTTTCTGCTTTATGATTTTTAGTTTTCAAAGGAATTGTGGTTTTTGATCATATATCAGCTAAAGTAATAATAGAACTTTTATGATCTTTACCAACGATAGTATCTCCCTCTAAATGGCCAAATTCTTGTATATTTTTAATATTTGGAATGATTAAATTTCTTTCATGAATAGATTTACAATTATTAATTCTGCCCCTAGTTTCTTTTTGTTTATGAGGTTTATTTTTGCCTTTTCTCAATAAATTTTTTTCATCAAAACCCATTCGATTTGTTTTAAACATGTTATATAAAGTTTTTGTTGAAATATTTTTTATTTTATTTTTCTTTAAAAAATCAGCAATTATATCAAGAGCATAATTTTTAGTAATTAACAAATGATTGATAGTATTAATTTCTGTTAAAGTTAAAATTATTAATTTTCTACCTGCATTTTGTTTATTTTTTTGAACTTGATTCAATATTTCTAATGGTAATAAGTTTTGATTTAATAATTTACAAACTCTGTGTACAGTTGATTTACTATAATCAATTGCTTTTGCTATTTTACGAATAGAAAATCCATAACTTTTATATTCTTTTATTGCTATTATTGATTCAATAGTCAGATACTTATACATTGTGCTAATTCCTTTCTTTTCTTAATTATAGAATTAACACAATTTGTTTTTTATATAAGTGTCCTTTTTAATTTTACATTTCAGGTAATCTTTAATTGGGTTTGAATATTCTTTTCAATCATTCCTGAATACAATTGAATTTGTTTTTTATCGCGTTCACTATCATTTGCATAATTTTTATTTACTAACTTATTAGTAATATTACTAATATTTAACGCTGGTGTTATTGAAATTGATATTGCCGCTAATAAAGCTACTAATCCTTGTTTTGAATTGTTCATTTTTTACCATCCTTATATATTTTTATTAATTACTAACTTAATAAAATACTAGATTAATATAAAATAATAAATAGTTTAAGCCTATAACCCCCTTAATTAATAACCTTAATTTTATTATAGCATACAGAAATTTACTAGAATTATATTTTACTATATTTCAATTTAAAAAAATGTAACTAAATATATTTAGTTACATTTTTAAAATATTTTAATAAAAAATATCTAAAACCTTATTGTTCAATAATAAAATCATGAATCCCATCATCTTTGGTTTGCCTTTTAAGAATATTTAAAAATTCTTTCTCAGTTAATGGTCTTTCAGGATATGATGCATTTAATAAATCTTGATAAAAAATATTTAATGACTTTAATACCGTTTGACGAAATATTGCACCTCATTGTGTTAATGGTGACGAGGCGGTTGTTATTTGCTTGGCATTCATCAATTCTCATACTTGCGCAATAACCTGTAAATAAGATTCTGTTGGAGCATCATGTAATTTTTGACCATAAGAAGAACCAGTTTCATAGGAAGCTTTATTAATTGGCAAATATCCCGAATCAAAAGCATAAACTTCATTAGCTTCTTGTGATGTTACATATTTAATAAATGCTTCGGAAATTTTATCTTTTATCGGATCATTCATTTTAAACATCGCAATTCCTGGACCTTGTTGAATAACATACTTACCACCTGTAGAAAATGGTAACGGTAACGCTCAAATATCGTCAGGTTTAAGGCGCTTTTTCTGTAACAAAAACTGAACTCCTGATGTTGAACCAATACCGACTAAAGCTTTAGATTGATTAAACAAGGTACTAGCAAATGTCCCTTGTGGTGATGTTGCTGTTGGTACTTTAACATGCAATCCTGTATTGCGCTTAATATCATTAGATGTACGATTAGCTAAATCTTTTAACTTTTGAAGACCACTTAAATGTTTCTGCAATATTTCAAAAGACTTTCCTTTTAAGTTTAAAACAAATTCACCACTACTATTTTCACGATAAAGAAATTCATTAGATTTTGTTTCAGAATTTAATGCCTCATTATTAGCATATTGCGCATATAATCCATTAGGCAAATCATCCATCGCTACTGCATACACTTCATTAAGATTCTTTAAATTAGCTAAATTATTTAATAAATGACTAGTTACTTGCACTAAACTAAGATAACTACTTCAAGTAATAATTCCCGCTTTCATTGTTTCCAGAGAATTTCACTCTTTTAAAACATTAAGTTGAGTTTGAAATTTACTTCAATCAATACTTTTATTAACTTTTCATTGTCCATTCATTCCTTGATAATTACTTAAATTATCGCCCAGTGGTAATAACAAATTTGCTTGCGGAGTTAAACCCTCAATTTTAGCAAATACTTCTAACAATAATTTCTTATTAATAAACATTAAATCTAATGACTTTCCAATCGGAACTGTATATTGTTTACCTTTATACATTGTTTCTTGTCAATAAGAATCAATAATGCTTGGTTTATCAATACAAGGACTAAGATCGGGAATCTTAACATCAACTAACTGTTCTTGTAAAGTTTTAGAGTATTTAACAACCTCATCAGCATAACTAGTAAACAAATTAGGTAACTTTCTCACACCATAATAACCAGCATTAACTTCCTTCTCAACACCATTATTTTGCAGAAATTTTAAAATTATTTTGCGATGATCAAATTCCGAGTTATTAGCATTGACAGCATTAAAATTATTAATAACCTTTTCTAAAGCATTTCATTGAAATTGACCTTTTTTAAAATAAGTTGTCATAATGACATTTCGTTCCGGATGACTACAAGCAAAAGTTGTTAAAATCGCACCTAATCAAATTGTTGCTGTTAGCATTACCTTAATTTTTTTCATTAATTGTTATTCCTTCCTATTAATTCCTAGCCCTTAGTTCCACTACTATCTTTTGTAATACTATTAATAATGCGTTTCTTAGTAAGTAAATATAAAACAATCATTGGCAAAATAGAAATAACAGCAGATGCCATTTTTAAATGTTGTGGATCTCTTAGCGTACTTGGATTATTAGGTCCTGGTTCTGTTACTTGAATTAATTCTCATAATAACATTGGTAAAGTTACTCATTTTGAATCAGCATCTAAAACTGTTACGGGTCATAATACTGCATTCCAACTAGCAATAAAAGATATTAATCCCGCTGTTCATAATACTGGTTGAACTAATGGCAACGCTACTTTTCAAAAAAATTTAAAAGTTGATAACGCATCAACCTTACTAGCACTAACAATTGATTTCGGAATCCCTTCAAATGCTTGGCGTAACATAAAAATTGTAAAAACCGAAGCAATAAATGGAATTACTAATGCTTCTAAGGTATTATCTCATACAATCCGTAACATTAGCAAATACTGCCCAATCATAATCGCTTCCCCAGGAATCATTAATGTTGATAACAACAAAATAAATATTGCTTCGCGAAACTTTGTCCGATAATGCGCTAAAGCAAATCCCGCTAAAGCACAAATAAATAATTTCAATATTGTGGAAAGAAATGCTACTAAAAACGAATTAAATAAATACTTGCCAACATTAATTTGTGAATTTTCTAAAAGATATGTATACCACTTAAAAGTTCAAATTTCAGGTCATAATCCTTGTGGTTTTGTTGGATCTAAATCAGCATCAGTTTTAAATGAAGTAATAATCATTCAGTAAAATGGAAAAACAACAATAATAGCCATAACTAATAAAAATAAGAAGCGAATTGCAATGCTAATTCATTTTTCTCAACCTTTATTTCCCGCCATTTGTTGTGTAAAATTGATTTTACGCACAATAGTTTGACGACTGACTCAAGTTTTAAATCACAAACCAATTTTATTGCAACGCATCTTTAACAATTCATTAATTTTCTTGCCCAAATTATTCATCAATAAAAATCTCCTAACTATATTTTCTTGATAATTGTTTACTAATAATTCGCGTTACAATTGTAATTAATAAAATAATTATCATTAAGATTATTGAAGCTGCCGCGGCTTCATTGTAACTAGCATTCATTCGACGTTGAAAAATTCAAAAAACAACTGTTTGAATCTGATAAGTAGATGCTTGAATATAATTAGCATATAATCCTAAAGGAAATATTTTAAACGAATCAATTAACCCAATAGTAAATAAGTAAATTAACATCGGAATAACTAAAGGTACTGTCACTTTAAATAACTGCTTACTTTTACGCATCCCATCAATAGCAGCAGCTTGATAATATTGATTATTTATTTTTAATAACGCTGTTGTTAACATAATGATATTAAAAGGTAATGATTTTCATATTCCATAAATAATTAAAACTCAAATCGCATAATTAGCATCATTTAATCAAGGTCGTTTTTCCAAACCAAAAAGTGCAAATAAAGTATTCATCACTCCTTCAGGACTAAAAATAAAAGCAAAAGTCATAGCAACAGCCATCGCACTAGTAACATATGGCAAAAAGAAAATACCTTGCAAAAAATTAAAAATTCGTTTTGACATAATGCTAGTTAACGACTTAGCAACTATTAATGAAATAATTAATGATAAAGGTACAACTGCTGTTGAATAAATTAAAGAATTTTTTAAAGCAATTTGAAATTCACGATTTTTTCATACTAATTCAAAATGCTTTCATGAAAATTTAAAAGCAATTTCCGGACCACCATTAACAGCTGTTCTAGCAACAATAAAAATTGTATAAAACATAAATATTCCTAATAATGCTAATGCTGGTGTTAATCAAATTAATGAAATAAGAGTACTATCGCGTTTTTGAGCACTATTAGGTTTTTTGTAATATCGCTTTAAATAATTAAAAAAATTTTGGGAATATTTTGTTTGTAAAGATTTTTCAATCGGTTTTTTACTAGCCATTAAATAACCTCCACTGTTAATTCAGTTTCTAGATCAAATAAAAAAATCGTCTTTTTAACAAAATTAATTTTTACCTTTTCACCGTGTTCATAAAATTTATCTTCATCCATATCATAAACTGCTTTAACATATTCATTATTTCTAATCTTAATAGTTACAAAAGCACTGCGACCTAATTCTTCAAACAAAGAAATTTCACCAATTAAAGGTTCTTTATTAACAAACTTAGTATTTAAGGCATCACTATTTAATTTTAAATCTTCAGGGCGAATCCCAATAGTAATATAACCAGGTTTTGCTTTTATGGCTTTACCAATCTTAATTTCATCAATTCAAATATTATGTTGCTTATCAATTACGCCATTAAAAAAGTTCATTGCCGGATTACCAATAAATTGTGCAACAAATTTATTAACTGGTTGATTATAAACTTCATGTGGTGTTCCGACCTGTTGCAATACTCCTTGCTTCATAATATAAATATAATCAGATATTGACATTGCTTCTTCTTGATCATGAGTTACAAAAATTGCTGTCATTTGTGATTTTTGTTGAAAACGCCGAATTCACTCTCTTGTTGTTACTCGTAACTTGGCATCTAAATTAGATAACGGTTCATCTAACAATAAAATATCTGGAGCTTTAACAATGGCTCTTGCAATTGCTACTCTTTGCTGTTGACCACCAGATAAATTACCTGGTCGTTTCTTTAATTGATTAGTAATTTCTACTTGCTGAGCAACAAGATTAACACTCTTATTAACTTCTTTTCTAAATGAAGTTAATTGTTGTTTTAATGCTTGTAGTTCAGTATTTAACTGCTCAGCAGTTTTCATTGTTATTAATTCGGGTGACAACTGATAATATTCATTAGCAATTGCTGTTAACTTTATTAACATCTCATCATAAGCTGCTAATAAATTATTACCAATTTTCTTTTGATACTTATCAAGTCCCTTTTGTTCTTCTTTATCTCATAATTGCCGATGTTTCTTAAAAAAACTCACATACTTACTATGACTCAAACTATATTGTAAAGCATGATCTTTTTTTTGTTGTTGTTTAAAATTTTTAACTAATTCATTATATGCTTTTTGATGATCTTTCATTACTATTTTTAAAGCATTTAACTTGCTTTTAGCAGGATTTAAATAATTATATTTCATTTGCAGTAAAAACTTATTAATTGCAAAATCAATTTCCCGAGTTTTAAAATTCTTATTTGTTGCTTTAAAACTACTTAAATTATTATTAATAGTTATTTTTAACTGTGAAATATTACGATAAATTAAATTTAAAAAATCACAATATTTAATATGAACTGCTAATCTTGACTGATCATATCACTGACTATGAATCCGATTACGAAATGTTTCTAAATGCTTTTCATTATAAATTATTGCTGCTTCACGCTTATGAAATTTAAAAATACCTGCTAAATAATCAGCAATCATTTCATTAACTAACTTATCATAAGTTTCTAAATACTCCAAAAGTAATTTTGCAATCTGATCTTTAAATCCCTGTTTTTCAACATTTAAACCACTATCTTGCAAATCTTTAATTAATAACCGAATATTAGTATTACTGTTTCTAACAGTGCGTTTAAATTTTTTATCTTGATATAAAGGCAAAGCAATATTTTTAAAAACATTTAAATGCGGATATAAAGCATAATTTTGGAATATTAAACCAATATTACGATTTTGTGGTGACCGTTTGGTTACATCTTTGCCATTAAAAATAATTTGTCCCTGACTAACTTGTAATAATCCCGCAATCGCATAAAGCGTTGTTGATTTTCCACAACCAGACGGTCCTAACAAAGTAACTAATTGTCCTGTTTTCACATGCATATTAAAATTATTGACCGCTAATGTTTCACCATAATCAATACTAATATTTTTTAAAATAACACCCATTTAAAACTCCCTGAAATATTAATTTCCATAAGCAATTATATTAGAAAACACCAATTTTTAAAAGGATTTATAAAATTATTTTTAAAAAGAAAAATACACTTACATTTGTAAATGTATTTCAAAATTAATATGATTAAGATTTAAATATTACTAATGACTAAAATCTAAGTTGCTACTTTTTTAGTAAAATTATATTTAACAGTTTTGGATGCTGTTCCTTTTCCTTCTAATGCCTTAACAGTAATATCGACAGTGGCAGTAGTACCTGTTACATCAATTTCACCAGGATCAACAAAATCAATCTGGGCAATCGCTTCATCAATTTGCAATCCTATCTTAATCACTATATCATATACAATTAGACCGGTTAAGTCATGCGAAACCCACCATTTCTCATCAACATCTTTTATTTCCACAGTATCTGGTAACGCATTAATTGGATTGGCAACCCTTTTTAGGACACTTTTTATGTAGACTGGTATTTTCTAAATTCAACGGGAGTTAAATAATTTAAACTGCCATGAATTCGAATATTGTTATATCAATTAACAAAATCAAATAGTTCGCATTTTAGTTGTGTTAAGTTTGCAAATTTTTTACCGTTAATAAATTCGGTTTTAAAGGTTTTGTAAGTTGCTTCAGCAACAGCATTATCATATGGGCATCCTTTGGAGCTTAATGATCTTTTAATTTTAAAGGTTATTAAAATTTCATCAATAATTTTATTTTTAAACTCATTACCACGATCAGTATGAAATAAAGTTATTTTATTTAATGGTCGTGTTATCTTGTGAAAAGCTTGTTGAACTAATTCAGCAGTTTTATTTGGCCCAGCACTATAGCCAATTACTTCGCGATTAAACAAGTCAATTAATAAACAAATATAATGTCATTTAGTGCCAACTTGAACATATGTTAAATCACTAACAACAACTTCATTTGGTTTTTTGTCATTAAATTGACGATTTAAAACATTATTAATTTCGTCATTATTAACTGTTTTTTTATGATTACAATATTTTAACTTGGTGTATTTAGAAACCAAATTATTTTTGATCATAATGAATCGGATTTTTCGTCGTGATAAAATGATATTTTTTCTTATTAAAACAGCTTTAATTTTACGAGCACCATAAATCTTGCGACTTTTATTAAATGCACTGATAACTTCTTGTTCATAATTATTAACATCAAACTTGGTGCATTTATTAGTTTGATAATAATATGTTGATTTTAGTAAACCTAAAATCTTACATATTTTCCTCACTGAATATTTATTTTTGTTGTTATTAATTATTGTTATTTTTTCCCGATTATCAGTGCTGCTTGCTTTAAAATGTCATTTTCCATTCGTAATTGTTGGTTTTCTTTTCGCAAGTAAATTAATTCATTTTCTTCGACAGTGCGATTATCTTTTGCTTTAAATGACCCAGAATTATTATAATTTTTAATTCAACTATAAATAATTGGTTTTGGTAAATTATATTCTTTCCCTAAATTAATAACACTTTTGTCATTTTTGTATAGCATTACAATTTGTTTTTTAAATTCTTCAGAGTATGAGGTTTTATTTCCCATTTTTATATTCCTTCTTTCTTAATAATTTTGAAGTCTATATAATTATGGTCCAACTTATTGTAGCCTATCCAAATACGAGCATCAATACTTTTTAAACTACAAGATACGGTCGGCATTACTGTCATCAATGTCATGGGGGTTAATGTTAAGGTTGCTAAAAATGATATAAAACTTTTTTTCATATTTAATTCTCCTTTGCATGTATTGTTATATAAGTTATATTACTGGGAAATCACTAATTTTACAAGATATTAGTTAAAAAGAGTTGCTTATCTGCTTTCATTGTAAAAATATATTTAACTTCTTTTTTTGCTTTCCCTTTATTTGGCATTGCTCGCACAGTAATCGTTAACTCCACAACATTATGGGATGTATCAAACGGAGAACTTTCATCAAAGTTTAAATTAGCTCTCGCTTCATTTAAATCCATTCCAAGTTTTTCTATCAAATCCATAACAGCATATAATTGCAAACCAAAAGAATTTCACTTGGCCGGAGAAATATCTTTTATTTCCACAGTATCAGATAAACTACTAATCCGACTATCTAAACTTCCTGACTGTTTCATCTCAGTATTGCTACAACTTACTAATGGCATCACAATAATTAGTGGTGTTAATGTCAAACTTGCTAAAAACGGTATAAGTCACTTCATAAATAATTAATCCCTCTTTCCAAGTTTTGTTATATAAATATTTTACTAACAAATATTAGTTTTTCAAGGAACCTGAAATGTAAAATTAAAAAGGACACTTATATAAAAAACAAATTGTGTTAATTCTATATTAAGAAAAGAAAGGAATTAGCACAATGTATAAGTATCTGACTATTGAATCAATAATAGCAATAAAAGAATATAAAAGTTATGGATTTTCTATTCGTAAAATAGCAAAAGCAATTGATTATAGTAAATCAACTGTACACAGAGTTTGTAAATTATTAAATCAAAACTTATTACCATTAGAAATATTGAATCAAGTTCAAAAAAATAAACAAAATGCAGGTAGAAAATTAATAATTTTAACTTTAACAGAAATTAATACTATCAACCATTTGTTAATTACTAAAAATTATGCTCTTGATATAATTGCTGATTTTTTAAAGAAAAATAAAATAAAAAATATTTCAACAAAAACTTTATATAACATGTTTAAAACAAATCGAATGGGTTTTGATGAAAAAAATTTATTGAGAAAAGGCAAAAATAAACCTCATAAACAAAAAGAAACTAGGGGCAGAATTAATAATTGTAAATCTATTCATGAAAGAAATTTAATCATTCCAAATATTAAAAATATACAAGAATTTGGCCATTTAGAGGGAGATACTATCGTTGGTAAAGATCATAAAAGTTCTATTATTACTTTAGCTGATATATGATCAAAAACCACAATTCCTTTGAAAACTAAAAATCATAAAGCAGAAAGTATTACACAAAGTATAATAAAATTTATTTCAAAATTCCTGAAATGTAAAATTAAAAAGGACACTTATATAAAAAACAAATTGTGTTAATTCTATAATTAAGAAAAGAAAGGAATTAGCACAATGTATAAGTATCTGACTATTGAATCAATAATAGCAATAAAAGAATATAAAAGTTATGGATTTTCTATTCGTAAAATAGCAAAAGCAATTGATTATAGTAAATCAACTGTACACAGAGTTTGTAAATTATTAAATCAAAACTTATTACCATTAGAAATATTGAATCAAGTTCAAAAAAATAAACAAAATGCAGATAGAAAATTAATAATTTTAACTTTAACAGAAATTAATACTATCAATCATTTGTTAATTACTAAAAATTATGCTCTTGATATAATTGCTGATTTTTTAAAGAAAAATAAAATAAAAAATATTTCAACAAAAACTTTATATAACATGTTTAAAACAAATCGAATGGGTTTTGATGAAAAAAATTTATTGAGAAAAGGCAAAAATAAACCTCATAAACAAAAAGAAACTAGGGGCAGAATTAATAATTGTAAATCTATTCATGAAAGAAATTTAATCATTCCAAATATTAAAAATATACAAGAATTTGGCCATTTAGAGGGAGATACTATCGTTGGTAAAGATCATAAAAGTTCTATTATTACTTTAGCTGATATATGATCAAAAACCACAATTCCTTTGAAAACTAAAAATCATAAAGCAGAAAGTATTACACAAAGTATAATAAAATTTATTTCAAAATTAATACCAGGAACAATTAAAACTATTACTTTTGATCGTGATAAAGAATTTAGTAAATGAAAATTAATTGAAAAAAATTGTAATGTTAAAATTTATTTTGCAGATGCCGGCAAACCTTGTCAAAGAGGTTTAAATGAGAACAATAATGGTATTTTAAGAAGATATTTACCAAAATCTACTGATTTATCTTCATATAAACAAAAAGACTTAAATTCTATAGCATTTCAAATTAATTCTACACCCAGAAAATCATTATCTTATAAAAGACCAATAGATTTAATACAATTATTTTAAAAAACTGTCCCATTTATATTTACAATTCAGGAAAAATAAAATAAAAAATATTTCAACAAAAACTTTATATAACATGTTTAAAACAAATCGAATGGGTTTTGATGAAAAAAATTTATTGAGAAAAGGCAAAAATAAACCTCATAAACAAAAAGAAACTAGGGGCAGAATTAATAATTGTAAATCTATTCATGAAAGAAATTTAATCATTCCAAATATTAAAAATATACAAGAATTTGGCCATTTAGAGGGAGATACTATCGTTGGTAAAGATCATAAAAGTTCTATTATTACTTTAGCTGATATATGATCAAAAACCACAATTCCTTTGAAAACTAAAAATCATAAAGCAGAAAGTATTACACAAAGTATAATAAAATTTATTTCAAAATTAATACCAGGAACAATTAAAACTATTACTTTTGATCGTGGTAAAGAATTTAGTAAATGAAAATTAATTGAAAAAAATTGTAATGTTAAAATTTATTTTGCAGATGCCGGAAAACCTTGTCAAAGAGGTTTAAATGAGAACAATAATGGTATTTTAAGAAGATATTTACCAAAATCTACTGATTTATCTTCATATAAACAAAAAGACTTAAATTCTATAGCATTTCAAATTAATTCTACACCCAGAAAATCATTATCTTATAAAAGACCAATAGATTTAATACAATTATTTTAAAAAACTGTCCCATTTATATTTACAATTCAGGTTTACAATTCAGGTAATAAATAATTTTTATAAAAAAAATACACTTACAACTGTAAGTGTATTTTCTTAACACTTTTTCTAAATTACGATATTACTATCCTGTTTGAGTAACTTTAATTGTAAATTCTTTTGAAAATGTTCCATCAGCAGCATCTTTTGCTTTTACACTAAATTTAACTTCAGCACTTTTAGTTGGTCCGGGAGCTGCTGGAAGTACTCCAACTAATGCTGCCTCAGCCGCTTTAGCGCTCTCATCCGCAGCTTTAACTTTCGTATCAACTTTTGCCTGAATCGCTGCAAGAATAGCATCATCTTTTCATCCTGCTGCGTCAACAACTGCAAAAGCATCAGCTTCTTCAAACGTAATCTTATCAATTGCTTTATCAGTAACTGTAGTTGCTGCGGCTTTTTTTGTGCCACAACCAATAATTGGTAATGCTACGATAGCAGGAAGTCCTGCTAAAGCTGTTATTAATCTTAATCCTGATAATTTCATATTTAATTCTCCCTTTTCATTTATTTTACTATATATGTTATTTTACTTTGAAATTTTATTTTTACAATAACTTCTTTGGTTATTTTATACAAAATAAACATTTAATTTCCAAATACTAATTTATTAAATTAACCCATCACCTCCACTAAGAGTTAAATCTATGGGTTAATTATAGCAATAAATTTTTAAAATAAAAGATATTTTATCTAATTTAATAATGGCATTAGATATCCTCATCTAATGTTAAATCAACCGGAAATTCTACTTTCGTAAATTTTTCTTTACCCCGTGGAATTCAACGGTCCTTCATTCTTCGTAATTGTTCTTCTAACTTATGACGCACCTCATCAATAGCAACATATAAATCAATATGCTGACCTTCAGCGTGTAAATGATTACTCTTTCCTTTTAAATCAAGAACAACACGAACTCGACTTAAATTTTCTTTATAAGTTCTTACTTCAACATGAATAGTATCATCAAGATTAATAATTTTATATTTACTAATTTTTTCTAAACTATTAATAATGCGTTCACGAATCGCCTCAGTTACTTCAATATTTTTATCACGAATAACGAATTGCATTTATAAACCTCCTTATTATAAGTATAGACCAAAACTAACAAAATAGAGAATATAACCTAAAAATGGTAAAAAATACACACTTTGTAAATTAATACGATGGAAAATATAAACATAATTTCACCCACTAATTTCACGATTTTTTTGAACAATAAATAAAATTAACAAAATAAAACCAATTAAAACCATAATTGTTAAAAAAGATATTGTAGAAATAATACGCTTTTTTTGGAAATTCCTTTCGTCATATAAAAAATCCCAGCTAAACTATAAACAATAATATTAATTATTAGCACAATTAAAGCTAAAAACTCTGGTGATGTCATTAATCTTTGAAAAAAAAGACTATTACCAGAAGTAAAAAATACCATTGCTAATAACGATGTTAAATTATTTCTTAAAACAAATTCTGGTTTACCATTATGAATAATAGTTTCCTTTTCCGTTAAAATAACAATTGGTAATGAAAAAATTATTAAAATAATCGCAATTGCCATCGTAATAAATTTCCAATCAACTATTTTTAAAAATCTTAGAAAACCTTGCTTCATTGGTCAACTCCTTGGTTAGCATTTTGAATATTAATTAAACCTTTGAATATTAAAGGTACCATAAACCATCGTCACGGGAATAACAACAATAAACGCTTTATTATCAATTCTTGTTACATTATATTTAACTTTTTTATATTCTATTAAAGAAATTGTCGCAAAAATTGTTCCCGAAACCTTACCACTCTTAATATCACTAGAACTAATTAAAGTAGTATCATGAGGATATTCATGAGTTTTAAAATATTCACAAACATCTAATGGTAATTTTGTAAAAATCATCACATTAACTAATTTAAATTTTGGATAAATAAAATTAGTAACAACAGTACTAATCGTTGCAAAAATAATTGATACATATAAAGTAAAATTTTTAAAAAAAGCATAAATTAAATTATCTTCATTTTTTTGCACAAAGTATTTAATTAAAATTGCTAAAACAATAATTGCATAATTCATATATTTTTGAAATTTACCAACACCTTGTTTTTTTCACACTGCTAAATAAGCAGCTAAAAAATCTGAACCACCAGAACTACCACCAGCAATAAAAGCAATTGCGATAGCAAAACCTCAAATAATTGAACCAATAAAAGCATAAATAAAAGCCGCTAAAGTCATCACTGCTTTTCCCGTATCAGTATCCTTAGGTAAAATTAATTCTTCCATAATTTTTAATTGATCTAAAATCGGAATTGCTCGTAAAATAAAGTTTCATGCTGTTTGCATTAACATAAAAAATAAAGTATAAACAGTAAAATATCGGCCAACTTTAAAATATCCAAAAATTACAAAAGGAATATTTAACATTAAAACAACAATGTAAAACCACATCGCTTGCTCTTTAGGTGATGAAAAAATTGAATAAACAATAATTTGCGATATCCCACTAAAACCACCATTGTAAAAACCTACGGGATTAATAAAATAATTAAAAGTTAAAGTTAATAGTAATGCTGCTAATGTTAGCAATAACAAACTTCTCATAATGCGAGTAAATTTAGTATTATGAATTTTTTGAAAAAATAATTTCACTTGCTTGGAAAAACTAGGCTTTTTAAACTTTACTCTTTTTTTCATTACAACAAGTCTCCCAAATACATTACATCTAATAATAAAACAATTTTAACAATAAATAAATTGTTGTAAATGATTTTAACAAAAAAACTTAATTTTATTTATTATTCAAACAATAAAATTAAGTTTAAGTCATTAATGAAATTAAAATGGTGGACCCGAACGGGATTGAACCGCCGACCCCCTGCGTGCAAGGCAGGTGCTCTCCCAGCTGAGCTACGGGCCCATCAATGGTGGGACTAAGTGGACTTGAACCACCGACCTCACGCTTATCAAGCGTGCGCTCTAACCAACTGAGCTATAGTCCCATTAAAGCATATATTTGAGATATATGCTAAAATATAAATTATCTTTTTGAAAATTGCTTTCCTGCTCGGGGACCTTTTAATCCATACTTATCTCTTTCTTTAATTCGTGAATCACAAGTTATTAAACCTTTTTGCCTTAACTTCATCCGATAATCTGGTGAATATGCTAATAATGCTCTTGCAATACCTAATCTCGTAGCTCCAGCTTGACCGCTAAAACCACCACCATTAACTTTAACATTAATATCAAAGCTTTCTTTCATATCCGTTACCAATAATGGTTGTTCTAACTCTTGGATTAATGTTGCATAAGGAAAAAAAATAAGTGCCGGTTTATTATTAATAGTAATATTCCCTTTTCCTGAAGTTAATACTACTTGCGCTACTGATTTTTTTCTTCTACCCGTACCACGATAAATAATTTCTTTTTTTATTTTCATTAAATCGATTAACTCCCTTCTTCTTGTAATACTAATAGTTTTGGCATTTGAGCACTATGCGGGTGCTTTTCACTATCATAAACAAATAAATTTTTACCTTGTTTTCTTCCCAAACTAGTATGCGGTAACATTCCTTTAATAGTTCTTTCAACCATCTCAATTGGATACTTATCTTGCATTACCTTAGCTGTTCGCACTCTCATACCCCCAACAAAACCAGAGTGATTATAATATTTTTTATTATTCAGCTTATTACCACTTAATATTACTTTATGAGCATTAATAATGATAATATTATCACCACAATCAACATGGCTGGTAAATGTTGCTTTATGTTTACCTCTTAAAATACTTGCTACTTTTGTTGCTAAGCGTCCTAAAATTAAACCGCTGGCATCAATAATGTATCATGTTTTTTTCACATCTTGTGAATTAATAATTGTCGTTTGTCGCATTTATATCTCTCCCTTTGCATTTTGCTCTTGTACCGAAGCTATAATGCATAAAAACAATAAAATTATATAACAAATGTTTCGCTAATGCAATGAAAATAATAATTTGGTCGCGTTTAGTTTTCTTAGGTATTTTTAAAAAAAGAAAAAATAATCATTTACTATAAATTATTTCAATATGCAAATTAAGTATATATTTCTTATGTATGATTTTTTTTGTAAAAAATTATTTTAATGTTGTTTTTATAAGCATTTTAGTGAGTTTTTATAACCTTTTATTAAGATTATGTTTGTTAATATTAAATATTTTGTTTTATTACTTATTTTTTAGATAAAATGATAATTAAATTGTGATTACTTTTTTTTCAAAATTATTTAAACCTTTTCCTACCTAACAAAACTTTACGCGTCCAATAATTTTTAGTAAAAAATACTTCCTAAATTAGGAAGTATTTTTTACTAAATTTTTTAAAATCACTATTGATTTTCTTTTTCACTGTTTTCATTTTCCATATCCTGATTATCGTGGTCATCGTGTCCATCATTTGGATGATGCTCTTGTTGTTCATTAGAATTTGGCATCTCATTATTTTCTTCTGGCATTGTACCATTACCATTACCATTACCATTACCATCAATCATATCATTTAAAATAATCATTTCTTCACCTCCTATTAAACTTAATTATAAACTTTAAGAAAATTAATTAAAGATAAATTAAAATAAAAATTTAATACTTAATATTCATTAAATACAACCCTTCACCAGATACTTGATATTTAGTTTTCAAAGCTAAAGGATTTAATAATTTTTCTTGCAACTGTGTTAACGATATTTTTCCTTCATAACAAGCTAAAATACTGCCAACAATCATTCTTACTTGATGACGAATAAAACTTGGGGCTTTAATAATAATTATCACTAAATCTTGATGTTTTTTAATTTTAATACTCTTAATATTTCGCACCCGATTAATAGTTTCCTTATCTTTTAATAAAGAAAAATTAGAAAAATCATAAGTTCCAACAAAAATCTTAGCAATCTTTTGTAAATTTCTTTTTCGTAACGGTTTGTTATATTGATAAATATATCTTTGTTGAAAGACATTGTAAGACCCACAATTAATCTGATAATGATATGTTTTCAAAACACATTTTTTTCGCACATGAAAATCATTAGCAACAATGCAACAATTAGTAATATAAATATCATTAGGTAATTTATTATTTAAAATTCATTGTAATTGTTTTGGTTCTAAGACAATATTAAATGATAATTTAACTTTTTGGTCATAACTATGAACTTTTTTATCGGTACAGACTTGCTACTTGAATTTTAAACTCACAATTAAAAGCACTAGTAATAACTGCCATTAATGAACCTTCAACAGTAATTTTATTATTTTGATGGGCCCATCCCCAATATTTGCTACCATCATAACTAATGGATAATAAATAAGAAACCATTATTTTTAATATTCTATTAAGCGTCAAACAAACTGATCAACATAACGCATCGGTTTTCAAACATCACAATGATTTAATCATTCACTACCAATATTAGTAGATAACACCACCACTAATGCTAAAAAACAAAGAATTAAAATTAAAATGAATACATCTAAAAATCCAATCCGATATTGACGAAATCGCGTTCTTTTTTGATGGGGGTCATAACCCCGAGCATCCATTGCATAAGCCATATCCTCAGCTTTTTGAAATGATGATACTAGTAAAGGAATAATTAAAGAAACGATGGACTTAATTTTATCTTTAAATTTACCATTTTTAGAATCCATCCCTCTTGATGCTTGTGCTTTTTTAATTCGCATTGCTTCTTCAAATAAAGTTGGTAACATTCTTAATGCCATTGAAATGATAATTGAAATAATATGAACAGGAATTTTAATTAACTTCAAAGGTCACATTAAATCTTCCAAAGCTAATGTTAAATCCAATGGTTTTGTTGTTGATGTCAAAATCGTTGTTACTAAAACCATCAAATAAATTCTTAATGAAATATATAATGCCGTTAAAATCGCTTTTCAAGACACAATAAGAATCTTAAACTTAGCTGGTTGATATATGAGACCCACTGTCTCTCAAAGTGGTTGTTTATCCGCATTAAATTCAGGTTTAATAAGAAAAAAATTTAATACTAATAATACTAAAGTTACAAAAATAACAAACTTAAACAAAGAAAATAATAATCGCAATGGTAATTTAGAAATAAAGAAAATACTAATAATTACTGTTCCGGTTAAAATATAACCGGTAAAACCAGTATTAATAAAAACGGCTGCAATTAAAGCAATTATTGATAGCATTTTAATTCTAGGGTCAAGGCGATGAACAAGAGAATTATATGGTAAATACCGTCCAAATGATATATTCATAAATTAACTCCTTCTACTTACTATTAATTCTTTGTGCTAATTGGGTTACTAAATCTTCAACAGTCCGAGCATTGATATTACTAGTATCAAAACCATTATCTTTTAACTTTTGTAAAAAATGAAAAATTTTTGGTGGTTCAATATTAATTTCTTTAATTAATTGAGCATTAGCAAAAAGACTAACCGGATCACTTTGATGATACAATTGACCATTTTTTAAAACAACAACTTCATCGGCATATTGCAAAACATGATCCATATTATGAGTAACAAGAATAATGCGTTTTTTATCTTGTTTATTAAACTTAAAAAATAACTTCATTAACTCTTCTTCCCCATCAGGATCTAACCCAGCTGTTGGTTCATCTAAAATTAAAGTATGACCTTCAATCGCCAAAATTCCAGCAATCGCTACTCTTCTTTTTTGACCACCAGATAAATCAAAAGGCGAACGCGTTAAATATTCTTGACCTAATCCCACAAGTTCTAAATACTTAGCAGCTCTAAGTCGGGCTTCATCCTTTTTAATTCCAAAGTTTAAAGGACCAAACATAATATCCTTTTCAATTGTTTCTTCAAATAATTGATATTCCGGAAATTGAAAAACTAACCCTACTGATTTTCGTAATAATTTTTGCTTTTTAATTTTTCTCTGCTTTGCTTTAATCAGAAAATCACCAACAATAATTTGCCCAGCTGTTGGAATTAACAATCCATTCATATGTTGAATTAAAGTTGATTTTCCACTACCAGTTGAACCAACAACCGCCGTAATAATAGAATCCTTTATTCACAGATTAACATCTTTTAAGGCTTGAAATTGAAATGGACTTTTAGGAGCATAAATGTAACTAACATTATTAAATTTAATTAAATTCGATGGATTATCAATAATTATTTTTTTTGACATATTTGTTGTACCAATTCCTCTTCATATAATGTTTCGTCAATATTAACACCATACTTTTTTAATCCATAAGATACTTTTAAAATAAAAGGAATATCTAAATGAATACTTCTTAAAAAATCAACTTCTTTTAAAATTTCTTCTGGTTTACCAAAACGAACAACTTTTCCTTTATTCATTACTAATACCTTATCAGCATTAATAATTTCATCCATATCATGGGTAATTGAAATAATTGTTTTTTCACGCAATTCTTTTAATTGCACCATAATTTCTTTTACTTCTCTTTTTCCCTTAGGGTCTAACATACTAGTAGCTTCATCAAAAATAATTAATTCTGGAGTTAATGCTAAAGCCGAAGCAATCGCTACGCGTTGTTTTTGACCACCTGATAATAATAATGGTTCGTGATCTAAATAACTTTCCATCCCTACCATTTGTGAATATTTCATAATAATATCCGGCATCAATTTTGGGTCAACACATTTATTTTCTAAACCAAAAGCAATATCATCACGAACTGTTGAACCAATAAATTGATTATCCGGATTTTGAAAAACAATTCCTAATTTACGCGAAATTAATTGACTATTTTCTTTAGTTACTAAATTACCAAATATTTCAATACTACCTTTTTGTGCTTTTAAAACGCCAATAATAATTTTTGATAAAGTTGATTTCCCACTACCATTATGACCAATAATAGTTATATACTCGCCGTGATTGATACTAAAACTAACACCATCTACCGCATTAGGATAACTCACCCGATATTTAAATTCAATATCTTGTACTTTTAAAGCAATATTATTTTTTCTTGTTAATGTTTCCAATTTTTCGTGGGCTTTTTTTTTCTTTCTCATTAATATACTCCTAAATATCTAAATAATTAATATTTAACTATTTAATTTTAACACACTAATAAAAGAATGTTAAATAGGAAACATTAAGCACACATTAATCGCTACTAAATAAAAGATAATTTATTGATATTTATAATTGATTTTCAGCTTCGTTTTTTTGCTTTCTATTTTTCAACATTCGTTTTTTACTTTGTTGATTTTTTTTTGCTTTTTTTATTAACTTCTTTTCATTTTTCTTATTTTCTTGTTTACGCTTTTTACTTATTATTTTTAATTCACTTCTTAATTGTTTTAATTGTTCACAGCATTTTTGCTTTGCCTCTTGATTTTGAATTCTTTCTCTTTTTTTAATTATCTTTAACGCTTGTTTTGTTTTTCGGCGTTCTTTAATAAATTGTTTTTTTTCTTCACCTTGAAGACTTCGTCTTTTCTTAATTAACTTTATTTCTCTTTTTAAATTTATTTGTGCTTGTTTACAGTCTTGTTTTTCTTTCTTAATTTCTCTTGTTCTTTTCTTTTTATTAATTCTTAGTTCTTGCTTTAATTTTTTGCTTTCTGCTTGATATTTTTGTTTTTCTTGTTTTTTTTCAGCTTTAATATTGCGTTTAACTAATTTTAATTTTTTTCTTAACACAAATCATTCTTGAATTGTTAATCTTGCTTTCTTATTTTCACTACTCTTTTTCTTTTCAATTAACTTTAATTCTTTTCTGATTTTTTTCTGTTCATTTTTGGATTTTATTCGTTCTTGTTTTTTTTCAATATTTCTTTTATGCTTAATTAGTTTTAATGCTTTTCTTAACTTGCTTTGTTTTTCAATACTTTGCTTTTCATTATCTTCATTTTCATTATTATCAAAATTTGTTTCTAACATCCTTATTCTTCCTAACTCCTAACATTTTTATTAACTTATTTATTGCTTTTTTATTATTCATCCATATGTTTCATTACCTTTCAATTGATTTAAAGAAATGCCAAATTGTAAAGTTAAGTGCAACTAAATTATTTTTCTAACCAAATATTCGATTGGCGAAAGATAATTTAGTATTTTTCTTGGTCTTTGGTTTAAAGACAATATAAATTTATGAACTGCATTTTTAGTAGTGTTTGAAAAATTAAATTTTTTAGGAAATTTTTCTCTAATTAAACCATTAGTATTTTCATTAGTACCTCTTTGTCAAGGTGAATATGCATCAGCAAAATAAATTTTCACATTTAAATTTTTTTCAAGTTGTTGTCAATTAGCAAATTCTTTACCCCTATCAAATGTTATAGTCTTAACAAGATTATTTGGAAGAATTGATAAATAATGACTAATATTTTTGTTAATAACTTTAGTAGTTCTATTTTCAACTAATATTGCTAAAGTAAATCTTGATGTTCTTTCAACTAAAGTTATTAAACATGATTTACTTTTACCTCGTGATGATACTACAGTATCACCTTCTCAATGGCCAAGAGTTATGCGATTATTAACATTTCGTTCTTTAATGGATTTACCATTAAATTTACCCCGATTTTCTTAAGATTTTCGTTTCTTACCTTTTCTTCTTAAATTTTTACTAGTAACCTTTTCAAGTAATCCAGAATAAATTCAATTGTAAATTGTTTTAAAACTAATAATTCATTCTTGATGAAAATTTTTAATTCTGCCATAAATTTGTTCAGGCGATCAACCTAACCTGAAATGTAAAATTAAAAAGGACACTTATATAAAAAACAAATTGTGTTAATTCTATAATTAAGAAAAGAAAGGAATTAGCACAATGTATAAGTATCTGACTATTGAATCAATAATAGCAATAAAAGAATATAAAAGTTATGGATTTTCTATTCGTAAAATAGCAAAAGCAATTGATTATAGTAAATCAACTGTACACAGAGTTTGTAAATTATTAAATCAAAACTTATTACCATTAGAAATATTGAATCAAGTTCAAAAAAATAAACAAAATGCAGGTAGAAAATTAATAATTTTAACTTTAACAGAAATTAATACTATCAATCATTTGTTAATTACTAAAAATTATGCTCTTGATATAATTGCTGATTTTTTAAAGAAAAATAAAATAAAAAATATTTCAACAAAAACTTTATATAACATGTTTAAAACAAATCGAATGGGTTTTGATGAAAAAAATTTATTGAGAAAAGGCAAAAATAAACCTCATAAACAAAAAGAAACTAGGGGCAAAATTAATAATTGTAAATCTATTCATGAAAGAAATTTAATCATTCCAAATATTAAAAATATACAAGAATTTGGCCATTTAGAGGGAGATACTATCGTTGGTAAAGATCATAAAAGTTCTATTATTACTTTAGCTGATATATGATCAAAAACCACAATTCCTTTGAAAACTAAAAATCATAAAGCAGAAAATATTACACAAAGTATAATAAAATTTATTTCAAAATTAATACCAGGAACAATTAAAACTATTACTTTTGATCGTGGTAAAGAATTTAGTAAATGAAAATTAATTGAAAAAAATTGTAATGTTAAAATTTATTTTGCAGATGCCGGAAAACCTTGTCAAAGAGGTTTAAATGAGAACAATAATGGTATTTTAAGAAGATATTTACCAAAATCTACTGATTTATCTTCATATAAACAAAAAGACTTAAATTCTATAGCATTTCAAATTAATTCTACACCCAGAAAATCATTATCTTATAAAAGACCAATAGATTTAATACAATTATTTTAAAAAACTGTCCCATTTATATTTACAATTCAGGTATAATAATTTTTGTTGTACATATTTTACTAATTCTCTATTTTTAAATTTATGAAAATAAACATGTAATTGTTTTCTATTTTCTGCTTTATTTTGTGCAATTAATGAAAAATAATGATTATTATCTTTATTTCTATTAACTTCTCGATTAATAGTACTAATACTTCGATTAAGATTTTTAGCTATTTCACTAATTTTTACTTTAAATTTCAATTGATTCTCAATATAAATTCTTTCATCTATGCCAAGATGTTTGTATCCCATATAAAAACTCCTTAAATTTACTTTTTCTAAAATAAACTTAGCATCATGAAATTTTTATATGAAATCTTTTGCAATTTTATTTACTTGCACTTACAAGTATAATTCAGCAAATTAATTAATTTGATTATCAATATAAGAAAAAACTATTTTCAAAATTAAACTTTTTTATTGCAGAGTACATTCCTGAACTGCTCGATTTTACTTAATTAATTTCTCTAAACCTATTATGCAATAAAATAACAAAAGAATAAACTATAAATATTATGTACCTTCATGGATTTTAACAATACCATATGCTACGGTTTTTAGTGTTTCATAAATTGTCATAAAAATTAAATATAAAATTCGAACTAAATAAATTCATTTAATTAATTTAGCTTCATTAGCAGTTAACAATGATTGCGCAAACTTATATACGGGTTGCATTGCCCAAATATAAAAATATATCGGAATACTAATTGTTAAAATAAAACAAATACTAGCAACGAGGACGCATAAAGTTTTGTTAGGTGGGTAAAGATTTGAATAAGTATTAAGACAGTCAGCAATGGTTGTCTTTTTATTTTATAAGGTGTTAAAAATTTGTTCTTTGAAAATTAAATACAAGTGAGTTAATAATGTTGGTATGTATTAAAAGCACGATAAATTGTGGGTGGTCGCCATAACCAAAAGAAGTTTACCAGTTAATAGATAACACCCTATTAGTTATAGCAATTTGTTTCGTTTTGCAATAAAAAAATGAATGGGTGGATTTCCTAAAAATATACACGCTATTAAATTAGTTCCAAGGGTAGGATGCGGATGTTAAAGTGTAGAAATTTCTATATAGGGGATATACTAAGTTTAAAATTGTTAAAATCTTTATCTAATTAAAAAATAAAATTTAATAACAAAGCTTGTTAAACACTTAAATCTGCGATATATAAGTGTTTAAAAAACTAAGTTAACTAACAACTTAGTTAATATAACTTAGTTTATTCATAAGAAAGGTAATTTACTATGAAAAACATTGAAAACATTTTCTTAAATACTGAAAAATATCTCTTAAAAGAAACACAAAACGCAATGCTTATTAAAGCGCCAAAAATTCCGTGATTTAATGAACAAATCGGCATTTGGTTTCCAAAGCGATTTGTTTATAAGGGAAAATATGAAAATTCGATTTGTATCGGAATAATAATAAAAGATAGTAAATATCAAGTAATTTCAATTAATCAACAAGAGCAAGAAACTAAGTTAATTAAAGGCCAAGAATTATTAGGTTTCTTCATTGCCGAAAAAGAAAACAACAAAAAAGATACAAATTATAACTATTTTAAAGGAGTTTAAAAATGAATATTATAATTGGACTAATATTTATTATCATTTGCATAATGTTGCTGGCATATTTTGCTTATAAGATTTATGCCAAAATAAAAATTAGAATTAAATACAAAAATGCCATTAAAAATAATACTGGTAATTTCACAAAAGACGAAAAAGTATTTATTGCCCGCTTTGAAGAATGAGTTAAAACTCCTAATTTAAAAGAAAATAGCAAGGATAAAAAATAATGTTTTGAGAAATTATTATGGAGTTCTTAAAACTGTTTGTTCCGATAGAAAAAATGCCTGCACAAGTTGCGTTTATTGCCGGATTAATTATTATCATTACTTTTCTTTTCGCATTAATTTCAATTATATATTTACCAATAAAAATGATTTTTGGGAGATAAAAAATGACAATAAACTTAAAAGAATTTGATTGAGAACAAATCAAACAAACTTTCTGAGATTTATTTATTCAAATTACAACTATTCCGGCTCATATTAGTGGTGGTAAAGAAATTGATTTAACTCAAGAAACACTTTGACTTTTAATAGCAAACATTGCTTTTTGATTCTTAATAGCGATTATGGTGTGATTTATTCTAATGCTCGTTTGAAAAACCATATCAGTATTTAGATAGGGAAAAAATTAATGTCAAGAAGTTACATTCTGATGCATTCCCAAAGAAATTCAAAATTAATTAGGAAAAAATATAATCGTGTTAAGGTTAATCGTGGTTTTAACAAATTTAAGAAAAACTTTATATAATGATGAATGTTTTAAAAAGAAAGGGGGTGATGATTATATGATTGGAACTTTCTTGGCCGATGCACCTGCAACAGTAGAAAAAATAACAGCTAGTGACGCGATGACTAAATTATGAAATGCAATTATAACGGCTTTTACTAAAATGTGAGAAATTATTGCTGTTAATATGCCACAAGTCGGTAACTTCTTTGCTGACTACTGAATATTCATTTTTCCATTTATTTTGGCAATATTCTTTATTTGCTTTAAAATGTTTGAAAAATTACTTGGAGCGGTACGCTAACAAAAAAATAAAGTGAGGTGCAAGATGAAATTTTGCAAATGAATAATAGAAAAAAATAACCATTTTATTGAATTGAATCGCACCTCATTTTTAATTTTATGACATTGCGGAGCAATTTGATATATTTACAACGGTTATTTTAAAAACATTGTAAGCTATTTATTTTTAGCAGGTTGTATTTTAATTTTTCTTTTTAAAATCGGTAATTTAACACAAATTAACAAAGTTATTAATTTCTTAAAAAATTCACCATTAAATATTGTGATTGGTTCATTAGGAACTGGAAAAACTGCTTTTCTAGTATATGCATCAAAATTACTAAAAAAGAAGAAATATCACATCGCATCAACCTTTCCATTACTAGAAACCCAAAAATTAAGTTTAGGGCATATGGGATTATTAAACTTTGATTATCCAGTATTGCCGGATAAAACCTTACTGTTGTGAGATGAAACCAATTTATTTTTAGAAGGAACTGATTGAGAAAAAAATAATACCAAAAACGAAGAAACTGGTATTCAAGAATATTTTGCTCTGGCACGCCATTTCGGTCATATTGTGCTGGCTAGCGGTCAAAGAGATAAACATATTTGAGTTAAAGTTCGTGATATTGCTAATAATGTGATTGTGGGAATTCGTAAAAAACCCGTTAATATTTTTCGTCCTTACTTAAAAGTCATCTACGGCGCCTTTACAAGCATCGAAGAATATGAACGCTGACGAAACACCTTAATTGATGCTAAAAATAGCAAAAGGGGTCGTCGCATTAAATATCGCGATATTCCTGAACTTGATATTTATTTTTTTAAACTAAAAATTCCTCTACCCATACTTAACACTTACAATTCTTTTTACCTAGCATTTTTAAGAGATTATTTAAATTCAAAAGTAAATCCCGACTATGAAGACAAATACTATACTGACACAGCAATTGATTTAGAAGACTTGGAATACTTAAAAATGGATAAATTTAGCAAATTTTTAAGAAAAATGAAAGAAAAGGAACAATAAAAAATGGAAAATCTTGCAAAAATGGCGGACTTTCTCGCTCAAATGCTTTATAAGGTCTTTGACTTAATTTGAAGTTTAGAAGTGCCGGGAACAAAAATTCAACTAATATTTCCTTTGTTCTTAACGCTGGCTGTAGAATTTCTTATGGCAATTATTCTTGGATTTGGTAGTCAACAAGTTAATTTGGAAAAACAACGCCAATATGCAGTTAAAAATAGTGGTCGTTTAAGTGCGTGAGGAAAAGTTAAAAAACAAATAAAACCAATAAAAACAAAACAAGGTAACTAACGATGTTTAAACTAATTATTATTTTTATCTTAATAACTGTTCTTGGACTATTAGCTGGTAGTCATTTTGAAACTTTAACAAACTATATTAGCGAAGGTCTTGCGAATTTCCAAAAGTTTATTACTAGCAATTTAACAATTTTAGAACTATTTAAACCAATGGCTCGGACATTTTCGCAACACCCAATCTTTACTATTCTCGGTGTTACTTGTGTGCTGATTGCCTTATTTATTGTGATTAAAGGGCGATAAAAATATGAAAGGAAAATTAAAATGAAGAAACTTTTAGTAAAATTATTTAAAAAAGATAATTCAAAAGAAAAAATGCCGTTAAAATTAAAAATTAAAAATTCTTTTAAAAAACAGTGGTTTAAAATAGTATTAAGTATCATTTTCATCTTTATAAGCTTATTAATTTGTACATTAACAGCAATCGATACTAAATGAATAACTGGAACAAGTGACGAATTTAATAATTTTATGAATGAAGAAATGGTTAAATTCTTTGGCAAGTTCAATAGTGGTATTATGCTGGCAGGAATATTTGTTTTTTGATGAGGCGCAGCAATATACTTTGCAATTAAATTTGAAAAATTAATCCGCTTTATTATTCAAAAAATTAAAGCAAAAAGAGCCTTGAAAAATGAAATCAAACAAACTCATTAATTTTTTAAAAAAATATTGATGAATAATACTTAATTACATTATATTCATATCTTTAAGTATGGATTGGCAACCCTTTTTAGGACACTTTTTATGTAGACTGGTATTTTCTAAATTCAACGGGAGTTAAATAATTTAAACTGCCATGAATTCGAATATTGTTATATCAATTAACAAAATCAAATAGTTCGCATTTTAGTTGTGTTAAGTTTGCAAATTTTTTACCGTTAATAAATTCGGTTTTAAAGGTTTTGTAAGTTGCTTCAGCAACAGCATTATCATATGGGCATCCTTTGGAGCTTAATGATCTTTTAATTTTAAAGGTTATTAAAATTTCATCAATAATTTTATTTTTAAACTCATTACCACGATCAGTATGAAATAAAGTTATTTTATTTAATGGTCGTGTTATCTTGTGAAAAGCTTGTTGAACTAATTCAGCAGTTTTATTTGGTCCAGCACTATAGCCAATTACTTCGCGATTAAACAAGTCAATTAATAAACAAATATAATGTCATTTAGTGCCAACTTGAACATATGTTAAATCACTAACAACAACTTCATTTGGTTTTTTGTCATTAAATTGACGATTTAAAACATTATTAATTTCGTCATTATTAACTGTTTTTTTATGATTACAATATTTTAACTTGGTGTATTTAGAAACCAAATTATTTTTGATCATAATAAATCGGATTTTTCGTCGTGATAAAATGATATTTTTTCTTATCCTGAAATGTAAAATTAAAAAGGACACTTATATAAAAAACAAATTGTGTTAATTCTATAATTAAGAAAAGAAAGGAATTAGCACAATGTATAAGTATCTGACTATTGAATCAATAATAGCAATAAAAGAATATAAAAGTTATGGATTTTCTATTCGTAAAATAGCAAAAGCAATTGATTATAGTAAATCAACTGTACACAGAGTTTGTAAATTATTAAATCAAAACTTATTACCATTAGAAATATTGAATCAAGTTCAAAAAAATAAACAAAATGCAGGTAGAAAATTAATAATTTTAACTTTAACAGAAATTAATACTATCAATCATTTGTTAATTACTAAAAATTATGCTCTTGATATAATTGCTGATTTTTTAAAGAAAAATAAAATAAAAAATATTTCAACAAAAACTTTATATAACATGTTTAAAACAAATCGAATGGGTTTTGATGAAAAAAATTTATTGAGAAAAGGCAAAAATAAACCTCATAAACAAAAAGAAACTAGGGGCAGAATTAATAATTGTAAATCTATTCATGAAAGAAATTTAATCATTCCAAATATTAAAAATATACAAGAATTTGGCCATTTAGAGGGAGATACTATCGTTGGTAAAGATCATAAAAGTTCTATTATTACTTTAGCTGATATATGATCAAAAACCACAATTCCTTTGAAAACTAAAAATCATAAAGCAGAAAGTATTACACAAAGTATAATAAAATTTATTTCAAAATTAATACCAGGAACAATTAAAACTATTACTTTTGATCGTGGTAAAGAATTTAGTAAATGAAAATTAATTGAAAAAAATTGTAATGTTAAAATTTATTTTGCAGATGCCGGCAAACCTTGTCAAAGAGGTTTAAATGAGAACAATAATGGTATTTTAAGAAGATATTTACCAAAATCTACTGATTTATCTTCATATAAACAAAAAGACTTAAATTCTATAGCATTTCAAATTAATTCTACACCCAGAAAATCATTATCTTATAAAAGACCAATAGATTTAATACAATTATTTTAAAAAACTGTCCCATTTATATTTACAATTCAGGAAACAGCTTTAATTTTACGAGCACCATAAATCTTGCGACTTTTATTAAATGCACTGATAACTTCTTGTTCATAATTATTAACATCAAACTTGGTGCATTTATTAGTTTGATAATAATATGTTGATTTTAGTAAACCTAAAATCTTACATATTTTCCTCACTGAATATTTATTTTTGTTGTTATTAATTATTGTTATTTTTTCCCGATTATCAGTGCTGCTTGCTTTAAAATGTCATTTTCCATTCGTAATTGTTGGTTTTCTTTTCGCAAGTAAATTAATTCATTTTCTTCGACAGTGCGATTATCTTTTGCTTTAAATGACCCAGAATTATTATAATTTTTAATTCAACTATAAATAGTTGGTTTTGGTAAATTATATTCTTTCCTTAAATTAATAACACTTTTGTCATTTTTGTATAGCATTACAATTTGTTTTTTAAATTCTTCAGAGTATGAGATTTTATTTCCCATTTTTATATTCCTTCTTTCTTAATAATTTTGAAGTCTATATAATTATGGTCCAACTTATTGTAGCCTATCCAAGTTTTTTAAAATAATTGTATTAAATCTATTGGTCTTTTATAAGATAATGATTTTCTGGGTGTAGAATTAATTTGAAATGCTATAGAATTTAAGTCTTTTTGTTTATATGAAGATAAATCAGTAGATTTTGGTAAATATCTTCTTAAAATACCATTATTGTTCTCATTTAAACCTCTTTGACAAGGTTTGCCAGCATCTGCAAAATAAATTTTAACATTACAATTTTTTTCAATTAATTTTCATTTACTAAATTCTTTACCACGATCAAAAGTAATAGTTTTAATTGTTCCTGGTATTAATTTTGAAATAAATTTTATTATACTTTGTGTAATACTTTCTGCTTTATGATTTTTAGTTTTCAAAGGAATTGTGGTTTTTGATCATATATCAGCTAAAGTAATAATAGAACTTTTATGATCTTTACCAACAATAGTATCTCCCTCTAAATGGCCAAATTCTTGTATATTTTTAATATTTGGAATGATTAAATTTCTTTCATGAATAGATTTACAATTATTAATTCTGCCCCTAGTTTCTTTTTGTTTATGAGGTTTATTTTTGCCTTTTCTCAATAAATTTTTTTCATCAAAACCCATTCGATTTGTTTTAAACATGTTATATAAAGTTTTTGTTGAAATATTTTTTATTTTATTTTTCTTTAAAAAATCAGCAATTATATCAAGAGCATAATTTTTAGTAATTAACAAATGATTGATAGTATTAATTTCTGTTAAAGTTAAAATTATTAATTTTCTACCTGCATTTTGTTTATTTTTTTGAACTTGATTCAATATTTCTAATGGTAATAAGTTTTGATTTAATAATTTACAAACTCTGTGTACAGTTGATTTACTATAATCAATTGCTTTTGCTATTTTACGAATAGAAAATCCATAACTTTTATATTCTTTTATTGCTATTATTGATTCAATAGTCAGATACTTATACATTGTGCTAATTCCTTTCTTTTCTTAATTATAGAATTAACACAATTTGTTTTTTATATAAGTGTCCTTTTTAATTTTACATTTCAGGAAAACTAGAAAAACATCATATTTAAATTTATAATTAAATCAAATTTATTTTAAAAAGGAGAGGATACTAATGGATTTAGATGAAAAAATTTTACAAGTTTGAGATAATGCACTTTCTTGCTTTTGCTCTGTAAATGATTGTTTTAGTAACCATAAATTATGTGGTATTTGCCGAGATACAATACTTTATGTGGTTCATGAAAGCAATCAACCTAATAGTAGATATGCATGGAATGTGGATCATATCGTTCCGCTTTCTAGAGGAGGAAGCAACCATATTACAAATTTACAAGCTGTTCATATTGAGTGCAATTGCAATAAAAGAAACTACTAATAAACATAAATTTAACAAAATGGCTATCACAGCCATTTTTTAATTTGTTTTAATTAATTGAATGGAGAAAAAATGTGAAAGAAAAATTCAAAGAAAAAAATGAAAACTTATTTGTAAGGTAACACAGAGATATTACACAACTATAATTTACAATTCACTAATGTTAAACATTAGTGAATTTGTGTAATAAGACTGTGTAATCAAGACATTTAAAATACTCCTTATTTATTGCACTTTTCTTAATTTTACATAATGAATACAAATTAAAAAATCAAAATATAATTTTATGACCTAATGTTGCTGAATGGATATTTTTAAAATGGTAAAAGCATATCGAATAAATATGAAAATAATTATGTATATTTTAGAAAAAAATTCATTATTTTCAGTTATAATAATTTTTGTGAAAATAAAAGTCTGATGAGTTATCTGATGAGTTAAATACTCATAGTTTCAATTAATTCTTAAATATAAGAATTAATTTTCAAAACATAATCTAATAACCCCAATAAACTTTACATGCTCAGCGTGTGGACGCGTAAAGTTTTGTTAGGTAGGAAAAGGTTTAAATAATTTTGAAAAAAAAGTAATCACAATTTAATTATCATTTTATCTAAAAAATAAGTAATAAAACAAAATATTTAATATTAACAAACATAATCTTAATAAAAGGTTATAAAAACTCACTAAAATGCTTATAAAAACAACATTAAAATAATTTTTTACAAAAAAAATCATACATAAGAAATATATACTTAATTTGCATATTGAAATAATTTATAGTAAATGATTATTTTTTCTTTTTTTAAAAATACTTAAGAAAACTAAACGCGACCCAGCGTGTTAAATATATTTTTAATTGCTAAGGAATAGTGTATAATATTTAACTGTGTATATTATATGTACCATTATTGATACGCCAAGAAGCGTTGTAGCAAAAGTAATTTTTAATTCAGGAAGGAGACCGTGTTATGGCTCAAAAAATTAGAATTCGTTTATGTGGTTATGATAGCAAAACTGTTGACCAGTCAATTTTTAAAATTGTTCAAGCAGCGCAATTGACGGGAGCAAAAGTTAAGGGACCGATTCCTTTGCCAACCAAAAGAGAAATTTATACTGTTTTACGATCTGTTCATAAACATAAAGATGCTCGTGAACAGTTTGAAATTCGAACTCATAATAGAATCGTTGATATTATTAATCCAACGCCAAAAACTGTAAATAGTTTATCAAGATTACAACTACCGAGTGGTGTGGATATTGAGATTAAATTAAATGCAATTACCTAGTCAACCTTTTAGAAATATATTTTAAAAGGCAATGATATACACAATAATGATAAGTTGGAAAGGACGGTAAAATTCTTATGAAAGGAATTTTAGGCAGAAAAATTGCTATGAGTCAGGTCTTTACTGTTGAAGGAAAGATAATTCCCGTAACAGTTATTGAAGTGCAACCTAATGTTGTTACTGATGTTAAAACAGCAGAAAAAAATGGTTATACTTCGTTGCAATTAGCGGTAGAAGATAAAAGAGCTAATTTAGTTAATAAACCATTGACAGGACATTTTAAAAGAGCTCAGACAACTCCGAAAAGGTTTAGTAAAGAGATTCGTGAAATGTCAGGGTTTAATATGGGAGATATTATTAATTGTGATATTTTCACTCCTGGTGAATTAGTGGATGTGCGAGCCATTAGCAAGGGTAAAGGCTTTGCAGGAGTTATTAAACGCCATAATTATTCAAGAGGGCCGATGGCTCATGGTTCTGGATTTCATCGTGAAATTGGTTCAATGGGTGCGATTGCTCCGAACCGAATTTTTAAAGGAAAAAAGATGCCAGGAAGAATGGGACATCAACAAGTTACAATGCAAAATTTGCAAGTAATTCATATTGATGTTGCTAAGAATGCGCTATTAGTTAAAGGTTCAATTCCAGGACCTAAAAAACAGTTTGTTGTTATTACTGAAGCGATTAAGGGCTTAAAAACAAAAACACCACCAAATTTAGTTAACAATCAACCACCTGTTGAAACTACTACAGTAGATGTTAGTAGCGTTGCCCCAGCAGCATAATTATTAAGGAGAAAAAATGATGAAGTTACAAGTATTAGATATTAATGGTAATGTTGTTAAAGATGTTAGTTTAAATGAGAAAGTTTGAAATATTACGCCTCATCAACAAGCAATGTTTGATGCGACAATTGCTCAACAAGCGTCTTGAAGACAGGGAACACATCAAACTAAAACTCGTGGTGAAGTTAGTGGTGGTGGTAAAAAACCATGAAAGCAAAAGGGAACAGGCCGAGCCAGACAAGGTTCAATTCGTTCGCCACAATGAAAAGGTGGGGGAATTGTATTTGGTCCGACAGTTGAGAAAAATTATAAATTGCATGTTAATCGGAAAGTAAGAAAGTTAGCATTAAAATCGGCGTTATCTTTAAAAGCACAAAATAATGAACTTATTATTGTTGATACTATTAGTTTAGAAAAATATTCAACAAAGGCAGTTTTACAAATTTGTCAAAATTTAAAGTTAGTGGATAATAAAACATTATTAATTACTAAAGTAGCTGATGAAATGATTGTTAAATCAGCAAGTAATATTGCAAAATTTAATGTCATTGCTGCTAGTAGTTTAAATATTTATGATTTATTGCACGCTAATAAGTTATTAATAACTTTAGAGGCGTTAGTAAACATTGAGGGGGTATTGGCATAATGCATATTACCAAAGTAATTAAAAAGCCAGTCTTAACAGAAAAGTCATATTTAAAAATTAATGTTGATGGTAAATATACTTTTGAAGTTAATTATAAGGCTAATAAGACACAAATTAAAAAAGCATTTGAAACTATTTTTGAAGTAAAAGTTCTTAAGGTAAATATTATTAAAAAGAAACCAAAAGCTAAAAAAATGGGACGGTTTGAAGGATTAACTAATGCTAGTAAAAGAGCGATTTTTACTTTAAAACCAGGTGAAAAATTAGAGTTATTTAATAACGAATAATATTAAGGAGTAAGAGTTATGGCAATAAAGAAATATAAACCAGTTACTAATGGTCGTCGTAATATGACAACTCTTGATTATTCAGTTTTAACAACTGATAAACCAGAGAAATCGTTATTAACTACATTAAATAGGAAATCTGGTCGGAATAATCGGGGAATTATTACTACGCGTCATAAAGGTGGCGGTCATAAAAGAAAATATCGTATTATTGATTTTAAACGCGATAAAGACAATATTATTGGTAAAGTAGCAAGTATTGAGTATGATCCTAATCGTAATGCGTTTATTTCATTAGTTAATTATCTTGATGGTGAAAAAAGATATATTTTAGCACCTAAAACTCTTGAAGTGGGAATGGAAATTGTTAGTGGTCCGCTGATGGATATTAAAGTTGGTAATAATATGCCAATGGGAAAAATGCCTGAGGGGACAGTAGTTCATAATATTGAATTGCGACCTTTAAAAGGTGGTCAATTAGCTAGAAGCGCGGGAACTAGTGCTCAATTATTAGGAAAAGATGAAAGTGGTCGTTATGTTACGATTCGTTTAAATTCTGGTGAGGTTCGCAAGATATTAGCATCTTGTCGAGCAACAATTGGTGAAGTTGGTAATGAAGATCGGAACTTAGTTAATTGAGGAAAAGCTGGAAGAAATCGTTGAAGAGGAATTCGTCCGACGGTTAGAGGTTCAGTTATGAATCCTAATGATCATCCACATGGTGGTGGTGAAGGAAAAGCGCCGATTGGAAGAGTAGCTCCTGTAACACCTTGAGGTAAGAAGACATTGGGGATGAAAACTCGTAATCCTCGTAAGGCTTCAACAAAATTAATTATTAGAAGAAAGAAAAAATAGGGTAATGCTTATGAAAGGAAATCGTTAAGGATGGGAAGATCATTAAAAAAAGGACCATATATTGCGTCACATTTATTGAAAAAAGTTGAGTTGTTGAATAGTAATAATAAAAGAGAAGTAATGAAAACTTGATCGCGTCGCTCTACTATTTCTCCTGCCTTCATTAATCATACAGTTGCTGTTCATGATGGTAGAAAGCATGTTCCGGTTTTTGTAACTGAAGATATGGTTGGTCATAAATTTGGTGAATTTGCACCAACAAGATCGTTTGGTGGGCACGGAAATGATAAGAAGAAGAAATAGTAAGGAGTTTAAAATATGGAAGCAAAAGCTATTTTAAGAACAATTAGAATTGCCCCCAGAAAGGTGCAATTAATTGCTGAATTAATAAGAAGAAAACCAGTTACTGATGCTTTAGCGATTTTAATGAATACTAATAAAAAAGCTAGTGAGCCAGTACTTAAACTTCTAAAATCGGCTATTGCTAATGCGGTAAATAATTATGCGATGGATGGGGATGCGTTATTAATTAAAGAGGTTTTAGTGAGTGAGGGTGCAACTTTAAAACGGTTTCGACCATCAGATCATGGACAAGCTTATAAAATATTAAAAAGAACTAGTCACATTACAATTGTCGTAACAGACAAAAAGGGAGGTAATCAATAATGGGGCAAAAGGCAAGTCCACATGGATTACGACTTGGTATTAATAAAGACTGAGACTCAAGATGATATGCTAAAGATAAAAATTTTGCTAATTGATTACATTCTGATATTAAAATTCGTAAAGTAATTTTGAAAAAATGGAAAAATGCAGCAATTGCTAAAGTTGAAATTGAACGCACGAAAGAAAATATTACGCTGTTCATTCATTCTTCGCGTCCGGGTGTTGTCTTAGGACAAGAAGGTTTA
The DNA here is from genome assembly GCF_964019715.1 of Spiroplasma endosymbiont of Lonchoptera lutea. Classification (GTDB taxonomy): domain Bacteria; phylum Bacillota_I; class Bacilli_A; order Mycoplasmatales; family Nriv7; genus Nriv7. Next base: position 310,680 of record NZ_OZ026463.1, on the reverse strand, counting down.
AATATTGAAAATATTATTAAAGCTATTCGGCGCGCAATTGGTTTGACAACTAATAGTAAATTAGACATTAAGATTAATGTTGTTGATATCAAAGTTCCTGATTTGAATGCCCAACTTGTTGCTGAAAATATGGCGCAACAAATTGTTAATCGGGCATCGTTTAGAACGATACAAAAATTAGCAATCCGTAAAGCAATGAAAGCTGGAGCGAAGGGAATTAAAACTTTAGTGTCGGGAAGACTTGGCGGTGTTGATATGGCTCGTAGTGAGGGTTATGCTGAAGGAAGTGTTCCCTTGGCAACTTTGCGAAGTGATATTGATTATGCTAAAGCATCAGCGTTAACAACTTATGGTTTGATTGGAATTAAGGTTTGAATTTATAAGGGTGAAATTTTACCAGAAAAGAAAAATTCTGTTAAGGAGGCGAAGTAATTATGTTAATGCCAAAACGAACTAAATATCGCCGTCCGCATCGTGTTTCTTATGAAGGCAAAGCAACAAGAGGAACTAAGGTTTCGTTTGGTGAATATGGATTACAAGCAGTTGGCAAATTAGTTATGCCTAAAAGAAGTATTGTTGTCAATACTGATCAAGTACAAAAAAAACCTGAATTACAAGGTCTTTGAATTACTTCAAAACAAATTGAAGCAGCAAGAATTGCAGCGACAAGATATATGAAACGAGGCGGAAAAGTTTGAATTAATATTTTTCCGCAGATGGCGAAAACTAAAAAGCCACTTGAAGTGCGAATGGGTTCTGGAAAAGGGTCTCCTGAAGAGTTTGTTGCTGTTGTTAAAAAAGGACGAATTATGTTTGAAGTTGCTGGTGTTACTGAAGAAGTAGCAAGAGAGGCATTAAGACTGGCAATGCATAAATTACCAATCAGATGTAAAATCGTTAAACGAGGTGAAGAATAATGGCAAAGAAGATATTTAAAGATAAAAGCATTAATGATTTACAACATCGTGCTGAAGAATTAAAAGCAGAATTGTTTGCCTTAAGATTTCAATCAGCAACTGGACAATTAGAAAAGCCTCATCGGATTAAAGAATTACGAAGAGAAGTTGCTAGAATATTAACGCATTTACAAATGAGAAAAGATGCTGGTGAAGTTGTTAAACCATTGAATCAACAAAAAGTTATTATTTCTGAAACATTACAAAAAGAAATTCATCAAAAAACTAAAGTTGTTGAAGAGAAAGCAAAACTTAAAGAAAAGAAATTAGTTGTTGAAAAGCAAGATGATGTTGTTACTGAACAAATTGAACTGGAAAATCAAAAATTAGTGGCAAAGGAAATTAAAAAAGTTAAAGATGGTGGAGCACCAGTTATGGAAGAAAAGAAAGCTTCTAAGCCGATAACAAGTAAAGATAGTAAAGAATCTAGTGTTAAAACAGCAAAAGTTACTAAATCTAAAGCAGCAACAATAACCCCTAATACAAAAACTGATGAAAAGCGAGGCGATAATGATGGAAAGAAATAACCGTAAAGTTTATACGGGTATTGTTGTTTCTAGTAAAATGGAGAAGACAATTACTGTTTTAGTAGAAACATATAAAAATGATCCGATATATAAAAAACGCGTTAAATATTCAAAAAAGTTTAAAGCTCATGATCAAGACAATTCTTCCCAAGAGGGTGATCGTGTTTTAATTATGGAAACAAGACCATTATCAGCAACTAAACGCTTTCGTTTAGTAAAAATTGTTGAAAAAGCAATTATTTTATAGAAAAGGAAGTATAGATTATGATTCAAACTGAGTCTCAATTAAGGGTCGCTGATAATACAGGAGCAAAAGTAATTTTAGTAATTCGGAACTTAGGTGGTTCGGTTCGTAAATTTACAAGTGTTGGTGATGTTATTGTTTGTTCAGTTAAACAAGCAACACCGGGGGGAACTGTTAAAAAGGGACAAGTTGTTAAAGCTGTTATTGTTCGTACTAAAAAAGCTGTTCGCAGAAGTGATGGTACATATATTAAGTTTTCGGAAAATGCAGCTGTTCTTATTAGAGATGATAAAATGCCAAGAGGAACAAGAATTTTTGGTCCGATTGCTAGAGAAGTAAAAGAAGCAGGATTTAATAAAATTGCTTCTTTAGCAACTGAGGTGATATAAGATGATAAAAATAAAAATTAAAAAAGGTGACCAAGTATTAGTTATTGCTGGTAAACACCGTGGTTTTAAAGGACCAGTTACTAATATTTTAAAGAAAAAACTTCGTGTGGAAATTGAAGGCATTACAATTAAAAAAAACCAAAAACCAACCCAAAATGATGAAGGGGGAATTAAAGAAATTCCTGCAAGCATTCATCTTTCCAATGTTGCTTTACTAGATAGTAAAGATAAAACTAAAACAACTAAAATTGGTTATGAGATTAAAGATGGTAAAAAATATCGGATTGCTCGTAAAACCAAGACAAGAATTTAATTGAAGGAGTTAAAATTTGATGAATTATTTACAAAAACAATATCAAGATGGAATTATTCAGGAAATGATGCAAGAATATAATTTTACTTCTACAATGCAAGTTTCTAAAATTATCAAAGTAGTTGTTAATGTTGGTATTGGTGATGCTGTTAGTAACAGTAAAAATATTGAAATAGTAATGCAAGAATTGTACTTAATTACCGGACAAAAACCAGTAACAACTAGAGCAAAAAAATCAATTGCTGGTTTTAAGTTACGAGAAGGAATGCCAATTGGGTGTAAAGTAACTTTACGGGGTACTAAAATGTATGACTTTCTTTATAAATTATTTAATATTAATTTACCTCGGGTTCGTGATTTTCGTGGTTTAAATAAAGCTGGTTTTGATAAACAGGGTAACTACACATTAGGAATTAAAGAACAATTGATTTTTCCTGAAATTGATTACGACAAAGTTGTAAAAACAAGAGGAATGAGTATTACTATTGTAATGTCTAGTAATAATCAAAATGAATCATTTTCTTTACTAAAAAAAATGGGTGCACCATTTAAGAAATAGGAGAGGAAAGAAACTGATGGCAAAAAAATCACTAAAAGTAAAACAATTAAAAACTCCTAAGTTTGCAGTTCGCGCATACACTCGTTGTCAAAATTGTGGCCGACCAAAGTCAGTATTAAAAAAGTTTCAATTATGTCGTATATGTATTCGTGAATTTGGCAATAAAGGGCAAATCCCTGGGCTTAAGAAAGCTTCATGATAGGAGGTAGTTAGTAAAATATGATGACAGATCCAATTAGCGATATGCTAACAAGAATTCGCAATGCTAACCAGCGACAATTTAAAAAGGTAAGCATTCCGAATTCTAATATAAAATTGCAAATTGCTCAAATTCTGAAAGAAGAAGGGTATATTATTGATTTTAAAATTAATGAGAAATCCAAAGATGGAACTCATAGTAAAATTGATATTTTATTAAAATATAAAGCAAGTCAAAGGGTAATTTGAGGTTTAAAGAGAATATCTAAGCCAGGTCTTAGAGTATATGTTAAAAATAGTGAGATTCCAAAGGTTTTAAATGGTTTAGGAATTGCAATTATTTCGACATCACTTGGAGTTATGACTGATGCAAAAGCAAGAGAAAATCGTTTAGGTGGCGAAGTTCTTGCCTTTGTTTGATAGGGTGATAAATTATGTCAAGAATTGGTAATCGCATTCTATCTGTACAAGATGGCGTTGAAATAAATGTTGCAAAAAATAATATCATAACTATTAAAGGACCTAAAGGAACACTCAATAAACAATTACCACAAAAAATTACTATTATCGTTGAAAACCAAACGATTAAAACTATCAGACCGAATGAACAAAAACATACTAAGCAATTACATGGAACTACTAATTCATTGTTAGAAGGAATGTTAACAGGTGTTACTACTGGTTTTAGTAAAAGATTATTAATTAATGGGGTGGGATATCGTGCTAATATTCAGGGTGATAAACTAAATTTAAGTTTAGGGTTTTCACATCCGATTCAATATACTATCCCTGAAGGAGTAACAGTTGTTTGCCCTAAACCAACAGAACTTATTGTTTCAGGAATTAGTAAAGAATTAGTTGGACAAGTAGCAGCCAATATTTGTGCTTTTCGACGAATAGAGCCGTACAAAGGTAAAGGAATTCAATATGATAATGAATACATTATTCGTAAGGAAGGGAAATCAGCAGGTAAATAGACAATAGTCTAGATTACTTTCAAAGGAGTTAAAAATGAAATCAAATCGCTATGAAGCAAGAAAAATTAGACATTTTCGCATTCGTAAAAAAATAACTGGTTCTGAATTAAGACCCCGACTTAATGTATTTCGTTCTAATAAGAATCTTTATGCACAAATTATTGATGATAGTCAGCACCGGACACTAGTTTCTTACTCAACTTTGCAAATGGCAGGTACAGGTAAGAGCAATTTAAATAAAGCTAGTGCTACTCTTCTGGGAGAAATGTTAGCAAAGAAAGCTTTAGAAAACAATATTACCACTGTGGTCTTTGATCGTGGGGGGTACTTGTATCACGGAAAAATTGCTGCGTTTGCGGAGGCTGCAAGAGAACATGGATTGAAATTTTAGTAGAGGAGAAGTATGTTAATGCAAGAAAAAAAAGATCAACAAAATTTAACGACATCACCAACTAAGCCTAATTTTGCTAATCGAGGTAGTGATGGTGAACGAAATAAAAAACGATGAACTAAAAAACCAAACGCTAATTTTCAAAAACCGGTTGAAGAGTTTGAAGAAAAGGTCGTTAAAGTAAGAAGGGTAACTAAAGTAACTAAAGGGGGGCGACATTTTCGTTTCTCAGTAGTAGTTATTGTTGGTAACCATAAGGGAAAAGTTGGTTTTGCTACTGGTAAAGCTAATGAAGTACCCGATGCTATTAAAAAAGCAGCAAAAGCTGCTAAGAAAAATATTTTTATGATTCCAATGGTTGGGGTTACTGTTCCTCATGAGGTTATTGGTCATTATGGTGGGGGCCGATTATTAATTAAACCTGCTAGAAAAGGTACGGGAATTATTGCTGGTGGTCCAGTTCGGACTTTAATTGAAGTATCTGGTGTTCAAGATATTTATGTTAAGTCATTAGGTTCTAATACCTCACTTATTATGATTAGAGCAGCAATGGATGGTTTAAAACAAATGCGAACTAAAGAACAAGTGTATAGTTTACGAGAAATTAAAGAAAAAGTTAGTGAAAAATCACTAGCAAGGGAACAATAATTATGAAATTACATGAACTTAAATATACTGAAAAATCTCGTAAAGATAAAAAACGCCTTGGAAGAGGAACATCTTCAGGACATGGAAAAACTTCTGGTAAAGGACATAAAGGTCAAAATGCTAGAAGTGGTGGTGGTGTTCGTCCTGGATTTGAAGGTGGACAAACGCCTTTATTTCGTAGAATTCCTAAAATCGGTTTTACCAATTTTACAAAGAAAAAATATGAAATTGTTAACTTAAGTGCTTTAGAACAATTAGATGTAACTGAAATTACTCCCCAAGTTTTAAAAAGCAAAAAATTAATTAATAGTGAAAAATCATTAGTAAAAATTCTTGCTAATGGTAAAATTAGTAAAGCATTAGTTATTAAAGCTCATAAGTTTTCAAAAGTTGCTAAAGATGCTATTGAGAAGGCTAATGGTAAAACCGAGGTGATTTAATAGTGATAACAACCATTAAAAGATTTTATCGTAATAATAAAGATATTTTATTAAAATTAGCTTTTACATTATTGGTTTTATTTATTATTCGTTTGGGAGCATTAATTACTGTTCCAGGGGTTAATATAAATAAAAACCTTAATGAATCTAATAAGGATTCAAGAGAATTTTTTAATTTGATTGCAATGTTAGGTGGAGGCTCTATTGATCGATTTTCACTTTTCGCTTTAGGGTTATCGCCATACATTACTGCTTCTATTATTGTCCAATTATTATCTACTGATTTAGTTCCAGGATTATCTCGTTGAGCCAAATCAGGAGAAAAAGGGAAACGAAAATTAGATTCATTAACTAAATGATTAACATTGCCATTTGGCATTATGCAAAGTTTTGCGACAATTATGACCTTAGCACAACAAAAAATTATTAGTCTTAAATGGCAAGAAGCAGATGCTGGAAATATTGCTACATCGGCAGTGTTTTATTATATTTTGGTACCAACATTGCTTTTGGGAGGGACATTCTTAATTCTTTGACTAGCTGATCAAATTACAATTCGTGGAATTGGTAATGGTGTTTCTTTAGTTATTTTTGCTGGAATTGCTTCTAGTTTACCATTTAATATTGCTAAAACTTTTCAATTTTGAGTTGGTGGTCAAAGTGAAGCAATAGTTGTTTTTAGTGGGTTTTTAAAGTTTTTACTTTATATGGTTGGATTTCTTTTAGTAATTTTAATGGTTGTATTCTTTGCTGAATCAGAAAGAAGAATTCCGATTCAACAGACGGGAAGTGGATTAGTGTTAAAAAGTGAAAAAGCACCGTATTTGCCGTTAAAAATTAATTCGGCTGGTGTTATTCCCGTGATTTTTGCTTCAGCAATTATAACAGCACCTTTAACAATTGCCCAAATTGTTAAAGCTAATAATCCCGAAGGAACAGGGTTTACTAATTTTACTGAGACTTATTTGGCATTAGATTCATGGTCAGGAATGAGCATTTTTGCGATTTTAATTATTCTCTTTACTTTCTTATATTCTCAAGTACAAATTAATCCTGAACAAATGGCAGAGAATTTTCAAAAGAATGGTACATTTATTCCTGGAATTCAACCAGGAAAAGAAACTGAGAAATATATTAAATCAACTTTAAATCGTTTAAGTGTTGTTGGTAGTATCTTTTTAGCTTTTGTTGCCATATTGCCAACATTAATTTCTAAATTAACAAATTTACCGCCAATGTTAGCAATTGGTGGAACAGGAGTTATTATTATGGTTGGTGTTGCAATTGAAGTTATTCGTCAAGTTCAAGGACATTTGAGGCAACAATCGTATATTCAATTTAAAAGGGATGAAAATCAAAGTAAAAATATATGATAAAAGAGAGTGGTATTTAAAATGAATTTAATCTTTTTAGGAGCACCCGGAAGTGGTAAAGGAACTCAGTCACAAAAGTTATGTGAGGCATACCGTTTGATACATTTATCAACAGGAGATATTATTCGTCAAGCGATAAAAAATAATTCACCATTGGGATTAAAAACTAAAGAATATTTAGATGCAGGAAAATTAGTACCTGATGAACAAGTCATTAATCTTGTGCGAGAAACCATTGATAATTTAAGCGAAAACTTTATTCTTGATGGTTTTCCAAGAACGCTTAAACAAGCGCATGCGTTGCAAGAGATTTTAGAAAAAAAAGAACAACAAATTGATTTTGTTATTTATTTAGAAGCTGACTTAGAACATTTAATTGATCGGATTACTAATCGCTTAGTTTGTCCGACTTGTAATCGAACATATAACAAATTAGTTAATAAACCTAAAATTGCGATGCAATGTGATGATGATGATGGTGCATCATTAATTCAGCGCGATGATGATACGAAAGAAAAAGCTAAAATTAGAATTCAAACTTATTTGAATGAGACTTTACCTTTAGTAGAGTATTATCAAGAAGAAAACTTATTACATGTTGTTGATGCTAATCAGTCAAGTAAATTAGTATTTAATGGTATTAAAAGTATTTTAGATAGTGTGTAAAATAAATGGTTACTGTTAAAAATGAGTTGGAAATTAAAGCAATGCGTGCTGCGGGAAAAGTAGTTGCTAAAATGTTAGCTGAAGTTAAAAAGGCAATTATTCCCGGAATAAAAAAACGCGATCTTGATATAATAGCAGCAAGAGTGTTAAAAGAAAATAATGCTAAAACAGCGTTTAAAGGTTATTATGGTTTTCCTAATCATATTTGTGTTTCTATTAACAATGAATTAATTCATGGAATTGCTAATAATCAAATTATTAAGACAGGTGATTTAGTATCAATTGATGCTGGTGCTGTTGTTGATGGACACTTTGCGGATGCGGCCATTACTGTTGGCGTTGGTCAAATTAAAGCGGAATATCAAAAGTTAATCACTGTAACGGAAGAAGCCTTAAATAAGGCAATAGCAATTATTGCTCCGGGCGTTAGAATTGGTACTATTGGGGCAACAATTCAACAATTTGTTGAGCAACAAGGGTATCATTTACCAAAAAATTATACGGGACATGGGATTGGTAAACAATTACATGAAGAACCATATATTCCTAATTATGGTAAATATGACTATGGCTTAAAACTAGTGGCAGGAATGACAATTTGTATTGAACCAATGGTACAAATTGGTACTGATGAAACTAGAGTTTTAAGTGATAATTGAACAGTTGTGTCCCTTGATGGTACATATTCAGCTCATTTTGAACATACAATTCTAGTAACTGCAAAGGGATATGAAGTTTTAACTGCTAATCCATACTCAATGGAAGAAGGGAATTAAATGGCCACCAAAGAAAAAGAAAATAAAAATATTATTGAAGTGGAAGGGATTGTTATTGAATGTTTACCTAATACTGAGTTTAAGGTAAGATTAAAAAACAATGCGGTTATTTTAGCTCACGTTTCTGGTAAAATTCGCATGAATTTCATTAGGATTTTACCAGGTGATAAAGTAATTATTGAACTCTCTCCATATGATTTAAAACGTGGGCGGATTACTTATCGTCATAAGTAAAAAAATAGTAAAAGGAGAAAAATTAAATGAAAGTAAGATCATCAGTTAAAAAAATTTGTGATAAATGTCAAATAATTAATAGAAAAAAATGTGTGCGAGTAATTTGTAAAACTCCAAAGCACAAACAAAGACAAGGTTAAAAATAGGAGGTTAAATATGGCAAGAATTGCAGGAGTAGAAATCCCTAATGATAAAAGAGTTGTTGTTGCTTTAACATATGTTTATGGGATTGGTTTATCAAATGCTCAAAAGATTTTAAAACAATGTAGTATTGATAAAAATATTCGTGTTAAACAATTAACAGAAGAGCAACTAACAAATATTAGAACAGAAATATCTAAAGATTATAAAGTAGAAGGTGAGTTACGACGCGAAACCCAATTAAATATTAAACGATTAATGGAAATTGGTTGTTATCGTGGTATTCGTCATCGTAAAGGTTTACCAGTTCATGGTCAATCTACTAAACAAAATGCCAGAACAAAAAGAGATCGCAGACAAACAGTTGCTAATAAGAAAAAATAGTAAGAAGCGGAGGTAACACGATGGCAAAAATAGAAAAAGTTGCAAAGAAAAGACAAAAAAAGAATATTTTAAAAGGAATCTCCCATGTTCATTCAACATTTAACAATACAATTGTAACAATGACTGATGAATTAGGCAATGTTATTGCTTGATGTGCGGCTGGTGCAATTGGTTTTAAAGGAACAAAGAAATCAACCCCTTATGCTGCACAAATGGTAGCAGAACAAGTTGCTAAGGTATCAATGGAACATGGAATGAGAACGATTGAAGTTCAGTGTAAAGGACCTGGTCCTGGAAGAGATGCTGCTGTTAGAAGCTTACAAGCAGCTGGTTTAGAAATTACAAGTATTAAAGATGTAACACCAATTCCTCATAATGGATGTCGTCCCCCTAAAAGGCCAAGAGGTTAATAAATGAAACAATTTGTTAGACCAAATTTTAAATTACAAACTGAAAGTACTAGTAAAAATTTCGGTTGCTTTATAGTAGAACCATTAGAAAGAGGATTTGGTAATACTATTGGTAACGCTTTACGAAGAACTTTATTAGCAGCAACACCGGGAGCTTCAATTTATGGTGTTGATATTAAAGGGGCTAGTCATGAGTTTTCAACAATTAAAGGGGTTGTTGAAAATGTTGCTCAAATTATTTTAAATTTAAAAGGTATTATTTTAAAAATTGATAGTACTGTTTTTAAAGAAGAAGAAAGTGTTTCACTAAAAGTAGATGCTGGAGCTGGTGAAGTATTAGCTTCAATGATTGTTTGTCCGTTAGGAGTTGAAATATTAAATGGTGATTATTTAATTGCTACTGTTGCTAAAGGTGGTAAATTAGAAATGACAATGTATGCTCAAAATTCTCGTGGTTATAAATCATTTGATGATAATAAACGCTTAATTACTAATATTGGGATTATTCCTATGGATTCTAATTATTCACCAATTGTTAATGTTAAATATAGTGTTGAACCAACTAAAGTGGGAAAAAGTGCTGATTTAGAGCAATTAGTTTTAGAATTAACAACCGATGGTTCGGTTACTCCTGTAGAAGCAATTGCGATTGCTGCGAAGATTTTAATTGCTCATTTAGAACATTTTGTTAGTTTAAGTGAACAAGCACAATCATTAGAAATTATTTCTATTTCTGAAAAACAAGAAACAGATGAATTAGAAAAACCGATTGAAGAATTAGACTTAACGGTGCGTTCATATAATTGTTTAAAACGAGCAGAAATTGTTACGATTGGTGATTTAACTGATAAAACAGAAAATGATATTTTAGCAACGAAAAATTTAGGAAGAAAATCCTTTAATGAAATTAAAGAGAAATTATTAGCATTAGGGCTAACTTTTAAACGAGAATAAAAGGAGGAACAAAGAATATGTCATTTATTCAAAAACGCGGTAAAAATACTAGCTGAAGACAAGGATTAATGCGTAATTTAGCAACAGAATTAGTTGTTCATGAAAGATTGCTTGTAACTGAAAAACGAGCTAAAGAATTAAGAAAAACAATTGATAAATTAATTACCTTAGCAAAAAGACAAGATTTGCATGCTAGAAGACAAGCATCAAGTATTTTACGAAATATTGATGTTAATGAAACAGAAACAGTTTTACAAAAATTATTTACTGATATTGCTAAGCGATATAATGAAAGATCTGGGGGCTATACGAGACTTTTAAAAACTGATGACCGTAAAGGCGATAATGCCCCAATGGTTTATATTGAATTAGTTTAAATAATAAATCCGATTAATAACCTCAATAAATACTGAGGTTATTTTTTGTTGTTGCAATATATGATAAAATATTGTCATAATTTTATTAAAGGAGCATAATATGCAATTAAAAACATTATTTTTGGAAATAAATATCGCTAGTAATATTCCCAAAAACTATTAATAGCATTAATAGTTTTTGGGATTTTAGTTGGAATTTTATTAATAACTTGATTTGCTACTTGAATATATTCATCAATTATTAGAAATACTAACAGTGCTAATTTAACAGGAAAAGAATTTGTTGATGCTTATTTAAAGAAGTTTGGTTTTGTTGAGAAAAAAGTTCAAAAAACTACTAGTTATGAAATTAAAAGTCAGTTTTTTCAATTAACGCCTTTTCATTACAAAAAGCAACAACCACATCATTTAATAGTTAAAATATTACCTTGAACTTATCATCGTAGTAGTTTATATACTTTAGCTAAAGCTGGGGAAGTAGCATATTCTACTTCACAAGGAAGAAAATTATTTCTTAGTTTTGGATGGTCGTTAATTGTTAATTTAGCATTAGTGGTAACATCATTTCTTATTATTAATTTGGTTTTATTAATTCTTAATAGTCAAGCATTATTTGGTAATGCTAATCCACATCAAGCAATAATTGTTATTGGTATCGTTGCTAGGTCGCGTTTAGTTTTCTTAGGTATTGCTTTGAAGAAGTAAAACAATCAGCTAATTATATTATTTAATTACTAAACTAACCCTGCCTTTCTTGTTATTGTCATTTTTATTCATTACCATCTTATCATATTATTGAATTTTTACACAATAAAAAATTATTAATTTTATTAAATTTTAACTAATATTTTTACTTACCCTGAAATGTAAAATTAAAAAAAGGACACTTATATAAAAAACAAATTGTGTTAATTCTATAATTAAGAAAAGAAAGGAATTAGCACAATGTATAAGTATCTGACTATTGAATCAATAATAGCAATAAAAGAATATAAAAGTTATGGATTTTCTATTCGTAAAATAGCAAAAGTAATTGATTATAGTAAATCAACTGTACACAGAGTTTGTAAATTATTAAATCAAAACTTATTACCATTAGAAATATTGAATCAAGTTCAAAAAAATAAACAAAATGCAGGTAGAAAATTAATAATTTTAACTTTAACAGAAATTAATACTATCAATCATTTGTTAATTACTAAAAATTATGCTCTTGATATAATTGCTGATTTTTTAAAGAAAAATAAAATAAAAAATATTTCAACAAAAACTTTATATAACATGTTTAAAACAAATCGAATGGGTTTTGATGAAAAAAATTTATTGAGAAAAGGCAAAAATAAACCTCATAAACAAAAAGAAACTAGGGGCAGAATTAATAATTGTAAATCTATTCATGAAAGAAATTTAATCATTCCAAATATTAAAAATATACAAGAATTTGGCCATTTAGAGGGAGATACTATCGTTGGTAAAGATCATAAAAGTTCTATTATTACTTTAGCTGATATATGATCAAAAACCACAATTCTTTTGAAAACTAAAAATCATAAAGCAGAAAGTATTACACAAAGTATAATAAAATTTATTTCAAAATTAATACCAGGAACAATTAAAACTATTACTTTTGATCGTGGTAAAGAATTTAGTAAATGAAAATTAATTGAAAAAAATTGTAATGTTAAAATTTATTTTGCAGATGCCGGCAAACCTTGTCAAAGAGGTTTAAATGAGAACAATAATGGTATTTTAAGAAGATATTTACCAAAATCTACTGATTTATCTTCATATAAACAAAAAGACTTAAATTCTATAGCATTTCAAATTAATTCTACACCCAGAAAATCATTATCTTATAAAAGACCAATAGATTTAATACAATTATTTTAAAAAACTGTCCCATTTATATTTACAATTCAGGTTTCAGTAATAATAAGCAAGGTATTCATAACCAAAATTTAGAATGAAATATCGGTTGTAGCATTGAAAGCGATGTATCGCATTTAATAAAACAACAATTAGGATATGGAGCAAAAATATATAATCATAAGAATTTAAATAACTTATTACATTTAAAAATGGCAAATTTAAACAAATTAAATGTATTACATTATATTAATGAAAATATTAATTCAGAAATAGAAATCAGAAAAGAAATATATAAAAAGTCATTATGAAATAAAAAGTCATTATGAAATAAATATAATAATAAAAATGATGATAGTTGAATTAATTATAAAGGTAATGCTATAACAAATAAATATAATAGATTTAAGTAAGCAAAAATATTAGTTAAAATTTAATAAAATTAATAATTTTTCATTGTGTAAAAATTCAATAATATGATAAAATGGTAATGAATAAAAATGACAACAACAAGAAAGGCAGGGTTAGTTTAGTAATTAAATAATATAATTAGCTGATTGTTTTACTTCTTCAAAGCAATACCTAAGAAAACTAAACGCGACCGTCCCGCATTTAATTCTTGACATAGATAGGAAAATCTAGTAATATTATTGTCAATATAAAAAGAATGACATCATTGGTTATTCATTTTATAAAGTGTGCTTTCTAAACAAATAATTGGCACACTTTTTTATAAAAAGTTTGAGGTTATAAGAAAAAATATGAAAAGAAACCTACTTAAAATAATTTTATCTAAAATAACAATAATAAATTCAGTATTATTTTTAGTGGCTTGTAATTCAATGTCGCTTAATTTTGTTATTGCTCAAGCGGATGCCATTAAATCATTGAATTATTTAAAATATGATAAACATAGTTATAATTCGCAATATTTATTTGCTTTTATTGAAGGATTATTTCATAATGCTCCGGCTGATCAAAAATCAAGTAATGAAGTGTTAGAAATGACAAAAGTAAATGGCAATCAGGGTGTTGTTATTAAGGAAATGGATATTAATAATGAAAATTTAGATTTAGATAAGGTTTTAACAAATCCTAGTCAATTAAATCAGCAATTAAATGCTATTGCTAATGAAAGTACAAGAGTAATTTCTAGTACAACTGAATTTTGGTATGGCGTTGCGAAAGATATTTTTGTTGTTAATTATGGTGATAAAGTAAATAATAATGAATCACGAAAATTTAAAGAATTTATTATCAAACTAAGATATGCACCATTTGCTAATAAAGATTTACCTTATCGCGAAAATGGTCAAGAGTTTTTTCAGGAGCGACCAGCATTGTGACATGATGGCAAAAATGTTTTGGCATCTGATTTTGTTAATAGTGTTCGTTATGTTTTGGATGCTAGTAATGGTTCTGCTAATGTTGATGATTTAACGGATACTAGTAAAGTGGGAATTAATAATGCTAAAGCATATTTAGACAAAAAAGTTAGTGAAGATAATTTGGGGATTAAAGCAATTGGTAATGACTTATTATATATTAATTTTGCAACTGGTTTTAATCCGACAGCAGTTGCAAAGTTAACGGCAGATTTTATTAAAAAGTTGTTTTCTCCGGCGTTACTTCCTTCAAGAAAAGATGTTATTGCAAAATATGGTAATCTTTGAGGTACTTCTAAAGATACGGTTTTAGGTAATGGTGCTTTTAAAATTTATCGTACTGATTTTGATAATGATACGGTTTTTCTGAAAAATGAAGATTATTGAGATCGTGAAAGAATTTCGGCTAATGCTTGAAAGTATAAAGTAGTCCAAGATACCGTAACATCATCAATTTTATTTGAATCGGGTGTTGTTGGAAAATCAGATATTCCCAAAGAATTATTACCACGATTTTTAAATAATCCCGTCTTACGCCGGTTTTTATTTCAAGGAATGTCCACAAGAGATTCAGAATATTTAGCTTTTAATAATACAAGTAATAAATTTGATAATGAAAAAGGACGGTATTTACGAAATGCGATTCAATATGGAATTGATCGCCATGAGTTTTTGCTTAGTCAAAATGATAATGGGGGTATTCCGGCTGATACTTTAACAACTTTATTAAGTCGTAATGATGGTAATGATACGGCTTTTAGAGAAACTTTAGTAACTGATAATGGACAACCAAAGTATGAAGTGGATGTTGTCGGTGATAATGCAAAACAAGATCGAGTACCGTTAGCGTATTATCGTTTTGATCAACGAGTGTTTTATGATAAAGTGCAAGCAAATATTGATCGTACTGATCGTTTACATAATAAAGCAATTGCCCAAAAATTTTATAATAAATATCGGTTAATGAGTAGTGGTAAAGAGACATTAACATTATTATATGATTTATCAGCATCAACAACTGCTAGTGATGCGATGTTGCTTTTAAAACAAAAAATTGAACGCAATTTTCCAGAAATTAACATTAAATTGGAAGGGCAGGCGCGGTCAATCTTTTTAAGCAAATTAGGCGTTGGTGAATATGATTTATTATACAGTAGTGTGAAAGGTAAAAAAATTAATGCTTTTGATTATTTAGAAATTCTTGCTAAGGTTTATTGAGATCAGGGTGATTTACGATATGTACAAAATCCAACCGGAACATGAAATTTTTATGAAAATTTTATTAAAAAATTTAATTCTGTAACAGAACTTAGAAATTCTAATTCATTTTTTAAAGACTTTGAAGTTACCCCATCTGAATTTTTGTGGTTAAATGCTTTATTTACACCGTATGATACTAATGGTAATAACTTTGCTGTTAATGGTTTAGTGAAAAATAGGGAAAATAATATTGATAATTTTCAGCAATTAAATGCTATTTTACAAAATAAGTTTGGTGATGGCTTAGCGAGTTTATTTGATAAAGAAACTGGTTTTAAAATGCCCCAAGATAAAGATTATGCTATTAGTGGTTTAGCAACTTTTGCCCCTCATATTGCTTTTCGCATTTATGCGATTTTAGAAGCGATAATTAAATTAGAATCACCAGTTATTATGCTAAGTAATTCTAGTGCTGGATGGGCGGGAGAAAGAATTTTGGGTTATTCACAAGCAGCAGGGACAAATATGCCTGAGGTGCAATGAGGATATAATTGTCAAAATAAACCAAATAATTCAATCTTTCCTTTAAAAGGATGTGAGGCATTTAATAAAGATGATTTAAGTATCTAGAAATTAGTAAGGAGAAAATAAAATGTTATTAAGTTATAATTTGCAACAGTCTATAAAGAAATATGTGTTTTTGATTGTTGAATTTATTGTTATTGCTTGAATCGTGTTAACAATTGTTTTCTTTTTAATGAATGCGATTCGTGGTAATGAAGCAGCTGTTGATCCTAGTTTATCTAAAGATGCTCAAAAAATAATTCGTGACCAGTTAGGTTTAGATCTTAGTATTTGAGTAAGATATGGGAAATATTTTGCTAATTTAGTTACTAAAGGGCAATTAGGAATTTCAATATTTTTGTATCCCCAGCAATTAGTAGAACAATTTTTATTTCAAAAGTTATTGGTTTCCTTTCGCGTTGGTTTTCTTGGTTTAGTTATTGCTTTATGTATTGGTATTCCTTTAGGGATTTTTGTTGGTAGAAGACCAGGGACATTAATTGATAGTTTAGCAACAGTGTTTATTGCTGCCGGTTTTGCAATCCCTTCGTTTGTTTTTGCGATTTTGCTATTATTATTTGCTTTTAAAGTTCATATTCCATATATTTATGACCCCTTAAATCCGATAACTTTAATATTACCTTCATTAGCAATTGCACTTCCTAGTGTTGCTGGGTATATGCGTTATTTACGAACATCAATTCAACAAGAGTTTAGTTCGCAGTATGTTCAATTTGCAAAAATTAAAGGTTGTAAAAATCGGCGAATAACTTGAAGACATGTTTTAAAACCAGCATTTTTTCCCATTGCCACTTTTTTACCGTTAGCAGTTTTAGCATCAATGATTGGTTCAATTATTATTGAAACAGTGTTTGCGATTCCGGGAAGTGGACAAATTCTAATTAGAGCGATTCAAGCTAAGGATTATGATGTTGTTATGGGTGTGGTTTTAGTTTTAAGTTTTATTACGGTTATTGGTTTCTTTATTCGTGATATCTTATATACGATATTAGATCCACGGACAAGAATTGGATAGGGGTTATTATTAATGAAAAAAACAAATTCTGAAGATTTTAAAAACTTTAAATTAGTTCGTCAAAATTTTCTGACAACAGAAAAATTGGCAACAAAACCGATTAATCGTTCGCGAGAGTTTTATTTAGCAATTATTGCTAATCGTTTTGCTTTAGCAGGAATAATTATTTTTGGTTTGTTAATTTTACTTTCTTTAATTTTTCCACTAATATGAACTGATGCTAATCTTTTAAAACCTGAACAACAACATTATGGGTTTTTTAAAAACGGATATATTTTTGGTACTGATGGACAAGGAAGAGATGTTTGAGCGATGTTATGGCATGCTACCAGATATTCTTTAGGTTTGGCATTTGTTGTTGTTATTGTTGATTTAATTGTTGGGGTTACTTTAGGTCTATTAATGGGTTATTATCGTAAAGTTGATAAAATTTTGCAGTTTATTATTAAAATTTTAACAAATATTCCCAGCATTTTAATTTTAATAATTGTGGCAACAGCGTTGCAACCAACTTTTTGAACGATGGCATTAGGGTTAACATTAACGGCATGAATTAATATGAGTTTGCAAGTAAGAGCACAAGTATTAAAAAATAAGCAGTTAGATTATTTTGTTGCTTCAAAAATTTTAGGAACGCCGTGATATCAACAATTAATTAATTTTATTCCGGTGGCCTTGCCAATTATTATTACTGGTTTAGTCGCAACAATTCCGATTGCAATTATTAGTGAAGCTTCATTAGGTTTTATTGGTTTATCAGTGCCGGATGCGATTACTTTAGGTAATATGATTAATAAAGCACGATTAACGGCATTAGTATATCCGCGACAAATTATTGTTCCTGTAATAACTTTAATGGTTATTACGATTGCAATTCAATTAATTGGTAATGGCATTCAAGATATTATAAGGAAGTCACAATAATGAGTAAAAAAGAGAAAATTATGGTTAAAATTGAAGATTTAAAGGTAACTTTTTACAATAAAGCTAAAAAAACTCATAATACAGTTATTCGTAATACGGGATTTGAACTTTATGAAAAAGAAGTTTTAGCAATTATTGGTGAATCTGGTAGTGGTAAGTCAGTTATTACTTCAACATTAATTGGATTATTATCAAATGCTGCTGTTATTGAAGAGGGCAGGGTAATTGTTGATGGGATTGATGTTACTAAATTTGATGAGTCAGATTGAGAAGAATCAGAATTACGAGGCAGAGTTATTTCACAAGTATTTCAAAATCCAATGACTGCTTTAAATCCGACAATGAAAATTGGTTTACAGTTAATTGAGGGGGCATTAATAAATTTTCGTTCTGCAAGTAAAAAAGATGCTAAACAAGATGCAATTAATTTAATGTTAAGAGTGGGTATTACTAATGCTAATCAAGTAATGAAGTTATATCCTCATCAATTATCGGGGGGAATGCGACAACGAGTGTGTATTGCCGTAGCTCTGTTATGTCAACCAAAGATTATTATTTTTGATGAACCAACAACAGCGTTAGATCCAACAATTCAAGCAGAAATTTTGGAATTAATTCGTGAAATTAAAGATGTTTTTAATGTTTCAATTATTTTTATTTCCCATGATTTAGGGGTTGTTGGTTCAATTGCTGACCGGATTGCTATAATGTATGCTGGAAAGATTATTGAGTATGGAAAAAGTAAAGAAGTATTATATAACAGTAAACATCCATATACTTGAGGGTTAATTCAGTCAATGCCAGATGTTAATTTAGGGCAAAAGTTATATTCAATTCCGGGAAGTGTTCCTTCTAATTTTAATAATATTATCGGTGATGCTTTTGTTACTAGAAATGAGTATGCTTTGGATATTGATTTTGTTGCTCATCCACCATTTTTTAAAATTAGTAATACGCATTTTGTCGCATCTTGATTGTATGATTCGCGGGCAATAAAAATTAATGTTCCCGATATAATTAAAAAACGCCATCACCAGTTTAAAAAACAACATTAGATAATAAAATAAACTAAAGGAGTAAAATAATGTCAAATTCTACGGATACAATTTTAAAACTTGATAAGTTAGCTGTGATTTATAGTCAACAAGGTAAACCTTTTATTGCTGTTAATAAGGTAAGTTTTGACATTAATAAAGGTGAAATTTTTGGTTTAGTTGGTGAATCTGGTAGTGGGAAGACAACAATTGGACGAACTATATTAGGTTTAAATAAGCATGCTTTAGGACATATTAAAATAAAAGATAAACGATTACCACATAATCCTGCCGATATTAAAAAAACAACTAATGAGTGGTTATCGAAAAATGTGCAAATGATTTTTCAAGATCCAGCAACGAGTTTAAATCCTTCTAAGCGGGTGTTGGATATTGTTTTGGAAGGATTTAATAACTATAATTCATATTCTGCGGAAGCAAAATGGTTTAAAAAAGAACGTAAAATTGCTTTGATGTGATATCGGAAATTAACTTCTTGTGATGAGGAAATTATTAAGCAATATGATTTATTAGTTGCCCAATTAATAAATATTTATCAGCAGTGGTATCGTACTAAAGAGAATATGATTAAAAGTATTAGTTATGAATCACAAGATATTGTTTCATCTTATCGTTATTCTTTAAAAGGTGCTAAAACTAAGCACCGCTTATTAATTGCTACCAGAAATGATGTGTTAAAGAAAGAACAGTTATCTTATAAAAATGATTTACAAAATTTATCAGGAATAAAAAAATGAAATCGGAAATGAGATAAGATTTTTAATAAGAAAATTACTCCTTTAAAAGATAAAAAGGAACTTATTGAAAAAGAAATTTATCAAGTTGAAACAATTTATAAAGAAAAATTAAATGAAGCTTTAATTCATTTGAATGATATTCAAGAGCGCTTAACTTATGAAAATGATAATAATTTAATGCGAATTACTAATTTAATTAATTTTCATCAAGAAACTATTAATAGTAATTTACAACAATTACAAGTAAGAAAACAAGAGATTGATAGTTTTTATACTAAAGATATTCGGATTGCGGAAAAGAAAAATAATCTTAAAGAAGTTAAGAAATTAAGAAATATTTGAAAAAGTGATTGAAAAGTTACTAAATTAGAAATTGATTTACAAAATCGCGAAGAAAAAAATAAAATTAATCTTTTACAAAAAGAAGGAACACGATATAAGTATCAGTTATTGTATGATACAAGAAATGATGTTTATGAGGCAAAACAAGAATTAAAACAAATTAGAAAACAAGAGCGCATTAAATTAATAAAAATTTCGCAAGATTTACAATCATTAATGAGTAAATTAAATAAGCAAAAACAAACTGATCGCAAAAATTTTATTAGCGAAGCAGAACAGGAAATTATTTTTAAAAACTATTATAATCGGGTTAAAGATATTAATGTTAATTTTAATGCTAAAATTGAATTTGATAAAAAGCAAATTGATGTTTTAAAAACCCAAGCTTGACAGCGAAAACTAGCTCGGAAAAGGGCTTTAAAAAATATGCGTAATGATTTCAAACTTTTAAAAATAAAATTTGGTGCTGATATTAATACCGTGACAACTAAATTACAGCATCTTTTGAAATTACCAACTAAAACAATTAATAAAGAAAAAACTCAGCAAATTATTAAGAAATATAAAAGTAAGTTAAGAGTTTTAAAAAAAGGATATGTTTTTAAAAATCAAGATATTAAAAAAATATTATTACAGGAGCGAAATAAAATTAATTCTCGTGATAATAATTATGAAAAAATTAATGAAAAATATCATAATGAAAAATATCAAGGGATAGTTGCTAATAAAAAAACATTTGTTAGTCAATTAAAGGAATTAGTTACAACTTATGAAGCCAAGTTATATGGTGTTAACTTGTATAAAAGTAAAAAACTTTTTTTAGATTTTCAGTTAGCGAATGAATATAGTCGTGGTGCTGTTAAAGCTAAAACTCATCAATTAGCTTATGACACCTTACAATCAGTTGGTTTACTGCCAGAACATGGTAGTAGATTTTCCGGTGAGTTTTCTGGAGGTCAAAAACAAAGAATTGGTATTGCGCGAACATTAGTAATGAAACCAGCATTATTAGTTGCTGATGAACCGATATCAGCTTTGGATGTTTCCATTCAATCACAAGTAATTAATATTTTAAAAGATTTACGAGAAAAATATCAACTTTCAATTTTATTAATTGCCCATGATTTAAGAATGGTGCATTATATTTGTGATCGGATTGCTGTTATTAAAAATGGTAAAATTTTAGAAATTGGTCTTGCTGATGAAATATTTTATCATCCCGTACATCCATATACTAAGTCATTAATTTCAGCAATTCCTTCAATCAATAGGGTAGGTGAAGTCATTAGTACAACTAGTTATAATCCGTTAATGCATAACTATAATGAGAAAATAATACCAATGTGACATAATATTACTAATATTCATCAAGTATTAGCAACAGTTAAAGAATTTAAGAAATGAAGTAAGTAAGAAAAAAGGATAAATACTATGAAGTGAAATGTTACAATTTGAAAATATAGGTTTCTTGAATGATGAAATGGTGCTTATCGCAATCGTGTTATTTTAGCATTATTGTCGCTAATATTTTTCTTTTCGCTAATTATTCCCTTTATTATTACTTTAAGTCGCAGTACAACTATTAACTATGAGGGTCAAACAACACTTAACTTACAAACACGATTTAATGCTGAAACTATTAAATGTGAAGAAAATATTACCGAAAAAGGGACGGTTAGTTGTCGTCGTGGTCCTGTTGTCATTGCGGCGACTGATAATTTTGTTCGTAAATTATTAGAATATGATGCTAATAAGTTTACTAATGATGCTAGGTCCTCATTAAATGTTCCCATTAAAGTTAGTGATTTAAAACAAAATACGCATTTAGCTAATGTTTATCGAAGTGGCTGAGGACTATTACCAGATTTGGTAAATTGATTCTATAATAATGTTCCTTGAGGAATAGAAATTTTAACTTTTGAAAAAATTTCAATTGTTGGTGATAGTCCGCCCCCTTGGGTACCAGATTATAGTTTACGAGGTATGCCTATGGGTCGTTTATGAGGTAAAAACTTAATGAGTGTTAAAGTTTTATTACAAACTATTTTAAGTGGTGTAGAAAATGAAATTGCTGACTTTTTTGCGAGAAAAGGCAATAATCCTTTAAGAAATAAACTTGATTCATTAAAAAATTATTTGTTTACTACTTATACTACTTACAAAATGGCTTGATATGCTAATGATGAATCTACTAGTTATCATTATGGTGGTTGAGTTGAAAGTCGGAGATTTCGCGAAAGAATTAATAAAACTGTTACTTGAAATTATTTAACTAATCGTTTTGGTAACATTAATAAAAAAGAAATTACGATTCCTAAGGTTTACAATCGTGAAGTTGCTTATAGTTATTTGGATGAAATATACGAAAAACAATTAGCATTGGTAGGAAAAACAACGCTTGATAAAAATGAAGATAAAACAAAATTATCGTATTTAGATTTATTTGTGTTAGCAAATGATATTAAAAAATTAAGTACTACCAGTTCATTTGCGATTAAAAATGAAAATAATAATTGAATTTTTGATGGGATTGATACTTATAGTAATGTTGAGAAGGAGTTAACGCTATTTCAATTAAAAAATTCTGATTTGTTTACGCAATTTAAAACGATTGAAATTTTTTTACCACAAAGTAATCAGAAAAAAGCAATTGGACAATTAACAAGGAATGATGTTAATGAGGCAATGCGTGTTGCTAATGGGAGAATTAATCGTTTAATTGATTCAACAATTAGTTTTAATGGTTATTTAACAAGTTGAATTCAACAATACTTTTTAAAGTTTATTATTCCAATTTTGTGAACGAATGATGAAAATTTTAAAGTTGCGGATTTTGATTTTTCAAAAATTAATTATGATGAGTTAATTGCAACTTATAATGAAGAAAAAGTCAAAAAACCACTGTGGGCGTCGTTAGCAATTAAATATTCTGAATTTGAGGATGATAATTTTGAAACATCAAAAAAAGTTACTATTGGTTTACAAGGCAAACTTTCTCATTTGGATTATTTTAATCAAATGCGAATGTTTCTAACTCGTGATTGATTACCGTTAACACTTAATAACAGTTTATTTACGCAATCTTTTCATGGAAAACAACAAACTAGTTTTAATAACCATAATCTAATTTTTAAAGAATTGGCGCTTTTAAATGCGATGGGTGCTAATCCTTATGTCTTAGATGAAGATAAACAAATAAGTAATCATATTAAAGTTGATACTGGTTTAGTAAATGCTTTGCAAAAAGTTTTAAGAATGGATGAAGATGTTGTCATGGGACATTTGTCATCATATAGTGAACGAAGTATTATTTGAGGATATATGGATGCTAATGCTGATTATGATTATTTAAAACTAACTAATCGTGATGGTACTTCACGATTAGTTAAGATTACAACTCAAGATGATTTGGATAAAAATTATAATTGCATTGTCACTGATGAGTCGTGTAATGAACAAGATCGGCATTCACTAATGAGTAATGAATATATTAATAATGAACAAATTAATGAGCAGAATATTGATGGTGTGCCATCACGAACATTGTTAAGTAAAATTACGAGTAGTGATAATAAAAATATTGCTTTAAAAAAGTCCCGTAAATTATGAATGACTGATTATGCATTAATCGCTGATTATGCTAATGCTGTTGTTGGGGTTGGTGATTATGTGGTAGCGTTTTTTAATAGTCATTCGCAAAAAGAAAAACCTCTTGTTGTTAGTGAACAAAGAAAACACGATGCTGAAATTAAAAATAATGAATGACATATTTTAAATAGTAATGGTGATATTATTGCTTATGCGGGATGATGATTTTATTCTCGTAATAATGATAATAAACTATACTTTAAGGTTTTAGAACAGTCGTGAATTAATAAATAAGTTAGCACCAAAAAGTGAGGTTATTCAACCTCACTTTTTAAATGGTACTAAATATAATACTAATACTAATTGCAAATGCTAAATTTAGTATCGCAATAAAGAAAGTTAGATTTAATAGTTTTTTTACTTGTTGTAAATATTTTTCGTATTTGTCTTCATTATGGTGATAACCAAGATAATCTTTAGCAATTTCTTGGTCAGTTAATACTAAATTAACCGTTTGTGTTTTGTGATGTAAACGAGATTTGTTTACTTTAAATATTAAATAGAAAATTATTTTTATTGTTAAAAGGCTAATAGCAATTAAAAAATATATGTTACTTATTTTTTGAAAATTAGTTTTTTGTCAATATAGTCATAAAAATCCCATAATTTGTGCTGTCAAACCGATAAAAGCTATCGTTATTATACTTCAAACATGTTTTTTCATATGGTAATCTTACCATAATATTTTAAGTATGTTATAATATTTTTTAGATTATATAGGTGAATTTAATGCAAATATGAGATAGTAAACAACAACAAAAAATTAAAATCAATGACTTGATAGTTACAATGTATGTTTGTGGGCCGACAGTTTATGGTGATATTCATATTGGGAATATGCGACCAATTGTTATTTTTGATATCTTGCAGCGATTATTTATGGTTACTAAACAGAAAGTTTTTTATGTGCAAAATATTACTGATATTGATGATAAAATTATTCATCAAGCTCATTTAGAAAAAATAACGGAAAAGGAATTAACAGAAAAGTATACTAAAAGTTATTTTGAGGTTTTAAAACAGTTAAATGTTTATGAACCAAATTTATTTGTCAAAGTAAGTGATAATATTGCTGATATTATTAAATTTATTGAACGGTTAGTTAAAATTGAAGCTGCTTATGTTAAGAATGGTAATGTTTATTTAGCAATAGAAAAATATTTTCAATCTTATGGACAATTATCAAAGAAAAATTTAAAGGATTTGCAAGTAGGAATTAGAGTTGCAATTGATAGTAATAAAAATTATGTTAATGATTTTGTTTTATGGAAAAAAACCGATCAGGGACAAAAATGAACTTCGCCTTGAAGTGAAGGCAGACCGGGGTGACATACTGAATGTGCGTTATTTATTAATAAATATTTTAAACACTCGATTAATATTCACGGTGGCGGTATTGATTTAATATTTCCTCATCATGAAAATGAAAGAATTCAATTGTTGGCATTAAATAAGCAAGAACCTGTTAAAATATGACTTCATAATGGCCATCTATTTTATGATGATGTCAAAATGTCAAAATCTCTTAAAAATACTATTGTTGTTAAAGAATTTTTGCACCATTATGATGCTAATGTTTTACGATATTTATTAACGCTAACCCATTATTCTAAACCATTAAATATTACTAAAAATTTTATTATGCAAGGAAAAGAAAAAGTTGCAAAAATTCATCAAATATTAAAAGAAAGTTTAGTAATCGCATTTTTAAATGGCGAGGTTAATACTAATGAAAAAAATGAACAACTTATGATGCAAGTGGTAAATTATTTACAAGATGACCTTAACTTTGCTAATGCTTGAGTAATAATTGAACAAATTATTAAGGAAATTAATAATATTTTAAAAGGAAAATTGGGAGCAATTTTGCCATTGTTTAATACCCTGCAACAATGTTTATTTCTTTTAGGTTTACAATTTTCATTAGTTTCGTTTGATGATGATATGAAACAATTATTATTATCTTGACAAAATGCGCGTAAACAAAAAAAATATAATTTAGCAGATAAAATTAGAGAACAATTACAAGCGAAAAATATTTTATAAAATATGTTCAAAAATAATTTTCTTTATTAAGGAGTAACAAAAATGGCAAATTATATTTATGGTAAAAATCCTTTAAAACAATTGTTAGCTGATGACCGTCAACGAATTGAAAAAGTTTTTATTTTACCACAAGAAAAAGTTATTATTGAACAATTAAAGCAGGCGAATATTTCTTATGTTATTAGTAATAAAGAACAATTATTATTATTAGTTAAACATTCAAAACATCAAGGAATTGTCTGTTTAATTAAGGAATATGTGTATTCTTCTTTAGAAGGAGTTTTACAAAAAATAAAAACTAAGAAATACCCTTTAATTTTAATTTTAGATCAAATTGAAGATCCAAGAAATTTTGGAGCAATTTTGCGAAGTTGTGATGCAGTTAATGTTGATGCGGTTATTATTTTGAAGCAAAGACAAGTAGAATTAAATGCTACGGTTGCAAAAACTTCTGTTGGTGCGATTAACTATGTGCCGGTTGTGAAAGTAACTAATCTTAGTAATACTTTAACGACATTAAAAGAAAATGGTTTTTGGATTGTTGCTAGTGCTTTAAATACCGAAATTAATTATTATAATGTTGACTATAAAAAACCGATTGCTTTAATTGTTGGTAATGAGGGTAAAGGTGTTAGTCAGAAACTTTTAAATAATTCTGATTATATTGTTAAAGTACCAATGCAAGGTCATATTAATTCTTTAAATGTTGCTGTTGCTAGTGCTTTGCTATTATATCAAGTTCGGAATAATCAAAATAATTAAGGAGTTTAAATGGAAGATAATGAATTAATATATCAATACCAAATTGCCTATCAACAACCAGCGTTTATATTTTTATGAAAAAAATATTTTAATTTAATTGAAAAAATTACTTTTATAACTTTTCGAAAATTTTCAGCAATTCCTCTAGAGTTAAGTGATTTTAGTTCTTTATAATATTTTTCATTTTATAACAGTATGAAAACTTATCGGGAGACAGCAAATAAAAGTTTTTCTAATTATATGCAACAAAGATTAAAATGAGATTTATTACAATATATTAGAAAATACATTAATAAGAAGCATGCTGTAATGAATTATGCCATTAGTTATGATACGCAATATGAGAGAACAACGGTTGAACAATCATATTTAGTAGCTGAACCTAAATGGATTAATTATGGTTTGTCATTTTTAACTAAATTAGAAAATGAAGTTATTTTATTAAAGTCACAAGATTATTCTAATGAAGAAATATCCCATAAATTAAATATTAGTTATAAAAGTGTTGATAATGCTTATCAACGAGCAAAAGTTAAATTACAAAAAAATCGTGATTGTATGTAAGGCAAGGTTAAAAATATGAAACAAGGATATTATCAAAGTCCGGTGGGATTAGTAATGGTTACTAGTCAAAATAATAAAATTACTAATATTAGTTTTATTTTAGCTTGTCCTTTGTTTTCATCATTATCAAAAGAAATAAAACAATGTTTACAAGAAATTGCTGAATATTTTATTAAACAAAGAAAAGCATTTTCGTTTGATTATATGTTAAATACAACTAAGTTTAGTCAAAAGGTATTAGAAGCAACAAAGCAAATCCCTTATGGTGAGACAAGAACTTATAGTGACATTGCTAAAATGATTAATCATCCATTAGCAGTCCGAGCAGTGGGGTCGGCATTAAAAAGAAATCCGTTAGCAATTAGTATTCCGTGTCATCGGGTTATTAATAAAAATAGTAAGCGGATTAATTATCTTTATGGGGTAGAAATTAAATTAGCATTGTTAGCATGAGAAGGTGTGATATAAGTGTTGTTTGTTTAAGAATATATCGCTAATAACTTTACACCACCCTAATATAATTGTTATTTGACAGCATATTTTTGTTATTATATATAATGTATATGGATAAAAGGGAGAAAGATAATGCAACAAAAAATTATTTTAGTTTGCGATCAATGTCTGTCAAGAAACTATAATACTTTTACTAATAGTTCTAATCAAACTGTTAGATTATCTTTAAAAAAGTTTTGTAAGCACTGTAATCAACATACAATTCATAAGGAAACAAGATAATATTTAGAGAGGAAATAAATATTGATGGCTAAAGAAAAGCACAAAGTAAAAAAGGTAAAATCGGAACATAAGGCATTAAAAGTTAAAAAAACTAAACCGATTTTAGGACAAAGAAAAGTTAGTTCACAAACTAAAGAGGCGATTATTAAAAAAAGTATTTTAGATTCAAAAATAAATGGAAATCGTGGTCAGAGATTTAAAAAATCTTTACTGGATTTACCATTATTAATGACTAGAGAAATGCGTCGTGTTCGTTGAGCAAAAAGTTTGCAGTTAAATAAAAAATTTTGATTAACTGTTGGATTTATTACTTTCTTTGCAATTTTCTTTGCAATTGTTCAAACATTATTACAATTAATTTTAGAAGTTAGTAAAATTTTAGTTATTTAATAAGGAGTAGAAAAAGATGATAAAAGAAGATATTAAACAAGAAAAGGATTCTAGTGATTTATTAGGTAAGTGATATACAATTAATTGCTATAGTGGTCATGAAGAAAAAGTTAAAGAAGATTTATTACAACGAGTTGAAACTTTAAATATGAAAGACTTTATTTTTGATGTGCGGATTGTGAAACAGCAAGAAATGTCAAAAAAAACAAAATCAATGATTGGCAAAAATCCATATCCGGGTTATTTGTTTGTTAATATGATTATGAATGATGATGCTTGATTTATTGTTAGAAATACTCCTGGTGTTACTGGGTTTATTGGGTCTAGTGGAAATTGATCCAAACCGTTTCCATTATCGCGTACTGAAGCTAGAGATATGTTAAGACGCAGTGAAGAAAAAAGTAATATTAGTAGTAAAAAAGTTCAACAAGTATTTGTTGCTGATTTTAAAGAAGGAGACCTAGTTAAAATATTATCAGGAGCTTTTGAGAATAAAGAAGGTGAAGTTATTGGTATGGATTATAATAAAGGCGTAGCAACAATTAATATTGAAGTTTTTGGGGGAAGATATGTTCCTGTGGAAGCTGAATTTAGTTATTGTGAGAAAGTTAATTAGTTTTGTAAGTAAGTAGTTAGTATTTAAAATACTAACTACTTTTTTTATTTTAAATTTAAAAAATTATAGTGTTTCTTGGCAAATATTTGATACAATGTAATTAATCAAAGGTATTACTAAATACTATACTTATTTATTAAAAAATAGAGAAAAAATTTATTAGTAATTTAATTAACTTAGATTTAAAATAATTAAATAATTTTTTGTAATATTGTTAATTTAATAGTCATTGGATAAATGATAAATCCTATATAGGAGGTGATTGATATAATAATTTGTGTATTTATTTCCCAATTTTTTATATTGCCAAATTATAAAGTTAAGTGCAACTAAATTATTTTTCTAACCAAATATTCGATTGGCGAAAGATAATTTAGTATTTTTCTTGGTCTTTGGTTTAAAGACAATATAAATTTATGAACTGCATTTTTAGTAGTGTTTGAAAAATTAAATTTTTTAGGAAATTTTTCTCTAATTAAACCATTAGTATTTTCATTAGTACCTCTTTGTCAAGGTGAATATGCATCAGCAAAATAAATTTTCACATTTAAATTTTTTTCAAGTTGTTGTCAATTAGCAAATTCTTTACCCCTATCAAATGTTATAGTCTTAACAAGATTATTTGGAAGAATTGATAAATAATGACTAATATTTTTGTTAATAACTTTAGTAGTTCTATTTTCAACTAATATTGCTAAAGTAAATCTTGATGTTCTTTCAACTAAAGTTATTAAACATGATTTACTTTTACCTCGTGATGATACTACAGTATCACCTTCTCAATGGCCAAGAGTTATGCGATTATTAACATTTCGCTCTTTAATGGATTTACCATTAAATTTACCCCGATTTTCTTGAGATTTTCGTTTCTTACCTTTTCTTCTTAAATTTTTACTAGTAACCTTTTCAAGTAATCCAGAATAAATTCAATTGTAAATTGTTTTAAAACTAATAATTCATTCTTGATGAAAATTTTTAATTCTGCCATAAATTTGTTCAGGCGATCAACCTAATAATAATTTTTGTTGTACATATTTTACTAATTCTCTATTTTTAAATTTATGAAAATAAACATGTAATTGTTTTCTATTTTCTGCTTTATTTTGTGCAATTAATGAAAAATAATGATTATTATCTTTATTTCTATTAACTTCTCGATTAATAGTACTAATACTTCGATTAAGATTTTTAGCTATTTCACTAATTTTTACTTTAAATTTCAATTGATTCTCAATATAAATTCTTTCATCTATGCCAAGATGTTTGTATCCCATATAAAAACTCCTTAAATTTACTTTTTCTAAAATAAACTTAGCATCATGAAATTTTTATATGAAATCTTTTGCAATTTTATTTACTTGCACTTACAAGTATAATTCAGCTAATGAAAATACTAATGGTTTAATTAGAGAAAAATTTCCTAAAAAATTTAATTTTTCAAACACTACTAAAAATGCAGTTCATAAATTTATATTGTCTTTAAACCAAAGACCAAGAAAAATACTAAATTATCTTTCGCCAATCGAATATTTGGTTAGAAAAATAATTTAGTTGCACTTAACTTTACAATTTGGCATATTTTAAAAAGAATAAAGAAGTAATAAATAAGTGTAAAATCATTAAAAAAGATTGTTATGAAGACCGCTATCATCCTTGTGAAGTAGTTTGTAAAGAACGCGAATGTGAAAGAAATAATAACTGTTCTAACTGTTAGTAAATAGAAGAAAGTATTAAATAATGTTAATTAAAATAATAGTTGTTTGATTACGAACAACTATTATTTTTTTAAATCCTGAATTGTAAATATAAATGGGACAGTTTTTTAAAATAATTGTATTAAATCTATTGGTCTTTTATAAGATAATGATTTTCTGGGTGTAGAATTAATTTGAAATGCTATAGAATTTAAGTCTTTTTGTTTATATGAAGATAAATCAGTAGATTTTGGTAAATATCTTCTTAAAATACCATTATTGTTCTCATTTAAACCTCTTTGACAAGGTTTTCCGGCATCTGCAAAATAAATTTTAACATTACAATTTTTTTCAATTAATTTTCATTTACTAAATTCTTTACCACGATCAAAAGTAATAGTTTTAATTGTTCCTGGTATTAATTTTGAAATAAATTTTATTATACTTTGTGTAATACTTTCTGCTTTATGATTTTTAGTTTTCAAAGGAATTGTGGTTTTTGATCATATATCAGCTAAAGTAATAATAGAACTTTTATGATCTTTACCAACGATAGTATCTCCCTCTAAATGGCCAAATTCTTGTATATTTTTAATATTTGGAATGATTAAATTTCTTTCATGAATAGATTTACAATTATTAATTCTGCCCCTAGTTTCTTTTTGTTTATGAGGTTTATTTTTGCCTTTTCTCAATAAATTTTTTTCATCAAAACCCATTCGATTTGTTTTAAACATGTTATATAAAGTTTTTGTTGAAATATTTTTTATTTTATTTTTCTTTAAAAAATCAGCAATTATATCAAGAGCATAATTTTTAGTAATTAACAAATGATTGATAGTATTAATTTCTGTTAAAGTTAAAATTATTAATTTTCTACCTGCATTTTGTTTATTTTTTTGAACTTGATTCAATATTTCTAATGGTAATAAGTTTTGATTTAATAATTTACAAACTCTGGATAGGCTACAATAAGTTGGACCATAATTATATAGACTTCAAAATTATTAAGAAAGAAGGAATATAAAAATGGGAAATAAAACCTCATACTCTGAAGAATTTAAAAAACAAATTGTAATGCTATACAAAAATGACAAAAGTGTTATTAATTTAGGGAAAGAATATAATTTACCAAAACCAACTATTTATAGTTGAATTAAAAATTATAATAATTCTGGGTCATTTAAAGCAAAAGATAATCGCACTGTCGAAGAAAATGAATTAATTTACTTGCGAAAAGAAAACCAACAATTACGAATGGAAAATGACATTTTAAAGCAAGCAGCACTGATAATCGGGAAAAAATAACAATAATTAATAACAACAAAAATAAATATTCAGTGAGGAAAATATGTAAGATTTTAGGTTTACTAAAATCAACATATTATTATCAAACTAATAAATGCACCAAGTTTGATGTTAATAATTATGAACAAGAAGTTATCAGTGCATTTAATAAAAGTCGCAAGATTTATGGTGCTCGTAAAATTAAAGCTGTTTTAATAAGAAAAAATATCATTTTATCATGACGAAAAATCCGATTCATTATGATCAAAAATAATTTGGTTTCTAAATACACCAAGTTAAAATATTGTAATCATAAAAAAACAGTTAATAATGACGAAATTAATAATGTTTTAAATCGTCAATTTAATGACAAAAAACCAAATGAAGTTGTTGTTAGTGATTTAACATATGTTCAAGTTGGCACTAAATGACATTATATTTGTTTATTAATTGACTTGTTTAATCGCGAAGTAATTGGCTATAGTGCTGGACCAAATAAAACTGCTGAATTAGTTCAACAAGCTTTTCACAAGATAACACGACCATTAAATAAAATAACTTTATTTCATACTGATCGTGGTAATGAGTTTAAAAATAAAATTATTGATGAAATTTTAATAACCTTTAAAATTAAAAGATCATTAAGCTCCAAAGGATGCCCATATGATAATGCTGTTGCTGAAGCAACTTACAAAACCTTTAAAACCGAATTTATTAACGGTAAAAAATTTGCAAACTTAACACAACTAAAATGCGAACTATTTGATTTTGTTAATTGATATAACAATATTCGAATTCATGGCAGTTTAAATTATTTAACTCCCGTTGAATTTAGAAAATACCAGTCTACATAAAAAGTGTCCTAAAAAGGGTTGCCAATCCACTCTGTGTACAGTTGATTTACTATAATCAATTGCTTTTGCTATTTTACGAATAGAAAATTCATAACTTTTATATTCTTTTATTGCTATTATTGATTCAATAGTCAGATACTTATACATTGTGCTAATTCCTTTCTTTTCTTAATTATAGAATTAACACAATTTGTTTTTTATATAAGTGTCCTTTTTAATTTTACATTTCAGGAATCAATAACTTACTGTTAATATTAATATGAAAATAAACTAATTTAGTGGTGAGGAGATTATTTAATTGCTGGATAATTATAACTGAATAAATTTGTTTATTTTCTAATAGTGGACGCGTAAAGTTTTGTTAGGTAGGAAAAGGTTTAAATAATTTTGAAAAAAAGTAATCACAATTTAATTATCATTTTATCTAAAAAATAAGTAATAAAACAAAATATTTAATATTAACAAACATAATCTTAATAAAAGGTTATAAAAACTCATTAAAATGCTTATAAAAACAACATTAAAATAATTTTTTACAAAAAAAATCATACATAAGAAATATATACTTAATTTGCATATTGAAATAATTTATAGTAAATGATTATTTTTTCTTTTTTTAAAAATACCTAAGAAAACTAAACGCGACCCTCTAATAGTAGTTATGTTGAATTGTGACAGTAATAATGTTATTATATATAAGCCTGAAAAAAATAGGTTAATGTGGGAGAGATATCGTTGACCACAGCGAGAACAATTATGTATAGGAGGAGGTGTTGCTCGTGGCTAAAAAAATTAAAAGAATTGCTAAATTACAGTTTAATGCGGCACAAGCTAAGCCAGGTCCGGAATTGGCTTCATTAGGGATTAATATGCCACAATTTTGTATTGCTTTTAATGATGCAACAAAAACAAGAATGGGTGATGTTGTCCCTGTTGTTATTACTGCTTATGATGATAAGTCATTTGATTTTGTTTTAAAAACAACGCCAGCAGCTGTTTTATTAAAAAGAGCAGCTAATATTGAAAAAGGTTCAAGTAGTAGTAAAAAAGAAAAAGTAGCAACGATTACTGAAGATAAAATCAGAGAAATTGCTGAATATAAAATGGTTGATTTAAATGCTAATGATATTGAAAAGGCAATGAAAATTATTGAAGGAACAGCAAGAAATATGGGAATTGTTGTTGAAAAGCTATCAAAAGGGGAACAAAAATAGTTATGGTAATTGTTAAAAAGAGTCGTTATTCTAAAAATTATCAAAAAGTATCCCAAATGTTTGATAAAACTAAAATATATTCAATTGATGAAGCTGTTTCATTAGTTAAAAAAACTTCAATAACAAAATTTGATGCTACGGTTGAGTTAGTTTTTCTTTTAAATGTTGATCCAAGACATGCTGATCAACAACTTCGTGGAGCGTTAGTATTACCGGCAGGAACTGGTAAAAAACAAAGAATTTTAGTATTAACTAATAGTATGAATCAAGTGGCGATTGATAATAAAGCTGATTTTGTTGGTGGTAAGGATTTAATTGAAAAAATTCAAAAAGAAAATTGATTTGATTTTGATGTTATTATTGCAACACCAGATATTATGGCTGAATTAGGAAAGATTGGTAAAATATTAGGACCTAAGGGTTTAATGCCAAATCCAAAAACAGGAACGGTAACTACTGATGTGCAAAAAGCAATTGCAGAAATTCGTAAGGGTAAGATTGAATATCGTGTTGATAAACAAGGTAATGTTCATGTAATTATTGGTAAGGTTTCTTTTAGTGAAGAGCAGTTAAAGGAAAATTATCAAGCGATTTATGAAACGCTTAGAAAAGTTCGTCCCGCAGCCGTTAAAGATGCTTATGTAAAAAATATTAGTATTAGCACTACTATGGGACCAGCGATTAAAGTTGCTATTGAGCATTAATGATATAATATAATGTTTTAAAGTGGTAGAGAAGATTTTTCTCTACTATTTTTTTATATATTATTCTTATAATCTTTGCGATTAGTTAGTAGTATTGCTAATAACTGGTAATTTTGATATAACTATAATAAGTAATTATTTTAAGGTAATGCTATTGAGGTGTACATTCGTAATGAAAAATAATCAAACGAAGTATGATGTTATTATTGGAGCTGGATTTTCTGGTTTAGCGGCAGCATTACGCTTAAAACCTTATAAGTTAAAAGTATTAATTTTAGAAGCTGATGATGATATTGGTGGTCGTAGTTGAAATAAAGTTTTAGATGATGGAACAATAGTTGAATTAGGCGGTCAATGAGTTGGTTGACAACATCAAAGGATGTTATCGTTTATTAATAAATATAAGTTACAAAAATATACAACACCGCCTTTTCCAGAAGGTAAAACATTATTTCAATATAATGGTAAAATTATTGATGAGTTTCCCGAAGAGGCAATGTTGTTAGTTAATAATTTTGATAACTTAACAAAAGAAATTGATTTAGAAAAACCGTGAATGCATCCTAATGCTAAATTATGAGATAATATTACCTTTGAACATTGATTAGAAATGCAAGATGCAACAGTAGACGCTAAAAAAATGGTAGGAAGAATTATTGCTGGGGGATTATTATCTCGTGATACTAGTCATATTTCAATGTTGCAAGCATTATTTTATGTTGCTAGTAATGCTGGATTTGATGTTGCTACCAGTTCTGAAAAAGGTGCTCAGCATTATCGTGTTATTGGTGGTAGTTATAAAATTGCTAGAAAAATGGTTGGTGATTTAAAAGGAACAGATATTATTTTAAATGAACCAGTAACAGTTATTAATTATGATCAAGAATGTGCTACTGTTTTATCAATGAATAATAATGTTTATCAGGGAAAGTATTTAATTATTGCAATTCCCCCTGTGCTTGCAAGTAAAATTCATTATCATCCAAGTTTAGGTTCACAATACTATGGTTTATTACAAAATTTTCCTGGTGGTGATGCTCTTAAAGTTCATTTTGTTTATGAAAGACTTTTTTGAATTGAAGATAATAATTCTGGTAATGTTTATTTACAAGAAGGCTGACTTACCGAAGTAACAGATAATACCACACCAAGTGATCCGCATGCTATTTTGACAGGATTTATTTATGGTAAACCTGAAATGTAAAATTAAAAAGGACACTTATATAAAAAACAAATTGTGTTAATTCTATAATTAAGAAAAGAAAGGAATTAGCACAATGTATAAGTATCTGACTATTGAATCAATAATAGCAATAAAAGAATATAAAAGTTATGGATTTTCTATTCGTAAAATAGCAAAAGCAATTGATTATAGTAAATCAACTGTACACAGAGTTTGTAAATTATTAAATCAAAACTTATTACCATTAGAAATATTGAATCAAGTTCAAAAAAATAAACAAAATGCAGGTAGAAAATTAATAATTTTAACTTTAACAGAAATTAATACTATCAATCATTTGTTAATTACTAAAAATTATGCTCTTGATATAATTGCTGATTTTTTAAAGAAAAATAAAATAAAAAATATTTCAACAAAAACTTTATATAACATGTTTAAAACAAATCGAATGGGTTTTGATGAAAAAAATTTATTGAGAAAAGGCAAAAATAAACCTCATAAACAAAAAGAAACTAGGGGCAGAATTAATAATTGTAAATCTATTCATGAAAGAAATTTAATCATTCCAAATATTAAAAATATACAAGAATTTGGCCATTTAGAGGGAGATACTATCGTTGGTAAAGATCATAAAAGTTCTATTATTACTTTAGCTGATATATGATCAAAAACCACAATTCCTTTGAAAACTAAAAATCATAAAGCAGAAAGTATTACACAAAGTATAATAAAATTTATTTCAAAATTAATACCAGGAACAATTAAAACTATTACTTTTGATCGTGGTAAAGAATTTAGTAAATGAAAATTAATTGAAAAAAATTGTAATGTTAAAATTTATTTTGCAGATGCCGGAAAACCTTGTCAAAGAGGTTTAAATGAGAACAATAATGGTATTTTAAGAAGATATTTACCAAAATCTACTGATTTATCTTCATATAAACAAAAAGACTTAAATTCTATAGCATTTCAAATTAATTCTACACCCAGAAAATCATTATCTTATAAAAGACCAATAGATTTAATACAATTATTTTAAAAAACTGTCCCATTTATATTTACAATTCAGGTATAAAAAAAGAGAACTAATTCAAAAGGATTTAGAAGAAAGAAAAAAGTTATTACTGAATGAGTTAGCATTATTTTTTGGTGAAGAGGCTAAAAATATTTTACAGTATATTGAATATGATTGATTAAATTCGCCTTGAACAGGTGGATGTTTTTCAGGTAATTTAAGAATTGGTTGTTGAACTAGTTATGGACCATATTTAAGGCGCCCCATTGGTGCAATTCATTGAGCAAGTACAGAGTTAAGTATTCATTTTAATGGTTATTTTGAAGGAGCAGTGTTATCTGGTGAAAGAGCTGCTGATGAAATTATTAAGGAATTAAAACCTGAATTGTAAATATAAATGGGACAGTTTTTTAAAATAATTGTATTAAATCTATTGGTCTTTTATAAGATAATGATTTTCTGGGTGTAGAATTAATTTGAAATGCTATAGAATTTAAGTCTTTTTGTTTATATGAAGATAAATCAGTAGATTTTGGTAAATATCTTCTTAAAATACCATTATTGTTCTCATTTAAACCTCTTTGACAAGGTTTTCCGGCATCTGCAAAATAAATTTTAACATTACAATTTTTTTCAATTAATTTTCATTTACTAAATTCTTTACCACGATCAAAAGTAATAGTTTTAATTGTTCCTGGTATTAATTTTGAAATAAATTTTATTATACTTTGGATAGGCTACAATAAGTTGGACCATAATTATATAGACTTCAAAATTATTAAGAAAGAAGGAATATAAAAATGGGAAATAAAACCTCATACTCTGAAGAATTTAAAAAACAAATTGTAATGCTATACAAAAATGACAAAAGTGTTATTAATTTAGGGAAAGAATATAATTTACCAAAACCAACTATTTATAGTTGAATTAAAAATTATAATAATTCTGGGTCATTTAAAGCAAAAGATAATCGCACTGTCGAAGAAAATGAATTAATTTACTTGCGAAAAGAAAACCAACAATTACGAATGGAAAATGACATTTTAAAGCAAGCAGCACTGATAATCGGGAAAAAATAACAATAATTAATAACAACAAAAATAAATATTCAGTGAGGAAAATATGTAAGATTTTAGGTTTACTAAAATCAACATATTATTATCAAACTAATAAATGCACCAAGTTTGATGTTAATAATTATGAACAAGAAGTTATCAGTGCATTTAATAAAAGTCGCAAGATTTATGGTGCTCGTAAAATTAAAGCTGTTTTAATAAGAAAAAATATCATTTTATCACGACGAAAAATCCGATTCATTATGATCAAAAATAATTTGGTTTCTAAATACACCAAGTTAAAATATTGTAATCATAAAAAAATAGTTAATAATGACGAAATTAATAATGTTTTAAATCGTCAATTTAATGACAAAAAACCAAATGAAGTTGTTGTTAGTGATTTAACATATGTTCAAGTTGGCACTAAATGACATTATATTTGTTTATTAATTGACTTGTTTAATCGCGAAGTAATTGGCTATAGTGCTGGACCAAATAAAACTGCTGAATTAGTTCAACAAGCTTTTCACAAGATAACACGACCATTAAATAAAATAACTTTATTTCATACTGATCGTGGTAATGAGTTTAAAAATAAAATTATTGATGAAATTTTAATAACCTTTAAAATTAAAAGATCATTAAGCTCCAAAGGATGCCCATATGATAATGCTGTTGCTGAAGCAACTTACAAAACCTTTAAAACCGAATTTATTAACGGTAAAAAATTTGCAAACTTAACACAACTAAAATGCGAACTATTTGATTTTGTTAATTGATATAACAATATTCGAATTCATGGCAGTTTAAATTATTTAACTCCCGTTGAATTTAGAAAATACCAGTCTACATAAAAAGTGTCCTAAAAAAGGTTGCCAATCCACTTTGTGTAATACTTTCTGCTTTATGATTTTTAGTTTTCAAAGGAATTGTGGTTTTTGATCATATATCAGCTAAAGTAATAATAGAACTTTTATGATCTTTACCAACGATAGTATCTCCCTCTAAATGGCCAAATTCTTGTATATTTTTAATATTTGGAATGATTAAATTTCTTTCATGAATAGATTTACAATTATTAATTCTGCCCCTAGTTTCTTTTTGTTTATGAGGTTTATTTTTGCCTTTTCTCAATAAATTTTTTTCATCAAAACCCATTCGATTTGTTTTAAACATGTTATATAAAGTTTTTGTTGAAATATTTTTTATTTTATTTTTCTTTAAAAAATCAGCAATTATATCAAGAGCATAATTTTTAGTAATTAACAAATGATTGATAGTATTAATTTCTGTTAAAGTTAAAATTATTAATTTTCTACCTGCATTTTGTTTATTTTTTTGAACTTGATTCAATATTTCTAATGGTAATAAGTTTTGATTTAATAATTTACAAACTCTGTGTACAGTTGATTTACTATAATCAATTGCTTTTGCTATTTTACGAATAGAAAATCCATAACTTTTATATTCTTTTATTGCTATTATTGATTCAATAGTCAGATACTTATACATTGTGCTAATTCCTTTCTTTTCTTAATTATAGAATTAACACAATTTGTTTTTTATATAAGTGTCCTTTTTAATTTTACATTTCAGGAAAGTTAAAAAACCTAAAATTAAAAAAATTACAAAAAAGAAATAAATAATAATTATATCAAACATTTGTATTGATATTTTTATAATTTTATTTCACAATTAAAGTATTAATTTGTAAAAAAATAGCAGTTTGGTTATGTGTTCTGCAATAAAAAAGGTTAATAACGCAAAGTTTATACTTAAACAGCGTTATTTTTATTTAGGAAGGATAGTTTTATTATGAATAGTGATTTAAGTTTAGTAAAATCTAGTAGTATTTTAGAACCAATGCAATGAGAGGAGCCAGAAATTGTCCAGATAGAAGAGATTGCTACTAAAGCTTTAGAATGAGCATATCGCTTAACTAATCTATTGCATTATGATTTAGTTGCTAATGTAACTGATATTGATGTTAGCAGTTTAGGTTTTATTAGTTCTTCGGTTGATAAAGTAGAAGAAATTAGTAGTACTTTTGAAAATCAACAAGTACATCAAGCTTCGGCTCCGTTAGTTAATAATACTTCTGATGTCATAAAGTTAAATTCTCAGTTTTATAGTTATACTTGTACTAATGAAAAATGAAGTCAAATTTCAAAGGGGATTAATGTTATATTTGTACCAAATGTTAAATTTACTGAATCGATAAGTGGAATCTTGAAAGTAAACCTTAGTTGGTCTAATACCAAAATAGAAAAAGAAATAATAACAACAGATTTAACAGCACCATCACAGTCAGTTCCCATACCGCCACATTCTATTAGATATGTTAAGTATATTTTAACTAGAAAAAAAACTAAGTTCAAGTTATATTTAAGTGGAGTTATTAGTGGTAATATTTCTGGGAAAATTAATCTTAAATCAGGAGAGAAAATTGATTATAGTATTTCTATTGGTTTTGGAGCGTATTGTTTAGAAATAATGGATCAAGCACCAGTTGGTGTTTCTCGTAATAAAGATAAAACTAAGATGAATTTTAATGGTTTTGGAAAAATTGAAAGTATTGACGCATCAAATCTGATTGTTTTTATTGATGATAATGAATAGGTTTTTTATATGCCAATAAAAGATAGTTCTTTCAGTGCTGATCAAGTCCAAATATTTCAAGGAAATCTAAAAATAGTTCAGCAAATTTCTCAAAAATATGCCAAATTGTAAAGTTAAGTGCAACTAAATTATTTTTCTAACCAAATATTCGATTGGCGAAAGATAATTTAGTATTTTTCTTGGTCTTTGGTTTAAAGACAATATAAATTTATGAACTGCATTTTTAGTAGTGTTTGAAAAATTAAATTTTTTAGGAAATTTTTCTCTAATTAAACCATTAGTATTTTCATTAGTACCTCTTTGTCAAGGTGAATATGCATCAGCAAAATAAATTTTCACATTTAAATTTTTTTCAAGTTGTTGTCAATTAGCAAATTCTTTACCCCTATCAAATGTTATAGTCTTAACAAGATTATTTGGAAGAATTGATAAATAATGACTAATATTTTTGTTAATAACTTTAGTAGTTCTATTTTCAACTAATATTGCTAAAGTAAATCTTGATGTTCTTTCAACTAAAGTTATTAAACATGATTTACTTTTACCTCGTGATGATACTACAGTATCACCTTCTCAATGGCCAAGAGTTATGCGATTATTAACATTTCGTTCTTTAATGGATTTACCATTAAATTTACCCCGATTTTCTTGAGATTTTCGTTTCTTACCTTTTCTTCTTAAATTTTTACTAGTAACCTTTTCAAGTAATCCAGAATAAATTCAATTGTAAATTGTTTTAAAACTAATAATTCATTCTTGATGAAAATTTTTAATTCTGCCATAAATTTGTTCAGGCGATCAACCTAATAATAATTTTTGTTGTACATATTTTACTAATTCTCTATTTTTAAATTTATGAAAATAAACATGTAATTGTTTTCTATTTTCTGCTTTATTTTGTGCAATTAATGAAAAATAATGATTATTATCTTTATTTCTATTAACTTCTCGATTAATAGTACTAATACTTCGATTAAGATTTTTAGCTATTTCACTAATTTTTACTTTAAATTTCAATTGATTCTCAATATAAATTCTTTCATCTATGCCAAGATGTTTGTATCCCATATAAAAACTCCTTAAATTTACTTTTTCTAAAATAAACTTAGCATCATGAAATTTTTATATAAAATCTTTTGCAATTTTATTTACTTGCACTTACAAGTATAATTCAGCACAACAAATAATAATCAAACAATAATTTATAATGTGAAAAATTATCAACATTTTATATCAACATTAATAAAATAATATTATATAATTCTAAAAGGTGAATAAAATGTTTCTAATTTACGGTAGTGATAAATTTCTTATTAATAAACAAATTCAAAAAGTAATTAATGTTATTAATAAAGATCAACAAATGAATATTTTAAAGTATAGTATGATAAATACTAATATTGATGAAATACTACAAGTTATTTCAATGCCACCATTATTTAACAATAAACAAATTGTTATTATTGAAGATTGTTGGTTTTTAACTTCTTCTCGTGAGCATCAATTAAGTAGTTTACAATTTAAAAATTTACTTAAATATTGTGAAAATCCCGCACCATTTACTGAGATATTTTTTGTTGTTAACAGCTCTAATATTGATCAACGAAAAAAAATTATTAAAGTTATTGAAAAAACAGGTAAAGTTTTAGTTGTTAAAGAATTAAATGATAGTCAGTTAAAAATGTTTGTTCAAAATTATTTTGTTAAGCATAATACTGAAATTACTAATGAGGGTTTAAATTTATTATTAGAAAGATTACCTAATAGTTTGCAAATTATTGCTAATGAATTAAATAAACTGGTTAATTATAGTAATTCATTAATATTGGAAGATGTTGATGTTTTGGTTAGTCGTTATTTAGATAGTAATATTTTTGATTTAGCTAATGCTTTTATTGTTCGTGATATTTCACAAATATGGCAACGATACTATGATTTTAAAAATAGTAATCAAGATGTTTTGGCAATTATTGGTTTGTTAGCTAATCAACTGAGGACGATTCGTGATATTAAAATTTATCAACAAAGGAATTATGATTTTAATACTATTTGTCAAAAAATGACTATTAATCCTTTTCGGTTAAAAATTCTTTGAAAGTATCTTTTAAAAATTGATGATCAACAAATTCATTATTTATTAGGTAGTTTAAGTAATTTAGATTATAATATAAAAAGAAGTCATGTTAATAAAAATATTGGCTTTGAGATGTTTTTATTGCAATTGTAAGAGGGTGAGTTTATTAATGAATAATAGCAAAAATACTTATGAAAATATTATTAATTTATTAGTTAATATTTTACAAAGTTCTAAATTGAAACTTAAAGTGATTAAGGATGATGAATTTTATACTTATTTTTTACGATTAGTTAATAGTCTTTTATTTTTAGAACAAGAGCATCACACTAATTATGAAGGGCAACGCTATGCGAGAAGTTTTGTGCAAGTATTAGCTGATTTAAGAGATGAAGAAATAAAAATTGTTAAAGATGATAATTTAACCTTAGAAACTATTGAGAATGATTATAATTTTTTACAAACTTATATTCTTAATATTTTTCAAATATCAAAACAAGAATTGGTTACACCAACAGTGATTTCTCTTGATATTGTTAAAGAATTATCAAATATTGATTCAAATTTACAAAAGCAATTATTAAAAAACGATAATGTTTTAGTAACTAGTCAGAATAATAATTCTGAACAAATTTCTAATAATAATTCTCAAATTTTAAAAGATAGTGGCGAAAAAGCAACTGAGGCTGATTCGCAAAAAAAAGGTAATGAACAGTTAATTAATTTGCAAAATTTACAACTTAATTTGCAAGGTTTAAAATTGCCAATTCATCTGGCAAATAATCAAGGTTTTTATCCATATACTGGTAAACCTAAAGCAATGCCGTTTTTTAAAAGGGTTTTAAGTTATGTTTTTATGTTTTTGTTGGCTATTGTTATTGGTATTAATGTTTATGGTTTTGTTGCTGAAATTAAGTTAACTGATGTTATTTTAAAAGATAATTTAGTTGAGCCAAAAAGTTTTAATTTTCGGCCAGCGTCTATTGCTTGAAATTTGTCAATGTGAAGTATAATTTTAGAAATTTTAACTTATGCAATGTTAACTTATTCTTTCTTTAAAAAACCACAATTTTTAAGAGATAAATATCGAATGCAACCAATGATGTTAATATTTGCCATTATTGCTATTCTTTTTAATTCTATTTATGGTGTGTTTGGATTTTTATCTTATAATTCGTTTGTTCAGTTTTTTAAAAATGCTTTTGATCAAGTTCATAATGTTGATAGTGTCTTAGAGGAAATTTGAAG
This sequence comes from Spiroplasma endosymbiont of Lonchoptera lutea, assembly GCF_964019715.1. Classification (GTDB taxonomy): domain Bacteria; phylum Bacillota_I; class Bacilli_A; order Mycoplasmatales; family Nriv7; genus Nriv7. The sequence continues at coordinate 266,903 of NZ_OZ026463.1, read as the reverse complement.
TAGTTCTAGTTTTCAAGTTTATCGGGTTTTAAAAATTGTGGGTGCTGGTATTGCTATTATTCCGATATTACTAATTTTTATTGTATTTTCCATTAATCCTCGTTTGGATCGTGATAAGTTAATGCAAGCGGATTTGGAATATCAAAAAGCATTGCAGGCAACATTAAAAGGTGAATCGTATGTTATTGATGCATCATTATTTGACCAAGATTTAATTTTAGAAGCTGAAAAGCAGGATGAAAATAATAAAAAGCATGATTTATAGTTTTTATTGCTAGTCAAAAAACAAGTAAGACAACAAAAAAGAGTCTTAGTTAGCACTCTTTTTTGTTAATTAGTTAATTAGTTTCTTTAATATTATTAGCAATATTATTAGCTTTAATAGTTAGTTTAGATTTTATTCGGGCAACTTTATTTTTGTGAAAAATATTTTTACTTTCTGCACGGTCAAGCATTGAAATAGCGTGATTTAATGTTTGTTGCATATTAGTTTCATTACTGGTAATTGCGATTTTAGCTTTTTTAATTGCTGTTCTTGTTGTTGATTTGATATGAACATTTCTTTGTCTTGCTTTTTCATTTGTTATTGCGCGTTTAATTTGTGATTTGATATTTGCCATCATTGTCTCCTTAGTTTATTTTATTATTATAAAACCAAAAGTAATTATAACAAATAATTGTTTTTTAGTAAACTAGTTACTTAAAAAAGGTCGCGTTTAGTTTTCTTAGGTATTGCTTTGAAGAAGTAAAACAATCAGCTAATTATATTATTTAATTACTAAAATAACCATACCTTTCTTGTTATTGTCATTTTTATTCATTACCATTTTATCATATTATTGAATTTTTACACAATAAAAATTATTAATATTATTAAATTTTCACTAATATATATTAATTTTATATTTCTACTTACTTAAATCTATTATATTTATTTGTTACAGCATTACCTTTATAATTAATTCAACTATCATCATTTTTATTATTATATTTATTTCATAATGACTTTTTATATATTTCTTTTCTGATTTCTATTTCTGAATTAATATTTTCATTAATATAATGTAATACATTTAATTTGTTTAAATTTGCCATTTTTAAATGTAATAAGTTATTTAAATTCTTATGATTATATATTTTTGCTCCATATCCTAATTGTTGTTTTATTAAATGCGATACATCGCTTTCAATGCTACAACCGATATTTCATTCTAAATTTTGGTTATGAATACCTTGCTTATTATTACTGAAATAATTACTCGCTTTTCTTAAATTTGTTTTAATATCTTTATTTAATTCATTTTTAGCGACATTACGAATGTTTTTAATTAATTCTTGATGATTTCCATCCTTATATAATTTAATTCAACTATTTAGTGTTACTTTACGATTTTCAAAAATAATATTAAATGCCGTTTGTTTTAATTTTTTAATAGCGTGATAACCATCTAAAATATATCTAACATTACCAAAACTATTAGCAATTTCTCTAATTCAAGCATCACCATCGCCACAAACAATTATTTTGTCATAATTAATATTAACATAATGTTTTTGCAATTCTTTAATTAATAAATCACGATAATCCATCGTATTTATTCGTTTACCAATTTTTAACATTAGAAAATGACCTCGTTTATTTTCTAATTCTCTACGAGCATTTTTGTAATTTTTTTCTTTATGTCCGGTATGAAAAGTAACTAAACGAATTCTTTGGTCTTGTTTAACTTTATGGTCTAATGTTGCTAAAAATGTCTCATCTAGTTGAATATATAAATCCTTATTTTTGACATTAATTCTAGTTTTAATTTCTTTTTCTGCTAATTGAAAATATTCAGCAATATTATATTTATTTAAAATACTAGAAATACTAGCTTTTGAAATATAACAATGATTTAGAGCATCTAAAACATCGTGATAGCGTTTACCGTCACCTAAAAGACTTAAAACTTTAAATTGGACATCAAAATAAATGCGTTGTTTGGGTAATAAACCAATTTCTTTATCTAACAAACATACATATTCAAATTTCCCTGATTTTTGATTTCAATATTTATATCGGCATCGTTTAAAAGTAACATCACCAAAAATTGTAATAATTGTTCTTGATGCAAAATGAACTACTTTATAACCTTGTTTTAAGCGATAATGATATTTATATAAATATTCATCTAATTTCTCGTTGGATAGGCTACAATAAGTTGGACCATAATTATATAGACTTCAAAATTATTAAGAAAGAAGGAATATAAAAATGGGAAATAAAACCTCATACTCTGAAGAATTTAAAAAACAAATTGTAATGCTATACAAAAATGACAAAAGTGTTATTAATTTAAGGAAAGAATATAATTTACCAAAACCAACTATTTATAGTTGAATTAAAAATTATAATAATTCTGGGTCATTTAAAGCAAAAGATAATCGCACTGTCGAAGAAAATGAATTAATTTACTTGCGAAAAGAAAACCAACAATTACGAATGGAAAATGACATTTTAAAGCAAGCAGCACTGATAATCGGGAAAAAATAACAATAATTAATAACAACAAAAATAAATATTCAGTGAGGAAAATATGTAAGATTTTAGGTTTACTAAAATCAACATATTATTATCAAACTAATAAATGCACCAAGTTTGATGTTAATAATTATGAACAAGAAGTTATCAGTGCATTTAATAAAAGTCGCAAGATTTATGGTGCTCGTAAAATTAAAGCTGTTTTAATAAGAAAAAATATCATTTTATCATGACGAAAAATCCGATTCATTATGATCAAAAATAATTTGGTTTCTAAATACACCAAGTTAAAATATTGTAATCATAAAAAAACAGTTAATAATGACGAAATTAATAATGTTTTAAATCGTCAATTTAATGACAAAAAACCAAATGAAGTTGTTGTTAGTGATTTAACATATGTGGATAGGCTACAATAAGTTGGACCATAATTATATAGACTTCAAAATTATTAAGAAAGAAGGAATATAAAAATGGGAAATAAAACCTCATACTCTGAAGAATTTAAAAAACAAATTGTAATGCTATACAAAAATGACAAAAGTGTTATTAATTTAGGGAAAGAATATAATTTACCAAAACCAACTATTTATAGTTGAATTAAAAATTATAATAATTCTGGGTCATTTAAAGCAAAAGATAATCGCACTGTCGAAGAAAATGAATTAATTTACTTGCGAAAAGAAAACCAACAATTACGAATGGAAAATGACATTTTAAAGCAAGCAGCACTGATAATCGGGAAAAAATAACAATAATTAATAACAACAAAAATAAATATTCAGTGAGGAAAATATGTAAGATTTTAGGTTTACTAAAATCAACATATTATTATCAAACTAATAAATGCACCAAGTTTGATGTTAATAATTATGAACAAGAAGTTATCAGTGCATTTAATAAAAGTCGCAAGATTTATGGTGCTCGTAAAATTAAAGCTGTTTTAATAAGAAAAAATATCATTTTATCACGACGAAAAATCCGATTCATTATGATCAAAAATAATTTGGTTTCTAAATACACCAAGTTAAAATATTGTAATCATAAAAAAACAGTTAATAATGACGAAATTAATAATGTTTTAAATCGTCAATTTAATGACAAAAAACCAAATGAAGTTGTTGTTAGTGATTTAACATATGTTCAAGTTGGCACTAAATGACATTATATTTGTTTATTAATTGACTTGTTTAATCGCGAAGTAATTGGCTATAGTGCTAGACCAAATAAAACTGCTGAATTAGTTCAACAAGCTTTTCACAAGATAACACGACCATTAAATAAAATAACTTTATTTCATACTGATCGTGGTAATGAGTTTAAAAATAAAATTATTGATGAAATTTTAATAACCTTTAAAATTAAAAGATCATTAAGCTCCAAAGGATGCCCATATGATAATGCTGTTGCTGAAGCAACTTACAAAACCTTTAAAACCGAATTTATTAACGGTAAAAAATTTGCAAACTTAACACAACTAAAATGCGAACTATTTGATTTTGTTAATTGATATAACAATATTCGAATTCATGGCAGTTTAAATTATTTAACTCCCGTTGAATTTAGAAAATACCAGTCTACATAAAAAGTGTCCTAAAAAGGGTTGCCAATCCAAAGAAAGGAATTAGCACAATGTATAAGTATCTGACTATTGAATCAATAATAGCAATAAAAGAATATAAAAGTTATGGATTTTCTATTCGTAAAATAGCAAAAGCAATTGATTATAGTAAATCAACTGTACACAGAGTTTGTAAATTATTAAATCAAAACTTATTACCATTAGAAATATTGAATCAAGTTCAAAAAAATAAACAAAATGCAGGTAGAAAATTAATAATTTTAACTTTAACAGAAATTAATACTATCAATCATTTGTTAATTACTAAAAATTATGCTCTTGATATAATTGCTGATTTTTTAAAGAAAAATAAAATAAAAAATATTTCAACAAAAACTTTATATAACATGTTTAAAACAAATCGAATGAGTTTTGATAAAAAAAATTTATTGAGAAAAGGCAAAAATAAACCTCATAAACAAAAAGAAACTAGGGGCAGAATTAATAATTGTAAATCTATTCATGAAAGAAATTTAATCATTCCAAATATTAAAAATATACAAGAATTTGGCCATTTAGAGGGAGATACTATCGTTGGTAAAGATCATAAAAGTTCTATTATTACTTTAGCTGATATATGATCAAAAATCACAATTCCTTTGAAAACTAAAAATCATAAAGCAGAAAGTATTACACAAAGTATAATAAAATTTATTTCAAAATTAATACCAGGAACAATTAAAACTATTACTTTTGATCGTGGTAAAGAATTTAGTAAATGAAAATTAATTGAAAAAAATTGTAATGTTAAAATTTATTTTGCAGATGCCGGCAAACCTTGTCAAAGAGGTTTAAATGAGAACAATAATGGCATTTTAAGAAGATATTTACCAAAATCTACTGATTTATCTTCATATAAACAAAAAGACTTAAATTCTATAGCATTTCAAATTAATTCTACACCCAGAAAATCATTATCTTATAAAAGACCAATAGATTTAATACAATTATTTTAAAAAACTGTCCCATTTATATTTACAATTCAGGAATATAAAACGAATTAAACAGTTTAATATTTCTGTTATGGTTACTCATACTAATGAATAACCTATAATCATTAACTTACCAATTGCTCCAAAATTTTTAATAAATTGTTGCAAATTTTCAATATCTGTATGTAATAATAAAACTATATGGATTGGCAACCCTTTTTAGGACACTTTTTATGTAGACTGGTATTTTCTAAATTCAACGGGAGTTAAATAATTTAAACTGCCATGAATTCGAATATTGTTATATCAATTAACAAAATCAAATAGTTCGCATTTTAGTTGTGTTAAGTTTGCAAATTTTTTACCGTTAATAAATTCGGTTTTAAAGGTTTTGTAAGTTGCTTCAGCAACAGCATTATCATATGGGCATCCTTTGGAGCTTAATGATCTTTTAATTTTAAAGGTTATTAAAATTTCATCAATAATTTTATTTTTAAACTCATTACCACGATCAGTATGAAATAAAGTTATTTTATTTAATGGTCGTGTTATCTTGTGAAAAGCTTGTTGAACTAATTCAGCAGTTTTATTTGGTCCAGCACTATAGCCAATTACTTCGCGATTAAACAAGTCAATTAATAAACAAATATAATGTCATTTAGTGCCAACTTGAACATATGTTAAATCACTAACAACAACTTCATTTGGTTTTTTGTCATTAAATTGACGATTTAAAACATTATTAATTTCGTCATTATTAACTGTTTTTTTATGATTACAATATTTTAACTTGGTGTATTTAGAAACCAAATTATTTTTGATCATAATGAATCGGATTTTTCGTCGTGATAAAATGATATTTTTTCTTATTAAAACAGCTTTAATTTTACGAGCACCATAAATCTTGCGACTTTTATTAAATGCACTGATAACTTCTTGTTCATAATTATTAACATCAAACTTGGTGCATTTATTAGTTTGATAATAATATGTTGATTTTAGTAAACCTAAAATCTTACATATTTTCCTCACTGAATATTTATTTTTGTTGTTATTAATTATTGTTATTTTTTCCCGATTATCAGTGCTGCTTGCTTTAAAATGTCATTTTCCATTCGTAATTGTTGGTTTTCTTTTCGCAAGTAAATTAATTCATTTTCTTCGACAGTGCGATTATCTTTTGCTTTAAATGACCCAGAATTATTATAATTTTTAATTCAACTATAAATAGTTGGTTTTGGTAAATTATATTCTTTCCCTAAATTAATAACACTTTTGTCATTTTTGTATAGCATTACAATTTGTTTTTTAAATTCTTCAGAGTATGAGGTTTTATTTCCCATTTTTATATTCCTTCTTTCTTAATAATTTTGAAGTCTATATAATTATGGTCCAACTTATTGTAGCCTATCCAATACTTAAAGATATGAATATAATGTAATTAAGTATTATTCATCAATATTTTTTTAAAAAATTAATGAGTTTGTTTGATTTCATTTTTCAAGGCTCTTTTTACTTTAATTTTCTGAATAATCAAGCGGATTAATTTTTCAAATTTAATTGCAAAATATATTGCCCCGCCTCATCAAAAAACAAATATTCCGGCTAGCATAATACCGCTATTGAACTTGCCAAAGAATTCAACCATCTGTTTATTCATAAAATCATTAAATTCGTTACTTGTTCCGGTTATTCATTTAGTATCGATTGCTGTTAATGCACAAATTAATAAGCTTATAAAGATGAAAATGATACTTAATGATACTTTTAACCACTGCTTTTTAAAAGAATTTTTAATCCTTAATCTTAATGGCATTTTTTCTTTTGAATTATCTTTTTTAAATAATTTTCCTAAAAGTTTTTTCATTTTAATTCTCCTTTCATATTTTTTATCGTCCTTTAATCACAATAAATAAAGCAATCAGTACACAAGTTACACCAAGAATGGTAAAAATTGGGTGTTGCGAAAATGTTCGTGCCATTGGTTTAAATAGTTCTAAAATTGTTAAATTGCTAGTAATAAACTTTTTAAAATTGGCAAGCCCTTCGCTAATATAGTTTGTTAGAGTTTCAAAATGACTACCAGCCAATAGTCCAAGAACAGTTATTAAGATAAAAATAATAATTAGTTTAAACATTGTTAGTTACCTTGTTTTGTTTTTATTGGTTTTATTTGTTTTTTAGTTTTTCCTCACGCACTTAAACGACCTTTATTTTTAACCGCATATTGGCGCTGTTTTTCCAAATTAACTTGTTGACTACCAAAACCGAGAATAATTGCCATAAGAAATTCTACAGCCAGCGTTAAGAATAGAGGAAATATTAATTGAATATTCGTTCCCGGCACCTGTAAACTTCAAATTAAGTCAAAAACTTTATAAAGCATTTGGGCGAGAAAGTCGGCCATTTTTGCGAGATTTTCCATTTTTTATATTATTCCTTTTCTTTCATTCTTCTTAAAAATTTGCTAAATTTATCCATTTTTAAGTATTCTAAGTCTTCTAAATCAATTGCTGTGTCAGTATAGTATTTGTCTTCATAGTCGGGATTTACTTTTGAATTTAAGTAATCTCTTAAAAATGCTAGGTAAAAAGAATTGTAAGTGTTTAATATTGGTAGAGGAATTTTTAGTTTAAAAAAATAAATATCAAGTTCAGGAATATCACGGTATTTAATGCGACGGCCCCTTTTACTATTTTTAGCATCAATTAAGGTGTTTCGTCAGCGTTCATATTCTTCAATGCTTGTAAAGGTACCGTAGATAACTTTTAAGTAAAGACGAAAAATATTAACGGGTTTTTTACGAATGCCCACAATCACATTATTGGCAATATCACGAACTTTAACTCAAATATGTTTATCTCGTTGACCACTAGCGAGAACGATATGACCGAAATGGCGTGCCAGAGCAAAATATTCTTGAATACCGGTTTCTTCGTTTTTGGTATTATTTTTTTCTCAATCCGTTCCTTCTAAAAATAAATTGGTTTCATCTCATAACAGTAAGGTTTTGTCTGGTAATACCGGATAATCAAAGTCTAATAATCCCATATGCCCCAAACTTAATTTTTGGGTTTCTAGTAATGGAAAGGTTGCGGCTATGTGATATTTCTTCTTTTTTAATAATTTTGATGCGTATACTAGAAAAGCAGTTTTTCCAGTCCCTAACGAACCAATAACAATATTTAATGGTGAATTTTTTAAGAAGTTAATCACTTTGTTAATTTGTGTTAAATTGCTGATTTTAAAAACGAAAATCAAAATACAACCTGCTAAAAATAAATAGCTCACAACGTTTTTAAAATAACCGTTATAAATGTATCAAATTGCTCCTCAATGTCATAAAATTAAAAATGAGGTACGATTTAATTCAATAAAATGGTTATTTTTTTCTATTATTCATTTGCAAAATTTCATCTTGCACCTCATTTTATTTTTTGTTAGCGCACTGCGCCAAGTAATTTTTCAAACATTTTAAAGCAAATAAAGAATATTGCCAAAATAAATGGAAAAATGAATATTCAGTAGTCGGCAAAGAAGTTACCAACTTGCGGCATATTAACGGCAATAATTTCTCACATTTTAGTAAACGCTGTTATAATTGCATTTCACAATTTAGTCATCGCATCGCTAGCTGTTATTTTTGCTGGTGCATCGGCCAAGAAAGTTCCAATCATATAATCACCCCCTTTCTTTAATGTAACTTCTTGACATTAATTTTGTTTCTATCTAAATACTGATATGGTTTTCCAAAGTAACATTAGAATAAATCACACCATAATTGCTGTTAAGAATCAAAAAGCAATGTTTGCTATTAAAAGTCAAAGTGTTTCTTTGGTTAAATCAATTTCTTTACCACCACTAATATGAGCCGGGATAGTTGTGATTTGAATAAATAAATCTCAGAAAGTTTGTTTAATTTGTTCTCAATTAAATTCTTTTAAGTTTATTGTCATTTTTTATTTCCCAAAAATCATTTTTATTGGTAAATACATAATTGAAATTAAGGCGAAAATAAAAGTAATGATAATAATTAATCCGGCAATAAACGCAATTTGTGCAGGCATTTTTTCTATCGGAACAAACAGTTTTAAGAACTCCATGATAATTTCTCAAAACATTATTTTTTATGCTCGTTATTTTCTTTTAAATTAGGAGCTTTAACTCATTCTTCAAAGCGAGCAATAAATACTTTCTCGTCTTTCGTGAAATTACCAGTATTATTTTTAATGGCATTTTTATATTTAATTCGCATTTTTATTTTGGCATAAATTTTATAAGCAAAATATGCTGACAGCATGATGCTGATAATAATAAATATTAGTCCAATTGCAATATTCATTTTTAAGCTCCTTTAAAATAGTTATAATTTATATCTTTTTTGTTATTTTCTTTTTCGGCAATGAAGAAGCCTAATAATTCTTGGCCTTTAATTAATTTGGTTTCTTGCTCTTGTTGATTAATTGATTGATTAATTGAAATTACTTGATATTTACTATCTTTTATTATTATTCCAATGCAAATTGAATTTTCGTATTTTCCTTTATAAACAAATCGCTTTGGAAACCAAATGCCGATTTGTTCATTAAATCATGGAATTTTTGGTGCTTTAATAAGCATTGCGTTTTGTGTTTCTTTTAAGAGATATTTTTTAGTATTTAAGAAAATGTTTTCAATGTTTTTCATAATAAATTACCTTTCTTATGAATAAACTAAGTTGTATTAACTAAGTTGTTAGTTAACTTAGTTTTTTAAACACTTAATATATCGCAGATTTAAATGTTTAACAAGCTTTGTTATTAAATTTTGTTTTTTAATTAGATAAAGATTTTAATAATTTTAAACTTAGTATATCCCCTATATAGAAATTTCTACACTTTAACATCCGCATCCTACCCTTGGAACTAATTTAATAGCGTGTATATTTTTAGGAAATCCACCCATTCATTTTTTTATTGCAAAACGAAACAAATTGCTATAGCTAATAGGGTATTATCTATCAACTGGTAAACTTCTTTTGGTTATGGCGACCACCCACAATTTATCGTGCTTTAATACATACCAACATTATTAATTCACTTGTATTTAATTTTCAAAGAACAAATTTTTAACACCTTATAAAATAAAAAGACAATCATTACTGACTGTCTTAATACTTATTCAAATCTTTGCCTACCTAAGAAAACTTTATGCGTCCCTTAAAAAAGTAGTAAAAAAGATGTATAATTACTTATGTACATTTAAAAAAAGTGTGGGTAGAAAAAGTGAGTTATTATTTACAATCAAAATATCAGTTTTCACATCATGTTATTCTTCGTGTTAAACAGCGATTAAATTTGAAACATTTAAATGATATTGAATTAAAAATGCATTGTTTACAATTAATTAATGAGGCATTTTATGTTGTAGATATAAAAGATGATATTTATGTGCAAATTAATGATAGTGATTTATATTTTGTTATTGATAAAAAATCTAATTTGGTTAAAACAATAACGCCAATAAGTCAAGAGCGTTTATTAAGTATTATTAAAATTTAATTATTTTAAAGGAGGAAATGAGTAATGTTTTTAGTAACAGGTGATTTACAAAATGGACAAACTACTTGGGTAATGTTAGGTTTAATTATTATTATTGTAGTTGTAATGATAGTTTCTTCAATTCGTAAACGAAAACAAGATAAAATTGAAAAAGAAAAGCGTCAAAAAGAAGTTAGAGATAAAATTAAGCAGTATTTAAAGATTAATGATAATATTGCTCATAAAAGAATTGAATATGATAAAGTAATTGCTAGAGCAGGTAAAGATTATAAATATCGTGATGTTTTTGATGTTGTTATCAAATTATATGACTCAAAATCAAATGCGTTATATGCTACTAAAGCTTTTGAAGTTGAAGGTTTAACAAAACAATTAAGTAAAAAAGAATATGAAACAACTTGAAAAGTTAATCATGAATTAGAATTAGAAGCTACTTTAATTCGTTTGCAAAAAGAACAAAAGAAAAGTTATTGAAAAATGACTAAGGCTGAGCGAACACAAGTTAGATTAGAACGCAAGGAAGCAAAAAAAATAGAAAAAGCAGAAATTAAAAAAATTAAGCAAGAGAAAAAAATCAAAGCAACTAAAAAAGTTGTTCAAAATAAAAATGAGGTTCTTATTAAACGACAACCTAATGAGAAGTTTGGTGCTAAAAAATAAATAGTTTAATTAATTCATAATCTGAGGAAATGATAAAATGCTTCATAAAATATATAAAGAAGATTATAAAAATTATCGGGAATGTGCTAAATTATCATTTCTTTTACGAAAAGAAAATCATCAAAAGACAATTCAATGGCACGATAGGGAGTTAACTTATTTTTTTAGTTTGCCTGAATTTGGTGATGAAAAGCAAAAAGATGACTTGACGAATATTTCTGCGCCTAGTTTAGAATTATTAGCGAATGATGATTATAGTTTTAGCGATTTAGAGGTAATTGATAGTGAAACTATTCTTGATGGTTTAGAAGTAGGTTATCATGCTAAGCAATATTTTTTACGAAATTATCGTTGTTTTGATTTAGATACTTATGAAAAACATCTTGTGGCAAATAAAACGGTAGAAAAAATTCTTGATGCTAATCTTGAAGTGTTGTTTGAACCACGATTTGAATATAATGGTTGTGTTACAAAGGTTGATGTTTTAAAACGAAATGGTACAGGTTGAGACTTAATTGAAGTTAAGGCAACAACTAAGGTTCATCGCGAACATTTATATGATGTTCTTTATCAATATTATATTTTGACTAATTGCAATATTGAGATTAAAAATATTTATTTAATGCATTTAAATGGTTTTTATTTTCATCAAGGTGATTTAGAATATGATAATTTGTTTATTTTAGCAAGTAAATATAATTTAACAACTACTGGTTCAAAGCAAGAAAATATTATGGTTGGTGTAAAAAAAGATTTAGCAAAGCGAGATTTTAATCAAGATATTCAGCGCATTAAAGATATTTTTCAAATGCCAGTTGCTGAAGCATTAGCGTGGTTAAAGACTAGTCAATGTCATAATCGGGGTAAATATGATTATTGTATTCATGTTTATGCTAAATTACCTAAAGAGCATACAATATTTAATCTTTATCGGTTAGTAAAAACTAAAAAAGCAAGATTATATTATGAAAATAATTTTTTGTCGCTTTATACATCTAATTTTTTTGATCTTAATTTAACAGCTAATCAATATCGCCAAATTAAAGTTGTTCAAAATTTAGAAGGTGTTGTTGCATTGTCAGAACGAAGATATTTACAAAGTATATATAAGGAATATGTGTATCCGATTTATATGTATGATTTTGAAACTGTTAAAAGTGCCATTCCGAAATATGAAAATAGTACACCATATGAGCAAATTCCGTTTCAGTATTCAATTCATGTTTTATTGGATAATAAGTTTAATGAAGAGAAACATAATATTAAACATTATCGTTATTTAAGTGATGGTGTTGGTGATCATCGTTTAGTTTTAATTGAAAATTTAATTAAGGATTTAACACGATATGGGATAGGTACTTATGTTGCATATAATAAAAGTTTTGAGAAGCAAGTTTTAAAAAAAATGGCATTATTATATCCGATTTATGAAGAAATATTAATGCAAATTTCTGATCGGACTGTTGATTTAATGGATTTCTTTAAAAATTTTGCAATTTATAAAGCAGAATTTAATGGTAGTCTTTCAATTAAGAAAACATTGCCGGCTTTTAATTTGGAATTTTCTTATGATGATTTGGAAGTGCAAAAGGGAACCGATGCTTCCAGTTTATTTCGTAAACGGTTGTATAATGAATTACAAAAAGATAATAATCATTTGTTTTTCTTGAAATTAAATAATGCTTGAAAAACTATTAGTTGGCAACAATGACAAGACAATTATGTTAAAAATTTGTTATTATATTGTGAACGCGATACTTATGGAATGGTAGTTTTATTTACTAAAATTTCTGAATTATTGCGAGAACAGGGGTGAATTGAATGGTAACGAAAGTTATTTTTATGGGGACACCGATTTTTGCTAAAGAAGTATTATTAAAATTATTAACAATGGATTTTATTGAAGTTGTAGCTGTTGTTTGTCAACCTGATCGTAAAGTTGGGAGAAAGCAAGAAATGAGGATTGGTGGTGTTAAACAAGTAGCATTAGCATCAAAATTAAAGATTTTTCAACCAGATAATATTAACGATATTGTTTTAGAACTAGATAATTTAAATGCTGATTTAATAATTACTTGTGCTTATGGTCAATTTTTGGGAACAAGGATTTTACAATTGGTGCCGAAAGGTTGCTTAAATATTCATGCTTCGTTATTACCTAAATTACGAGGTGGAGCACCAATTCATTGAGCGGTAATTAATGATGAAAAGGAAACTGGTATTAGTTTAATGAAAATGACATCTCAAATGGATGCGGGGCCAGTATTTGTTCAAGAGAAAATTAGGTTGGTGGCAAATGAAACGGCAAGTAGTTTGCATCACCGTTTAATTTTGTTAGCAAATATGATGTTAGAAAAATATTTATTCTTAATAATTAGTGGTAAAATTACTCCAGAAATCCAAAATGAACGACTTGTATCGTTTGGTTTAAATATTAAACGAAATAATGAAAAGATTATTTGAAATGTTGATGCGAGAAAAGTAACTTGTCAAATTCGTGGTCTTTTTGAAATCCCTTTAGCTTATACGACTTATGAAAATAAGATTTATAAAATTCATCAGGCGATCGTTTATGATATTAATAAACAGGAAAAGGCAGCGGGAACAATTTTATCATTTCAACAAGATGGTATTGAAGTTCAAACGAGTAAAGGAAGTGTTTTAATTCAAAGATTACAACCTGAGGGTAAAAAAGCAATCTTGGTTAAAAATTTTTATCAAGGACAACATCCTTTGCGGGTTGGAACAAAATTTATTTAAGGAAAGGATTTGAAAGAAAAATGTATCGTTTTCGTTCATTGAAATATTTAGCAACAACAGGTGTAATCACAGGTCTTTTAATGGTTTGTGGTTATGCTTCTAGTTTTATTAAAATTGGCGTTGGTTATTTGCAATTAGCTGATATTATTGCTTTACCTTTAATTACCTTTATTTCTGGGCCAATGATTTTATTTGCTAATCCGATTGCGATGGCATTTGCTGATATTATGGGGGGATATTTTGTTTTTGTTCCCATTACGATTGTTGTTAGGATTTTAATGTTTGTTATTATTCGGATATTAGAACCATATTTTCATTTTATTATCAGTCATTTTTTTGCGGTTTTACCAGTTTTAATTATTTATCCACCATATACTTACTTTATTTCTAATTTTGATTATAGTTATGCGATTACAGCATTAATTAATGATGCTGTGCAAGCGATATCAACATATATTTTTTCCTTGTTTATTACTTGGTTTTTAATTAGAATTAATAGTGTCAGTTATGGTCATCTTTGAAGTGATAATGATTTTGATTATTTACGAGCGACAGCGTTAGAAAATAGTAATTTAGAACAAAGTAAGGAAATTAAAAATAATGGCAACAAATAAAAATTTAATTCGTAATTTTAGTATTATTGCTCATATTGATCATGGTAAGTCTACTTTGGCGGATCGGCTTTTAGAATTAACGGGTACGGTTAGTAAAAGAGAATTAAAAGATCAATTATTAGATTCAATGGATTTAGAGCGAGAAAGAGGAATTACTATTAAGTTAAATGCTGTGCAGTTGCAGTATGTTGCTAAGGATCATCAACAATATTGTTTTAATTTAATTGATACGCCGGGACATGTAGATTTTACTTATGAAGTTTCGCGTAGTTTAGCGGCTTGTGAGGGAGCATTATTAGTAGTTGATGCTACGCAAGGGATTCAAGCGCAAACATTAGCTAATGTTTATTTAGCGATTGATAATGATTTAACAATTATTCCTGTTATTAATAAAGTTGATTTGCCTAATGCGGACCCCGAAAGAATTAAACAACAAATTAGAGGATTGACAGGAATTGCGTATTCGCATATCCCGTTAATTTCTGCCAAGACTGGTTTAAATGTTGATGAAGTGTTAGAAACTATTGTTAGAGATATTCCTGCTCCAATAAAATCCCAAGATGATGCTCCTTTGCAGGCATTGATTTTTGATTCTTATTATGATCAATATCGTGGTGTAATGATTTTTATTCGTGTTTTTCAAGGAACTGTTAAGATTAATGATAAGATTCGTTTTATGGCAACAGGGGGTGAATATGAAGTTATTAGTGTTGGTATTAAGACACCGTTGGAAGTTCAGCAGGATGCAATCTATGCTGGTCAGGTTGGTTGAGTAGCGGCGGCTATTAAGAATATTAAAGATGTTCAAGTAGGAGATACAATGACACATGCTGATTTTCCAACATTAGTGCCATTATCAGGTTATCGAAAAATTAATTCAATGGTTTATTGTGGATTATATTCCGTTGATAGTTCGCGTTATGAAGATTTAAAAGATGCATTATCAAAATTGCAATTATCAGATGCTGCTTTGGTATATGAACCAGAAAATTCACAAGCATTAGGATTTGGTTTTCGTTGTGGGTTTTTAGGTTTATTACATATGGATGTTATCCAAGAACGACTTGAGAGAGAATATAATTTAGATTTAATTGCTACGGCGCCAAGTGTTATTTATGAAGTGCATTTAACTGATCAACAAATTATTACTGTGGATAATCCGAGTAAATTACCGGAAGTGCAAAAAATTCGTAGTATTAATGAGCCTTTTGTTAAAGTAACGATGATGACTCCTGAAACTTATTTAGGTGGTTTAATGGAGTTATGTCAGCAAAAACGTGGTATTTATCAAAATCTTATTTATGTTGATGATACAAGAAGGATTTTGACTTATGAAATGCCGTTAAATGAGATTATTTTTGATTTTTTTGATCGTTTAAAATCTGTGTCTAAGGGCTATGCTTCATTAGATTACGAATTATTAGGTTATCGACCAAGTAAATTAGTAAAGATGGATATTTTATTAAATGGTGCGGTTGTTGATGCTTTATCAATGATTGTGCATAAAGATTTTGCGTATGCTCGTGGAAGAAATTTATGTGCTAAATTAAAAGATATTATTCCGCAACAAAACTTTGAAATTCCTGTACAAGCTTCCATTGGTAATAAAATCATTGCGCGAGAAACTATTAAGGCGTTAAGGAAAAATGTTACTGCTAAGTGTTATGGTGGCGATATTAATCGTAAGAAAAAGTTATTAGAAAAACAAAAGAAGGGTAAAAAGCGGATGAAGGCTTTTGGAAATGTTGAATTACCACAAGAAGCTTTTATGGCAGTTTTATCTATTGATGATAAATAAGCATATTATATTGAAATTTTAATTAATCGGTTATTTTATTGTTAATAATAAAATTATGAAACGAAAAAGGAGAAATATTAATGTCGTTAATTTTAAATCAAATTCAAAAAATAATTAAAGAGGCAGTAAATAAAATTACTCCTTTTGTTGATGATATTGTTATTGAGAAAACTCGTAATATTGCATATGGTGATTATGCTACTAATATTGCGATGGTGTTAGCACCAATTTTAAAGCAAAAACCGGAAGTCATTGCTAAAAAGATTATTGCTATTATTAAGTCAAATGATTTTTTTACTAAAATAGATTTTGTTTTTCCTGGGTTCATTAATTTAACAGTTAATCAAAATGGACTTAGTGCTGTTATTACGGAAATTTTAAAATTAAAAACTAAATTTGGTAGTGGAGAAGCGACTAATATTAAATATAATTTAGAAATTGTTTCTGCTAATCCAACAGGAATTTTACATATTGGTCATGCTCGTAATGGTGCTATTGGTGATGCGGTTGCAAGAATTTTAAAATTTGCAGGAAATATTGTTGAAACAGAATATTATCTTAATGATGCTGGTAATCAGATTAATGTGTTAGCAAATACAATTTTTTCGTATTATTTACAAAAATTAGGGGTTAATGTTGAAATACCAGAACAATCATATCAGGGTGTTTATCAAGAAATATTAGCAACTAATTTTGTGAATAAATATCAAGATAAATTTATTGCCATACGAATTGTTAATGGTGTCATTGATGATGAACAAGTATTAGCAATATTTAAACAAGAGTCAGTTGCTTTCTTTTTACAATTAATTAAAACGCAATTAAAGGATTTTCGGATTAATATTGATTATTGGTCGAGTGAGTTAGAAATGTATACAACAAAAGAAATTGATAAGTTAGTAAAGGAATTGCAAGCAACTAATAAAGTTTTTGAAAAAGATGGTGCTTTGTGGTTAAAAACAACAGATTATGGTGATGATAAGGACCGAGTTCTTGTTAAACAAGATAAATCGTATGCTTATATTTTACCGGATTTAGCTTGTCATAATTTACGAATTAAACGAGCAAAAGCTAATTATTTAGTTAATTTTTGAGGTGCAGATCATCATAGTTATTTAACACGAATGCAGGCGGGTTTACAAATTTTAGGTTATGATGCTAATATTTTAAAAATTGTTATTATTCAAATGGTGCGATTAATTAAAGATGGTCAAGAATATAAAATGTCAAAAAGAAAAGGGACAGCCGTATGATTAATTGATTTAGTTATGGAATTAGGTATTGATGTTGTTCGTTATATGTTATGTTCAAAAGCATCTTCTAGTCATATGGATTTAGATTTGAGTCTTTTAACATCTCAAAGTAATAATAATCCGGTTTATTACTTTCAATATGCTACAGCGCGTTGTGCGAGTATTTTACGAAATGTGCCTCATAATATTGATTTAATAAAGACAATTGCTAGTTATCATTTATTAACACATCCCAAGGAGCGAGAGCTAATTAAAGTATTAGATTATTTTAGTAAAGTAGTACAAAGTGCTGCTAAATTTTGTCAACCGAATATTATTTGTGATTATATTCAGGAATTAGCACGGGGATTTCATTCATATTATTCAGAATGTAAAATTTTGGATGAAACTAATATTACTTTATCAGAACAAAGATTGCATTTAATTATTAGCACACAGTATGTCTTTAAAAATGCTTTAAACTTAATTGCTGTTGATTTTAAGGATCAAATGTAATTTGCTTATTCAGTTAGTGTTGCTTTTAAGAAATTAATTACTATTGTCATATTTAACTTATAAGGTTTCATTTTCCCACGATTATTTTTTCGCATAAATTTTTTTTCGTATCATTGTTTTATTTCATTATAAGTTGTTAAATTTCATTTAGTGAGAGAAATGTTTTGTTTAGTCAGAAATTTATTAATAACAGCAAATCATGAAAGGTTTTCTTCATAACAATTAAATTGTTTTAAATCTCATTGTAAACAACATTCAATAATGAGAAAAATATTGGTGTCTATTATTAAACTTGGAGGATTGTTTTTAGCATAATATTGGGCCAATGTTCCCACATATAAATTTCTTTTGTTCATTTCAGTTATTCAAGTATAAATTACAAGATTAAAATAAGGTCGTTTTAATTTTAAAAAAGGATTCATTGCGATATTGGTTTTATTTTTATTAAGACAATAATCATACATTGAAATTTCTTTTCTTAAAGCTGATAGACTCATATTGTTAGCATAGCAAATAAGTTCATAGGGAATAATACGCATAGTTTCTCCTTTAAAATTAATAATAAATAAATTATACTCTTTAATTTATAAATTATAATTTATAAATTTTTCTATTGAAATAATAAAAGGAGTGTGAATTAATGATTAAACAAATAATTTTATAAATTAATGTAAGATGATAGCAATTAAAATAAGTAGTTTAGAATTAGAATTAATCTTTCTAGTTTTTTGGATAGGCTACAATAAGTTGGACCATAATTATATAGACTTCAAAATTATTAAGAAAGAAGGAATATAAAAATGGGAAATAAAACCTCATACTCTGAAGAATTTAAAAAACAAATTGTAATGCTATACAAAAATGACAAAAGTGTTATTAATTTAGGGAAAGAATATAATTTACCAAAACCAACTATTTATAGTTGAATTAAAAATTATAATAATTCTGGGTCATTTAAAGCAAAAGATAATCGCACTGTCGAAGAAAATGAATTAATTTACTTGCGAAAAGAAAACCAACAATTACGAATGGAAAATGACATTTTAAAGCAAGCAGCACTGATAATCGGGAAAAAATAACAATAATTAATAACAACAAAAATAAATATTCAGTGAGGAAAATATGTAAGATTTTAGGTTTACTAAAATCAACATATTATTATCAAACTAATAAATGCACCAAGTTTGATGTTAATAATTATGAACAAGAAGTTATCAGTGCATTTAATAAAAGTCGCAAGATTTATGGTGCTCGTAAAATTAAAGCTGTTTTAATAAGAAAAAATATCATTTTATCACGACGAAAAATCCGATTCATTATGATCAAAAATAATTTGGTTTCTAAATACACCAAGTTAAAATATTGTAATCATAAAAAAACAGTTAATAATGACGAAATTAATAATGTTTTAAATCGTCAATTTAATGACAAAAAACCAAATGAAGTTGTTGTTAGTGATTTAACATATGTTCAAGTTGGCACTAAATGACATTATATTTGTTTATTAATTGACTTGTTTAATCGCGAAGTAATTGGCTATAGTGCTGGACCAAATAAAACTGCTGAATTAGTTCAACAAGCTTTTCACAAGATAACACGACCATTAAATAAAATAACTTTATTTCATACTGATCGTGGTAATGAGTTTAAAAATAAAATTATTGATGAAATTTTAATAACCTTTAAAATTAAAAGATCATTAAGCTCCAAAGGATGCCCATATGATAATGCTGTTGCTGAAGCAACTTACAAAACCTTTAAAACCGAATTTATTAACGGTAAAAAATTTACAAACTTAACACAACTAAAATGCGAACTATTTGATTTTGTTAATTGATATAACAATATTCGAATTCATGGCAGTTTAAATTATTTAACTCCCGTTGAATTTAGAAAATACCAGTCTACATAAAAAGTGTCCTAAAAAGGGTTGCCAATCCATTTATTTTTAAGATAATTAAGATATTGAATGAAATTTTTAATCATTATTTGAAAATTTTATTTATTCTGTAGTAATAATTGAATAATAGTCAAAAATTGGTATATAATTACTGTGTAAATTGAGTTTTTTCTTATTTTAATAATTATCATGAAAAATAACTAGAAACTTAGAAACAAATAAAATTATAGAAGGAGTCAAAAGACGATGAAAGTTATTGCTATTGGTATTAACCATTCAGGGACTACCTTAGTTAGAACCTTAAGTCATTTAAGTAAACAAGATAAAAAGGATATTAAAATTGTAGCATACGATCGTAATGACAATATTTCTTTTTTAGGGTGTGGAATTGCTTTATGAGTTGGTGGTGAAATTAGTAAACCTGATGGCCTATTTTATGCAACGCCAGAATTGTTACAATCAGAAGGTATTGAAGTTCATATGAAACATGAACTTTTGGCTGTTAATAATAAAGAAAAGAAAGTTTTAATCAAAAACTTAGAAACAAATGAAGAGTTTTTTGACACTTATGATAAGTTAGTTATTGGTGTTGGTACTTGACCAATTATTCCTTCAATTCCGGGACTTAAAAATGATGATGGTACAGTTAGTGCTGGTGTTAATATTGTTAAATTATTTCAACATGCAAAACAAATTAAAGCAATAATTGATAATTCAGCAATTAAAAATGTTGTTGTTGTTGGTGCTGGATATATTGGGATTGAATTAGTTGAAGCTTTTAGTCATAATAATAAAAAGGTAACTTTAATTGATATTGAAGATCGGATTATGCCACGATATTATGATGAAGAGTTTACAACACCTGTTCAACAAAGTATGGAAAAAGCAGGTGTTATTATTCGTACAGGTGAAGTTGTTAAAGAGTTTATTAAAGAAAATGGTATTGTTACTAAAGTAATTACTGATAAAAATGAATATGCTGTTGATATGGTACTTTGAGCCGTAGGTTTTAATACCGAAACAAAGATTTTAAAAGATGTTGTTGAATTAGGAGCAAGGGGAGCGATTAAAACTAATAGTTATTTTCAAACTAGTGACCCTGATATTTATGCCATTGGTGATTGCGTTGCGGTTCATAATAATGCTACAAAAGAAAATGCTAATATTGCATTAGCAACAACTGCGGTACGAACGGGTTTAGTGACTGCTTTTAATATCGTTAGGGATAATTCATTAACAAGTCCGGGATTTCAAGCTGCGAATGCGATTTCAGTATTTGGCTGAAAAATGGCGGGTGTTGGTGTTAGCGAAACAGTAGCAAAAATGAGTCAGATGGATGTTGATACAGTATTTTTTGAAGATAATGATCGTCCTGAGTTTTTAGAACCGCATGTTAAGGTAAAAATTAAAATTGTTTGAGAAAAAGCATCTAGAAAAATTATTGGGGCACAAATTGCTTCAAAAGCAAATCATACGGAAGTTATTTATATGTTTTCTTTGGCAATTATGAAAGGTTTAACGATTGATGAGTTACCGTTAGTAGATATTTTCTTTTTACCGCATTTTAATAAACCATATAATTTTGTAACTTTAGCAGGTTTAAAAGCATTAGGAATGGATTATTTTCATCAATCAGTTGATGAAAATAATAATAATTAAGAATAAATTTTAGTTATGATTTATATTGAAAATAATAGTAAAAATCCTTATTTTAATTTAGCTCTTGAAGAATATTTAATGAAAAATTATCCGAATGATGATGATATTTTATTACTTTGACAAAATGATAATACAATTGTTATTGGTCGTAATCAAAATGCGTATGAAGAAATTAATGTTAAGCAAGTAAAAGCGGATAATGTCAAAGTAGTTCGCCGATTATCTGGTGGTGGTACTGTGTATCATGATGAAGGGAATTTAAATTTTTCTTTTATAAAAAAACGAAGTTCAAATGTTGTTAATAACTATTATCATTTTTTGCAACCAATAATTAGTGTTTTGCAAAAATTAGGAATATATGCTGAATTTTCTGGTAAAAATGATATTTTAATTGCTGGTAAAAAGATTTCTGGTAATGCTCAGTATGCAAATAGTAATAAAATATTACATCATGGAACAGTTCTTTTTAATGTGGATTTGTTAAAGTTAGGGGCATACCTTAATGTTGATCCATTAAAGATGCAGTCTAAGGCGATTAAGTCTGTGCAAGCACGGGTTACTAATATTTTACCGCTATTAAAAGATAAAATTACGATTATGGAATTTAAAGCTTTGATTATTACTGAGTTATTAAAAGGAGAAAATAAAAAGGTTATTTTATCTTCTGAACAATTGGAGGAAATTAATAAATTAGCAATAGCGAAGTATGCATCGTGAGAATGGAATTATGGTATTGCTCCTAAATTTCAAATTCAAAATAAGAAACTTTATGAGCATAAAGGAACTGTTACTGTTGGTTTAAATGTTAATGCTGGTATTATTACTGATATTAAAATTTCTGGTGATTTTATGGGTTATTATGGTACTGAGATTATTGAACAACAGTTAGTTGGTTGTAAGTATGATTATGAGCATATTGCTGGGCAATTGCAAAATATAAATATTGAAGAAATTTTTGGAGTTAATTTTATTGCTTCGGAAATTATTGATTTAATAATTTAAGAAAGGAATTATTTAAATGTTTAATGATTATAGTGATTTGAAGTTTGAAGTATTTCAAATTATGAATGAAAAAAGTGAAATTGTTAAGCCTGATTTGATGCCAAAAATTAGTGATGAATTATTACTAAAAGCGTATCGTTTTATGTGTTTATCAAGAAAACAAGAAGAAATTCAAACTGAAATTAGTGAGGGTGGTAAAAATCTTAATTTTTTAGCATCAGCAGGACAAGAAGCAACCGAAGTGGGGTATGCGATTCATTTACGAAAAGGAATTGATTGATTAGTTCCGGCATATCGTAATAATGCTGCTTGAATTACAGCTGGTTTTCCGATTGAAAATATTTACTTGTATTGATTAGGAAATGAAGCAGGAAGTAAAGTTCCCGAAGATATTAATGTCTTACCAGTTAATATTCCGATTGGGACTCAATATTCCCATGCAACCGGAATTGCGTTTGCTGAAAAGTTTAAACAAAGTGATGGTATTGTTATTACTACGATTGGTGATGGGGGAACGAGTGAAGGTGAAGTTTATGAAGCAATGAACTTTGCTGCGATTCATAAATTACCCGTAATTTTTATGGTGGAAAATAATCAGTGGTCATTAACCACACCGCGAAAAAAAGCATCAGCAACGGCATCTTTAGCAATTAGAGGTGTGGGTGTTGGGATTGCTAGTGCGCAAGTTGATGGCAATGATTTTTTTGCAGTTTATGCAATGGTTGAAAAAGCAATTGCTCGTGCAAAAGCTGGTGAAGGGCCAACCTTTATTGAAGCAATTACTTATCGGCGTTTTGCTCATTCAGCATCGGATATTAAAAAAGATTATTATGATCCGCAATTAGAAGCTGAATGATTAAAAAAAGATCCGCTTGACCGGTTAAGAAATTATTTAATTGCTAATAAAAAATGAGATGAAACCAAACAAAAACAATTAGATGTTGAAAATGAAGTATTAATTCGTAATGAAATTAATAGTGCAATGAATAAAAAAGATACAAAATTGGCAGATATTTTTCAATATACATATGCAAAAATGACACCGCAATTAGAAGAACAATTAGCAGAAGCACAAGCATATTTTGCAAAGGAAGGTAATAACTAATGGCACTATATAGTAATATTCAAGCATTAACTAATGCATTAGACATTGCAATGGAACGCGATAAGACAATAGTTACTTATGGTGAAGATGTTGGTTTTGTTGGTGGCGTTTTTCGGGCAACGAGAGGTTTACAAAAGAAACATGGTGAAAATCGTTGTTTTAATGCGCCAATTGCTGAAGCTAGTTTAGTAGGAATTGCTGCTGGAATGGCTTTTAATGGACTTCGTCCGATTGTAGAATTACAGTTTCAAGGGTTTGCTTATCCGGCGTTTCAACAATTATTTTGCCATATAGCTCGGTTTCGTAATCGTACAAGAGGAAGATTTACTTGTCCAATGGTTATCCGAATGCCAGTTAATTTGTGAGGTTTAAAAGGTTTGGAACATCATTCTGAAGCGATTGAAGCAATGTTTGCACATGTGCCTGGTTTTAAAGTTGTTATTCCGGCTAAACCTAGTGATGTTAAAGGATTAATGTTAGCTACAGTGGAATGTGATGATCCCGTAATATTTTTAGAACCGTTAAGAAATTATTATACGCCCAAAGAAGAAGTTGCTGATGGGCATTATACAATTGAAATTGGTAAGGCAAAACAAATTACTAAATGAGAAGCGAGTGATAATCCTGATTTAACAATTGTTACTTATGGACCGTTAGTTTATGATTGTGAAGCTGCTGTTGCTAAATTGCAACAAGAAGGAATGAAAATTGAATTAATTGATTTAATGACAATTCATCCGTGAGATGAGGCAACAGTTGTTGCTTCTGTTAAAAAGACAGGAAGAATATTAGTAGTGCATGAAGCAGTTAAATCTTTTTCAGTATCTTCAGAAATTATTACGACAATTAATGAAAAATGTTTTGAATATTTACAATGTCCGCCAGCGAGATTAACAGGTTATGATGTGACTGTTCCTTTATATCAAGGTGAACATTGATTTAAAATTACTGAAAAAAGAATTATTGATAAAGTAAAAACAATGATGACATATTTAGCTTAAGTGAGAAAGGAGTAGAGATATGATAGAATTTAAATTTTTAGGTCTTGATGGTGATATTAATGAAGGTCAAATAACACAAATTTATGTTAAGGTTGGCGATGATATTAAAAAAGGTCAAGATTTATTTGAGTTAGAAGCAGATAAACTTTCTCAACCAATAGTTGCTGAATTTGATGGTAAAATTGGTCAAATTAATTTTGCAATTGGCGATATTATTAAGGCCGGTGATGTCTTTGCTAGTAGTAATCCTAGTAATAATGTTCCTTCATCTAATAAGTCAGAAGAAATTATTAATAAACAAGTTTTATCAAATGTGATGGAAACTAATCCTGAAAAATCAAATAAGAAAGTATTAGCAACACCATTAGCACGAAGAATGGCTCGTGAATTAGGGATTGATATTACAACTATTAAGGGGACAGGTCCTAACGGCAGAGTATTAAAACAAGATTTAGTCGGTGGGCATTCTTTATCTAGTGAAGCTAAATCATCAAAATTAGTAACAAAAAAACCGTTAGCGGTTGTTCCACCAATGCAATCTCGTGGTGATGATTTTTCTTCAAAGCCAGCATCACAAGCAGAACAGCGGGTAAAAATGACACCAACCAGAAAAGCAATTTCTAAAGCAATGAAAAATTCAGTATTTACAATTCCGCATACTAGTTTAATGACACAAGTAAATGTTACTGCTTTAGTGCAATTACGAGCACAATTAAAAACGACAGTTATTAAACCTGATTTTAAATTAACTTATATGCCATTTTTTATTAAGGCAGTTACGATGGCTTTAAAAGAATTTCCAATAATTAATGCCCGATTAGATGAAGTAACAGAAGAAATTGTTTATCATAATTATTATAATATTGGCATTGCTGCTGATACTGATGCAGGATTAATTGTTCCTGTTATTAAAGATGCTGATCAACAAGATATTTTTAATTTAGCTGTTGTTTACAATGACTTAGTTGCCAGAGTTAGAAATAAGAAATTAATTCCTTCGGAAATGAAAGATGGAACTTTTACGATTACTAATTATGGTTCTGTTGGTTTAGATTTTGGAACGCCAGTTATTAATTATCCCGAAGCAGCGATTTTGGGTATTGGGGCAATTAAAAAAACACCGGTTGTTGATGACAGTGGCAATATTGTTGTTAATGATTTATTACCGTTATCAATATCAATTGACCATCGTATAATTGATGGTGCTGATGCTGGAAGATTTATGTTGCATTTAAAGAAATTATTAGAAGCACCAACTTCATTGCTAATTTCATATTAAGGAGAAAATAAATGGATAAATTTGATGTAATTATTATTGGCGGTGGTCCTGGTGGCTATGTGGCTGCCATTAAAGCAGCCCAAGTTGGTTTAAAAACCCTTATTATTGAAAAACAATGATGAGGTGGTGTTTGTTTAAATATTGGTTGTATTCCAACAAAAGCATTATTAAAAAGTGCTAAAGTTTTAAATTATTTTAAGCATGCTAAAAGTTATGGTGTTGATGTTAATGCGACAACAATTAAACCTAATTGAGATGAAATGCAAATTAGAAAATCTGGGGTTGTTAAAAAATTAACCCAAGGTGTTGAACATTTATTGAAAAAAAACCAAGTTGAAAAAGTATTTGGTGAAGCTAAGATTATTGATAAAAATACTGTGGAAGTTAATGGTAAAAGATATGCTGGTAATAATTTAATTATTGCTACTGGTTCGGTATCACGAGTTTTAGATTTACCTGGTTTTAAAGAAGCGAAAGAAAATAATTTTTTAATTACTAGTCGGCAAATTTTATCATTAAAAGAAATTCCTAAAAAATTAACAATTATTGGTGGCGGTGTTATTGGCATTGAGTTTGCTTGTTTATTTAGTACTTTAGGAACAGAAGTTACCATTGTTCAAGGAGTGGATAAGATTTTAGAATTATTAGATAATGATATTAGTTTAGAAATGACAAAAGTATTAAAATCAATGGGCGTTAAGCTTAAACTTAATGCTAAAATAACAGCGATTAAAGATAAAACATTAGTGTTTATGCAATCGGGACAAGAAAAGCAACTTACTAGTGATTTTATATTAATTTCTGTTGGTAGAGTTCCTGTAATTAAGGGGTTAGAAGCATTAAATCTTGAATTAGGACCTAGAAAAAATATTAAAATTAATGATCGTTGTCAAACTAATGTGGAAAATATTTATGCTATTGGTGATGTCGCTGCTGATAAGATGTTAGCTCATGTGGCATCAGCACAAGGAATTGTTGCGGTGGAAAATATTTTAGGTAAGAATAGTAAAATGGATATGGATTATATTGCGAGTTGTATTTATTCGTTTCCAGAAATTGCTAGTGTTGGTTTAACAGAGCAACAATGTCAAGATAAACAATTATCGTTTAGTAGTTTTAAGTTTCCTTTATTGGGTAATGGTAAAGCATTAGCTGATGGTGAAATAACGGGATTTGCTAAAATTTTAGCCAATAAACAAACTGGTGAGATTTATGGGGCTCATATTATTTCGGGAACAGCAACGGATATGATTACGGAAGTGACAACAACAATGGTTAGTGAAGGAACAATTTATGAGTTGGCAAAAACAATTCATCCTCATCCAACTTTATCAGAAGTTGTGATGGAAGCGGCGCACGGAATTATTGATAAACCAATTCATGGTTAATTAAATTAAAAAAAGATAACACTGTTATCTTTTTTTAATTTAAAATTTTAATGAAAAGGAGAATTATTATTATGGCAGGACATTCAAAATGAGCAAATATTAAGCATCGTAAAGCAGCCCAAGATAAAATTCGTGGTAAAATTTTTCAAAAAATTTTACGCCAATTAAATACTGCGGTAAGAAACGGTGGGGTTAATGTTGAAACTAACAATCAATTGCGATTGCTCATTGAAAAAGCAAAAACAGTTAATATGCCTAAAGAAAATATTGACCGTGCTTTAAAGAAATTTAGTCAAGATAATAATAGTAATCTTAATTATGAAGAAATTATTTATGAAGGTTTTGTTGCGGGACATATTGCTGTTATGGTTGAATGTTTAACGGATAATCGTAATCGTACAGCGACTAATGTTCGGAGTATTTTTAATAAAGCTAAAGGAACATTAGGCGTTACTGGCAGTGTTCGTTATCTTTTTACTCGGGTGGGACTATTAATTTTTACTAATAAGATGGTTAGTGTGGATGAAGTTTTTGAATGAGCTTTAGAAATTGCGGCTATTGATGTTAATAATGATGAAGGAACATTTATTATTACGACAACTGTTGATAGGTTTTGAATAACCAAAACCTTTTTAGAATCTAAGGGTGTTACTGCCTTTGATGTTAGTGAAATTATTTTTCAACCGAATAAAACAGTATCCTTAGAAAATGAAATTGCGATTGAACAGTTTTGACAGTTAATTAATTCCTTAGAAGCTGATGATGATGTGCAAAATATTTATTATAACTTTGTGGAAGATGATAATTAAAAAAAAGGAAATTATATTACTAATATGGAAGAACATTGTCGATAGTTGTTAGCGACAATTATTTTTTCACTTTTAAAAATTATATTGTATAATTATAAATGATTTGACAATAAGGTTGGAAAAAATAATGGAAAAGTCTTATTTGTATAGTTATGTTCTTAAATTATTAGAATTAAAAACTATGGAATTGAAATTAGAAATTTCTTCGTTGTCAATCGTTGATGTGGCAACTTATTATTTGGAAGTGATTTTGCATAAACGGCAAGCTACTAGTTTGCAACAAGCAACATATGATATATTTAATATTAAACCAAATATTGTTATTGAATATATTAATAATAAATTAATTACTGATAAAACAATATCATTAGATGATTTTAAAGAAATGTTTGAAAAGAAATAATGAGGTATAGATATGAAAAATAATATTAAAGGAACGCAACGAAACCTTTGAATTCAATTCGGTTTATTTATTATTTTAATTTTAAGTACTATTGCTGGTTTAATTACGGGTAGTTTTTTTGTTGATAATAATTTTCGTTCAGGAATGTTAGTTGGTGGGGCATATCAAACAATTGTTAGTTATGAAAATGCGAAAAATCGTCATGAGGCTGTTAATACTTTGCAAGATAAAATTGATCCTTTAAGAAAAAAACGAATGGATATTAGTCGTTTTGCTAGTAATATTGGGGAAAGTCGTTTAAATGTTATCGTTCCGCAAGCTAATTATGGTAATATTGCTGATTTTTTACGAGATGTTGAACGCAGCGGATCAATTTTCTTTTTAGATGATAAAGGTGATGATTTACTTGTTGGTACAGGGACAGGTGAAACTTACAAACCAGCAAAGAAGGATGGTAAAAGAATTGTTTTAAAAGATTTTATTGATAGTAGTTCAATCAAAAATTCTTTAATTTCGGGAATAAATAAGCCATCAATTGAATTCAAAATTAAAAATTTAGAGTTATATAATGCGATTTTAAAATATCAAGATAAAAAGTCAGTTTATGTTTGACAAGATTTTGGGCAAATGTTAGATGAGATGCGGAGCAATTATAACGATTTGATAAAACTTAGAAAATTTATTAATGCTAAAGCGGTAGCTTTGCAAGGTGGTGAAGCGCAAGAATTAAGAAATGCTCTGCGAAGTCTCTTAGCGGCTAGTGTTCGTAATCGTGAAAATGGTGATGTTAAAGAAGTAAATTTAGCTGATCAAAGTGTTAATACGGATTCTGATATTTATAACTATTTTCAAAACGCTGATGTTACTTTTAATGAGGTTCTTAGCTATAATAAGAATTCGCCAAATAGTGATTTAACAATTGATATTAATAATGAAGATGATACTTATGATAAGCAAAAATATTTAAATCCGTTTCGTCCTTTTTTAGTAGAACTTGTTAATACTGAATTTAAAGATGTTATGAATAAAAAATATAAAAATAAGTATTTAATTACATCTTCATCATTACAGCTTAAACCTAATAATAGTGATAAAGTAAGTGATATTGCTTTTATTGAAATTAGTGGTGAAGAGGCAGCCGCTGGTTTAGCTAAAATTTTTAGTGCCGGCATTAAAGGAATTGCCTACCAAGTTGAGTCATATTCAGTATCCGATACCGTAATTAGTAACGCCACAAAGGTGATGATGATTATTACTGTTAGTGTTATTTTGTTAATAATATTAGTTATTTTGGCAGTATTTTATCGTGTTTTGGGTCTTATTTTGGGTCTTATTTTAGCAACAATGGTCGTTGTTACAATGGTTGTGTTTAATGTTTTATTAGGGATTTATGGCTGAGAAGTGTTTATTGCTATGCTGATAGGTATGATGGTTGCTTTAAGTAGTAGTATTATTTTATTAGAACGAATGAAAACTGAGTTTAATGGGGGTAAATCTTTAATTCAATCTTTTTTAGATGCTAATCGAAAATCAATATCAACAGTTTTTGATACGACTGTTTTGCCATTGATAATTAGTTTCTTTATTTATTGATTTGGAACCGGTATTATTAAATCGTTTGCGATTATGCTAATTATTAGTATTTTAGGAGCTTTTATTTTTGGTATTGTTTTAATCCGAGGAATTTATTATTCGTTATTATCATTAAACTGGATTAATAACCGTCAAGATTTAGTAATGACTAATTCTGTAATTATAAAACAAAAAATTCATTATCTTATTAAAAAGCTTGGTTTTAATCGGATAACACAGTTTTCTAAGAAATTTAGTTATCAAAAAAGTTTTAAATGATTAGTTTTACTTTCTACGATTATTATTTCGTGCGGTGTTATTGTTGTTACAACTGCGGGCCCGGGTACTAGTTTAGAATTTACGCGGGGAACAATTTTTCAAGTGCAAACTTCTGGACATAGTATTACGAATGATGATGGTGCTGATGATGAGGCGTTTCTAAAAGCAATTGAGGAAACTAAAAATGAAATTATTAGTAAATTTAAAACCGATTATTCAGCAGATAGTTATTCGCTAGCAGTATTTAGGCGGATGGAAGATCGTGGATATAATATTGTTATTAAAACTTCCTTAATTGATAATAAATATGTTAACTCCTTACAAACTTGGTTATCAGAAAATAATTTCCAATCTGAAATTAGAATTAATGATGTTAGTTATGGTTCTTTATGAAATGAAACTAGTGGTAGCGTTGTCATTAATGGGGTTATTGTGTTAGCAGTTATTATGGTGATTATTCTAATTTATTTAATTATTCGTTTTGATTGAAGTTTTATTCTACCATTAATATTGACAATTATTCATGATGTTTTATTAACTTGTTCTTTGATAATTATTTGTCGTTTTGAAGTAACGATTGAAGTTGTTACAGCTATTTTAGCAGTAGTTATCTTTGCTATTATTCATAAAATAATTATCTTTGACCGTGTTCGGGAAAATAAAATTGGTTTGGATAGTACGAAAATGAATAAGAGTAATTTATCGGATTTGGTAAATACGGGATTTACAATGACTTTAAAAAGTAGTTTAATTGTTTTATCGTTAGTCTTGTTATTGTCAATGGTGTTACTTGTTATTGGTCAAAATATTGGGGCAGCATTTGGTCTTTTATTAGGTAGTGTTATTGGTATTTATTCTTCAACAATTTTATTGCGATGATTATGAGTATATTTTGCTAACATTAAAGGAAAACTTTTACGAAATAAAAAGCAAAAAATTTATAAATCATTAACTGGACCTGATGAGCAAATTGTTATCGGTGTTAATGATTAATAATGTTGGAAGGATGAGTTAGTTAATGGATTTAAAAGAATTAATAATTGATGTCCCTAATTTTCCAAAACCAGGAATTCAATTTAAGGATATAACACCATTATTGGCTAATGGTGTAGCATTTAAACAAGTTGTTAAGCAATTAGAAGAAATTGTTAAATCATTTAAACCGGATGTTATTGTAGCACCCGAAGCCCGAGGATTTATTTTTGCAACTCCGGTTGCTAGTGAATTGGGATTGGGATTTGTTCCCATTCGTAAGTCAGATAAATTACCGCGAGCAGTTATTCATAAAAGTTATGAATTAGAATATAACAAAAGTACTTTAGCAATTCATAAGGATGCGATTGTTCCCGGAATGAAAGTTGTTATTGTTGATGATTTGCTAGCCAGCGGTGGTATGATTGATGCCATTATTAATTTAATTGAAGAATTACAAGGCGAGGTTATTGCCGCAGTATTTGTTATTGAATTGACTAGTTTTAAAGCCCGCGAACAATTTCCTAATTTAAAAATTGAAAGCTTAATTCAGTATTAAAATAAGTGAGTTTGATATTATGAAATCGATAACATTTAAACAAGTTTTAGATAAAGTTAAAACCTATATTAGTAATGAAAAAGATATTGAGGAAATAAAACGCGCATATGCCTATGCTTATAATAAGCATGATCAGCAGTTAAGAAAAAGTGGTGAACCTTATATTAATCATCCTTTATGAACAACTTATTATTTGGCAACATGGCATATGGATTTAGCAACATTAATTTCTGGTTTATTACATGATGTGTTAGAAGACACACCGACAACTTTTGAAGACTTGAATAAAGAGTTTGGTATTGAGATATCAACTTTAGTTGAAGCGGTCACGAAAGTATCTTATTTTGCTAAAATGAATCGTAGTGAAATTAAATCTAATTATTTGCGAAAGTTATATTTAAGTATGGCGCACGATATTCGTGTTATTGTTATTAAGTTAGCAGACCGTTTACATAATATCCAAACAATTGAATATTTGGAACCAGAAAAACAAAAAGTTATTGCGAAAGAAACTTTAGAAGTTTATTCTTCAATTGCGCACCGGTTAGGGATGCGACAAGTAAAAAGTCTTTTAGAAGACTTGTCTTTTGCAATTTTAAATCCTGTTGAATATAAAAGAATTTCTCGCAATGTTGATTTGGAAAAAGAACATTTAGAATCATTAATGGCCATAATGATTAACAATATTAAGTCATTATTAGATAGTAAGAATATTAAAGCAACAATTTCTGGTCGTAGCAAAAGTATTTATTCAATTTATCGTAAGATGTATTATTTTGGGCGTAAATTTGAAGATATTCATGATTTATTAGCGATAAGAATTATTACTAATACGATAGATGAATGTTATACGATTTTAGGTTATTTGCATCAGCAATTTCCACCTTTACCAGGAAGATTTAAGGACTATATTGCAACGCCTAAATATAATTTATATCAGTCATTACATACAACAGTTATTCAAGATGCAACAATTTATGAGATTCAAATTCGAACTGTTGATATGGATGAAAAGGCAACTTATGGAGCAGCATCGCATTGAAAATACAAAGAGGGCGAAATCTATAATACTAAAAAACGCCAAGCTGATATTGATGAGCGCTTAGATATTTTTAATCGGATTTTAGATTTAGAAAATATTAACAATGAAGAGTTAGAAAATAATGAAAAACCAAATATGGAGTTAGCCGTTAAGAGTGATATTTTTACTTCTTTAATTTATGTTTTAACTCCTAATGGTAAAGTTATTACTTTGCCTTTTGGGTCAACAATTTTAGATTTTGCATATAAAGTTCATACTGATATTGGTGAGAAAACTACGGGTGGTAAGATTAATGGTAACTATGTTTCTGTTAGTACTGTTTTAAAATCTGGTGATGTTGTGGAAATTAAAACTAGTAAAAATATGCGACCATCCCGTGACTGACTAGTTATTGCTAAAACTAGTTATGCATTGCATAAAATTAAAAGATTTTTAAAAAAACAAGAACAAGAATTTGATGAAACTCATAAAGATAATGAATCTAAAAATCTTAAAAAAATTAAAAATGTTAAAAAAACGATTGATGATGTTTTAACGCAACGGAAATTAAAATGAAAATTAGTTTCCCAAAAAGATCTAATGCATCGCTTAAAGCAATTAAAATATCATACTTTAGAAGATTTTTATTTAGATGTTGCTAATAAGAAATATCAACTTGATGATGCGATTAATCTTTTATTAGCAAGTAATGAAACTAGTCCTAATACTTATTTAAATCATGTTCAAGAAAAAAAAGTTGAAAAAATTAACTTAAAAGATGACATTATTGTTAAAGGTGCTGATAATATTAAAGCAACTTTAGCTCATTGTTGTATGCCAGTGCCGTTAGAACTAATTACGGGATATGTTAGTAAACTTGGTGGGATTCGCGTGCATCGTGTTAATTGCCATAATATTCTTCCAGAAGAACGCCAAGGACGACTTTTGGAAGTGTGGTGGAATGAAAATGTCGTTAAGCGCCATCAATATTATAGTAATATTAAAGTAATTTGTTACGACCGTGATGGTTTAATGGCTAATATTACCAATATTCTTGCTAATTTAAATGCTTCGATTCAACAAATTCATATTGAAACAAGTTCGGATAATAAATACAGTAT
This sequence comes from Spiroplasma endosymbiont of Lonchoptera lutea, assembly GCF_964019715.1. Lineage (GTDB taxonomy): Bacteria > Bacillota_I > Bacilli_A > Mycoplasmatales > Nriv7 > Nriv7. Next base: position 232,639 of record NZ_OZ026463.1, on the reverse strand, counting down.
TAATCTTGTTATTAAAATTGCCAACAAAGTTCTGCTTCAACAATTGTTGTCATCATTACGACAAATACCCCATGTGTACGATGTGGTTGTAATGGAAAACTAGATATATAGTAAAATAAGTCTCTAACAAAGGAATTTAGTTAGAGACTTATTTTTTTATTTTATTGTCTTAATTTGTTAGCAACTATGTTTACTAGTACTATCTTTCTTACAGTCTTTGCAATTATGTCCCTCAGAACAAGAACATTTGCAGTCTTTACACTTGTTCATTTTATTGCCTCCTTTCTCCTTATGTAGAATAGTTAGATGAAAAATAACTTATATCAATGATAAAATTATTGCTCGCCTTTTGTGGTTATATTTTTCAGTCTAAGATATTCATAAATGTTGTAATTTTTATTTATTATTTAATTTTTTGTTTTTGTCAATAATTTTTGTACAGCTTTAATCTTATGTTTTTCAAATTTGGTGTCACTTAATATAACAGTTTTTTCATAAATAAATTTTAATAATTCAAGATTGTCCTTAAAATAAATTATAATTTCTTTTTCAAAAGTTCAAAAATGGAATATTATTTATTTGTATAAGTATGGGGTTTATTTTCTAGGTATAAAAAGTTATAATTTTAATTAAATCCTGAAATGTAAAATTAAAAAGGACACTTATATAAAAAACAAATTGTGTTAATTCTATAATTAAGAAAAGAAAGGAATTAGCACAATGTATAAGTATCTGACTATTGAATCAATAATAGCAATAAAAGAATATAAAAGTTATGGATTTTCTATTCGTAAAATAGCAAAAGCAATTGATTATAGTAAATCAACTGTACACAGAGTTTGTAAATTATTAAATCAAAACTTATTACCATTAGAAATATTGAATCAAGTTCAAAAAAATAAACAAAATGCAGGTAGAAAATTAATAATTTTAACTTTAACAGAAATTAATACTATCAATCATTTGTTAATTACTAAAAATTATGCTCTTGATATAATTGCTGATTTTTTAAAGAAAAATAAAATAAAAAATATTTCAACAAAAACTTTATATAACATGTTTAAAACAAATCAAATGGGTTTTGATGAAAAAAATTTATTGAGAAAAGGCAAAAATAAACCTCATAAACAAAAAGAAACTAGGGGCAGAATTAATAATTGTAAATCTATTCATGAAAGAAATTTAATCATTCCAAATATTAAAAATATACAAGAATTTGGCCATTTAGAGGGAAATACTATCGTTGGTAAAGATCATAAAAGTTCTATTATTACTTTAGCTGATATATGATCAAAAACCACAATTCCTTTGAAAACTAAAAATCAGAAAGCAGAAAGTATTACACAAAGTATAATAAAATTTATTTCAAAATTAATACCAGGAACAATTAAAACTATTACTTTTGATCGTGGTAAAGAATTTAGTAAATGAAAATTAATTGAAAAAAATTGTAATGTTAAAATTTATTTTGCAGATGCCGGAAAACCTTGTCAAAAAGGTTTAAATGAGAACAATAATGGTATTTTAAGAAGATATTTACCAAAATCTACTGATTTATCTTCATATAAACAAAAAGACTTAAATTCTATAGCATTTCAAATTAATTCTACACCCAGAAAATCATTATCTTATAAAAGACCAATAGATTTAATACAATTATTTTAAAAAACTGTCCCATTTATATTTACAATTCAGGTAATTCATTCTTGATGAAAATTTTTAATTCTGCCATAAATTTGTTCAGGCGATCAACCTAATAATAATTTTTGTTGTACATATTTTACTAATTCTCTATTTTTAAATTTATGAAAATAAACATGTAATTGTTTTCTATTTTCTGCTTTATTTTGTGCAATTAATGAAAAATAATGATTATTATCTTTATTTCTATTAACTTCTCGATTAATAGTACTAATACTTCGATTAAGATTTTTAGCTATTTCACTAATTTTTACTTTAAATTTCAATTGATTCTCAATATAAATTCTTTCATCTATGCCAAGATGTTTGTATCCCATATAAAAACTCCTTAAATTTACTTTTTCTAAAATAAACTTAGCATCATGAAATTTTTATATGAAATCTTTTGCAATTTTATTTACTTGCACTTACAAGTATAATTCAGCTAATAAAAAAACTAACACAGAAAATATTATGGCAATAAAAGCAATGATGCAATATTTTAACTTAGATGATGCGGTTTTTAAAAATATTTGTTGTCTTTCAAGTGGAATGCAAAAAAAGTGATGCTAGCACAATGTCTTTTATTAGATACAAATATTTTAATTTTTGATGAACCAACTGATAATTTAGATCCAACAGCAAGAAATAAACTTTTGCAATTATTACTTTCTTTAAAACAACAAGGTAAAACAATTATTGTGGCTACTCATATTTTAAAAGAGTTAGAACCATATTTAGATGCTTTTCTGATTTTAAATAATGGCAAGATTAATTTAATTCAAGAAAGAAAGGTAAATGAGATATGAGATTTGCAAGAAATTTATGATCAAGTTTGTTAGCGTTATATAAAACTAGACAAAAACTTAGTGATAAAAGATTACTAGTTTTTAAAATGGATTTAATGTTAACAATGAAGTCTTTTATTTTGTGATTTATTACTATTATTGGCACTATTGTTTCTACAATTTTAGTATTAACAACTATTAATAAGCATAATTGAGGTAGAAATATAATTCCAGTAGTTGAATGAGGATTAATGCATTATTTTTGGGTTCCATTTTGTTTAATTTTTATTTTTGCGATGTTACTAGTTTTTTTATATAGTATTATATTTAGTCGCCTTTTACGAGAAAAAACTTTTCATTTATTACTTACGAGAACAATAAAAAGATCAAGTATTTTAGTACAAAAATTATTAGTTTCGCTTATTTGATTTTGCATATACTGATTATTTATTATTGTTCCTTTTGTACTTGTTGTTGTAGCAAATAATTTAACTCAAAATTTAATTTGACATTTTATAAAAATTCTTTTTGCTACTGTTGCTGTTTCTTTTATGTTGTTCCCATTTTTCTTATTTATTTTAATTTTATTAGCTCATAAATTTAATGATGCCATTAGTTTATTAGTTGTTATTATTTTGACTGTTTTCTCAATTTTCTCACCAGATTATATGAATATTAATTATAGTGGTAATTATTTTAGTGATAATAACAAATTTAAGATGATTAGTAATTATTATTATAAAGAAAATATTGCTATTGATGGATATTATCATAGGTTTTATAATAGTTTTAAAAATAATGATGCTGGGACTTTTCATCAAGATGTTGAACAATATTTAATTGATAATAAATTGTTATTTAAATCGTTGGATAAACTTATGGTTAAAGATAATAAAATTTTTAATGTTAAGCGTGATATTATCATTAATAAAGCAATATTAGAATTCACTCCAAATTTTATTGAAAAATTATATACTTATCAAGGACTGATGTATGGTTCGTTAAATAAAAATCAATTTTATGGTATGGAGGTGCTATCTTTTTTAAAACATAAGGTATTTAGTTTTTTTGCTGCCATTATTACTAATAATGAGTTTAAAGAGTACATTATTAAAGAAGTAGTTAAAGAGTATAAGGTTGATATTGAAATAGCATATCAACAGTTATTTAGTAATGAGAATAAATACACTAGTTTCTTTTTTAAAGATGATTTACAAAAATTAAATAATCCCAAATTAATTGCTAATAAAACTTTGCTTTTAAGTGCTAACTTATTTTCTCAATATAATTTGACAATTGCTAATATTGTTAATGAAGATATAACTTATGATTATTTTGGATTTTCAGGATATTTACCTTATAAGTATAATATTGTTACAATAAATAAAATGCCATATTCCTTAGATTGAAATAAGCCACTTACTAGAAGGAATGTTTGATGACCAATATTATTTCATTTGTTGTTAAATTTATTGTTAATTTATTTACTGTTTGTTTATATTATTAATAAGAAAGATTATTTTTAATTTGGGTATCATTGAAATAATTATTTGAAAGTGTAAAATTAAACTATATTAAAAGCAAATACTTGTTTTGGGTGATTTTTAATGTTAGGTAATTATACTTTTTTATGTTTCAGTGACTAGTTGCAACATATGATTTTTTATTAAAACTTTTACGAAATTTTTAAGAAAGAAAACTAAGGAAAGAAAAACTAAAACAAGAAGTTGAAGCAACGAAACAAAAGAAAATTGATACTAAGATTTTATCGGAAAAATTGCTTCGAGAACAATATAAGACATTTTATGTTAAAGAAATTTATGATACTGTTAAAAAACAAAAATATAATGAATTTAAAAAAATAAAGAAAACAATGGATTTAAAAAAAGAGTTAGAAATATTAATTGAGAATGTTAACGGGATTGAAAATGAGGTTATTGATAGTGAAAGAGAATAATATATATGAATTAAAAAATGAAATTATTGTGAATTTTTCGGAATTACTTTTAAAAGAAGTAGCACTTACATATTTAGATTTATTAAGAAAATATCAAAAGGGTGATGCTCATCATCTTATTTTAGAATTTTTAAATGTCTCAGTTTTACTTTTAGATAAAGTAATAGTTGATGAAAAACTGTGAGATAAGACTGATACTAGTTTATTATTAGACTTAAAAAATAGTATTTTTTTGGCAGAAAAAAGTAAAGAAAAAAGATTAACTAAGGCTTTAGAAACAACAAAAAAAGCATATAAATATTTATTTATTAAATTAAATTTTCTTTTTTCTTTCCTGAATTGTAAATATAAATGGGACAGTTTTTTAAAATAATTGTATTAAATCTATTGGTCTTTTATAAGATAATGATTTTCTGGGTGTAGAATTAATTTGAAATGCTATAGAATTTAAGTCTTTTTGTTTATATGAAGATAAATCAGTAGATTTTGGTAAATATCTTCTTAAAATACCATTATTGTTCTCATTTAAACCTCTTTGACAAGGTTTTCCGGCATCTGCAAAATAAATTTTAACATTACAATTTTTTTCAATTAATTTTCATTTACTAAATTCTTTACCACGATCAAAAGTAATAGTTTTAATTGTTCCTGGTATTAATTTTAAAATAAATTTTATTATACTTTGTGTAATACTTTCTGCTTTATGATTTTTAGTTTTCAAAGGAATTGTGGTTTTTGATCATATATCAGCTAAAGTAATAATAGAACTTTTATGATCTTTACCAACGATAGTATCTCCCTCTAAATGGCCAAATTCTTGTATATTTTTAATATTTGGAATGATTAAATTTCTTTCATGAATAGATTTACAATTATTAATTCTGCCCCTAGTTTCTTTTTGTTTATGAGGTTTATTTTTGCCTTTTCTCAATAAATTTTTTTCATCAAAACCCATTCGATTTGTTTTAAACATGTTATATAAAGTTTTTGTTGAAATATTTTTTATTTTATTTTTCTTTAAAAAATCAGCAATTATATCAAGAGCATAATTTTTAGTAATTAACAAATGATTGATAGTATTAATTTCTGTTAAAGTTAAAATTATTAATTTTCTACCTGCATTTTGTTTATTTTTTTGAACTTGATTCAATATTTCTAATGGTAATAAGTTTTGATTTAATAATTTACAAACTCTGTGTACAGTTGATTTACTATAATCAATTGCTTTTGCTATTTTACGAATAGAAAATCCATAACTTTTATATTCTTTTATTGCTATTATTGATTCAATAGTCAGATACTTATACATTGTGCTAATTCCTTTCTTTTCTTAATTATAGAATTAACACAATTTGTTTTTTATATAAGTGTCCTTTTTAATTTTACATTTCAGGTAAAAGATAAAGATATGCAAGAAAAATTATTTTTAGATATTTATAATATTTATGTTAAGGGTTTTGAAAATAAACAAATTATTTTTTCTGATGTTATTAATGATTATTCTAAAAAATTAAATCGGAAACGAAAATTTTTAACTTTTAATATTGATGAATTAAATTATTTTTAAGTGATTTGCATTTTTAAGTGATTAATGTTAATATTTTTAGGAACAATTTAAAATTTTCATTCACTTATTCTGAACTGGATATGCTAGTTTTAACCAGTAGCAACCCTTTTATTTTTAAAAGAAGGTGCTTCTAGCAGGGTAAATACCAACAATAAGGGAAGGATTATATCTAAAATATAAAACCTTCTTTTTAGTTAAAGAAGGTTTTATATTATTTAAATAAATATTAATGGAGGAAAGCATGAGAAAAATATTATTTACTAGTGAATCTGTTAGTGAGGGACATCCTGATAAGATTTGTGATCAAATAGCTGATGCTATTTTGGATGCTTGTTTAAAACAAGACCCGCGAACAAGACTAGCTTGTGAAGTGTTTATTACTACTAATATGGTTATTATTGGTGGCGAAATTAAATCATTAGCAATTGTAAATTATGAAGCGATTGCTAGAAAAGTTATTTGTGATATTGGTTATATTGATGAAAAAATTGGTATTAATGGTAATACTTGTCATATTCAAGTATTAATTCATAGTCAGTCACAAGATATTATTCGTGGTGTGGAACATAATCATCAATTAGCAGCAGGTGATCAAGGAATTATTTTTGGTTATGCTACTAATGAAACTAAAACTTATATGCCATTAGCCATTCAAATTGCCCATGATTTAGTACATTTGGCTTCTTCTTTAAGAAAAAATCAACAATTTAAAGATGCTCGTCCTGATATGAAATCACAAGTAACGATTGATTATACTGATTGGTTACAACCTAAAATTGATACGATTTTAATGTCAATTCAACATCATCCTGATTATAATGAAAGTGAATTTAAAACATATATTCATCAAAAAATTATGTTAGTTATTGCTAAGAAATATAATTTAAATTTTGATTTTAAATTTTTGATTAATCCGACAGGAAGATTTGTTGTTGGTGGACCTTATGGCGATACGGGATTAACAGGAAGAAAAATTATTGTGGATACTTATGGTGGATATGCTCGTAGTGGTGGTGGTGCCTTTTCTGGTAAAGATGCTACTAAGGTTGATCGGGCCGCTGCTTATATGGCAAGAAAAGTCGCTAAACATATTGTTGCTTTAAATTGGGCTGATAAATGTGAAATTCAATTGGCATATGCTATTGGTATGAAAGATCCGATTGCTATTTATGTTGAAACATTTAATACTGAAAAGATTGCTCTTAATATAATTAGTGGTGCTATTAGTGCTGTTTTTGATTTTTCGATGCAAGGAATGATTGATTGTTTGCAGTTAATGCAACCGATTTATCAAAAAACTGCCGTTTATGGTCATTTTGGTAAAGATGATAATTTTAGTTGAGAAAAATTGGATTATTTAGAACAATTAAAAGATTATGTTAAAGATAAGTAAAAATGAGAATAACTAGTTATTCTCATTTTTGAAATTTAAATTATTTTCTAATATTTTTTTATTTTTCCTGAAATGTAAAATTATTAAAAAAAGGACACTTATATAAAAAACAAATTGTGTTAATTCTATAATTAAGAAAAGAAAGGAATTAGCACAATGTATAAGTATCTGACTATTGAATCAATAATAGCAATAAAAGAATATAAAAGTTATGGATTTTCTATTCGTAAAATAGCAAAAGTGGATAGGCTACAATAAGTTGGACCATAATTATATAGACTTCAAAATTATTAAGAAAGAAGGAATATAAAAATGGGAAATAAAACCTCATACTCTGAAGAATTTAAAAAACAAATTGTAATGCTATACAAAAATGACAAAAGTGTTATTAATTTAGGGAAAGAATATAATTTACCAAAACCAACTATTTATAGTTGAATTAAAAATTATAATAATTCTGGGTCATTTAAAGCAAAAGATAATCGCACTGTCGAAGAAAATGAATTAATTTACTTGCGAAAAGAAAACCAACAATTACGAATGGAAAATGACATTTTAAAGCAAGCAGCACTGATAATCGGGAAAAAATAACAATAAATTAATAACAACAAAAATAAATATTCAGTGAGGAAAATATGTAAGATTTTAGGTTTACTAAAATCAACATATTATTATCAAACTAATAAATGCACCAAGTTTGATGTTAATAATTATGAACAAGAAGTTATCAGTGCATTTAATAAAAGTCGCAAGATTTATGGTGCTCGTAAAATTAAAGCTGTTTTAATAAGAAAAAATATCATTTTATCACGACGAAAAATCCGATTCATTATGATCAAAAATAATTTGGTTTCTAAATACACCAAGTTAAAATATTGTAATCATAAAAAAACAGTTAATAATGACGAAATTAATAATGTTTTAAATCGTCAATTTAATGACAAAAAACCAAATGAAGTTGTTGTTAGTGATTTAACATATGTTCAAGTTGGCACTAAATGACATTATATTTGTTTATTAATTGACTTGTTTAATCGCGAAGTAATTGGCTATAGTGCTGGACCAAATAAAACTGCTGAATTAGTTCAACAAGCTTTTCACAAGATAACACGACCATTAAATAAAATAACTTTATTTCATACTGATCGTGGTAATGAGTTTAAAAATAAAATTATTGATGAAATTTTAATAACCTTTAAAATTAAAAGATCATTAAGCTCCAAAGGATGCCCATATGATAATGCTGTTGCTGAAGCAACTTACAAAACCTTTAAAACCGAATTTATTAACGGTAAAAAATTTGCAAACTTAACACAACTAAAATGCGAACTATTTGATTTTGTTAATTGATATAACAATATTCGAATTCATGGCAGTTTAAATTATTTAACTCCCGTTGAATTTAGAAAATACCAGTCTACATAAAAAGTGTCCTAAAAAGGGTTGCCAATCCAAAGCAATTGATTATAGTAAATCAACTGTACACAGAGTTTGTAAATTATTAAATCAAAACTTATTACCATTAGAAATATTGAATCAAGTTCAAAAAAATAAACAAAATGCAGGTAGAAAATTAATAATTTTAACTTTAACAGAAATTAATACTATCAATCATTTGTTAATTACTAAAAATTATGCTCTTGATATAATTGCTGATTTTTTAAAGAAAAATAAAATAAAAAATATTTCAACAAAAACTTTATATAACATGTTTAAAACAAATCGAATGGGTTTTGATGAAAAAAATTTATTGAGAAAAGGCAAAAATAAACCTCATAAACAAAAAGAAACTAGGGGCAGAATTAATAATTGTAAATCTATTCATGAAAGAAATTTAATCATTCCAAATATTAAAAATATACAAGAATTTGGCCATTTAGAGGGAGATACTATCGTTGGTAAAGATCATAAAAGTTCTATTATTACTTTAGCTGATATATGATCAAAAACCACAATTCCTTTGAAAACTAAAAATCATAAAGCAGAAAGTATTACACAAAGTATAATAAAATTTATTTCAAAATTAATACCAGGAACAATTAAAACTATTACTTTTGATCGTGGTAAAGAATTTAGTAAATGAAAATTAATTGAAAAAAATTGTAATGTTAAAATTTATTTTGCAGATGCCGGAAAACCTTGTCAAAGAGGTTTAAATGAGAACAATAATGGTATTTTAAGAAGATATTTACCAAAATCTACTGATTTATCTTCATATAAACAAAAAGACTTAAATTCTATAGCATTTCAAATTAATTCTACACCCAGAAAATCATTATCTTATAAAAGACCAATAGATTTAATACAATTATTTTAAAAAACTGTCCCATTTATATTTACAATTCAGGTTTTATTTTTAAAATTGTTAATAAATATGTATAGTAAGTTAAATACAATAAATAAAAATAAAATTAAAGTTGCAAAGATAACAAATACTAAAACCCCATTCATTCCAAAATTTTTATTATGAAGGTTTAAGAAAAAGTAGGGGTATGATAAGTTTTCTTTACCATCTGCTCAGCGCATTTCGCCACGAAGCATAACATAGATAATGTATGTTAATGGATAACTTAAGTATATTCAGATATTTTTTTTAAAATAGTTATTTAATTCAATTTTATTACTGCCAATATTTCAGATGCCATAAATAATCATTAATAAAGGGACAATAATGTGTTGGGCAACGCCATAAATTCAGGCATTTATTCCCATATCTTTAAAAGCGGTGGGCATTAGGACTGTAAGTCAAACAAAAAAAGTTACGGAAATATAACTAGTTATGAAAAGTTTGCTTGTTTGTCCTGTTAAAATATTTTTATCTTCATTTTGATAATTAATTGTTGCTAATAGAAATCATATGGCAACAATGATATTTGATTGCGTAGTAAAAAAAGATAAATACTGAACTGTAAAATCGCCATATAGAAATGGTAAGTCAGATTTAGGTACTCATAATTTTAATACCATTGAATTAATATATGTAGCAATTAAAAATGCTATTGTAAATATGAAAGCAAATATTTTAAAGATTAGTTTTCCTCGTGTTGGTTTCATAAGACCCTCCGTAGATTTTTTTTAATTAAAAATATTATATCAAAATTAGACAACGGATTGTTTTAAAATTTTGCTTTTAATATACCACAGACTTATGACAAGTACAAGAAGTTTTTTAAAAAGGGGTGGATTTATTTTTTTATTTAAAATTTTTATAAATAACGACAAAATTATAAGAAAGTTTTTAAAAAAGTTTATAATTGCTGAATTATACTTGTAAGTGCAAGTAAATAAAATTGCAAAAGATTTCATATAAAAATTTCATGATGCTAAGTTTATTTTAGAAAAAGTAAATTTAAGGAGTTTTTATATGGGATACAAACATCTTGGCATAGATGAAAGAATTTATATTGAGAATCAATTGAAATTTAAAGTAAAAATTAGTGAAATAGCTAAAAATCTTAATCGAAGTATTAGTACTATTAATCGAGAAGTTAATAGAAATAAAGATAATAATCATTATTTTTCATTAATTGCACAAAATAAAGCAGAAAATAGAAAACAATTACATGTTTATTTTCATAAATTTAAAAATAGAGAATTAGTAAAATATGTACAACAAAAATTATTATTAGGTTGATCGCCTGAACAAATTTATGGCAGAATTAAAAATTTTCATCAAGAATGAATTATTAGTTTCCTGAATTGTAAATATAAATGGGACAGTTTTTTAAAATAATTGTATTAAATCTATTGGTCTTTTATAAGATAATGATTTTCTGGGTGTAGAATTAATTTGAAATGCTATAGAATTTAAGTCTTTTTGTTTATATGAAGATAAATCAGTAGATTTTGGTAAATATCTTCTTAAAATACCATTATTGTTCTCATTTAAACCTCTTTGACAAGGTTTGCCGGCATCTGCAAAATAAATTTTAACATTACAATTTTTTTCAATTAATTTTCATTTACTAAATTCTTTACCACGATCAAAAGTAATAGTTTTAATTATTCCTGGTATTAATTTTGAAATAAATTTTATTATACTTTGTGTAATACTTTCTGCTTTATGATTTTTAGTTTTCAAAGGAATTATGGTTTTTGATCATATATCAGCTAAAGTAATAATAGAACTTTTATGATCTTTACCAACGATAGTATCTCCCTCTAAATGGCCAAATTCTTGTATATTTTTAATATTTGGAATGATTAAATTTCTTTCATGAATAGATTTACAATTATTAATTCTGCCCTTAGTTTCTTTTTGTTTATGAGGTTTATTTTTGCCTTTTCTCAATAAATTTTTTTCATCAAAACCCATTCGATTTGTTTTAAACATGTTATATAAAGTTTTTGTTGAAATATTTTTTATTTTATTTTTCTTTAAAAAATCAGCAATTATATCAAGAGCATAATTTTTAGTAATTAACAAATGATTGATAGTATTAATTTCTGTTAAAGTTAAAATTATTAATTTTCTACCTGCATTTTGTTTATTTTTTTGAACTTGATTCAATATTTCTAATGGTAATAAGTTTTGATTTAATAATTTACAAACTCTGTGTACAGTTGATTTACTATAATCAATTGCTTTTGCTATTTTACGAATAGAAAATCCATAACTTTTATATTCTTTTATTGCTATTATTGATTCAATAGTCAGATACTTATACATTGTGCTAATTCCTTTCTTTTCTTAATTATAGAATTAACACAATTTGTTTTTTATATAAGTGTCCTTTTTAATTTTACATTTCAGGTTGAATTAAAAATTATAATAATTCTGGGTCATTTAAAGCAAAAGATAATCGCACTGTCGAAGAAAATGAATTAATTTACTTGCGAAAAGAAAACCAACAATTACGAATGGAAAATGACATTTTAAAGCAAGCAGCACTGATAATCGGGAAAAAATAACAATAATTAATAACAACAAAAATAAATATTCAGTGAGGAAAATATGTAAGATTTTAGGTTTACTAAAATCAACATATTATTATCAAACTAATAAATGCACCAAGTTTGATGTTAATAATTATGAACAAGAAGTTATCAGTGCATTTAATAAAAGTCGCAAGATTTATGGTGCTCGTAAAATTAAAGCTGTTTTAATAAGAAAAAATATCATTTTATCACGACGAAAAATCCGATTCATTATGATCAAAAATAATTTGGTTTCTAAATACACCAAGTTAAAATATTGTAATCATAAAAAAACAGTTAATAATGACGAAATTAATAATGTTTTAAATCGTCAATTTAATGACAAAAAACCAAATGAAGTTGTTGTTAGTGATTTAACATATGTTCAAGTTGGCACTAAATGACATTATATTTGTTTATTAATTGACTTGTTTAATCGCGAAGTAATTGGCTATAGTGCTGGACCAAATAAAACTGCTGAATTAGTTCAACAAGCTTTTCACAAGATAACACGACCATTAAATAAAATAACTTTATTTCATACTGATCGTGGTAATGAGTTTAAAAATAAAATTATTGATGAAATTTTAATAACCTTTAAAATTAAAAGATCATTAAGCTCCAAAGGATGCCCATATGATAATGCTGTTGCTGAAGCAACTTACAAAACCTTTAAAACCGAATTTATTAACGGTAAAAAATTTGCAAACTTAACACAACTAAAATGCGAACTATTTGATTTTGTTAATTGATATAACAATATTCGAATTCATGGCAGTTTAAATTATTTAACTCCCGTTGAATTTAGAAAATACCAGTCTACATAAAAAGTGTCCTAAAAAGGGTTGCCAATCCAACCTTCTCAATGGCCAAGAGTTATGCGATTATTAACATTTCGTTCTTTAATGGATTTACCATTAAATTTACCCCGATTTTCTTGAGATTTTCGTTTCTTACCTTTTCTTCTTAAATTTTTACTAGTAACCTTTTCAAGTAATCCAGAATAAATTCAATTGTAAATTGTTTTAAAACTAATAATTCATTCTTGATGAAAATTTTTAATTCTGCCATAAATTTGTTCAGGCGATCAACCTAATAATAATTTTTGTTGTACATATTTTACTAATTCTCTATTTTTAAATTTATGAAAATAAACATGTAATTGTTTTCTATTTTCTGCTTTATTTTGTGCAATTAATGAAAAATAATGATTATTATCTTTATTTCTATTAACTTCTCGATTAATAGTACTAATACTTCGATTAAGATTTTTAGCTATTTCACTAATTTTTACTTTAAATTTCAATTGATTCTCAATATAAATTCTTTCATCTATGCCAAGATGTTTGTATCCCATATAAAAACTCCTTAAATTTACTTTTTCTAAAATAAACTTAGCATCATGAAATTTTTATATGAAATCTTTTGCAATTTTATTTACTTGCACTTACAAGTATAATTCAGCATATGAAATCTTTTGCAATTTTATTTACTTGCACTTACAAGTATAATTCAGCAATTTATAATAATAATCATATTTTACTTCTTGCCCCATAAAATTATTACTTTGCTTTAAATTATTAATTGTTGACATGGCGAGACTAATACTAGCAGTGAGAATTATTGTTAGCAAAATTAGTAAAATCATTTGAACTTTTACTTTAAACATTGAAAAAAATGCTTGTTTATAAGTTGGAAATATTTTTTTCATTAGTTTTTGTAGCCTTTCTGCTTTAAATAACTTATTCGTCACTACTTTTTACTAATTCAAGTACATTCATTCGTTTTAATGTTTCAGTTGAAATTATATAAGTCAGTGTGTAAATAATTGTAATTGTTGCTAATGTTATTGGTAAAAGTCATCATTGGAAATATAGGGGAATAATGAATCCAGTAAAAATTCCAATAGTTCATAAGATACCTTGACAAATAAATCAAGCACTGATAAATCCAACGATAAATCCCATAATAGCGGCCGGAATAAACATTGATAAAGTTAAACTATTAATTTCACGATATTTATACCCTTGAATTTTCATAATCGCCATTAGTTTAGCAAACTGATGGACAAGAAGATTAGAAATCATTATAACAATAATTGCGGATAGACTAATTGAACCTAAAATAAAGATGGCAGCAATACTAGAAGCCACTGTTGTTAAGTTTTTAATTAATTCTCGTTTTACTGTTAATAGTTCACTGTTAGTAACAGTATTAGCAACATTATCATTTAAACTAGCAATTGAATAATCACCAAGAGTTGAAGTTGTTGAATATCTACTAGTAACATCAGTTAATTCAGGATTAGATGATAACCGACCATTAAATCATAATGGTTCATTATTAAAAGGATCTTTTTTATAAATTTCACTACTTGTTGTGGCATTAAAACCAAGAATTTGATTAGCAACTCGTTGATTAATATAAACTTTTAATTCACCATAAGATTCATGAATTGCTTTAACTTGATATTTAACTTTTTGCGGTATTGGGGTATTATCAATTTTTAGAATTTTAGGTATTTCTTTATTACCAATAGTTTTACCGTCTAGTATGGCAATAAAAATATTTCATAATGGATTGTCATATGATTGATTTAAGAGATTTAGTGCTGATGTCATAAAGTCTTCATCAACAAATTTATTTTTAGTAGCAAATGGCACAAAGGCTCTAATATGTCATCATTTATTGTCGGATGATTGTTCAATAACAAATTTATTATTATTTGTTGGTATTTTTGCATTAATAATTTCTTTTAAAAATTCATCTTTAATTGCTGGGTATTTGATATTATCAATTGTGATTTCTTCTTTGGGTAATCGTAAAATTATTTCATTTAAGTTACGATAACTTTTAGCAATGTCATCATCACCAATATCGTTTTCTTTATAACCATAATGGTTAGTTCAACCATAAGGCGAGTTATTATCATTAATACTTCATTTATCTAGAGGCATATTATAGATATTTTCAGAGTTATTTTCATCACGATAAATTCAAAATGAAGTGTGAGCAGGATATCATTTATTATTAGCACTCATATATTGTAATTGTTTTTGTTGAACTTCACTTTCAAAAATACTATCAACTTTTAAATTATGTTTTATTTGCATTGCCCGATTAATAACTGCTGGAATCTTATCAAGTCATTTTTTTTCTTGGATATATTTTGAACTTTCTTTTAATGCAATCATATCACTATTTGGTTTTACTCCTAGGGTTTTAAAAGCGACATTATTTAAGTTAGCATCATAATATGTATATAATTCATCTTCTTTAGCATTATAAGGTAAAGTATTATGAGTAATTGTTAAGCGTTGTTTTCTTCCAGAAATATTAAGAAAGTCTTTAATATAAGAAGGAACAGCTGTTTCAATTGCATTCATTGTACAGGTTCTTCAGTTATCACTAGTATTTATTTTGGCATTAGTTGTTAAAATAGTGTTTACCATTGGACAAATAATTGTGGATAATAATCCTGAAAGTTTGGGATTATTATTAAAATCCTTAGAAATTTGTTCTAATCAACCTAAAGAAATTCCTCTGCCACCTGTTCAATAATAGTTATAAGCAATTTGTTTTAAAATATTATCTAAATTAATGTTTTGGGTATTATCACTAAGTTTTTTTCAAGAATTAGCAGGAGCATCTTTATAGTAATCAGCTACTGGACGAATTTCAGTAATTGGGTAATCAAGACTTTGATTTTGAGCATCAATCCCTTTTCAAGGGTATAAATTATAACGAGTTGTTGGGATATTACTAATCGGTTGTTGAAATTCAGCATTAGTTTGATATTTTAAAAGTCCATAATAAGAATCATCAAGACTGCGAACAGCAGCAGGGATCATTAAGGCAATAGCGATAGTGAATGAAGCAATAAGAATTGTTACAAACATAATAATAATTTTCTTATATGAAACTGATGCCAATGCCAAACGAAACCGAGTTTTAAAGCTTCCAAATGCAAATCATCTTTTGTGGATGCCAGAAATTGCTTTTGAAGGTTTATTATCACTGTTAGGTCGTAATAGGGTAATTGTATTTTTTGCTACTTGTTTATAAGCAGTAATTGTTACGGTAATTAAAATTACAATGATATTAATTGCCAAAGCAATTAGAAAAGGAATAATATCAAAATAAAAAATATTATTTGGGATTGTAAAGAAATTTTCAAAAATTTTCATTACGACTATTTGTAAAATACTACCAACAATTCAACCAATGGGTACAGCAAGAATTGTTGTTATTAAGGCATAAGATCAATATGAACCAATAATTGTTTTATTTTCATAGCCTAATGCTTTCAAAACACCAATTTGTGTTGCGTTGCGTTCAACGGTTTTTCTAATAATTAATACTGTTGCAAAAACTGTTAACATTGTCATAAAAATAACAATAATAATACTAAATCAAGTATATGTTCTAGTAATTGTTGGTAACGAATTAAAGCCACGATTAATATAATTGTTGCTGTCACTATTTTCAATCGTTGAAGTTATTTTTAAATCTTCAGTAATTTTTTGAATGTCTTGGGGGTTGTTATTGTAAGCTAACATTTTTTGATAAACAGTTTCAATGCTGTTATTATTTTTTTTAAAATTATCATTAAGAAAAAGTCGAAATAATTCGAAATCATTGGCAATATGATTTCCTGTGTATGTTAAATAGACATTAGATATATCTTCAATATCACTATAACGAATGAATTCATCACGAATAAATAATTGGTGGTTAACGAATAAGACGGCTTCTTTTGCTGGATTAGGAAGAAAATTTATTGGATGAACAACAGGTAACGATGTAAAGTTATCGCCACCAATGCCAGTAATTATTAATTTATAGCTACCAATTTTAAGAGTATCATCAATTTTATAATTATATTTTTCAGCAAACTGAGGATTAATTACAATTTGATTAGCACCAGTAGGATAGGTGCCACTAATGATTTTAATATTATTTTTTTTAGTGTCATTATTAGGATTAATACTAATTACACGATAACGGATATTAGTAGCAAAATCAGAAAATAAATACTCTTGGCGTAAATTGACATTAAAGTTACTTAATAAGCCAACTAATTTATTATGATGATTTCATATTGCTTGCGAAATATCTCAATTATTTCTTAAAGATGTTCCACCAATCGGAAGTGTTAGATATTTGGCAACATCGAGATAACTACTATCCTTATTATCATTTATGTGGTCGTTTGTTAGTTGAAAAATAATTTCATTATTATCTTTGTTAATATTCATTAAAATATTTCCTAAATCGCCTTTAAAACCTTGTTTAAAAAAAGCTTTGTTATTAAAATTTGTTGCCTGAGGAAACCTTTTTTCATAATCTTCTTTTGTTAATTGTTGAAAAATATTAATTCCGCCACCAAAAATTGGAACATTATCACTAGATAAATCAGTTTCATTATTTATATCTCTTATTCAACTGTCGCCATTACAAGCATTAACAAAGTCTCTTAAAAATATTTCTTTAAATGCTTTAACTTTGTCAAAATAATCAGCATCAGTTGTTTTTTTTGGATATTTAAGTTTATCACTATTAGCTTTATAAAGATTAAATAAATAAAAGGCAAAAATTGGGTTAATGTATTGTTCAACCAAAGTTGTATATTGTTCATATAATATTTTAAATTCGTTATTAGGAATGTCATGATATTTTTTATGTAAAATTTGACCAAAGAGTGAATTTTTAAAGGCTAAACTATTTGTATTAATTTTTTCTCATTTTAGTAAATTTTTAAAGGAAATATTTTCAATTGTGATATTATTATTACTTGCTATTTTTTCCGTAATATCTAAACTTTCTGATATTAATGGTAATAAACACCCCGTAGGGTCATTTTTATCTTTCGCAATGGTAAGTATTGGTGTACTGTTATCTTTTATACTTTTACTAGTATTAGATTCTGCTAATGAACTTTTACTAAAAGCAGTACAAATATTAAATGTTGGTGATATGCTTTGAATACTAGGACTATTTTTACTGTTAAAGCGATAACTATAATTAAATGGTGTTGTAGCACTATTCATTGTTGTTTCACCATCTAAGAGTCATCTTGTCGTAATTCAAGTTAAGGTAATTGTCGTTGATAAGATAATAGTTAATAAAATTAATGAAATAATTTGGATTTTATGTTTAAATGCTCCTCAAAAGGCTTGCTTAAATAATTTGTTTCATTTTCAATGTTTCATAAATGTATCTAACCTCAACTTAATAAATTATTATATAAAAAAGATAAATATTTTTTAACATAAATAATTATATCAACTTATTTATGAACGGCAACCTTGTAAGAATATTAGTAGCAAGATTGGTTTTATTTTTCCTGAATTGTAAATATAAATGGGACAGTTTTTTAAAATAATTGTATTAAATCTATTGGTCTTTTATAAGATAATGATTTTCTGGGTGTAGAATTAATTTGAAATGCTATAGAATTTAAGTCTTTTTGTTTATATGAAGATAAATCAGTAGATTTTGGTAAATATCTTCTTAAAATACCATTATTGTTCTTATTTAAACCTCTTTGACAAGGTTTGCCGGCATCTGCAAAATAAATTTTAACATTACAATTTTTTTCAATTAATTTTCATTTACTAAATTCTTTACCACGATCAAAAGTAATAGTTTTAATTGTTCCTGGTATTAATTTTGAAATAAATTTTATTATACTTTGTGTAATACTTTCTGCTTTATGATTTTTAGTTTTCAAAGGAATTGTGGTTTTTGATCATATATCAGCTAAAGTAATAATAGAACTTTTATGATCTTTACCAACGATAGTATCTCCCTCTAAATGGCCAAATTCTTGTATATTTTTAATATTTGGAATGATTAAATTTCTTTCATGAATAGATTTACAATTATTAATTCTGCCCCTAGTTTCTTTTTGTTTATGAGGTTTATTTTTGCCTTTTCTCAATAAATTTTTTTCATCAAAACCCATTCGATTTGTTTTAAACATGTTATATAAAGTTTTTGTTGAAATATTTTTTATTTTATTTTTCTTTAAAAAATCAGCAATTATATCAAGAGCATAATTTTTAGTAATTAACAAATGATTGATAGTATTAATTTCTGTTAAAGTTAAAATTATTAATTTTCTACCTGCATTTTGTTTATTTTTTTGAACTTGATTCAATATTTCTAATGGTAATAAGTTTTGATTTAATAATTTACAAACTCTGTGTACAGTTGATTTACTATAATCAATTGCTTTTGCTATTTTACGAATAGAAAATCCATAACTTTTATATTCTTTTATTGCTATTATTGATTCAATAGTCAGATACTTATACATTGTGTTAATTCCTTTCTTTTCTTAATTATAGAATTAACACAATTTGTTTTTTATATATAAGTGTCCTTTTTAATTTTACATTTCAGGTTTTAAATAAATATTTGGATATTGATTTAGATAGACAAAGTTAAATCTAAATAGTATTCTTAATAGAAGTAAGACTATGAAAATAAAATTTAAAAAAAATTGCCGTTTATTGTTCTTTTTTTCATAATTTGAATTTGCTTTATTTTTCTAAAAAGTTTAAAATTGTCTTGCATTGTTTTATAAAAGTTGAGGTTTAATTTATGAAAAGAAAAATAATGAAATATTGAGTAGTGTTATTATTATCAGTTTCTCAAATTTTAACCTTAGCTGCTTGTACTTTTCGTTATCAAACTAAGATTGATGAAGGCATCGCTGCTAAATTAAATGATTTTTCGGCAATTACTGGCGAAATTACTAAAGCAATAATATTAAGTAGAGAAAAAAAATGAGATGCTTCGCAAGTTATTAATGATATTTTAGAAAATAAAGTTGATAATTTAATTTTTAAAAATATTTCTTATTCGTATTTTGGACAAACCAATGATAATAATTGATTCCCTCGTCATCAAGAGTTTTTTGCTTCGCAAGATTTAGCTAATAAAGTTATTAACTCTAATGATAAATATGTAAAACCCTATGCTGATTTAATTAGTCAAAATAATATTTTAGGTAAAATTCGAACATATGGTTCAATTTTTAACACTTTAACTGTTGATACATTAAAAGAAATTTTTAATAGTGGGTCTGTTTTAGATCCCA
Source organism: Spiroplasma endosymbiont of Lonchoptera lutea (assembly GCF_964019715.1). Lineage (GTDB taxonomy): Bacteria > Bacillota_I > Bacilli_A > Mycoplasmatales > Nriv7 > Nriv7. The sequence continues at coordinate 212,230 of NZ_OZ026463.1, read as the reverse complement.
TTATGAATTTTTTAACTAAAAGTAATATTGAAAGTTTTTGAAATGATTATAATGCTGGTGGTTATGCTGATATTATTACTGAATTACGAAATAATCTTACTGAACATAATGATAATTTTGTTGGCAAAGCAACATATGCTCAAGCACTACAGTGGTCACAAAAAAGAATTAAAAAAATAATTGTTCAAATTGGTTGTAAGAAAGAAAATTATGAAAAAAAAGAAAATGATGAAGAGAAAGAAAAGATAGAAAAAGAAAAAGCTGAAAGTTCTTGTAAAGGATATGATAGTAAAGATGATACCGAAGTAGAAGCTGCTTATGATACAATGATGGCAACATTTGGTATTGAAGTAGATAATAATAATGATAATCATGTTTCAATAATAACTAATAAATATATATTAGAAAATTTTCAAAATGGATTTAAAGATCTAAAAAATATTATTTCATTGTTAGTACCAATTTTACCACTTATTTCTTATGTAATGAAAATGTATGTTAGTATTCCTTTTGATGATCCCAATAAGATTTGGTACGAAGTTAGTAAAATTCCTAAAGAAATTCAACAAGCTATTAATGAACAATTGAGTATGACATATGTTGGTTTCGATCAATCAGTAATTAGTAATTTAAAAAATAAGTTAACAAAAGTATTTTCTTTAAATGATGGCGGATTAAGTTTACGAAAGTTATTATTAATTATGAGATTAACCCCACAATTAAATGAATTAGTTAAGAAAATTAACATAAATATTATAACTTTCTTAAAGTCTTTTGATTATCCATTAATTGATGTGGTTTCAGCTGGTGGTGGTTGTGTGGGATTTTATAGTTTTTTTTGTAAAAATACTGATTTTTTCCCATTAGCATTTCCTAAAATTAAAGATATATTAGATTCCATTTTTGGAAGTGTTAAAAAATATTTAAATTTTCTTCCTAATGATACAAATATTAATTTAAATGATGTTTTAACCGCAATTAATAAGTTAGTCGGTGTAATTCAAGATGAGGTGTTAACAGAAGCAAAGATTAACAAGATTCTTGCTGCCATTGAAATTGACAACGAGCATGCAAAAGTGGCATTATTAGAAATCCTTGGATATAATGGTCAGAAAGGTGAATTAATACCGAATGGAGTATTGGATACTCTTATTACGACTATTAGCTCTTGTAAAGAAGAAGATGATTCCAATTGTATAACCGAGGTTGCTAAATTGTTAACAATGTTAACAAGCGAAAACGAAATTTTAGATCGCATTGTTAATGATAATAATGGCACTATTAATATGAAATATCGGAGATTTTATCAAGATAGTAATTATTGAAGAATTACTAATACGAAAATGCAGTATAATGATATTGATAATTCATTAGAAGTATCATATGATATTAGTTTTTCCCAAGGTAAGATGAATAATATTTATTCAATTAAATGAAAAACAAAAAACTATTACAATAGTCTTGCTAGCAATAATTTTAAAATTGTAGCATTTAGGAATAAGGAGATTAAATAAAATGAAAAATACAAAATGGGCATTAATTGGACGAATAGTAATTTCGTTAGCATTTTTTTTAATGATTGTTTATGGTTTTGTGGAGCTAGTTAAGTCTAAATTTGTTATTTATGATACTGTTGTTTTAAAACTAAATTTTTGAACTAGTAATTTTGCTCAAACATTATGGAATATATTAATTATTATTGCTTTTTTTACATTTGTTATTACAAATATTTGAGGTTTAAAAAGAAGGATTTTCTTTTGAATAATTGGTAGTATTTATATAATTATTGGTTTTTTAACATTTATCTTTACAATTATTGATAATACTGATAATGGCGAGAGAATGGCAATTGGATTAGTTATTTCTTTACTATTAATGATTGGGGCGGGATTTTTATTACTAGTTGCCTATCGAATGAAAAATAAAGAGATTGTTGCTAATAATTGAAAATTTTGAGAGAAAAATAAGTCTGCCAGTCCTGCATAGTTAAAAATAAAAACAGCAAAATCCTTGCTGTTTTTATTTTTGACAAGTTTATTTGTTATAATAATTTAAGAAATGAAATAGAATTAGGTGAAAATTTTTTAATGAAGAAAATATTATTAGTTGATGGTAATGGTTTAGTTTTTCGAGCATATTACGCAACTGCATATAGTAATTCCATAACTTTACGAGCAAATAATGGGACACCAACTAATGCTTTGTTAGGTTTTATTACAATGTTAGAAAAGATTTTAAAACAAAATTATGATTTAGTTTTGGTTGCTTTTGATGCTGGACCTAAAAATTTTCGTTATGGAATATTACCTAGTTATAAAGAAAAACGCGTTAAAACCCCACAAGAATTATTACAGCAATTACCATTAGTTCGTGAGTTTTTAGATGCCTATGGAATTCAATGATATGAACATCCTGATTTTGAAGCTGATGATATTATTGCTACGATTAATAAAAAGGCAATTGATTTAAATTGAGAAATTGAAATTTTGTCATCGGATGGTGATTTAGAACAGTTATTATCTGCTAATACGGTAATTGTTAAACCGAAGCAGGGATTATCACAAGTAGAAATTATTAATGTTGATTCATTAAAAGCAAGATGAGATATATCCCCAAACCAAATACCTGATTTAAAAGGATTAAAAGGTGATGCTAGTGATAATCTTCCAGGTATTAAAGGCATTGGTGAAAAAACTGCTTTATCATTGTTACATCAATTTGGAACATTAGAAAATATTATTACGCATCAAGAGGAATTAAAAACAGCGGTTAAAGAAAAAATTGTGAATAATGCTAATATTGGTTTATTATGTAAAGAAATGGCGTCTTTAAGATATGATGTTCCTTTTCCTAAGGATTTATCTTCGTTAACAATTAATACAGATTTAAATCGCTTAAAAGAATTTTATTTAAAATATAATTTGAAATCATTAGTTAATCGTTTAGAGACAAATAATCCTTCACAAGATAATAATAATAAAGATCAAGGTAAAATTTTAAATAAGTGAGATGCTAATTATAATTGTGTTGAAAATGCGTTATTTGTTGAAATGAATGGTGATAATTATTATACTTCAGACATTATTGGGTTTGGCGTTGTTAACGATAAAGGAGCATTTTATTTAGATTATCTTGTTGCTAGTACTGATGAATTATTTTTAGCATTTTTAAAAGATGAAAAATGTTTAAAAGATGTTTTTGATTTGAAGAAAGTTATTAATGGTTGTAAATGACATCATATTGAAGTTAAAGGTATTGCTTTTGATTTACAATTAGCAGGTTATATTTTAAATGCGAATATGAAAGTAACGATTGATAATGTTATTAATTATTTTGCTGAACAAACTTTTATGAATGATGAAATGTTTTATGGTAAAAATCAAAAAAAAGTTGTACGAGAATTACAAGAAGTTGCTGGTTTTATTACTAGAAAAGCTTGATGAATTTTACATTTAAAACCGCTTCTTAGTAAGAAATTAGAACAACAACAACAATTAGAGTTGTATAAAAATATTGAGTTTCCTTGTGCTTTTGTATTGGCAAAAATGGAGTTTCACGGTATTCGTGTTGATATGGAACAATTAGAACAGTTAACAAAAGAAGTATTAAAAATTGTCACCCAATTAAATGAAGAAATTAATAGTTTAGCACAACAAGATGTTAATCCTAATTCTCCTAAACAATTAAAAGAATTATTATTTGATGTGTTAAAATTACCTGATTTACAAAAAGGTAGTACGGCACAAGAAGTATTAATGCAATTACAAATGCAACAATTGCATCCAATTATTGATAAAATTTTGGAATATCGTAAATATCAAAAAACTTATTCAACTTATTTAAAAGGTTTGGAAAAATATATTTTCGCAGATGGTAAGGTGCATACGATTTATAATCAAACTAATACAACAACAGGAAGGTTATCTTCACAAGAACCTAATATGCAAAATATTAGTATTCATGATGTTCATCAAAAATTAGTTCGTAAAGTGTTTGTTCCTAATGATTCTGGCACACAAGTAGTATTATCTAGTGATTACTCGCAAATTGAATTAAAAGTTTTAGCACATATGGCTAATGTTAAAGAATTAATTAAAGCATTTAAAAATAATGAAGATATTCATTCATTGACTGCTAGTAAAATATTTTCTATTAATCAAACTGAAGTTAGTGAACAGCAACGAAGAGTTGCAAAAACTGTTAATTTTGGGATTGTGTATGGTATTTCTGATTTTGGTTTAAGTAAACAATTAATGATTTCTATTAGCGAAGCAAAAAAATTTATTGAACGATATTTTGCTGTTTTTCCTGAAATTCGTCATTATATGGATAATACAATTAAATTTTGTCAAGAACATAAATTTGTTAAAACTTTATTCAATCGGATTCGATACATTCCAACAATTAATGATCGGAATTGAGTAGCTAAACAAGCAGCAGAACGCGTTGCAATTAATGCTCCGATTCAAGGAACAGCAGCTGATATAATTAAATTAGCTCTAATTAAAATTGATCAGCAATTAGAACAAAATAATTTAAAATCGTATCTTGTTGCTCAAGTTCATGATGAGTTGATTGTTGAAGTATATGAAAATGAATTAGAAATTGTTAAAAAAATTGTTAATTCAGCAATGAATTTAGCAACAAAATTGCAGGTGCCCTTAACGGTTGATATTAATATAGGAAATAATTGATATGAAGTATAAAGGAGATTAAGTTAATGCCAGAATTACCAGAAGTAGAAACTGTTCGTGCTAGTTTACAACCTTTCGTTTGCAATCAAGTTATTACAGGAATTAGAATTTATTGAAGTTCGGTAATTAAACAACCCGACTTAGTATCATTTCGAAAATTGATTGTTGGTCAAAAAATTCTTGATTTAAAAAGAAAAGCAAAACATTTAATTTTTGAATTAGAAGATTTTGTGTTAATTAGTCATTTACGAATGGAAGGCAAATATTATTATCAAAATCTTAATGATGATATTGAATGAAAACATGTTTTATTAGTTTTAGAATTAAGTAATGGTTGTGAATTAAGATATCATGATACAAGAAGATTTGGTACTTTTCATTTGCAAAAAAAGGATGAATATGAACAATTAGCACCATTAATCAAAGTGGGACCAGAACCTTTTGAATCAAGGGCTACTGTTGATTATTTACAAAAGAAATTTAAAAATAAGAACCGAGCTATTAAAACAATGCTGTTAGATCAAAGTATTATTAGTGGTTTAGGAAATATTTATGTTGATGAGGTATTATTTGCTAGTAAAATTCATCCGGTTACTAGGTGTAATAAATTACAAACCGAGCATTTAAAAGCAATTTTAAATAATGCGAAACAAATTTTAACACAAGCGATTAACTTAAAAGGAACAACAATTGCTAGTTATACTTCTAATGTTGGTGTTAAAGGGACATATCAGCAATTATTGAAAGTGCATACAAGAGAAGCATTAGCGTGTTATGTTTGTTCTTCAATAATTGAAAAAATTAAGCTTAATGGTCGTGGTACATATTTTTGCTGTCAATGTCAGAATAAATTATAAGTTGTGAATTATGTGGATAAGTAAATTAAAGCATCTTATTTATAAGATATTTTTAGGACTAAGTTGTGGATAACTTAGTGGGTAATTATTTTTTTATTGTTTATTATTTACATCGTTATTATTCTGTCATAGAATAAATAAGACAATAAGGTGGAGATAAAAATGTTACAATCAGAAGAAAAATTTCAAATAATTATTAATTCTCATATTTGTAGTGAAACGCAAAAGATAGTTCAACATTTATATCAACCAATTATTGGTGTTAATGCTGTTTCGCTATATTTTGCTTTATTAAATGAACAATTATCAATGAAAGTTTTAAATTTAGATAATTCGTATTTACGCTTGCAAAATTTATTACAATTATCATTACTGGAAATTGAAGTTGCGAGAAATCGGTTAGAAGCAATAAATTTACTTGATGTTTATCGTAATAATACTAATATTGGTGTTACTTATTACTATGAATTATTTGCTCCGATGGCACCACAAGACTTTTTTAATCATCAGCAATTTAATCAATTGCTAATTAATAATCTTTCTCTTAATGATTATGAACGAACAAAGTTTTTATTTATGCAATATCAAGAAGATCTGTCAAGTTATAAAAAAATTACGAAATGCTTTAATGAAATATTTTCTTTATCAATAGTAAAAGCAGATGCTTCTAGTGCTGATTTTATTTTCCAAACCAATCATTTGCCAGAAACTAATAACCAATCATTAGAAGTTGCTAATGAAGATATGAAAAATCCTTTACAAAAAAAAATTTATGAGATGCAAACAATATCACCATATAAATATTTAACATTATTACAAAATTTTCCTTTACAAGCGAAAGATTTACAGTTATTGGCTAAGTTATTAGTTACTTATACTTTGTCACCAGAAGTTACTAATTGCTTAATTGAATATGTGTGATATAAAAATAATAAACTTTTGGTTATGGGTTATTTAGAAAAAATTGCGAGCACATTACAACAAAAGCAGATTACTACTGTTGAACAAGCAATGATATATTTAAGAACTGCTTATGTTCAAAGTTTTAATAAGGGAAAAGTAAAATTTAATAAAATTGTAAAAAAATCAAAATTTGATTATGAAATTAAATGAAATACAGGTATTATTCCAAAATGGTTACAAGAAGACCCCCTTTATCAAACATAATTATGGAAGGAAGTGATTGTTATGGATATTTATCATCGGATTCAAAAAACTAAGATTATTGCTTTGCAAAAATTTATTGCTGAACATCAATTATTAAAAAAAGATTTATTACGAAATAGTGATATTTTAGAAAAATATTTAAATAATTTTGTTGAATGTTTGGATGGTTTGAATTGAAATGAATGTCAACAATTAATTCCTGGATATCGGTTAGAATTAGTTTATGAAAATCAACGGATTTATTTAGAAATGCAAGATTGTTTACATCGTCAATATTTACGAGCTAATGATAAAATTCGTAATAATTATTTAATTTGTCATTTTCCTTTATCAATGATTAATTTATCATTAGAAAGTGATTTTCATTTACCAGAAAATGATTTTATTCGCATAAAATTAAAAGAATATTTTATTAATTTCCTTAAAAAAGAGCAAACAACAGGATTATATATTTATGGTGCTCCTGGTATTGGTAAAACTTATATTTCTATTTTATTAGCTAATAGTTTAGTTCGGAATGATTATAAAGTATGTTTTGTTTTTGTTCCCCAATTAATGAGTCAATTAAAACAAGCGATTTCAAAAGCAACTAATTCATTAGCTAGTGATATTTATAAGCTCCAAACTTGTGATGTGTTATTTTTAGATGATTTAGCTGGTGAACCCGTATCGGAGTGAACTCGTGATGAGATTTTATTTAGTATTTTAAATTATCGGATGCAACATAATTTATCAACATTTTTTACTTCTAATTATGATATGGGTAACTTACAAGAATATTATAGTCGTAATGCTAAATATAAAAATATTGATATTGTGAAATCAATTCGGTTAGTAGAAAGAATTAGATACTTGGCAAAACCAGTATTATTAGGGGGCGATGTGTTTCGGAAATATGCCCAATAAATTGGCAATGATTTGCAATGTCTTTGGTAATTTCTAGATAGTGTTTTAGAAGAAAATTACTAATTTAATTGTAAAATAAAGGAGTTATTTGTATAATTATTGCAGTGCATATAGGAGGAAAACAGAATGACAAAGAAAAGAATTGCAATTAATGGGTTTGGACGCATTGGTCGTTTAACTTTAAGAATATTAATGAATTATGAAAATATTGAGGTTGTAGCAATTAATGATTTAGGTGATGTTAAGATGTTAGGTCATTTATTAAAATATGATTCAGCACAAAAGCGATTTGATAAGGAAGTTACTACTAAGGAATCAAGTTTAGTTATTGATGGTCATGAAATTAAAATTGTATCTGAAAAGGATCCTAAAAATTTACCGTGAAAAGAGTTAAATATTGATGCTGTTGTTGAATCAACAGGGTTATTTGTTACTAAGGAAAGTGCAGCAGCTCATATAGCTGCGGGAGCTAAAAAAGTTATCATTTCAGCACCTGCGGGAGCTGATTTAAAAACCGTTGTGTTTAATGTTAATCATCATGAAATTATTGCTAGTGATACTATTATCTCCGCGGCATCTTGTACAACTAATTGTTTAGCACCAATGGCACAAGTATTAGATGAAAAATTTGGTATTAAAACTGGGGTGATGACAACAATTCATGCTTATACTAATGATCAAAATATTTTGGATGGGCCACATCGTAAAGGTGATTTTAGAAGAGCAAGAGCAGCGGCAGTTAATATTATTCCAAATACTACGGGAGCTGCTAAAGCGATTGGGTTAGTATTACCAAATTTAAAAGGAAAATTAGATGGTGCAGCTCAAAGAGTACCAGTAGTTACTGGTTCAATTACTGAGTTAACTGTCCTTTTAAATAAAAAGGTAACAGTTGCTGATATTAATGAAGCAATGAAAAATGCTGCTAATGAATCTTTTGGTTATACTGAAGATCCGATTGTTTCTAGTGATGTTATTGGTATTAGTTATGGTTCATTATTTGATGCTACGCAAACTAAAGTAATGACTTTAGGAGACGATCAATTAATCCAAGTTTTTGCTTGATATGATAATGAAATGTCATATGTTAATCAACTATGCCGAACAGTTAATCATATTGCAAACTTAATGGAATAAATAATGGCTAAGGTGGATACCTTAGTTTTTATTATTGGAAAGGAAAATTAAATTCATATGAAAAAAACATTGGCAGATATTAATTTTAAAGATAAAAAAGTATTAGTCCGAGTAGATTTTAATGTGCCATTAGTTGATGGTGTTATTAGTGATGATAATCGTATTATTAGTGCCATCCCAACAATTCAATATTTATTAGACTACGATGCTAAAGTTATTTTATTATCACATTTGGGAAGAATAAAACGGTCAGAAGATTTAAAAAAATATTCATTAAAACCAGTAGCAAAGCGGTTAGCAGAGTTATTAGGTATTGAAGTAAACTTTGTTGATGAAATTAGTGGGGTAACATTGCAAACAGCAATTAATAGTTTAGAAAATAAACAAGTTTTATTAATGGAAAATACGCGTTTTGCTGATTTAGAAAATAAAAGGGAATCTAATAATGATGCTAGTTTAGGTAAATATTGAGCAAGTTTAGGTGATGTTTTTGTTAATGATGCTTTTGGCACAGCCCATCGTGAGCATGCTTCTAATGTTGGTATCGCAACTAATATTAATGAATCGTGTATTGGCTTGTTAGTGGAAAAAGAGTTAGCAATGTTAAATAAAGCGATTATTAATCCTGAGCGACCTGTTGTTGTGATTTTAGGAGGGGCAAAAGTATCTGATAAGATTGGTGTTATTGATCATCTTTTAAAGGTAGCTGATAAAATAATTATTGGTGGAGCAATGAGTTATACTTTTTTAAAAGCGCAACAATTTAATATTGGCAAGTCTTTAATTGAAGAAGATAAAATACAATTAGCTAAACAGTATTTACAAAAAGCAAATGGTAAAATTATTTTACCGATTGATCATTTGATGAGTAAAGAGTTTGTTGATCAGTCTGGAATTAATAGTACTGATGCTAATATTGCTGATGATTATATGGGAATGGATATTGGTGAAAAAACAATAACATTATTTAATAACTATATTAAAGAAGCTAAAACTATTATTTGAAATGGTCCAGTTGGCGTTTTTGAGATGAAAAATTTTAGTAAAGGAACGCTAGCAATTTGTGAAACAATTGCTCATTTAAATAATGTTTTTAGTATTGTTGGTGGTGGTGATTCAGCAGCAGCAGCCATTCAGTTAGGTTTTAAAGATAAGTTTAGTTATATTTCAACTGGTGGTGGTGCTAGTTTGGAATTATTAGAAGGTAAACCGTTACCCGCTATTGAAGTTATTCAAGATAAATAGTTAATGTTATTAATGATGTATCGTTTATTTAAACGATTTTAGGACGCGTAAAGTTTTGTTAGGTAGGAAAAGATTTAAATAATTTTGAAAAAAAAGTAATCACAATTTAATTATCATTTTATCTAAAAAATAAGTAATAAAACAAAATATTTAATATTAACAAACATAATCTTAATAAAAGGTTATAAAAACAACATTAAAATAATTTTTTACAAAAAAAATCATACATAAGAAATATATACTTAATTTGCATATTGAAATAATTTATAGTAAATGATTATTTTTTCTTTTTTTAAAAATACCTAAGAAAACTAAACGCGACCCATTTTTGTTAAAATATAAAAATTGTAATATATGTTATGATTATTTGTGAAAAATATAAAATTAGAAAAGATAAATGGTGTTATGATGAAAATTAAGTTAGTTGCTTTAGATTTAGATAAAACATTATTGAAAAATCATTTTGAGTTACATCCAGAAAATATTGTTGCTGTGAAGCAAGCTCAAGAACTTGGTGTTAAAGTAATTATTGCTACAGGACGATCACCGCAATCTAGTTATAAATTTGCTCGTGAATTAGGTTTATATGAAACTAGTGAACATATGGTATGTTTTAATGGCGCCTATGTTATTAATTTAAGAACTGGTGAGTTATTAGTTGATAAAGAAATAGCGTCAAGTACTATTAAACAAGTTATTAATTTAGCTAAAAATTATAAAGTTGCTTTTTGAGGTTATAGTGTTGATGGTAATATTGGTTATATTTTAAAGAAAACTTTTAAAATTTGGTTAATTCAAAAGTTAAATCGTCGTAAAATTGTTAAAGTTAATGAAAATTCTGATGTTAGAATGTATAAAATTTTATTATTAGGTAAGAGTAAAAGAATTAATAGTTTAGCATTAGAATTAGAAAAGTTACAAATTGCTGAAATTGCGGTTTCTGACAAGGGAAAATCTCGGATGATTGAGGTTAATGAATTAAATATTAGTAAAGCAAGTGGTATTAAGCATTTAGCTAAGATGTGAAATATTAATCGTGAAGAAGTTATGGCCATTGGTGATGGGATGAACGACTATAAAATGATTGAATGAGCTGGTTATGGAATTGCAATGAAAGATAGTGAAAAACCATTATTAGCAATTGCTAATGATATTACTGATACTTATAATAATGGTGGCGTTAGTAAAGCAATTCATAAATATATATTAGATGTTAACTAAGATGTTATAAAAACTCTTAGTTTTTTTAATAAAATATTTGTACACTTTTTTTATTTTGCTAAACTTAATTTAAGTATTAAGAGTAATGAAAAATAAACTATATTTTGAGGTGAGTAAAATGAGTGGTTGTTTTGCGAAAATTTTTTTAGCATTTCTCCTATGTTCAACAGGTATTGTTACTAGTATTAATAGTTTGGCACTAACTGATATTAATGAAGAAATTGTGTTAAATCCAAATACAGTAATTCTTGCATTTAAGGAGCGCTTTGATAAAAAAATTAAGCAATTAGATTTTTTACTAGCAGAGAAACTTACTGTGCCCGTAATGTCAATTGTTTATGAAGAAACAATTAAAGTAAGAGAATTAAAGCTAACTTGATTTGATAATTCTTTATTTGCTAAAGAAAATATTAATTATATGTTAGATAAGCTTGCTTATTGACATCAAAAATTAACTACTAGTACAATAAATGGTGATGAACAGTTAAAAACATATTTAAAACATCAAGTAAGGGTCAAAGCATTAAATTTAGAAATTGTTAAAGCGATTAATGATATTATCCTGAAATGTAAAATTAAAAAGGACACTTATATAAAAAACAAATTGTGTTAATTCTATAATTAAGAAAAGAAAGGAATTAGCACAATGTATAAGTATCTGACTATTGAATCAATAATAGCAATAAAAGAATATAAAAGTTATGGATTTTCTATTCGTAAAATAGCAAAAGCAATTGATTATAGTAAATCAACTGTACACAGAGTTTGTAAATTATTAAATCAAAACTTATTACCATTAGAAATATTGAATCAAGTTCAAAAAAATAAACAAAATGCAGGTAGAAAATTAATAATTTTAACTTTAACAGAAATTAATACTATCAATCATTTGTTAATTACTAAAAATTATGCTCTTGATATAATTGCTGATTTTTTAAAGAAAAATAAAATAAAAAATATTTCAACAAAAACTTTATATAACATGTTTAAAACAAATCGAATGGGTTTTGATGAAAAAAATTTATTGAGAAAAGGCAAAAATAAACCTCATAAACAAAAAGAAACTAGGGGCAGAATTAATAATTGTAAATCTATTCATGAAAGAAATTTAATCATTCCAAATATTAAAAATATACAAGAATTTGGCCATTTAGAGGGAGATACTATCGTTGGTAAAGATCATAAAAGTTCTATTATTACTTTAGCTGATATATGATCAAAAACCACAATTCCTTTGAAAACTAAAAATCATAAAGCAGAAAGTATTACACAAAGTATAATAAAATTTATTTCAAAATTAATACCAGGAACAATTAAAACTATTACTTTTGATCGTGGTAAAGAATTTAGTAAATGAAAATTAATTGAAAAAAATTGTAATGTTAAAATTTATTTTGCAGATGCCGGAAAACCTTGTCAAAGAGGTTTAAATGAGAACAATAATGGTATTTTAAGAAGATATTTACCAAAATCTACTGATTTATCTTCATATAAACAAAAAGACTTAAATTGTAGAAACCATATACATATGACAAGATTTTGTTTTCTACAAACTTTTAGGGGGTGTTTTCTTTTGGCAGTAATATTTTGTATTGAATGCGACAACGAAAGTTATGTTGTTAGTAATAAAAATACAGTTGGAATCTGTAATTCTTGCGATGAAAAGGGTTTTTAAATTTTGAAAGGAACGATAGATTATAAAATATGTCGCTGGTGTTTACATCTATTTAGTGATAAACGATATTTGCATGTTGCTTGTGAGAAAAAATTTATTAATCATATTAAAAAATTTTAAAAAATAAAAATAAAAGGAATTTAAAAAATAATGTTTAAAGTTAAATTAGTTAGTATAAAAAGAAAAATATTTAAAAATAAAGATGGCTCTATGATGTCAGGTTATTCTGCCGAATTTTTGCGTTATGAAAATGACTTATTTGAGCCTACCGGCGAACAAAAGGCTTTATGAATTGATGATAACAATCTAGAACAACAAGAAATTTATAAACTGTTAAAAGAAAATGTTAAATCATTTTTTAGTTGCGAATTAACTTTTGAAAAAACACCCAAAATAGTTAACTTGCAAAAAATTGAATTATCAAAAAATCAAAAAAACTTGTCCAGTTAATTGATAATCACTTCCGTCTGCGAAGCGGTGCGGAAGGCGTATGCCCCGCCCGCTAGCGGGTTAGTCGGCGAAGCCGACTATTACTTGATTAAATAACACAACTGGCGAAAATTTAAAATGGGAGCATAAAATATGAATTTACAACCTCAAAATCCGACTGATTTTTATATGAAAACCATTTATTACGGTCAATATATTCGCAATATTGTTATGCCTTTAGAACGCATCAAAGCAAATACTCGTAATGCTAACGGAGTTAAAAATAAGGGTAATTGTGATACAAAAATGCTTAATAGCAATATTCGTGCAAAATCTAATGTTATTCGGAAAGCATATCATAATTTTTGAGACTGTAAAAAACTTACATTCTTAACGCTTACTTATGCTGATGTTAATGAATTTGATATTAGAAAATGTAAGCGTGATTTAAATAAATTTTTTAAAAAATTAAAATACTGATTTAAAGTTAAAAATAAAAATATTAAGTACTTGTATACCTATGAATATCAGAAACGAGGCGTTATTCATTTTCATATTTTAATTACCGAAAAAATACCTCATAAAATTATTTTACAATTTTGACCTTACGGAATTAATAAAAATATTAGAGTTCGTGAAAACACTAATGAAATGGTTGTAAAATATTGCTCTAAATATATAACTAAAAATGTCCTGAACGAAAAGTCATTAAACCAGTATGACTTAAATATCAAGGCTTATCAATTCTCATATAACTGTCAAAATCCCATTACTAGAAAACAAGTATTTACCGATACTTTGAATAATATTGTTAATCGAACCGTAAATTCTGAATTTGTAAAATACTTAAAATCAACAGTTAATAACTTTAAAACCAAAATGTGCGGAGCAATCTATGAATTTAAAAATATTAATTATATAGACTTTGAAAGTGCAAATTATGCTTCATTAGAAAGTTTAAGATTTAGAAATCAACTAAGAAAAATGAAACATTAGGAGTTAAAAAATGAAAGAAAAATTGCAATTTAAAATAAGAATTAAAAATTAAAAAATTAAGGAGAAAAGAAAGATGAGTATATTTGGGTTAGTGTTCTTTACGATTTTAACATTATTACTAGCATACTATATTGCGGTTAATATTTATCGGTTTTTAAAAGATAAAAAGAAATACGGTAGTGAAGCAAAGCAGTTGCCAAAAGATTTTACTTATGCACAACGAATATTTATTGCAAAGTTTAAGCGAAATTTATTAGAACAAGATGAAAAAGAAATTAAAAAGTAGGTTTAGAAAATGTTTAAAAAAATAATTATTGAGTTAATTGAATTAATTTATCCAACTGCCGATTTACCACCCCAAGTTGTATTTTTGTTTTCAATTTTAATAATTGTAATGCTATTTTCGGCAATTATTTTTCTACTCTTTTGACCTTTTAAACGGTAATTATTATGTTTTTAGTTGCTTGAAAAGATTTAGATTGAGAAATGACAAAATTGTATTTTTGAAATTTATTTATTCAAATTAAAGTTATTCCGGCGTGAGTTTCTGGAAAAGAAATTGATTTAACCCAAGAACTACTTTGACTTTTAATAGCAAATATTGCGTTTTGAATGGTATTAGTATTCATTGTCTTATTTATGGTTATTTTATTTTATAAGGTTAAATCATATTTTGTTTAGAAAGGGGGTGATTATATGATTAGAACTTTGTTAACAGAAGTAATTACGCCAGTAGCTGTTACTGGCGAACAAGCCGTTACTAACTTATGAAAAGCATTAATTAAAGCGTTCGGTAATATTTGAACCGATATTATTGGTGGTAATATGCCAAATGTTGTTAATTTCTTTGCTACATATTGAGTTTTCTTGCTTGGGGTGATTATTGGTTTATTTTTAATCGCTTTCAAAATGTTTGAAAAATTAATGCCCGGCAGATAATAATAAAAATAAAGAAAGTATGATTTAAGTGATGCTATTGTTTAAGAAAATAAATTTAAGATTATATGATTTTGTTGCTTTAAATCGCACTTTATTTATTATTGCGTGATTTTATGGTGCGATTTTGCATTATTATAATCCCCAAAGTTGACGAATGTTATTTGATATTATTTATTTATTAATTGCTTTGTATGTTTTATATACTAAAATTTCTCATTTCTTTGCTCGTCGAAGTTTTATTAATTTCTTATTAAATTCACCCTTAAATTTAGTAATTGGTGCTTTAGGGACTGGAAAAACCGCTTTAATGGTTTTAGCTTCTTACTTATTAAGTGGTTGAAAAACGATTTCTACTTTTCCAATTACCAATAAACAAATGCTTTCATTAGGGCATATGTCTTTATTGGATTATAATTATCCAATTTTAGATGAAAAATCATTATTACTTTGAGATGAAACTAATTTATTTCTTGAAGGTACTGACTATAAAGAAAATGATAGAGTAACCCAGGGTTTACAAGAATATTTTGCTTCGGCTCGACAATTTACCCATATCGTATTAGCGAGCGGACAACGAGCTGAACATATATGAGTTAAAGTTCGTGATATTGCGAATTCAATAATTGTTGGCATTAGAAAAAAACCAGTTAGTATTTTCCGACCCTATTTACAAGTTATTTATGGCACTTTTAAATCGGTAAGCGAATACGAACAATGACGATTAACGCTAATTAATGCAAAAAATGATAAAAAAGGTCGCAAAATCAAGTATCGTAGCATTCCGGAATTAGACATTTATTTCTTTAAATTGAAAATTCCGATGTCAATTTTAAACCTTTATGATAATAAATATTTATCATTCTTGCGTGAATTAAGTAATCGTGCTTTGAATGATAATTATCAAGATAAATTTTGAAATGATAATGTAATGGATATTGAAGCATTAGAATATTTAAAAATGGAAAAATTCAGTAAGATACTTACTAAGTTAAAAAACAATCTGAATAAGAAAAACAAGTAAAGGAGTTTAAAAAATGGAAAACTTAGAAAAAATGGCTAGTTTGATTGGCGATATGTTTTATAAAGTTTTTGATTTAATTTGAACTTTAAATATTCCCGGGACAGATATTCGCATTATTATTTTTCCGCTAATTATGCTTGTGATAAATCTTGTAATTGGTGGCATTTTAGGTATTCATATCGAACGACCAAAAGTTGGTTTTCGTAAAAAATATCGAAAATCAGTTGCTAATTGAGGAACTAAGAAGCAATCATCTAGTGGTCCAATTAAGAAATTTAGTGGTAATAGTTCTAAAAACAGACCGTGAGTTAACCAACACGGACGGCGAATAAAAAGGTAGGTTTTTAAAATGTTTAAATTAATAATTTTATTTATTCTTGTTGCTGTTTTTTCTATTTTTGCTTTAAACGACTTTTTAGGTTTATGAGCCTATGTGCGTGAAGGTTTAGAATATTTTAATAAAGTTTTATCCAATAATATTAAAATTTTAGATTTGTTTAAACCAATGATAAGGTTATTTTCTCAACATCCAATTTTCCAAATTTTAGGAACGATTTGTATTTTATCAACAATATACTTTATTTTAAGAAGTTAAACGCAAAAGAAAGGACAAATAGATATGTATAAATTTATGTCGTGGTTAGTTATCGTTTTTATTGGTTTAGTCCCTCTAGGTGCCTTCTTTGATACAAAACAACCACCAAAACCTAATATGGAACAATTCTTTATGAAACGGCAAAAACGAGCCACCAATCCTAGTCAATGTGTCGATAATTGTAAATTAGAGTTTTCCGAAATTTCAAATAGTTATTTAACTATAGTTCCTAGTTTTAATTCAACCGCTATAGATATTAGCAATGTTAAAAATCAATTGCCCTCCGATATTGTTGTCCCTAATTCCGGTTTTGAAGGTTTTGAATATGGTTTTAGATATGATGATTCTTCAACTAAAAAAGCGGTTCAAGACTTTTATAAATCTAATGCAACAAAAGTTGTTAAGGGCAATGTTCCTGGCGGTTCTTATTATGAGAGATATAATATTGATAAACTCGTTGATGTTAAAATTACATTTTCTAATCAAAATTACTCACAGAGATGAAATATAATATCCTTTTTCGCAACAGTATATATTTCTCCTCCTCTACCTGAAAAACATAACGAACAACCATTACCAACTGAAATGACTAAAAAGGATGGTGAATATCAGTATAATCAGTTTCAAGATAAATTAGACTATTTAATGATACAACGGCGAGATTTTGATAAATTTAATTATAGTTATTTATATTGAGTCCCGATTTTTAATTTCTTTGACGATAATTTTAAATATATGAGTGAAATTTCAATTAAATTAAATGGTTTTAAACAAAATAGTAAATTTAGTTTAAGTCGCAAAAATTCATATCCGCCTGGTTTCATTGAAAAAGTTATTTTTAGAGAACTTTCCTTTTCTAGTTTTGGTGATGTTATTACTATAAAAACTGAGCATGGTAGCATTGTGGGTAGTAATGAGTTTTTAGAAAATGGTAAATCGCTTTGAAAATCTGGCTCGCGAACAAGTTTTGGAGGAGATTTTATTAATACCTTTTTTGGACAAGTTAATTATTATGGTAATACTTTCCATTTTTTACGCTATGATGATAAATTAAAAACTGATTTTAAAGATTTTATGCTTTATTACCAAAAAGATTTAACTATTGATTTTATTAATGCGTTATTTAATAAACTTTATAAAGTTTTAGGTGAGTTTTTTGTACAATTCTTTTATGCCAGTTTTGATATGGATGCTTCCACTTATGTAGAATTAGATTACAAAGGGATGCAACAAATTCCTAAAAATGTTTTACAAATGGGTTTTTTCTATCGTTCCTTAATTACTTTTTATCCCAAACAGTATTTAATTAACTTTGGTTCAACAACGGAAAATAGTAAGAATATGATTTTTCGTTCCTATTTCTTTGTTAAGGATAAACAAATTGCCAATGGTTTTAATACTGGTAAAAGTTCTTATCAAATAGATTTTAATGTGTTAAAAGCATATGATAATCAATTATGAAACTCCACTAGTAATAAACTGCATTTTTATAATGCTAAAGTGGATGTAATGTATGGAATTAATATTTTTACACTGACTTTTCCACTATATAAAAAGAAAAATGAAAGCACTGAATATCATTATTCTTTATACGATTTTAACATTTTGAATTCAACAGCTTTTATTGGTGGCGGAATAAGTGGTAATATGGATGACTTAATTCCTACGCCCAACTGTTCTTATTGGGGCTTATTTAGTGCAATATCTTGTGGCATTCAGCACGCTTCTGTTAGTGTGTTAAATTGATTACTTGGTCTTTCGGGGATTAATCTTTTAATTCGCCCGCTTGCGGATATTGCAAAAACAACGATTAATTTTACCAAAACTGCCTTTCCGGTGTTTGAAGTTATTCCGGCATTTCAAATGCTATTTGAGTTTGTAGTGCCCTTAGCAATTTTATTAATGTTAATTAAAAAGTTCTCTTAAAATATTTTTAATATTCTTAGTATAATATAATCTCTTTGAAAGGAGGATTTTCTTTATGCGAAAATTTTTATCAGCTTTAAATTTAGTCTGTGTAATGCTTATTTCGGGATGCAATAAAAATAGCAGTAATTTTAAAAAATATGATTTCTCATTTTCTGAGATTTCAAATAGTTATTTAACTATAGTTCCTAGTTTTAATTCAACCGCTATAGATATTAGCAATGTTAAAAATCAATTGCCCTCTGATATTGTTGTCCCTAATTCCGGTTTTGAAGGTTTTGAATATGGTTTTAGATATGATGATTCTTCAACTAAAAAAGCGGTTCAAGACTTTTATAAATCTAATGCAACAAAAGTTGTTAAGGGCAATGTTCCTGGCGGTTCTTATTATGAGAGATATAATATTGATAAACTCGTTGATGTTAAAATTACATTTTCTAATCAAAATTACTCACAGAGATGAAATATAATATCCTTTTCCGCCGTTGTGTCTCATTAATTTAGTAATTTAATAAATATTCTTGAAAATCGTATTTTTTGTAATGCGATTTTCTTAATTTAAGGAGTTTAAAAATGAAATATATTATTTCCCAAACTGATTTAGCAGATTTAAAAGCAAAAGTACAAAGTTGACTAAGTGCTAATTGCCGTAATCCTTATTACTATAAAACTAAAAAACGCATTACCGCCTATTTAAATTTATGCACTTATTTTTATATGGAAGAAACCACCTTAACAAAACTTATTAAAAAATATTTTAAGAATGCAACAAAAAGCTTTTATCGTTGGGCACAAAAAATTATGACCGCTTATTATTCTGATAATTTAGATTTGTTATTGTTTAAAACTACAAAACCACAAAATCTTAATTATCAATATAGTTTAAATTCTCGTGAAAAAGTATGTGATTTATATTTTGATTACAAAAATCTTCAAGCCGGCGGAATGTGGTCTTTATTTAACAATTTAAAAATTGGTTTTCACGATGTTAAAAATTCAGAAGTTCCAAAAAATATCAAAACTTTTTATCGTTGAATCAAATCTGACCATCGTTGAAAAGAATTAAAACAGCAAATCAAACAAACAAAACGCCATTTTAAGCGTTATGAAGTCTCCGAGATTGGTCTTTTACAAATGGATGCCAAAATTATTACCACATCAAATTTTCCGGTTGATAAAAAATATTATATTTATGATTTCATTGACGAAATGACACGCATAGTATTTGGCTATGTTTATGATAGTTTAGGAACTAACAATGCCCTTAATGCCGTGCAAAGAGCAATGAAAGATTTCGGCGAACTTGGCATAACAATCAAACGCCTTCGTACTGATAATGCACCAGAATTCACTACTACTAACTGAAGTAATAAAAAAGCATACAAAGTAAAAGAAAAGTCTTTTACAACCTTTCTTTCAAAAAATGGAATCATTCACGAGACGACACCAATCCGCTCTCCTCAGAGCAACGGAAAGATTGAACGATTCCATCAACATTATACTAAATTATTTTATGCCAAGGGTAAAAAACTGAATCAAAATGAACTTCAACATTATTTAAATCAATATTATTACTTTTATAATTTTGAACGCCATCATTCATCTTTAAACAGTAAAACGCCTTTTCAAACATTACAAAAATTTATTTAGATAATTCATCATGATATATTTTGTGGCCTCAACCATATAAATTTAAATGGTAAGTTTTGTTATCAGCGTCGCCTTTAATAAATGCACTACCCTGATTATCTAATTCTATATCAGTTATTGAAAAATTTAAATCATCAAATTTTTTAATATTAATTTTATTTCCTCTTTTAAAATAAAGATATACACCTCTTGTAGTTCCAATATAAATATCTCCTGCTTGTAATGTTCCTCCTTTTGTATTTTTATCTAATATTTTAACTACAGTTATTTTTCTATCTTCTAAATTATAACCTTCTTCATAATCTTTAATCGCATCACAATATTGATTTTTTATATCATTATCTATATTTCTTGCTCTTCTTCTATTGCAATTTAAGGTTGGTCTAATAACTAATCCAAGAATTACTCTAACATCAATATTTGCAAGAGCCTGAGCAATTGTATTTGTTGGCATTAATGATAATAAATTATAGAATTGTTCATTTATACTTTGGCTATTTACACCAAATCTTTCTCGAATATTATTAATTGCATCAATAATATTATTACTTACACTTTGTCAATTAGTTACAATATGCCCAATATTGGTTTGACCACTATCTGATTCAGGATTCCAATATATAGATAGACCTTGATTAATAATATTATTATTAATTAAATCATAAATTGATCTAAATCTTAAAGCTTCAGATGTTACTAAAACAATTCTAAGTAATGCAGCTTTTAATAATTTAATTCTAATTGTTGAATCATTTGGAGACAGTCTTCTTTCTCCAAAAACAGTTAAATCACGAAAAGATTGTAAAATATTTTCTCAAGTAATTTGTGGATTTGTGCTTGTGCCAAGAGAAGGGTAGTTACCGTTAAATAATAAATTTGAAGAAGTTTGTCTATCAATGCTTGTTATTGTAGAATCTGCAAAATGAAAAAAAGTTCTATCATATGTAAAACCCTGTAAATATAAATTATTAGCGCTAAAAAGTAAATCAATTGTATTTTCATCATCAATAAAAGCAGAAATTATAAAATTGGGTGCATTATGATTTATTTCAAATATTGAATTATCATTATTTGAATTAGTTTCAAAAATACTATTTAAAATATTTTGTCTTATTAACTCATTTATAATTTCATTAAAACTATTTTTATAATTTTCTTTATTTCAATTTAAAATTAATTTTTTCTCAATTTTGTATGGTTGATTATTTTGTCTTTTATTTCTTTTTAAATTTTCTAAATTATTTATTTGTGTATAATTAATTTCATTTTTTATCGGAGTTGGAGCATTGCCAACAAGTCCTGCGGTTCCGCTTCCTGCTATTGTTATTGTTCCTAAGATTGATAGTAATTTTTTCATATTAATTAATTTCCTTATTCGTGAATTTTTAGTAATTAATAATAAAATTTATTCAATAATCAACAACCTCTCTACAAAAAAAACAATCTATAATCTTTTTGTCTTGCAATTTAATTATAAACAATTTTTAAAAGCTTCCTTATAATTTTATCGTTATTTATAAAAATTTTAAATAAAAATTAAATCCACTCCTTTTTTAAGGACGCGTAAAGTTTTGTTAGGTAGGAAAAGGTTTAAATAATTTTGAAAAAAAAGTAATCACAATTTAATTATCATTTTATCTAAAAAATAAGTAATAAAACAAAATATTTAATATATTAACAAACATAATCTTAATAAAAGGTTATAAAAACTCACTAAAATGCTTATAAAAACAACATTAAAATAATTTTTTACAAAAAAAATCATACATAAGAAATATATACTTAATTTGCATATTGAAATAATTTATAGTAAATGATTATTTTTTCTTTTTTTAAAAATACCTAAGAAAACTAAACGCGACCCTTTTTTAAAAAACTTCTTGTACTTGTCATAAGTCTGTGGTATATTACACAAAAAGACTTAAATTCTATAGCATTTCAAATTAATTCTACACCCAGAAAATCATTATCTTATAAAAGACCAATAGATTTAATACAATTATTTTAAAAAACTGTCCCATTTATATTTACAATTCAGGCATTTAAAAATAAATAAAAATAAACTAAGAATTATCTAAAAATTCTTAGTTTTTCTTTGTTAATTTAATTGACATCACGATAAAATCGTATATAATCGTTTTATAATTAAACTTAATGTTTACTAATACTAAACAAAGAATGGTGGTGTTTTATGGATATTGGTAAGAAAATTAAAGCATTACGGTTAAAACAAGATTTAACAATTGATGAATTAGCACAACGATGTGAATTAACTAAGGGGTTTATTAGTCAATTGGAACGAGATTTAACATCACCAAGTATTGAAACATTACAAGACATTATTTCGGTATTGAATTGTTCTTTAAGTGATTTTTTTAAAGATGATGAAAAAAATAAAAGTTATGTATTTTCTAGTGATGCGATGTCAATTTTAGAAGAAACGGATTATCATATTAAGTGACTTATTGCTACGAGTCAAGCTCATAATATGGAACCAATTTTAATAACATTAAAAGCAGGAAAAAGTTCACCAAAAGTTAATCCTTTTATTGGGGAAGTGTTTGGATTAGTTTTGACTGGTCGGGTTGTTGTCATTGTTGGTAATAAACAGATTACTGCCAATGCGGGCGATGCTTTTCATTTAGAAGTTAATGAAGAACATTATTTAAAAAATAATATGTTAAATGGTGATAGTAAAGTTCTTTGAATTACAACACCACCAAGGTTTTAAAAAGATATTTACTATTTAGGAGTGATGAAAAAATGATTGATACAGTAATTAAACCTAATATTTTAGAATTACGAAATATTACGAAAGATTTTTCTGGTGAAGTGGTTTTAAAGGGAATTAGTTTAAATATTAAAGCTGGTGAATTTATTACTTTATTGGGACCGAGTGGTTGTGGAAAAACTACTACTTTAAGAATTATTGGTGGTTTTGATGACCCTAATAGTGGTGAAATTCTTTTTGAAAGTCAGAATATGCTTCGGGTGCCAATTCATAAACGCAAAATTAATACAATTTTTCAAAATTATGCGTTGTTTCCGCATTTAAATGTTTATGAAAATGTTGCGTATGGTTTAAAAATTAAAAAATTAAAAATTGATGTTATTAAAAAGGCAGTTTTAGAAGCATTGGAATTAGTTAATTTAGTTGGTTTTCAAGATAAGGATATTGATGAATTATCTGGTGGTCAAAAGCAACGCGTAGCAATTGCAAGAGCATTAGTTAATAAACCTAAAGTTTTATTATTAGATGAACCATTAGCAGCTTTAGATTTAAAATTAAGACAACAAATGCAGTTAGAATTAAAACGATTACAAAATGATTTAGATATTACTTTTATTTTAGTAACGCATGATCAAGAAGAAGCATTTACAATGTCTGATCGGATTGTTGTGATGAATGAAGGACAAATTCAACAAGTAGGAAGTCCAGAAAATATTTATAATGAACCAGAAAATAAATGAACAGCTAAATTTGTTGGGGCATCAAATATTATTGAGAATGCAGTATTTGTTCACGATAATTTAGTTCATTTTGATGGTCGTGATTTTCGTTGTTTAGATAAAGGATATGGTACTAATGAAACTAATATTGATATTGTAATTCGTCCGGAAGATATTGATATTGTTGGTGAAAAGAGTGGATATTTTCGTGGTACCGTTAAGAGTGTAACTTTTAAAGGTGTTTATTGAGAAATTGTTATTGCAACGCGAAAACGAAATTTTTTGGTGCATTCAACAGATACAGTTATTGTTGGTAAAAAAGTTGGTGTTAGGTGGTCAGTAGAAGACATTCATGTAATGTGAAAAGAGGTTGAATAAGGTGAAAAAAGATAAAGATAAAAATAACTTTTTTAGTCGGACAACATATAATGTCAAAATTCGGTTTCAATGACTACGAGAAAATTTTAAAAAGAATTTACAAAATATTAAGGAAAATCGTTTTATTAAAAAAAGTAATAATAGTTGAGTGCCATTAATGATTCCTTATGTTATTTTAATGATATTATTGATTGTTGCACCACTTTTTATTCTCTTACTATATTCGCTAATTAGCCCTACTAATGATGTTTTAATTTTTGATTTTACAATAAATAATTTTAAAAGTTTTTTTTATGAGCAATCATTTTTAGCATCATTAGGTCGTTCATTATTATATGCAACTGTTGCGACATTTTTTGCCATTCTTATTGGTTATCCCGTAGCATATTTAATGGCTTTTTCAAAGTCAAAATTAGTATCAAAAAATATTTGAATATTAGTAACATTACCAATTTGAATTAATATGTTAGTAAAAACTATTGGTTTAAAAACAATGTTTGATTTAATTGAAAGAATAACTAATGTGCATTTACTAGGAACACCAATAGCAATCGTTATTGGAATGATTTATATGTTTATTCCTTTTGTTATTATTCCTATATTTAATAGTTTGGATAAAATGGATCGTAGTTGAATTGAAGCGAGCAAAGATTTAGGTGCTAGTCCTTATCAAACATTTTGAAGAATTACTTTTCGTTATTCAATGCCAGGAATTATTACCGGAATTATTTTTATGTTATTACAAGCGGCAACAAGTTTAATTGTTGTTAAGTATATGGGACAAGAAAAAATTACTTTAATATCTTCTATTATTGAAGCATATTTTTTTCAAGGTGCTAATTTTGGTTTAGCAGCTGCAATTTCAGTATTTTTAGGATTTATAATTTTATTATTAGTTATTGTGTTGCGCTTATTAGGAAAAAGAATTTATGGTAAGGTAGGACGAAATAATGATTAAAAAAATCTTTAAAAGTTCTTATTTACTTTTAGTATTATTATTTATTTATGTGCCCATTAGTATTTTAATTTTTTATTCTTTTAATGATGAGCGAAGTTTAACACATTTTAATGGTAATTTTTCGTTAACTTGATATGAAAAGTTTTTTCAAGATCGGTTGTTTCTTGAATCAATTATTTCTAGTTTGTTAGTAGCGGTTATTGCAACAATTGTTTCAGTTATTATTGGAACTTTAGCTGCCATTGGTATTAGTAAAGCTAAAAAAGTAACGCAATCGTTAACATTAAATATTTCTAATATTCCTTTAATTAATGCTGATGTTGTTACTGCGGTATCGTTAATGATGTTATTTATGGCTTTAGGTTTTAACTTTGGTCTTTTTAGTTTAATTTTAGGACATATTTCTTTTAATATTCCTTATGTAATTATTACGGTTTTACCACGATTAAGAAGAGTTCACCCATCAATTATTGAAGCATCATTGGATTTAGGTGCTAGTCCGAGATATACTTTAAGAAAAGTTATTTTACCTTTAATTTGACCCGCTATTGTTGCTGCTAGTGTTATTTCTTTTGCGATGTCGTTTGATGATTTTATTATTTCTTATTTCACAGGTGGCAATGTAACTAATGTTGCTACATATATTTATACTTTAAAACGACTAACGCCGGTTGTTAATGCTTTTGGTACAATATTAATTTCAATTGTGGCGATTTTAGTTTTAAGTTGAAATTGTTATACCATTATTAGTACGCAGATTAAGTCACGAAATCATAAAATTTTAACAGAAAAATATCGGGCTAAAATTATTATTAATAGTGAAAGAAAACTATTGCAGTTATATTTGCAGTTAAATAATCTTAATCTTGTAAAAAATCTTAATATTTTAAAATTAAAACGAAAAATTTTTCATTTAGAAATTAAAGTAGATAAAGAAAAGTTATGAATTAAATCAAAAAAAGCACAAATTATTCGTCGCGATAAACGACAAGAACGAATTAGTGAGAAAAGAAGAGAGAAATATTATTGATTAGTTCGTTGACCTTGGCGAGCAATTATTATTGTGGCATTAAGTTTTACCTCATTAGGAGCTTTAACATTTGTTTATGTGCAAAATAATCTTTATGATTTTAAATTAGGAATTTGAGGAGAATATATTAATAGTTCGGTTGTGGAAAGATTTGAAACGGCACATAACATTAAGATGAAAGTAGAAACTTATGATAAGAATGAAGTTTTATATAATAAGATGTTTACTACTGATTATGATGTTATTGTTCCTTCTGATTATATGGCTTCAAGACTTATTGCTGAAAATAAGGTTGAAAAATTGGATTGAAGTCGCTTAATGCCAATTGGTAATGATCAAGTTTCTAGTGGGAATAGTTGTTCAGATTTAGATGGTACCAAGCCAGTAGATAGTTTATGAACTTATCTTGATTGTGGTATTAAAAAAGTAATTTCTGCTGCTGGTTATAAAACAGAAAAGGGATTATTAAGTGATTATGCTGTTCCTTATTTTTGAGGTGATTTAACAATATTATTGAACTTTGAAAAACCAGAAACTAAAAATTGATTAATTGAAAAAGGTGTTGAAATTTTAACTACTAATGATGAAAAAAAAGAGGAATATTTAAATCCGACAACAGTATCATGAGAATTAATATGACAAGCTGCCCGAGAAGGCAAAAATGTTTTTGCATTAAGTGATTTTCGTAGTTTATATGGTTTAGCATTTCAAAGAATTAATCAAACAGTTAATCCTGAAAGAAAAGAAGATGTTGAATTTGCAACAAAATTATTAAAAGAATTAATTGTTGATTACAAGAATAATGTTACTTTACAAAGTGATGAAATTGTTAATAGTCTTTCAGCACCATATGATCCGGAGTCTAGTCGTTTATTTGATATTGCCGTAATGTATAATGGTGATGCTGTTGCTTCGTTTTATGATAAAAATCAAAATATTCGTGATCGTAATTTTAAAAGTGTGCGACCACGAAAAGCAATTCCAAAGATTGATTCGACAACAGGAATATCTAATCTAGATGTTTTAACACCGCAAGGAACAAATGTTTGAGCTGATGTGGCGATGATTACTAAACATAGTTCTAATAAGGATTTAGCATATAAGTTTTTACAATTTGTTTTACAAGATAAAGTACAAACAGAGTTATCATTAGAATTTGGTTATAATACGCCTTTGTTTAAAGATACACAAGATATTGTTAATGATGAGTATAAATCTGTTGCTAGTATTTATTTACCAGTTGCTAATTTTATTAATGGTCAGTGAGTTACTGATATTCAAACTGCTGATGCTGGTTTTCAAAATAAATTTATTAAGGAAATTACTGATTCCTATACACGGGTAATAAGTGCTGGTTTAGGTGGTTATTAGATTATCAGGAATGACAATTAACAAATTTGTCATTCCTTTATTTATTTTTTTAAAATAGCTTATTAATTAAATTTCAAAGTAAAAAAATTGCAGATTAAAGATTTATCCTCGCTTGCTTGGTTTTTTTATGATGTTCCTAGTACAAGAGTTTTATTTAGTTGTTGTTGCTATGATTTTCTTAAACTAAGCAAGGTTAACGATAATTTTAATCTAATTTAAAAAAAGACTGAAATAAAATTCAGTCTTTTTTTAGTTTTAAAATATTTGGTTGATAATTATCAATTAAGTGAGTTTATTGAAACACTATAATTAACTGTTACTGTGCCAGTATAAATAGCTGAATTAAGTGAACTAATTTTTGCATTGTTATTAGTAATATTTTCAATTTTAATTTTATTAATATCTAATTGTGGATTTAATTGTTTTACTTTTTCTTTGATTTGTTGTTCTGTTGGATTTTTTAATTTCTCAGTTATAAATTCACCTAAATTAGATATAGTAATTTTTTTACTTAAATCAACATTAACTGTAAAAGTAATATTTATTGTATCTGTATAAATATTAGGTCATTTATAAATTAATTTTGCATTTGAAGTAGTTATATTTTTAATTTCAGTATTATGTAAGATACTAATACTATTTGTATCTTGTAAAATAGGATTTGATTGTTTTACTTTTTCTTTGATTTGTTGTTCTGTTGGTAAAGTAAATCCATCAGTTAATATTGAACCTAAATTAGTTGTTTTAATAAATGAATTTAATGAAATAGTATAATTAACTGTTACTGTGCCGCTGTAAATTGTTAAGTCAGTTGAACTAATTTCTGCACTGTTATTAGCAATTTTTTCAATTTTGATTTTATTAATATCTAATTGCGGATTTAATTGTTTTACTTTTTCTTTGATTTGTTGTTCTGTTGATAAAGTAAATCCATCAGTTAATATTGAACCTAAATTAGTATTAGTAATTTTTGTTTTTATATCAAAAGATTTATCAACTGTAAAGTTAATAGTTTTTATACTACTAAAACCAATTATACTAATATTTGCACTGTTATTAGTAATATTGTCAATTTTCATTTTATTAATATCTAATTGCGGATTTAATTGTTTTACTTTTTCTTTGATTTGTTGTTCTGTTGGAATTTCATTACCATTGGTTTTGAATATGTGTTTTGAGTTTTGTTGTTGATTTGTAGTTCTTTTATTTCTAGTTGTGTTTAAACCGGTTCAATTCAATTTAGATAAAGCTTTAATTTTATTTGATATTGTATTTTTTTCATAGGATGCAGGTACCACAGAAATAACAGTTGGTATTGTAGTTGTTGTAATTGCAATTGTTTTTAAAATATTTATTAAATTTTTCATATATTATTTTCTTTTCATTTTATTTTGTATTAATTATGTTATCATGCAATTGAATTTATTGAAATACTATAATTAACTGTTACTGTGCCTGTATAAACAGTTGAATCAAGTGAACTAATGTAGGCACTGTTATTAGTAATATTGTCAATTTTGATTTTATTAATATCTAATTGCGGATTTAATTGTTTTACTTTTTCTTTGATTTGTTGTTCTGTTGGATTTTTTAATCCCTCAGTTATAAATTCACCTAGATTAGCATTGACAATAATGGATGATAATTTAAAAGAATTGTTATTTCTTTCAATTATTTGGGGTTGATTTTTTTCTTGATATATTGATATTGAAATAATAACAAAAATCCCTATTAAAATTAGTAAAATTAAACTAATAATTCATCATTTTTTTAATGTCATAATTCGCATTCAATTTTGAGTTTTGTTGTTGATTTATAGTTGTGTTTAAACCGATTCAATTCAATTTAGATAAAGTTTTAATTTTATTTGATATTGTATTTTTTTCATAGGATGCAGGTACCACAGAAATAACAGTTGGTATTGTAGTTGTTGTAATTGCAATTGTTTTTGAAATATTTATTAAATTTTTCATATATTATTTCCCTTTCATTTTATATTAATTATTTTTATTATTTAAGTGAATTTATTGAAATACTATAATTAACTGTTACTGTGCCTGTATAAACAGTTGAATCAAGTGAACTAATGTAGGCACTGTTATTAGTAATATTTTCAATTTTAATTTGATTAATATTTAACTGCGGATTTAATTGTCTTGCTTTTCTTTGATTTGTTGTTCTGTTGGATCTTTTAATTCCTCAGTTATAAATTCACTTAGATTAGCATTGACAATAATGGATGATAATTTAAAAGAATTGTTATTTGTTTCAATTCATTTGGAGTTGATTTTTTTCTTGATATATTGATATTGAAATAATAATAAAAATCCTTATTAAAATTAGTAAAATTAAACTAATAATTTATCATTTTTTAATGTCAGAATTATATTGTATTCTTTTTTTTTAAAAATTCTACCTAGAATTTAATTTATAAATTTTTCGCATTCAAAACAAAATATTATTGCCAAAAGAATATACCCTAAATAATTTATAAAAACCAAAGGTACTAAACATCTGTGGTTTCTACAGTTTTTAATAAAATATTATTGTAGTTTTATAATTAATGTGTAATAATATTTATTGTATATATGGCACTGTGGCCAAACTGGTTTAAGGCATTGGACTGCAACTCCTTGATTATCGGTTCGAATCCGATCAGTGCCTCCATAAGATATTAAGTAAAATCACAGTTAAGTGATTTTTTTAATTAACCAATAGGTAATAAAAAATAATTTGTGATATTACTAATTAAAGTTATGAAATATGAAATTTTTGTTGTCAACAGAGCGGTAATAATATATAATAACTTTGTTATTTAATGACACCATAGGCGCCCATAGCTCAATTGGACAGAGTGCTTGACTACGGATCAAGAGGTTGCGGGTTCAACTCCTGTTGGGCGCACCATTTTATTTTAATACGGGAAGTAGCTTAGCTTGGTAGAGCGCTCGGTTTGGGACCGAGAGGTCGTAGGTTCGAATCCTATCTTCCCGACCATATTTGGCGAGATAGCTCAGTTGGTTAGAGTGTTCGGTTCATACCCGAAAGGTCGAGAGTTCAAGTCTCTCTCTCGCTACCAAGTTATGTTTACAGTTTGAAAACGACTTTATTTAAAAAATAAAGTCGTTTTTTAGTGTTTCTTTTCTTTTGGTTCTAAACTTTCCATATATTCAACAAAGTTTTGTACTTCTTCATAAATTTCTTCATAAGCGTGCTCTTCCGAATAATGTTCGTTAATATATTCTAGTAAGTGTTCAAGAGTATATTGAAGTTCTTCATTATCAATTTCTAATTCTCAAAAGGCAATTAAATTGTTAGGAAGATAAATGCTGTCATATTTGATAATGATTCTTTGTAATACTTCTCTAATAACATCAAAGCATCGTTGTAAGGGATTATCTTTTAAAAAGTATTTATAATATACAGGATATAATAAGTAATCAAAGAGATAATATTTATTTAAGGGAATGTTAAAGTGACTATTGGCAAGATGATTATTTTTCATTGACATTTGGTAGTATAACCATTTAACTAGTCGTAAAGTTTGCAAATAATAAGTATTAGTGATTTTATTTTTTTCTTGAATGTTTATTATTTCAATTTGTGGGAAACGAGTATAAAAATCACGACTTCTTAGACGATAAAAAATACCTTCTAAATATGTCTTTTTACTACGAAGTGAATAATTATCAAAATGAAAATAACGAAAGGTTGGAATTAACCTGAGATGAAAGCCGGGAAAAATTTGTTTAAATAAAATAAATCCTAAATCAAAGTAGAAATCATTTTTGTCTATTAAATCTCATTTTTGAGTAATGAAGTGTTTAATTGCTTTACTAAAAAGAAAGTATTTAGCATCCTTTCAGCGTGGAAAATCTTGTTTAAATTGACTTATTTGGCGTTTTGTAAAGCGATAACCACTAGATGGCATTTCTCAATGGTATCATTCATAACACATTAATAGGACATTAGAAGTCGTTATTGTTTTGTGAGTAATATAAAATGTAATTTCATTTTTAACATCAATTGTTGTATTTCAAGAGCATTCTTCATCTAATAAAATTTCAATACAATCTTTTTCATTATTAAACTGAAAATTTTTAAAAATTTCTTTTAGTTGTTGGTGAATTTCAAGAATTGCATTCATTTTTTGAGATGGATCACCATATATTTTAAGTTGTTCGTTAGTCATAATTTGCCACCTCTCGTTTACTATCGTTAATCTTATTATCTATTAATAGTAATAAAAATAAAAGTAAAAGTTTTAGTTATTTTTCTAATTGTTAATCAGATATTTTGCAAATAGTAAAGCAGATAAATATTTTTTATTGTATAATTATTCTAAATTCAAAATGGTTTTTTAGGAAAGGATATATTTATATGAACAAAGATAAAGATGATGAAAAAAATAATTCTTCTAAAAAGTTTAAAGGTGGTTTTTTTAAAGTAGTTGCTTTTTACTATAAAAGATATTTATGACAATGTTGTATCATAATGCTTTTTACAGCCTTAGGGTCGATTTGTGTCATTATCACCCCAAAAATAACGCAAAAATTAGTTAGTCCTGATGTTTTACAAGGACCTTATGGCATGTTAATTAGTTATGTAATTATTATCATTAGTCTTTATCTTGCTTCCGGAATTTTTAATTTCTTTCAAAGTTTTTTAGGAGGCATTGTTGCTAAAAAGATTGAAATTGATATTCGAAATAAAGTGTTAAATAATTTAGTTGATTTAGATATGCAATTTTATACGAATAAAAAGACTGGTGAAATTTTAACTAAAGTTATTGCTGATACTGCTACTATTGGTGACCAAGCACAACAAATACCAATTAGTTTTCTTTCAGCAATTTTTACTTTTGTTGGAGCAATTGTAATTCTTTTAACTATTAGCATTAAATTAACTATTGTTGCTTTAATCACAGCATTAACAATTTTAGTTACATTATTAGTAATGTTTGGTATTTTTAAAAAAATAACTTATAAAGTTCGCAAAGTTTTGACAAATATTAATGGTGATGTTACTGATCGCATTAGTGTTATTCGTTTAATTAAATCATCAGGAACAGAAACTTATGAAAAAGAGCGTTTTGTGGATATTCATAAAATTTATTATAAAACTTCACTTAAACAAGTAACATTATCATCAGTAATTGTTTCTTTTATGATAATGGGAATTTCTAGTTTGAATATTATTATTTTATTAGCAGGGATAATAATGATGCATAATCAAACTTTGGTTGCAGATAATTCTGAAGCAATTCCAATTATTATTTCATTTGTTTTAGGAATTAATATTTTAATTTTTCCAATTATGACATTAGTTCGTACTTTTAATAATTTAGCTAATGCATCAACATCGTCAATTAGAATTAATGAATTATTAAATGAAAAGCCACAAATTAATCGTAATTTAGAGCAACCAATTGGTATGAAGACTGTTACGGGAAATATTATTTTTGATAATGTTAGTTTCTATTATCCTAATAGTGATCAGCTTATTTTGAATAAATTTAATTATCATTTTGAACAAGGTAAGTCTTATGCTTTCGTTGGTGAAACGGGAGTAGGAAAATCAACAATTTCTAAATTATTATTAAGGTTTTATGATCCTTCTATGGGTACAATTTACATTAATGCTGATCAAGATTTAAAAAAAATTAATTTAACTTCTTATTTACAACATGTTGGTTATGTTGAACAAGAACCCCAAATTTTTTATGGTACTTTCTTTGAAAATATTAGTTATGGAGTTTTTAAAGTTACTAAAGAAGAAGTTATTGTTGCTTGTAAAAAAGCAGAGTTGCATGATTTTATTATTGGTTTAAAAAATGGTTATGATACTATTTTAGGTGAACGGGGATTTATTTTATCTGGTGGTCAAAAACAAAGATTAGTAATTGCAAGAATGTTTTTAAAAAATCCTGAAGTTTTAATTTTAGATGAAGCAACAAGTTCTTTAGATAATATTATGGAAAAAGAAATTCAAGAAAATCTTAATCAATTAATGAAAGGAAGAACAACCTTTATTATTGCGCATCGTTTATCAACGATTAAAGATGTTGATGAAATTCTTGTTTTAGAAAAAGATAAAGGTGTTGTTCAAAGTGGTAATTTTGAAACATTAAAAAATCAAGAAGGTCGCTTTAAAGCATTATATACTGCAGGATTAATGGCTTAGTTTAAAAAACTAAAAGTTGATTTATAAATTATAGATAATGAATCTAAAAATCGGATAAAATGGTGGTTATAAAGTGAAATTAATTGATGTTGATAAAATTGCTCACATTATTAAGCAAGTTGTATCAATAACACCAGGTGTTGTTGCGTTTGCTTATAGTCGTGAAAATAAAGAAAATGAAGATGCCATTGCTTTAGAAAAAGACATTACCCCAGCAATTGATGTTAAAAAAATTGAACCAAATCATTATGGGGTTAAAATTCATATTATTAGTTCAATTCATACTAATATTTTTGAAGTTTTACAAGAAGTTCAACATCGCGTTAAATATGAATTGGAAAAGCAAATGGAATTTGATAGTAATTTTAAAATTGATATTTGCATTGATGATTTAATTAGTGAATAATATTTATTAAGAGGTAGGTGAAATAAAATGAAAATTGATGCAAAATTATTTAAAATCATGCTTATTAGTGCTGCTAATAATTTATATAATTATCATTTAGAAATTGATAAATTAAATGTTTTTCCTGTTCCAGATGGTGATACGGGAACAAATATGAATTTAACAATGGAAAATGCTATTAAAGAAATTAAAAAATATGAAACTTCTAGTATTACTGAAATAGCAAATGTGTTTAGTCGTGGTTTGATTATGGGCGCTAGGGGAAATTCAGGAGTTATTTTGTCCCAAATTTTTCGTGGTTTTAGTAAAGGATTAGTTCATGAAGAATTTATCAGTACTAGCGATTTACTAAAAGCATGAACTTATGCTAAACAAGTAGCTTATAAAGCAGTTATGAAACCTGTTGAAGGAACAATTTTAACTGTTATTAGACTTGCTATTGATGATACTAAACTTGAAACTAAGGAAACAATATTGCCATTAAAATTTATGGATAAGTTTTTGGAAAATGCTAACAATGCATTAGCACAAACCCCTAACTTATTACCAATTTTAAAAGAAGTTGGTGTTGTTGATTCAGGTGGTTTTGGATTAGTTAAAATTATTGAGGGAATGGTTTATTCATTAGAAAAAGGTAAAGAAATTAAAAAGAAAAAGAATTTAGTAGCTAGTGATAATAAAGAAGTTGTTATTAAATTAGATGATGAAAATTTTGGTTATTGTACAGAAACGATTGTTATTTTAAGTGAAATGAAACAAAAAAATTTTCCTTTAGAAAAAGTTCGCTTTTCGTTAGAAGAACAAGGTTGTAAATCAATCGTTGTTGTTCAAGATCAAGATATTTTTAAAGTTCATGTTCATTCGTTAATGCCAGGGCAAATATTAGTTTATTTACAACAATTTGGTGATTTTCAAAAAGTAAAAATTGAAAATATGGGGTTACAAGCAAAAAAGCATAGTACAGAAATTAAAGAACTTCGTAGTTTAAATAACTCTTGAGCAATTATTACTGTTGCTGCTGGTAAAGGTTTAGCAAAATATTTTATGAATGACTTGCAAGCATCGTATGTAGTTAATGGGGGACAAACAATGAACCCATCAACTGATGATTTTTTAAAAGCGATTGAATTAGTTGATGCTAAAGATGTTTATATTTTACCAAATAATTCCAATATTATTTCAACTGCACAACAAGCAGCGAAACTAGAAAAGAAATCTAATGTTTATGTTATCCCCACAACTTCAATTCCAGAAGGAATGCTTAGTATTCTTAGTTTTAATAAGGAAGAAAAAAGTGCTAAAAAAAATTTTAATAATATGAAAAATGCTATTAAAAAGATTGTGTCAGCAAGAATTACTAATGCTGTTAGAACAACAACTATTGATGGTGTTGCTGTGAAAGAAGGAAATTATCTTGGTATTTTAGATAAAAAAATTTATACTCAAGAAGCAGATTTAGTTTTAGTAGCAAAAAAATTACTAAGTAAAATGATTAGTAAATCATCATCACAATTGGTAACAATTTTTATTGGTGAAGATGCTAAACGCCAAGATTTACGACTAATTGAAAAGTATATTGATGAAAACTTTGATGTTGAATATGAAAAAATTGAAGGTGAACAACCAGTATATCCTTTCATATTTGGTGTTGAATAGATATAATTTAATTGTTAAAAAGAGGTGAAGTTTGTGAAAATTGCAGTAGATGTTATGGGCTCAGATTTAGGACATAAGCCACTAATAAGTGGTGTCATAAAATTTTTACAACAATATAATGACATTGATATTATTTTAGTTGGTAACGAACTGATAATTAAAGAATATTTAATTGGTTTTAAATTAAATGAAAAGTTATTATCGCGGATTAGTTTTAAAAATGCTAATGAAGAAATAATGATGACTGATAGTATTTTAGATATTAGAAGAAAAAACGATAATTCAATGAGTAAAGCAATTGAATGTGTTGCTAATAAAGAAGCTGATGCAGTATTAACAGCAGGGGCTACGGGTCCTTTTTTAGCAGCTAATCATTTTATTTTAAAAGAAATAACTGGTGTTACTCGTCCAGCTTTTATGGTAATTATGCCAACAAAAATAAAAAATAAGCAAGTTGTGCTTATTGATGTGGGCGCTAATGTTGAAAATGATAGTAATGATTTAGAAATATTTGCTATGATGGCAAATATTTATGTTCAAAAAATTTGAGAATTATCGCAACCAAAAGTAGCATTATTAAATATTGGTACAGAAGAGAAAAAAGGTAAGGAATATCATCAAGAAACTTATATAAAATTAAGTAACAATTCACAATTAAATTTTGTTGGTAATATTGAACCTAATAATTTTATGAATGGTGATATTGATATTGTTGTAACTGATGGTTTTACTGGTAATATTTCCTTGAAAGCGGTTGAAGGGACGGCACGGAATTTATTGCAAGTTTTACGAAATCAGTTTACTAAGAATATCTTTCGTAAGTTAGCATCATTATGTTTGAAAAAAGCATTTAATGAAGTTAAAGAAATTTTTGACTATCGAAATACGGGCGGAGCAATTTTAATTGGTGTTAATGGCATTGTTTTTAAAGCGCATGGTAGTAGTGATGTTAAAGCATTTTTTAGTACTTTAAAATTAGTTCGGAAAGCGCTTTTAGAAGATGTATTATCACTAATTAAAAATAATGTTGTTAAAGAAGAAGGAAAATAAGGATTTATGTTTATTGAAGAAATTAAAATTTTGTTAAAAGCATTTAATTTAGAACCACGAAATATTAATTTATATGAACAAGCTTTGACTCATAGTTCATATGCTAATGAAAAGCAATTAAATTATAATTATCAACGATTAGAATTTTTAGGTGATGCGGTGTTGCAAATGTATACAACATTATATTTATATCGAATAAATGATGATTTAAATGAAGGCGAGTTAACAATTTGGCGAAGTCAAATTGTTAGAGAAGAAACCTTAGCACAAGTGTGTAGATTTTATAAGATGAATGAATATATTCGCTTAGGTAAAGGCGAAATTCAAACGGGTGGTCGTGAAAAAGATAGCATTTTAGGTGATGTTTTTGAAGCGATTGTCGGTGCTATTTATTTAGATTTAGGCCAACAAGCGGTTAATACATTTTTAATGCAAACATTATTTAATAAAATTAAAGATAAAAGTATTTATTTAGTTAAAGATTATAAAACTTTATTACAAGAATATTTACAAACTGAACGCCAAGATCCTATTGAATATAAAGTTATTTTTGAACATAAAGATAAAAATAGTTATCAATATGTTGCTATTGTAAAAAGTGGTGACATTATTTTTGGTAAGGGAAGTGGTAGTTCACATAGTAAAGCTGAGCAAGCAGCTGCAAAAGATGCTTATTTAAAATTAGTTAAGGTTGTTAAATAAAAGGATAGCAATTAATGAGGTAATTAGATGTTAAAGTTATTTAAAAGTATTATTTATAGTTTTTTTCAAAACTTTTTTCAAGGCCAAATTGTAAAGTTAAGTGCAACTAAATTATTTTTCTAACCAAATATTCGATTGGCGAAAGATAATTTAGTATTTTTCTTGGTCTTTGGTTTAAAGACAATATAAATTTATGAACTGCATTTTTAGTAGTGTTTGAAAAATTAAATTTTTTAGGAAATTTTTCTCTAATTAAACCATTAGTATTTTCATTAGTACCTCTTTGTCAAGGTGAATATGCATCAGCAAAATAAATTTTCACATTTAAATTTTTTTCAAGTTGTTGTCAATTAGCAAATTCTTTACCCCTATCAAATGTTATAGTCTTAACAAGATTATTTGGAAGAATTGATAAATAATGACTAATATTTTTGTTAATAACTTTAGTAGTTCTATTTTCAACTAATATTGCTAAAGTAAATCTTGATGTTCTTTCAACTAAAGTTATTAAACATGATTTACTTTTACCTCGTGATGATACTACAGTATCACCTTCTCAATGGCCAAGAGTTATGCGATTATTAACATTTCGTTCTTTAATGGATTTACCATTAAATTTACCCCGATTTTCTTGAGATTTTCGTTTCTTACCTTTTCTTCTTAAATTTTTACTAGTAACCTTTTCAAGTAATCCAGAATAAATTCAATTGTAAATTGTTTTAAAACTAATAATTCATTCTTGATGAAAATTTTTAATTCTGCCATAAATTTGTTCAGGCGATCAACCTAATAATAATTTTTGTTGTACATATTTTACTAATTCTCTATTTTTAAATTTATGAAAATAAACATGTAATTGTTTTCTATTTTCTGCTTTATTTTGTGCAATTAA
The DNA here is from genome assembly GCF_964019715.1 of Spiroplasma endosymbiont of Lonchoptera lutea. GTDB lineage: Bacteria > Bacillota_I > Bacilli_A > Mycoplasmatales > Nriv7 > Nriv7. The sequence continues at coordinate 173,696 of NZ_OZ026463.1, read as the reverse complement.
TGAAAAATAATGATTATTATCTTTATTTCTATTAACTTCTCGATTAATAGTATTAATACTTCGATTAAGATTTTTAGCTATTTCACTAATTTTTACTTTAAATTTCAATTGATTCTCAATATAAATTCTTTCATCTATGCCAAGATGTTTGTATCCCATATAAAAACTCCTTAAATTTACTTTTTCTAAAATAAACTTAGCATCATGAAATTTTTATATGAAATCTTTTGCAATTTTATTTACTTGCACTTACAAGTATAATTCAGCAAGTAATTAGTTTACTAATTGTTATTTTAATAATGTGGATAGGCTACAATAAGTTGGACCATAATTATATAGACTTCAAAATTATTAAGAAAGAAGGAATATAAAAATGGGAAATAAAACCTCATACTCTGAAGAATTTAAAAAACAAATTGTAATGCTATACAAAAATGACAAAAATGTTATTAATTTAGGGAAAGAATATAATTTACCAAAACCAACTATTTATAGTTGAATTAAAAATTATAATAATTCTGGGTCATTTAAAGCAAAAGATAATCGCACTGTCGAAGAAAATGAATTAATTTACTTGCGAAAAGAAAACCAACAATTACGAATGGAAAATGACATTTTAAAGCAAGCAGCACTGATAATCGGGAAAAAATAACAATAATTAATAACAACAAAAATAAATATTCAGTGAGGAAAATATGTAAGATTTTAGTAAACCTAAAATCAACATATTATTATCAAACTAATAAATGCACCAAGTTTGATGTTAATAATTATGAACAAGAAGTTATCAGTGCATTTAATAAAAGTCGCAAGATTTATGGTGCTCGTAAAATTAAAGCTGTTTTAATAAGAAAAAATATCATTTTATCACGACGAAAAATCCGATTCATTATGATCAAAAATAATTTGGTTTCTAAATACACCAAGTTAAAATATTGTAATCATAAAAAAACAGTTAATAATGACGAAATTAATAATGTTTTAAATCGTCAATTTAATGACAAAAAACCAAATGAAGTTGTTGTTAGTGATTTAACATATGTTCAAGTTGGCACTAAATGACATTATATTTGTTTATTAATTGACTTGTTTAATCGCGAAGTAATTGGCTATAGTGCTGGGCCAAATAAAACTGCTGAATTAGTTCAACAAGCTTTTCACAAGATAACACGACCATTAAATAAAATAACTTTATTTCATACTGATCGTGGTAATGAGTTTAAAAATAAAATTATTGATGAAATTTTAATAACCTTTAAAATTAAAAGATCATTAAGCTCCAAAGGATGCCCATATGATAATGCTGTTGCTGAAGCAACTTACAAAACCTTTAAAACCGAATTTATTAACGGTAAAAAATTTGCAAACTTAACACAACTAAAATGCGAACTATTTGATTTTGTTAATTGATATAACAATATTCGAATTCATGGCAGTTTAAATTATTTAACTCCCGTTGAATTTAGAAAATACCAGTCTACATAAAAAGTGTCCTAAAAAGGGTTGCCAATCCATTCCTTCTTTCTTAATAATTTTGAAGTCTATATAATTATGGTCCAACTTATTGTAGCCTATCCAGTTAATTATTTATATAATTATCATACTAGTAATGATGATTTAAAATTAATGTATAAAGGCGAAGGTAGTAAAGTTGATTATCAAGCAATTAGTGAATTAAATCCTAATAATAATATTGTTGAAGATATTAAAAATAATTCTGCAAAAATTACAAATCAAGGGTATTATGATGTTAGTAATAAATGAATTAAAAGTTCAGAAGTTAAAATCATTTTAGTAAGTATTAATTAATACTTATCCTTATTTAAGAGATTATTTTACAGGTACAAATTTAAAAAATGATATTATTATTTTATTTAATAATATTTTTTATTGTCCAGAACAAGATAAAATGATTAATATTTTTAATGAGCAAATTTATTCGTTTAATATGAATAAATATCAAAGAATTAAAAATAGTAATCAAAAAATTAGTAAAATTGATGAAATAACAATAAAAACAAATATTAATCAGTTGAATGTTATTAATGAAACGCATCAAGAATTTATTAAACCATCGTTAAATAATAAGACATTACAGGAATTTTTTGATTTTGATATTGAAAATATTAAAATTAAATATGAACATTTTTTATCATCTTTACAAAATAATTTTGGGTATGATAAGATTACTATTTTACCACTTTTAGTAAATGCTAATGATGTTTGAGCTTCAAACTTAAAACAAGATGATTTTGTTTATTTGAGTGATGGTGACTTTAATTTTATTAATGATGATAATAAAAAACCATTATTTGGTTATATTTTTGATACTTTTGATAATTTAACAAAAGATACTGTTATTACTCGTGAAAAGGAGTTTTATGAATATACTAATTTAAATGCAACATATTTTAATACCAAGTTATCACAAAATACAGCGAATGATTTTCAATCTTATTTTTCAATTGTTAGTAATAAGAAAAATTATCAAATTAGTTTCAATAAAAATGAATTATTTAAGACTGATTATTGAAATGATGATTTAGGTTGGAGTAGTGCAATTGAAGGATTTACCAATATTCATCATAAAAAGCAGTTAACATTAAAATTTAGCACTTATTTAGAAAGTTTAATTATATGTTTTATCATTGGAGCTATTGTTATTGTTTTAATTATTGTTTTTGTAACTAGTAATATTACTATTAATGATAATTTGCGATTTGTTACAATTTTAAATGTTATTGGGTATCATTATAAATGATTAGCTAGTCGTTTTATATTAATTTTTATGCCAATTATGTTAATTACTTGAATAATATCCATTCCTTTAGCAAGACCAATTATTAAATTATTAACTGATATTATTTATAGTGAAACTAAAGTTTTATTTCCTGTATATATTGCAGATTGATACTATCCGTTGGTTTTATTAATATTAGTTATTTTGTTTACAGTATCTTTTAGTATTTGTTGACTATCATTAATATATCGTAATAAAATTAGAAGTATTACTAATACATAGTTAAAATATATTGTTATAATAAAATTTGTGAGGTAGATAAATATGGTGTTTTTAAAAAGATTAGAAGCGTATGGATTTAAATCATTTGCTAAGCCAACAAAAATAGTTTTTGAGCACGGTATTATTGGTGTTGTGGGACCTAATGGTTCTGGTAAGTCTAATATTAATGATGCTATTCGTTGAGTATTGGGCGAACAATCAATTAAATCATTACGGGGTGATAATATTCAAGATATTATTTTTCAAGGTAGTAGTGAATATCCACAGTTAAATATGGCGGAAGTTAAATTAATTTTTAATAATAAAAAACGCATTTTTCCTATTGACTTTGATGAAGTAGAAATAACTAGAAGAGTTTATCGTGATAATAATGAGAATGAATATTCAATTAATAAAAGTCGTAGCAGATTAAAGGATGTTCAAGAATTAGTATTAGGTACTGGTTTAAGTAAAGGTTCATTAGCTATTATTAATCAAGGTAATGTCGCTAATTTTTCACAAGTTAAACCAGAAGAAAGAAGATTATTGTTTGAAGAAGCAGCTAATGTATCTAAGTATAAAAAACGCAAATTAGAGTCAGTTCGGAAATTAGAAAAAACTGAAGAAAATTTAGTTCGCATTAATGACATCATTATTGAGATGGAAAGAAATATTAATTATTTGCGTCGTCAAGCTAAAAAAGCACAAGAATATGTTACTAAAAAAGAACAATTGACAACTATTGAAGTGGCTATTTTAGTAAAAGATATTACTAGTCAGTATGAAGGGCTTCGTGATTTACAATTAGAAATTAAAAGATATACTTCTCAAACTGAAGATTTAAGTGTTCAAATTACTAATTATGATAATAAAATTAATTTGTTGCAAGAAAATATTTTTACTATTGATAATAAAATGCAACAATTCGGACAACAATTAGATGAACATCTTAATCAATTAGAACTATTACAAAATGAAAAAATTTCACAACAAAATGAAAAGCAAGTTAATAGTAATAATCAAGTTCAAGATTTAGAACAAGATGCTAATAATATTAATCAAGAAATTTTACAACAAACTAAATTAATTACTGAACAGCAAAATATGATTGATGATTTTCAAAAACAAAGAATTTTATTAAATGAAGATTTAGAAGTTGCTGTTAAAAAGTATAATCTTTTAAATAAGGAAATTTATGAATTAAAAAGTAAACAAGATTATTTAGTTGATTTGCAAAGTAATAATACTTATTATTATCAGGGTGTTAAAACAATTTTAAATAATCGACTTCATTTAACAGGAATTATTGATACTATTGATCGATTAATTAATGTTCCTAGTATTTATCAATTAGCTATTCAAGAAGCCTTATCTAGCAGTATGCAACATATTGTTGTTGAAAAGGATAGTGATGCTATTCGTGCAATTCAATTTTTAAAAGCTAATGAAGGTGGAATTGCAACATTTTTACCTTTAAATAGTTTACGGATTCAAATGATTAATAATGAGGATTTATCATTATTAAAAACTCAAAAAGGTTTTATTGGCATTGCTTATGAATTATTAACTACTAATGTTAAGTTTGAACCAGTAATGCGTTTTTTATTAGGAAGAATAATTATTGTTGAGAGTTTAGCACAAGCAAATGAAATTGCTCATTTGACTTATCGGAAGTATCATATTATTACTTTACAAGGTGATGTTATTCGCCCTGGGGGCAGTATTAGTGGTGGTTACAAAAGAGTTAAGCCATTTTTATTTAATAATGAAGAGCAAGTTAATAGTTTAAAAACTAAAATTAGTGAATTAGAACAATTAGTTCAAACTTATTATCAAAAATGGCAAAGTATTAAAGAGAAACTAATAACATTAAATAATGAATTAGAACAAAAACAATTGCATTTAGGTAAGTTTCAACAAAGTAAACAAAGTAATGAACAAAAACAAAGAATAATTGAACAAGAATATCAACATTTAACAAAGAAAAAAATGCGAGTTAGTGATGATTTTAATCAACAACTTGATGAGCGACTAATATTGGAAAATAAAATTAGTAATTTAAAGTTAGAAAAATTAAAAATTACTGAGCAACAACAAACACAAAGAACTTTGCGAGAAACTTATAGTAATCAATTATATTCATTAACTTTAGAAATAAAAAAAATGCGTACTGAATATAAAAATCAAGAGAAACTATTACAAGAATATAATTATCAAAAGTTAGCAATTGATAATTGTTTACAACAAAATTTAGAAAGATTAGCGCAAGAATATCGTTTAACTTATGAATATGGTTATGAAAAGTATGGTCAAGACCCGATTGGTGATATTAAAGAAGTTCGTGAACAAATTATTTTATTACGCCAAGAATTACAAGATTTAGGGCCAGTAAATATTGATGCTATTTCTGAATATGAAACAATTAATGAACGATATCAATTTTTAAAAGAACAAGAACAAGAATTAAATAATGGTAAAAAACAATTACTTAATGCTATTAAAGATATGGATGAAATTATGATAACTCGTTTTGATACGACCATTAAAGATATTAATAAGGTTTTGCCAGAAACTTTTAAAGTTCTTTTTGCTGGTGGCACTGCTAGTTTAGTATATACTGATCCTAATAATATTTTAGAAACCGGAATTGATATTTTAGTAAATTTACCAGGAAAAACTATTACTAACTTGAATTTATTATCAGGTGGTGAGAAATCACTAGTAGCTTTAGCAGTGCTTTTTGCAATTTTAAAGGCACGACCTTTACCAATTGTTATTCTTGATGAAGTGGAAGCGCCATTAGATGTTGCCAATGTTGAAAGATTTGCTAAGTATTTAAAGTCTTTTGCTACGGAAACACAATTTATTGTTATTACGCATCGCCCAGGAACAATGGAAAACTGTGATACATTGTATGGCACAACAATGCAAAGTAAAGGTGTTACTAAAATGGTTGCTATTAGATTAGAACAAGCAAAAAATTTAGTTACTTCTGCTAATTAATTTATCGTGTATTAATTAGTATGATAAGAGTAAAACATTAATGATTTAATCCAATGGAGGCTATTAAAATATTAAGAACTAAATTTACTATTGAGATTGAACGCTTGAAAAATAATATTATTGAATTATTTAATTTAACAATGAAACAACATAAAGAAGTTATTAAAGCTTTAGAAGAAGAAAGTATTAGTAAATGTAAAATAATTGTTGCTAATGATAATAATATTAACAAATTTTATGCTGAAATTTTAGATAGTGCCATTTGAAGAATTGCTAAACAACAACCAGTTGCTAGCGATTTACGCCATATTATTGGTTATATGTCAATTGCCAAAGAATTAGAAAGAATTTCTGATTATGCTCGTAACATTGCTAATTTTTATTTAAAAGCTAAACCACCAGTTAAATATAGTAAATATATTGGTCAATTATCTAAAAAAGTTTTAAAAATTATGCAGTTTATTAATTAAAGTTCTTGCTGATGAAACACAATGAGGTAAGAAAATTATTCAAACTATTGTTAGATTAGATGATATTGTTGATAGTGAATATAATGATATTAATACTTTGTTAATTGATTTAGTTTTAGATAATGTTACTGAAGATAAAATATGAATTTATACAGGAATTATGCAACAATTAAAATATTTAGAGCGAGCTGGTGATCATTTAGTTAATATTGCTGAAACCTTACTATTTATTTCTCAGGGAACTCATTATGAATCAGGAAGATAATATCAGGACAAGCTCTAGTAGTAAAACATTTAGAAAGCACTTATATTAAAATTTATGATAGTTAATGAATCAACAAAAGATTAATATTGTTATTTTTAAAATATCTAGTAGTTTTTATTAATACTTGCGATTGAAATGAAGTAGTTTGAAAATATTACTATTTAATTAATGTCTTTTTTATTTATAGAAGGAGACATTTTATTTTTTTAAAATTACCTGAATTGTAAATATAAATGGGACAGTTTTTTAAAATAATTGTATTAAATCTATTGGTCTTTTATAAGATAATGATTTTCTGGGTGTAGAATTAATTTGAAATGCTATAGAATTTAAGTCTTTTTGTTTATATGAAGATAAATCAGTAGATTTTGGTAAATATCTTCTTAAAATACCATTATTGTTCTCATTTAAACCTCTTTGACAAGGTTTTCCGACATCTGCAAAATAAATTTTAACATTACAATTTTTTTCAATTAATTTTCATTTACTAAATTCTTTACCACGATCAAAAGTAATAGTTTTAATTGTTCCTGGTATTAATTTTGAAATAAATTTTATTATACTTTGTGTAATACTTTCTGCTTTATGATTTTTAGTTTTCAAAGGAATTGTGGTTTTTGATCATATATCAGCTAAAGTAATAATAGAACTTTTATGATCTTTACCAACGATAGTATCTCCCTCTAAATGGCCAAATTCTTGTATATTTTTAATATTTGGAATGATTAAATTTCTTTCATGAATAGATTTACAATTATTAATTCTGCCTCTAGTTTCTTTTTGTTTATGAGGTTTATTTTTGCCTTTTCTCAATAAATTTTTTTCATCAAAACCCATTCGATTTGTTTTAAACATGTTATATAAAGTTTTTGTTGAAATATTTTTTATTTTATTTTTCTTTAAAAAATCAGCAATTATATCAAGAGCATAATTTTTAGTAATTAACAAATGATTGATAGTATTAATTTCTGTTAAAGTTAAAATTATTAATTTTCTACCTGCATTTTGTTTATTTTTTTGAACTTGATTCAATATTTCTAATGGTAATAAGTTTTGATTTAATAATTTACAAACTCTGTGTACAGTTGATTTACTATAATCAATTGCTTTTGCTATTTTACGAATAGAAAATCCATAACTTTTATATTCTTTTATTGCTATTATTGATTCAATAGTCAGATACTTATACATTGTGCTAATTCCTTTCTTTTCTTAATTATAGAATTAACACAATTTGTTTTTTATATAAGTGTCCTTTTTAATTTTACATTTCAGGTAATATAAAATGTTTAGAAAATAATCTAGAATAGAAATTTATATCAGATTGTTAATGATAATATTAATTTATAAAATTAAAAAAAGAAAGGATTTAACTAATGTCATTTATAATTCAATGTCCACATTGTCATCAAGAAATTACCGAAAAGGATTTTGAAAAGAGTCATCAAGCAGTATCATATTTACAACAATTTTTTAATCGTAAGGAGCAAGAATATTGTGATAAGTTAAAAAATCAATTAGATGCTGATTTTCAAAAACAAAAAGCAATAGAAATTACTAGTGTAGTAAATGAAAAAGAAAATGAGTGAAATAAGCAACACGATAATGAATTGCATAAAATAAAAGAAGCCCATCAACAAATTTTAGATGGTTTAAACCAACAATTAAATGATGCTAAGAGCAATTTAAAATCCCAAGAAGAAACAAAAAAGGCTGATATTGAAGTTTCTATTTTGAAAGAAAAAAGCAATATTGAAAAACAAAAACAAAAAGAAATTGCTGATATTAAAGATAATTATCAAAAGATAATTGATGAGTTAAATTCTAAAATAAAAGATTTAGATATTAAAGAAAAAACTAATGCATCTCAACGAGAAAAATTGTTTACAGAAAAAGAACTTGAAATTACTAAAAATAAACAACAAGAAATTGATTTATTAAAGGATAAAATTAGTATTTTAGAAACCGAAAAGAAAACAAAGGAAGCAGATATTAAGGTTATTTTGGCTGAAAAAGAAAAAGAGTGAAGTAATTTACAACAAAATAAGTTGGATACTTTAAATAAAGACTATCAGAAAAATATTAATGATTTACAAGAGAAAAATCATCAATTAGATATGTTAGTTAAAACTAATGATGCTAAGGTCCAAGAATTAGTAGCAAAAAAAGAAACTGAAATTATTAATTCTAAACAAGAAGAAATTAATAAGTTAATTGATGAAACAACTGAATTAAAACTTAAATTAGAACAAGGACGAAATATTAGAACAGGAATTTTAGGAGCTAATTTAGAAAATGATTTTGCAGGTAAAATGCCATCGTTTTTTCCAAATGACCATTTTGAAAAAACAACTAAAACCATTAATGGTAAAAAACCTGATTTTAGGTTAGGAGTTTTGAATGATGAAGAGGATAATAAAGTAGTTGGTAATATCTTATTTGAGTTAAAAAATCAAGAAAAATTAGATAGTAAATGAGAGGAAAAATTAGCAATTGAATTAAAAGAATGAAATGCTAAGTTTGGCATTATTGTTTGAACTTATGCTAAAGCACCATTTAGTCGTTCTTCAAAATATCGTGATATTTTTATTATTAATACTGACCTTGAAGTTATTGCATTAATTGTTAATATTTTAAAAATTTTAATTAAAAAAGAATTTGCTTTATCATTACAATCTTCAACTAATAAAAATGATCAGGAATTTAAAGAACGCTTTAATAATTGATTACAAGATGAATTTAGTTCTTTAATTGGTAAAGCGATGCAAGAGTTTATTAAGTTTGAAAAGCATATTCAACAAATTCAAAACTCTAATGAGAAATTAAAAAGCGTTAAAGAGAGTTTACAAGAAATATTAATTGCTAAAATTGAGGATTCTTTAAAAAAATTATTGTAATTTTAAAAGACTTCTTGTAGTTAAGACAACAACAAGAAGTTTTTATTGAAAAATTTTTAATTTTTGTAAATAACTAGTAAAATTAGTAGTGAAAGTAAGTCTAAGGAGAGAAATGTATGGAATATAAAGCCCCCAGAGGTACTAATGATATTTTACCAATCCAAAGTAAACAACGATATCAATTACAACAAATTTTACGAGATATTGTTAAAAAATATAATTATGAAGAAATTAGTACGCCGATATTTGAACAGTATGAATTATTTCAAAGAACTGTTGGTGTTAATAGCGATATTGTTAGTAAAGAAATGTTTAACTTTCAAGATAAAAAAGGTCGTGAATTAGCACTTCGTCCTGAAAATACAGCGCCAATTGTTAGAGCAGTAATTGAAAATAAATTAGTTGATGTTTTAGGATTACCTTTAAAATTATTTTACTATGGACATATGTTTCGCTATGAGCGACCACAACGAGGGCGTCAAAGACAATTTACGCAATTTGGTGTGGAAGTTTTTGGTAAAAAAACTATTTATTTAGATGCTGAAATTATTTGTTTAGCAATGGATATTGTTAAATCGTTAAAGATTAATAATATTATTCTTAAAATAAATTTTTTAGGAGCAAAAGCAACCCAAAATAAATATCAACAAATTTTAAAAACATTTTTACAAGATATGAGCACAACATTATGTGAGGATTGTCAAAGAAGAATTACTAAAAATACCTTGCGAGTATTAGATTGTAAAATTGATCAAAATATTAAAAATTTACCAATAATTAGTGAAACTTATTCTGTTGAAGAAAAAGAATATTTTACAAGGTTAATAAAGTTATTGGATAATTTAAAAGTTAAATATGAGATTGATAGTAAATTAGTTCGCGGTTTAGACTATTATAATGATACTGTTTTTGAAATTATTAGTTTAGAGAAGGGTGTTGAAGGACAGAATACATTAATTGGTGGTGGTCGTTATGATAATTTAGTTGAGGAATTATCAAAAAATCAAAAATCAGTTCCAGCAATTGGTTTTGCAATCGGAATTGAAAGATTACTTAATGCTACTGAAAATCATTCAGACTTTATTAAAAAAATGCTTCCATTGGTTGATGTATACATTATTGCTTTAACCGCTACTGGTTATGAATTAGCAACTAATGTATTATTAACTTTAAGAAGTAATAATTTTATTAGTGATATGGATTATGAACAAAGGAATATTAAGGCTCAGTTTAATGTTGTTTCTAAATTAGATTGTCGTTTTGTTATTATTATTGGTGATAGCGAAGTTAAAGAGAGTAATTTAACTATTAAAAATCAGGAAACTAAGGTAGAAGAAAAGATTAGTATTAATGAATTAATTAATTATTTGAATGCAAATAAGGGAGATAAATAATGAGAAGTCATAATTGTGGTGAATTAAGAGAAGAAAATGTTAATTTAGAAGTTAACCTTTGTGGTTGAGTTCATACAATTCGTAAACTTAATAATTTAATATTTTTAGATTTACGCGATCGTTATGGAATGACGCAAATTATAATTAATAGTGAAAATCCTAACTATATTCTCGCTAAAAGTTTAAGCACTGATGATGTTATTAAAGTTGATGGTACGGTAGTGCTTCGTAAATCTAAAAATAATAATTTATCAACAGGAAATATTGAAATTATTTGTACTAATTTAGAGTTAATAAATAAATCACAAGTATCACCATTAGATAATGAAAGTTTAGAGGAAACGCGTTTAGAATATCGGTTTTTAGATTTACGAAGACAAGTAATGCAAGATAAAATAATTTTGCGTCATCAAGTTATGCAAATAATGCGTAATTTTTTAAATAATAATAATTTTTTAGAAATTGAAACGCCAATTTTAGCAAGCACAACTCCCGAAGGGGCAAGAGACTATTTAGTTCCGGCAAGAAATCAAAAAGGACATTTTTATGCGTTACCACAGTCACCGCAAATATTTAAGCAATTATTAATGGTTGGTGGTTATGATCGCTACTATCAAATTGCTCGTTGTTTTCGTGATGAAGATTTAAGAAGTGATCGCCAACCAGAATTTAGTCAATTAGATTTAGAAATGAGTTTTATTGAACAAAAGGATATTATTACTCTTTTAGAGCAAATGATGCAGGAAATAATGTTAAAAACTAAAAACATTAATCTAAAAATACCTTTTTTACAATTAGATTATGAAGTAGCAATTGATTTATATGGTAGTGATAAACCAGATTTACGATATGATTTAAAACTTATTGACCTTAGTTTAATGAATACTAGTAGTAAAAAGAAAACTACTAAAGCAATTGTTGTTTCTCAGTTATTAACTGATTTACAATTAGCAGACCTAAAAGTTATTGTTAGTCAATATCAGGCGGGACAGTTGGAATATATTACTTATGACAATAAAGTTATTGGGTCAGAGTTATTATCTAATAATGCTGAAGCTATCATTAATCATTTAGCAATTAGTAATCAAGCAACCGTTTTAATGATTACAAATGATTATGAATTGGCTTGCAATACAATGGGAGCCATAAGACAGGCTATTGCTAAACAATTAAATCTTTTTACTAATGAAGATTATCAATTTTTATGAGTTGTAAATTGACCATTATTTGCTTATGATAATGAAAGTAAAAAATTTGTTGCTGCCCATCATCCTTTTACGCGCCCTAATATTAAAGATGAAATTGATTTTACTAGTAATCCAATGTTAGTCAAATCTCAGGCTTATGATTTAGTATTGAATGGTTATGAAGTTGGTGGTGGTTCAATGCGAATTCATAGTCTTGAAATGCAACAAAAAATGTTAGAGTTTTTACAAGTTTCTGTTGAAGAACAAAAAGAAAAATTTGGTTTTCTTTTGAATGCTTTATCCTATGGAGCACCAATTCATGGTGGTATTGCTTTGGGATTAGATCGTTTAATAATGTTATTAAGTAATAGTCATAGTATTCGTGATGTGATTGCTTTTCCTAAAAATACTAAGGGTAGTGATATGTTAACGCATGCTCCTAGTGTTGTTAAACAAGAACAATTGGACATTTTAGGGTTAAATGTGGTAAATAGTTAGTAAAATATAGGTATTTTATGGAAAATATATTAAAATAAGTATGGTGAAAAGTAACAAGGAGGAATAATATGTCACAAAACCAATTTCAAAATGAAAACGATAATTATAATCGTGAGCAGTCAATTAATACTATTAAGATGTTAGGTGTTGAAGCTGTCAATCAAGCTAATTCAGGGCATCCGGGAATTGTTTTAGGAGCAGCACCAATGAGTTATGCACTATTTAGTGAACATTTATATTGTAATCCGCAAGATCCCCAATGAATTAATCGTGATCGTTTTATTTTATCAGCTGGACATGGCTCAGCATTATTGTATGCGTTATTACATTTAAGTGGTTATGATATTAGTATTGATGAAGTTAAAAATTTTCGGCAATTAGATTCAATTACTCCTGGACATCCAGAAAGAAATTTAACACCTGGTGTTGAAGCAACAACGGGACCATTAGGACAAGGATTAACAATGGGTGTTGGTTGTGATTTAGTAAGAACTTTTCTGGCACATAAATATAATAAACCTGATTTTAATATTTTTGACTATCATACTTATATTATTTGTAGTGATGGTGATTTACAAGAAGGCATAAGTCAAGAAGCTATTAGTTTAGCAGGTCATTTAAAATTAAGTAATTTAATTGTTTTATATGACTCTAATGATATTCAATTAGATGGTCCAGTAAGTTTATCACAAAGTGAAAATACAAAACAGCGTTTTTTAAGTGCTAATTGAAATTATATTTTAGTTACTGCGGGTAGTGACTTTAAAGCAATTAGTCAAGCAATAAGACAAGCTAAAGCGGAAACTGAAAAGCCAACTTTAATTGAAATTAAAACTATTATTGGTGTTGGCGCTTCAAAAGCAGGAACTAGCAGTGTTCACGGTGCCCCTTTAGGTGATGATATTATTAAGCTAAAAGAAAATTTAAAGTGAGATTATGAACCATTTTTTGTTCCTGATGATGTGAAAAATGATTTTAAAGTTAGAGTTGCACAAAGAGGTCAACAACAACAACAAATTTGAAATCAAATGTGAACTGAATATGCTAATAAATATGTTACTGAATATAAGGAAATTAATGATACTTTATATCATAACTATAATTTTACTGCTAATGATTTTCAAGATATTTTAATTGAACAAGATATGGCAACAAGAGATTGTTCATCAATAGTATTAAAAACTATTAGTAAAAAATTGCCATTATTTATTGGTGGTAGTGCTGATTTATCATCATCAACAAAAGTTTTAGGAAGTGATGGATATTTTGCATCTAATAATTTACAAGGTCGTAATATTATGTTTGGCGTTCGTGAATTTGGAATGGGTGCTATTAGTAATGGGATGCTATTGCAAAAAACTGTTCGCTCATTTGTTGCTACTTTTTTAATTTTTAGTGATTATATGAAACCTGCAATTCGTTTAGCTTCATTAATGGAAATTCCTAATATTTTTGTTTTTAGTCACGATTCAATTGCTGTTGGTGAAGATGGACCAACCCATCAACCGGTAGAACAAATTTCAATGTTAAGAGCATTACCTAACTTAAATGTTTTTCGTCCTTGTGATATGAAAGAAACGATTGCTAGTTATATTTGTGCATTGAATAGTAAAGATAAGCCAACAGCAATTTTAGTTTCGCGACAAAATTTACCGCAAATTATTTCTAGTGATGTTAATAAAGCATTAAAAGGCGGATATATTATTAGTCCTGAAAAATCACAATTAGAATTAATAATTATTGCTACTGGTAGTGAAGTGCAATTAGCATTAAAAGTTCAGCAACAATTACAAAAAGAAAATATTAATACTATTCGTGTTGTTTCTATGCCTTCAACAACTGTTTTTGATTGTCAAGATGTGACTTATAAGTTAGAAGTGCTTCCGCAGACTGTTAAAAAGATAAGTTTAGAAATGGCTTCAACTTGAGGATGACATAAATATGTTGATAATGGGATAACTTTTGGCATTGACAGATTTGGAATATCAGCACCAATGCAAGATATAATGAATGAATTAGGATTTACTGTTGATAATATTGTATTACAAGTTAAACAATTATTACAAAAAGATAATATAAAGGAGAAAAGATAAAATGCCTTGATGAGCAGGATTGTTAATTGGTCTTGTTGGCGGTTTAGTAATAGGAGGGTTATTAGCATTTTTAATATCTAAAAAGATGTTTGAAAAGCAATTAAGAGATAATCCACCAGTTAATGAAAAAATGATTCGAGCAATGTATATGCAAATGGGAAGAAAACCTTCCGAATCACAAATTAAAGCTGTGATGAATGCGATGCGTCGTAATCAAAAAAAACCTTAGAACTAATAAAATAATTTTTTAAACTGCCATATAATGGCAGTTTTTATATGGCAAATTTAGTTTGCAATAAAATACTATAAAAATTATTTTTACTAATAATGATGTGATCAACAAATTCAATTTTTAAAACTTTAGCAATATAAATTAAAGAATTTGTGGTTTCTATATCATGTTTACTAGGCAAACTATCATTATTAGGGTGATTATGAGCACAAATAATTTTTTGGGCATGATTTTTTAAAACGAGGTAATATATATCTTTTGGATCAATCGAAATTTGATTAATTGTTCCTTGATACACAAGTTGTTTAAAAATAATCCGATTATTATTATTGCTGAATTATACTTGTAAGTGCAAGTAAATAAAATTGCAAAAGATTTCATATAAAAATTTCATGATGCTAAGTTTATTTTAGAAAAAGTAAATTTAAGGAGTTTTTATATGGGATACAAACATCTTGGCATAGATGAAAGAATTTATATTGAGAATCAATTGAAATTTAAAGTAAAAATTAGTGAAATAGCTAAAAATCTTAATCGAAGTATTAGTACTATTAATCGAGAAGTTAATAGAAATAAAGATAATAATCATTATTTTTCATTAATTGCACAAAATAAAGCAGAAAATAGAAAACAATTACATGTTTATTTTCATAAATTTAAAAATAGAGAATTAGTAAAATATGTACAACAAAAATTATTATTAGGTTGATCGCCTGAACAAATTTATGGCAGAATTAAAAATTTTCATCAAGAATGAATTATTAGTTTTAAAACAATTTACAATTGAATTTATTCTGGATTACTTGAAAAGGTTACTAGTAAAAATTTAAGAAGAAAAGGTAAGAAACGAAAATCTCAAGAAAATCGGGGTAAATTTAATGGTAAATCCATTAAAGAACGAAATGTTAATAATCGCATAACTCTTGGCCATTGAGAAGGTGATGCTGTAGTATCATCACGAGGTAAAAGTAAATCATGTTTAATAACTTTAGTTGAAAGAACATCAAGATTTACTTTAGCAATATTAGTTGAAAATAGAACTACTAAAGTTATTAACAAAAATATTAGTCATTATTTATCAATTCTTCCAAATAATCTTGTTAAGACTATAACATTTGATAGGGGTAAAGAATTTGCTAATTGACAACAACTTGAAAAAAATTTAAATGTGAAAATTTATTTTGCTGATGCATATTCACCTTGACAAAGAGGTACTAATGAAAATACTAATGGTTTAATTAGAGAAAAATTTCCTAAAAAATTTAATTTTTCAAACACTACTAAAAATGCAGTTCATAAATTTATATTGTCTTTAAACCAAAGACCAAGAAAAATACTAAATTATCTTTCGCCAATCGAATATTTGGTTAGAAAAATAATTTAGTTGCACTTAACTTTACAATTTGGCATGTAATAAAAATTAAAAATTTACAATCCCAAAACATGAATTCATTCACTAATAAAATTAGTAATTATTTCTTATTTTTTTTAATTGGTTTTATTACAAAATAATATAGTAAATACCAAAATATTAAACTAGTTGCAACTAAACTAAAGGCAATGATAATAATTATTTTTGTACCAATTTTATTTTTTTCTTCAATTAATTTTTTTATCGTTGACGATTGTGGTCCATTATTTAATTTTGATTGTTCTAATATAGGAATTGATTCAATATGGGAACCAAAAATATATTTGCTATTATTAGTTGCTTGAACAATAATGTTTCGATTTACAGTTCAATTGCTATCATTTAAATTATCAGTGTTAATATAATAATCATTTTTTTCAGTAATTCCTGGAAATTTATTTTCTAATTGTGTTTTTATTTTTTGAACAATATCATTTTTAATGACTGTACCTTCTATTGTGCTGACATTTTTACTGTTAATTATTTTATATGGTTGTAAATTAAATGGAACAGTTTTTATATGTGGCTTTGCTATTATTTTAGCATCTAATAATAATTTAAAAATTCTTTTCTTCACTGAATAATACATATTATTATTGTTATCAAAAGAAATTGCATTAATAACACCATTTATTCCATTAATTTTTCTCACTGTTGTTTCACCACTTTTTAAAACTTCTATCCCCGCAACTGTTCGAAAGTAAACATCATTATTACTATTAATAGCAATCGTACGAACAGCATCATCAACACCATCAATTTTAGTTGCAGTAGTTGCACCAACTTTCAAAACATATGCCCCTGCTTTATACTTAGAATAATAAATATTATTACTACTATCAATAGCAATTGAAAAAAGATCAGTAAGAGAAGAGAATTTATTTACTGTTGCTTCGTTTGCTTTTAAAATATAAGTGTTATTCTTTGTTCCAAAATAAACATCATCATTACTAGTAATAGCAATACTGCGAACAAAACTACTAACGCCTTCAATTTTAGTTGCAGTAGTTGCACCAACTTTCAAAACATATGCGCCATTGCTAAAAGTACCAAAATAAATATTCTTATTGCTATCAATAGCAACGACACGAATATGGCGATATTCATTAACATTTAAAGCATCCTTACATAATAATTTTGCTTTGTTAGTTTTTTGGTCAATAACATAAGCACCGTGATAAGTTCCAAAATAAATGTTATTATTAACACTATCAACTGCAATAGTACTCACATTTTGAAGTAATTCCTCCTTATTACTTATTATGATTTCTTCACCAAGCGGTTTAATATCATTATTAATAACAGTCTCGATATTACTTGTTGGCACTGGTAATGTTGGTGCTGTTAAGCTCATTATACTTGCAATAGATAATAATACTTTCATTTGTCAGCTCCTTAAATATGATTATTTACCATAAATTTTAAGATTTTGGATTAGAAATATTATACTATTTTTTTGCCAAATTGTAAAGTTAAGTGCAACTAAAGGTCGCGTTTAGTTTTCTTAGGTATTGCTTTGAAGAAGTAAAACAATCAGCTAATTATATTATTTAATTACTAAACTAACCCTGCCTTTCTTGTTATTGTCATTTTTATTCATTACCATTTTATCATATTATTGAATTTTTACACAACCTGAAATGTAAAATTAAAAAGGACACTTATATAAAAAACAAATTGTGTTAATTCTATAATTAAGAAAAGAAAGGAATTAGCACAATGTATAAGTATTTGACTATTGAATCAATAATAGCAATAAAAGAATATAAAAGTTATGGATTTTCTATTCGTAAAATAGCAAAAGCAATTGATTATAGTAAATCAACTGTACACAAAGTTTGTAAATTATTAAATCAAAACTTATTACCATTAGAAATATTGAATCAAGTTCAAAAAAATAAACAAAATGCAGGTAGAAAATTAATAATTTTAACTTTAACAGAAATTAATACTATCAATCATTTGTTAATTACTAAAAATTATGCTCTTGATATAATTGCTGATTTTTTAAAGAAAAATAAAATAAAAAATATTTCAACAAAAACTTTATATAACATGTTTAAAACAAATCGAATGGGTTTTGATGAAAAAAATTTATTGAGAAAAGGCAAAAATAAACCTCATAAACAAAAAGAAACTAGGGGCAGAATTAATAATTGTAAATCTATTCATGAAAGAAATTTAATCATTCCAAATATTAAAAATATACAAGAATTTGGCCATTTAGAGGGAGATACTATCGTTGGTAAAGATCATAAAAGTTCTATTATTACTTTAGCTGATATATGATCAAAAACCACAATTCCTTTGAAAACTAAAAATCATAAAGCAGAAAGTATTACACAAAGTATAATAAAATTTATTTCAAAATTAATACCAGGAACAATTAAAACTATTACTTTTGATCGTGGTAAAGAATTTAGTAAATGAAAATTAATTGAAAAAAATTGTAATGTTAAAATTTATTTTGCAGATGCCGGCAAACCTTGTCAAAGAGGTTTAAATGAGAACAATAATGGTATTTTAAGAAGATATTTACCAAAATCTACTGATTTATCTTCATATAAACAAAAAGACTTAAATTCTATAGCATTTCAAATTAATTCTACACCCAGAAAATCATTATCTTATAAAAGACCAATAGATTTAATACAATTATTTTAAAAAACTGTCCCATTTATATTTACAATTCAGGAAATATTAAAAATATACAAGAATTTGGCCATTTAGAGGGAGATACTATCGTTGGTAAAGATCATAAAAGTTCTATTATTACTTTAGCTGATATATGATCAAAAACCACAATTCCTTTGAAAACTAAAAATCATAAAGCAGAAAGTATTACACAAAGTATAATAAAATTTATTTCAAAATTAATACCAGGAACAATTAAAACTATTACTTTTGATCGTGGTAAAGAATTTAGTAAATGAAAATTAATTGAAAAAAATTGTAATGTTAAAATTTATTTTGCAGATGCCGGCAAACCTTGTCAAAGAGGTTTAAATGAGAACAATAATGGTATTTTAAGAAGATATTTACCAAAATCTACTGATTTATCTTCATATAAACAAAAAGACTTAAATTCTATAGCATTTCAAATTAATTCTACACCCAGAAAATCATTATCTTATAAAAGACCAATAGATTTAATACAATTATTTTAAAAAACTGTCCCATTTATATTTACAATTCAGGTTTTTAAAACTAATAATTCATTCTTGATGAAAATTTTTAATTCTGCCATAAATTTGTTCAGGCGATCAACCTAATAATAATTTTTGTTGTACATATTTTACTAATTCTCTATTTTTAAATTTATGAAAATAAACATGTAATTGTTTTCTATTTTCTGCTTTATTTTGTGCAATTAATGAAAAATAATGATTATTATCTTTATTTCTATTAACTTCTCGATTAATAGTACTAATACTTCGATTAAGATTTTTAGCTATTTCACTAATTTTTACTTTAAATTTCAATTGATTCTCAATATAAATTCTTTCATCTATGCCAAGATGTTTGTATCCCATATAAAAACTCCTTAAATTTACTTTTTCTAAAATAAACTTAGCATCATGAAATTTTTATATGAAATCTTTTGCAATTTTATTTACTTGCACTTACAAGTATAATTCAGCATTTTTGATAATTTTAATTTTAGATACTATCTTCTAGTTGTTTACTCCTTAACATACAAGCATTTACAGCATCACTAATAATATTTTGCAAGTTATTAGTTTCAAAAACTTTAATTGCTGCCATTGTTGTACCATCAGGCGATGTTACATTTTCTTGCAATTTTTTTAGCTCTAAATCACTATTTAAAATATTTGTCGCAACACCAAGTAATAAACCACCAACAATTGTTTTGGCTTCATCTTTACTAAGATTATTATTTTCAGCAATTTCTATTAACGGTTGTAATCAATGATATAAATAACCACTAGCACTACTACAAATAGCAATAAACAAATGAATTTGTTTTTCACTTAATGAAATGGTTTTACCACAATAATTAAAAATGTTTAATGCTTGCTCATTAGCAATAACATTACCCTCTTCACAAATCATTGTCATTGAATTATTAAACTGACAAGAAGTATTGTGCATTACTCTTGTAACCTCACAATCTTTAAATATTGTTTTTAACAATGTCATATTAATTCCCGATGCCACAGAAATTATTATTTTCTGAGTAAATAAATTTGTTAACTGCTCTTTTAATTTTAGCTGAATTATACTTGTAAGTGCAAGTAAATAAAATTGCAAAAGATTTCATATAAAAATTTCATGATGCTAAGTTTATTTTAGAAAAAGTAAATTTAAGGAGTTTTTATATGGGATACAAACATCTTGGCATAGATGAAAGAATTTATATTGAGAATCAATTGAAATTTAAAGTAAAAATTAGTGAAATAGCTAAAAATCTTAATCGAAGTATTAGTACTATTAATCGAGAAGTTAATAGAAATAAAGATAATAATCATTATTTTTCATTAATTGCACAAAATAAAGCAGAAAATAGAAAACAATTACATGTTTATTTTCATAAATTTAAAAATAGAGAATTAGTAAAATATGTACAACAAAAATTATTATTAGGTTGATCGCCTGAACAAATTTATGGCAGAATTAAAAATTTTCATCAAGAATGAATTATTAGTTTAGGTTGATCGCCTGAACAAATTTATGGCAGAATTAAAAATTTTCATCAAGAATGAATTATTAGTTTAGGTTGATCGCCTGAACAAATTTATGGCAGAATTAAAAATTTTCATCAAGAATGAATTATTAGTTTTAAAACAATTTACAATTGAATTTATTCTGGATTACTTGAAAAGGTTACTAGTAAAAATTTAAGAAGAAAAGGTAAGAAACGAAAATCTCAAGAAAATCGGGGTAAATTTAATGGTAAATCCATTAAAGAACGAAATGTTAATAATCGCATAACTCTTGGCCATTGAGAAGGTGATACTGTAGTATCATCACGAGGTAAAAGTAAATCATGTTTAATAACTTTAGTTGAAAGAACATCAAGATTTACTTTAGCAATATTAGTTGAAAATAGAACTACTAAAGTTATTAACAAAAATATTAGTCATTATTTATCAATTCTTCCAAATAATCTTGTTAAGACTATAACATTTGATAGGGGTAAAGAATTTGCTAATTGACAACAACTTGAAAAAAATTTAAATGTGAAAATTTATTTTGCTGATGCATATTCACCTTGACAAAGAGGTACTAATGAAAATACTAATGGTTTAATTAGAGAAAAATTTCCTAAAAAATTTAATTTTTCAAACACTACTAAAAATGCAGTTCATAAATTTATATTGTCTTTAAACCAAAGACCAAGAAAAATACTAAATTATCTTTCGCCAATCGAATATTTGGTTAGAAAAATAATTTAGTTGCACTTAACTTTACAATTTGGCTTTAAAATATCTTGGGGGGGGTTAATGCTAAGATAATTATTTCACAATCCCTTAAAAATTCTCATTGTTTACTTACATTAATATGACGATTATTTCAATATTGAAAACTTTTATCACTATTAATAACAACTTTAATATTTTCATTAGTAAAAGCATTAGTATTTAATAACCCATCAATAATTGCTTTCCCCATATTACCAGCACCTAAAAATCCAATTTTCACTTTAATTAACTCCTTTATATGTTTGTAATAACTATGACATAAAAAAAATAACCTTTTAGGTTATTTTAAGCTCGGTGCTGATATTTACCATCAACTGTGGAAACAACAATATAATCATCTGTATTAATAAATAATGGTACTTGTAATGCTAATCCAGTTTCAGCAACTGCTCTTTTGCTTGGCGAAGAACTACTATCACGTTTAACAGCCTGTTCAGCTTCAATAATTTTTAAAGTTACTTTATCTGGTAACGAAATCGTTAAAATTTCATTATCATATTGTAATACTTGAACTGGTAAATTAGAAGTTAAAAACTTTAATTCTCATGCCATTTTTGTTTTATTAATTTCAACTTGTTCATAACTTTCATTATCCATAAAAATCAAGTTATTTCCATCACTATATAAATATTGCATCACGCGTTTATCAAGATGCGCCCGTTCAACTTTATCACCACTAGTAAAAGTTAAATTAATAATTGCATTGCTTCGCAAATTTTTAACTTTAGCTTTAACATTTGCTTGGCCTCTTCCAGCTTGAGCACGACCAGTATCTAAGACTAAAAATAGATTACCACTATGTCTAAAAGTCATGCCATTGCGTAAATCATTAACATTAATCATCTTTATTTCTCCTTTTGCTTTTGCAATTTATTTCTAATTAACAAAACTTGTAAATTCATTATGGCATTAATTTGATTTGGGGTTAATTTATTGATAATATTTTCATAATGAAAAAGTTTGTCGGTTCACATTTTGTTAAATAATAACTCATATTTATTTTCTAAATTTAGTCCAAACATAATTTGTTCATCACTAACAATTAAACAACCGTGCGTTTTATTAATAACAATAATCTCATAAATAAAATTATTATCTTTAATTAATAATTCGTCTTCAATAAAATAATTGTGGTCTTGGACTCATTTACGAATTTTAGACATTTCATTATTTGTTTGAATTATATAACGATTAATTGATTGATAATCATTAGTTAAAATATTAATAATTGTCTTGGCACCTAATCCCGCAATAATAACACAATTAATGTTATCACTAGCATTAATTCATTTAATGCCATCTCCTAAAATTGGAAAAATATTATTTTGTAATTGATTTTGAATAATATTTTTCTGAGCTTGTACTAATGCTTTAGGATTAATATCACTAACAAAAATATTATTCATTCCTTTTTTCTTTACTAAATAAATAGCAACTAAACCGTGGTCACAAGCAATATCAGCAACAATATCATTAGGATTAACTAAATTAGCAATTGTTGCTAAACGATGAGATAGTTTCATTATTAACCTTTATAAAAATCTTTCAAAACTCTTGACTTTGAAGGACTTCTTAGTTTGCGACAAGCTTTAGCTTCAATTTGACGAATTCTTTCTCTGGTAACACCAAATTCACTACCAACTTCTTCTAATGTTTTTGGTGAATCATACTTAGTTAAATATTTATCAATAACATAATCATTTAAATTAATTACCTTTTCAATTGGCGTATCAAACTTAAAATCTAAATTCATTATTTCACTAATTAATTCATCTTTTTCGCTTCCCTCTTCTGCTAAATCAACTAGCGATCGAATTTTAGTTGGTAGTAAACCAAAACGCATCCGAATAACCTTTTCCTCGCGTTTATTTAAGATTTCTTCAAAAACCTTATCTAATTGTTCTCGTAATGATTCTCGTTCAGCATAATCATCTGGTGAAAAAATATCTTTGTCTTCAACAAAATCAGCAAAGTGTGTATCATCTTCTTCGCCAATTGGTTTTTCTAAAGAAACTGGTTCCATTGATAATCGTTTAATTTCACGAACTTTTTCAGCAGTCATTCCCAAACCAATTTTTTCTGCAACTTCAGTATGGGTTGGTTCCCGACCTAATTCTTGAGTTAATTGGCGTTCAATTCTTGTTAATTTATTAATAGTTTCCACCATATGAACCGGTATTCTAATCGTTCTTGCTTGATCAGCAATCGCTCTTGTAATTGCTTGACGAATTCATCAAGTTGCATAAGTAGAAAATTTAAATCCTCGGCGATAATCAAAACGATCAACTGCTTTCATTAAACCAATATTTCCTTCTTCAATTAAATCTGAAAAATCTAAACCACGATTAGTATGCCTTCTAGCTACTGAAACAACTAACTTTAAGTTAGAAATAATTAACTTATTTCGTCCATATTGTTTAATTTCAAGATCAGATGAATCCAACATTCTTGCATATTTTACTTCTTCTTCTTTTGTTAAAATTTTACTTGAACCTAAACGATTAAAGTAGGCTTTAATAATGTCATGAATTTTAGTTTCATTAGAAATACTTGGACCATTATTTTTAAAGTTAATAATAATATCATCATCTTCATCAAAAATAGCTCGCTCTTTAACAATACCATCATCTTCAAAATCAGAATGTTCTAAATCAATATCAACTTCAACTTCATCATCATCAACTAAATCGGTTCAAACAACACCATCATTTTGTAGTTCATTAATAAAAGATTCTAAGAGTCCATCTTCAATATCTAACATTTCAAATGCTTTTAAAACCTCTTCTTGACTAATATGATTATCATTTTTTTTAATCTTTTTTAATAAGTCATACTTAATCTCATCAAAAGTTTTTATTTTTTTAAATATTCTTTTTCGCATCTATTGACCACTCTTTTCTCTTTTAATATTTTTTGACAAACTAATAATTTTTTCCCCAATTGCTATTTTTTCATTAACATTATTAGTTGCTAATCATTTTTTTGCTCATTTATCTTTTTCTAATTTAATTAAATAATTATAAATAGTTTCTTGACAATCATTAATTAACTTAGGGCGATAAACAAATTCTTGTTTATTATAAAGACTATAAATCATTTCTAACGACTTTTTTACTTGTTCTTGTTGTAATGATTTTAGAAAATCTTCATAATTTACTTTTCCTGCTTGCGGATTTTTATCATATCAACTAATAATTTCTGATAATAAAACTTTTTTAATGGGATCAATTAAGGAAAAATTATTTAATTCGCTATTAGTTAATGTTTCTTTTGTATAAAGTAACGAAAATATAATAATATTTTCCGATTTCTCAATCGGATTTAAATATAAATTCTTATTAGCCCCAGCATTTTTAGGATTTATTTTATCAGTAGTTTCTATTGTTTGCTTAGCAAACAATGTTTGTTCAAGGATTTTTTTATTCAAATTAGTTATTGTTTCCAACTTATTTAAATAAAAATTTACTTCAACAGCACTATGTAATAACTGAAAAAATGGAGTAACTTTTTTTAAAAGTTCAGTCACATTATCAATTTTCTTTAAATCTAAATTATTTTGAAAATAATTTAAAACAAAGTCTAAAGGATGAATACTATTTTTAATTAAAGCGCGAACTGCTACTGCACCTTCTTTTTTAATTAAATCATCGGGATCCAATGTTGTTGGATTGTTTACTACTTTAACATTAAATTTGTGATATCATAATTCACTAATCATTTTAAACGCAGCTATAATTCCAGCATCATCACCATCCAAAAATAAAATAATTTCATTAGTAACCTTTTTTAATATTGAACAATGTTGTGCACTTAAACTTGTTCCCATAATGGCAACGGCATTGTTAATGCCAATTTTGCTTAAAGCAATAATATCCATAAATCCTTCACAAATTAATAAATACTTATCTTGATGCAAATGATTTTTTGCAAAACTTAAGTTATACAATAATTGATTTTTTTTAAAAATATTAGTTTCTAAGGTATTCATATATTTTGGTTGTTGATTTTCCAAATATGAACGACTCGAAAAACCAATGATATTATGTTCTATATCACGAATCGGAAACATAATCCGATTTCTAAAATAATCATTAAAATGATTATTTTGATAAACAACTAAACCAGAAATAACTAATTCACTAGGTTTATAACCTTTTTGTTGTAAATATGCTACTAGTCCATCTTCGCTAGGCGCCAATCCAATACTAAATTGTTCTCTTAACTTATTATCAATATTTCGCTGTTCTAAATATTTTTTTGCTTGAATACCAATTTTGCTATCTAAATGATACATAAAGTATTCACAAGCTAAAGCATTAATCGCAAATATTTTCAAATTTTCACTATCATATTTATTTTTTGTTCATTGCTCTAATTCTTGTAAATCAATATTTACAAGTGCTGCTACTTCTTTTAAAGCTTCTAAAAAGGAAATTTTTTTATATTTTTGCAAAAAAGTAAATACATTCCCAGAAGCTTGACAAGAAAAACACCGATAAATTTGTTTTTCAGGAGAAACACTCATTGAAGGCGCATTGTCTTCGTGAAAAGGACAAACTGTTCAATAGTTACGACCTTTTTTTTGCAATTTTAAATATTGACCAATAATTTCAGTAATATTAGTTCTCGTTCTAATGAGAGAAATTTTTTCAGGATTAACCATACTAGCTTTATTTCTCCTTACACTTTAATTTTGTTCTTGCAAGTGTTTAAGGTATTTTCTTAATTTTCTAACTTTTACTCGTTTTTGCACCATCGTGTCGCGAAAACGCACCGTTATACTTCTTCTTCACCGTCTTAAGCTTTTAAAATCAACCGTAATACAATAAGGCGTTCCAATAGCATCTTGACGACGATATCTTTTCCCAATACTTTGCGTTTCATCATAAGTTGCTAAAAAATCGTTAGCTAACTCTTCATATAATTTATACGCTTCTTCATTTAATTGCTTACTTAAAGGTAAAATAGCAATATAATAAGGAGCCAAATTATGATTTAATCGCAATATCGTGCGTTTACTATTATCTGGCAAAATCTCAACATCATAAGCATCATTTAAAATAGCCAACATTAATCTGCCAACACCGACTGACGGTTCAATAACATTCGCAAATATTTTCGCATTTAATTCTGAATCTAAATAACTTAAATCTTCACCACTATGTTCACTATGCGTTTTTAAATCAAAAGAAGAACGATTACTAATACCCCATAACTCTTGCTTACCAAAAGGAAAATTATATTCAATATCCACAGTTCGCTTCGCATAATGAGCTAAAACACTATCTTCGTGTTCATTTAAACTAAAATTACCCTGTTTAATACCAACATCTAATAAAAATTGCTGACAATAACTTAATCAATAATCAAATCACTCCGTTTGATCATTAGGATTAAAAAAAAATTCCAATTCCATTTGCTCAAATTCTCTTGTCCGAAAAATAAAGTGTCCCGGAGTAATTTCATTACGAAAAGCTTTTCCAATTTGACCTACCCCAAAGGGCAATTTCTTTCTTAAACTTCGTTGAATATTTTTGAAATTTACAAAAATTCCTTGCGCTGTTTCTGGTCGTAAATAAACAACACCTTGATCATTTGCTAAAACCCCTTGTTGAGTTTTGAACATCAAATCAAATGAACGAACCGCTGTAAAATTATTATTCTTACAATTAGGGCACACAACTTGATGTTCTTTTAATAAGGCTTGCAATTCATCAGCACGCAATTTTTGAAAATCAACAGTCACATTGCTTAACAAATGATCCACCCGAAACCGCTTAATACAACTTTTACAATCCACAAATAAATCGTAAAAATTATCAAGATGCCCCGAAGCCTCCCAAACACTACTGTTCATAATAATGGCACTATCCAGTCCAACATTCAAAGGATGATTCGTCACAAACCGTTCCCATCACAAATGTTGCAAACGATTTTTCAACTGTGCTCCCAACGGACCATAATCCCAACTATTACTTAACCCACCATAAATTTGCGAACCCTGAAAAACAAAGCCATACTCCTTCAAATGATTAACTAACAATTCCATTCTTTTATTAATATCCGCCATAGCAACCCCGCTCTAAAAAACAAAGACCCAAGACATTATTCATTCAAATACTACTTAAATAAAACCCGAGTTCTTCACAATAATTGTATTAAATTTTTATTTACTTTTTATATATGCAATAGCAATATCTAATGCACCAAACAAGTATAGAATATACCGTATATTTTGTCAACCTATTATAAGGGTGTGGGTCGCGTTTAGTTTTCTTAGGTATTGCTTTGAAGAAGCAAAACAATCAGCTAATTATACTATTTAATTACTAAACTAACCCTACCTTTCTTGTTATTGTCATTTTTATTCATTATCATTTTATCATATTATTGAATTTTTACACAATGAAAAATTATTAATTTTATTAAATTTTCACTAATTATCTAAATTTATGTTTTCTATATTTATTCGTATATACAATACTGCCCTTGGATTGACAACCCTTTTTAGGACACTTTTTATGTAGACTGGTATTTTCTAAATTCAACGGGAGTTAAATAATTTAAACTGCCATGAATTCGAATATTGTTATATCAATTAACAAAATCAAATAGTTCGCATTTTAGTTGTGTTAAGTTTGCAAATTTTTTACCGTTAATAAATTCGGTTTTAAAGGTTTTGTAAGTTGCTTCAGCAACAGCATTATCATATGGGCATCCTTTGGAGCTTAATGATCTTTTAATTTTAAAGGTTATTAAAATTTCATCAATAATTTTATTTTTAAACTCATTACCACGATCAGTATGAAATAAAGTTATTTTATTTAATGGTCGTGTTATCTTGTGAAAAGCTTGTTGAACTAATTCAGCAGTTTTATTTGGTCCAGCACTATAGCCAATTACTTCGCGATTAAACAAGTCAATTAATAAACAAATATAATGTCATTTAGTGCCAACTTGAACATATGTTAAATCACTAACAACAACTTCATTTGGTTTTTTGTCATTAAATTGACGATTTAAAACATTATTAATTTCGTCATTATTAACTGTTTTTTTATGATTACAATATTTTAACTTGGTGTATTTAGAAACCAAATTATTTTTGATCATAATGAATCGGATTTTTCGTCGTGATAAAATGATATTTTTTCTTATTAAAACAGCTTTAATTTTACGAGCACCATAAATCTTGCGACTTTTATTAAATGCACTGATAACTTCTTGTTCATAATTATTAACATCAAACTTGGTGCATTTATTAGTTTGATAATAATATGTTGATTTTAGTAAACCTAAAATCTTACATATTTTCCTCACTGAATATTTATTTTTGTTGTTATTAATTATTGTTATTTTTTCCCGATTATCAGTGCTGCTTGCTTTAAAATGTCATTTTCCATTCGTAATTGTTGGTTTTCTTTTCGCAAGTAAATTAATTCATTTTCTTCGACAGTGCGATTATCTTTTGCTTTAAATGACCCAGAATTATTATAATTTTTAATTCAACTATAAATAGTTGGTTTTGGTAAATTATATTCTTTCCCTAAATTAATAACACTTTTGTCATTTTTGTATAGCATTACAATTTGTTTTTTAAATTCTTCAGAGTATGAGGTTTTATTTCCCATTTTTATATTCCTTCTTTCTTAATAATTTTGAAGTCTATATAATTATGGTCCAACTTATTGTAGCCTATCCAGGTGATACTGTAGTATCATCACGAGGTAAAAGTAAATCATGTTTAATAACTTTAGTTGAAAGAACATCAAGATTTACTTTAGCAATATTAGTTGAAAATAGAACTACTAAAGTTATTAACAAAAATATTAGTCATTATTTATCAATTCTTCCAAATAATCTTGTTAAGACTATAACATTTGATAGGGGTAAAGAATTTGCTAATTGACAACAACTTGAAAAAAATTTAAATGTGAAAATTTATTTTGCTGATGCATATTCACCTTGACAAAGAGGTACTAATGAAAATACTAATGGTTTAATTAGAGAAAAATTTCCTAAAAAATTTAATTTTTCAAATACTACTAAAAATGCAGTTCATAAATTTATATTGTCTTTAAACCAAAGACCAAGAAAAATACTAAATTATCTTTCGCCAATCGAATATTTGGTTAGAAAAATAATTTAGTTGCACTTAACTTTACAATTTGGCAATTTAATTTTTCTAACACTGATTTTACAGAAAGCAATAAATTAATTAACAGTTAGTGACTTTAGTATTAGTAATAATCCTAATGATGATAGTCTAATAACATTAAAAACTAAAAATGTGCAACTAATAACTAAAAAAGTTAACGAGCAATATACTATTGATAATATTAAACTAGTTAATTATTTAAAATGAGAACAAATTAATCATCAAAGTTCTTATTTTCAAAAATCAATTATTGGAAAAATTCTTAAAGAAAAATATCATTATGTCATTAACAACATTGAATTTAAACAACTTTTTAATAAATTTATTAATGTAATTGATATATATTTTTCTTCTTTACTTAATAAAATGTTATGAAATTATTAACCTGAAATGTAAAATTAAAAAGGACACTTATATAAAAAACAAATTGTGTTAATTCTATAATTAAGAAAAGAAAGGAATTAGCACAATATATAAGTATCTGACGGTCGCGTTTAGTTTTCTTAGGTATTGCTTTGAAGAAGTAAAACAATCAGCTAATTATATTATTTAATTACTAAACTAACCATACCTTTCTTGTTATTGTCATTTTTATTCATTACCATTTTATCATATTATTGAATTTTTCATCATTTTTATTATTATATTTATTTCATAATGAACTTTTATATATTTCTTTTCTGATTTCTATTTCTGAATTAATATTTTCATTAATGTAATGTAATACATTTAATTTGTTTAAATTTGCCATTCTTAAATGTAATAGGTTATTTAAATTCTTATGATTATATATTTTTGCCCCATATCCTAATTGTTGTTTTACCAAATGTGACACATCACTTTCAATGCTACAACCAATATTTCATTCTAAATTTTGATGATGAATACCATGTTTATTATTACTGAAATAATTACTCGCCTTTCTTAAATTTGTTTTAATATCTTTATTTAATTCATTTTTAGCAATATTACGAATGTTTTTTATTAATTCTTGATGATTTCCATCCTTATATAATTTAATTCAGCTATTTAGTGTTACTTTGCGATTTTCAAAAATAATATTAAATGCAGTTTGTTTTAATTTTTTAATAGCATGATAACTATCTAAAATGTATCTAACATTACCAAAACTATTGGCAATTTCTCTAATTCAAGTAGCACCATCACCACAAAAAATTATTTTGTCATAATTAATATTCACATAATGTTTTTGTAATTCTCTAATTAATAAATCACGATAACCCATCGTATTTATTCGTTTACCAACTTTTAACATTAGAAAATGACCTCGTTTATTTTCTAACTCTCTACGAGCATTTTTGTAATTTTTTTCTTTATGTCCTGTATGAAAAGTAACTAAACGAATTCTTTGGTCTTGTTTAACTTTCTGATCTAATGTCGCTAAAAATGTCTCATCTAGTTGAATATATAAGTCCTTATTTTTGACATCAATTCTAGTTTTAGTTTCTTTTTCTGCTAGTTGAAAATATTCGGCAATATCATATTTATTTAAAATATTTGAAATACTAGCTTTTGAAATATAACAATGATTTAGAACATCTAAAACATCACGATAGCGTTTACCATCACCTAAAAGACTTAAAACTTTAAATTGGATATCAAAATAAATGCGTTGTTTAGGTAATAGACCAATTTCTTTATCTAATAAACATACATATTCAAATTTACCTGATTTTTGATTTCAATATTTATATCGGCGTCGTTTAAAAATAACTTCACCAAAAATTGTAATAATTGTTCTTATTGCAAAATGAACTACTTTATAACCTTGTTTTAAGCGATAATGATATTTATATAAGTATTCATCTAATTTTTCATATTCATTAGCTAATTGTTCGCATTTATTGGTATACATATTTTTATGGGTTGTAAATAAACTTAATCAATGCTTGTTTTCTGTGGTTTTTACATTATTATTAATTTTTAACATAATAAATTACCTTTCTTGATAGTAACTTTAACAAATTTTAGTATTCAATAAACTGAGAAAATGATAAAAATTCTTATTTGATAATTTATAATTAATTTGTATTAATTAAATTTTATAAATTTAAGGGAGAGGGGCAATACTATAAAAATTTATTAGTTAGCGAAAATTCACGAAAGGAATTTGATTAGTATGAAAAAACTTTTAGAATTACTAGGAACAATTTTGATAACCAGTAATGCAGCCGGACCATTAGTTGTCAATAAGCCTAATAACAATAACAATAAAATTAAAAACAGTCTAGAAACATTAACTCGCCAAAAAAGACAAGCACCGCAAGCTCAAACTGATATTATTGAAAAAGAAATTACTTTAGATGAAAATTATTCTGAAAATATTCAAAAAATGTTAAAAGAATTTATGAAAAATAACCAAATTGATCCGTTAAGAATGATAAATAATGAAGGAATTGTTACGACAGATTATTATGAAACAGATAAAAGAAAAAAAGACCGTAAAGATAATCTTGAAATTATTATAAAGGAATTAGATAAAATTTTAGAATTATCTCAATTTAATGAAAATAAAACAATAATTTTAATATTAACATTAAAAAATAATGATAATAAAAATATAAAATTAGTAATTAATTTAAATAACTTTTATGTACTGGGAATTATTAATAATCAAAATCAATATTTTTATTTTGATGATGAACTTGTAGAAAAAGTTAAACAAAAAAATAAAGCAGATATCGAAATATTAGAAAAACAAATTAAAGAAACATCAAATAAAAATCAATTAGGTAAATTAAATAAGAAACTTAAAAATTTACAAGGTGAAAGCTTAAAAATTGATGAACAAAAAATTAAAACTTTAAATACTGCAGTAATTAAAAAATATAATTGTCAAAAAACTAATTTAAACTATACGGGGGCATATTCAGAACAAAGTTTAAATGCTGTAAATATTAATATTACTAAAGAAAATTTAAATAAGACAATTGCAAATTTAGCAATTCTTGATAACGATAACAAACAAAATCAAGCAATAAAAGATGATTTAGTGCGCATGATTTTTGTAACCAGTGAAGGGATGCGCTTTGGATCTTATCTTAAATATTTTAATTATGAAAAAAATGGCCAACCAGTTGAATTTAAAAATATTCCAACAAATGTTCAAGAAATACTCAATAGTAAAATTAATTCACTTAAGTGAAAAGATTATAAGCCACAATTAATAGGTGGATGAACAGCATCTAGTAAATATTTAGAACAAAAAAGAAAAGAAATTTTTAAAAAATTAAATAAACAAATTATTCTTTCAAATTTTTTAAGTAAAAATAATGAAGAACTAAACAAAATCTTTAAAAAATCATCAATACAAAGTCAAAATTGAGAAACAAATGTTAAACCTGAAATTGAGAGTATAATTAAAAATTCTAATAATCAAGAATATATAAATTTAGAAACTGATATTTTAAAAAATATTAATTATTTATTCACAACAAATGAAAAGGAAATTAATTTTCTAAAACAATGAGATAATAATCTTACTCCTAGTGTAATAAATATTAATAAAATGGATAATTATTATAATTTAATAAGGTCAGTAATTGTACAAGGTAATTTAGACTTGTTTGAATTAATAATTACAAAAAAACCAGAACTTATTAATGTAAATAATAATGATCTAACATTTTTACAAGTTGCGATAGCTAACCATAAAATTGATATAGTAAAATTATTACTTTCTCATGGTGCTAATGTTGATGAAAAAGGCAAATATGATTCATCCGCTTTATACACTGCAACATTTCATGGTGATATTGATATAGTAAAATTATTACTTTCTTATGATACTGATGTAAATGCAAGAGAAAACAATGGTTTAACACCTTTACATGTTGCAATAGATAGAGAATATTTAAACATTGTTTCAATATTACTTGATCATGGTGCTGATGTAAATGCAAAAGATTATAAGGTTGATTTAACACCATTAATTACTACATTAAGTAGTAACAACATAAATATTTTTATTAAATTAATCACAAATAAAAATAGTAAAGACAAAATTAATATTAATGAATCAAATAAAAAGGTTAACAATTGAACACCTTTACATTTTGCAACACAGAAGAATCAAATTCAGTTTGTGAAAATATTACTTGCTCATGGTGCTGATGTTAATATAACAGACAATAATGGTAATACTGCTTTATATTATGCAGCACGCAAAGGTTATACAGAAGTGGAAAATCTTTTAAAAGAATTTAAAAAATTAAAAGACCGATTAGACAGAAGAACACAAGATGATACTGTGAAAGAACAAATTAATTAAAGATAAATTAAAAAAATTATTAGGAACAAATACAATTAGTTCTAAAGTATTTGTTCCTTGATTATCAACTTTTATTACACAATTCGCTTTAGGAGAAATATCAGATAATCAAGAACAAACAATTTTAAATCGTGTTAAAGAATTAAATCCACGGTTAGATATTAATAAAATTAAGATTACAGATATTAATATAACAACTGCACTTATTACTTGAAATGATGAAAATTGACCTGGTGGTAAAATAGTTATATTTACTATTGCTAAAAAATCAGGTAAAACAACTGGACCTCAGAAAAAAGATGAATCAGGTTTTGGAGGATTTAAACCTGGTTTTTTAAACTCATCTTCTAAATCTAATAGCAACATTAATACAAATTCTGGCGGAAGTCAATCACAAGGTAGCAGTAGTAAAAGAGTGAGTTTTGGTGAACAAGCTGGAACTAGTGGCACACAAAATCAAAATACTAAAACAACAAATCAAAATAATTTGTATGATGTTCCAGCGGATAATAGTTGTTTGTTTTGGTCGGTATCAACATCTTACTTATTGCCAGTGAGAAATAATAATGAAGAATTTAGAAATCGATTTATCCAATTATTTGGTGAAGAAAATTTAAAATATTTATTACATATCCACAAATTACTACAACAATATGATTTAGAAAATAATAGAATTCTAAATCAATTATGATATCAAGATCAAACAGCAAATAATCTAGTTATAAATTTCTTTCGTAATCGCGTTGTTGATTATATACAATCAAATTTAGACACAATTCCAAATCGCAATGGCGAATTAACATTTAGAAGTCTTATTCAAGATAATAATGATATTGATACTAATTACTTAGAAATAATGCGACAACCTTCAACGTGAGGTGGGACACCAGAAATAATAGCAATGAGTAATATTTTAAATGCTAATATTAGCGTAAATAATAATGGTTTTTATCAACCAATTAATCAAAATTCAAATAATAATAACATAGCGATATATTATGTTGAACTTACAAAAGGCTCTGGTATTCACAATCATTATAATTTTGCTTTAACACCAGAAGAAAATCGAACAAACCACCCTATTGCTATTAATGACAATCAGGGAAATATCCCGGTAGTTGATACAACAAAAAGACCAGATAATTTACCACCAACAACCCCAAAATCAGATACAAAGTCAATTAAATTACCGGTTGATGATCACGCGCAACACCATACTATTTTATCTAACAATAATGAGGATGATGATGCTAATCAAGGTAATATTATCAATGCACCAGAACCAACAACAACCCCATTACAAAAAGATGAATATCATTTTGTAGATAAAAAAACAGAAGAAAAAAGTTTAAAAAATGATGAAAATTTAGAAATTAACTTAATTAAAAACAATAATAAAATCAAGCAAAATGTCCCGGTAGTAAATAAATCAATAAACAAAAATATTATCAACGCACAAATAATAGCTACCAAGGCAATAAATAAATACAACACGCTTTCAAAAGAAGAAAAATTAAAAAAATTAAATGAAATTAATCGTTATTATCAAACATTACCGGAAAACGATAAAAAAGCTTTTAAAGAAAAATTAACAAATACTGGATTAGCAGCTTTAAGTGGGGGCGCATTAACAGCTTATGGAACAAAAATGACTGTCACTGGTACCGCCGCTACTAGTGTCACAAATGCAGAAGCAATGGAAATGACTCCGCTCTTATCAACAAACACAACAGAAAGCTTAGCCGCTGCAGAAACAATTACTATGGCCGAAACAGCAGCAGTTGAAGGTGGAGTTATAGCTGGAGAAACTGGTACCGCTGCCGCTCTGGCTCCGGAAACTCTAGGTCTATCCTTAGTAATTGGAGGATTAGCAATTGCAGGAACATGAATATATTTTGCTTTTCATCATCACGCAACATCTGATATTGCGTTGCCAACTTCAATTCATCATAATGTTTATGATAACATTGAAAAATGATATAAATTTCTAGCCCATGATAAATTAAAAATTAAAATTAACAAAAACACATGAAATGAAATCAAACAAAATAAAAATTCACCAGCAAACATTATAAAAATTATTAAAAATAAATTTGTTATAAATGACCATTCTGGTTGAGGCGGAATTGTCACAAATGAAGATTTCAACACTTTTGTAAAAGTAATAGTACTTCATTTCGAACAAATAAATGGTTATTTTGAAATATTAGATAATGAAAATGATGGTTTTGTCATTATAACCAACACTGAAGGCGATTGACTAGGAGTAGAATAAAATTTAACATTATTAATTAAAAAATTAAAATATTTCTTATATGTGTTATGCAGAAATAACCTGACTTCAAATTTTAATTTTAATATATTTGTTAATTATCTAATTTAAATTAAGATTAAAAATATTTTTACTAAAGCAGTATTTAAACTTAAATACTGCTTTTTTATTTTGTCAAAATAGAAAAAATGAAAAAATTGTTTAAGAGCAGTATCGTCATATAAAGCTACATTTTGGGGTAGCGATTTTAACAGTTTAATTATTTTTAAATTCAGTTTTAAATTCTAATATTTTTCATTTGGCATATCTTTCATTTTTATCTCATTCTTGTATTTTCATTTTTATGTTTTTTAATTTTTTATTTTGATATGATAAAAAATCTTTATTTTCTCAATATCTTGGTTCACTGTTTTTTTCTCAATTTAAATCATATTCTAATGATTTTAATATTGGTAGTGTAATCTTGTCATTTTTATCAACATAAAATTCTCAATCATTAAGTTTCATTCGCGGAGGCAAGTTTTTGGGCATAAATTCATTTTCTACATTAACTTTTATTTCTCATTTTTGATTTCACTTGCTGTTGTCATCTTTTGATGATTTAAGTGTTAATTTTGATTTTTTTAAGTTTAATTCGTATGACTCATTCTTAATTTGTAATATTGGTTTATTTTCTTTTTTAGAACACCCAACTATTGGCAATGTTGTCAGCCCCAAAAGAGCTATTATATTTAAAATTTTCATAAATTTAACTCCTTCATTTTGTTTTTTCAATATATATATATATATATAATTATACAAAAATTCTTAATATCATTAGAAAAATGGCAAAACCGATTAAAAATTGAAAGGTATAGTAAAAAGCTGGTACCGTTTTAAAAACTGGAAAAATGGCGGTTGAAAAGTTAACTGTTGCTTTTGCAATAATTGCTAACGGTCGCAAAATCGTGATGATTTGTGAAGCTGTGAGTATTCAGTTTATCATTTTGATACTAGCATTTTGAATGGCACAACCAATATCATTAAAGGTTGGTATTCATCGTCCAGAATATTTGCAATTTGCTGGTGGAATTAAATCGTCTCATTCACTGTTATTTGAGCCATCAGGGATAAAGGCTGTTGAATTTAATACATTAAAGTCATAAATTTTAAAATTGTAGTTGGAGATATTCTCTTTGTGATAAAGTGGAAAAGTTAAGGTAAAAATGTTAATACCATAACGAATATCAATATCGGTATTTAGATAATTAATACTGTTAGCGGTTTTGTTGGTTGGCAAGGCAATGAGTTTATTATCATAAGATTTAAGGACATTAAAATTAATTTGATAAATGCCATTGGTGTTGTTAATAGCATTGTAATTATCTTGGTGCATTTTTTTGTCAAAAGTAAAGAAATAACTTCTTAGTAATAATTCTGAGTTTCCTATAATATTTACTAAGTATTTTTTGGGATAAAAGGTAATTAATGAACGATAAAAGAAACCGATTTGAATAAAGTAATCCTTCTTATAGTTTTCTACACCCTTAAAATCAATTTCGGTATGAGTTTTTTCGTCCATATCAAAAGTCACATAAAATAAACTAGCAAAGAAATTGCCAAGAATTTCATAGATTTCGTTAAAAATATTTTTGTAATCGCTATTGTTAATACTAGGAATGTTGTTTTTAAAATAAAGGTAAATATCATTTTTTAAATCGGGGTCATAGCGTAGAAAACTAAATCTAACATTGAGGTAATTTAAGGTACCAAAAAGATATTTAATTAGGTAATAATCGTTAGAATTCGTAGTGCCATATTTTCAGATTTCATTTTCACCGTGTAGCAATTGTAAATACTTATTTCCAGCAATTAGAGTTTTGTTAAATGCCTTAATTTTCAAAACATTTTCATTTACTACATTTTTATCACTAGAAGTTTTATGATAAAAATAACTCTCCTCTTTAAAGCCGTGATTTTTAATCGTAAATTCTTTGTAATAACCTTTTTCTAGGGTGTCAATGAAATTAAATACGGGCGTTCAATAGAGATACGAGTAATTAAATTTATCAAAATCACCACGGTGAATCATTAAGTAATCAAGATTATCAACAACATCGTTATAGTTATGGTTGCCATCAAATTTGGTGGTTTTTTCTGGTAAATCAATATCAGTCGAGGGTTTAATTTCTGATTGTGCGTTAAATTCTAATATTTTTCATTTGGCATATCTTTCATTTTTATCTCATTCTTGTACTTTCATTTTTATGTTTCCTGAAATGTAAAATTAAAAAGGACACTTATATAAAAAACAAATTGTGTTAATTCTATAATTAAGAAAAGAAAGGAATTAGCACAATGTATAAGTATCTGACTATTGAATCAATAATAGCAATAAAAGAATATAAAAGTTATGGATTTTCTATTCGTAAAATAGCAAAAGCAATTGATTATAGTAAATCAACTGTACACAGAGTTTGTAAATTATTAAATCAAAACTTATTACCATTAGAAATATTGAATCAAGTTCAAAAAAATAAACAAAATGCAGGTAGAAAATTAATAATTTTAACTTTAACAGAAATTAATACTATCAATCATTTGTTAATTACTAAAAATTATGCTCTTGATATAATTGCTGATTTTTTAAAGAAAAATAAAATAAAAAATATTTCAACAAAAACTTTATATAACATGTTTAAAACAAATCGAATGGGTTTTGATGAAAAAAATTTATTGAGAAAAGGCAAAAATAAACCTCATAAACAAAAAGAAACTAGGGGCAGAATTAATAATTGTAAATCTATTCATGAAAGAAATTTAATCATTCCAAATATTAAAAATATACAAGAATTTGGCCATTTAGAGGGAGATACTATCGTTGGTAAAGATCATAAAAGTTCTATTATTACTTTAGCTGATATATGATCAAAAACCACAATTCCTTTGAAAACTAAAAATCATAAAGCAGAAAGTATTACACAAAGTATAATAAAATTTATTTCAAAATTAATACCAGGAACAATTAAAACTATTACTTTTGATCGTGGTAAAGAATTTAGTAAATGAAAATTAATTGAAAAAAATTGTAATGTTAAAATTTATTTTGCAGATGCCGGCAAACCTTGTCAAAGAGGTTTAAATGAGAACAATAATGGTATTTTAAGAAGATATTTACCAAAATCTACTGATTTATCTTCATATAAACAAAAAGACTTAAATTCTATAGCATTTCAAATTAATTCTACACCCAGAAAATCATTATCTTATAAAAGACCAATAGATTTAATACAATTATTTCCTGAAATGTAAAATTAAAAAGGACACTTATATAAAAAACAAATTGTGTTAATTCTATAATTAAGAAAAGAAAGGAATTAGCACAATGTATAAGTATCTGACTATTGAATCAATAATAGCAATAAAAGAATATAAAAGTTATGGATTTTCTATTCGTAAAATAGCAAAAGCAATTGATTATAGTAAATCAACTGTACACAGAGTTTGTAAATTATTAAATCAAAACTTATTACCATTAGAAATATTGAATCAAGTTCAAAAAAATAAACAAAATGCAGGTAGAAAATTAATAATTTTAACTTTAACAGAAATTAATACTATCAATCATTTGTTAATTACTAAAAATTATGCTCTTGATATAATTGCTGATTTTTTAAAGAAAAATAAAATAAAAAATATTTCAACAAAAACTTTATATAACATGTTTAAAACAAATCGAATGGGTTTTGATGAAAAAAATTTATTGAGAAAAGGCAAAAATAAACCTCATAAACAAAAAGAAACTAGGGGCAGAATTAATAATTGTAAATCTATTCATGAAAGAAATTTAATCATTCCAAATATTAAAAATATACAAGAATTTGGCCATTTAGAGGGAGATACTATCGTTGGTAAAGATCATAAAAGTTCTATTATTACTTTAGCTGATATATGATCAAAAACCACAATTCCTTTGAAAACTAAAAATCATAAAGCAGAAAGTATTACACAAAGTATAATAAAATTTATTTCAAAATTAATACCAGGAACAATTAAAACTATTACTTTTGATCGTGGTAAAGAATTTAGTAAATGAAAATTAATTGAAAAAAATTGTAATGTTAAAATTTATTTTGCAGATGCCGGCAAACCTTGTCAAAGAGGTTTAAATGAGAACAATAATGGTATTTTAAGAAGATATTTACCAAAATCTACTGATTTATCTTCATATAAACAAAAAGACTTAAATTCTATAGCATTTCAAATTAATTCTACACCCAGAAAATCATTATCTTATAAAAGACCAATAGATTTAATACAATTATTTTAAAAAACTGTCCCATTTATATTTACAATTCAGGTTTTAAAAAACTGTCCCATTTATATTTACAATTCAGGTTTTTTAATTTTTTATTTTGATATGATAAAAAATCTTTATTTTCTCAATATCTTGGTTCACTGTTTTTTTCTCAATTTAAATCATATTCTAATGATTTTAATATTGGCAGTGTAATCTTGTCATTTTTGTCAACATAAAATTCTCAATCATTAAGTTTCGTTCGTGGAGGCAAGTTTTTGGGCATAAATTCATTTTCTACATTAACTTTTGTTTCTCATTTTTGATTTCACTTGCTGTTGTCATCTTTTGATGATTTAAGTGTTAATTTTGATTTTTTTAAGTTTAATTCGTATGATTCATTATTTTGCCTTTTACTTCTAATTAGTGATTGTGCTGTTGATTTGTCATTATTAATGTTTTGTGGAATGGTAAAAATGTTATTGAAACTAATAATTAACACGGTAAATATTTTCATAAATATTTTTATCACTCCTTTTTAAAATATTTTATTTTTCATTATTCTTTTAGCTTTAATCTTTTTTAATATAAAACGAATTAAGCAGTTTACTATTTCTGTTATGGTTACTCATACTAATGAATAACCTATAATCATTAACTTACCAATTGCTCCAAAATTTTTAATAAATTGTTGCAAATTTTCAATATCTGTATGTAATAATAAAACTATACTTAAAGATATGAATATAATGTAATTAAGTATTATTCATCAATATTTTTTTAAAAAATTAATGAGTTTGTTTGATTTCATTTTTCAAGGCTCTTTTTGCTTTAATTTTTTGAATAATAAAGCGGATTAATTTTTCAAATTTAATTGCAAAGTATATTGCTGCGCCTCATCAAAAAACAAATATTCCTGCCAGCATAATACCACTATTGAACTTGCCAAAGAATTTAACCATTTCTTCATTCATAAAATTATTAAATTCGTCACTTGTTCCAGTTATTCATTTAGTATCGATTGCTGTTAATGCACAAATTAATAAGCTTATAAAGATAAAAATGATACTTAACACTATTTTTAACCACTGTTTTTTAAAAGAATTTTTAATTCTTAATTTTAACGGCGTTTTTTCTTTTGAATTATCTTTTTTAAATAATTTTACTAAAAGTTTTTTCATTTTAATT
This sequence comes from Spiroplasma endosymbiont of Lonchoptera lutea, assembly GCF_964019715.1. Taxonomy (GTDB): domain Bacteria; phylum Bacillota_I; class Bacilli_A; order Mycoplasmatales; family Nriv7; genus Nriv7. The sequence goes on along the minus strand of NZ_OZ026463.1, from coordinate 131,616 downwards.
CTTCTTTCATATTTTTTATCGTCCTTTAATCACAATAAATAAGGCAATAAGTACACAAGTAACACCAAGAATAGTAAAGATTGGATGTTGCGAAAATGTTCGTGCCATTGGTTTAAATAGTTCTAAAATTGTTAAATTGCTCGTAATAAACTTTTGGAAATTGGCAAGCCCTTCGCTAATATAGTTCGTTAAAGTTTCAAAATGACTACCAGCTAATAACCCAAGAACAGTTATTAAGATAAAAATAATAATTAGTTTAAACATTGTTAGTTACCTTGTTTTGTTTTTATTGGTTTTATTTGTTTTTTAGCTTTTCCTCACGCACTTAACCGCCCTTTATTTTTAACCGCATATTGGCGTTGTTTTTCTAAATTAACTTGTTGAATACCAAATCCAAGAATAATTGCCATAAGAAATTCTACAGCCAGCGTTAAGAACAAGGGAAATATTAGTTGAATTTTTGTTCCCGGCACTTCAAGACTTCAAATTAAATCAAAAACTTTATAAAGCATTTGGGCAAGAAAGTCGGCCATTTTTGCGAGATTTTCCATTTTTTATTGTTCCTTTTCTTTCATTTTTCTTAAAAATTTGCTAAATTTATCCATTTTTAAGTATTCTAAGTCTTCTAAATCAATTGCCGTATCAGTATAGTATTTATCTTCATAATCAGGATTTACTTTTGAATTTAAGTAATCTCTTAAAAATGCTAGGTAAAAAGAATTGTAAGTGTTAAGTATTGGTAAAGGAATTTTTAGTTTAAAAAAATAAATATCAAGTTCAGGAATATCACGATATTTAATGCGACGACCCCTTTTACTATTTTTAGCATCAATTAAGGTGTTTCTTCAGCGTTCATATTCTTCAATGCTAGTAAAGGTGCCATAGATGACTTTTAAGTAGGGACGAAAAATATTAACGGGTTTTTTACGAATTCCCACAATCACATTATTGGCAATATCACGAACTTTAACTCAAATATGTTTATCTCTTTGACCGCTAGCAAGCACAATATGACCAAAATGCCGTGCCAGAGCGAAATATTCTTGGATACCGGTTTCTTCGTTTTTGGTATTATTTTTTTCTCAGTCAGTTCCTTCTAAAAATAAATTGGTTTCATCTCACAAAAGTAAGGTTTTGTCTGGCAATACCGGATAATCAAAGTCTAATAATCCCATATGCCCTAAACTTAATTTTTGAGTTTCTAGTAATGGAAATGTTGATACGATATGATATTTTTTCTTTTTTAGTAATTTTGATGCGTATACTAGAAAAGCGGTTTTTCCAGTTCCTAATGAACCAATAACAATATTTAATGGTGAGTTTTTTAAGAAGTTAATAACTTTGTTAATTTGTGTTAAATTACCGATTTTAAAAAGAAAAATTAAAATACAACCTGCTAAAAATAAATAGCTTACAATGTTTTTAAAATAACCGTTGTAAATATATCAAATTGCTCCTCAATGTCATAAAATTAAAAATGAGATGCGATTTAATTCAATAAAATGGTTATTTTTTTCTATTATTCATTTGCAAAATTTCATCTTGCACCTCACTTTATTTTTTTGTTAGCGTACTGCTCCAAGTAATTTTTCAAACATTTTAAAGCAAATAAAGAATATTGCCAAAATAAATGGAAAAATGAATATTCAGTAGTCAGCAAAGAAGTTACCGACTTGTGGCATATTAACAGCAATAATTTCTCATATTTTAGTAAACGCTGTTATGATCGCATTTCATAATTTAGTCATTGCGTCACTGGCTGTTATTTTTTCTACTGTTGCTGGTGCATCTGCCAATAAAGTTCCAATCATATAATCACCCCCTTTCTTTTTAAAACATTCATCATTTATATTAAAAGTTTTTCTTAAATTTGTTAAAACCACGATTAACCTTAACACGATTGCATTTTTTCCTAATTAATTTTGATTTTCTTCGAGAATGCATCACGATGTAACTTCTTGACATTAATTTTTTCCCTATCTAAATACTGATATGGTTTTTCAAAGTAGCATTAAAATAAATCACACCATAATCGCTGTTAAGAATCAAAAAGCAATGTTTGCTATTAAAAGTCAAAGTGTTTCTTGAGTTAAATCAATTTCTTTACCACCACTAATATGAGCCGGAATAGTTGTAATTTGAATAAATAAATCTCAGAAAGTTTGTTTGATTTGTTCTCAATCAAATTCTTTTAAGTTTATTGTCATTTTTTATCTCCCAAAAATCATTTTTATTGGTAAATATATAATTGAAATTAATGCGAAAAGAAAAGTAATGATAATAATTAATCCGGCAATAAACGCAACTTGTGCAGGCATTTTTTCTATCGGAACAAACAGTTTTAAAAATTCCATAATAATTTCTCAAAACATTATTTTTTATCCGCATTATTTTCTTTTGAATTAGGGGTTTTAACTCATTCTTCAAAGCGAGCAATAAACACTTTTTCGTCTTTTGTGAAATTACCAGTATTATTTTTAATGGCATTTTTATATTTAATTCTAATTTTTATTTTGGCATAAATTTTATAAGCAAAATATGCTGACAGCATAATGCTGATAATAATAAATATTAGTCCAATTGCAATATTCATTTTTAAGCTCCTTTAAAATAGTTATAATTTATATCTTTTTTGTTGTTTTCTTTTTCGGCAATGAAGAAGCCTAATAATTCTTGTCCTTTAATTAACTTGGTTTCTTGCTCTTGTTGATTAATTGAAATTACTTGATATTTACTATCTTTTATTATTCCAATACAAATCGAATTTTCATATTTTCCTTTATAAACAAATCGCTTTGGAAACCAAATGCCGATTTGTTCATTAAATCATGGAATTTTAGGTGCTTTAATAAACATTGCGTTTTGTGTTTCTTTTAAGAGATATTTTTTAGTATTTAAGAAAATGTTTTCAATGTTTTTCATAATAAATTACCTTTCTTATTTGTTATAAACTAAGTTACATTAACTAAGTTAGTTGACTAAGTTTTTTAAACACTTATATATCGCAGATTTAAGTGTTTAACAAGCTTTGTTAGTAAATTTTGTTTTTTTAATTAGATAAAGATTTTAATAATTTTAAACTTAGTATACCCCTATATAGAAATTTCTACACTTTAACATCCGCATCCTACCCTTGGAACTAATTTAATAGCGTGTATATTTTTAGGAAATCCACCCATTCATTTTTTTATTGCAAAATGAAACAAATTGCTATAGCTAATAGGATGTTATCTATCAACTGGTAAAACTTCTTTTGGTTATGGCGACCACCCACAATTTATCGTGCTTTAATACATACCAACATTATTAATTCACTTGTATTTAATTTTCAAAGAACAAATTTTTAACACCTTATAAAATAAAAAGACAATCATTGCTGACTGTCTTAATACTTATTCAAATCTTTTCATACCTAACAAAACTTTATGCGTCCGTATCTGACTATTGAATCAATAATAGCAATAAAAGAATATAAAAGTTATGGATTTTCTATTCGTAAAATAGCAAAAGCAATTAATTATAGTAAATCAACTGTACACAGAGTTTGTAAATTATTAAATCAAAACTTATTACCATTAGAAATATTGAATCAAGTTCAAAAAAATAAACAAAATGCAGGTAGAAAATTAATAATTTTAACTTTAACAGAAATTAATACTATCAATCATTTGTTAATTACTAAAAATTATGCTCTTGATATAATTGCTGATTTTTTAAAGAAAAATAAAATAAAAAATATTTCAACAAAAACTTTATATAACATGTTTAAAACAAATCGAATGGGTTTTGATGAAAAAAATTTATTGAGAAAAGGCAAAAATAAACCTCATAAACAAAAAGAAACTAAGGGCAGAATTAATAATTGTAAATCTATTCATGAAAGAAATTTAATCATTCCAAATATTAAAAATATACAAGAATTTGGCCATTTAGAGGGAGATACTATCGTTGGTAAAGATCATAAAAGTTCTATTATTACTTTAGCTGATATATGATCAAAAACCACAATTCCTTTGAAAACTAAAAATCATAAAGCAGAAAGTATTACACAAAGTATAATAAAATTTATTTCAAAATTAATACCAGGAACAATTAAAACTATTACTTTTGATCGTGGTAAAGAATTTAGTAAATGAAAATTAATTGAAAAAAATTGTAATGTTAAAATTTATTTTGCAGATGCCGGCAAACCTTGTCAAAGAGGTTTAAATGAGAACAATAATGGTATTTTAAGAAGATATTTACCAAAATCTACTGATTTATCTTCATATAAACAAAAAGACTTAAATTCTATAGCATTTCAAATTAATTCTACACCCAGAAAATCATTATCTTATAAAAGACCAATAGATTTAATACAATTATTTTAAAAAACTGTCCCATTTATATTTACAATTCAGGTTATAAAATAATTATTAGTATTACTACTATATTCATTGCCATTATTAGTTTTTTAATTTTTTCTCTAATAATTAAAAAAGCCGTAGAAAGAAATTATCAGCAAATTGGAACTCTAAGAGCATTAGGTTATTCAAAATTTGCTATTACTTCATCATATTGAGTTTATGCTATTCTTAGTTGTTGTATTGCCTTACCAATTGGTTGATTTTTAGGTACTATTGGTCAAATTGCAATTATAGAAATTTTTAGTAGTATGTTTATTATTCCTAATAACACCATCTACCTTGATTTTACTAGTTTAGCGATTGGTTTTTTTGTTCTTGCCATCTTAACAATCACTTGTGCTAGTGTCATAGTTTTAAAAGCTATTAATATCCCAATTAGTGAACTATTTCATTCTCAGATTAACTATAATAAATCATCAAAATTTATTTTAAGCCAAATTGTAAAGTTAAGTGCAACTAAATTATTTTTCTAACCAAATATTCGATTGGCGAAAGATAATTTAGTATTTTTCTTGGTCTTTGGTTTAAAGACAATATAAATTTATGAACTGCATTTTTAGTAGTGTTTGAAAAATTAAATTTTTTAGGAAATTTTTCTCTAATTAAACCATTAGTATTTTCATTAGTACCTCTTTGTCAAGGCGAATATGCATCAGCAAAATAAATTTTCACATTTAAATTTTTTTCAAGTTGTTGTCAATTAGCAAATTCTTTACCCCTATCAAATGTTATAGTCTTAACAAGATTATTTGGAAGAATTGATAAATAATGACTAATATTTTTGTTAATAACTTTAGTAGTTCTATTTTCAACTAATATTGCTAAAGTAAATCTTGATGTTCTTTCAACTAAAGTTATTAAACATGATTTACTTTTACCTCGTGATGATACTACAGTATCACCTTCTCAATGGCCAAGAGTTATGCGATTATTAACATTTCGTTCTTTAATGGATTTACCATTAAATTTACCCCGATTTTCTTGAGATTTTCGTTTCTTACCTTTTCTTCTTAAATTTTTACTAGTAACCTTTTCAAGTAATCCAGAATAAATTCAATTGTAAATTGTTTTAAAACTAATAATTCATTCTTGATGAAAATTTTTAATTCTGCCATAAATTTGTTCAGGCGATCAACCTAATAATAATTTTTGTTGTACATATTTTACTAATTCTCTATTTTTAAATTTATGAAAATAAACATGTAATTGTTTTCTATTTTCTGCTTTATTTTGTGCAATTAATGAAAAATAATGATTATTATCTTTATTTCTATTAACTTCTCGATTAATAGTACTAATACTTCGATTAAGATTTTTAGCTATTTCACTAATTTTTACTTTAAATTTCAATTGATTCTCAATATAAATTCTTTCATCTATGCCAAGATGTTTGTATCCCATATAAAAACTCCTTAAATTTACTTTTTCTAAAATAAACTTAGCATCATGAAATTTTTATATGAAATCTTTTGCAATTTTATTTACTTGCACTTACAAGTATAATTCAGCTTAAAAATTTATCATCGCTATTTTGCTTTTAGTAGTTTTAAAACTCGTTTTCGTATTATTTTAGCTGCTGTTTCTTATAAAAAACTTTTTTTAATGGCCTTAACAATTCTTATTGCTTCGTTTACTATCTCGTTATCGTTACTAATTCCGATTAATATTTTATCACTAGACAAATCATATTATCATGATATCAACTATCAAACTAGTGTTGAATTTTATCAAGGAATTAATAATATGCCCTTAAATCGCTATAATTTCTTTCCTTGACAAGGAATTGAATATGAAACTACTGATCCAATGTATCCAATTGGTGAAAATCGTTTAATTTCTGAATATATGAAACCTGAAATGTAAAATTAAAAAGGACACTTATATAAAAAACAAATTGTGTTAATTCTATAATTAAGAAAAGAAAGGAATTAGCACAATGTATAAGTATCTGACTATTGAATCAATAATAGCAATAAAAGAATATAAAAGTTATGGATTTTCTATTCGTAAAATAGCAAAAGTGGATAGGCTACAATAAGTTGGACCATAATTATATAGACTTCAAAATTATTAAGAAAGAAGGAATATAAAAATGGGAAATAAAACCTCATACTCTGAAGAATTTAAAAAACAAATTGTAATGCTATACAAAAATGACAAAAGTGTTATTAATTTAGGGAAAGAATATAATTTACCAAAACCAACTATTTATAGTTGAATTAAAAATTATAATAATTCTGGGTCATTTAAAGCAAAAGATAATCGCACTGTCGAAGAAAATGAATTAATTTACTTGCGAAAAGAAAACCAACAATTACGGATGGAAAATGACATTTTAAAGCAAGCAGCACTGATAATCGGGAAAAAATAACAATAATTAATAACAACAAAAATAAATATTCAGTGAGGAAAATATGTAAGATTTTAGGTTTACTAAAATCAACATATTATTATCAAACTAATAAATGCACCAAGTTTGATGTTAATAATTATGAACAAGAAGTTATCAGTGCATTTAATAAAAGTCGCAAGATTTATGGTGCTCGTAAAATTAAAGCTGTTTTAATAAGAAAAAATATCATTTTATCACGACGAAAAATCCGATTCATTATGATCAAAAATAATTTGGTTTCTAAATACACCAAGTTAAAATATTGTAATCATAAAAAAACAGTTAATAATGACGAAATTAATAATATTTTAAATCGTCAATTTAATGACAAAAAACCAAATGAAGTTGTTGTTAGTGATTTAACATATGTTCAAGTTGGCACTAAATGACATTATATTTGTTTATTAATTGACTTGTTTAATCGCGAAGTAATTGGCTATAGTGCTGGGCCAAATAAAACTGCTGAATTAGTTCAACAAGCTTTTCACAAGATAACACGACCATTAAATAAAATAACTTTATTTCATACTGATCGTGGTAATGAGTTTAAAAATAAAATTATTGATGAAATTTTAATAACCTTTAAAATTAAAAGATCATTAAGCTCCAAAGGATGCCCATATGATAATGCTGTTGCTGAAGCAACTTACAAAACCTTTAAAACCGAATTTATTAACGGTAAAAAATTTGCAAACTTAACACAACTAAAATGCGAACTATTTGATTTTGTTAATTGATATAACAATATTCGAATTCATGGCAGTTTAAATTATTTAACTCCCGTTGAATTTAGAAAATACCAGTCTACATAAAAAGTGTCCTAAAAAGGGTTGCCAATCCAAAGCAATTGATTATAGTAAATCAACTGTACACAGAGTTTGTAAATTATTAAATCAAAACTTATTACCATTAGAAATATTGAATCAAGTTCAAAAAAATAAACAAAATGCAGGTAGAAAATTAATAATTTTAACTTTAACAGAAATTAATACTATCAATCATTTGTTAATTACTAAAAATTATGCTCTTGATATAATTGCTGATTTTTTAAAGAAAAATAAAATAAAAAATATTTCAACAAAAACTTTATATAACATGTTTAAAACAAATCGAATGGGTTTTGATGAAAAAAATTTATTGAGAAAAGGCAAAAATAAACCTCATAAACAAAAAGAAACTAGGGGCAGAATTAATAATTGTAAATCTATTCATGAAAGAAATTTAATCATTCCAAATATTAAAAATATACAAGAATTTGGCCATTTAGAGGGAGATACTATCGTTGGTAAAGATCATAAAAGTTCTATTATTACTTTAGCTGATCTATGATCAAAAACCACAATTCCTTTGAAAACTAAAAATCATAAAGCAGAAAGTATTACACAAAGTATAATAAAATTTATTTCAAAATTAATACCAGGAACAATTAAAACTATTACTTTTGATCGTGGTAAAGAATTTAGTAAATGAAAATTAATTGAAAAAAATTGTAATGTTAAAATTTATTTTGCAGATGCCGGCAAACCTTGTCAAAGAGGTTTAAATGAGAACAATAATGGTATTTTAAGAAGATATTTACCAAAATCTACTGATTTATCTTCATATAAACAAAAAGACTTAAATTCTATAGCATTTCAAATTAATTCTACACCCAGAAAATCATTATCTTATAAAAGACCAATAGATTTAATACAATTATTTTAAAAAACTGTCCCATTTATATTTACAATTCAGGAAACAAAAAAATGATGCTATCTGAACTAATATTGATAATCCAAAATCACCTAATAGTATTAATCTTTCTGATATCATTAATCAAATTAGCTACAATATGTTTGATTTTTCAGGAAAAGCAATTTCATTAGGATGACTAGAAGCAATGGATAATAAATAAATATCATGGGACAGCAGCAATGAATGCTGTCTCCAATATTGTTTGTCCCATTTTTAATCTAATTGCTAATGGTACAAATGATATTGACAATAACCAAGATTGAAGACAATGTGTGGAAAATGTTATTGCCAGTGAAATGCCTTCTTTTGTTAAAAAATATTTAAATAATGCTAAAACAAAAAATCGCTTTGCAATTGGTTTTAATACTTTACCTTATAATCCCTTAGAAGATGAATTATTAACGCACTATAATTCAAAAATTAACAATGAAAATATTAAAACCCACGGTATTAAACCAAATAATAAAATGGTTAAAATATCTGATGAATTACAAAATAAACTAAAAACAATTAAAACTATTAATAATAAAATTATTATTCCCATTATCATTAATAAATCTTTACAAATTAAGCATCATTTAAATGTGGGTAATATTATTGATTTTACAAATATAACTCGTTGTTTACAATATACTACTAATGAAAACAAATGAAATAAAATTCCTAATAACTGATGAGGTTATAATTCAAAAAATCAAGAATTTATTAATGGTAAATGACAACCCCAACCTAACACGGAAAATATTTGAAAAATGCCTAATGATAAATTTACTAGTGCTAGCGACAAAGTAACTTATGGTTGAACAAATCGTTATGGTTATCAAGGTACTAACGAGAATGATAAGGACATTGCCCAACAATATTCTAATGCTAAAACTTATCGTAATCTTAATGATGTCATCTTACGATTACCTAAAAATGACATTAAAGATAACAATGGTAATATTATCTATCAAGGCATTAGTGCAACAACTAATAATTACTTTGAAACTTTAGAAGCTAAACAATTACCTACGGGGCACCAAGATAAATTTATTATTGCTACTGATGAAACTAATAATAAGTGATGAGTAATTCGTCCTTATAGCATTTTTTGAAAAAATAAAACTAAGCAATACATTAACAACTCTGACTTTTCAAGTGCTCTTAACTTAATAACTAATGGTAAAAATTTATTTACCTTACTTTCATCAGCATATTGACAAAGTAAACCAGAAGAAATGAAAATTGGTATTGACCATTTTGCTAATGAAAGTAATGTTGATGGTCCATATCAATATGAAGTTGTTGATATCCATAATTCTTATAATGATTCAATAATATTTATGGCCCAAGATTATGCTAATGATATTATTGGTGTTCCTAATACTAAATCAAGTGATATTTATCAAAAAGACCCTTTTAATAACATTGCTTTATGATCCAATGGTCGTTATTCAAGCAATCGCGAACTTATTGATATTACAACAAGATATTCAACATTTTCTACAAATGGTTTATATAATAGCGCTGACGGATGAGCATATACAAATGCTGTTGACAACTATGATTTATTATCAACTAAACAAGAGTTAATTAAAAAAATCGCTACTGTTGCTGCTAGTATGATTGCCATATTTATTACTAATGCCATTATTATTGCAGTTATTATCATTACCATGATTACTAGTTTATCATTAGATCAATTTTCAAAAATGATGGCAATATTACAAATTCAAGGTTACAAATATCGAACAATTAATAACTTAATTCTGACAATGTTTCTTCCCTCCGTATTGATTGGTTTTATTGGTGGTGTACTATTAGCTTGAACAACAGCAAGTATCTTTATTTATATCTTACAAAATTTCTTTCTTTTAATAATTCCCTTCTCTTTAGTTTGATGAGTAATTTTAATTAGTTTTGTTATTATTATAGTTATTTATTCATCAACATATATTATGACTACTTATCATTTAAAAAAACTTAATGTTCTGGAATTAGTAAAAAACAGTGATGAATAAAAAAATCTTATCTAATTTAGATAAGATTTTTTTAAATACTTATTACTTTTAAAGTTCGTAAAACTAAATGAATTTTATCATTATACTTTTCAACAGTAGCATTAATTAAGACAATAGTATTTTCTTTAAGTTGTTCTTGATATTGCATATATATATTACTAAAAACTGTCACATCACTTGTCCCATAATCATCACTTACTGTTAAAAAACACATATACTGACCATCTTTAGTTTTAATTTGTTTAATCCGATTAATAAAAACCAATACTTTAACTTTTCAATTAATCAATTTATCTAGATTTTGTAATTTAATAATTTCTTTTTCTAATTGCAATTGCTTTTTAATTAATAATAAAGGATGAGTTTGTAAATAGAAACCAAAATATTTTAACTCATCTTGAGCTTTTTCTAATAAATTATCTGGTTCTTGTTTTAAACTAGGTATTGCTACCAAATCATAATTTAGGGTGATATTTTCATTCCTTAATACCTGAATTAATTGTGCATAACGAAAAGCTAGTGTCATATTTAATTTCATCGTTTTTCGTGAGATTTTAAATTCATCTAAAGCTCCCGCAGCAATTAATGCTTCTAATATGCTTATATTTAAACCTTTAAGCACCATTCTGGCCACAAACGAAAAATAATCAGTATATTGTCCATTTGCTTCTCTTTCAGCATATATTGCTTCATACATCACCATTCCCACTTGCTTAATTATCGTGAGCGGTACCCTAATCATATGATTCTCAATAATAAAATTTTCTGTTGAAAAATTAACTGACGGTGGCAATATTTTTAGATGATATCTTTGACATTCTTTAAGATACTGTTCAATTTTATTAGCACTAGCAACCACACTAGTTAATAACGCACACATAAATTGTAATGCATAATTAACCTTCAAATAAGCCATTCAATAACCTAATAATGAATATGACACCGCATGACTGCGATTAAACCCATAACTAGCAAACTGATTAATATCATCATAAATTTGCTTAACAGTTTTTTCATCATAACCATTAGCAACACCTGAAGCAATAAATTCTTTACTTAATAAGGTCATCTCGTTCTGATTTTTTTTACTAATTGCTCTTCTTAAAATATCAGCTTTTGCTAATGAAAAATTAGCAATTTTTTGGGCAATTAAAATAATTTGTTCTTGATAAACAATAATTCCATAAGTTGTTTTTAATATTGGTTGTAAATCAGGATGTAAATACCAAACCGCTTCTTGCTTTAATCTTCTTTTAATATATGTCTTAATATGTTCTTGCGGACCAGGGCGAAATAATGAACTTGTAACAACAATATCTTCTAAATTTTTGGGTTGCATGGTTATTAAAATTTGTTGCATTCCTTTAGACTCTAACTGAAAAATCCCCGCCGTATATCCTTCACTTAATAATTGATATGTTTTACTATCATTTAACGGTATTTTATCTAAACTAATCATCATTGATAAATCTTTATTAATCATATCAAGAATTTGCTTTAAAATTGTTAAATTTCTTAAACCTAAAAGATCCATTTTTAGTAATCCTAATGATTCTAAATGATTCATTGAATATTGCGTTAAATAGATATTGTTATAACCTTTTTGAATTGGAACAATTTGCATTATTGGTAATTGTGATAAAACAACACCAGCAGCATGCGTTCCAAATTGTCGAGGTAAACCAATAATTTTTTTTGCTAATAAAAATAACTGCGGATATTGTGTCATATACACTTGTAAAATTTCAATTTTACTAACAGCTAATGATAAATCTAAATTTAAATCTAATGGCACCGCTTTACTGATTTTATCAATAATATCTAAAGGAATATTTAATACTCTTCCCGTATCTTTAAGAGCAATTTTACAAGTAATGGTTTGAAAAGTAATAATTTGGGCGACATTATTTTTACCATATTTTTCAACTAAATATTTTATTACTTCTTCGCGACGATCATCTTGAAAATCAATATCAATATCTGGCATTGATATTCGTTGCGGATTTAAAAATCTTTCAAAAATTAAATCATATTTTATTGGGTCAACAGTAGAAATTTGTAATAAAAATGCTACCAAACTACCAGCAACAGAGCCTCTTCCCGGACCAACCATAATATTTTGCTCACGAGCATATTTAACATAATCATAAACAATAAGAAAATAATTAGCAAAACCCATTTCACAAATAATTGATAATTCATAAGATAATCGTTGTTGATAACGATAATCATTATTAATTTCTTTATTATTTTGTAATCGTTGTAAACATAAGTTTTGCAAATATTCATTGCTATTCACACCAATTGGTGGCACATACTGTAACATATTTTCCTTAATATTAAATTGTAATTGTAAATTAACATTATTAATTAACTGTTCCAAATTAGTTATTAATATTTGTTCATATTCACAATAAATATCAAATGATAATAAATAATGATAATTACTAAAATCATTAACACTAGTTTCTGCTAACAATTTTTGTTCCTTAATAGCTTCAATTAACTGTAATGTTTGATTATCATCCGATTGTAAATATTTTACTAAATTACAAGGAACAACTAATTGTTGCCTATCAATTCAATATTGAATATTACTAAAATTATCCTGATTAATTCCCATATATGTGTGGGCCTTTTTTTGAATTCTTGTTAAATATTCCGCTTGCATTATTAAAGATATTGTTAAAGTATTTTGTGGTTTAAAAATAACAATAATCTCATTTAAATGTTCTAATAATTGTTCACAACTAATTGTTGAATTATTAGAAATAGCAATTATTGAAGAAATAAGACAAAGTTGTTCATAACCTTGCTGATTTTTAGCAATAACAATTAATTCTAATTTCAAATTACGAGCAATATCTAACACATCAATATCAATGCCAATAATTGGTTTAATATTATATTTTTGACATTGTTCATAAAATTGTATTGTCCCAAACATTGTATTCTTATCAGTCAATGCTAAAACCGAAAGATTATTTTTAATTGCAAACTTAAAATAATCTTTTAACTTTAACGGTGAACTTAATAGTGAATACTCACTATGAACATTTAAATTAATAATTATTTTCACCTACTTTTTTTCAAGAAAATTAATTTCTTGTTTTATAATATTATTTTCAACTGTTAATGCTAAAATCTCTTCTCATAAAATCCTTTGTTCTTGTTTCTTAGCAATAGCAATTATTGGTTTAATTACTGGATTTTGAGGAACAAATAATGAACAACAATCTATAAAAGGAATAATTGATGTTTTATAAGTATTAATATTTTTAGCAATATTAATAATTTCATTTTTATCATAAGTAATTAATGGTCGCAAAATTACCATATCACTAACATCAGCAATAACTGATAAACTTTCAATTGTTTGTGATGCTACTTGTCCTAAAGAATCACCAGTTGCTAAAATTTTAATACGCAATTTTCTTGCTAAATAATTAGCAATACGCATAAACATTCGGCGCATAATTGTAATCTGATACGATGATAAAGGAATATGGTTTAACTCTTGTTGTAAACTACTAAAATTGCATATATATAATTTTGAAGCAACATTACTGCCATAAACTCCTAAGGTTTTAACTAAATTAATAACTTTTTGTAATGATTCATCTTTAGTATATGGCGGAGTTATAAAATGTAAATAATGAACTTCCAATCCGCGTTTCATTAATAAATAAGCACTAACTGGTGAATCAATCCCACCACTCATAAGTAATAATACTTTTCCAGCAATACCAACAGGATAACCTTTTAATCCAGTAATTTTATCAAACATAATAAAAATATTATCAATTTGAATTTCTAAATATATCGTTAATTGCGGATTTGTTAAATTAACTTGACAACCTTTTTTATAATCTAAGATTAATTCAGCAATAACATTAATTATTTCTAACGAAGTACAATGAAATTTTTTATCAATCCGATTAACATCTAATTTAAATGATTTAAATTCTAAATTGCTAATCAATGTCAAAATTTCCTTCTGAATAACATTTAAATCTTTAATAACTTGTTTAGCAAAAGAAAACGAAGTAATTCCAAAAGTATTTCTAATAATATTAGTAATTTGTTCAATTTCAATAGGATTAGTTTGATGTTCATTTAAATAAATCAACATCCGACTATGTGTTGTAACAATATTTAAATATTTAAATGCGATTAACTTAGCTTTTAAATTTTTTTCTAACTGATTAATAAATAAATACCGATTCTTACCTTTAGTTGATAATTCACCATAACGAATTAAAATAGTATCATTCATTTTTAATTATTCCTACTCTCTATTACCTTTTTTGCAATCTTTTATGTAACCGTTGTTCATACGAATATTCTAATGCTTGTAATACTAATTGTAATGCATCTTCATAATTAGCATTGTTATAAATTAGCTGTGCACTTTTAATTTTATTGTTAACACTATCATCAATAGCACAAAATTTATAACCATAGACAATTGCTCGTTGAATTAGTTGATCAATGATGGCAATATTTTTGATTTTACTATGCAATTTATAAATATTATCTTTTAATAAATATAACTTGCGTAATAATCGCTTTTGTTCTTGTAAATCATCACTAATACTAATTAATTCTTTAAGTTCCGAAAATGAGTTATAAACATCACTAATCCGGTCTTTGAAAGTATAAGCAATTTTTTGATAAGTAATTTTATTTAACTTAGCATTTAATTGCATTAATAGGATTCCTAAATGTGAAAGTAACTGTTTTAATTGCTTTTCTTCTTCAGTTTTTTGCGTTATTAATTTGTACACTTGTTCTAAATGAACTTGAGTTTTTAAAGCATTTTCTAAAATTTTTACCTGTAATTTAACCAATTGATGATAAGCATTAGTTTTTGTTTGATTCATAATCACAATTAATTCATTCATTTGTGAACTTAAATTCTTAACTAATTTTTGACTATTATTAATTATTTCTTTTTCCATTGGCAAAAATAAATAAATAGTTTCAATTTGTACTAATTCTTTTTTTAAATTTTCAAAACTATTTTCAATTAATTCAACTACTTTAATAATTGACTCATAGTAAGTTGAAAAAATTGTTTTTAAATCTTTTTCTTTTTGTGCTTGATAATTAAAATTAGCTAGCAAAACCAGAATTTTTTCAACTCTGACTTGTCCCTTTTTATACTGTAAATTATCTAACAATTTTTTAACTTGTTGAACTTGAAGATTAACATCATCAAATAAATTCACAAACTGCTCTTGTAAAATAATATCATTACCTTTATTCATATATAAAGTAGTCATTTGTTTTAATTGTTTGGGAATAACTTTATGTACAATCGTTAATAACTGCGGAATCTTATCTAAAATTTCTGTAAAGGAAATTAAACCAACAGCAATCTTATCAAGAATTTGATATGACTTCAAAAATACTCCTTTAGTTAATTCAATTTCAAAGTTATATAACATATTTTGTAAAACATTAACTAAATAATCTAATTTTTCAGGATTTATTGCCATATGAATTTGTAATTTAGTAGCATTATTAACTAACTGATTAAAAAAACTTTTATATAATGATGCTTGCTCGCGTTGGGTTAATTCAATTTTAAGAGCATTTTCATAATCTAATAATAAAGCGCGTGATGTTTTATTTAACTTATTAATTTTTGCTAATAATTGTTTTAACTTATATAAACTAAATTTCTTAATATCTTGCTGATCTTGTTTTAAAATTATTAATGATTCATTTATTAATGCTAATAGTTCTTGACTATGCTTTTCATAAAGAAAAATTCAATATGGTAAAATTGTTTCAAATTCATGATGATAACTAGCAATTTCTGATAACCGATATAATCTTTGACGCAGTGGCAATAATTTAATTATTTCTAAAAAATTAATGATTTTACCTTCTAAAAATTTTCTTTGATGCAAAATAAATAATAATATTTGTCATATGATAAGAGTAAATATTAACAGAAAAATTAAACCGGTTATTAATCAATGATATCAATTTCATTCTTTTAAACTAATAAATAATCTCATTATTTACAATCCTCACATCTGCATTTCAATTTTAATTATAACATAAATTTTATTACATAAAATGAAGCAATCCTATTGAAAACCTAAACAATATCTCGGCGTTTAATAACTAAAACTGAACCGATATTTAATAGCATTGCAAATATCCCATAACCAATAGCTACTGCTGTTGAATTTAAAATGTGATTAATCTTTTGAACCTCAATCTGTCCTTTATTATTTGTTATAATTTCAAAATCACGATATGAATTTAAATAATTTTTTTGTTTATCAAAATCAATATATGAATTACCTGTGGGGCTAAAAGAGAAATCATTAAATCCTAAAAATGTTGTTCACATTTGATTTCAATGTTCAAAAAGATTAAGAAAACTAATAATCCGATATGTCTTCATTAATGATTGATAATCAGCCCAATTTTTATTTATTGATAATGATTGATTAGTTAATAATTTCAAATGACGAACTTTAACTAAAATATTATTATCTAATTCTTGAATTGCAAAATATACCTTATTACTAAACAAATCATTATATTTTTCAGATAATTTTTCATCAAATTCATAATTATAATTCTCTCTAAAAACAGTAAATGGATTTCAATTAGACATTTTTTTGTTCTTAACTTCAATATATGTTTCACTAGTAGTTGAATTACTTTTGTCAATATCTAATTCCATTAACGAAACATTTTTATCTTTAGTAAGTTCAACAACTTGTGGTGATAAATCATTATTAATAAGTTGTATTAGTTCATATTGATATTCATTACTAGTATCTAATTGTTCTAATGTTTTAAAATATGTTTTAAATTGAATATGCAATTTAACATTTTTATCCTTTAACTCGTTTGTAAGATCTCCTGTTCATCGTGTAACACTACCCTCAGCAGTAAATGTCTTAATTTCATCAGTATATAAATCAAATTTTTTATACATTGCTCTTCTTTTATCATCAATTTCTGTTAACCTTGCTGTAAGTTGTTCATATTCATATTCATTATAAAAATTAAAAATCTCGGTTACTAATTTAGAGTAGCGAATTTTAATATTAGTTTGGTTATTTTCAGGTTTTTTGACAGCAT
Source organism: Spiroplasma endosymbiont of Lonchoptera lutea (assembly GCF_964019715.1). Lineage (GTDB taxonomy): Bacteria > Bacillota_I > Bacilli_A > Mycoplasmatales > Nriv7 > Nriv7. The sequence continues at coordinate 113,968 of NZ_OZ026463.1, read as the reverse complement.
CATTAAATAAGATTATTTCTTTAATATTATTAATATCAAAAGTGTCCGCACCAATATTAACTGTTTGTTTATTACTAATTTCTTTAATTAAAGAATATGGCAATCCGCCTAATAAAAACATACTGCTAAAAACAACTAATATTAAAAAAACAATATTTGATGAAAATATTAAAGCTGTTAATACTGAACCTGCTAACACAACAAAACTAAGAAATAATGAGAAAAGCATTAATTTTGTCATCATATTTAAAAGTAAAACAAACTGGGCATGCTTATTACTAATAGTACTAATAATATAACCTAATAAAATAGCTATTCCTAAATTAATTGCAATAAATAAAAAAACTACAAATAATAAGCTTAGATATTTAGAAAATAATATTTTAAATCGTGAATAAGGTTTAGAAATTAATAACAAAAATGTTCCATCAGTTATTTCTTCACTAATAATTCGAACTACATTTAAAACAATAAAAAGAAATAATAATAGATTTAAAAATACTAAAATAATATATTGAAAATTTACTAAAAAACTATCATTATCATTTTCTAATTGAATAAAAAGAACTAGTGTTGTTATTATAAGACTTAATAAAGTAATAATTTCAATTATTAATGTTAACAAGGAAACTAATATTTTTCTTAAAGCAAAATTAAAAATCGGTAAAAAATTATTACTTGATAAAATTTTCATATTTTATTCCTTTCTTACAAATTAAATTTTTCACTGGTTAAAGTATTATAAAAGAAATCTAAATCAATCGTATATGGCTCAATCCGATAAATAATTAGATTATATTCAATGGCATAAAGAAATATCTTATTAATTTCTAACGAATTTTTTAATTTAAAGAAAAGATCATTACTTTCTTCTCTAAAAAAATAGTCAATATCATTATCTTTAAAAAATATCACCATCGCTTCATTATCCTCACATTCAATAACAAATGAATTTGTTAATTGAAAACCACTAATTGGTCCACTATATAATAAATTACCCCGATAAATAATTGAACATTCATCAATAACATCCTTAACTTCATTTAATAAATGAGTTGAAAAAAAGACTGTTTTACCTTGATTAACTAGTGTTCTTAAATAACCTAAAATTTGTTTTCTTGTTGTTGTATCTAAATTTGCTTCCGGTTCATCTAAAATTAAAATGTCCGGATTATGAATAATTCCCTGAATTACCATTACTTTCTTTTTCATACCACTAGAAAAAGCATTCATATTTTTATCACGAAATTCTCAAATATTAAACTCTTCCATTAATGATTGTAATCTTTGTTTAATCTGATTATTTTTTAAACCATTCATTTTAGCTAGTGATTTTAAAAACTGATAAGTTGTAATATTACGAGGAAATTTAGTAAACTCGGGAACATACCCAATAGTTTGTTTTGCTAACGGTTTCTTAGCATCTTGACCATTAATATAAATTTTACCGCCATCATAATTAATACCGCCAATTAATGATTTAATCGTAACTGTTTTCCCACTACCACTAGCGCCAATAATCGCATGCATCTTGCCACTACTAACTTTAAGTGAAATATCATTAAGTTTAAAATTATGATATTTTTTTATTAATCGTTCAATAATAATTGAAAATTTCATCTGTTTCTCCTTATTTATAAAAAGTATTTAACTTTGCTAATAATTTTAATGAATTTTGATAATTTTTGCAAATTTGATATTTAATTTTAGTTTATTGAATCCTGAATTGTAAATATAAATGGGACAGTTTTTTAAAATAATTGTATTAAATCTATTGGTCTTTTATAAGATAATGATTTTCTGGGTGTAGAATTAATTTGAAATGCTATAGAATTTAAGTCTTTTTGTTTATATGAAGATAAATCAGTAGATTTTGGTAAATATCTTCTTAAAATACCATTATTGTTCTCATTTAAACCTCTTTGACAAGGTTTTCCGGCATCTGCAAAATAAATTTTAACATTACAATTTTTTTCAATTAATTTTCATTTACTAAATTCTTTACCACGATCAAAAGTAATAGTTTTAATTGTTCCTGGTATTAATTTCCTGAATTGTAAATATAAATGGGACAGTTTTTTAAAATAATTGTATTAAATCTATTGGTCTTTTATAAGATAATGATTTTCTGGGTGTAGAATTAATTTGAAATGCTATAGAATTTAAGTCTTTTTGTTTATATGAAGATAAATCAGTAGATTTTGATAAATATCTTCTTAAAATACCATTATTGTTCTCATTTAAACCTCTTTGACAAGGTTTTCCGGCATCTGCAAAATAAATTTTAACATTACAATTTTTTTCAATTAATTTTCATTTACTAAATTCTTTACCACGATCAAAAGTAATAGTTTTAATTGTTCCTGGTATTAATTTTGAAATAAATTTTATTATACTTTGTGTAATACTTTCTGCTTTATGATTTTTAGTTTTCAAAGGAATTGTGGTTTTTGATCATATATCAGCTAAAGTAATAATAGAACTTTTATGATCTTTACCAACGATAGTATCTCCCTCTAAATGGCCAAATTCTTGTATATTTTTAATATTTGGAATGATTAAATTTCTTTCATGAATAGATTTACAATTATTAATTCTACCCCTAGTTTCTTTTTGTTTATGAGGTTTATTTTTGCCTTTTCTCAATAAATTTTTTTCATCAAAACCCATTCGATTTGTTTTAAACATGTTATATAAAGTTTTTGTTGAAATATTTTTTATTTTATTTTTCTTTAAAAAATCAGCAATTATATCAAGAGCATAATTTTTAGTAATTAACAAATGATTGATAGTATTAATTTCTGTTAAAGTTAAAATTATTAATTTTCTACCTGCATTTTGTTTATTTTTTTGAACTTGATTCAATATTTCTAATGGTAATAAGTTTTGATTTAATAATTTACAAACTCTGTGTACAGTTGATTTACTATAATCAATTGCTTTTGCTATTTTACGAATAGAAAATCCATAACTTTTATATTCTTTTATTGCTATTATTGATTCAATAGTCAGATACTTATACATTGTGCTAATTCCTTTCTTTTCTTAATTATAGAATTAACACAATTTGTTTTTTATATAAGTGTCCTTTTTAATTTTACATTTCAGGTTTTGAAATAAATTTTATTATACTTTGTGTAATACTTTCTGCTTTATGATTTTTAGTTTTCAAAGGAATTGTGGTTTTTGATCATATATCAGCTAAAGTAATAATAGAACTTTTATGATCTTTACCAACGATAGTATCTCCCTCTAAATGGCCAAATTCTTGTATATTTTTAATATTTGGAATGATTAAATTTCTTTCATGAATAGATTTACAATTATTAATTCTGCCCCTAGTTTCTTTTTGTTTATGAGGTTTATTTTTGCCTTTTCTCAATAAATTTTTTTCATCAAAACCCATTCGATTTGTTTTAAACATGTTATATAAAGTTTTTGTTGAAATATTTTTTATTTTATTTTTCTTTAAAAAATCAGCAATTATATCAAGAGCATAATTTTTAGTAATTAACAAATGATTGATAGTATTAATTTCTGTTAAAGTTAAAATTATTAATTTTCTACCTGCATTTTGTTTATTTTTTTGAACTTGATTCAATATTTCTAATGGTAATAAGTTTTGATTTAATAATTTACAAACTCTGTGTACAGTTGATTTACTATAATCAATTACTTTTGCTATTTTACGAATAGAAAATCCATAACTTTTATATTCTTTTATTGCTATTATTGATTCAATAGTCAGATACTTATACATTGTGCTAATTCCTTTCTTTTCTTAATTATAGAATTAACACAATTTGTTTTTTATATAAGTGTCCTTTTTAATTTTACATTTCAGGATAGTAAAAAACATCATTAGTTAAAATGATGTTCTTCTGTAATATCCTTAAATTCAGTATTAAGTATTGTAAGGATTAATCTTAATGTTTAAAGTTTGTTCTAATCTTTTAATACCAATTAATTCTTTTTTATTATTTACTAATGTAATTGCAATTCCGGTTTCACCAGCGCGTCCTGTTCTTCCAATACGATGCACATAACTTTCTTGTTCACGAGGTAAATCATAATTAAAAATATAATCAATCCCATCAACATCAATTCCCCGTGCTGCTACATCAGTAGCAATTAGCACTTGAACTTTATTAGTTCTAAAAGCATTCATTGCTTTATTTCTTTCACTTTGTCGCTTATCACCATTAATAACAGCTGACTTAATGCCATTTTCTCATAATATTTTAGAAATTCTTTCAGTATATGCTTTGGTATTAGAAAAAACAATACTTAAATTTGGTTGAATTTTCAAAAATAAATCCACCAACGCGCGATCTTTACTTGTATTTCTTGTATTAATAAAATATTGCTTAATATTATTTAATTCCGCAGCATTTCTTTTAATACTTATTTGAACCGGACTATTTTGATAGTTATTAGCAACTTCTAAAACAGCACGATTCATTGTTGCTGAAAACAATAATGTTTGATACTTTGATGTAATGCTAGTAAATATTTTATCAATATCTTGTTTGAATCCCATTTTTAACATTTCATCAGCTTCATCTAAAACTACAGTTTGAATATCATTCAATCTTAAAGTTCTGCGTTGAATATGATCAACAATTCTTCCTGGTGTCCCAACAACAATATTACTATTTTTTAAACTATAAATTTGTCTTCGTAAATCCGAACCACCAAATAATGCTGTCGCATTAACTCCTTCTAAATAAAAAGCATATTTTCTTACTTGATCTAAAACTTGTAATGCTAACTCTCTTGTTGGACAAACAATCATTGCTTGTACTCTTCGTAGTTTTGGATTTAAATTATTTAAGATTGGTAATACGAAAGCAGCAGTTTTTCCTGTTCCTGTATGACTTTTTCCAATAATGTCCTTATTTTCTAATGCTAACGGAATTGTTTTCTTTTGAATTTCAGTAGGGTTAACATAACCCGCCTTTAAAATTGCACGCTTTAAGTTATTATTTAAATTTAAGTCATCAAAACTTATATTATCTTCCTTTAAATTTAATTCATTAAAACTCATATTTTTTCCTCCTTGAATATAGTTGCATAAATAAATGGTGTTATGACATTTTTTATTGTCAATTCATCACATATCAGCACCTATAAAGCAAGGGAATTGTAATGTACAGTATTTTATTTAACAACTTAATTATTATAAACTATTTTATCTAATACTACAACTAATATTATACATTACCTTAAATAAACTTGTAGAAACCATATACATATGACAAGATTTTGTTTTCTACAAACTTTTAGAGGGTGTTTTCTTTTGGCAGTAATATTTTGTATTGAATGCGACAACGAAAGTTATGTTGTTGGTAATAAAAATACAGTTGGAATCTGTAATTCTTGCGATGAAAAGGGTTTTTAAATTTTGAAAGGAACGATAGATTATAAAATATGTCGCTGGTGTTTACATCTATTTAGTGATAAACGATATTTGCATGTTGCTTGTGAGAAAAAATTTATTAATCATATTAAAAAAATTTTAAACCTGAAATGTAAAATTAAAAAGGACACTTATATAAAAAACAAATTGTGTTAATTCTATAATTAAGAAAAGAAAGGAATTAGCACAATGTATAAGTATCTGACTATTGAATCAATAATAGCAATAAAAGAATATAAAAGTTATGGATTTTCTATTCGTAAAATAGCAAAAGCAATTGATTATAGTAAATCAACTGTACACAGAGTTTGTAAATTATTAAATCAAAACTTATTACCATTAGAAATATTGAATCAAGTTCAAAAAAATAAACAAAATGCAGGTAGAAAATTAATAATTTTAACTTTAACAGAAATTAATACTATCAATCATTTGTTAATTACTAAAAATTATGCTCTTGATATAATTGCTGATTTTTTAAAGAAAAATAAAATAAAAAATATTTCAACAAAAACTTTATATAACATGTTTAAAACAAATCGAATGGGTTTTGATGAAAAAAATTTATTGAGAAAAGGCAAAAATAAACCTCATAAACAAAAAGAAACTAGGGGCAGAATTAATAATTGTAAATCTATTCATGAAAGAAATTTAATCATTCCAAATATTAAAAATATACAAGAATTTGGCCATTTAGAGGGAGATACTATAGTTGGTAAAGATCATAAAAGTTCTATTATTACTTTAGCTGATATATGATCAAAAACCACAATTCCTTTGAAAACTAAAAATCATAAAGCAGAAAGTATTACACAAAGTATAATAAAATTTATTTCAAAATTAATACCAGGAACAATTAAAACTATTACTTTTGATCGTGGTAAAGAATTTAGTAAATGAAAATTAATTGAAAAAAATTGTAATGTTAAAATTTATTTTGCAGATGCCGGAAAACCTTGTCAAAGAGGTTTAAATGAGAACAATAATGGTATTTTAAGAAGATATTTACCAAAATCTACTGATTTATCTTCATATAAACAAAAAGACTTAAATTCTATAGCATTTCAAATTAATTCTACACCCAGAAAATCATTATCTTATAAAAGACCAATAGATTTAATACAATTATTTTAAAAAACTGTCCCATTTATATTTACAATTCAGGTAATTATACAAACCCATTTGATAGGGTTTAAAAATTATCAACCCTTTGTAATATGTCGTTTAATATTTATAAAGGTGCATAGGTTTAGTAGTTATTGGCTACTAAATCTTTTTTTTATTTGTCATAATTATAGCATAAGTTTAAAAAAGATTTAGTATTTAATTAATGAGCAAAATTTGAATTTTTTTGCTGTAAAATGGTTTATAATTAAACTCCCAAGACCAAGAAACTGTAGATTAATTTTTGGAAAAAGCATGTTGATTATTTCCTGAATTGTAAATATAAATGGGACAGTTTTTTAAAATAATTGTATTAAATCTATTGGTCTTTTATAAGATAATGATTTTCTGGGTGTAGAATTAATTTGAAATGCTATAGAATTTAAGTCTTTTTGTTTATATGAAGATAAATCAGTAGATTTTGGTAAATATCTTCTTAAAATACCATTATTGTTCTCATTTAAACCTCTTTGACAAGGTTTTCCGGCATCTGCAAAATAAATTTTAACATTACAATTTTTTTCAATTAATTTTCATTTACTAAATTCTTTACCACGATCAAAAGTAATAGTTTTAATTGTTCCTGGTATTAATTTTGAAATAAATTTTATTATACTTTGTGTAATACTTTCTGCTTTATGATTTTTAGTTTTCAAAGGAATTGTGGTTTTTGATCATATATCAGCTAAAGTAATAATAGAACTTTTATGATCTTTACCAACGAAAGTATCTCCCTCTAAATGGCCAAATTCTTGTATATTTTTAATATTTGGAATGATTAAATTTCTTTCATGAATAGATTTACAATTATTAATTCTGCCCCTAGTTTCTTTTTGTTTATGAGGTTTATTTTTGCCTTTTCTCAATAAATTTTTTTCATCAAAACCCATTCGATTTGTTTTAAACATGTTATATAAAGTTTTTGTTGAAATATTTTTTATTTTATTTTTCTTTAAAAAATCAGCAATTATATCAAGAGCATAATTTTTAGTAATTAACAAATAATTGATAGTATTAATTTCTGTTAAAGTTAAAATTATTAATTTTCTACCTGCATTTTGTTTATTTTTTTGAACTTGATTCAATATTTCTAATGGTAATAAGTTTTGATTTAATAATTTACAAACTCTGTGTACAGTTGATTTACTATAATCAATTGCTTTTGCTATTTTACGAATAGAAAATCCATAACTTTTATATTCTTTTATTGCTATTATTGATTCAATAGTCAGATACTTATACATTGTGCTAATTCCTTTCTTTTCTTAATTATAGAATTAACACAATTTGTTTTTTATATAAGTGTCCTTTTTAATTTTACATTTCAGGAAACTAAAAATGTAGAATTATGAACATCAACATAATTCTACATTTTTTATTTATTTACTTTCTTTTATTTCTTTTCTTCTGCTTTTTCTTTTTCTCGTTGGTGATAAGAATAGTGAGCTGATTCAGCATATCGTAAGATTGGCTTTTCCAGAATTAACATTACACCAAAGGTGATGAGATATTTTACAAAAATGAAACCCCCATAAATGCTATAAAAAATTAGCATTTGTGTTTTTAGTGGTTGCTTGGATATTTCTTTGATTGGGTCATGAAGAGAAAAATTCTTACACTTATTAATTATTATTGGATTTATTGTCATTGGATGAGTGTGTGTATGAAAACCTAAAGCATCAGCAGCTCACAATTGAGCATTTATAGCAGCAAATAGTGCAGTTGCTAAACAACAAATAAGAATACTGGTGCATTTAGTATAAATGTTTTCTTTGTGAAATAATCTTTTCCATATTCAGTTTAATAGAAAATATAGTCCAATAACAAGAGCATTTAACATCATTCCCATTGTGGCACTAACAACAATATTACCGTGAGCAATGTGGTGGGGAATTATCATATGTAATCAAGGTTTAATTGCACCAATTAGCATTGCAAATCAAGGACCAATTAATGGAATAACTAATAAAATTAGGGTATCACCAATTTCAAAGTTGGCTGCTGGTAAGTTAGGTAGGGGAATAGGAATTTCTAGCATTGATAATGCTAGTGCTAGTGCTAATGCCATTGATGAAATGGTAATTTTAAATATAATATGTTTTTCTTTGAGCATATTTTTCTCCATAATATTAATTGATAATAATTTTTAGTACTAATTATTTATAATAATTATAAATTGGATAATATGTATTGTCAATTAAAATTGGTGTAATTTAATAATTGGCGAGGGTAGTAGGACTTGAACCCACAACATTTAGTTTTGGAGACTAACGTTCTACCATTGAACTATACCCTCAATGTTATATTCTAATTATATAAAGGAGTTTTAATTAATTTTTTAATTAATCTATGCTGAATTATACTTGCACTTACAAGTATAATTCAGCAATTATTTTAAAAAACTGTCCCATTTATATTTACAATTCAGGAACTTTAAAAAGTTTTTTGGTTATTGTTCCCATATAAATATTATCATTATATACTAATGCACTTCAAAAAGTATCAGAAGTAGGAATTGTTCCTAACTCTTGAAAGTTACCACTTTGGTCACCTTTTAGAATTCTGCTATGTAAAAATACATAAAAACTACCATTACTATAACTAAAAGTTGGAATTGTTTGCGCTGGACTTCCAAAATTAGCAATTTCAGTAAACGGACTAATAAGACTCATTAGTAATGGTTTACTAGTACCAGTTCAATACTTTTCATCATTCCCAACAGAAATAGTTACTCATATATCCCCTTTCACTTGTAAATTACTACTAATATCATTAGTTGCTTCACTATCAGCAAAATATTTAAATTTTGCCTTAGTAGAAAGGGGGCGCTTAATAAATTGTTCTTCTTTAATAATCTCTTGTTGTAGTTTATTATATTGATTATTTGATTGATAAATAATTGCTTGTAAACTATTTAAAGTGCTTAAATCTTTAACACTTAAAGAACAAGCACTAATAATATTAAGAACTTGTATTAATCAAAAAAAGATAACTATTAGCGATACATTCTTTTTCATAATATCCCTCACTTTTCATTTATTAGATGATGTCATTTATGATGATATTTTACCACTATGGATTATTTTATTTTCCATTAATCTTTTAACTAATGTTGTAATTCGTGGTTTTTCTAATGAATTAACAGCTTTAATAAAAATATTTTTTTGACCTAAAAGATATAATTTCTTTTGACAGCGAGTAATCGCCGTATAAATAAGATTTCTTTTTAACATATATGTTGCACTATTGTCAATAATCATTATTACAAACGGATATTCACTACCTTGTGATTTATGAACAGAAATAGCATAAGCTAAAATAAGATTATTCAACTCCTGATGCTGATATTCAATAATTCTTTGCTCATAACGAACAATAATAACTTGTTTATTTTGTTCATTAGTAATAATGTTATCAATAATCCCAATATCACCATTATAAATATCTTTTTCACTATCATTTTTAGTTTGCATTACTTTATCACCAACACGAAAAATAGTTGTTGCAATTTTAATTTGCATTTTATCTTTACAAAAAGGATTATAGGCTTCTTGCAATATTTCATTAATTGCATTAATGCCACAACGACCATTATACATTGAAGCAAGAACCTGAACTTCAAAGATATTGCTTTCATTAACTAATTGTAAAAATATCTTTGCCAAATTTTCTAAAAGTTGCTGGATTTGATAATATTCAATAAATTGAACTTCATTACTATTAGTAAATTCATAACTAAAATTATTTTGTTGCATTTGATATGCTAAATTAATAATTTCTGATTTTTCAAGTTGACGATAGACTTTCTGTAAACTAATAATATTTAAATGTGATACTTGTAATAAATCTCCTAAAACATTGCCACTACCAACAGAAGTTAATTGATTGTTATCACCAACTAAAACTAATTTATGTAAATTAGGGCTAGCAACTAATAAATTATTAAATAAAATTGTATCAACCATACTCATCTCATCAACAACAATTAAATCAAAATTTAATGGTTCAGTTTCATTATGATTAAATTTATTGTGATGCAAATCTCATTTTAATAATTTATGAATTGTTATTGCTTCAACATTAGTTTGCTCCTTTAATCGTTTAGCGGCTCTTCCTGTGGGTGCACAAATCGCAACGGTATTATGAGGATAATGTTTTTGATATAAAGCAATAATTCCTTTAATTAAAGTTGTTTTTCCTGTCCCCGGTCCACCATTAATAATGGTTAAATTTTTTTGACTAAATTTTAATAATGCTAATTGTTGTTCGTTATTATAACTAATATTATTTTCTTGTTCAATAATATGAATATCTTGAATAATAACAGCATCATTAATATTATTATCTAATTTTTGTAATTGATTTAAATATTTAGCAATAAAAATTTCACTATAATAAATTTCTATATCATAAAAATTATTATTATCAACGATAATTTTATTTTCATTAATAGCTTGCATTACTACTTGATTAATTAATTTTTCATCTAAAATACTATACTTCATAAGTTGTTTTAAAATTATATTAACTGAAAAATAACTATGTCCTGTCTTAAAGGACTCTTGACGAATAATATATCTTAATGCATATACTAAACGCGAAACATTATCAAGATTAATTTCTAACACTCTAGCGAGTTGGTCAGCTTTATGAAAAGTTCAAAATTCACATTGATCACTTAACACATAAGGATTAACTTTTATTAATTCTAAAAGTTTTTCTCCATATTGGGCTTGTAACTTATGCAATAAATCAAAAGATAACTGAGCTCGTGAAAATCATTGTGTTAATTGATGATCATTTTTTTGTTTTTTAATTTGTTCATAAATAATTTGTGCCTGATTTTTTTTAATACCAATATTAAATAAAATCTTAGCATCACAATAAATCTTATTTAAAACATCATCTTGTAAACAATCAATAATCTTTTGAGCTGTAGTTTTACCAATTGTCGGAAATAATGGTGACGACAAATACTTCACTAAATATTCATTGTCTTCAATAATTACTGTTTCATATTGTTCAACTTGAAATTGTTTACCATACTTTGGATGACTAACAAATTGCCCTTGTAATTCATATAACTGCTCAGGTTGTAAATTAAATAAATAACCTTTAACAAAAATATAACGATTAATACTATTATGTAACAAAAACTTACAAATTATAAAACCATTAGTTTCAAAAACAATTGTTTTTAAATAGCCTTTAATTTTTTCCATTATGTTCTCCTTAATTACTAAAAAAGATTTTACTTATTTTTTAAATCATTATAAGGAAACTCATGATTCAAATAATGTCAATAAGCTGGGTTCGGATTAGCACGAGAATAATTTTTTTTAAATTGTTTTCAAGCACTATGAAAGTTATCTTGTGATAAATGGTTATTAATAACTAAATAAATAAAGACTAATGAAGCACTACGATTAACTCCTCAAACACAATGAACGAAAACATTTTTTTCCTGTTTAAGATGTTCATCAATAAAATTTAAACCTGCTTTTAAAACTTTTTTGTCTAAGGTACCAATTTCTGGATAATCTAACAAATTTAAATATAATTCTTTTTTATCATCGCTTAAATATACTTGTTCTGATTGGTCATCAAGATTAGGGATTTTTTGAGCAAAAAAATCACTCGCAGCACTAACGATAAATTCACAAAATGCTGGTTTTGACTGATAATCTCCTAGATATAAATAATTAATAATTTTACGATAATTTTTCATTTTTATCTCCTTTTTCTTTTATGTTTCATATCATAACGATAATTAAAAATATACACATAAAATCATACTAAAAATAATAATAAAATAGTAAAAATAATCATAAAGAAAATAAAAGTAAATATACCATCAAAATTAATAAAAGAAACTTCTTGATTATATGAAAGAAATGGATAATTATAAATCTTAATCCAATCAATTTTACCATTAGTAGTAAATAAATCTGGGTGTTTATTATGATCTAATAAGCGTAATGCGCCCCGAACTAAAATAAACATTAAATAAATTAAGGGATATAAAATAATAATTCATAACTTTCAACGAAAAAAATTTCTTGAATAGATTATATCTTCATAACTAATAATCACAATGTAAATAATTAACAGTAAAGGAATAATACCATTTTGAAACGCAATAATAATTCAATGTCAACCTTTAATAGTATACGGTGTAGATATTAATACTCATGGAAAAATAATTATTCAATAAACTAATAAAGTAAATGATGCATAAACAGAAAAAGCAATCTTGGCCGTTGGTTTAGTTCACCTTGTTAATCCTTCATTACGATAAAAGACTAACGCATTAACAAAATATGCTAAAATTAAAATATTTACTTGCACCACAAAAAAACTTAAATAATTACCACTCCGACCATTAGCAGGGGTTTCATCAAAAGCTGTTCCTTGATAATCAAATAAAGCTATCAAATAACCAATTACCAAAACAACAATACATAAACTAATAGCAATAACTTTATATATTGTTCTTCAAGTTAATAAACCCAAAATATAATGTTTAACCATTATCTTCAATTCTCCCTTTACTAATAATGTCAGTAACTAATTTCAATGTTATTTTTGCCAACTTCCGACTAATATTGTCTAAACTCTTATTAAACTGATTAATATTTTTTAATTGATGATAAACATTATCGGAAACTGCTTTTAAAACTAAGATGGGACATTGTTGTAAATATGCTACTTGACAAATAGCTGCACATTCCATATCAACAATTGTTACTTTCTTACCAACATTTTCTTGAATTATTTGTGCTTGTGATACACTATTAATAAAACTATCACCTGTAGCAAGATTAGTTATCATAATATTATTATTTTTACTAAATTTTTTTCAAGGTTCATAAATACAATTATATGCTTGTGGCAATTTTGGTAATTGTCCATATTTATAATCAAATGCTGTTAAATCAACATCATAATAAAAGACTTGTTGAACTAAAAATAATGAACTAATTTTTATTTCTTCACTAATAAGCACCAACACTACCAATATTAATTAATAAATCTAAATTATAATTTTGTAACAAATGATAAGTATTAATAGCACTATTAACTTTTCCAATACCACTTTCAGTAATAATAATTTGGTGGTCAAGATAATTTCATACAACTAAATTCTCACTAATATCTGTTTTTTTAGCAATTTTACTTAATTCCTTATTTAAAATTGTTAACTCTTGGCTCATTGCCGCTATAATTCCAATTATCATTATCTGCGCACCATTTTAGAATGACGATATTGTCTTTTTTCAAAAATAACATTATTTAATGAAATAAATAAATAAGTTAACCCTGTAATTAATATAAATATAAATAAAAATGTTACCGTAATTGTTGCAATACCATAAGTATAATGATGATAGTTTAAAAATCAATAAGGATATTCTAAATCAAAACTTTCTAAGGGAAATTTCTCATAAAGACTATCAATAAATGAATTTTGATGGCGAAGTTCACCACGGACCATTATAAACAAAAAATAAAAAAATGGATAAATATAAACTTTATATAATGATTGACGATTAAATCTTCGTAAATCATAATGAAATTTACCTGACATTCAAAAAAAATAAATAAGCATTCCTATCGGAATAATAAAATGTAAAAATGCGGTAAAAATTCAACCTTTAAGGTCATATGTAGTTTTATTAACAATTCCTGGTAATAAACCAGCCGTAAAAACTATTGAAGTAACAGCAATATATACCGTAACAAATAAACGAATCAAAAAGGAATGGATGTCTAGTTTTTGATAAGTAAAATGAAAATATGCCACAAAATAAAAATAAATAATAACAATAATATTAGTTTGTTGCGTAAAAAAAGAAATAAAAATTGTTCCTTTATCAGTATATAATAAATCATATTTTGCTAAATAAGAATGGAAAAATAAATAATCAATAAAATCTCAAATTAAAACAATTGTACCAACAATAGCAAAAATCAATGTATAAAAACCTTTAACTGAAAAACTACGACTAATTTTTTTCATTTTTATTCTCCTTACAATTAATTATATAATTAGCTATCATAATTTAAAAAAATTTTTTATAAACTTTTTCAATTTCTTGACCAATATTATCAATACCATTTTTATTAACTACTTCTAAATAATGATAATAAAAAATTTTTTTAAAAGCTTCATCAAGATTCGTAAAGGCTAATTTTCGTAAATTATCAATATGAGGATAATTTCTTTCAAAAGAAATTTTATCAGCAATAAAAATAATTTTATCTAAATTACTCATTGTAACAGCAGCAGTAGTATGATTACTAATTGCTAATAAAATTTCTTTATCATTAAAACCTAAATGATGTTCTAAATATAATGCTCCTGTTTTTGAATGTCAAGTTGGTACGGGTTCACTTAAAAATTGTGGTAAATACTGTTGTAAATATTGCTGATGTTGAGCATCTTCTCATTGTTTAGTTATATCGTGATAAACACCTGCTATTTCGGCTTTTAAACAATTAACTTGATAATGATTCGCTAATTGTTTTGCCATTGTTCCTACATTTAAACAATGAAGATAACGAGTTTTATCCATATGTAATAACAAACGATCAGCAATATAAAGTAAATTATCATTAATATATGCTAAAACTTTAGAATCAATTGTTGTTATCATTCCTTGGCGAATTTTAGTTGAACTAATATTAGCAAAAAGTGGTTGTAAAATAACTTTATTATATGATTGTAATATTTTTTCATTTAAAAGATATTCGGCTCTTTGAGCAATAACAAAAATAACTTTAGTTTTTAAAATCGCAATATTATGTCAGCGCTGCAAATTATTAGCTTGATCAGAACCAATAATAATATAATATTGATGATTAAAACCATATTTTTCTTGTAAAGATATTACCGTATCAATCGTATAGGAAATGCCTTGACGATCTACCTCACAAGTTTCTAACTTCATTCAAGGATATTTACTAATGACAAGATTAATCATTTTAATCCGATGAAGGGAATTAGTTAATTGGCGTTTTTTTAAAGGTGAACAATATGCAGGAACAATTAAAAGCATATCAGCTTTTAATTGTTCATAAGCTTGAAGCATAATTTCTTTATGTTGATTATGAATAGGATCAAAACTCCCACCAAAAATAATAATTTTCATCTTATTCCTTTCTGATTATACTATTGGTTTAATAATTTGATAATCACAATTTTCGGGTAATAACAACCTCAATTGTTGCTTTCGAGCTTTAAATGAAATTCATCCATAACCATAAATTTAAATGCCAATTTTTTCTTCATTATTTTTAGAAATTTTAATTTGATGTTCAACCATTTTAGTTTTTGGTTTTAAAAGTAAAATTTGTTGCTTTTAAATTCGCGAACAATTTTCAATCTTACTACGATGTAAAACTAATTTATTAGAACCATAAAAATGAAATGATGTTGCTAACCCTTCAATAAATGAAAATTGAAATAATCCCACAATAGTTATTGTTTGTCCATATTCCAATTGATAGGTTTTACTTTTAATTTTTGAATCAAAAATTAAATTATGATAAGCATTATTATTTAAATAACCTGAATTGTAAATATAAATGGGACAGTTTTTTAAAATAATTGTATTAAATCTATTGGTCTTTTATAAGATAATGATTTTCTGGGTGTAGAATTAATTTGAAATGCTATAGAATTTAAGTCTTTTTGTTTATATGAAGATAAATCAGTAGATTTTGGTAAATATCTTCTTAAAATACCATTATTGTTCTCATTTAAACCTCTTTGACAAGGTTTGCCGGCATCTGCAAAATAAATTTTAACATTACAATTTTTTTCAATTAATTTTCATTTACTAAATTCTTTACCACGATCAAAAGTAATAGTTTTAATTGTTCCTGGTATTAATTTTGAAATAAATTTTATTATACTTTGTGTAATACTTTCTGCTTTATGATTTTTAGTTTTCAAAGGAATTGTGGTTTTTGATCATATATCAGCTAAAGTAATAATAGAACTTTTATGATCTTTACCAACGATAGTATCTCCCTTTAAATGGCCAAATTCTTGTATATTTTTAATATTTGGAATGATTAAATTTCTTTCATGAATAGATTTACAATTATTAATTCTGCCCCTAGTTTCTTTTTGTTTATGAGGTTTATTTTTGCCTTTTCTCAATAAATTTTTTTCATCAAAACCCATTCGATTTGTTTTAAACATGTTATATAAAGTTTTTGTTGAAATATTTTTTATTTTATTTTTCTTTAAAAAATCAGCAATTATATCAAGAGCATAATTTTTAGTAATTAACAAATGATTGATAGTATTAATTTCTGTTAAAGTTAAAATTATTAATTTTCTACCTGCATTTTGTTTATTTTTTTGAACTTGATTCAATATTTCTAATGGTAATAAGTTTTGATTTAATAATTTACAAACTCTGTGTACAGTTGATTTACTATAATCAATTGCTTTTGCTATTTTACGAATAGAAAATCCATAACTTTTATATTCTTTTATTGCTATTATTGATTCAATAGTCAGATACTTATACATTGTGCTAATTCCTTTCTTTTCTTAATTATAGAATTAACACAATTTGTTTTTTATATAAGTGTCCTTTTTAATTTTACATTTCAGGTTAATAATTTAATTCATTACTATTAGAAAATCCTGGAGTATCATAAAAATATAAATAATCACGATAAGCGATAGCAATGAGATTCATTGTTGTATTAGGAAAATAGCTCATTAATGGTAATTTACGAGAAAACTGTTGTTGTAATGATAATACCTTATTAAATTAATGAACTTTTACCAACATTAGTTTTTCCAATTCAATAAATATCAGTTTGTTGTTTTTTTAAAAATTCAACAAATTCATCAATAAAATAATTTTTTGTACTACTAATAAGAATAATATCAATTGGTTCTAGTCCAATTAATGTTATTTGTTTTCTAACCCAATCTTTAAGTTTATTAAAAGCAATATATTGCATTATGGTATCAATTTTATTAATTATTAGATAAAATCTTAAATTCTTTAATTGATAATGATACTGCCAAATTAAACTTCCAAAAAAGTCCATTATATTAATAACATAAAAAACTACCCCATCATTATTTTTAATCTTCATAAATAAATCATCATAATTATAATTAACATTATTAACATTTACTAATTCATTATAATGCTTAATCCGAAAACATCGCCAACAATAAAAATGAGAATTATCTTGAAGTTTTGCAATGTAACCAGCTTGTAAATTATTATTAGATTGTAATTCTGAACCACACCCATAACATATCATCGCAATCATTTTAACGATTTAAAAAATTATTAAATTGCTTATTTTTAAGTATTATAATTTCTTCCTTATATGGTGGTTCAGAATTATTTCAAGGAGTTTCTAAAATTTTAATTATATTAACAAATTTAGGATGATAAAGAATACTACACAAACTATCAAACCCTAAATTACCATAACCAATATTCTCATGGCGGTCTTTATGGGAACCTTTAATATTTTTAGAATCATTAAGATGAATAACAAATAATTTATCCAATCCAATTATCTTATCAAATTCTTCAATAACTTGTTCTAAATTATTAACTAAATCATAACCCGCATCATTCAAATGACAAGTATCTCAACAAACACCAACTAAATGCGAATATTTAACCCCCCGAATAATTGTTTGTAATTGCAAAAAATTAATTCCTAATTCACTACCTTTACCTGACATTGTTTCTAAAGCAATTTTAATATTTTGATTAGGCTCCAATACTTCATTTAATCCATCAATAATATATTGTAAACCAATACTAGCATCAGCACCAACACTACTTCCAGGATGCAATACGATATATTTAACACCAATTGCTAAAGAACGATTAATTTCTGTTTTTAAAAACTCCTTAGCTAGCATATAAGTATTAGGATTAATACTATTAGCTAAATTAATAATATAGGGTGCATGAATAATAACATTATTAATATCTAAATTATGGTTGTCTAATCCTTGTTTAAATTCATCAATTTTTAACTGGTCTACGGGCTTTCTTCTTGTATTTTGAGGAGCTCCTGTATAAAACATCATAGCATTAGCTCCATAACTAATAGCCTCATTTAATGCTCCTACTAGATAATCAGGACTTTTCATTGATACATGACAACCTAATATTAATTTATTTTTCATCAACATAATCACCTTTATATTTTAAGTTATATGCAAATTATACTATAAATTATTTTCTTATCTTACATAAAATAAGAAGTAGGTCGCGTTTAGTTTTCTTAGGTATTGCTTTGAAGAAGTAAAACAATCAGCTAATTATATTATTTAATTACTAAACTAACCCTGCCTTTCTTGTTATTGTCATTTTTATTCGTTATCATTTTATCATATTATTGAATTTTTACACAATGAAAAATTATTAATTTTATTAAATTTTCACTAATTATCTAAATTTATGTTTTCTATATTTATTCGTATATACAATACTACCTTTATTAATTCAACTATCATCATTTTTCTTATTATATTTATTTCATAATGAAGTTTTATATATTTCTTTTCTGATTTCTATTTCTGAATTAATATTTTCATTAATATAATGTAATACATTTAATTTGTTTAAATTTGCCATTCTTAAATGTAATAGATTATTTAAATTCTTATGATTATATATTTTTGCCCCATATCCTAATTGTTGTTTTATTAAATGTGATACATCACTTTCAATGCTACAACCGATATTCCATTCTAAATTTTGATTATGAATACCATGCTTATTATTACTGAAATAATTACTCGCCTTTCTTAAAATTGTTTTAATATCTTTATTTAATTCATTTTTAGCAACATTACGAATGTTTTTGATTAATTCTTGATGATTTCCATCTTTATATAATTTAATTCAACTATTTAATGTTACTTTGCGATTTTCAAAAATAATATTAAATGCAGTTTGTTTTAATTTTTTAATAGCGTGATAACCATCTAAAATATATCTAACATTACCAAAACTGTTGGCAATTTCTCTAATTCAAGTATCACCATCACCACAAACAATTATTTTGTCATAATTAATATTAACATAATGTTTTTGCAATTCTTTAATTAATAAATCACGATAATCCATCGTATTTATTCGTTTACCAATTTTTAACATTAGAAAATGACCTCGTTTATTTTCTAATTCTCTACGAGCATTTTTGTAATTTTTTTCTTTATGTCCGGTATGAAAAGTAACTAAACGAATTCTTTGGTCTTGTTTAACTTTATGGTCTAATGTTGCTAAAAATGTCTCATCTAGTTGAATATATAAATCCTTATTTTTGACATCAATTCTAGTTTTAATTTCTTTTTCTGCTAATTGAAAATATTCAGCAATATTATATTTATTTAAAATACTAGAAATACTAGCTTTTGAAATATAACAATGATTTAGAGCATCTAAAACATCGCGATAGCGTTTACCGTCACCTAAAAGATTTAAAACTTTAAATTGGACATCAAAATAAATGCGTTGTTTGGGTAATAAACCAATTTCTTTATCTAACAAACATACATATTCAAATTTACCTAATTTTTGATTTCAATATTTATATCGGCGTCGGTTAAAAGTAACATCACCAAAAATTGTAATAATTGTTCTTGGTGCAAAATGAACTACTTTATAACCTTGTTTTAAACGATAATGATATTTATATAAGTATTCATCTAATTTTTCATATTCGTTAGCTAATTGTTCACATTTATTGGTGTACATATTTTTATGCGTTGTAAATAAACTTAATCAATGCTTGTTTTCTATCGTTTTTAAATTATTATTAATTTTTAACATAAAAAATCACCTTTCTTGGTAGTAATTTTAATAAAGTTTAATTTATTTGCTTCAATAATACAATTTTCAGTTACTATCATAGTATTGTAAGAAGCCTATTATAGTAAAAGTAGAATTTTTTTGTTTGACGGTATATAATGAAACTGCAAAGTGAATAGATTCCAGACTAAGATTTGGAAAAAGCATGTTGATTATTTAATAAATTTTATTAATTAGTAAAAATTCACGAAAAGGATTTGATTTATATCCTGAATTGTAAATATAAATGGGACAGTTTTTTAAAATAATTGTATTAAATCTATTGGTCTTTTATAAGATAATGATTTTCTGGGTGTAGAATTAATTTGAAATGCTATAGAATTTAAGTCTTTTTGTTTATATGAAGATAAATCAGTAGATTTTGGTAAATATCTTCTTAAAATACCATTATTGTTCTCATTTAAACCTCTTTGACAAGGTTTTCCGGCATCTGCAAAATAAATTTTAACATTACAATTTTTTTCAATTAATTTTCATTTACTAAATTCTTTACCACGATCAAAAGTAATAGTTTTAATTGTTCCTGGTATTAATTTTGAAATAAATTTTATTATACTTTGTGTAATACTTTCTGCTTTATGATTTTTAGTTTTCAAAGGAATTGTGGTTTTTGATCATAGATCAGCTAAAGTAATAATAGAACTTTTATGATCTTTACCAACGATAGTATCTCCCTCTAAATGGCCAAATTCTTGTATATTTTTAATATTTGGAATGATTAAATTTCTTTCATGAATAGATTTACAATTATTAATTCTGCCCCTAGTTTCTTTTTGTTTATGAGGTTTATTTTTGCCTTTTCTCAATAAATTTTTTTCATCAAAACCCATTCGATTTGTTTTAAACATGTTATATAAAGTTTTTGTTGAAATATTTTTTATTTTATTTTTCTTTAAAAAATCAGCAATTATATCAAGAGCATAATTTTTAGTAATTAACAAATGATTGATAGTATTAATTTCTGTTAAAGTTAAAATTATTAATTTTCTACCTGCATTTTGTTTATTTTTTTGAACTTGATTCAATATTTCTAATGGTAATAAGTTTTGATTTAATAATTTACAAACTCTGTGTACAGTTGATTTACTATAATCAATTGCTTTTGCTATTTTACGAATAGAAAATCCATAACTTTTATATTCTTTTATTGCTATTATTGATTCAATAGTCAGATACTTATACATTGTGCTAATTCCTTTCTTTTCTTAATTATAGAATTAACACAATTTGTTTTTTATATAAGTGTCCTTTTTAATTTTACATTTCAGGTATGAAAAAACTTTTAGAATTACTAGGAACAATTACTATTGCTAGTAGTGCCATGCTAACAGTAATTGCGGCCGCTCCTAATCGAAAACATAATATTAAAAAAAGACAAAACAATGAAGATATTTCAACTACTCCAAAAATACAAAATGAACAACAATTCCAATCTTCAAAAAATACAGATAGTCAAACTGATATTATTGAAAAAGAAATTAATTTAGATGAAAATTATTCTGAAAATATTCAAAAAATGTTGCAAGAACTTATTGATGAAAAATATCTTGATCCATTAAGAAGTATTAATATGGGCGGACTTATAAGCAAAGAACTTAATAATAAAACAATTATTTCTAAATTAGAAGAATTAGAGCCCAAAATGGCTAATTGAATTAAAAAATGACAAAATAACAAAGAAAAAATATTAATATTAACATTAAAAAATAGTAATAATAAAAGTATAAAATTAGTAATTAATTTAAATAATCTTTATTTACTAGGGTTTGTTAACAATCAAAATCATTATTTTTATTTTGATGATGAACTTTTAGAAAAAATAAAACAACATAATCAAGAAGAAATCACAAAACTTAATAATTTAAAAAATAAATTAAATAAACTAAAAGAAAATAAATTTTTATTTAATGAAGAAAAAGTGAAAGAATATTTGCAAGAAAAAAATAAATTAATTCCTCTTAAAGAAAAAGAGAAAAATATTAAAAAATTATATTATAATAATGAATTAAATTCTTTAAATAAAAAACTTAGTAATTTACAAGGTGAAAATTTAAAAGATGATGAAGAAAAAATTAAAACTTTAAATAAATCAGTAATTAAAAAATATAATTGTCAAAAGATTAATTTAAATTATACAGGAGCATACACAAGTGATGGTTTAAATGTTGTAATAAAAGAAAATGGAAAACCAGATAAAGGGAAAAATATTAATATTTCTAAAGATAGTTTAAATGATGCAATTTCAAATTTATCAAATTATGATAATAATAAACAAAAAAATCAAACAATAATAAAAGATGATTTAATAAGAATGATTTTTATTACAAGTGAAGCCATGAGATTTCAATGTGATGAAAAAACTTTAGAAATTTTTACAAAAATTAAAAATATTGAGGGATTAAAAAAAATTATAGATGAAAACAAAAATATATTAAAAGATATTCAAGAAAAAATATTTAACAAAAATAAAATAATAAATTGAAAAGATTATACATCACAATTAAGAGGTGATTGAAAAAAATATTCAGAACAGTTTAATAAATTTAGAATAGAAATTTGAGAAGATTTAATTAAAGTAAAAAATATAAATTATTTTTTGGATCAAAATCAAGATGACATTAATAAAATTTTTGAAAAAGAAAATGAATTAGAAAAAATACTAACAGCAGTAGAAAAATTATTTGATACACCAGAAAATGAAAAATATAAAAAAATAAAAAAGAATATTTTAGAATGATTAGAAGATTTCGTAGAAATACAAATATATACAAACGCGAAAATTAATTATGGAACAAAAAAAGACGAGATAAAAGAAGATGAAATTAAAATTTTAGATAATAAAAAAGAAAGAAAGAAAAGTATACAAAAAATATTAGAAGATAATAAAAATCCTAATTTAAAAAAAATAAAAATTATTAATGGTTCTAGTGTAGAAAATAAAATGTTGAATTATTGTATTTTAACAAAAAATTTAGATCTTGCTAAATTATTAATTATATTAAATTTATTTATAAAAGAAATAAATAATTCTTCAATTTTTTCTTCACCTTTACATCTAGCTGCTGGGGGCAGGGGTCAGACAGAAATTGTTAAATTATTACTTGAGCATGGTGTTAATGTTAATTTGCAAGATAATAATGGTTTATCTCCCTTACATGTAGCGGCAATTTTTAGCCAGATAAAAGCCCTAAA
The DNA here is from genome assembly GCF_964019715.1 of Spiroplasma endosymbiont of Lonchoptera lutea. Taxonomy (GTDB): domain Bacteria; phylum Bacillota_I; class Bacilli_A; order Mycoplasmatales; family Nriv7; genus Nriv7. The sequence goes on along the minus strand of NZ_OZ026463.1, from coordinate 90,313 downwards.
ATTATTACTTGAGCATGGTGTTAATGTTAATTTGCAAGATAATAATGGCAATACTCCTTTACATTGAATAACATCTAATAGTGATATGGAATTTATCAAAGAATTACTAACAAATGAAAATAGTAAAAACAAAATTGATGTTAACATAGGAGATAATAATGGTTTATCTCCCTTAAATGTAGCTGCTGCCAGGGGTCAGACAGAAATTGTTAAATTATTACTTGAGCATGGAGCCGATATCAAAGCAACAACTAAACAAGGTACTACTCCTTTACATGTTGCAGCGTTTGCTGGTCATACAGAGATTGTAAAAGAATTATTAAAATACCCTAATATTGATGTTAATGCAAAAAACATAATTAATGAAACCCCTTTATATGTTGCAACACAAAACGGTCAGACAGAAGCTGTCAAAGAATTACTAACAAATGAAAATAGTAAAAACAAAATTGATGTTAACATAGGAGATAATAATGGCAATACTCCTTTAATTGCGGCAGCAGCCGAAGGTCAGACAGAAGCTGTCAAAGAATTACTAACAAATGAAAATAGTAAAAACAAAATTGATGTTAACATAGGAAATAATAATGGCAATACTCCTTTAATTGCGGCAGCAGCCGAAGGTCAGACAGAAATTGTTAAATTATTACTTGAGCATGGCGCTAGTGAAAATGCAACAAATAAAGGCGGCAGTACTCCTTTAATTGCGGCAGCAGCCAAAGGTCAGACAGAAGCTGTCAAAGAATTACTAACAAATGAAAATAGTAAAAACAAAATTGATGTTAACATAGGAGATAATAATGGCAATACTCCTTTAATTGCGGCAGCAGCCGAAGGTCAGACAGAAATTGTTAAATTATTACTTGAGCATGGCGCTAGTGAAAATGCAACAAATAAAGACGGCAGTACTCCTTTAATTGCGGCAGCAGCCGAAGGTCAGACAGAAGCTGTCAAAGAATTACTAACAAATGAAAATAGTAAAAACAAAATTGATGTTAACATAGGAGATAATAATGGCAATACTCCTTTAATTGCGGCAGCAGCCGAAGGTCAGACAGAAATTGTTAAATTATTACTTGAGCATGGCGCTAGTGAAAATGCAACAAATAAAGACGGCAGTACTCCTTTAATTGCGGCAGCAGCCGAAGGTCAGACAGAAGCTGTCAAAGAATTACTAACAAATGAAAATAGTAAAAACAAAATTGATGTTAACATAGGAGATAATAATGGCAATACTCCTTTAATTGCGGCAGCAGCCGAAGGTCAGACAGAAGCTGTCAAAGAATTACTAACAAATGAAAATAGTAAAAACAAAATTGATGTTAATCTTGCTAATAACTATGGCAATACACCTTTAATTGCGGCAGCAGCCGAAGGTCAGACAGAAGCTGTCAAAGAATTACTAACAAATGAAAATAGTAAAAACAAAATTGATGTTAACATAGGAAATAATAATGGCAATACTCCTTTAATTGCGGCAACAGCCGAAGGTCATACAGAAATTGTGCAAGAATTATTAACAAATGAAAATAGTAAAAACAAAATTGATGTTAACATAGGAAATAATAATGGCAATACTCCTTTAATTGCGGCAACAGCCGAAGGTCAGACAGAAATTATAAAATTATTACTTGCAAATGGTGCTAATGTAAATGCATCAGATACAAATGGTTTAATACCGACGGGCAATGACAAAGTAAAAAAACTTTTAGATGAATTTAAAAAATCAGATAAAACAACTGGACCTCAGAAAAAAGATGAATCAGGTTTTGGAGGATTTAAACCTGGTTTTTTAAACTCATCTTCTAAATCTAATAGCAACATTAATACAAATTCTGGCGGAAGTCAATCACAAGGTAGCAGTAGTAAAAGAGTGAGTTTTGGTGAACAAGCTGGAACTAGTGGCACACAAAATCAAAATACTAAAACAACAAATCAAAATAATTTGTATGATGTACCCGCGGATAATAGTTGTTTATTTTGATCAGTAGCAACATCTTACTTATTGTCAGCGAGAAATAATAATGAAGAATTTAGAAACCGATTTATTCAATTATTTGGCGAATTACAATTAAGTTATTTATCATATGTTCAAACTTTATTACAACAATTTGATTTATCAAATACCAACAATTTCTTGCAAGATTGATATCAAGATGCAACCGCACATAGATTAGTAAGAGTTGTTTTTCGTAATCGCGTTGTAGATTATATTGAAAGAAATTTAGATAATCCAATCCAAAGCAATTCTAATGGTAATCAAGCAGAAAGTTTTCGCAGTGCAATTCAGATAAGTGAAAATGAAGTTGTTAATAATTACTTAGATAGAATGAGAAATATTAATGCGTGAGGGGGCGAAATCGAAATATTGGCCATGAATAATCTTTTAAATGCTAATATTGGTGTAGGTACTGATATTCCTTATCAACCCGTGCATCAAAATGCAACTAACACCATAGATATATTTCATGTTGAGCTTGTTGAAGGTTCTGGTATTCACAATCATTATAATTTTGCTTTAACATCAGAAGAAGATCGAACAAATCACCCTATTGCTATTGATGAAAATCAGGGAAATGTCCTTGTAGTAGTTGACACAACAAATAGACAGGATAATTTACCAATAACAACCCCAAAACCAGATACAAACACAATTAAATTACCAGTTGATTATCACGCTCAACACCACGCAATTTTGTCTAACAACAATGATGATGATTTTAATCAAGGTAATAATATTACCAATTCACAAGAAAAAACGGCAACCCAATTACAAAAAGATGAATATCATTTTTTAGATAAAAAAATAGAAGATAATAGTTTAAAAAATGATGAAAATTTAGAAATTAACTTAATTAAAAACAACAATAAAATAAATCAAAATGTCCCGGTAGTAAATAAACCAATAAACAAAAATATTATCAACGCACAAATAATAGCTACCAAGGCAATAAATAAATATAACGCGCTTCCAAAAGAAGAAAAACAACAAAAATTAACCGAAATCAACCAACATTACCAAAGCTTATCGGAAAATGGTAAAAAAGCTTTTAAAGATAAATTAACAAATACTGGATTAGCAGCTTTAAGTGGGGGTGCATTAACAGCTTATGGAACAAAAATGACTGTTAGTAGTACTGCTGCTACTGGTGTCACAAATGCAGAAGCAATGGAAATGACCCCACTCTTATCAACAAGTACAACAGAAAGTTTAGCCGCCGCGGAAACAATTACTGTTGCTGAAACAGCAGCGGTTGAAGGTGGAATTATAGCAGGGGAAACCGGTACTGCTGCCGCTCTGGCTCCAGAAACCCTAGGATTATCCTTAGTAATTGGAGGATTAGCAATTGCAGGAACATGAATGTATTTTGCTTTTCATCATCATTCAACATCTGATATTGCGTTGCCAGCTTCAATTCATCATAATGTTTATGATAACATTGAAAAATGATATAAATTTCTAGCTCATGATAAATTAAAAATTAAAATTAACAAAAACACATGAAATGAAATTAAACAAAATAAAAATTCACAAGCAACCATTACTAAAATTATTAAAAATAAATTTATTATAAATGACCATTCTGGCTGAGGCGGGAGTGTCACAAATGAAGATTTCAATACTCTCGTAAAAGTAATGCTGCTTCATTTTGAACAAATAAATGGTTATTTTGAAATATTAGATAATGAAAATGATGGTTTTGTCATTATAACCAACACTGAAGGCGATTGACTAGGAATAGAATAAAATTTAACATTATTAATTAAAAAATTAAAATATTTCTTATATGTGTTATGCATAAATAACCCGACTTCAAATTTTAATTTTAATATATTTGTTAATTATCTAATTTAAATTAAGATTAAAAATATTTTTACTAAAGCAGTATTTAAGTTTAAATACTGCTTTTCTATTTTGACAAAATAAAAAAAAGAAAAAATTGTTTGGTTGTTTAAGGGCACGGTTATTTGTCACCATAGAATATCACCTTAGAAAGGTAGTATTTTAACAGTTTTTAAATTTAGTTATTAAAGGTTTAACCTTCAATTTTTGTTATTAGTTGGGTCCAAGTAGGATTTTTTAATATTGTTACTTTTAGATTAACGATTTCCTTTTTTTGAATATTACCGTTCTCAATTTCTTCATACTTGATATTAAAGTTGAGTTTTGTAAGTTCATCAAGGATATTTTCATTTTTTGCATGGTAATTATCTATTATGCTATGTATTGTCTCTTCCTTAATTGGAGATATTGTATCAATTTTTATTCAGTTTGGCATATTTATTGGTCATTGTTGTGTATGTATATATAAATCTCATTTTATATCAGTAGTAGGTTTTTTTCATCTATTTTTTACTAAGTAAACAAATCCTTTTTTTAAGTTTAATTCGTATGATTCATTCTCAATTTGTAATATTGGTTCATTTGTTTTTTTAGAACAGCCAACTATTGGTAATATTGTTAATGTCGAAAGAGTTATTATATTTAAAATTTTCATTATTTTAATTCCTTTATTACTTTATTTTTTCAATATATATATATATATATATATATATATTACACGAAAATCCTTAATATCATTAGAAAAATGGCAAAACCGATTAAAAATTGAAAGGTATAGTAAAAAGCTGGTACTGTTTTAAAAACTGGAAAAATCGCGGTTGAAAAGTTAACTGTTGCTTTTGCAATAATTGCTAACGGGCGTAAAATTGTAATGATTCGTGACGCTGTCAGCATTCAGTTTATCATTTTGATACCAGCATTTTGAATGGCACATCCAATATCATTAAAAGTTGGTATTCATCGTCCAGAATATTTACAATTTGCTGGTGGAATTAAATCGTCTCATTCACTGTTATTTGAACCATCAGGGATAAAGGCTGTTGAATTTAAGACATTAAAGTCATAAATTTTAAAATTGTAGTTAGAGATATTATCTTTGTGATAAAGTGGAAAGGTTAAGGTAAAAATATTAATACCATAACGAATATCAATATCGGTATTGAGGTAATTGATGCTGTTAGCAGTCTTGCTGGTTGGCAAGGTAATTAGTTTATTATCATAGGATTTTAAGACATTAAAATCAATTTGGTAGATACTATTATTGTTTTTAAAGGCATCATAATTCTCTTGATGCGTTTTTTTGTCAAAAGTAAAGAAATAACTTCTTAGTAATAATTCTGAGTTTCCTATAATATTTACTAAGTATTTTTTGGGATAAAAGGTAATTAATGAACGGTAAAAGAAACCGATTTGAATAAAATAATCCTTCTTATAATTTTCTACACCCTTAAAATCAATTTCGGTGTAAGTTTTTTCGTCCATATCAAAAGTAGCATAAAATAAACTGGCAAAGAAGTTACCAAGGATTTCATAGATTTCGTCAAAAACATTTTTGTAATCGCTGTTGTTAATACTAGGAATGTTATTTTTAAAATATAGGTAAATGTCATTTTTTAATTCAGGGTCGTATCTCAAAAAACTAAATTTAACATTAAGATAATTTAAGGTACCAAAAAGGTACTTAATTAGGTAATAATCGTTAGTATTTGCCGTATCATATTTTCATATTTCACTTTCACCATGTAATAATTGTAAATAGTTATTACCTGCGATTAAGGTTTTATTAAAAGCTTTAATTTTTAAAACATTCTTATTAATTTCATTCTCACTACTAGAAGTCTTATGATGAAAATAGCTTTCATCTTTAAAACCATGGTTTTTAATGATAAATTCTTTGTAATAACCTTTTTCTAAGGTGTTAATGAAATTAAATATTGGCGTTCAATAGAGATAAGAGTAATTAAATTTATCAAAATCACCACGATGAATCATTAAGTAATCAAGATTATCAACAACATCGTTATAGTTATGGTTGCCATCAAATTTGGTGGTTTTTTCTGGTAAATCAATATCAGTTGATGGTCTTATTTGACCTTCAATTTTTGTTATTAGTTGTGTTCAAGTAGGATTTCTTAATATTGTTACTTTTAGATTAAAGATTTCCTTTTTTTGAATATTACCGTTCTCAATTTCTTCATACTTGATATTAAAGTTGAGTTTTGTAAGTTCATCAAGGATATTTTCATTTTTTGCATGGTAATTATCTATTATGCTATGTATTGTCTCTTCCTTAATTGGAGATATTGTATCAATTTTTATTCAGTTTGGCATATTTATTGGTCATTGTTGTGTATGTATATATAAATCTCATTTTATATCAGTAGTAGGTTTTTTTCATCTATTTTTTACTAAGTAAACAAATCCTTTTTTTAAGTTTAATTCATAAGTTTCTTTGCTTTCTCTTTTATTTCTAATTAGTGATTGTACTGTTGTTTTGTCATTGTTAATGTTTTGGGGAATGGTAAAAATGTTATTGAAACCAATAATTAACACGGTAAATATTTTCATAAACATTTTTACCACTCCTTTTTAAAATATTTTATTTTTCGTTGTTCTTTTAGTTTTGATTTTTTTAATAAGTCACTCAATGCTACAGTTTATAACTACCGCTATTGTAATGCATATATCTAAATATCCTAGTATCATAAGTGAAATTAATGCTTCAAATTTTTCATATAATAATTTCAAATCATTAATTTCCAATTTTAAAAATGGGATGAAAAAGATAGTAATCATAAGAATGTAAGGTAAAATTTTCCATCAATATTTTTTTTAAAGAATTAATGAGTTTGTTTGATTTCATTTTTTAAGGCTCTTTTTGTTTTAATTTTCTGAATAATAAAGCGGATTATTTTTTCAAATTTAATTGCAAAATATATTGCTCCGCCTCATCAAAAAACAAATATTCCTGCTAGCATAATACTAGTATTGAACTTACCAAAAAAATCAACCATCTGTTTATTCATAAAATCATTAAATTCGTTACTTGTTCCGGTTATTCATTTAGTATCGATTGCTGTTAATGCACAAATTAATAAGCTTATAAAGATGAAAATGATACTTAATCATATTTTTAACCACTGCTTTTTAAAAGAATTTTTAATTTTTAATCTTAATGGTGTTTTTTCTTTTGAATTATCTTTTTTAAATAATTTTCCTAAAAGTTTTTTCATTTTAATTCTCCTTTCATATTTTTTATCGTCCTTTAATCACAATAAATAAAGCAATCAGCACACAAGTTACACCAAGAATGGTAAAAATTGGGTGTTGCGAAAATGTTCGTGCCATTGGTTTAAACAAATCTAAAATTGTTAAATTGCTAGTAATAAATTTTTGGAAATTGGCAAGTCCTTCGCTAATATAGTTTGTTAAAGTTTCAAAATGACTACCAGCTAATAGTCCAAGAACAGTTATTAAGATAAAAATAATAATTAGTTTAAACATTTTTAGTTACCTTGTTTTGTTTTTATCGGTTTTACTTGTTTTTTAACTTTTCCTCAGGCACTTAAACGACCTTTATTTTTAACTGCATATTGGCGTTGTTTTTCTAAATTAACTTGTTGACTACCAAATCCAAGAATAATTGCCATAAGAAATTCTACGGCCAGCGTTAAGAATAGAGGAAATATTAGTTGAATATTTGTTCCCGGTACTTCAAGACTTCAAATTAAATCAAAAACTTTATAAAGCATTTGAGCGAGAAAGTCCGCCATTTTTGCAAGATTTTCCATTTTTTATTATTCCTTTTCTTTCATTTTTCTTAAAAATTTGCTAAATTTATCCATTTTTAAATATTCTAAGTCTTCTAAATCAATTGCTGTGTCAGTATAGTATTTGTCTTCATAGTCAGGATTTACTTTTGCATTTAAGTAATCTCTTAAAAATGCTAGGTAAAAAGAATTGTAAGTGTTTAATATTGGTAGAGGAATTTTTAATTTAAAAAAATAAATATCAAGTTCAGGGATATCACGGTATTTAATGCGACGACCCTTTTTACTATTTTTAGCATCAATTAATGTGTTTCGTCAGCGTTCATATTCTTCAATGCTCGTAAAGGTACCATAGATAACTTTTAAGTAGGGACGAAAAATATTAACAGGTTTTTTACGAATTCCCACAATCACATTATTAGCAATATCACGAACTTTAACTCAAATATGTTTATCTCTTTGACCGCTAGCGAGAACAATATGACCAAAATGCCGTGCCAGAGCGAAATATTCTTGAATACCGGTTTCTTCGTTTTTGGTATTATTTTTTTCTCAATCAGTTCCTTCTAAAAATAAGTTGGTTTCATCTCACAAAAGTAAGGTTTTGTCTGGCAATACTGGATAATCAAAGTCTAACAAACCCATATGGCCTAAACTTAATTTTTGGGTTTCTAGTAATGGAAATGTTGATGCGATATTATATTTTTTCTTTTTTAGTAATTTTGATGCGTATACTAGAAAAGCGGTTTTTCCAGTTCCTAATGAACCAATCACAATATTTAATGGTGAGTTTTTTAAGAAGTTAATAACTTTGTTAATTTGTGTTAAATTACCGATTTTAAAAAGAAAAATTAAAATACAACCTGCTAAAAATAAATAGCTTACAATGTTTTTAAAATAACCGTTGTAAATATATCAAATTGCTCCTCAATGTCATAAAATTAAAAATGAGGTGCGATTTAATTCAATAAAATGGTTATTTTTTTCTATTATTCATTTGCAAAATTTCATCTTGCACCTCACTTTATTTTTTTGTTAGCGTACCGCTCCAAGTAATTTTTCAAACATTTTAAAGCAAATAAAGAATATTGCCAAAATAAATGGAAAAATGAATATTCAGTAGTCAGCAAAGAAGTTACCGACTTGTGGCATATTAACAGCAATAATATCTCACATTTTAGTAAACGCTGTCATAATTGCATTTCATAATTTAGTCATCGCGTCACTAGCTGTTATTTTTTCTACTGTTGCTGGTGTATCGGCAAAGAAAGTTCCAATCATATAATCACCCCCTTTCTTTTTAAAACATTCATCATTTATATTCAAAGTTTTTCTTAAATTTGTTAAAACCACGATTATCCTTAACACGATTGTATTTTTTCCTAATTAATTTTGAATTTCTTTGGGAATGCATCACAATGTAACTTCTTGAAATTATTTTTGTCTCTATCTAAATACTGATATCGTTTTTCAAAGTAGCATTAGAATAAATCACGCCATAATCGCTGTTAAGAATCAAAAAGCAATGTTTGCTATTAAAAGTCAAAGCGGTGCTTCGGTTAATTTAATTTCTTTACCACCAGTAATGTGAGCCGGAATAGTTGTAATTTGAATAAATAAATCTCAGAAAGTTTGTTTAATTTGTTCTCAATTAAATTCTTTTAAGTTTATTGTCATTTTTTATCTCCCAAAAATCATTTTTATTGGTAAATACATAATTGAAATTAATGCGAAAAGAAAAGTAATGATAATAATTAATCCGGCAATAAACGCAACCTGTGCAGGCATTTTTTCTATCGGAACAAACAGTTTTAAAAATTCCATAATAATTTCTCAAAACATTATTTTTTATTCTCATTATTTTCTTTTGAATTAGGAGCTTTAACTCATTCTTCAAAGCGAGCAATAAATACTTTTTCGTCTTTTGTGAAATTACCAGTATTATTTTTAATGACATTTTTATATTTAATTCGCATTTTTATTTTGGCATAAATTTTATAAGCAAAATATGCCAATAGCATTATGCAAATGATAATAAATATTATTCCAATCGCAATATTCATTTTTAAACTCCTTTAAAATAGTTATAATTTATATCTTTTTTGTTGTTTTCTTTTTCAGCAATGAAAAAACCTAATAATTCTTGTCCCTTAATTAATTTGGTTTCTTTTTCTTTTTGATTAATTGAAATTACTTGATATTTACTATCTTTAATTATTCCAATGCAAATTGAATTTTCATATTTTCCTTTATAAACAAATCGCTTTGGAAACCAAATACCGATTTGTTCATTAAATCACGGAATTTTTGGTGCTTTAATAAGCATTGCGTTTTGTGTTTCTTTTAAAAGATATTTTTTAGTATTTAAGAAAATGTTTTCAATGTTTTTCATAATAAATTACCTTTCTTATGAATAAACTAAGTTATATTAACTTAGTTTTAGTTAACTTAGTTTTTTAAACACTTATATATCGCAGATTTAAGTGTTTAACAAGCTTTGTTAGTAAATTTTGTTTTTTTTAATTAGATAAAGATTTTAATAATTTTAAACTTAGTATACCCCTATATAGAAATTTCTACACTTTAATGTCCGCATCCTACCCTTGGAACTAATTTAATAGCGTGTATATTTTTAGGAAATCCACCCATTCATTTTTTTATTGCAAAACGAAACAAATTGCTATAGCTAATAGGATGTTATCTATTAACTGGTAAACTTCTTTTGGTTATGGCGACCACCCACAATTTATCGTGCTTTAATACATACCAACATTATTAACTCACTTGTATTTAATTTTCAAAGAACAAATTTTTAACACCTTATAAAATAAAAAGACAATCATTGCTGACTGTCTTAATACTTATTCAAATATTTTCCTACCTAACAAAACTTTATGCGTCCTAAGAAGTAAGGCGAATAACCTTACTTCTTAAAACTTTTCTTACGATATTTTTGAATAACTTTTTTAACTTCTTCTTTTCTTTGTTTTTTATAACCTGGTTTAATTGGTTGAGAGTGAAACTTTGAAATAACTTTTTGTAAATCATTTACTGACGCTTGGGGAATATTTTTAATAACCTTCTTTGTTGGTTTCTTAACTTTTTCATTTCATAATGTAAAATTAATTCCCTTTTTAGTTAAATATGCAATTCCCTCTTCATCTGACGAATCATAAAATAAATAAGAATATCCATGATATTTTCCTCTACCTGTTCTTCCTGCACGATGAAAATAATATGTTAAATCATACGGTAAATTTAATGAAATAATATGTGAAACTCCTGGTAAATCAATACCTCTTGAAGCAATATCAGAGCAAACAACAAATTTAAATTCAAGATTATTAATTCGTTTTAACATTTTAATGCGTTCACGCGATTTTAAACTACTATGAATTTGTCCGACTTTAATATTTTGTTCTTGTAACAAATCAAGAACTTGGTCCATATCTTCTTTTTTATTAACAAAAATTAAACATAAAAATGGATCAACTGTTGTTAAAAGATTTTTCAAAATTTCAATCCGATTACGATATCGGGTTTTAACTAAAAAATGTTCAATATTTGTTTGAATTTTATAATCACTTAAATCAAAAATTGTCGTATTTTTTAAATATTTCTTTAAAAAATTTTGTAATTCATTATTAATAGTTGCTGAAAATACCATAAATTGTGTATTTGAAGCAAGTTTCGATAATAAAAAATCTACTTCATTAACAAAATCTAAATCAAAAACCATATCCACTTCATCCAAAACAACCATCTTACTAGTAGTTAAAGCTAACGCTTGTTCATCAATCATTCGCTTTAATCTTGTTGGTGTTCCAATAACTAAATGCGGATAATTAGTATTAAACTTTTGCTTTTGTTGCTCTAAATCTTGACCACCAATTAAATTAGCAATTTTTAAATTAGGATTATTTTTAATAAATTTTTGACTAACATTATATATTTGCACCGCTAACTCTCTTGTTGGTACAATTATAATTGCTTGCGTCTTGTTAATCGTTGGATTAATTTTACTTAAAATTGCTAATAAATAACCAACAGTTTTCCCAGTTCCTGTATTGGCACTAACAATAACATTTTGTCCCTTAACCATTAAAGGCAACATTTTCTTTTGAATATTTGTTGGAGCAACAAATTTTAATGAATCAATTGTTGCTAACACTTCATTACTTAAACCAATATCTTGAAATCTCATTACTACCACCTCTAAATAGTTTTAATAAAACTATTATTTTTTTCAAATCAGAAATAATTATACCACAAAAATAAAACCGCAGAGAATTTACCCTACCTATCGTTCATTAAGAAATCACAATATATTTTTATAAATGCTGAATTATACTTGTAAGTGCAAGTAAATAAAATTGCAAAAGATTTCATATAAAAATTTCATGATGCTAAGTTTATTTTAGAAAAAGTAAATTTAAGGAGTTTTTATATGGGATACAAACATCTTGGCATAGATGAAAGAATTTATATTGAGAATCAATTGAAATTTAAAGTAAAAATTAGTGAAATAGCTAAAAATCTTAATCGAAGTATTAGTACTATTAATCGAGAAGTTAATAGAAATAAAGATAATAATCATTATTTTTCATTAATTGCACAAAATAAAGCAGAAAATAGAAAACAATTACATGTTTATTTTCATAAATTTAAAAATAGAGAATTAGTAAAATATGTACAACAAAAATTATTATTAGGTTGATCGCCTGAACAAATTTATGGCAGAATTAAAAATTTTCATCAAGAATGAATTATTAGTTTTAAAACAATTTACAATTGAATTTATTCTGGATTACTTGAAAAGGTTACTAGTAAAAATTTAAGAAGAAAAGGTAAGAAACCAAAATCTCAAGAAAATCGGGGTAAATTTAATGGTAAATCCATTAAAGAACGAAATGTTAATAATCGCATAACTCTTGGCCATTGAGAAGGTGATACTGTAGTATCATCACGAGGTAAAAGCAAATCATGTTTAATAACTTTAGTTGAAAGAACATCAAGATTTACTTTAGCAATATTAGTTGAAAATAGAACTACTAAAGTTATTAACAAAAATATTAGTCATTATTTATCAATTCTTCCAAATAATCTTGTTAAGACTATAACATTTGATAGGGGTAAAGAATTTGCTAATTGACAACAACTTGAAAAAAATTTAAATGTGAAAATTTATTTTGCTGATGCATATTCACCTTGACAAAGAGGCACTAATGAAAATACTAATGGTTTAATTAGAGAAAAATTTCCTAAAAAATTTAATTTTTCAAACACTACTAAAAATGCAGTTCATAAATTTATATTGTCTTTAAACCAAAGACCAAGAAAAATATTAAATTATCTTTCGCCAATCGAATATTTGGTTAGAAAAATAATTTAATTGCACTTAACTTTACAATTTGGCAAATAATTAACTAGTTGTTGCAATTGGTAAATTAACTGGTATTAAATTAGTTAATATACCATTTATTTTTCTGTATCCAATAATTCTAATTTTCTGTATCCAATAATTCTAATTTTTGCAAATTTTGAAGTTGTTAAATCATAAGGTTGTGTAATAATCTTATCATTTACAAAAATTCAAACTCCGATATCAAAATCATTTTCAGTTAAAGCATTATTAATTTTTGTAAGTTCTTTAAAAACTTGTGGTTTTAATACATTTTTTACTTCAGTTAAATCAACTTTGAAAGGATTTTTAGCAATAATCTTTGTTGGTGATTCAATTGAACTAATACTATAAATTCCTTTTTCAATTTCTTTTGATTTATTGTCATTATTGCAAGAAACAACAATACTTAAAATAGTTACGCTTAAAATTATTACTCCTAATAAACTAAATAATTTTTTCAATTTTTTACCCTCATTTTTATTTTTTATTAATATAATTGACATTATATGTATGCAAAGATATTTAAATTAATCAAAAGCAAATTAAACTATCAACACTTCTCTCACCAAATTTCAGTCTGTTAATCTTTTTAATTTGAAATTTAATTATAAAATATTTCTCAAACTTTCAATAAAAATGATTTTTCTTAACTTCTTTTAAATTTGTTATTTTTGAAATAAAATTAATAAATAGAAAAAACTGTAAAACTTGAAAGTTTTACAGTTTTTATTAAATACTTATTTCAATTAAACTAAATCTCAATTTGCAATCCTTGCAGTCTTATGCTTTTAAAAATTCTATTTATTCTCTCTTCACATATAAACTAAACAATCAGCTGGTTCACCACAAGCACAAGTACCAGCATTTTCTTTATCTTCTTTAAATTCTACTTGCGCATCAAAAAATTCTGAATAACCGGTTTCAATTGATTTATTTGCTAATGGTCCTTTATTAACAGCCATAATAATTGTTTTTCCTTCGCTTAATGCTGATATAACTAAATCAACATTACCATCAAAGATTTCTACAACATTTTCTAAATTTTTAGGCATTACTATAACTCCTTAAAATTATGTCTTCCTTACTAATTAATAGCTTCAATAGCCACAGTAATAACTTTTCTTAAAGCATCACAAGAACTATTAAATTGTTCTTGTTCTTGTTCACTAATATCCAATTGTACTACTCTTTCAATGCCATTACTTCCTATGACTGCGGGAATACCTGTATAAATATCTTTTTGGTGATATTCACCGTTTAAATAAGCACCAACAGGTAAAATCACTTGTTCATCATTTAAAACTGCTTTAACAATTCTTGCTAAACAAACACCAATTCCATAATGAGTAGCTTTTTTTAATTTAATTATTTCATAAGCTTTTTGAATAACTAATTTATGAATTGATTTTAATGTTTCATCATTAATTAACTGGTTTTTCTTTAAAGTCATTAAATTTTCAGCACCAACAATTGCTTTGGAGTATAATGCAACAGATGAATCACCGTGTTCACCAGCAATATATGCGGTCACCGATGTTGGTGAAATTTTAAAATGTTCTCCTAAAGCAAACATTAATCGTGAAGAATCAAGAATTGTTCCTGATCCAAAAATACGATTTGTAGCAAAACCACTAACTTTTTGAGCAACAAATGTTAATACATCAACAGGATTAGAAGCAATAATTACAATACCGCCAAATCCAGAATTTTTAATTTCTTTCATAATATTACTAATTATTTTAGCATTATCAACTACTAAATCTAGTCTTGTTTCATCAGGTTTTTGCGGACGACCTGCGGTAACAACAATAATATCAGCATCTTTACAATCAAGATACGAACCGTTTGTTACTTTATGAAAGGGTCTTTCTTGTCATGCTAAAGTATCTTCAAAGTCTAATCTATTACCGTGGGCAACATCTTGAAAAGCATCAATTAAAACATATTCTGATGCTAAACCAGTATTAATGCAAGAATACAAGAATGATGAGCCTACTGCTCCACAACCAACTAAAACTATTTTTCTTCTATTATTCAATATTATCTACCTCCTATTAAGTTTATTTTATCATTTTTTTAACATAAATTATTTTACAAATATTAAATCTCTTGAAGACTTAGTTAATATTTCATAACCTTTCTTAGTTACTAAAATATCATCTTCAATTCTAACACCACCTAATTGAGGAATATAAATTCCTGGTTCAACAGTAATTACCATTCCTACTTCTAAAATAATATCCGAATTATTGGTTATATATGGATATTCATGAACTTCAATGCCTAAACCATGACCAGTACTATGAGTAAAATATTTACCATAACCTTTTTTAGTAATATATTCACGACATATTTTGTCAATTGTACCTGATGATATTCCAGGAGCAATCGCCTTAATTCCTAAATCTTGAGCTTCTAAAACAATCTTATAAATATCTTCCAATTTTTTATCTAGTTTATTACCAATAACAAAAGTTCTTGTCATATCAGAACACAATCCTTGATAAATAACACCAAAATCACAAGTGATAATTTCATTATTATTTATTACTTTATTAGTAGCCCTACCGTGGGGTAACGATGAACGAACGCCTGATGCTACAATGCAATCAAAACTCGGTTTTTCACCACCAAATTTAAGGAAATTATCAATAATAATTCTTTCTAATCGCTTTTCAGTCATATTAGGCTTTACTTTTTTAATAATTGCTTTAAATGTTTTATCACCGATCTTAGCAGCCTGTTTTAATTTTTTAATTTCATCCTTAGTTTTAATCATACGGATTTTATTTACTAATACAGCTTTTAATGAAACCGCTAATTTTTCACTTCAAGTTGTAAATAAAGCATATGAAGTATATTCGCTTTCAAAGCCTAATGTTATAATGTTATATTTCTTAATTAATTCATTTAATTGTTCATAAATATTTTCCATTAAAATAATGTTATCAATATTTTTTGCTTGCATTTTTCCATCTTCAATATAACGTCCATCTAAAATTAAAAACGACTTTTCTTTAGTAACTAATAAATATCCTGCTGTTGAAGAAAATGTTGTATATCACA
Organism: Spiroplasma endosymbiont of Lonchoptera lutea; assembly: GCF_964019715.1. Taxonomy (GTDB): domain Bacteria; phylum Bacillota_I; class Bacilli_A; order Mycoplasmatales; family Nriv7; genus Nriv7. Next base: position 74,229 of record NZ_OZ026463.1, on the reverse strand, counting down.
AACGATTATAATCAGATGTAATTAATAAAGCATCAACTTTTTGTTCTTTTAATAGTTTTTTAACAATTTTATGTTGCATAATATTTATCCTTTCGTATTAATAAATTAAATGCTGAATTATACTTGTAAGTGCAAGTAAATAAAATTGCAAAAGATTTCATATAAAAATTTCATGATGCTAAGTTTATTTTAGAAAAAGTAAATTTAAGGAGTTTTTATATGGGATACAAACATCTTGGCATAGATGAAAGAATTTATATTGAGAATCAATTGAAATTTAAAGTAAAAATTAGTAAAATAGCTAAAAATCTTAATCGAAGTATTAGTACTATTAATCGAGAAGTTAATAGAAATAAAGATAATAATCATTATTTTTCATTAATTGCACAAAATAAAGCAGAAAATAGAAAACAATTACATGTTTATTTTCATAAATTTAAAAATAGAGAATTAGTAAAATATGTACAACAAAAATTATTATTAGGTTGATCGCCTGAACAAATTTATGGCAGAATTAAAAATTTTCATCAAGAATGAATTATTAGTTTTAAAACAATTTACAATTGAATTTATTCTGGATTACTTGAAAAGGTTACTAGTAAAAATTTAAGAAGAAAAGGTAAGAAACGAAAATCTCAAGAAAATCGGGGTAAATTTAATGGTAAATCCATTAAAGAACGAAATGTTAATAATCGCATAACTCTTGGCCATTGAGAAGGTGATACTGTAGTATCATCACGAGGTAAAAGTAAATCATGTTTAATAACTTTAGTTGAAAGAACATCAAGATTTACTTTAGCAATATTAGTTGAAAATAGAACTACTAAAGTTATTAACAAAAATATTAGTCATTATTTATCAATTCTTCCAAATAATCTTGTTAAGACTATAACATTTGATAGGGGTAAAGAATTTGCTAATTGACAACAACTTGAAAAAAATTTAAATGTGAAAATTTATTTTGCTGATGCATATTTACCTTGACAAAGAGGTACTAATGAAAATACTAATGGTTTAATTAGAGAAAAATTTCCTAAAAAATTTAATTTTTCAAACACTACTAAAAATGCAGTTCATAAATTTATATTGTCTTTAAACCAAAGACCAAGAAAAATACTAAATTATCTTTCGCCAATCGAATATTTGGTTAGAAAAATAATTTAGTTGCACTTAACTTTACAATTTGGCAAATATAAAAAAAAGAAAAGGATTATTTCTTTTCTTTATGCATTGTTTTTGCGTTACAACGCGAACAATATTTATTGAATTCTACTCGTTCGGGATGCAACTTTTTATTTTTCTTATCAATATAATTTTCTTCTTTACAAATTTCACAACGTAATGTAATACCTTCACGCATCCTTGTTCCTCCTTTTATACCGAATATATTAAATTATATAACAAATTACTAACAAATTATTAACAAATTATTAACACATAAAAACTGCAACAATTAATGTCAACACTAAACTGGCAATACTCTTTTGCAATATTAAAAGTTAAATTATGATTATTTATTAACTAATTTTGGACAATAAAATAAAAATATAAAAACCCAAAACCACCAAAAAAAAGATATTAATAAAAATAAATTAACTTTAAAACGATACAAGCAAACAAAACTAATAATAAAACTAATTACTAAATAAAGCATTACTTGAATAGTTTTAGTACTTTTTTCATAAATCCATGAAAAATTACTATCTAAAAAAATATTACTAATTAGACCAATAACTACTCAAATTAAAATTGCAATCGTTACTGGTTTCATTATTTTATAAATACCTGAATTGTAAATATAAATGGGACAGTTTTTTAAAATAATTGTATTAAATCTATTGGTCTTTTATAAGATAATGATTTTCTGGGTGTAGAATTAATTTGAAATTCTATAGAATTTAAGTCTTTTTGTTTATATGAAGATAAATCAGTAGATTTTGGTAAATATCTTCTTAAAATACCATTATTGTTCTCATTTAAACCTCTTTGACAAGGTTTTCCGGCATCTGCAAAATAAATTTTAACATTACAATTTTTTTCAATTAATTTTCATTTACTAAATTCTTTACCACGATCAAAAGTAATAGTTTTAATTGTTCCTGGTATTAATTTTGAAATAAATTTTATTATACTTTGTGTAATACTTTCTGCTTTATGATTTTTAGTTTTCAAAGGAATTGTGGGTTTTGATCATATATCAGCTAAAGTAATAATAGAACTTTTATGATCTTTACCAACGATAGTATCTCCCTCTAAATGGCCAAATTCTTGTATATTTTTAATATTTCCTGAATTGTAAATATAAATGGGACAGTTTTTTAAAATAATTGTATTAAATCTATTGGTCTTTTATAAGATAATGATTTTCTGGGTGTAGAATTAATTTGAAATGCTATAGAATTTAAGTCTTTTTGTTTATATGAAGATAAATCAGTAGATTTTGGTAAATATCTTCTTAAAATACCATTATTGTTCTCATTTAAACCTCTTTGACAAGGTTTGCCGGCATCTGCAAAATAAATTTTAACATTACAATTTTTTTCAATTAATTTTCATTTACTAAATTCTTTACCACGATCAAAAGTAATAGTTTTAATTGTTCCTGGTATTAATTTTGAAATAAATTTTATTATACTTTGTGTAATACTTTCTGCTTTATGATTTTTAGTTTTCAAAGGAATTGTGGTTTTTGATCATATATCAGCTAAAGTAATAATAGAACTTTTATGTTCTTTACCAACGATAGTATCTCCCTCTAAATGGCCAAATTCTTGTATATTTTTAATATTTGGAATGATTAAATTTCTTTCATGAATAGATTTACAATTATTAATTCTGCCCCTAGTTTCTTTTTGTTTATGAGGTTTATTTTTGCCTTTTCTCAATAAATTTTTTTCATCAAAACCCATTCGATTTGTTTTAAACATGTTATATAAAGTTTTTGTTGAAATATTTTTTATTTTATTTTTCTTTAAAAAATCAGCAATTATATCAAGAGCATAATTTTTAGTAATTAACAAATGATTGATAGTATTAATTTCTGTTAAAGTTAAAATTATTAATTTTCTACCTGCATTTTGTTTATTTTTTTGAACTTGATTCAATATTTCTAATGGTAATAAGTTTTGATTTAATAATTTACAAACTCTGTGTACAGTTGATTTACTATAATCAATTGCTTTTGCTATTTTACGAATAGAAAATCCATAACTTTTATATTCTTTTATTGCTATTATTGATTCAATAGTCAGATACTTATACATTGTGCTAATTCCTTTCTTTTCTTAATTATAGAATTAACACAATTTGTTTTTTATATAAGTGTCCTTTTTAATTTTACATTTCAGGTTATTGTTGCTAAAAAACCTGTAATTTTTGTTGCAAAAGGTCCAGGTGTTGCATTTGTTAAACCAAAAATCAGTTCCAATTCAGGAGAACTAATAAGTAATGTATCACCAACACGATTTAAAATATCTAAAAAATAATACTTAAATAAAGCAAAAAAAGCTTGACCACCCCCAAAAGTTACTAAACCAATTATCAAAACACCAATAAAAAATAACAAAATTAACATTATTTTTTACCTCGTTTCTTTTTCGGTTTATGTTTTTGTCTTAACCGCAGATAATTATAAAGAATAGTAACCAAACAAGAAATAATAATAACAACTGCGGGAAAGTTTAAATACCACAAATTCAGTTATCATGTTAAAGCAAGATATCCCACACATAAGAAAATAATTGGGATACTAATAGTTAAAGATAATTCCTTCATACTATTTCTTAACATTTTAAAAATCATTTTCGCTAGCAATGCTAAAATAACTGGTAAGATTGCTAAATTAATTGAAAGAATTTATATTGAGAATCAATTGAAATTTAAAGTAAAAATTAGTGAAATAGCTAAAAATCTTAATCGAAGTATTAGTACTATTAATCGAGAAGTTAATAGAAATAAAGATAATAATCATTATTTTTCATTAATTGCACAAAATAAAGCAGAAAATAGAAAACAATTACATGTTTATTTTCATAAATTTAAAAATAGAGAATTAGTAAAATATGTACAACAAAAATTATTATTAGGTTGATCGCCTGAACAAATTTATGGCAGAATTAAAAATTTTCATCAAGAATGAATTATTAGTTTTAAAACAATTTACAATTGAATTTATTCTGGATTACTTGAAAAGGTTACTAGTAAAAATTTAAGAAGAAAAGGTAAGAAACGAAAATCTCAAGAAAATCGGGGTAAATTTAATGGTAAATCCATTAAAGAACGAAATGTTAATAATCGCATAACTCTTGGCCATTGAGAAGGTGATACTGTAGTATCATCACGAGGTAAAAGTAAATCATGTTTAATAACTTTAGTTGAAAGAACATCAAGATTTACTTTAGCAATATTAGTTGAAAATAGAACTACTAAAGTTATTAACAAAAATATTAGTCATTATTTATCAATTCTTCCAAATAATCTTGTTAAGACTATAACATTTGATAGGGGTAAAGAATTTGCTAATTGACAACAACTTGAAAAAAATTTAAATGTGAAAATTTATTTTGCTGATGCATATTCACCTTGACAAAGAGGTACTAATGAAAATACTAATGGTTTAATTAGAGAAAAATTTCCTAAAAAATTTAATTTTTCAAACACTACTAAAAATGCAGTTCATAAATTTATATTGTCTTTAAACCAAAGACCAAGAAAAATACTAAATTATCTTTCGCCAATCGAATATTTGGTTAGAAAAATAATTTAGTTGCACTTAACTTTACAATTTGGCATATATTTAAATAGTAAAGTTGCAAGAAAAATAAAAGCAATCATATTAGGCAAGTATGCAACAAACGATGCTAATAGTGCTCCAGTAATACCAGCTATTTTATAACCAACAGAAGCTGATACTTGAAAAATGCTTGGTCCAGGAATAGTATTTGCTAAAATTAATAAATGATTAAATTCATCCTCAGTTATTCATCGCTTCTTAACTACAACTTCATTTTTAATTAAAGGCATTACGGCATTACCGCCACCAAAAACAAAAAAAGATATTTTCAAAAAAACATAAAACAATTGTCAATATAATTGCCATTTTGAATATTTTGTTTTTTTCATCATATCAACCCTTAATATCTTATAAAAAGAAAAAGAATCAGCATCTAATTCTCTTTCTTAATAATTTCAATTTATTATTTTCTTAGTTTTAATTGTTCAATTATTTTACGATAACGATTAATATCATGATCTTTTAAGTAATCTAACATATTTCGTCTTTGTGATACTTTTCTTACTAAACTTCGTTCAGTAATAACATCTTTACGATGTACTTTTAAATGTGCCGTTAAATTAATAATTTTCTCTGTTAAAAGTGCTATTTGTACTTCTGCTGAACCCGTATCTTTTTCTTTTCTCCCAAATTTAGCAATAATTTGTTTTTTATCCTCAGCTGTAATTGCCATTTAATAAATCCTCCAATAATTATAAACTTAACTAAAACCAATTAATAAAATAGAAGGTATTTTAAAAACTTGTAATAGTCGTATTCGCATAAATATTAACCTATTTTACGAAAATATTCAAGGGTTTTGCTGTAATCTTCGCTAATTAACTGTTTTAAATGTTCTAAACTTTTAACAGCAACATTATCTCGTAAATACTTTAAAAAGGAAATTTTAATTTTTACACCATAAATATTATTATTAAAATTAAGAATATATGATTCACATTTTAAAACATTATCAATTCTAATAATACAAGAAATTGCTTGATAGTTTTTATTATCTAAACTAACATTAGTAATATAGACACCCTCATTTAATATTGAAAAATTATCATTTAAATGAATATTTGCTGTTGGAAATTGAATTTTATTACCTAATTTATTACCTTTAACAACAATACCTTTAATATTATAAGGTTGCAATAATAACTTATTAGCACTAACAATTTGTTTTTTTTGTAGTAACTGACGAATATATGTTGTTGATACCCGAATATCATTATTAATTAAAACTTTATTAACAACAATTACTTTAGAAAAATTTTTCTGCAAATGACTAATATTTCCCAAACCAAAATTTGCAAAACGAAAATCATCACCAACAACGATAATATCAATATTCAATTGTTTAAGATAAAAAATAAACTGTTCAATTGATCATTTTCTTGTATTATCATTAAATGGAAAAATAACAAAATTATCAAATCCCATTAATGAAACTAATTTTTGCTTATCATCCATATCAAGCAAGTCATCATATTGTTGTTGTAGAATTATTTTCTTTGGTGCGATTGAAAAAGTAAAAAATAGTGATTGATAATTATTTTCTTTAGCTTCCTTTAATACTGTTTGAGTTAATAACTGATGTCCAATATGAAGCCCATCAAAAAATCCTAAACACGCTACTTGTTTATTTGAAAATTGCTGTTTTTCATCAATAGTATTAATTATTTTCATCATTTCATAATCCTTTTTTACAATAATATTTATTATCTAGTCCCTTAACATATATTGCTAATGGGATTTGATTATTATCAGTTAACAACACAGTATCACTTTCAATCTCTTTTAATTGAATAGCCTTACCATTTTTAATATCTTTTGTTTCCTTAATATTAATAAGTGGCATATAGTCTTGTAATACATTTGATAATGAAATCATATTTTGTTCTTGAATTTTATCAAGTTCGCAACAATTACTAATCTTATATGCACCACTAGCTATTCTTTGCAATTTTTTTACTGTTGCTATCGTATTTAAAGTTTTAGCAATATCTACTACTAAACTACGAATATATGTTCCTTTTGAACATTTAACTTTTAGGGAAACATAAGGAAAATCAAAACTTACTAACTCTAAATAATCTAACTTCACAAGTCGTTTTGCTAATAATACTTCTTGATCCTTACGAGCATATTCATAAAGTTTTTTCCCTTGAAACTTAATCGCCGAATATTTAGGTGGTATTTGATTGTATGATAACGGAAAAAACTTTAAACAATTAAGAAATTGCTCTTTCGTAATTAACTTATTATCATTAGCAATAACATTACCAGTAATATCACCACTATTAGTTAAAATATTAAATTGCATTGTTACTAAATACTCTTTCGTTTCGTTCAATAATAATGAAGAAATCTTTGTCGCTTGATTGACCAAAATTATTAGTACACCAGTAGCTAGAGGGTCTAAAGTTCCGGCATGACCAACTTTATAATATTTAAACTTTTTTTTAAGATAAGATACTACTTGATGCGATGTCATCTCAGTAGGTTTATCAATTAGTAAAATTCCTGAATTCATTATAATAAAAAATCTCCAAAGATATTATATCATACTTAAAAGACCTTGAAAAATTTACCAATACAACTAAAAAGGAAACAATTAAATTGTTTCCTCCAAAAATTTAATACACATATTTTCTCAACTCTTTCAATATGCGTAAGCATTAAGTAAAACTATTACTAGAATTACTTAGTTAAATATTAACACAATGTACTCAAATTATTATCCTTTTTATTAGCAAAAAGAAATCCTTTTAATCCATCATTAAATTTAAGTAATTATTCAGTTAATAATTGCTGTCTTTTTTCTTTACTTCTTTTTTTTCTTTCTTGTTCTGCTTTTTCTTGTTGGACGCATAAAGTTTTGTTAGGTGGGAAAAGATTTGAATAAGTATTAAGACAGTCAGCAATGATTGTCTTTTTATTTTATAAGATGTTAAAAATTTGTTCTTTGAAAATTAAATACAAGTGAGTTAATAATGTTGGTATGTATTAAAGCACGATAAATTGTGGGTGGTCGCCATAACCAAAAGAAGTTTACCAGTTAATAGATAACATCCTATTAGCTATAGCAATTTGTTTCGTTTTGCAATAAAAAAATGAATGGGTGGATTTCCTAAAAATATACACGCTATTAAATTAGTTCCAAGGGTAGGATGCGGATATTAAAGTGTAGAAATTTCTATATAGGGATATATTAAGTTTAAAATTATTAAAATCTTTGTCTAATTAAAAAAACAAAATTTACTAACAAAGCTTGTTAAACACTTAAATCTTCGATATATAAGTGTTTAAAAAACTAAGTTAACTAACTTAGTTAATATAACTTAGTTTATTCATAAGAAAGGTAATTTATTATGAAAAACATTGAAAACATTTTCTTAAATACTAAAAAATATCTTTTAAAAGAAACACAAAACGCAATGTTTATTAAAGCACCAAAAATTCCGTGATTTAATGAACAAATCGGCATTTGGTTTCCAAAGCGATTTGTTTATAAAGGAAAATATGAAAATTCTATTTGCATCGGAATAATAAAAGATAGTAAATATCAAGTAATTTCAGTTAATCAACAAAAGCAAGAAACCAAGTGAATTAAAGGACAAGAATTATTAAATTTCTTCATTGCCGAAAAAGAAAACAACAAAAAAGATACAAATTATAACTATTTTAAAGGAGTTTAAAAATGAATATTGCGATTGGAATAATATTTACTATTATTTGCATAATGTTATTAGCATATTTTGCTTATAAAATTTATGCCAAAATAAAAATGCGAATTAAATATAAAAATGCCATTAAAAATAATACTGGTAATTTTACAAAAGACGAAAAAGTATTTATTGCTCGCTTTGAAGAATGAGTTAAAGCTCCTAATTCAAAAGAAAATAACGCGGATAAAAAATAATGTTTTGAGAAATTATTATGGAATTCTTAAAACTGTTTGTTCCGATAGAAAAAATGCCTGCACAAGTTGCCTTTATTGCCGGATTAATTATTATCATTACTTTTCTTTTCGCATTAATTTCAATTATGTATTTACCAATAAAAATGATTTTTGGGAGATAAAAAATGACAATAAACTTAAAAGAATTTAATTGAGAACAAATTAAACAAACTTTCTGAGATTTATTTATTCAAATTACAACCATCCCCGCTCACATTACTGGTGGTAAAGAAATTAAATTAATAGAAGCACCACTTTGACTCTTAATAGCAAACATTGCTTTTTGATTTTTAACAGCGATTATGGTGTGATTTATTCTAATGTTACTTTGAAAAACCATATCAATATTTAGATAGAAGCGAAATTAATGTCAAGAAGTTACATTAAAGAAAGGGGGTGATTATATGATTGGAACTTTATTGACCGATGCACCAGTAACAGTAGAAAAAATAACAGCTAGTGACGCGATGACTAAATTATGAAATGCAATTATAACGGCTTTTACTAAAATGTGAGAAATTATTGCTGTTAATATGCCACAAGTTGGTAACTTCTTTGCTGACTATTGAATCTTCATTTTTCCATTTATTTTGGCAATATTCTTTATTTGCTTTAAAATGTTTGAAAAACTATTTGGAGCAGTACGCTAATAAAAAAATAAAGTGAGGTGCAAGATGAAATTTTGCAAATGAATAATAGAAAAAAATAACCATTTTATTGAATTAAATCGCACCTCATTTTTAATTTTATGACATTGAGGAGCAATTTGATATATTTACAACGGTTATTTTAAAAACATTGTGAGCTATTTATTTTTAGCGGGTTGTATTTTAATTTTCCTTTTTAAAATCGGTAATTTAACACAAATTAACAAAGTTATTAATTTCTTAAAAAACTCACCATTAAATATTGTTATTGGTTCATTAGGAACTGGAAAAACTGCTTTTCTAGTGTATGCCTCAAAATTACTAAAAAAGAAGAAATATCATATCGCATCAACCTTTCCATTACTAGAAACCCAAAAATTAAGTTTAGGACATATGGGATTATTAGACTTTGATTACCCGGTATTACCAGATAAAACCTTACTTTTGTGAGATGAAACCAATTTATTCTTAGAAGGAACTGATTGAGAAAAAAATAATACCAAAAACGAAGAAACCGGTATTCAAGAATATTTCGCTCTGGCACGACATTTTGGTCATATTGTGCTCGCTAGTGGTCAAAGAGACAAACATATATGAGTTAAAGTTCGTGATATTGCCAATAATGTGATTGTGGGCATTCGCAAAAAACCCGTTAATATTTTTCATCCCTACTTAAAAGTCATTTATGGTACCTTTACGAGCATTGAAGAATATGAACGCTAACGAAACACCTTAATTGATGCTAAAAATAGTAAAAAGGGTCGTCGCATTAAATATCGTGATATTCCTGAACTTGATATTTATTTTTTTAAACTAAAAATTCCTCTACCAATATTAAACACTTACAATTCTTTTTACCTAGCGTTTTTAAGAGATTACTTAAATTCAAAAGTAAATCCTGACTATGAAGATAAACACTATACTGACACAGCAATTGATTTAGAAGATTTAGAATACTTAAAAATGGATAAATTTAGCAAATTTTTAAGAAAAATGAAAGAAAAGGAATAATAAAAAATGGAAAATCTCGCAAAAATGGCCGACTTTCTAGCTCAAATGCTTTATAAAGTTTTTGACTTAATTTGAAGTTTAGAGGTGCCAGGAACGAATATTCAACTAATATTTCCTTTATTCTTAACGCTGGCTGTAGAATTTCTTATGGCAATTATTCTAGGTTTTGGTAGTCAACAAGTTAATTTAGAAAAACAACGCCAATATGCCATTAAAAATAGTGGTCGTTTAAGTGCGTGAGGAAAAGCTAAAAAACAAATACAACCAATAAATCCAAATAAAATTAATTGAAAACAAAGAAATAAAAAAACAAAACAAGGTAACTAACAATGTTTAAACTAATTATTATTTTTATCTTAATAACTGTTCTTGGACTTTTAGCTGGTAGTCATTTTGAAACTTTAACTAACTATATTAGCGAAGGCCTTACCAATTTCCAAAAATTTATTACTAGCAATTTAAAAATTTTAGAACTATTTAAACCAATGGCTCGGACATTTTCTCAACATCCAATCTTTACCATTCTTGGTGTTACTTGTGTACTTATTGCTTTATTTATTGTGATTAAAGGACGGTAAAAAATATGAAAGGAGAATTAAAATGAAAAAACTTTTAAGAAAATTATTTAAAAGCTGAATTATACTTGTAAGTGCAAGTAAATAAAATTGCAAAAGATTTCATATAAAAATTTCATGATGCTAAGTTTATTTTAGAAAAAGTAAATTTAAGGAGTTTTTATATGGGATACAAACATCTTGGCATAGATGAAAGAATTTATATTGAGAATCAATTGAAATTTAAAGTAAAAATTAGTGAAATAGCTAAAAATCTTAATCGAAGTATTAGTACTATTAATCGAGAAGTTAATAGAAATAAAGATAATAATCATTATTTTTCATTAATTGCACAAAATAAAGCAGAAAATAGAAAACAATTACATGTTTATTTTCATAAATTTAAAAATAGAGAATTAGTAAAATATGTACAACAAAAATTATTATTAGGTTGATCGCCTGAACAAATTTATGGCAGAATTAAAAATTTTCATCAAGAATGAATTATTAGTTTTAAAACAATTTACAATTGAATTTATTCTGGATTACTTGAAAAGGTTACTAGTAAAAATTTAAGAAGAAAAGGTAAGAAACGAAAATCTCAAGAAAATCGGGGTAAATTTAATGGTAAATCCATTAAAGAACGAAATGTTAATAATCGCATAACTCTTGGCCATTGAGAAGGTGATACTGTAGTATCATCACGAGGTAAAAGTAAATCATGTTTAATAACTTTAGTTGAAAGAACATCAAGATTTACTTTAGCAATATTAGTTGAAAATAGAACTACTAAAGTTATTAACAAAAATATTAGTCATTATTTATCAATTCTTCCAAATAATCTTGTTAAGACTATAACATTTGATAGGGGTAAAGAATTTGCTAATTGACAACAACTTGAAAAAAATTTAAATGTGAAAATTTATTTTGCTGATGCATATTCACCTTGACAAAGAGGTACTAATGAAAATACTAATGGTTTAATTAGAGAAAAATTTCCTAAAAAATTTAATTTTTCAAACACTACTAAAAATGCAGTTCATAAATTTATATTGTCTTTAAACCAAAGACCAAGAAAAATACTAAATTATCTTTCGCCAATCGAATATTTGGTTAGAAAAATAATTTAGTTGTACTTAACTTTACAATTTGGCAAAAAAGATAATTCAAAAGAAAAATTGCCGTTAAAATTAAGAATTAAAAATTCTTTTAAAAAACAGTGGTTAAAGGTAGCATTAAGTATCATTTTCATTTTTATAAGCTTATTAATTTGTGCATTAACAGCAATCGATACTAAATGAATAACCGGAACAAGTAAAGAATTTAATAAATTTATGAATGAAGAGATGGTTAAATTCTTTGGCAAATTTAATAGTGGCATTATGCTCGCAGGAATATTTATTTTCTGATGAGGTGGATCGATATATTTTGCACTTAAATTTGAAAAATTAATCCGCTTTATTATTCAGAAAATTAAAGCAAAAAGAGCCTTGAAAAATGAAATCAAACAAACTCATTAATTCTTTAAAAAAATATTGATGAATAATACTTAATTACATTATATTCATATCTTTAAGTATAGTTTTATTATTACATACAGATATTGAAAATTTGCAACAATTTATTAAAAATTTTGGAGCAATTGGTAAGTTAATGATTATAGGTTATTCATTAGTATGAGTAACCATAACAGAAATAGTAAACTGCTTAATTCGCTTTATATTAAAAAAGAAAAAAGATTAAAGCTAAAAGAATAATGAAAAACAAAATATTTTAAAAAGGAGTGATAAAAATGTTTATGAAAATATTTACAATGATAATTATTAGTTTCAATAACATTTTTACTGTTCCCCAAAACATTAATAATGACAAAGCAACATCGCAACTAATTAGAAATAAAAGACAAAGTGATAAAATTTATAACTTTGAAATTAGAAACTTAGAAAAAATAAGATTTTTAACAGAAAGGCAAGACCATGACCTTTTAAAAGTTGAGATAAGAACAGAAGAAAATATAAATGCAAATATAGATAAACAATTACCAAATTTAAAAAATGTAAAAATTTTTAGTTTAGAGTTTAATGCAGAGCTTGTAAATAACATAATTAAACAAAAAGACTTTCAAAAAATAACAAATACTTATGGAACAAAAATAGATACTTCGGGTTTAAATTTTTATACCTGAATGATTAATATACCCAATAAAACAATTAGAATTAAAGCACAAGGAACAGAATTACTAACTTTTGAACATGATGATACTAACAATTATAGATTAAATAAAACAAATAATTTTGAAGTTGAAATGAAAAAGATAGCACTGATATTGAATTACCAACAACAAACACCAAATTTGATGGCAACCATAACCTGAAATGTAAAATTAAAAAGGACACTTATATAAAAAACAAATTGTGTTAATTCTATAATTAAGAAAAGAAAGGAATTAGCACAATGTATAAGTATCTGACTATTGAATCAATAATAGCAATAAAAGAATATAAAAGTTATGGATTTTCTATTCGTAAAATAGCAAAAGCAATTGATTATAGTAAATCAACTGTACACAGAGTTTGTAAATTATTAAATCAAAACTTATTACCATTAGAAATATTGAATCAAGTTCAAAAAAATAAACAAAATGCAGGTAGAAAATTAATAATTTTAACTTTAACAGAAATTAATACTATCAATCATTTGTTAATTACTAAAAATTATGCTCTTGATATAATTGCTGATTTTTTAAAGAAAAATAAAATAAAAAATATTTCAACAAAAACTTTATATAACATGTTTAAAACAAATCGAATGGGTTTTGATGAAAAAAATTTATTGAGAAAAGGCAAAAATAAACCTCATAAACAAAAAGAAACTAGGGGCAGAATTAATAATTGTAAATCTATTCATGAAAGAAATTTAATCATTCCAAATATTAAAAATATACAAGAATTTGGCCATTTAAAGGGAGATACTATCGTTGGTAAAGATCATAAAAGTTCTATTATTACTTTAGCTGATATATGATCAAAAACCACAATTCCTTTGAAAACTAAAAATCATAAAGCAGAAAGTATTACACAAAGTATAATAAAATTTATTTCAAAATTAATACCAGGAACAATTAAAACTATTACTTTTGATCGTGGTAAAGAATTTAGTAAATGAAAATTAATTGAAAAAAATTGTAATGTTAAAATTTATTTTGCAGATGCCGGCAAACCTTGTCAAAGAGGTTTAAATGAGAACAATAATGGTATTTTAAGAAGATATTTACCAAAATCTACTGATTTATCTTCATATAAACAAAAAGACTTAAATTCTATAGCATTTCAAATTAATTCTACACCCAGAAAATCATTATCTTATAAAAGACCAATAGATTTAATACAATTATTTTAAAAAACTGTCCCATTTATATTTACAATTCAGGTTTCATAACCGCTTATATGTAAAAATAAGCCATAGAAATTGAGAAAAAATAAGGTCTGAGTATAATAAAAGAACAAGAACCTCTCTTTATAATTTTGTATATGCTTTATTAAAGAATGAATTTAAAAAAATAAATTCATCCGGAGATGATAGAAGTCGGGATGATTTTATTAATGAAGATATTGAAATTATTGCTAATGTTGTAAGTGATCATTTTTCAGATATTAATCAAGTTTTTCTAAATAAAAATAATAATTACGAGGGTTTAATTAATAAGAACAAATCGAAATAAATATTGAACAAATAATGATGATTTTTGAGGGGCCCATATAAACAAAGAAGATAATGGGGGAGAAGATTTAAATGATGCAATTGTTAATACACAATTAGGCGTATTAAAAAATAATGATGATGAAACAATTTTATATGTACTAAAAGAAAAAAAATCCCGATTTACTTATTGATAAATTAACAGTTTTTAAAAAAACCAATTCTTCGGCCACAATAAAAGTTACAGGTTCTTGAGGAGCAACAGAATACCAATCTTGAAGTTGAAAAAAAGTTACTTTTACAGTTAAACCACCGACAACAATAGTTCATAATAATAATTTAGAAAGAAAATCTTGATGACCATGAAGTTCAAATACGAACGATAAAATTATAGCTGTACCCGAAGTAGCCCAGAAAACTCCAAAGTGGTGTGGGCCCGCTGTTGCAGAAGCAGTTTTAAGAACTTTTCATTGAAATAATAATTTAAATATAGAAAATAATAATAATCTCCAACAAGATCTAGCCACCGCTATGGGAACAAATGATACTAACGGAACGCTTCTTGAAAATTTAGCAACTGTAATAAACAATTTTTTTGAAAGAAATTGACGTGATGATTTAAATATTGATGTCGAAGCTAATCCTCCACAATATTCTACAACAGCGATTCTTGCCACCGAAAAAAGGATGTCACTTTCTAGACAAGAAGAATTAAATTTTATTGAAACAATTAATAATATTATTCGTAATAGTTTAAATTTTGGCGTTCCGGTAATACTTAGATATTCAGGTAATCTTCCATCAAATCAAAGGTGCGAAAACGATAGCGATCATTATATTTTAATTAATGGTATTTCTGAGTCAACAGAAAATATTTTTGAAACAAGATATAATTACATGGATCCACAACATTGAAATTTAGATGGCACAAATTGAACAGGAAGTTTAAGAAGTGATTTGACAGCTAGAGACTTTGGTCATTTATTTTGAGGAGGAAATAACGCGGAAGGCGAAGAATTATATCAAGATAGTCATTTACTTTCTTATATACCAGCAGCTAATAACCAAAATGAAACAATGTTTTCTGACATTGATGATTTAGAACATAAATTTTCAATGATGACATTGGGTTTATGTTTATATAATTCAAAATTAAATAATAGAAACATAAGATCTGTAAACAATAATAAAATTTCAGCCTGTTCAGTAATTGATAAAAATAATCCTTATTATGATAAAAAAAATGATTTTTTTAAAATAAAATATCATGTAACGGGACATAATGGTCTTGAGATTAAATTATCTTTAAAAACTGCTCAAATTATTGAAAAAATTTATTTTGAAAAAAATGAATCTGAATTTAAAGAATATTTAGATAGTTTATTTAAAAAAATAAAATTATATAACGAGGGCTTTTCTGATCCGAGCAATACAGATTATAAATATCCGGCAGATGTTTTATATTGAGGATTTCCATTTTTTCATAAAGAAGTCATAGATTTAATTAGAAATGGAAATCCAGAAAATAAATCAATTTTTATTGAAACACGAAGAAAATATAATTGATTTGATTTAAGTTCTGATCAAATGAAAAAGGTTATTTATTCTAGCAAAAACAGTAAGTCTGTGTTTGATTAAACAAAACTGAAAAAATATTATTAATTTTAAAGAATAATTGATTTAATACTAGACTTCTTGCATAATCTATAAAAATTTAAATTTAATTAATCAAATTAAACTTTAAAATAAGTATTTTTCTAAAACCTAAAATAATTTACAATTAACTATGTTATGCAAGAAGTCTAGTAATTAAAATAACAAGTTAAAAAATAAGAAAAATATTCAAACCAGTAATTTTAATTAATTACTGGTTTTTAAAATCGTTTTGTCATTAATAATAATTTTAACAGTTTTTAAATTTAGTTATTAAATATTTAACCTTCAATTTTTGTTATTAGTTGTGTCCAATTGGGATTTTTTAATATTGTTACTTTTAGATTAACGATTTCCTTTTTTGAATATTACCGTTTTCAATTTCTTCATGCTTGATATTAAAGTTGAGTTTTGTAAGTTCATCAAGAATATTTTCGTTTTTTGCGTGGTAATTATCTATTATGCTATGTATTGTCTTTTCGTTAATTGGCGATATTGTATCAATTTTTATTCAGTTTGGCATGTTTATTGGTCATTGTTGTGTATGTATACCTGAATTGTAAATATAAATGGGACAGTTTTTTAAAATAATTGTATTAAATCTATTGGTCTTTTATAAGATAATGATTTTCTGGGTGTAGAATTAATTTGAAATGCTATAGAATTTAAGTCTTTTTGTTTATATGAAGATAAATCAGTAGATTTTGGTAAATATCTTCTTAAAATACCATTATTGTTCTCATTTAAACCTCTTTGACAAGGTTTTCCGGCATCTGCAAAATAAATTTTAACATTACAATTTTTTTCAATTAATTTTCATTTACTAAATTCTTTACCACGATCAAAAGTAATAGTTTTAATTGTTCCTGGTATTAATTTTGAAATAAATTTTATTATACTTTGTGTAATACTTTCTGCTTTATGATTTTTAGTTTTCAAAGGAATTGTGGTTTTTGATCATAGATCAGCTAAAGTAATAATAGAACTTTTATGATCTTTACCAACGATAGTATCTCCCTCTAAATGGCCAAATTCTTGTATATTTTTAATATTTGGAATGATTAAATTTCTTTCATGAATAGATTTACAATTATTAATTCTGCCCCTAGTTTCTTTTTGTTTATGAGGTTTATTTTTGCCTTTTCTCAATAAATTTTTTTCATCAAAACCCATTCGATTTGTTTTAAACATGTTATATAAAGTTTTTGTTGAAATATTTTTTATTTTATTTTTCTTTAAAAAATCAGCAATTATATCAAGAGCATAATTTTTAGTAATTAACAAATAATTGATAGTATTAATTTCTGTTAAAGTTAAAATTATTAATTTTCTACCTGCATTTTGTTTATTTTTTTGAACTTGATTCAATATTTCTAATGGTAATAAGTTTTGATTTAATAATTTACAAACTCTGTGTACAGTTGATTTACTATAATCAATTGCTTTTGCTATTTTACGAATAGAAAATCCATAACTTTTATATTCTTTTATTGCTATTATTGATTCAATAGTCAGATACTTATACATTGTGCTAATTCCTTTCTTTTCTTAATTATAGAATTAACACAATTTGTTTTTTATATAAGTGTCCTTTTTAATTTTACATTTCAGGATAAATCCCATTTTATATCAGTAGTAGGTTTTTTTCATCTATTTTTTACTAAGTGCCAAATTGTAAAGTTAAGTGCAACTAAATTATTTTTCTAACCAAATATTCGATTGGCGAAAGATAATTTAGTATTTTTCTTGGTCTTTGGTTTAAAGACAATATAAATTTATGAACTGCATTTTTAGTAGTGTTTGAAAAATTAAATTTTTTAGGAAATTTTTCTCTAATTAAACCATTAGTATTTTCATTAGTACCTCTTTGTCAAGGTGAATATGCATCAGCAAAATAAATTTTCACATTTAAATTTTTTTCAAGTTGTTGTCAATTAGCAAATTCTTTACCCCTATCAAATGTTATAGTCTTAACAAGATTATTTGGAAGAATTGATAAATAATGACTAATATTTTTGTTAATAACTTTAGTAGTTCTATTTTCAACTAATATTGCTAAAGTAAATCTTGATGTTCTTTCAACTAAAGTTATTAAACATGATTTACTTTTACCTCGTGATGATACTACAGTATCACCTTCTCAATGGCCAAGAGTTATACGATTATTAACATTTCGTTCTTTAATGGATTTACCATTAAATTTACCTCGATTTTCTTGAGATTTTCGTTTCTTACCTTTTCTTCTTAAATTTTTACTAGTAACCTTTTCAAGTAATCCAGAATAAATTCAATTGTAAATTGTTTTAAAACTAATAATTCATTCTTGATGAAAATTTTTAATTCTGCCATAAATTTGTTCAGGCGATCAACCTAATAATAATTTTTGTTGTACATATTTTACTAATTCTCTATTTTTAAATTTATGAAAATAAACATGTAATTGTTTTCTATTTTCTGCTTTATTTTGTGCAATTAATGAAAAATAATGATTATTATCTTTATTTCTATTAACTTCTCGATTAATAGTACTAATACTTCGATTAAGATTTTTAGCTATTTCACTAATTTTTACTTTAAATTTCAATTGATTCTCAATATAAATTCTTTCATCTATGCCAAGATGTTTGTATCCCATATAAAAACTCCTTAAATTTACTTTTTCTAAAATAAACTTAGCATCATGAAATTTTTATATGAAATCTTTTGCAATTTTATTTACTTGCACTTACAAGTATAATTCAGCAAGTAAACAAATCCTTTTTTTAAGTTTAATTCATAAGCTTCATTTTTATTAGATAATATTGTTTTATTTTCTTTTTTAGAACATCCAACTATTGGTAATGTTGTTAGTCCTAAAATAGCTATTATATTTAAAATTTTCATTATTTTAATTCCTTTATTACTTTATTTTTGGATTGGCAACCCTTTTTAGGACACTTTTTATGTAGACTGGTATTTTCTAAATTCAACGGGAGTTAAATAATTTAAACTGCCATGAATTCGAATATTGTTATATCAATTAACAAAATCAAATAGTTCGCATTTTAGTTGTGTTAAGTTTGCAAATTTTTTACCGTTAATAAATTCGGTTTTAAAGGTTTTGTAAGTTGCTTCAGCAACAGCATTATCATATGGGCATCCTTTGGAGCTTAATGATCTTTTAATTTTAAAGGTTATTAAAATTTCATCAATAATTTTATTTTTAAACTCATTACCACGATCAGTATGAAATAAAGTTATTTTATTTAATGGTCGTGTTATCTTGTGAAAAGCTTGTTGAACTAATTCAGCAGTTTTATTTGGTCCAGCACTATAGCCAATTACTTCGCGATTAAACAAGTCAATTAATAAACAAATATAATGTCATTTAGTGCCAACTTGAACATATGTTAAATCACTAACAACAACTTCATTTGGTTTTTTGTCATTAAATTGACGATTTAAAACATTATTAATTTCGTCATTATTAACTGTTTTTTTATGATTACAATATTTTAACTTGGTGTATTTAGAAACCAAATTATTTTTGATCATAATGAATCGGATTTTTCGTCGTGATAAAATGATATTTTTTCTTATTAAAACAGCTTTAATTTTACGAGCACCATAAATCTTGCGACTTTTATTAAATGCACTGATAACTTCTTGTTCATAATTATTAACATCAAACTTGGTGCATTTATTAGTTTGATAATAATATGTTGATTTTAGTAAACCTAAAATCTTACATATTTTCCTCACTGAATATTTATTTTTGTTGTTATTAATTATTGTTATTTTTTCCCGATTATCAGTGCTGCTTGCTTTAAAATGTCATTTTCCATTCGTAATTGTTGGTTTTCTTTTCGCAAGTAAATTAATTCATTTTCTTCGACAATGCGATTATCTTTTGCTTTAAATGACCCAGAATTATTATAATTTTTAATTCAACTATAAATAGTTGGTTTTGGTAAATTATATTCTTTCCCTAAATTAATAACACTTTTGTCATTTTTGTATAGCATTACAATTTGTTTTTTAAATTCTTCAGAGTATGAGGTTTTATTTCCCATTTTTATATTCCTTCTTTCTTAATAATTTTGAAGTCTATATAATTATGGTCCAACTTATTGTAGCCTATCCATTTTTCAATATATATATATATGCTCAATTATACTTGTAAGTGCAAGTAAATAAAATTGCAAAAGATTTCATATAAAAATTTCATGATGCTAAGTTTATTTTAGAAAAAGTAAATTTAAGGAGTTTTTATATGGGATACAAACATCTTGGCATAGATGAAAGAATTTATATTGAGAATCAATTGAAATTTAAAGTAAAAATTAGTGAAATAGCTAAAAATCTTAATCGAAGTATTAGTACTATTAATCGAGAAGTTAATAGAAATAAAGATAATAATCATTATTTTTCATTAATTGCACAAAATAAAGCAGAAAATAGAAAACAATTACATGTTTATTTTCATAAATTTAAAAATAGAGAATTAGTAAAATATGTGCAACAAAAATTATTATTAGGTTGATCGCCTGAACAAATTTATGGCAGAATTAAAAATTTTCATCAAGAATGAATTATTAGTTTTAAAACAATTTACAATTGAATTTATTCTGGATTACTTGAAAAGGTTACTAGTAAAAATTTAAGAAGAAAAGGTAAGAAACGAAAATCTCAAGAAAATCGAGGTAAATTTAATGGTAAATCCATTAAAGAACGAAATGTTAATAATCGTATAACTCTTGGCCATTGAGAAGGTGATACTGTAGTATCATCACGAGGTAAAAGTAAATCATGTTTAATAACTTTAGTTGAAAGAACATCAAGATTTACTTTAGCAATATTAGTTGAAAATAGAACTACTAAAGTTATTAACAAAAATATTAGTCATTATTTATCAATTCTTCCAAATAATCTTGTTAAGACTATAACATTTGATAGGGGTAAAGAATTTGCTAATTGACAACAACTTGAAAAAAATTTAAATGTGAAAATTTATTTTGCTGATGCATATTCACCTTGACAAAGAGGTACTAATGAAAATACTAATGGTTTAATTAGAGAAAAATTTCCTAAAAAATTTAATTTTTCAAACACTACTAAAAATGCAGTTCATAAATTTATATTGTCTTTAAACCAAAGACCAAGAAAAATACTAAATTATCTTTCGCCAATCGAATATTTGGTTAGAAAAATAATTTAGTTGCACTTAACTTTACAATTTGGCATTTTCAATCCGATTTGACTGTTTCAAAGCATATATATCTTTTTTATTTGGTAATACATATTCTTCGTTACCATTAATTTTAAAGCTATTTTTTACTGAAAAATCATAGTTGAAATTCTTACCATATTTTGTTTTGTAGAATCGATTTTGGTAAGCATAATATAAGTGAAAATCTAAGTATTGATATTGATCTGAAAAATAAAAATAGCGGGGATAAATTGGACTGATAAAGTTGTTATCGCCATATCTTTAAAATTATTATCTGATGATTTGTTTAATCAACTTACTTTTTACTTATATGTTTTGTCTTCTTATAAATTAAATTATTAATAACAATCAAAATAACATTTATCCCTACTAAAAATGATATTCCCAATCCTACTAACAAAATATTATTTCAAACTACTGGTAAAGGAAATATCGGATGATAAAAATCAACAAACTCATAAGGAAATAAAAAAATCCTAATACCATCATCATATAATAACTTAGCCCTTAAATTAATAAATATGAGATAACCAATCGGATATCCTAGCATTCAAAATATTTGGCGAGTAAAATATTTTTTATATAAAATCTGAGTTTTCCCTAACGATAATAATAAGTAAATTAATGTTAATAATGGTGTTATGGCATGCATTGTAATGCCAATAACCCGATCAGCATTGGAAGCAAATTCATACGATAACCCTGTTCCCACACCATAAAATACTAACAACCAAAATAAAACCATTGTTACTGTAATATATATTGTAATACTAGTTTGGGTTGTCAAATTAGTAAACTTATTAGTTGCCGTTTTATTATAATAAAGTAAAGCATAAAAGAAATATAAACAAGCTAATATATTAGTTTGCACCGACCAAAAACTAACTAAAACATTAAAATTATATAACCGTGGCATATCAAGTTGTGAAGTTTTAGGATTAATATATCAATATTCAACAAATACCCCATAAACGACACCAGCTAAAAAGAAACTAAATAAAATTAAAAATGTCATTAACTTATAAACAAATTTTCAATCTTTTAGCAAAACTAAGGCATTAGCAACACTAGTAAAAAACAATATTTTACTTTTACTAAAAAATCGTTTAAAAAAATTCTTCATTATATCCCTACTCTACATTTTCTTGATGAGAATTAAGTTCTTTTTGCAAAAAATATTTATCATAATAAATTTTTAAAATTGTTTTAAAAATTATAAAATATATTGCAATTCGTAATGGCATTAATAATAATTCTTTAACTAATCGTGGTAATAAAGAAACTAAATAATCAATATCATAAAATACTAAAAAATGTAATGGCGATAAAATTCACGAATTAATTAATGTTAAAAATAATTGTAAAATAATAATAATAATGAAAATCAATGCATTATTAAATTTCTCAGTAACACTATTTTGTTTTTGATTATTTCAAGTTATTCACAAAATTAAAATTAAAACTAATTCCACAGTCATAAATAAAGTAGAAATAAAAATCCCAGAAATTACCATATAAAGTAAATCTCATTTAACACTAAAAACTTTATTATTTTTCAATGAAAAAGAGTAAACAAAATCAGAGAAAAATATTAAATAAAAACTTAAAATTAATAAAGCAACCAAAATAAATTGCATTACAGTAAAAAATAACAAATACTTCTTAAAATTAAATTGACAATTACGAAGTTTACTATAAACAATTCCCGCAATTCCTGCAAGAACCCCAACAATGGGTTCTTGAATTGCCATAATTGGACTATAAAATGTAGGTTTTAAGATAAACAATGTTGTATCGGAAATAAAACCAAAAATAAAACCAAAAAATGGTCCATGTAAAAAACTAAAAAGCACATTAGGGATAAAACCAAAACCAATTACCATTGTTCCTTTACCACCAACACCCAATTTTAAACTAAAACCTAAAAATTTAACAATAACTATTGTTAATGCTAACATTACAGCTGCTAAGGCAATACTACGAGTATTGAAATTTTTATTAAAATCCAATTTTAAATATTTTAAAATTGAATAAAAATTTTTACGAAAATAATACTTTGTAATTTGTAACCAAACATTTAGCCTTTTCATCTAAATAACACTCCTTATAAATGCTAACGATCTTCATTAATTAATGGTCTAATAGTTTTTCAAGTAACATAAATAATTACCGTATTAAAAAATATTTTAATCGGGGCCATCGCCAATCGTGGAATCATTGCTAAACCATAATCCTCAGTACGATTAGTTAACAGACTGACATCCCCCCAAGATGCAATTAACACCGTAACAATATATTCATTAATAACTGCTAACAAAATAATCGGAACTAAATCATTAAAACCTTTTATATCCTTTTTTATAAAACGAAAATACATTCAAGTTGCCCAAACAACAACTAAAATTAAAACTGTCCCAATACTAATAATTAGCATCATAATTCATTTCTTAATCGGAACATTTTTTGTAAAAGGAACTTCATCAACAGCAAAATCAGCAAATTGCGGAGCATAATAAGTCATTACTAAAGCAGCGGTTCCAAAACCAATAATAAAAATATTAGTTATTAAAATTAAAATTCATGACTTTTGATGAAACATTCGCCGCAAATCACCAGCAATACCAGAAATAAAACCAAAACCAATAACCGTCACAATATACGCAGGATGAATATATGACGGAACAAACATCATTACTAAAATATCAGTAATCAAAGCACACAAAATACCAATTACGGGACCAAAAATATAACCCGTAATCTTAATCATCAAACCTTCAATAGCTATTCTAATCGGCGGTAAAACCGCTGCTGGCATATACAATGCAATAACAACAGTTGTTACTACCGATACCGTTGATAACATCGCAATATAAGCAATATTTTTCGTTGTTAAACGAAGTCCACGATATCGTTCTTTTTTTATAAACATTGAAAGCCCTGTCATTAAAATATAAGACAATGCTGCTAAAACTAATGCTCCCGCAACAATATACGCTGTTCTAATATCAAATAACGACAAACCATTTTTATTACTATTAAAGAAAATCATTAATCTAGTTTCCTTTCTAAAGAAAAACTATAACTGCCAATCAATCGGCTTCTTATTATGCTTTATCAAGTATTCATTAATCTTACTAAAATACTTTTGATTAAAAAACCCATAATGTGCTCCCATAAGAATAAGATGCTTTTGGTCATTAATTAAATTAATCTTTGCTTGTGCTTTTTTACCTCATAAAACAAAAATAACATTATTATGATAATTGTCAATATATTTTATGAGATTATCAGTAAATTGTTGCCAATTAAAATTAGCATGTGAAAATGGTTGATCTTTTTGTACTGTTAAAACAGTATTTAAAAGAAAAACACCACTTCGGACTCATTTAGTTAAATCACCATTTTGTACAATAATTCCTAAATCATTTTCCAATTCTACAAAAATATTTTTTAAACTTGGTGGCAACTTAACACCTTGATTAACACCAAAAGCCAAACCATTAGCTTGGTTTGGTTGATGATACGGATCTTGTCCTAAAATAACTACTTTAATATCATTAAAACTAACAATTTTTAATAACCTTAAAATATCTTGTGGCTGTGGATAACATTGATTATTTTTATATGCTAATGATACTTTGCTAACTAATTCAATAAAATAAGGTTGAGTAGTTTGACTAATAAGAAAATCTTTCCAACTAGGATGAATATTTTGGAACATATTTTTAATTAATCACTAAATAATTCTTTAATTTTATCACTAATACCACCAACATTTATTCCGACTAAAACCCCTAAAATACCAAAACCAACAATGACCACTGCCAAAATAATAAGCACAACCCACACTCAAGTTTTAATCTTTTTATTATTATCTATAAAACCTTCTTCATTACCTTGTTGTAAAGCATCCATATTACTAATAGTAAAACCACTTTTCAATTTTTGTTCAATATCAGCTTTTTCTAAATCAATAGTTCCTGATGAATTAATCTTTGACTGCTTAGCGTTATTAAATACAAAACTACTTGGTTTACTATTTACCCCCAACTTATTTTCGGTTCCATTACTCTGTGATTGCTTTTTTTTAACGACATCATCCAAATGTTGACGAAACTTATCAAGTTTAAGTTTTCGCTCATCAACTTTTTGTTCTGATTGTTGTAAACTATGACCATTCAATTGTGATCGATATTCTTGTTCATTAAATAACTGCTCATTTAACATACTATTAGTCATATTAATTGTTGGTTCAAATTTTTCTCTAACAACTAGATTAGGATTAGGTCCTTGCTGTGGTTGTAGGTGGGGGTCATTAACAACAAAATTGCTATTATTTGGATACATATTACCATTTACCATTGATGTTCCATATGGATATGGATGTTGTCTACCGATTGGTGGTTGATGATACGGATTTTGTAATATTGGTGCATTTTGATTTGGACAATAATTATTTATTATTGGTAAAGCAGGATAATGTTGTTTATGTGATATTGTTATTTGTTGTGGCATATGATATTGTCTTTTAATAAATGCAATAGCTTCTGGCATTAGCATAAAAATTGCTACTTCTTGATCATATAGGTTATAAACTACATAACCTCGTTGTTCCACTAAAATATACATTACAACGCTGTCCTTTCCGTAAAAAATTAATATAAATATATTTTGAATTATATCACAAATTTAAAAAAAGCAAAAGCACACCATTCTTATATTTAAGAATGGTGTAAAATTTAATTATAACAAATATTTAAATATATAATTAAGAAAATTTAATATTAATTTTAAAAATAACTAATAAAAAAAATATTAACAAAACTTCATCAAATTTTATTAATATAATTTTTTATTATTTTATTCAATATTTTTAAAATACACTTCAACTGTTCCCTTTTCAATACCAATATTAAATCTAATCCACGCAGCACTTTCACCATCTTCTAATGACCCATCATCAATTTCTGCCGATGAATCATCAATTGTGAAATTAATTCCACGAATTTCATTACCAAATTCGTTATCTAATGTGGTCGCGTTTAGTTTTCTTAGGTATTTTTAAAAAAAGAAAAAATAATCATTTACTATAAATTATTTCAATATGCAAATTAAGTATATATTTCTTATGTATGATTTTTTTTGTAAAAAATTATTTTAATGTTGTTTTTATAAGCATTTTAGTGAGTTTTTATAACCTTTTATTAAGATTATGTTTGTTAATATTAAATATTTTGTTTTATTACTTATTTTTTAGATAAAATGATAATTAAATTGTGATTACTTTTTTTTCAAAATTATTTAAACCTTTTCCTACCTAACAAAACTTTACGCGTCCATCTATGTTTCTTTTACTTTAACAAGCACTTTACTTCAAGAATCAGTTGATTTAATACCTTTTAAATCAAATCGATTTTTTTCATTAAATTTCTTTAAAAATTCTTTAACTTCGTTAATTAAATCCATATTAGTTTTCTTAATATCTTTAAAATAAATTCGGATATTTTGTAAACCTTTGCTTCCAATTTTAAAACTAACATTATTATTATTTTTACCATCTTTTAAACCATTACTTACAACATCATAAAGCTTATCAATTGTTAATTCAATTCTCTTAGCATCAACACCAAATTTTTCAGTTAAATTATTCTTTAATCTTTTCAACACATCAGTTCATTTACTAGTTGATTCCACACCTTGTAAAGCAAAAGGATTTTCCATATTAAATTGTTCTAAATATTTTTTAACCTCATTAAACAAATCATCATCAGATTTTTCAATATTTTTAAAATACACGCGTATTCAATCAGACTCTTTATTACCAATTTTAAAACTAATATTTAATCCGATCTGACCATCTTGAAATTTATCAAAACCTTTATCTTTTAAAAATTTATTTTCGTCTCAAACACGAAGATTTTCAATATGTTTAAAAATCTTGGGAAACTTCACTTTTAAAGCTTCTTCTACTTTATTAAGAGCATCAGTTCTTTTATGTAAAGTATTTAATCCCCTTAAATCAAAACGATTATTGTCATTAAATTGTTCTAAATATGTAGAAACAATTTTTACTTTTAAAGCATCATTTTTACCAATTAATCCCTCTTTATTTAATAATCTTGCCATTTCTGTTCTAATATGATGCAGTTTATCTTCCAAAGTTACATTATCTTTAAGCAACTTAGCAATATCTGCTAATTCACCACTACCAAAACTATTTACTAACTTAGTTAATTCGTTGACATATTCAATTAATTGCGCGATTTCGCTTTCTTGTTGGACAATTTTTTCTCGCAATTTTTGTTCTAATTGCTCAATTCTTTCTTTAGTCACATTATTTTTTTAACTAACTCCTGAAAATCATTTACTAAAATCGCAATTTTTCTTTTTAAAGCACTGACTTCCTGATTTAATAACTGATTATTCGTAATTTCTTCCTTAATGAAATCTTTTGTCATTGTTTGTGAAGAACAAGCAACTAAATTAGTACCAATTCCTAACGAAAAAAAAGTCACAACTAACATATTCAATCATTGCTTAAACATTAGCATCACCTTTTATAGTCATTAAATCGTTAAGTTTCTCTTTTAAATGATTAAATGATCAAGGACACCTTTTTGAACATCAATATCTTTTTTAAGCCTGAAATGTAAAATTTTAAAAAGGACACTTATATAAAAAACAAATTGTGTTAATTCTATAATTAAGAAAAGAAAGGAATTAGCACAATGTATAAGTATCTGACTATTGAATCAATAATAGCAATAAAAGAATATAAAAGTTATGGATTTTCTATTCGTAAAATAGCAAAAGCAATTGATTATAGTAAATCAACTGTACACAGAGTTTGTAAATTATTAAATCAAAACTTATTATCATTAGAAATATTGAATCAAGTTCAAAAAAATAAACAAAATGCAGGTAGAAAATTAATAATTTTAACTTTAACAGAAATTAATACTATCAATCATTTGTTAATTACTAAAAATTATGCTCTTGATATAATTGCTGATTTTTTAAAGAAAAATAAAATAAAAAATATTTCAACAAAAACTTTATATAACATGTTTAAAACAAATCGAATGGGTTTTGATGAAAAAAATTTATTGAGAAAAGGCAAAAATAAACCTCATAAACAAAAAGAAACTAGAGGCAGAATTAATTAATTGTAAATCTATTCATGAAAGAAATTTAATCATTCCAAATATTAAAAATATACAAGAATTTGGCCATTTAGAGGGAGATACTATCGTTGGTAAAGATCATAAAAGTTCTATTATTACTTTAGCTGATATATGATCAAAAACCACAATTCCTTTGAAAACTAAAAATCATAAAGCAGAAAGTATTACACAAAGTATAATAAAATTTATTTCAAAATTAATACCAGGAACAATTAAAACTATTACTTTTGATCGTGGTAAAGAATTTAGTAAATGAAAATTAATTGAAAAAAATTGTAATGTTAAAATTTATTTTGCAGATGCCGGCAAACCTTGTCAAAGAGGTTTAAATGAGAACAATAATGGTATTTTAAGAAGATATTTACCAAAATCTACTGATTTATCTTCGTATAAACAAAAAGACTTAAATTCTATAGCATTTCAAATTAATTCTACACCCAGAAAATCATTATCTTATAAAAGACCAATAGATTTAATACAATTATTTTAAAAAACTGTCCCATTTATATTTACAATTCAGGAAGATTAACAATTTCATTTTCCTCATCAGAAATTATCGCTTTATCTTTATGATTAATGTCATCAACAAGTTCTTGTAAAGTTTTTAAATCCTTTAAAACTTCTTTATATCCTAAATTAATTGCTTTTTCTTTTAAATCATTAATTGCTACTTCTAACTGTTCTGTTTTAATTTTAATTTCTGCTTCAAGATTAGCAATTAGTTGCTTAATTTTTTGATCTTGAACTTCAATTTTTATTTCTTGTTCCGTAATTCAAGAGCCCGAACAAGCAACTAATGTTCCAATACCAATTCCTGCTCCAGCACCAATACCTAAAATAAATGTTATTACTAATTTAATTATTTTATTCATCGCTTTAATACCTCATTTTTACTCAATATAAACTAAAATTACCTAAAAATAATAATAACTCATTTATTGCTAGTTTATACCTTTTCCTAGTTAATTATAACATATTTATCACAAAGAAGCAAACCTAGCATCAACTAAGAAAATTTCCATAACTCTTCTCTTAAAAAGAATTATGGAAATAATAATTAAATATTAAATTAAGTTACTTTTACAAAATTATTAATCTTAATGTCTGCTAAATCACTCTGATAGTCTCAAAAAAATATCAACTTATCAGTTGTTTCTTCCTTCGGATTAAGTTTCATAATATTATATTTTCAATTAACAGTACCACTAAACTTATACTTCTGAGCAATACCTTGAAAGAAAACATCAAAAGCAATTTCTTTAGGTGCTGTCTTATCATCGGTTACTTCTGCCTTAATACCATCAATTACTTTAATCTCAGCCCCATTAAAATTTAATTTATCATTAACAAACGAATTATTAATATCAAACTGATATGAATAGGTATCTCCTGACCTTGTATAAAAATCAGCATAAAATTGCGTTGCTAATTCACTATTTAATTGTTTTACTTTCTCTTTATTAGTTTCTACTCACGCTGTTTTACCAGTTTTTTTATAAGTATAAAATAAACTATTTATTGTCTTCGTAACTGCCTCAACACGAAAAATCTTATCAAATATTGTTGATTCACTGGCAGCATTAGTAATATTAATCGTAATCGGATGGGTCTTCATACTACAAGCAACAATAGTAAATACCATTACAAAACTAGTCATTAAATGACTAATTACTGAAAACATCCTTTTCATATTGTGTTCCTTCTTTCTTTTCATTTTTATTCACAGTCTTATTATAATCAATAAAATTACCATACTTTTGTAAAAAAAGTAATTCTACTATGCCAGTGGGACCATTACGATGCTTAGAAATAATTAATTGTGCTTTATGTGATTCTTCATTCAAACTATCTTCTTTCTTTTCATAATAATCTTCACGATAAAGAAACATAATTAAGTCAGCATCCTGTTCAATTGCACCTGATTCACGCAAATCAGACATTAATGGTCGTTTATCTTCTCTTGATTCCACTTTTCGCGATAATTGTGACAAACAAACAATTGGAACTTCTAACTCTCTTGCTAATGCCTTTAAACTTCGAGAAATATTAGAAATTTCTTGTTGTCGATTCTCACCATCACCAGCTAATAATTGTAAATAATCAATAACAACCAATTTTAAGTCATAATTACGACTTAATTTTCTTAATTTAGAAATTAACTCAATCACTCGTAATCCCGGCGAATCATCAATAAAAATATTACTTTGCTTTAATTTACTACCAACACTAGTTAAATCTTGTCAATTACGACTTGTTAAATTTTTTCCCGTTTTAATTTGCATTGAACCAATTTTTGTTTCTGAACCTAAAATTCTTAAAATTAGTTGTTCAGTTGGCATTTCTAAAGAAAAAATGACCACAGCACTATCTTTATAAACTCGTGCACAATTAACAGCAAAATTTAATGCTAAAGCTGTTTTCCCCATTGATGGTCGCGCTGCCAAAATAATAAAATCACCATTTTGAAAGCCATTAGTAATCTTATTTAATTGCATAAAACCACTATCTGAACCTGTTAATTGATTATCACTATTTTGCAACTTTTCAATCTTAGATAATGTCGCATCAACAACATCCTTAGTACTTTTAAACTCATTTTTTTTACGATTATTAGCAATTTCCAAAATCTGTCGTTCAGCAATTCCTAAAAGTTCTCACACACTAATCTCAGTATTAATTTTCTTAGTAATATCTTGGGTTACTACTTGCAAATTTCTTAACATTGTCCGTTCAACAATAATTTTTAAATAATCATCTAAATTAGCATCACTAATATAACTTTGCGTAATCAAAGTCAAATATTCCACCCCGCCAGCCTGATTAAGACTTTGTTGTTTAACTAACATATCAGTTAAAATTGGTAAATCAATTGGTAATTGATGATTATATAACGAAATAATGGCTTTAAAAATTAATTTATGACGGGAATTAATAAAATCATTCTCATTAAGCAGAGCAACAACCTCATCACTAGCATTTTTAGAATTAATAACTGCCGCTAAAACACTAACCTCAGCATCTTCTAATAAAAAATTATTAGTAATAGTCATTACTTTTTACCCACAACTTGAATTTTCAAAATTGCAAAAATATCATTAAATAATTTAATATTAATATTTTGATAATTAACTAACTGTTTTTTATCTACTTGAATATTATACTCTTGACTTAATTTTTCAATAATTTGTTTACTAGTAATTGTTCCAAATACCTTATTTTTATTAATTTTCAAATCAAAATTTAAAATTATCTTTTCAATTTCTAATTTTAATGCTTCATTTTCAAGCTTTTTTTCATTAACTTCATTATCAAATTTTTGTTGTTGTTTTCCTAACTGCACTAAAGCTTGACTTGAAGCCACAATTGCTATTTTTTGTGGTAATAAATAGTTTTTTGCATATCCATCAGCAACGGTAATAATATCGTTTTTCTTACCATAATTTTTTAAATTTTTCAATAAAATTACTTTCACTTGTTAACACTCCACATCACAAATTTTTTGCATTATATATAATACATTACTTACTAATTGTAACCTGAATTGTAAATATAAATGGGACAGTTTTTTAAAATAATTGTATTAAATCTATTGGTCTTTTATAAGATAATGATTTTCTGGGTGTAGAATTAATTTGAAATGCTATAGAATTTAAGTCTTTTTGTTTATATGAAGATAAATCAGTAGATTTTGGTAAATATCTTCTTAAAATACCATTATTGTTCTCATTTAAACCTCTTTGACAAGGTTTTCCGGCATCTGCAAAATAAATTTTAACATTACAATTTTTTTCAATTAATTTTCATTTACTAAATTCTTTACCACGATCAAAAGTAATAATTTTAATTGTTCCTGGTATTAATTTTGAAATAAATTTTATTATACTTTGTGTAATACTTTCTGCTTTATGATTTTTAGTTTTCAAAGGAATTGTGGTTTTTGATCATATATCAGCTAAAGTAATAATAGAACTTTTATGATCTTTACCAACGATAGTATCTCCCTCTAAATGGCCAAATTCTTGTATATTTTTAATATTTGGAATGATTAAATTTCTTTCATGAATAGATTTACAATTATTAATTCTGCCCCTAGTTTCTTTTTGTTTATGAGGTTTATTTTTGCCTTTTCTCAATAAATTTTTTTCATCAAAACCCATTCGATTTGTTTTAAACATGTTATATAAAGTTTTTGTTGAAATATTTTTTATTTTATTTTTCCTGAATTGTAAATATAAATGGGACAGTTTTTTAAAATAATTGTATTAAATCTATTGGTCTTTTATAAGATAATGATTTTCTGGGTGTAGAATTAATTTGAAATGCTATAGAATTTAAGTCTTTTTGTTTATATGAAGATAAATCAGTAGATTTTGGTAAATATCTTCTTAAAATACCATTATTGTTCTCATTTAAACCTCTTTGACAAGGTTTGCCGGCATCTGCAAAATAAATTTTAACATTACAATTTTTTTCAATTAATTTTCATTTACTAAATTCTTTACCACGATCAAAAGTAATAGTTTTAATTGTTCCTGGTATTAATTTTGAAATAAATTTTATTATACTTTGTGTAATACTTTCTGCTTTATGATTTTTAGTTTTCAAAGGAATTGTGGTTTTTGATCATATATCAGCTAAAGTAATAATAGAACTTTTATGATCTTTACCAACGATAGTATCTCCCTCTAAATGGCCAAATTCTTGTATATTTTTAATATTTGGAATGATTAAATTTCTTTCATGAATAGATTTACAATTATTAATTCTGCCCTTAGTTTCTTTTTGTTTATGAGGTTTATTTTTGCCTTTTCTCAATAAATTTTTTTCATCAAAACCCATTCGATTTGTTTTAAACATGTTATATAAAGTTTTTGTTGAAATATTTTTTATTTTATTTTTCTTTAAAAAATCAGCAATTATATCAAGAGCATAATTTTTAGTAATTAACAAATGATTGATAGTATTAATTTCTGTTAAAGTTAAAATTATTAATTTTCTACCTGCATTTTGTTTATTTTTTTGAACTTGATTCAATATTTCTAATGGTAATAAGTTTTGATTTAATAATTTACAAACTCTGTGTACAGTTGATTTACTATAATCAATTGCTTTTGCTATTTTACGAATAGAAAATCCATAACTTTTATATTCTTTTATTGCTATTATTGATTCAATAGTCAGATACTTATACATTGTGCTAATTCCTTTCTTTTCTTAATTATAGAATTAACACAATTTGTTTTTTATATAAGTGTCCTTTTTAATTTTACATTTCAGGTTTCTTTAAAAAATCAGCAATTATATCAAGAGCATAATTTTTAGTAATTAACAAATGATTGATAGTATTAATTTCTGTTAAAGTTAAAATTATTAATTTTCTACCTGCATTTTGTTTATTTTTTTGAACTTGATTCAATATTTCTAATGGTAATAAGTTTTGATTTAATAATTTACAAACTCTGTGTACAGTTGATTTACTATAATCAATTGCTTTTGCTATTTTACGAATAGAAAATCCATAACTTTTATATTCTTTTATTGCTATTATTGATTCAATAGTCAGATACTTATACATTGTGCTAATTCCTTTCTTTTCTTAATTATAGAATTAACACAATTTGTTTTTTATATAAGTGTCCTTTTTAATTTTACATTTCAGGTTTCTTTAAAAAATCAGCAATTATATCAAGAGCATAATTTTTAGTAATTAACAAATGATTGATAGTATTAATTTCTGTTAAAGTTAAAATTATTAATTTTCTACCTGCATTTTGTTTATTTTTTTGAACTTGATTCAATATTTCTAATGGTAATAAGTTTTGATTTAATAATTTACAAACTCTGTGTACAGTTGATTTACTATAATCAATTGCTTTTGCTATTTTACGAATAGAAAATCCATAACTTTTATATTCTTTTATTGCTATTATTGATTCAATAGTCAGATACTTATACATTGTGCTAATTCCTTTCTTTTCTTAATTATAGAATTAACACAATTTGTTTTTTATATAAGTGTCCTTTTTAATAATTTTACATTTCAGGTTAATAAAAAGCATACTTAATACAAATATTAAGTATGCTAATCAACCCTTAATTATTTTACAAGATATGGTAATAAAGCCACGGTTCTTGCTCTTTTAATTGCCATTGCCACCATTCTTTGATGGAAAGAGCAATTACCACTAACTCTTCTTGTTAAAATCTGTCCATTAGCAGAAATATATTTTTTTAATTCTTCAACATCTCTATAGTTAATGTAATTAACTTTATTTTTTGTAAAAAAACATGGTTTTTTTCGCTTTTTAAACCGATTTACATTTATACGCTTATTTTCCATAATTTACTCTCCTCACGCAATAGCATCATCATTATCATTATTATCAAATGTTAAATTTGCACCTTCGTTATTTTCCCCTTGTTTCTTATTATCAACAACATCATTATTAACAAAATCAAAATTCATATTATTAAGATTAAATGTCTGTTCATCAATTTGGTTCTCAACGGGAGAACTATAATCATTAACAAATGACGGCGTCGCAGCATTGCGAGAATTCCCAATCCCAGCACCACTACCTCTTGAATCTAAAAACTTAACACTAATCGCTCTAACATCAGTAATCGTTGTTAGCACACCATTTTGTTCTTGTTTTCTTGATTGAATGCGACCTTCAACCGCTACTAATGAACCTTTACGAAGATTATTATACATTGAGTCTGCTACCTTTTCTCAAGCAACACAATTAATAAAATCTGCTTGATTATTAAAATTATTAATGGCTATTGTAAAATATAAAAATGATTTATTATTTTTTGCTGACCGTAAATTTAAATCATTAGTAATTCTACCAATTAAAATTACTTTATTTAACATAATATATTCATTCCTTTATGGTATTTACTTATTTTCAGGTTTTTTATAAGTTTCACGCGGTACATAAGGTCTTTGTCTTCTTTCACCGCTATAACGACTTGGTCGCTCATCATTTTCATTAGTATTTAACTTTAAGTCAGCAATCATTTTATCACTATAATTTTGTTCAGTATCAAGATTAATAATTAAATGACGATAGATATCTTGCTCAATTTTAGCAACACGCATAAACTCACTAATTGCTTCTTTATTAACCGTAACTTTTAATATTGTATAATAAGCTTTATTTTTATGATTAATTGGATAAGCTAAATCTCTTAACCCTCAATCAGTAACACTTTCAACTTTTCCCGTTTGTTTTAAAATATTATGCATCTTTTCTTGCAATGCTTTAATATCTTTACATTCTGGATTAATAATATACATAATTTCGTACTTATTCATCACTTCAACCTCCTCTGGACAATAAATATTATTGGTTCTTTTAACAGAACAAGAAATTAATATGGGAATTTATTAATTCAACAGTAATAATTATATAACAATCCTCAACATAATAATACTATTATTTATTTTTAGGTCGCGTTTAGTTTTCTTAGGTATTGCTTTGAAGAAGTAAAACAATCAGCTAATTATATTATTTAATTACTAAACTAACCCTGCCTTTCTTGTTATTATCATTTTTATTCATTACCATTTTATCATATTATTGAATTTTTACACAATAAAAAATTATTAATTTTATTAAATTTTAACTAATATTTTTACTTACTTAAATGTAATATATTTATTTGTGAATTTACAATATTACTATATACTTCTTTTCTGATTTCTATTTCTGAATTAATGTTTTCATTAATATAATGTAATACATTTAATTTGTTTAAATTTGGATAGGCTACAATAAGTTGGACCATAATTATATAGACTTCAAAATTATTAAGAAAGAAGGAATATAAAAATGGGAAATAAAACCTCATACTCTGAAGAATTTAAAAAACAAATTGTAATGCTATACAAAAATGACAAAAGTGTTATTAATTTAGGGAAAGAATATAATTTACCAAAACCAACTATTTATAGTTGAATTAAAAATTATAATAATTCTGGGTCATTTAAAGCAAAAGATAATCGCACTGTCGAAGAAAATGAATTAATTTACTTGCGAAAAGAAAACCAACAATTACGAATGGAAAATGACATTTTAAAGCAAGCAGCACTGATAATCGGGAAAAAATAACAATAATTAATAACAACAAAAATAAATATTCAGTGAGGAAAATATGTAAGATTTTAGGTTTACTAAAATCAACATATTATTATCAAACTAATAAATGCACCAAGTTTGATGTTAATAATTATGAACAAGAAGTTATCAGTGCATTTAATAAAAGTCGCAAGATTTATGGTGCTCGTAAAATTAAAGCTGTTTTAATAAGAAAAAATATCATTTTATCACGACGAAAAATCCGATTCATTATGATCAAAAATAATTTGGTTTCTAAATACACCAAGTTAAAATATTGTAATCATAAAAAAACAGTTAATAATGACGAAATTAATAATGTTTTAAATCGTCAATTTAATGACAAAAAACCAAATGAAGTTGTTGTTAGTGATTTAACATATGTTCAAGTTGGCACTAAATGACATTATATTTGTTTATTAATTGACTTGTTTAATCGCGAAGTAATTGGCTATAGTGCTGGACCAAATAAAACTGCTGAATTAGTTCAACAAGCTTTTCACAAGACAACACGACCATTAAATAAAATAACTTTATTTCATACTGATCGTGGTAATGAGTTTAAAAATAAAATTATTGATGAAATTTTAATAACCTTTAAAATTAAAAGATCATTAAGCTCCAAAGGATGCCCATATGATAATGCTGTTGCTGAAGCAACTTACAAAACCTTTAAAACCGAATTTATTAACGGTAAAAAATTTGCAAACTTAACACAACTAAAATGCGAACTATTTGATTTTGTTAATTGATATAACAATATTCGAATTCATGGCAGTTTAAATTATTTAACTCCCGTTGAATTTAGAAAATACCAGTCTACATAAAAAGTGTCCTAAAAAGGGTTGCCAATCCAATTTGCCATTCTTAAATGTAATAAATTATTTAAATTCTTGTGATTATATATTTTTGCTCCATACCCTAATTGTTGTTTTACTAAATGTGATACATCACTTTCAATGCTACAACCGATATTTCATTCTAAATTTTGATGATGAATACCTTGCTTATTATTACTGAAATAATTACTAGCCTTTCTTAAATTTGTTTTAATATCTTTATTTAATTCATTTTTAGCAAAATTACGAATGTTTTTGATTAATTCTTGATGATTGCCATCCTTATATAATTCAATTCAACTATTTAGTGTTACTTTACGATTTTCAAAAATAATATTAAATGCCGTTTGTTTTAATTTTTTAATAGCGTGATAACCATCCAAAATATATCTAACATTACCAAAACTATTAGCAATTTCTCTAATTCAAGTAGCACCGTCGCCACAAACAATTATTCTGTCATAATTAATATTCACATAATGTTTTTGTAATTCCTTAATTAATAAATCACGATAATTCATCGTATTTATTCGTTTACCAACTTTTAATATTAGAAAATGACCTCGTTTATTTTCTAACGCTTTACGAGCATTTTTGTAATTTTTTTCTTTATGTCCAGTATGAAAAGTAACTAAACGAATTCTTTGATCTTGTTTAACTTTATGATCTAATGTCGCTAAAAATGTCTCATCTAGTTGAATATATAGATCCTTATTTTTGACATCAATTCTAGTTTTAGTTTCTTTTTCTGCTAGTTGAAAATATTCAGCAATATCGTATTTATTTAAAATATTTGAAATACTACCTTTTGAAATATAACAATGATTTAGAGCATCTAAAACATCACGATATCGTTTACCATCGCCCAAAAGATTTAAAACTTTAAATTGGACATCAAAATAAATGCGTTGTTTGGGCAATAAACCAATTTCTTTATCTAATAAACATACATATTCAAATTTACTTGATTTTTGATTTCAATATTTATATCGGCGTCGTTTAAAAATAACTTCACCAAAAATTGTAATAATTGTTCTTGATGCAAAATGAACTACTTTATAACCTTGGATAGGCTACAATAAGTTGGACCATAATTATATAGACTTCAAAATTATTAAGAAAGAAGGAATATAAAAATGGGAAATAAAACCTCATACTCTGAAGAATTTAAAAAACAAATTGTAATGCTATACAAAAATGACAAAAGTGTTATTAATTTAGGGAAAGAATATAATTTACCAAAACCAACTATTTATAGTTGAATTAAAAATTATAATAATTCTGGGTCATTTAAAGCAAAAGATAATCGCACTGTCGAAGAAAATGAATTAATTTACTTGCGAAAAGAAAACCAACAATTACGAATGGAAAATGACATTTTAAAGCAAGCAGCACTGATAATCGGGAAAAAATAACAATAATTAATAACAACAAAAATAAATATTCAGTGAGGAAAATATGTAAGATTTTAGGTTTACTAAAATCAACATATTATTATCAAACTAATTATTATCAAACTAATAAATGCACCAAGTTTGATGTTAATAATTATGAACAAGAAGTTATCAGTGCATTTAATAAAAGTCGCAAGATTTATGGTGCTCGTAAAATTAAAGCTGTTTTAATAAGAAAAAATATCATTTTATCACGACGAAAAATCCGATTCATTATGATCAAAAATAATTTGGTTTCTAAATACACCAAGTTAAAATATTGTAATCATAAAAAAACAGTTAATAATGACGAAATTAATAATGTTTTAAATCGTCAATTTAATGACAAAAAACCAAATGAAGTTGTTGTTAGTGATTTAACATATGTTCAAGTTGGCACTAAATGACATTATATTTGTTTATTAATTGACTTGTTTAATCGCGAAGTAATTGGCTATAGTGCTGGACCAAATAAAACTGCTGAATTAGTTCAACAAGCTTTTCACAAGATAACACGACCATTAAATAAAATAACTTTATTTCATACTGATCGTGGTAATGAGTTTAAAAATAAAATTATTGATGAAATTTTAATAACCTTTAAAATTAAAAGATCATTAAGCTCCAAAGGATGCCCATATGATAATGCTGTTGCTGAAGCAACTTACAAAACCTTTAAAACCGAATTTATTAACGGTAAAAAATTTGCAAACTTAACACAACTAAAATGCGAACTATTTGATTTTGTTAATTGATATAACAATATTCGAATTCATGGCAGTTTAAATTATTTAACTCCCGTTGAATTTAGAAAATACCAGTCTACATAAAAAGTGTCCTAAAAAGGGTTGCCAATCCACCTTGTTTTAACCGATAATGATATTTATATAAGTATTCATCTAATTTTTCATATTCATTAGCTAATTTTTCAGGATTTATTGGTGTACATATTTTTATGGATTGTAAATAGACTTAATCAATGCTTGTTTTCTAAGGTTTTTACATTATTATTAATTTCTAACATAAAGAATCGCCTTTCTTGGTAGTGATTTTAACAAAGTTAAACTTAGTTAGTTTATTTTTCTGTTTTAATAATAATTTTTTCTAGAATTAGTATTCAATATTCTGAAAAAATGATAGAAATTGTTTTTTGATAGTTTATAATTAATTTCTATTAATTAAATTTTATAAATTTAAGAAAGGGTCGAGTGATTACTATAAAAATTTATTAATTAGCAAAAATTTATGAGAAGAATTTGATTAATATGAAAAAATTACTTAGTTTATTAAGTACAATAACAGTAGCAAGTAGTGGAATAGCGGGAATCGTTGCTAATAGTCCTTATGAAAAACAA
Source organism: Spiroplasma endosymbiont of Lonchoptera lutea (assembly GCF_964019715.1). Taxonomy (GTDB): domain Bacteria; phylum Bacillota_I; class Bacilli_A; order Mycoplasmatales; family Nriv7; genus Nriv7. The sequence continues at coordinate 33,784 of NZ_OZ026463.1, read as the reverse complement.
GAACAACAAACTAGATTAGAAAACATAAATTAATAAAAGACAAAAACGAAGCAATAATGAAAATATAAGTAAAACAAAAATTGTTATTCAAACAAATGATGTTGTAATTTCTGGCGGAATCCTGAAATGTAAAATTAAAAAGGACACTTATATAAAAAACAAATTGTGTTAATTCTATAATTAAGAAAAGAAAGGAATTAGCACAATATATAAGTATCTGACTATTGAATCAATAATAGCAATAAAAGAATATAAAAGTTATGGATTTTCTATTCGTAAAATAGCAAAAGCAATTGATTATAGTAAATCAACTGTACACAGAGTTTGTAAATTATTAAATCAAAACTTATTACCATTAGAAATATTGAATCAAGTTCAAAAAAATAAACAAAATGCAGGTAGAAAATTAATAATTTTAACTTTAACAGAAATTAACACTATCAATCATTTGTTAATTACTAAAAATTATGCTCTTGATATAATTGCTGATTTTTTAAAGAAAAATAAAATAAAAAATATTTCAACAAAAACTTTATATAAACCTGAATTGTAAATATAAATGGGACAGTTTTTTAAAATAATTGTATTAAATCTATTGGTCTTTTATAAGATAATGATTTTCTGGGTGTAGAATTAATTTGAAATGCTATAGAATTTAAGTCTTTTTGTTTATATGAAGATAAATCAGTAGATTTTGGTAAATATCTTCTTAAAATACCATTATTGTTCTCATTTAAACCTCTTTGACAAGGTTTGCCGGCATCTGCAAAATAAATTTTAACATTACAATTTTTTTCAATTAATTTTCATTTACTAAATTCTTTACCACGATCAAAAGTAATAGTTTTAATTGTTCCTGGTATTAATTTTGAAATAAATTTTATTATACTTTGTGTAATACTTTCTGCTTTATGATTTTTAGTTTTCAAAGGAATTGTGGTTTTTGATCATATATCAGCTAAAGTAATAATAGAACTTTTATGATCTTTACCAACGATAGTATCTCCCTCTAAATGGCCAAATTCTTGTATATTTTTAATATTTGGAATGATTAAATTTCTTTCATGAATAGATTTACAATTATTAATTCTGCCCCTAGTTTCTTTTTGTTTATGAGGTTTATTTTTGTCTTTTCTCAATAAATTTTTTTCATCAAAACCCATTCGATTTGTTTTAAACATGTTATATAAAGTTTTTGTTGAAATATTTTTTATTTTATTTTTCTTTAAAAAATCAGCAATTATATCAAGAGCATAATTTTTAGTAATTAACAAATGATTGATAGTATTAATTTCTGTTAAAGTTAAAATTATTAATTTTCTACCTGCATTTTGTTTATTTTTTTGAACTTGATTCAATATTTCTAATGGTAATAAGTTTTGATTTAATAATTTACAAACTCTGTGTACAGTTGATTTACTATAATCAATTGCTTTTGCTATTTTACGAATAGAAAATCCATAACTTTTATATTCTTTTATTGCTATTATTGATTCAATAGTCAGATACTTATACATTGTGCTAATTCCTTTCTTTTCTTAATTATAGAATTAACACAATTTGTTTTTTATATAAGTGTCCTTTTTAATTTTACATTTCAGGTAACATGTTTAAAACAAATCGAATGGGTTTTGATGAAAAAAATTTATTGAGAAAAGGCAAAAATAAACCTCATAAACAAAAAGAAACTAGGGGCAGAATTAATAATTGTAAATCTATTCATGAAAGAAATTTAATCATTCCAAATATTAAAAATATACAAGAATTTGGCCATTTAGAGGGAGATACTATCGTTGGTAAAGATCATAAAAGTTCTATTATTACTTTAGCTGATATATGATCAAAAACCACAATTCCTTTGAAAACTAAAAATCATAAAGCAGAAAGTATTACACAAAGTATAATAAAATTTATTTCAAAATTAATACCAGGAACAATTAAAACTATTACTTTTGATCGTGGTAAAGAATTTAGTAAATGAAAATTAATTGAAAAAAATTGTAATGTTAAAATTTATTTTGCAGATGCCGGAAAACCTTGTCAAAGAGGTTTAAATGAGAACAATAATGGTATTTTAAGAAGATATTTACCAAAATCTACTGATTTATCTTCATATAAACAAAAAGACTTAAATTCTATAGCATTTCAAATTAATTCTACACCCAAAAAATCATTATCTTATAAAAGACCAATAGATTTAATACAATTATTTTAAAAAACTGTCCCATTTATATTTACAATTCAGGAACAATTAAAAAATCTTAACTTTGTTCCCGCGGGAAGAATTCTTTACGGTGCAGGAAGCAACTCTGATGTTACTTTTTTTAATTGCTTTGTAATGCCAATGATTAAAGACTCAAGAAATGGTATTTCTGAACATCGTAAAGAAGTAATGGAAATTATGTCTCACGGTGGTGGGGTTGGTAGCAACGGTTCAACTTTAAGACCCAAAGGAACCGTTGCTAAAAGTGTTGGTGGCAAATCATCAGGTTCTGTATCATGATTAAACGACTTATCTTCGCTAACCCACTTAGTTGAGCAAGGTGGCAGTCGGCGCGGAGCCCAAATGATTATGTTAGCCGACTGACATCCTGATATTATTGAATTTATCGTTTGTAAAATGCAAAACCCCAAAATTTTAAAATGATTAAAAGAAAATTCGCAAGACCAAGCAATTCGCGAAGAAGCAACTAAAAAACTCCGATTTGAACCAATATTACCAGCTGAAAAACAATTAATTAGAAGCTATTATTGAAAACGAAAACACCGTAGCTCTTACTATTGTTGAAACTGCCCGCAAAAAACTCTTAGATGGCGGTGAATGAAAAGTAAATCGTCCTGAATTTTTAACCGGCGCCAACATTTCTGTTACCATTAGCCACGCCTTTATGCAAGCAGTAGAAAATGATACCCAATGAACTTTACAATTCCCCGACTTAGATAACTATTCACAAGCAGAAAAAGAACAATATGATACTCTTTGGCACACAATTGGTGATATTAAACAATGAGAACAAATGGGATTCAAACTTAAAAACTATTATCAAATGAAAGCTCGCGACTTATGAGACTTAATTAGTTTTTGTGCCACCTATTCAGCCGAACCTGGATTATTTTTCATTGACCAAGCCAACGATATGACTAACGCTAAAGCCTATGGTATGAAAGTTGTTGCTACTAACCCTTGTGGTGAACAACCACTTGCTCCTTATTCAGTATGCAATCTCGGGGCAATTAACTTAGCTAACTTTGTTAACCGCAATACAAAAGAAATTCTTTGAGATAAGTTAAAAGAAACCGTTAATATTGCTATTCGTTTACAAGATAATGTTATTGACAGTACCCCTTACTTTTTAGAATTAAACAAAATCCAAGCTTTGGGTGAACGCCGGATTGGTTTAGGCGTTATGGGATTACACGACTTATTAATATGAACCAATGTCGTTTATGGTTCCATTGAAGGAAATAGCATTGTTAACAAAATATTTCAATTAATAGCCGAAACTGCTTATTTAACATCAGTAAATATTGCCAAAGAAAAAGGTTCATTTCCCTTCTTAAAAGACCACAACGCCTTTATTAATACGGGTTATATGAAAAAAATGAACCCCGAAATTCGTAATGCTATTAAAAAATATGGGATTCGTAATTCCCACTTACTAACTATCGCTCCTACGGGAACAACTGGAACAATGGTTGGTGTTTCTACTGGCTTAGAACCATACTTTGCTTTTAACTTTTATCGGAGTGGTCGCCTTGGTAAAAATATTAAAGTTAATGCTAAAATTGTTAATGAATGACTAAAATATCATCCCGAATATGTTAATAAACCGCTACCTAATATTTTCATTAGCGCGATGGAACTAACTCCCGTTGCTCATGCTGATGTACAATGTATTATTCAACGCTGAGTTAACTCATCAATTTCCAAAACCGTTAATGCTCCTGTTGGCTACACAGTTAAAAATGTGGAAAAACTATATATGCACTTATACAAAAACGGTGCCAAAGGTGGTACTGTCTATGTTGATGGATCAAGAAACGCCCAAGTGCTATCGCTAACCGATGACAGCGAGCCAATCCAAGAACAACTCGGTCTGTCACCATTAGAAACACCCATTGTCACTAGTCCTAATCCCACAACCCCTAGCAACGCCTTTCCTACAAACCAATACCGTGGTATTAAACAAGACCGCACCCGTGGAACTAATATCGGCGACCTCTGTGCTTTCTGCAATGAAGGCAACATCGTTGAAGCGGGAGGATGCAATACCTGCGATAATTGCAGTGCTCAACTGCAATGTGGATTATAACATCTTAGAATTAACAAAAAAGAGTAAGGAATTAAATTCCTTACTCTTTTTTAACGCTTCTTAGCATCCTCTTATTCTTTAATTCGCATATGAGGAAATAATAACACATCTTTAATTGATGATTGTTCCGTTAATAACATTACTAAGCGGTCAATACCAATCCCTAAACCACCAGCTGGTGGCATCCCATATTCTAAGGCTTCAACAAAGTCTAAATCCATTTCATTAGCTTCCTCATCACCTAAATCTCTTAATGCTAACTGCTGTTCAAAACGATTATATTGGTCAATGGGATCATTTAATTCAGAATAACCATTAGCATACTCTCTACCGCCAATAAATAGTTCAAAACGATCAGTAAACCGTTCATCAGAACAACTCTTTTTCGCTAATGGCGACACTTCCAGTGGATATCCATAAATAAATGACGGTTGAATTAAGGTTTTTTCAACTAATTGTTCAAAAAATGCATTAATGATATGACCAATCGTATGCTGATGCTTTTCTAAAATTATGTTATGCTCTTTAGCTAACTTTCGTGCTTGCACTAATGTCATTTCGCGATTAAATTCTACTCCACTAACATTTTTAAGTGCTTCCACCATACTCATTTTATTTCATTGCCGAAAATTAATTTTTTGATGATCGTAAGTTATTTCACTACTAGGCAAAATTGCCTTAACTAAATAACTAATTAAATCTTCGGTTAACTGCATCATAAAATTCATATCCTGATAAGCAACATAAATTTCAATCGCAGTAAACTCAGGGTTATGTTTCGCTGACATACCTTCATTACGAAACAATCGTCCCATTTCAAATACTTTCTCAAAACCACCGACAAGAAGTTTTTTTAAATACAATTCAGGAGCAACTCGCAAGTAAAATGGCATATTCAAAGTATTATGATGCGTTTTAAAAGGTTTCGCTGTTGCCCCACCTAATATTGGTTGTAAAACTGGCGTTTCCACCTCTAAATAGTCTCTTGTTTGTAAATATTGCCGAATTAAATTTAATATTTGCGTTCTTTTAATAAATACTGCTTTAACTTCTTCATTAACAATCAAATCAACATATCGCCGACGATATCGTTCTTCGGTATCCTTTAAACCATCATGTTTATTAGGCAACGGTTTTAATGCCTTACTAAGCAATTGAAACGCTACCAGTCTTAAAGTCAATTCCCCAACTTGTGTTTTCATTGCCCCACCAGTAACACTAATAATATCGCCTAAATCTAATTGTTCAAAAGCAAGAAATTCTTCCTTAGAAACTTCATCAAGACGAAGATAAACTTGAATTTGACCATCTTGGTCTTGAACATTAGCAAAAATTGCTTTGCCAGCCGTTCTTAAAGCCCTAATTCTTCCCGCAATCGTAATCACATCCGGTTTTCCTTGCAATTGCTCTTTACTATATACATCATATTGTTCTTTAAATTCAGCAGTAGTATGCGTGCGTTCTACCTTAGAAATAACAAACGGATTATGGTTTGCTTTTACTAATTGCTCTAACTTATCGCGTCGCACAACTTCCTGTTCTGAAAATTTTCTTGACATAAATTAACTTCTCCTTTAATTATTTCTTAATTTTACTAGCACCAATATGAATTATATCACTAGTGCGTCCAAAAGGTGGTGCATAGACCAAATCTAACTTGGCAATTTCTGGTAATGTCATTTGCTTACAAATCGCAACCGCTAAAGCATTAATTCTTAAAACTGCTTTATTATAACCAACAATTTGTGCTCCTAATAATTTTAAGGAATCAACTTCATAAAGCAATTTTAATTTTAAAGGCATTTGCTTTGACATATAATTTGGTAAATCATAATCATCAATGATAATTGTTTGATAGTTAAAATTCATTGCTTTTGCTTCTCATTCACTTAATCCAGTCCGAGCAACTTGCAAATCAACAATTTGTAAAATCGCACTTCCCAAAGTTCCTTCTAAGCGATCATCAACATTAGCAATAACATTAGCAATAACATTAGCAATAACGCGAGCTAATTTAACTGCTGTTGTTGCTAAAGGAAGATATGATTGTTTTTTAGTTACTAAATTAGTAATTGTTGCACAATCACCAACACTATAAACATTAGCAATATTAGTCTTTCCTTGATGATCAATAACAATTGCCCCATTATCTAGCATTTCTAAACCCGTATCCTTAAATAATTGCGTATGCGGACGAAATCCCAGTGCTAAAACTACTAAATCAGCAGCAATAATTTCATTATTTGCTAATACAATTGCTTGAACATCATTTTCGCCTTGAAAACCTAATAATTCTTTGGAACAATGCACTTGCACAGTTTTTGCCAATAAATATTCTTGTATTATAGTGGTAATCTCAACATCAAAAGCTTTAGCACCAACTCGTTCTAACGCTTCAACAAGAACAACTTCTTTCTGCAAATGACTAAATGCCTCAACCAGTTCCAAACCAATAAAACCACCACCAATAATAGCAATTTTTTGTTTATCTTTAACTTGTTTTCTAATATTGTAAGCATCTTCTTTACTAACGGCTGTAAAAATATTTCCTAAATGGTCATTTTCAAATTTAGGAACAATTGGCATCGCCCCCGTAGCAATAACTAAATTATCATATTGTTTAGTAATTATCTCAGAAGTTACTTGATTACCAATCATAACTACTTTTTTATCAAAATCAACCGCAGTTAATTGCGAGTTTAAAAAAATTTGAATATTTTGTTTTTCAAATCAATCGGGCGTTCTTGCTAATAAATCATTAACATTATCAAATTCTTCAGCAATATAATATGGAATCCCACAAGCGCCTAATGAAACATAACTACTTGCTTGATAAACAATAATTTCCATCGTTGCATCATTTCTTCGTAGTTTACTAGCACAAGTCATTGCCGATGCCCCACCACCAATAATAATTGTTCGCATAACTTTAATCCTCCTTCTATTTAGTAATTGTTCTTACTAATAATAACACTATGCACATCAAAAAAACCACTTGTGTTTTAATAACAAAAAATACCTTATCATTAAGCGATGATAAGGTACAAATTAAACTAAATTAAGGTTCAATATGTTGGGGCAATATGATGGTAAAATCGTTTTGCTAATTCCTCAGCATATATTGGAACCTGCGATTCTTTTTTCCATTTTGAAAATTGCCTTCAAAGAAAATTACTATAACCTTGATATTGATATTTTTCAATAACCTTAATCATCGTATTTCTTAAAGCAGAATATGATTTAATAAAATTATTTACATAATGAAAATTATATATTGGAATATATTCATATCCTGTATGCTCAGCATAAAACTTTGTATTAACATAATGTTTTTTCATATCCCGATATACTTTCATTTGTCTAACATTTTCACGATTACTCTGTTGATAATTAATTAAATTAGGTGTTATTAACGATGTTCCTAACAAAGAAAAAACGATTAAATTTTTTCTCACTTAAACCAACTCCTTTTTATTTTATTATACAATTATCTGCAATTAATTTAAATATCTAAATTAATCATTTATTTTTAAAGCTTCAATTGGATTGACGCGTTTTAAAATAAATCAACCAACAACAAATGTAATCGCATAAATTGCTAAAATAATCACTAAAACCGCAAAGATTAGTCCCCAATTAAAGTAAAACGGCATAACTCATGTTGAATTCAATGCTAAATAATTAACTAACTGATTCATAATTACCCACGCCACAGGAAAACCAATAACAAAAGCAATAAACACAATGGGTAAATACATTCCTAATGTTAATCAATTAATTTTATAATCACTATAACCAATAACTTTCATTGTTGCAATTAACCGACTATTTTCAGTAATAATTATATTAGAAGTAATTAAAATTGTCACAAATGATATTAATAAAGAAATCGCCATAAAAGCCCATAATATTGAATCAGCAATACCTTTAATTTCATCAAATACCGATTGATGTGTTGCAATCGGCATTGCAAAAGCAATTGCTCCTTGTCCTAATCCAATATACTTTTGAACTAAATCACCAGAAACCTCATCCTTAGTTACCATACCATTTAATGTTAACTGCGTAAAATCACCATACATTTGCGCCACACTAATACTATCAGTAATATCAGTAATATTTTTATTTAATGAAAATTTAGCATTAAACAAAGGAAACATTGCCTGCACAGACTCATCATAAGTCATATTAGGAAATCTTTGCTTAAATTCTGGCGTTGTATCATTAGCAAAGTGAGTAACTTCTTGAAATATATCTTTAATTTTCTCATAATGTTCTGAAAGCTCTCAACTTTTACCTTTTTCAATATAACCTAACATCACATCAGCATCATATTTAGGTAAAAACATTTTAGGATCACCATAACCCTCTTGGATACCAATAACGCGCATTTTTTGATTTTGATTATCTTCAGTTTTAATATAAACATCACCACTAGTAATTTTCTCATACATTGGTGAAGGAACATCACCCATTGAAAAATACAATCCTTGAACTCCTGCAATATCATTATTTGTCACTTGTTGAAAACCAGTACTTAATCCTTTTAGATGCCATTTTTTCAGGTCAACATTCTTACTATCAGCCGTAGCAATTTTAGAATATAATGATTGCTTATTAGGATTAATATCTAAAATGTCACCTTGATTAATTTGCAAATGTTTAGCAATAGTTTGATTAATAACTACAGGAATAATTTCCGCATTAAGCGAATGATTTTCATACATTGCTTCTAAAAGATTATTATTATCTTTATCTAACAAAAGATTCATTTTACTACTTCGTTCAATACCATAAGCTTTAAGCTTTAACATTTTTTTATTTTCATAAGTAATATTACCACGAGAAATTGTTTCAATATTAGGTTTAAAATAAGTTGCTAACTCATCTTCATCAGGATTATAGGGCGTCAATCCAAATTGAATATTAAAGGTTTTAGTAAGTTCTAAATCATTAGCAATTGCTTTCAGTTTTATTATCACCTTATTTAAATACCGATTTCATTGTTCATCATCTTTACTTGGATTAGCACTTTGACCATTATTAAGTCGCTTTTTAATTTCTTCATAAATTTTTAACACCACATCATAGCGGTTTTTATAATCAGCATCATTAGTAGCAGCAACAGTCATTTCATCAATAAAGCCATTATTTTCTTGTAAAGTTAACGGATTACCATTAGTAAACTCTGCAGTAGGATTCATTAAATCTCTCGACTGTAAAATATCAATTGCTAAACTAACTTCAATTTTTCTTAAAGTTAATTCTAATGATGATAACTTACTACGAACAAAATAAGGCGACTTTTTTGTCGTACCAATAATGATACAATCAGTAATTGCATACTTTGCCTGCTCGGCTTCTGTTTTATCATTCCAACCATCAACCGCCAGCATGCAAGTAATATCTTTAAACGGTGTTAATGTAGCTGTTGGCTCTAACTTCGTTAAAATTGAATTAAGGTAAAAATTTAAATCAAAAAGACGATAATTTAAAGTTGCGAGCTTTATTAATTCTAACAACATCGGACGATAGCGTTTGACATTCGGCTTGATTTCCTCTTCAACCATTAATTTTAGAGAATAAAGATCACCATTAATCCCTTGTTGATTATTTGTAATTTCTGGATTATAAACACCATATGATGAAAGCATTGAATTTCAAATCGGAGTTTCATATTCAGTAATTGATTCATAATTAATTCCCTTATAAGTTGCGGTTCGCATATCTTGTAAAGCTTTTGGACCCGTAATGGAAAATGTTAATAACAATGTTGCTGAAACCATTGTAATCATTACTGTTAACATCTTCGTAATTGATTTTGAAAAAACTGCTCAACGAAACCGCGTTGTAAATTGTTTGCCACGATTTAAATAATTAAATCATCTTGTTAAAATCGTTGCCCCCATATTTTCTTCAGGATGCAATAATTTCAAAGGACTACCTTTAATATATCAAATTGAGGCCACAATTGTTATTAAACCTAATAAAAGAAAAGTTCCACCAATTGAAAATAATAATGATAGCCAATTAAAACTAAATTTCCCTAATGGAAGCGTAAAATATCAATTAAATACACTTATAATAGGAATTTGTAAAAAAATACCAACTAAATATCCAATAATTCCCCCAACAATAGCAGAAATTAATGGATATACTAAAAACCCTTGGGCAATACTAAACGAAGAATAACCTAAACTTTTTAAAACACCAATTTGCGTACGAGAATTTTGAACGCGTTTTTTTGTTACTAATGCAATCACAAATCCCGCAATGATAAGCACCATTAATAGCAAAGCAATCGCCATAATTTGATAAGCAACCAAAATTGTTTTTAGCGTATTAACACGACCACTAAAATCATATTCAGGATAATTGGCATCATTAACCGCAAATACAAAATCATTATTACCATCATTACTAAGAAAATAATCTTGTAATTGTTTTTGAATTAAGGAAATATTTTGTTCACTACCAGCAGTTCACTGAGCAACAAAATATCCTTCACGATCAACTTCAGAAGTTAACGAAACCTTTTCAACACTTTTATTATATTGTCATTTAATACCTTTTTCAATTAATTGCGTATTATTAGGACTAAAAAGTCCTAATTGGTGCGGATGAACAAATGCCATCCCCTCACGCGCTTGATTAGGAATTGGCGTTGTTAAATCAAGTTGGGGAAACATATAATCAACAGAAGTTCCTAGCCCGACAATTTCTAAAGCATTATTATCAGGATTATTAACATCACACTGTTCTGACTGTAAACAAATAATATCACCAACACGATATTTATTTTCATTAGCAAATTCAAGTGATAACACCACTTCCTGCTCAGCTTCAATATTGCGACCTTCTGTAATAACTAATTTATCAATCGTATCTTGAATTTCAAGAGCAATAACTTTAAACAAACTTACATTATTATCAATAACACGAGAAACCATTCGTCCTTCACGATATGCAAACACAAAATTATTATTTGTTTCATTAGCAACTCTGACTTTTTCCATTGCTCATTGAACATAAGCAGTTTTCTCAACTAATGCCTTTTGAACATTAACATCAGTTTCATCAGCTTCTTTTCCTGGAATCCGATTTTTATTTCTTAAATCAACAACAAAATGATGTAAATTAGATGCCGTAATAAAATTCTCATAAGAATTATTAATTCTTTGTGTTGTTGTATACATTAAAGTAAAAATAACTGCCGTTAAAACTATTAAAAGAACTAATCCTATCATTTGAATCTTATTTCTTAAAACTGATTTAAAAGCGTTTTTAAGAATGTAATAGTTTTTGAGTTTTCCAAGATTAAAACCTTGTCATTTCCTTTTTTTCACTATTAAACTCCTTTTAAAATATGTTACCCTGCTTTTTTCGCATTATTTAAATTATACATTAAAAAATTCTATTCTTGAAATTCCTTAATTTTTTGCACAATACTTTGTTGATGAAGTTTAAAAACACCAACAAAATATGATACCAAATATACTACTAACTCAATAGCAATCCCTACTATAATATGTCATCACTGTCAATTAACCGGTAAACTAAATTCAGTTAATTTCGCAACAAAGATAAATAATTCTTTTAAAATAATAATACTTATTGCCACGCCAACTAAAAATGCAATAATAATCGTTGGAATATAGGCACTCATAATAATATTTGACACTTCATGAATTTTATAACCTAAAGTTTGAAAAACAATAATCATCTTCTTATTCTCAGTAATAACAATATTAGTAATCATTACTAATATAACCACAGAAATTGTTGTTGCAAAAAATATTATAATTGCAATCATAATTGCAATGATATTATTATATTTCAAAGCAATTTGCTTAACAGCACTCATATCCAATAATGAATTTAACAATGGTTTTAAACCTTGTAAATTATTATTACCATCAGTTCTTAAAGTTATTCAATCTTGAACTTCTAAACTATCTTGTTGTGAATATTTAGCATTATAAGAATTATTATCTAAACCAAAAACAAAACGCATCGCATCAAGGGGTGCATATACATAAGAATTTTGATAAAAATCAGCAATCCCAACAATTTTAAAATTTACTTTTTGGATAGTATCATTATATTTAAACTCAATTACAAAATAATCAGCAACTGTTAAATCGTGCAAAGTTGCCATTACTGAATTAATTACTAATGGTATTGGTTCATTAATATCTTTAGCTTCATTTCAATTGACTAATTCTTGTTCTAATAATGGATATAAATTATTTTCATTCTCATCTTCTAATTTTAAAAACGCTTTGTGATGTTCAAAATCAACACTATGAACCATCAAACTTCCTAATGCCTTATTATTATTACTAATCGCTTCACCAAGAAGCAACAAATATGGTAACTCATTAGCTTCTTGATAAGGAACAAAATCAAAACCGATATTTGTTGTAATTACTTTTCTAACATTACCCTCAGCATCAGTTTTAGTTGTTTTTGAAAGATCCGCTAATTCCCGTAAAATAAATCAGTTTTCAATAACCATTTGTGTTTGTTGAACGCTAACAGTTTCTTTAAAAGAAAATAAGTTATTAATTGCCATTGTTAATTTATTATATATTGCTTCGTGTTCACTAACAGGACTGTTTTCAATTTTACTAATAAACCCATTTAATTGACTATATATTAAATCTAATAACGGAGCAGGAAGATAATAATCCTTAAAAATTGTTTCTAATTGTAATTTATTATCACCATATAACATTAATAAGTCAAACAAACCAAGTTTTGTTTTTTTAATGTTAATTTCTTCTACTTTAACAAAAGGATACTTAAAAGATTTTTTATCATTTTGCAGTAAAAAACTACTATCATAAAAATAATTATAATGATAATTTATCGGCAAAAAAGACTTATTAATTGAATCATTAACAACCGTTGAAGTTACAAAAACAAACATTAACAGAATTGTTGTCGAAATCATTGCAATAATAACAACAACAACCCGACTAAATGATTTAATAACTAATGAAAATGAAACTTTAACTTTAAAAGGCGCAAATGAACCTAATCTTAAAAAAAACAACTTAATACCATTTATTTGTGGTGAAATATTAGGAGTTAATAATACTAACGGTGGTTTTTTTAAAAATACATTCGCAAAAATATAAGTAATCATTAGTAAAAAAAGTAACGGTCCTAACGCAACAATTAAGAAAATTACTCAATCAAAAGTAATATAAGATAATGGTAACTGAATATGATTAACATACACTACTGATAACAAATATTGCACAAATAAACTAGCTCCATAACCTAAAAACGAGCCCACAATACTTGAAAAACTAATTACGCCTAAAAAACTAAAACTAATTTTTCAATCACGATATCCTATTGCTTTTAACAATCCAATATGGATTTTTTCATCATTAATATCTTTTTTAACAAGAAAAATAATAATTACAAAAACAATTAATAAAATTAAAAATAAAAATGTTGTTGAAATCACACCATTAGTTCGTGACTGAATAAATAATGGTTTTACAGTATCATTTGTTTCTAAACTAGCAATTGCTTTATAATTAATTTTTGTCCCTATTAATTCATTAAATTGCTTTTCTAACTGCAAATATTCATTCTTCCTAATATTATTCCACTCATAACCCGAATTAAACTGTCCATAATAATGCTCTTGAATTAAAGACTTATTAATAGCTAATTGTCGAAACTTAAATGGCTGCATATAAACAAATGTTTGCGTAGCAAACTCAGGGATTGTTATCGTACTTTTCATAATTCCAATCGGAACGACATAATCAGGCGTCATCCCATAACCAACAATTCGTAATCCTGTAACTGCTAAATTATTAACATCACCAACACCTGGCAAATAAAATTGCGGATTATTAATATTTTTTCCATCATAAATTTTCAAATTATTTGCCACAGCAAACTGCTTAAAAATAATAACTTCATTACTAGCAATTGGTTTTCGCCCCTCAGTAATAATTACTTTATTCATATCTTTGCGATTACGATTATTTTCAATTAAATGCTGATAATAATCTGCTAACACTAAAGTATAATTTAAATCTTTACTACGATAATTAGTAGTTTTATCATATAAGCTCCGCACTCCTAAGTGATAGGAAAATTTTTCCTGAAAATGTTCAGTAATTAAAAATGAAATCATTGCTACATCATTGCTAGCAAAATTCTTATTAACATTCTTTTTTTTATATTTGATAAATTCGTCAGAAAATTTATTAATTGTTGCTTCGCGATTTTTCAAAGTCATTTGATTAAGCGGATAAAAAGAAAAATGGTGTGAATTACCTTTATCTAACAAAACACTAAAACTTCTTAACAACTCACGATTAGATTGATTAATACCAGAAAAAACAGTTACTGATAAAAATATCAATACAATTAGTCCAAAAAACTGCACTCATTTTTTATTAATTGATCGTAATCCGTTAATAAAGAGAAGCAACATTGTTTTTTTCACTCCTTGAATAATAATATCCTTATCAGTAACTGTTTTATTAATACAATTTTATTAAGCTCATTTTATATCTTTAGATTTTTTAGGGTCTTTATTAACTTTTAATTCATCAATAATACCATTTCTCACATGAATAACAATATCTGCTAATTGAGCAATATTAGGATTATGAGTAACAGTAACAATCGTTGTTTTTTCTTTTTTATTAATATCTAACAAAATTTCTAAAACTTTTCGTCCCATTTCTTCATCCAAAGCCCCTGTTGGTTCATCACAAAACAAAATTGAAGGATTTTTAGCAATTGCTCTTGCAATTGAAACTCTTTGTTGTTGACCCCCAGATAATTGCGAAGGTTTTTTATCCATTTCTGCTGACATACCAATTGATGCAAAAATTTCTTCCAATGTCATTACCCGCTTTTTATTTTTAGCTAAGTTTTCCCCAACTTCAGCATTTTCTTTAGCACTTAAAGTATCTAATAAATTATAATTTTGAAAAACAAATCCAACATAATTACAACGAAAATCAGTTAAATGACGATTTTTTAACAATGTTAAGTTATGACCATCAACAAAAACATCACCAGTTGAAGCTTTATCTAAACCAGAAATAATATTTAATAATGTTGTTTTCCCACTACCACTAGGTCCTAAGATAACAACAAATTCACCACGACTAATTTTTAAATCAATCCCTTTTAAAACTTTATATTCAATTTCTCCCATTACATAAGACTTTTCCACATTATGCAATTCAATAATAAATTTCTTTAAATCCGGTTTATAACCTAAGGTGGAAATAATTTCACCTTTTAAAATTCTTTTGGAACAAGCTTTAGTCATCTTCTTTTGTAACTTTAAATTTTCTTTAATCGTCGTTAAAAGTGCTTTATTATTTTCTAATGAAATAATACTCTTATCATTTTCCGTTTTTTTTGAAGATCGCTTTTTTGCCATTACACTTACTCCCAACTTTTTCTAATTATACCACTGATTATTATTTATCTTCTTTATCTTTATTATCATCAGTTTTAATATCTGATGATAAAATATCAGAATTTCTCCCTTTAGGTTTTGCTTCAATAACATCACCACGAAGTTCTTTTTCCCGAAATTCTTCTTGAGTTTTTTTAGCAGCTACCACATCTGGTGGTAACTTTTCATTTTCATCAATATATTCAATTTGTTCAGCAGTAATTGTTTCTAAAACTCTTAACGATTCAGCAATTAAATCTAAAATATTACGATGCTCTTTAATTACTTTTTTTGCTTCAAGATAACATTCATCCAAAAATTTATTAATCTCAGCATCAATTTTTTGTGCAATATCATCAGAAAATTTATTAGCACTATTAACACCCATATACTCATCTTTCGCACTTTCAAATTGTCGCAATCCCAAATCAGACATTCCAAACTCAACAACCATTCGGCGGGCAATATTAGTTGCCTTTTCTAAATCATCATGCGCTCCTGTAGTAATTTTTTCAGCACCAAAAATTAATTCCTCTGATGCTCTTCCACCTAAATAACCAGTAATAGTTGCCAAAAGATTATCACGGGAATGTAAAAAACTCTCTTCTTTTGGTGTCATAATCGTATAACCACCCGCATTTCCACGAGGAATAATCGTTACTTTTTGAACTTTAGATGCATGTCTTAATTTTAATCCAATTAAAGCATGCCCCGCCTCATGATAAGAAACCACTTGCTTATCATTTTCCGTAATTGTTCTTGAAGTTTTAGCAGGTCCACCAACAACACGGTCAATAGCCTCATCAATATCAGCTAAATCAATAACAGTTTTTCGCTTTCGCACCGCTAATAATGTCGCTTCATTAAGCACATTTTCCAATTGGGCACCACTAAATCCTGGGGTTCGGTCAGCAATCCGATTAAAAGCAATTTTAGGTGATAAATTCTTATTACGAGCATGTAATCGCAAAATTGCTTCTCGTTCACGAATATCTGGCAATGATAATTGAATCGTACGATCAAACCTTCCTGGTCTTAAAAGGGCTGGATCTAAAACATCAACACGATTAGTTGCCGCAATGATAATAACACCAGCATTCGTCTCAAAACCATCCATTTCCACTAATAATTGGTTTAAAGTTTGTTCACCAGCTCCTGACCCCATTGACAATGAACGTTTTCTTCCCACAGCATCAATTTCATCAATAAAAATAATACACGGCGAACTTTTTTTCGCATTATTAAATAATTCTCTAACCCGTGATGCCCCCACACCAACAAACATCTCTTCAAATTCCGAACCAGAAATTGAAAAGAAAGGAACATTAGCTTCACCTGCTACTGCTTTTGCTAACAAGGTTTTTCCTGTCCCAGGAGGACCTTCTAACAAAACCCCTTTGGGTGTTCTTGCCCCCATTTGTGCATACCTTGTCGGATTTTTTAAATAATCAACAATTTCCACTAATTCTTGCTTTTCTTCATTTATTCCCGCCACATCAGTAAATCTAACTTTTGATTCTGTTTGGCGCGCTTTATTTTTCCCCATTGAAAACGGATTCATTCCGCCACCGCCACCTGGAGAACGCATCATTCTTAAAGTAAGAAATATTGATGCTCCAATTAATAATAAGAAAGGTAACATTCGCAATAATTCAGTTCAAAGACTTGATTCATTAGGATTATATACCGTTGGTAATTTACCTTTAAAAATACTGCTTACTTCTTCACCATTAAGCAAGTCATTAACTGTTTTTCACATTGAATCAACTAAAACCATTTGAAATTGATAGCGTTGCCCATTGCCTAACTTAAAAGTTCCAAATAATGTATAATTTCCTAATGATTGACCCATTTTTCAACTAACAGCAGTAATATTCTGGTCTTTAATTTTACCTTGTTTAAGTCAAATTTCAAGATCATTAAAATCAGGATACTCATAACCACCTTTTAAAAAGTATCATATTAGAATCCCTAATAATAATGCGAACAGTAAAGTAATAAAAATAAAACCTAAATTTCTTTTACGATTTTGCACAATCTTTTCCTCTCTTCATAATTACTAACTTATTTTAACATAAATCAATTACTTTTGTTTTCCAAATGATTAGCATCAACAGACAACATTGGAATCGCAATTAATTGTTGATGACAATTATATATTACCGGTCAATTAATTCTTTGCTGAAAACTAATTTTATTGTTAATAAATAACCGATTAATTTTTTGGGTACCATTCTTAGTTTTAATTTTTTCATTAGACGCATTACACTTAATATAAATCGGAAACTCATCATTAGCAACAAAAAATCCCATTCCTTTAATATTACCATTATTTTTTAATTTTAATACTAAATAACGACTTTTAAAATTTTTTAAGTTAGTAATTGTATAACAATAATTATCCTTAATAATTGGTTTACTTAAATATATAAATTCATATTCTTTAATAAATATTCATTGATCATTTAATTTAATATGAATATTTGGTTTACTACTTTTAAGGACACTATTTAAAATTTTTTTTAAATAATTTTTAGTTACTAATTCATCATCAATTGTTAATAAATATTGATAAATTAACTTTTGTTGTCATTTTTCTTCTAATAATAAAAACGACTTGTAATTGATTTTATCATCAATTGTCATTAACACCAATAATTTTCTTATTTTTTGTTGTTCTTCCTTTAAAAGGATATTTTTCTCATTAATTTCTTGTAATAAATTATTAATTTCAAGATTTGAAAAATAAGCAATTTTTTTCCGAATAACATTGCGCACATAAATATCCAATTCATTAGTAGCATCAACCTGAAAATTTAATTGGTTTTTTTCTAAATAATCAAGAATCATTTGTTTTTTTACTTCCAACATTGGTCGAAAAACTGTTAAATTTTTAATTTTTCGCTTAAAAGGTAAACCATAATATGAAACTAAACTTTTTCTTTGTTTTTGCAATAAATAAGTTTCTAATAAGTCATTAAATTGATGAGCAATAACAAGATTAAAAATCCTTTGTTTTTTTGCTATTTTCATAAAAAAATCATAACGAATTTTCCGAGCTTGATTTTGAAAATTTTCTTTCTGATATTGTTCTGGTTTTACTCGTAAAACCGCATATTCAATATTATTTTTTAAACAATAATTAACAACAATTAATTCATCTTGCCAACTATTAGTTCTTTTTTGATAATTAATATGAACAACAAAAATTTTAAATCCTGCTTGATATAAATTATCTAGCAAAAACATACTATCAGTTCCACCAGAAATTCCTAATAAATATTTTTCTTGAATATCAAGACTTTCATAAAATTTTTTCATAGTAACTCCATTTTTAAATTTTCAACATCATAATTATAAAATAATCAACAAGTAAATTTTTATTAATAGGAAACTTTAATCTTTCTAAACATTCATAAATTATTGTTAAAAAATAATTTTGTTTATTAGCAATTTTGTTAGTAACTTCCTTAATAAATTTTTGTTGCGTAATAAAATATTGTGGAAATTCTAAAAAACTATCTTTCATTATTAAAATTATTAATTTTCAAAATAAAGATAAATAATTTTTCTCTAATTTATTAATTTTACTAGACAATAAGTAATTATCTTCATTATTATTATTAATAAAATTAGTAATAAAATCTAATGCTAGCAATTTGATTTCCAAAAATTTAGCATAATCCCCATTTGCAACAATTTCATTTCAATCAGAAAAACAATTACTTATTAGCTTAGCATCCTCAAAAGTAACTTTTCATTCATTAATAAGTTTTGTCGTCACTATCTCAAAATCAATTGGTAGTAATGTTAAAACTTGACTGCGCGAAATAATTGTTGGTAAAACACGATTAATACTTTTACTAGTAATAATAGCATATGTGTTAATTGGCGGTTCTTCTAAAAATTTCAATAAACTATTATTAGCTTCCAAACTACCATCTTCAATATTTTGAATTAAATAAATCTTTTTATTTGTTATTTCTAACGAAGACAAACTAAATTTACTAATAATTTCACGAATCATTTCTTTTTTTAATTTTTCAGAATATGAATTTAAAATAACAAAATCAGGATAACTATTACTAATTACGCGTTGACAATTATTACATTTTCCCTCACACCAATTAATACCTTCACATACTAAGCGACAAGTTAAATATATTGCTGACTGATAATTAATTTCATCACTATTACTAGCAATAATTAGCGAATGCGGAAACATATTATTAATTAAATAATTTTCAATTGTCGTAATAAATTTCTTTGATAACATCTTAAAATTCAACATTCATGTATTTGACTCCATTAAATAGTTTGATTAATAATAGTTTTAAATAAAAAATAAATAGGAATAAAATTTGTAATGCTTAACTAACTAACATTCATATTTAAAGTAAGCAAATACTTTTGTACTAAAACTCACACTTGTTCAAAAACAATTTTTATATCTGGTTTAGCATTAATTGCTTTAATGCGTTGTGGATTCTGACTAAGTAAAATTCGATATCCTTCATAAACCTTTTGATGAAAGTCTAATTGTTCTAAATCCAAGCGATTTAATTCTGATGTCGTTCTAAAATCTTTAATCCGTTTTAAACCAATTTCTGGTTCAAGATCAAAAAAAATTGTTAAGTCCGGTTTAGCATTACCAATAATAGTATTTTGAATATCATTTAAAGTTATAATTCCTAAACCACGACCTAAACCTTGATAAGCTGAAGTTGAATCAATAAAACGATCACAAATAACAATTTTATTATCTTTTAATGCTGGTAAAATAACTTCAACCGTATGTTGCCTTCTAGCAGCAATATACAACAACGCTTCCGTTCATTTATCCATTTCGGAATTTCCTTTATCTAAAATAATTTCTCGAATTTGTTCCGAAATTTTTACTCCTCCTGGTTCACGAGTTAAAATCACATCATAATTTTCTTGACGCAATTTTTCTTTTAGCATTTGCCCAACAGTTGTTTTTCCTGAACCTTCAGTTCCTTCTAATGATATAAAAAATGGTTTTGCACTCACAATTTTAATTTCTCCTTACGATAATTTTTTTCTACCTTCTAATGACTTTTTTAATGTAAACTGATCAGCATAATGAATTGTTGCTCCTACTGGTAAACCGTGAGCAATTCTAGTAATTGTAACATCAGAATAATTTTTTAATAATTCATTAATGTATTGCGCTGTTAATTCCCCATTAATTGTTGGACTAGTAGCAATAATTATTTCTTGTCACTTTTTATTATTAACACGAGTTAATAATAAATCTAAAGATAAATCATTTGGTGAAATACCTTTTTGTAAATCAATTTCTTGCATCAAAATATGATACATACCATTAAATACTTGATGATTTTCTAATGCTCATAAATCTTGCCAATTACTAACAATGCAAAGCACATTTTGTTCCCTTTTCGTATCTTGACAAATCGTACATATTTTTTCATTACTAATATTATTGCATTGCCTACATAATATTAATGAGTCCCGCACTTCTTGTAATGTGGTAACTAAGCTATTAATAAAATCCGATTTTTGCAAAAATATTTGTAAAGCCATCCGTTCAGCATTCTTTTTCCCTATTGCTGGGATTTTTTTTAAAATATCAACTAACTTTTCTAAAACTTCAGGATATTGCATTGTCATTTACTTGATTCTCCTTTAAATTAGTCAATTAAGATAATATTATCAAATAATTCTTGCACCGTTTGATAAACTGAATTATCTAATAACTTCTCTTTGCTAATAATATCTTCTTCTTGACGATAATAATCTTTAAAATTAAGCGCATATGGCGTTGGTAACTTATTAGCAATTCGTAATTGATAATATTCTTGGCGAATATATGCTAATTCTAGCGTATGAACCGCCATAATAATTAAATTTTTCGTAAGCAAAATATCTTTCAAAAATTCTTGCATATTTTTAGTAAAACTATAATTATTAATAATTGTTGCTTGGCGTTCAATAGGACAAGATAAAATAATTGCCCCCTTCATAGCAGCGACAATTGTTGTATCAACTAACATTTTAGCAATCTTCTGAAACGAACTATGAGTTAAATACTCATTAACCAAATTTCAACGATTACTATATTCTGTTCTTAAATACTTATCAGCTTGTGATAAAACATTAAGATAATCCGTCATTTCTCAAATAAAAGGTTTATTAATAACACTAATATTATTAGTTTCAGAAACATTTTCATCTTTTTCATCTTGATTTTCACTATCATTTTGTGGTATAATTATCTTATTGGTCTCTGATTTTAAATCATCAATGGCTACTACTAACTCAGAATCATTTAATGTTAATGATTCTTTTTTATTGTCAACTTGCTGGTTTTCAACAGTAGTAATTATTGCATCATGATGCCTAACCTCAGTCGTTACTATTGAAGCCATATTTTGAAAGTAATTCATATTTTTAAACGAAGCAATTTCAAAATACATTATTGCATTATTACTAAAACGATAATTATTTAATGCCTCTAAGTAATTTTCAATAATTTTTAATAATTGTTCTTGTGTCAAAATACTAAACGGTAACGAATCATCAGGATCTAAAATCATTAATATTTCTTTATTAGTAGTACCTTTATAAATAATAATTTCTTTACAAATATTAATTAAATCAATTGTTAAATTATTAATATCAACACCAACTTGAAGAAAATTATTAATAGTTTGCAAAACTTTTAATGTATTGTTGTTAATAATATCTAACAAAAACGCAATTTTTTCAGCTTTACTGGGAATCATAAAAAGCATATTAACACTTGCTAAATTAACAACTTCACGATTATAAGCAATTACTTGTTCTAAAATACTTAATGAATCACGAACCGCTCCGGAACTTAAAAGCGCAATTTGTTCTAAACCATCTTTTTCATAAGGAATTTGTTCTTGTTCTAACACTGTTATTAAATTTTGCACTAAATTATTTTTATTAACTAATTTAAAATCAAATTTTTGACAACGAGAAACAATTGTTAAAGGAATTTTATATACTTCTGTCGTTGCTAAAATAAAAATCGCATGTCGTGGTGGTTCTTCTAATGTTTTTAATAAAGCATTAAAAGCACTAATCGTTAACATATGAACTTCATCAATGATATATACCTTATATTTACAAAGGGATGGTAATAACGAAATTTTTTCTTTTAATTCTCTAATTTCATCAACACCATTATTTGAAGCACCATCAATTTCTAATAAATCAAGACAAGAATTATTATTAAAAGTTTCACAAATATAACATTCATTACAAGCTTCACCATTAATTATTTTTAAACAATTAACAGTTTTAGCAAATACTTTAGCAATTGAAGTCTTACCAACCCCTCTTGGTCCACAAAGCAAATAAGCATGACTAAATTTATCATTAATAATTGCATTTTGTAACGAAGTTACAATTTGATTTTGACCAATAATTTTGCTAAATTTATTGGGACGATATTTTCGATATAGCGTTAAATATTTCATTTAGTAATCCACCCTTTATACTTATTAAGATTATACTCTCAATAAAATTATATAATATTATGGCAGTCAAAAAAATTTTATTTACAATTATTATTAATTTTTACGAACTTCTTGAAAAAACCTTTGTAAAATTTGTTTTACTGGCAATTCTAATAACCCTTCATCATATGAAGCCTGATGATTAAACTTATTTTTATCTAATAATTGATTTTGGGAAACAACAGTGCCAAACTTAGGGTCACTAACAGCAAAAAAAACTTTTTTTATTCGCGACTGCAAAATCGCTCCGGTACACATTAAACACGGTTCTAAAGTTGAGTATAAAACACAATCATTTAGTCTTCATTGACCTAATGTTTTAGCGGCATTAGCGATAGCAATCATTTCCGCATGCTCCAACGGATTATTATTAACTTCTTTAGAGTTATAACCTTGACCAATAATAATACCATTGGGATCAACAATTACTGCTCCAACGGGAACATCACCATTTTGGTATGCAATTTTAGCAAGGGATATGGCTACTTTCATATATTTAATATGTGGCATTTTTTTACTCCTATTTTATTAATTTATTTTAGCATAAAAAAATACCACTACACATAGCACTTTTCCTTATGGCTGCTACTTTCGTCCTGACCAGATTCAGAAGTTACTATTGTAATGGTTATGTTAATTATAATACATAATTAGGAAAAATAGCAATAAATTTTAAAAAATTAGATTGTTAATTGTTTCACGTGAAACAATTAACAATCTAAAATTAAACACATCTTATATCACTTTAAAATATTACTGCTATTTCGCAAACTATATAAAAAATAAATTTTAAAATCTTTAATCTAAACTATCAATTAAATCCAATCAATAAAACAAAATTCTAAAAAAAGATGTTTCACGTGAAACATCTTTTTTTCCTTAAACGGTAATCTTTTCTAATCCTCCTAAATACTTTTGCAATATCTTAGGAATCACAACCGTTTTACTATCAGATTGATAATTATTTTCTAAAATTGCCGCTACCAAACGATCAACTGCTAATCCCGAACCATTTAATGTATGAACTAACTTAGCATTATCTTGTGACTTTACTTTATAACGAATTTTTCCTCTTCGGGCTTGAAAATCTTCACAATTAGAACAAGAAGAAATTTCATGATATTTATTTTGTGAAGGCATTCAAACTTCAATATCATAAGTTTTCGCAGCACTAAATCCTAATTCACCTGTACAAAGTTCAATAACGCGGTATGGTAGTTCTAAAAGTTCTAAAATTTTACAAGCATCATTAGTTAACTTTTCTAATTCATCATATGATTGTTCTGATTTAGTAATTTTAACTAACTCAACTTTATGAAATTGATGCAAACGAATTATTCCTCGCGTATCCTTACCAGCTGCTCCCGCTTCAGAACGATAACAAGTGGTATAAGCACAATATTTTAACGGTAACTTATGACCATCAATAATTTCATCTTGATATAAATTAGTTATTGGTACTTCTGCCGTAGGAATTAAATAATAATCTTTTTCTTGTAATTGAAATAAATCTTCTTTAAATTTAGGCAGATTTCCCGTAGTAATTAATGAATTTGCATTAACAATTGTTGGCGGAATAATTTCCTCATAACCAGATTGATAATGAACATCTAACATTAAATTAATTAAGGCACGAACTAAGCGGGCACCAGCGTTTTTATAAATAACAAAACGACTACCAGTTATTTTTGTTGCCCGAATAAAATCAATAATATCTAAATCTTTCGCAATATCTCAATGCGGATGCGTTGATTTTAAAGCCTTGTTTTCATTTCATTTTTTAACTTCAACATTATCGGCTTCACTTATCCCAATAGGAACAGTAATTTCAGGAATATTTGGTGTTTTTAATAACAAATCCTTAATTTCACTTGCAACAACTAGTAATTGCTGTTTTAATGTTTCAATTAATAACTTATTACTTCCCAAATTTTCTTTTAAGACTTCAATTTCATTAGTTTTCTCTTTTTGTATTAATGATGCAATTAATTTTGATTGTTTATTATGTTCTGCTTGTTTTTGCTCTAATTTAGTAATAATTTCTTTGCGTTCCATATTTAATTGTTTAACTTTTTTTAAATACAAAAAATCAGCATTTCTGGTTGTTAATCTTTTAATAACTTCATCAATATTTTCTGATAAATAATTTATATCAATCATTTTAACAAACCCTTTCTTATTTAAAGAATAATTCTAGTTAACAGAAATAATAGCACTAGTTTTTATCTTTTGTTCTGATTTTAACTTAATTAGTTTAACACCACTACTATTTCTTTGAGAAATTTTCATTTCACTCAAATTAATACGAATCCCAATACCATTATTCGTAACAATTAACATCTCTTCATTACCTTTAATAGCTTTAATCGTAACAATATCACCGGTTTTAGGAGTTAATTTCATTGCTTTAACACCTTTAGTAGCTCTTTTTGTTAAACGAAATGACTGCAAAGGCGTTATTTTACTTAAACCATTTTCAGAAATAGTAATAATATTACTTCCCGTCGCACTAGTACAGCCCCCAATAACAAAGCAATCATTATCTAACATAATTCCTTTAATTCCTGTGGCTTTTCTTTGTAATAAACGAATTTCCTTTTCATTAAAATGAATTGCTTTACCATTACTAGTAGCAATAATAATTTTCGTATCACCGGTTGTTAATAAAACTTCAACAAGACTATCATTAGTTTTAAAATCAATTGCAATTTTACCTGTTTTACGAATTGAATCAAACTCACCAATAGCAGTGCGTTTCACAATCCCATTTTTAGTAATAAAAAATAAATACTGTTTACTATTTTCTGAATTTACGGCAATTAAAGTTTTAATTTTTTCTTTTCGTTCAATATTAATTAGATTAATAATTGGCGTTCCTCTTGCTACGCGTGAAAAACTACTAATTTCATAAGCTTTTAAACAATATACTTTACCGACATCACTAAAAAACAAAATATCATCGTGCGTATTAGCAATAATAATTATTCTGGTATCATCGGTTTCACCTAAATTTATTGTATTAACACCCGTCCCACCGCGTTTTTGGGTACGATATTCATCTAAATTTAACCGCTTAATATAACCATTTTCAGAAAAAATAATAACTACGGGTTCATTTTTAATTAACGATATTTCATCAATGCTAATATCCTCTTCATCACTAGTAATAATTGTTCTTCGCGGATCACCATAATTATTTTTAATTGTTATTAACTGCTTACTAATAATTTTTGTTTGTTCACTGACATCTTGTAAAACTTTTTGACATTGAGCAATCTCATCATTTAATGTTTGTAATTCTTCTTCTAATTTAACTTGTTCTAAACCAGTTAATCTTTGCAAACGCATTTGCAAAATCGCTTGAGCTTGAATTTTACTTAACGCAAATTCGCTAACTAATTTGTCAATTGCTTCTGTTGGTGCGGTTGTGCTTTTAATTAAACGAACAATGGCATCAATATTAGATAAAGCAATAACTAATCCTTCACAAATATGAGCACGGTCTTGATTTTTTTGTAATTCAAACTTAGTTTTTCGAACTAAAACAACAAATTGATGTTCTAAATATGCTTGTAAAATTTGAAGTAAATTCATAAGTTTGGGACGACCATTATTTAAAGCAATTAAATTAATTGAATGTGTTGATTGTAACGGTGTCATTTTATATAACTTATTCAATAAAATTTTACTACTAACATCATTTTTTAATTCCATTACTACTCTAATCCCTTCGTGATTAGATTCATCGCGTAATGCATAAATACCTTGTATTTCTTTATTTTTTACTAAGTGCGATATTCTTTCAATTAAGCGAGTTTTATTTAATTGATACGGAATTTCATTAATAATTAAAGCTTTACGACCGTTTTTAAATGTTTCTTCACTTACTTTTCCCCGCACCGTAATCGTATCACGACCTGTTAAATAGGCTTTTCTAATTCTTTGATTACCAATAATACTTGCTCCCGTGGGAAAGTCTGGTCCTTTAACAATGTCTTGTGAAATTAATTGTTCAATTGTAACCTGAGGATTTTCCAAAACATAAATTAAAGCATCAATAACTTCATTTAAGTTATGTGGCGGAATATCCGTTGTAATACTAACAGCAATTCCTTTTGAACCATTAACTAGTAAGTTAGGAAAAGATGCTGGTAATACTTTCGGTTCTCGTTCGGTACTATCATAATTATCAACAAAATCTACCGTATCCTTATTCATATCATTTACTAATTCATTAGCTAATTTACTCATTCGTGATTCCGTATAACGCATCGCGGCTGGATTATCGCCATCAATCGAACCAAAATTTCCTTGACCATCAACTAACGGATAGCGTGATGAAAATTCTTGTGCCATTCTGACCATTGAATAATACACAGCAGTATCACCATGCGGGTGATATTTCCCAATAATTTCTCCCGTAATTCGGGCTGATTTTTTATATGGTTTGTCATAAGTTATTCCTAAATCATACATAGCATATAAAATTCGGCGATGCACTGGTTTTAAACCATCACGAACATCAGGAATCGCTCGGGAAACAATAACTGACATTGCATATTCTAAAAAGCTTTCTTGCATTTCTTTACTAATATCAATATCTTTGACATTATGTTGCTTATCTAAATTCATTTATTTCACCTTCCTAAATGTCAAGATGCTTACCATACTGGGCATTCTCTTCAATAAATATTTTTCGTGGTTCTACTTGTTCACCCATTAACATAATAAAAGTCATATCAGCAATACTAGCATCTTCAATTGTTACTTTTAGTAACTGGCGATTTTCAGGATTCATTGTCGTACTTCATAATTGTTCAGCATTCATTTCTCCAAGTCCTTTATATCTTTGAATACTAAATTTTTGATCATCTTTTAACGATTTTTTAAAATTTTCTAATTCTTGATCAGAATATACATAATTACTCTTTTTACCAACTTGAATTTTATATAGTGGTGGTTGTGCAATATACACACAACCAGTGACAATTAATTCGTGCATATAACGATAAAAAAATGTTAGTAATAGCGTTCGAATATGAGCACCATCAACATCAGCATCCGTCATAATTATTACCTTATGATATCGTAACCTGTCAATATTAAAATCTTTATTAACACCACAACCTAATGATGTTATCATTGTTAAAATTTCATCATTTTCTAACACTCGTTCAATTCTTGCTTTTTCAACATTAAGAACTTTACCTTTTAATGATAAAATAGCTTGAAAATTACGGTCTCGTCCCATTTTCGCAGTACCACCAGCCGAATCACCTTCAACCATATAAAGTTCACTAATCTTAGCATCATTACTACTACAATCAGCTAATTTACCTGGTAATGGTGCCACATCAAGTAAATTTTTCTTACGAGTAATTTCACGAGCTTTTCTTGCTGCCATTCTTGCTCTAAAAGCTAATAATGTTTTTTCTAAAATATTCTTCGCAATTTGTGGATTTTCCATTAGAAAATTTTTAATAACATTACCAATCGCATTAGAAACTATTTGTCTAGCAACTTTATTACTTAATTTAGCTTTTGTTTGTCCTTCATATTGCGGATCAGATATTTTAAGAGAAAGTAAAGCAACTAAACCTTCTTTTAAATCATCTCATAATAATTTTTCATCATTACTTTTAATATACTTATTATTTAATGCATATTTATTTATTTCTCTTGTTAGTGCCAACCGTAATCCTTCTTCATGCGTTCCACCTTCAGAAGTATTAATGTTGTTACAAAAAGAATATAACTGCGTATGATATGTATCATTATATTGCGCAGCAAATTCAATATGAGTATCATCATATTGGTAATCACTATAAATTATTTCCTTATGAATAACAACGCGGTCACTATTTAAATCAGCAACATAATCACGAAGCCCATTAAAATATTGAAATACTACTTGGCGTTGTGCTTTTTCATCAATAAGAATAATTTTTAAACGCTTATTTAAAAATGCTAATTGTTTTAATCGCGTTTTTAAAGTTGTGTAATTAAATGACTGACCTTCTTCAAAAATACTAATGTCCGGCATAAAACGAACAAGCGTTCCTCTTTTGTCAGTTGTGCCCGTAATTTTTAAAGCTTCTTTGATTTTTCCTCCATTATGAAATTTTAAATCATAAATATTACCATCACGATATATCGTGACATCTAAATAACTACTTAAAGCATTAACAACCGATGCTCCCACACCGTGAAGACCACCAGATACTTTATAAGTTTCACCATCAAACTTACCACCAGCATGCAATACAGTAAATACTGTTTCTAAAACAGAAATTTTACTTTTAGGATGAATATCAACTGGAATTCCACGACCATTATCTTCAATAATAATTTCATTATCATTTAACAAAGTAATTTTAATTTCGTTACAATAGCCACCCATAACCTCATCAATTGAATTACTAATAATTTCTCATGCTAAATGATGTCATCCTTCTTTAGAAATATTTCCAATATACATTCCTGGTCGTTTACGAACTGCTTCTAAATCTTCTAAAATTTGAATTGAAGATGCATCATATTTTCTTTTCAACACTAAAATCTCTCCTATCACACATTGATGTTTTTACTACTATAAATTTACACCGAATATAACTAATTATACCACTTTTAAGGACATTTAGGAAATACATTCAAGCCACCAAGTATAAAATTATATATCATAATAAAAATGTCTTAAAATAGTCTTAAAAATTAAAAATGCGAATTCATAACCTGAAATGTAAAATTAAAAAGGACACTTATATAAAAAACAAATTGTGTTAATTCTATAATTAAAAAAAGAAAGGAATTAGCACAACGTATAAGTATCTGACTATTGAATCAATAATAGCAATAAAAGAATATAAAAGTTATGGATTTTCTATTCGTAAAATAGCAAAAGCAATTGATTATAGTAAATCAACTGTACACAGAGTTTGTAAATTATTAAATCAAAACTTATTACCATTAGAAATATTGAATCAAGTTCAAAAAAATAAACAAAATGCAGGTAGAAAATTAATAATTTTAACTTTAACAGAAATTAATACTATCAATCATTTGTTAATTACTAAAAATTATGCTCTTGATATAATTGCTGATTTTTTAAAGAAAAATAAAATAAAAAATATTTCAACAAAAACTTTATATAACATGTTTAAAACAAATCGAATGGGTTTTGATGAAAAAAATTTATTGAGAAAAGGCAAAAATAAACCTCATAAACAAAAAGAAACTAGGGGCAGAATTAATAATTGTAAATCTATTCATGAAAGAAATTTAATCATTCCAAATATTAAAAATATACAAGAATTTGGCCATTTAGAGGGAGATACTATCGTTGGTAAAGATCATAAAAGTTCTATTATTACTTTAGCTGATATATGATCAAAAATCACAATTCCTTTGAAAACTAAAAATCATAAAGCAGAAAGTATTACACAAAGTATAATAAAATTTATTTCAAAATTAATACCAGGAACAATTAAAACTATTACTTTTGATCGTGGTAAAGAATTTAGTAAATGAAAATTAATTGAAAAAAATTGTAATGTTAAAATTTATTTTGCAGATGCCGGCAAACCTTGTCAAAGAGGTTTAAATGAGAACAATAATGGTATTTTAAGAAGATATTTACCAAAATCTACTGATTTATCTTCATATAAACAAAAAGACTTAAATTCTATAGCATTTCAAATTAATTCTACACCCAGAAAATCATTATCTTATAAAAGACCAATAGATTTAATACAATTATTTTAAAAAACTGTCCCATTTATATTTACAATTCAGATAACATAAAAATTTATCAACTCGCATTTTTAATTTTTTAACTAATAAGTTCGCATTGGTAAGACTAACTGTAATAATGTTGGATCTTCATCACTAGTAATAATAATTGGTTTATCTTCAGCCGTTAAATTAATATTTAAATTACTAGTCTTAAAAGCTCTAATTGCATCAAGCATATACTGTGAGCGAAACGCAATATTCATTATCTCACCAGATAACTGAAACTTGCTTAAATGCTCATTAGAATTACCAATCTCACTAGAACTAGACTCTACCTTAATTTTATCATTACTAATATTTAACTTAATTGTAGTATTACTAATTTCGTGACTTAATACACTAGCACGATCAATGGCATTTAATAAATCACGATTATTAATCACAATCTTACTATTATAACTTTCAGGAATAATTTTATTAATATTAGGATACTTACCATCAATAATTTTTGATTGTAAAATTGTATTATTAATCTTAAAAACAACATTTCTTTCATTAATAATTATCGTAACATCATTATTTTTTTCACTAATCTTATTTACTTCTTGAATTACTTTTCCTGGAATAATAACTTCATAATCATCCTCACTATAATACGGAAAATTTATCTCTTTACTAGCTAATCGAAATGAATCAGTAGCTGTAACCTTTAATTTTCCCTTACTAAACAAAAAATGAATCCCTGTAAAAATAATATTTCTCTCTTGTTCACCAATTGCAAATCCAACTTGATTAACAATTGCTTTTAAAACACCATCACTAATAATAAATTCTTGCCCCCTAGTATCAAATAAAATTTTAGGATACTGATTAACATCTAAAGTATTTAATTGCGAATCAAAATTATTCGCATTAATACGAATTACACTACCTTCAACAACTTCAATGCGAATAATTTCACTTTCAATTTTCCGAATCACTTCACTAACAAATCGTACTTTAATTAAAGTTTTTCCCAATTCTTCAATTTGTAATTTACTTTCATTAACTTTAATTTCGACTTGCATTGATAATGTTCCCGAAGAACCAATTAAAACTAACTTATCAGGTTTAACTTCAAATAATAGACCTGTTAATGCTGGTAATGGTGATTTATATGAAATGATTCGTGAAATCTTATTAATTTCATTTAATAATCTTGTGCGAGAAATAGTAATAATCATTTAGAGTGACTCCTTATTTATATATATTATATTTATTTTTATTGTAGTATTAGTAGTATACTGTGGACAATGTGGATAACTTCCAAATACCGTTAACTATTTTATAGTATCACACATTTTTAGTGTTAATAATTTGTTGACAATTTTGTTAATAACTTTTTTGCTTTAAAAAAGTTTATCCTTGACATTTAGCAATTAACAAATGAACTACTTTAGCAAATTCTTTATTATTTTTAATTAAAATCTCAATTTTTTGACAGGCATTCATTACCGTTGAATGGTCTTTACCACCAAATTCAATCCCAATCCGTGAAAACGGTTCATCAATAAGCGTTCTTGCTAAAAACATTGCTAAATGACGGGCAATGGTAATGTTTGCAA
Organism: Spiroplasma endosymbiont of Lonchoptera lutea; assembly: GCF_964019715.1. GTDB lineage: Bacteria > Bacillota_I > Bacilli_A > Mycoplasmatales > Nriv7 > Nriv7. The sequence continues at coordinate 1,152 of NZ_OZ026463.1, read as the reverse complement.
CTCTAGTTTTACTAATCAGCAACTTAACAGGAATATTATAATATTCGGCAACAATTTGTTTAATTTTTTTAATAGTAATTTTTTCTCGCTTGTCAATAATAATATTTGAACTTTTAAATGCTTCTTTAACATCTTCTAATTCAATTATTTTTTCAGCACTAATGTTCATTACTGAGAAGAAAATCATCCGATTTAAAGCTCCTTCTAATTTTCGAACATCAGTATTAAAATTTAAGGCAATAAATTCTAAAACTTCTTTGGCAAAAACCGTTGCACTATAATAATTAACTTCTTTAACTTTTAGGTTTAAGATATTTAAGGCTGTTTCAAAATCAGGAGCATCTAAGCAAACACTTAATCCGCTTTGAAATCGTGACACCATCCTTTGTTCAAAACCATCTAATTCATCAGGATATTTATCAGAAGTTAGAATAATTTGTTTATTGTCATCAATAAAACGATTAAAAATATTAAAAAAGATTTCATTAGTTTTGTTTCTTTTGGCTAATAATTGAATATCATCAATTAATAATACTTGATAATTATTAAAAGAATCCTTAAAATCTTCAATCGCATCAATGCCATGATTATATATTTCTAAGAACATGCGACCGAATTCTTCTGAAGATAAGTAGCGAATTTTAATATTAGGATTATTTTTAATAATTTCATTTTCTACAGCGTGTAATAAATGCGTTTTACCTAGTCCTGAATTTCCATAAATAAATAATGGATTTCAACTAACACCAAGATTTTTAACAACAGCTAATGATGCTTGATAAGCATCTTGATTACAAGCTCCTTTAACAAAGTTAGTAAAGGTAAATTTTTTTTTATTACTTTTTAAATTATCATCACATTCATCATATTGTTGATGGGGCATATTTTCAATTTCATATTGTTCAAGGAATTTAACACTTAGTTGCCGATTACTAACTTGATTAATAATAATTTGAATTTTATTAGTTAAATTTTTTGTTAAAATTTCTTTTGCAAAACCACTCCGAACTAAAATGATACATTCATTATTATTAGTAATTGAATGAATATTAGTATTTTTAATATAAGTATTAAAAATAATTGGATCAATTGTTTCACCCATTAATTTTGTTTTAACTTGTTCTCACATTTTTTTATGACTCATAAATCACA